>JAHHHT010000016.1 GCA_019359235.1 Oscillatoria princeps RMCB-10
CTCTCTTCAGCGCCATGCACGGTTCTCTCGTCACCAGCTCTTTGGTGCGCGAAACCACTGAAACCGAGTCTCAAAACTACGGTTACAAGTTCGGTCAAGAAGAAGAAACCTACAACATCGTTGCAGCTCACGGCTACTTCGGTCGCCTGATCTTCCAATACGCTTCTTTCAACAACAGCCGTTCTCTGCACTTCTTCTTGGGTGCTTGGCCGGTGATTGGCATCTGGTTTACCGCTCTGGGGATTTCCACGATGGCCTTCAACCTGAACGGTTTCAACTTCAACCAGTCCGTGATTGACAGCCAAGGTCGCGTTATCAACACCTGGGCTGATGTGATCAACCGCGCCAACCTGGGTATGGAAGTTATGCACGAGCGCAACGCTCACAACTTCCCGCTCGACTTGGCTTCCGTTGAAGCTCCCGCTATCAAGGGCTAAGTTTTACCCCCCCCCAGAGACCGGATAAATTCGGTCTCTACAAGATAAAAAGCGCTCTCCAAAAGGGGGCGCTTTTTTGTTTTTAATTTTTAATATTCAATATATGTGCGAGTCGCCGAGGCGATGCTGGAAACCGAGACGTCCTTTTTCCGCGATATCCACCCCTTTGAAGCGCTCCAGACATTCGTGCTGCCCCTGCTGCTGAAGAAGCGATCGGGCAACCGCACCCTGAATCTCTGGTGCGCCGCGTGTTCCAGCGGACAGGAACCTTACAGCATCGCCCTGCTGCTGCGCCAGCATTTCCCTATTTTCACCGGCCCGACGGTGCATTTCCTGGCCAGTGACCTCTCCCCAGAGATCCTCTCCCGGGCTCGGGAAGGGCGCTACACCCAGCACGAGGTCAGTCGGGGACTGCCACCGGCACTCCTGCGCCGGTACTTCCAGCAACAGGACAGTGAGTGGCAAATCCAACAGGACATCCGCCGCACGATAGATTTCCGCCAGATCGACCTCGCTGGCGAGTGGCCACCACTGCCCCCGATGGATATCATCTTTATGCGCAACGTGCTCATTTATTTCGACATCGCAACGAAAAAGGCCATCCTGACAAAGGTGCGGGAGGTGTTGAGTCCGGATGGCTACCTGTTTCTGGGTGCCGGTGAGACAACGGTGACGCTTGATGACATCTTTAAGCCGGTGCGATTCGACAAAACTGTGTGCTATAAGTTGCGCCTGGATTAGGGAATTTTCGTCTGGGTCTGGGAATGAGGGTTGGGCCGGGATTAGGGGATTAGGGGATTTTTTGTGAGTGGGGTGCGTTCCGCTTTGCGCAAGGCACCCCGCAAGGCAAGGCCGGCAGTACCGGGTTATATTAAAATTCATAAAGTAGCTGTGCTATTTAGCTGAAAAAATGCTATAAATTAATAATGTCGCGATTGAGTTTCCCGCCATCTAGGGAGGAAAAACAATGGAACTAAAGTCAGTTGCTGTAGAAATTCCTCAGGGGTGCAATATCATCATCGGGCACTCCCACTTTATTAAGACGGTTGAGGACTTGTACGAGATTATGGTCGGCACCTCGTCGCATGTGAAATTCGGCATTGCCTTTTGCGAGGCGTCTGGCCCTTGTTTGATTCGAGTCACCGGCAATGACGGGGCTTTGCAAGAAGTGGCCACGAATAACGCTCAAGAGATCGCTGCCGGTCACACGTTTGTTGTGCTGCTGAGAGAGGCGTTTCCTATCAACTTTTTGAATGCAATTAAGCAGTGCCCAGAAGTTTGCAACATCCACTGCGCGACGGCAAATCCGGTGCAGGTGATTGTGGCGGAAACGGAACAGGGGCGCGGCATCGTTGGGGTGGTGGACGGGTTTTCTCCTAAGGGCGTAGAAGGGCTAGATGATGTGAGGAAGCGCCAAGATTTTCTCCGCCAGATTGGGTACAAGCTTTGATATAAAATCCGGTGAAAGTTCATAGAAAATCCAAAATCCAAAATTGGTATAGCAATAGACAGTCAGTTTAGGACACGCTTGATACGAAGTATAGACGTAGGGCAGGCGTCTCGCCTGCCCTCAATATCTCTGGGATCGGAGGGAACGCCTGTCCTACGTCCGTGCCCTAAGTGGCTACTGCTATATAATCTCTGTACAGTCGCGGTATGGTAGCCGTAAATCCATGACACTGACGCAAGTTTTGGGCGCTCTGCTTATCTTCACAGTCTGCCCGATTTTGGGGGGACTGCCTCTGATTGCCTGGATTACCAAAGCCCTCACCGGCTCTCAACTGGCTGAACTGGGTACCGGCAATATAGGAGTCTCAGCGGCATTCTACCACGGCGGGCGGCGGGCGGGGATTCTGGCGGTGCTCTCGGAAGCCGGCAAGGGAATTGCGGCGGTGTTGCTGGCTAGGTTTTTCTTCCCATCTAACCCGGAGTGGGAGTTAATCTCTCTGATCGCTCTGGTTCTGGGGCGCTACTGGATAGGTAAGGGTGCCGGTACGACAAATGCGGTTTGGGGCTTTACTGTCCACGACCCAGCAGCTGCCGGTTTGGTATTTTTGATTGGCGGCATTAGCTTTACTATTCTGAGAGAGCGACAGTTGGGAAGGCTGGCGGTTTTGGTCATGTTCCCGCTGATTCTGGCTGTGCGGCACCCCCAGGAGGGGGCTCGGGTTGCCGGCGCGATCTCCCTGGCGCTGTTGCTAGCCTGGATTTACCGCAACATCCCGGATGACTTGGATTTACCCCCCGAACAGTCACAGGCAAATTCGCAAAAAATGTTTCGCTTTTTTCGAGGAGATAGGGCGATTGTGTCGCTCGACCGGCAGTTGGATGCGGGCAAAGTTGGTCAGAAAGCGGCGACGCTATCCCAGTTGCTGCGCTGGGGCTACCCTGTGCCGGCGGGATGGGTGCTTCCGCCGGGTGACGATCCGCAACCGCTTGTGGATTTCTTGCAACCGGCACCAGATAAACCGCTGGCGGTGCGCTCTTCTGCGGTGGGGGAGGACTCGGAAGTTGCTTCGGCTGCCGGTCAGTACGAAAGTATTTTAAATGTTCGCAGCCGGGAGGAATTGCAGGATGCGATCTCCCGGTGTTTGGCGTCCTATGACCGGCCCGCTGCGCAAGCTTACCGCCGCGATCGCCACCTCCCGGAAGATGCGATGGCGGTGCTGGTTCAGGAACAAATTCGCGGAGTTTTTTCTGGGGTTGCGTTCAGCCGCGACCCGATATACCGGCAGGGGGATGCGGTGGCGATTGAAGCGCTTCCGGGAGATTGCTCTCGCATTGTTGGCGGTCAGGTGACGCCGGAACAGTATCGGGTTTTTGTCCGGAATGAGGATATGGATGGGGCGACAAGCTGGGTGATGCCGGCAGGCAAGCTGCTGGAAATGGAGGGCGCTGGGGATGTGCCGCCGGCTCTGATCCAGCAGGTGGCTTTTTTGGCGCGTCACTTGGAGCGGCGCTACCGGGGGGTTCCGCAGGATATTGAGTGGACTTATGATGGGCGGCACTTGTGGCTGCTGCAAGCGCGTCCGGTGACGACTCTGCTGCCGGTGTGGACGCGCAAGATTGCGGCGGAAGTGATTCCGGGACTGATTCGCCCGCTCACTTGGTCGATTAATCGCCCTCTGACGTGCGGTGTCTGGGGGGAGATTTTTACGGTGGTGCTGGGTGCCGGTGCGGCGGGGCTGGATTTCAATGAAACGGCTACGCTGCACTACTCCCGCGCCTATTTTAACGCATCCCTCCTGGGAGAGATTTTTCTGCGGATGGGGCTGCCTCCGGAAAGTCTGGAATTCCTGACGCGGGGCGCTAAGTTTAGCAAGCCGCCGCTGAGTTCGACTTTGCGGCAATTGCCGGGGTTGCTGCGGTTGATGGGGCGGGAGTTGCGGCTGGAAAAGGATTTTGAGCGGGATTGCCGGCGCTATTTTGTGCCGGTTTTGGACAATCTGGCAAAGCCGGTGTCTCCTGTGTCGCCACCGGCTCTTTTGCAGCGTGCCGATTCTATTTTGGAGGCGCTGAAGCGAGCGACATATTATAGCATACTGGCTCCGCTAAGTCTAGCGTTGCGGCAGGCGGTGCTGAAGGTGCCGGATGGGGAGTTGGATCAAAGTCTTTTGCCGGAGGTTGCGGCGACGCGAGCGATACGAGAACTGGCTGATGCTTGTCGCGCGGGGGCGTTTGGGGAAGTGCTATTGCAGGATAATCCGGATGAATTGATTGGTGATAGTGGGGCGCTGTTCGCTCGGCTGGGGGAATTGCCGGCGGGTGAGAGGGTGCTTGAGGAGTTTGAGGGGTTGCTGTTGCGATACGGCTATCTGAGCGATGCGGCGACGGATATTGCGGTTCCCAGGTGGAAGGAGGAACCGCAGCCGGTGCGGGAGTTGTTTGTGCAGTTTTTGCGTGCCGGTGCGGGAGAGGGGGGGAGTGAGCCCCACGAGCGCGTTGGGCGCGGTGGCTGGAAGGTGAGGGCTGTGGGGGCGCGGGTGAATCTGAAGGGGCGGGTGACGGAGGTTTACAGCCGGCTGCTGGCGGAATTGCGGTGGTGTTTTGTGGGTTTGGAGGGGGTTTGGCTGGAGTTGGGGATTTTGGGGGAGCGAGGGGATATCTTTTTTCTGGAGTTGGAGGAGATTCGGCGGGTTGTTGCGGGGGATGAGGGGTTGAGGAGCCGGTTGGCTGGACTGATTGGGCTGCGGCGAGGGCTGTTGGAGGAAGACCGGCAGTTGAGTGGGGTTGCGCCGGTGGTTTATGGGAATGCGCCACCGGCACCTTTGCGGGTGAGGGGGGAGGGGCGATCTCGCCGGCAGTTGCGGGGAATTGGTGCGAGTCCTGGGGTTGTGGAGGGGCGGGTGAGGGTTTTGCGCAGTTTGCAGGGGGTGGGGGAGATTGACCGGCAGACGATTTTGGTTGTGCCGTATACGGATTCGGGGTGGGCACCGGTGCTGGCGCGTGCCGGTGGGCTGATTGCGGAGGTGGGGGGGCGTCTGTCGCACGGTGCGATTGTGGCGCGGGAGTATGGGATGCCGGCGGTGATGGATGTTGAGAATGCGACTGATTTGTTGCGGGATGGGGAGTGGGTGCGGGTTGATGGGGCGAGGGGAGTTGTTGAGATTCTTTGAATATAGCGGTTTCTCTCGTTCCCAGGCAGAGCCTGGGAACGCAATCTGGAGGCTCTGCCTCCTTTCAATGGAAAAAGTAACTCGTAGGGTGCGTTCCCTTTTAGGGAACGCACCCTACCTCGGGCGAAACTGTGTCCCGTAGTCTCTGGGCGGTTGAAACCGCAGCTATACAGACAAAACCCGCCTGCGCGGGTTTGAAAAGTCCCACTCTTCTCTTAAGTCCGCGTTGGGCGAAGCCCGTGCCTGTTGGGTAGGCGGACTTCGTTTGTATAGCCCCGGAAACTCTTCTGTTTTACCGCCTTTTTCAAAAGTAAGTACAATAAATTTAAAGCTGCGATGAACACCTTCAAAAATTGCTTGGCGGTTTTCAAATCCGAATAAGCCGGTAATTTGGGCGCGAGAAAATAACATTTCTCGCAGTTGTTTTGCACCTAAATCGGTGTAAATACCGCTGGGGATAACAGTGCCACACTCTCCCCCTGAGCGGAGCAAGTTAAAGCACTGCTCCAGAAAGAGTTTGTAGAGGTTAATGTCAGTCCCCGCTTTTTTGCCGCTGACAATCGAAATCAGATTCTTGTACTGTTCTGCGGAACGGTAGTAGGCGCTGACGTGGGGGAATTGGCTCTGATATTCCAGCCACGCCGCCGCAATTTCTGGCTCTTGAAGGAGTCTAGACTGCTCTTTTTCAAAACTATGAATATCCATTTTTTATTCGCCACCAAGTCGCTGTACTGGGCGAATAATTCTTTTCCGTTAGGTTTAAAAGTTTCCCAAGGCGGATTGGTAATAATCGCATCAAAGCCGCCCCGCTCTAACACTCGGTCAAAGTGATAGCCCCAGTGAAAAGGCTTGAGATCCGCCATATCATCAGCCGTCAACAGGCGCTTCTTAGCTTTCCCCGATAGCTGAGCTTCCTCGTATTTAATCCCCAGGCGCGTACTGAACTCATCCAGCAGCAACAGATTTAATCGCTGTTGAGACTCGCGATTCAGCTGCTCGATGTGAATCGTTCCCTCTTCTACTAGCTTCATTACCCCCCAGGCAGTCACCCTTTTACTCACAGATGCCATCTGGTAGAGTGTCCGATTGATCTCGACAGGATTTTTTTGGGCGGCATTGGCAATTCCAAAAGGATGGGCTGCAACCACTTCACCATTTTGAATCAAAATGAGAGCCGCACTACCCAGTTTTGGCTCACCCGACTGACTCAGCTTTTGGATCAAATAGTTTTCGATGGTGACTAAGTTCCCGCGCGGTACTGCTGGGCGGGCGAGCCACAATACTTCCACAATGACAATAGCAATGACAGTCACAACCAAAAGTGCTATCCAGCCGATTGTTGTGAAGATTTTGATGCTCATACTTTTAAGAAAGTTTGTGTCGGGGGAAGGAGTGGGAGCGATCGCTTCAAGCGCAGTGCAAGGTTTAATATTTATCTCCCATCCAAGGGTGAGCGGTATAACGGCTCAAATCAGCGGCGGTAGACAGCTTCGTATTCACCATCAATACCTCTCGAACCGTCCGCTGCATTTGAATAGTTAGACTGCCGTGATCACTGACTAAAGCATTCTGTATACTATTTTTTTGTGTGAGCTTTCCAAAGCTCAAAATTTCTATTTCAGAAAAGTTAGATAGAGATATCTACTAAACCTTAATCATACTGGAACGCTAAACAGAGGGACAGAATTCTATACGAACCTTCTAATAATAGTCATTGCAAAGATTGCGATCATTTTCACTAATACCTGGATTCGTCATCAAATAGTTTCTAACCCAAGAACAACTTTTTTTAAGCAAATTTTTGAACTTAGTATCTAGGTCTAAACTTAAATCTTCAGAATCGATAGACCACAGTTTTATAGTTCTGTCAGTACTAGCGGAGGCAATGGTTTGGCTGTTTGGGCTAAATTCTACTCCCCAAATTGAAGCACTATGTCCTTCTAAAGTTCTTAAAAGTATCCCATCAATGCTCCATAGTCTTATTGTTCTGTCAGCACTAGTAGAAACAATGAATTGACTATTAGGGCTAAAACTTACTTCCAAAACCTGATCTGAGTGTCCTTCTAGAATTTTTAGAAGTCTCCCATCAATACTCCATAGTCTCACAGTTCCATCAGCATGAGCAGAAGCAATAAATCGACTGTCAGGGCTAAAGCTTACTCCCCAAATCCGATTTAGATTTCCTTCTACAATTTTCCAGAGCGTCCCATCAATAAACCACAATCTTATTGTTTTATCAGCACCAGCAGAAGCAATAACTTGACCATCAGGGCTAAAACTTACGCTTAGTATTTGGTC
This sequence comes from Oscillatoria princeps RMCB-10, assembly GCA_019359235.1. Classification (GTDB taxonomy): domain Bacteria; phylum Cyanobacteriota; class Cyanobacteriia; order Cyanobacteriales; family Oscillatoriaceae; genus Oscillatoria; species Oscillatoria princeps. The sequence continues at coordinate 7,352 of JAHHHT010000016.1, forward strand.
TGAGTGTCCTTCTAAGGTGTTCAAAAGTTTCCCATTGACACTCCACAATCTTATAGTTCTATCAACGCCACCAGAGGCAAGAATTTGACCATCAGGACTAAAGCTTATCGACAAAACTTGGTCTGAATGTCCTTCCAGGATTTTTAAGAGTGTCCCATCAGCACTCCATAATCTTATAGTTCTGTCAGCACTGGCAGAAGCAATAATCGTACCATCAGGACTAAAGCTTACTCCCCAAAGTCGATCCAGATGTCCTTCTAAAGTATTTAAGAGCGTTCCATCGACGCTCCACAGTCTTACAGTTCTATCAACACTAGCAGAAGCAAGGATTTGCCCATCAGGACTAAAACTTACTCCCAAAACCTGATCGGAGTGGCCCTCCAAAGTTCTTGTGCGTATTCCAACAATACGCCACAACCTTACAGTTCTATCAGCACTACCAGAAGCGATGGTTTGTCCATCAGGACTAAAACTTACCCCAAAAACTTGGTCAGTATGTCCTTCTAAAGTATTTAAGAGCGTTCCATCAACGCTCCACAATTTTATAGTTCTATCAACACTACCAGAAGCGATGGTTTGTCCATCAGGACTAAAACTTACCCCAAAAACTTGGTCAGTATGTCCTTCTAAAGTATTTAAGAGCGTTCCATCAACGCTCCACAATTTTATAGTTCTATCAACACTAGCAGAAGCAAGGATTTGCCCATCAGGACTAAAATTTACTCCCCAGAGTCGATCTGAATGCCCTTCTAGAGTTTTCAAGAGCGATCCATCGGCACTCCATAATTTCACAGTTCTATCAGCACTACCAGAAGCAATGATTTGTCCATCAGGACTAAAACTTACCCCAAAAACTTGGTCGGTATGTCCTTCTAAAGTATTTAAGAGCGTTCCATCAACGCTCCACATCCTTACAGTTCTATCAGCACTACCAGAAGCGACAACTCGACCATTAGGACTAAAGCATACTCCCAAAACCTGGTCGGTATGCCCTTCTATAGTTTTCAATAATACCCCATTAGAACTCCACAGTTTTACAGTTTTATCAAGGCTAGCAGAAGCAATAATTTGACTGTCAGGGCTAAAACTTATTATCCATATTTGATCACTATGTCCTTTAAGAGTATTTAAGAGCTTACCGTTTAAGTTCCAAAGCTTAACAGTTTGATCATCACTAGCTGAAGCTATCATCGAGCCATCTGGACTAAATGAAACGCCATTAACTTCAGCTTTATGACCTATAAGTTGATTCTCTTCGCTAATTTCATGGTATCCTTGCTGTAGCCTTTCAGTCACATTCCTTTTTAATCCCTCTGAAGGCTCTTGAATATCGCTTAACTTGATGCTCGCCTTAACAGCAATCACCAAAGAACTCAATTTTTGCTTTAGCTGTAACTCCTTTTCAGATAAATTCACTAGTTCTTTAATTCTCTCAATATTTTCTTGTTCTTGAAGTTGACGACTCGCCTTAACAAATTCAATTTCTTGTGCATCGGTAATACCTTCAGGCTTTTCATTAAACCAGTTTTCTGCCTCTACTAGTAAAGCCCCCCGAAGCAAAGCACTGTTACTTCTCCCTGTTTCCTTCCAAATATCGATCTCAGACCGCAGCCGATCTTGCCACTGGCGAAAATCTTGATCCTCCTCCATCCATTCCTGCAAGCGTTCCCAACCCCGGATTAAAGCCTCATGCACGACTTCAGCCGTTGGCTGATGTGCATTTTGTCCCGTTACCACTAAGCGATTATCTGCTAACTGAGTGACTAATTTCCAATTGTCTTGACCTATTTGCTCATAGGTTGCTAAACGACGAGTATTTTCTGTTTGTTTTCCAAAGCGAACTAATTGAGTGAAAATATGCTTGATTTGCAGTTGTTTTTTCGCAAATTTTTTATAAACGGATTCAGCATAATTAGCTAGAGCCTTCTCAATACCGCCAATCTGATGATAAGCCGCAATAGTTAACTGACCCTCCCTGCGTTGCTTCCAGAGTTCCTCTAAAGCAAATTCTAGCAAGGGTAACTCACCTGGATTGTTAGTGACCTCATCTAAAATAATTTTCGTCAATCCATTTTGAATTGTTAAGCCTACTACCTCTGCTGGTTTTTCAATTGCTAACTCTAACTCCTTTCGGCTCATACCGATCAAAGTTTCTGGCTTGTATTTCTGTAGGAGTTCTGCTAATGGCTGATAGTCGAGGCCAAACCCATAAAAATCTACCCTCAGAGTAATGGCAATAACTACATCAGGATTTTTCTTATCTTTCTGTGAATCAATAACCTCTAATAGATTCTCGATAAATAAATTTCGCTCATCGGGTAAGCATAGGGTATAAAGTTCTTCAAACTGGTCAACAACAATTAATAAGTATTGATTAGGATTATTTTTTTTACACTCGTCAGATAAAATATCTGTTAATTTTAATTCTTTATTTTTTAAGCCCTCCCCATAGTTTGCCTGTTCTTGAATAAACTGCGGTTCATCCTTAGTCAAAGCAGGATTCAAAAAGCTTACTAATTCCTCCGCAAGCTGCCTAAAAGGACTATTTTTTGGTCTAAAAGTCAGAAAATGCCAATTTCCTAACTTGCTCAATTCAGGAATCAGCCCAGCAAAAACTACAGAGGACTTACCTATTCCCGAATTGCCAATAATTGCCAAGAATGGCTGATTTCTTAATGAATCAATTGCTGCTTCTGTAAATCTTTCACGTCCAAAGAAAAACTGAGCATCCTCTCGTTGAAAGGCAAATAAGCCCTTATAGGGACATTTCTCACTTTCAGGGCGATGGGTTTGAGGCTCAGAAATTGGCTTAATTCCTTCCTCATCATCAGAAAATCCCCTAAATTCTTGGTTCCAATCATTAGGGTTTAAAGCTTGAATGCTATCTGCAAACTCATTAAGTTTCTGGATATACTCTAAACCAACCAGATTCAAATTACGATCTGCTAACGCTTTCAAGAATGTTACTAGACTTTCCTTTCCTTCATAACATAACAAGTCCAATAATTCACTAAAAAAGACTAAATCAGTTCCTTCCCCCCAATTGATTTGGCGAATAAACCTATCAAACCCCAGAACGTTTAGTAATGCTTTTCGCTGAGGAACTGTTTGTGTATTTAGTATTCGTTGCGACAAAAACCTTAACAGATCGGATTTCAAAGACATAGTTTTCCTAGTGGTTTTGAGGCTTTAAGTCTTTAATGAGGTTCTCTAGCTAACATTTCACTGATTTCTGGGCGTAAATCTAACAAAATTTTCTCTATCAGTATGCCCTCGTTTCTAAAGTAACGCTGTTGGGTTGTGGGTTCAGGAATATTACCCCCCGCATGATGGAGCGCAACAACTTCCCACCCATTGTTAAATACAGGTGAACCAGAAGATCCATTCAAGGTAGAGGTGATGTATTGCACAACATTCCCTCCCACATACTCAACAAAATTGTTTTGAAAGGAAATTTCTTTAGGTCGTCCTGCCGGATGCTGGATGATATTCACTCGCTCCCCACGTTTGATGTTTCTTGGCAGTAAAGACAACCATCCCCATTTTTGTCCAGGGTTTCCATCTAGTTGTACTAGGGTATAATCTAACTGCTGATTGGTGTAAAACACCCCATTAGACTTGGCATAATATTCATCGGTGGGTTGAGCGCGTCCTCGAAAATCATCTTCATAATTGAAACGAAAGATAGAATTTTGCAATAAATTGTAACTTTGTAAAACATGATTATTGGTCAGTAATAAATCCTCAGTGACTAAAAAACCCGTACCTGACCAACGCTCATGGCCAGATTGAACGACAATATAAACAACTGAGCGGGCTACCTCTAACCCTTGCTGTAAAAAAGCAATAGGACGCAGGGTGTTCTCCCCAATAATCTTTTCTAAAACCTCTACTGTCGTTTCCCCACCTTGCCACTGACTGATATTAGGGATAGCAGCGATCGGGGTCATCATGTCATATTTTGTTAGCAATCGATCGAGAAATCCCTGTTGCTGAATACCCACAAAACCCTTGAGAGTATTGAGAAATAATCCTAGTGCTTCGTGGTCGTGAGTTAATCGTCCATACTGGGATAGGTAACTAACAATTTCACTAATAGATACAAAAGAAGTACCCGAAATGTCAATCATAGGTACTAATTGCGTCAAGCCTGCTAATTCCAAGATTTGTAGACGTGAGCGTTCTGTTCCTAACTCCGGTAAATCCTTTAGCAGAGTGATGAGCTGTTTTCTATCTTCTATGTCCCAATGGATCATCGCATACCGTCCCAAACCAACCTATTTATTTAGCATTTTGAGTAACTACGTCTTTCCGTGAATTAGAGGATTAGGCAATTCTTGAGTATAGGAAGTCACTCTGCGGAAAGAATACCCAAAGTGAGTGGCAGTCTTCTAATTAACTAGTTTTCTTCCAAGCATATATACTTACGGACTGGAGCCAGTTAATTTCACCCTGAAGGTGCGTAGCGCGTGGATTGCCAACTAGTTATTAGACAGAAAAATTACGTCTAGTACGACTATAAGCAATTTAGCCCGAAAGTCAAGTTTCTGCCTAATCACCCTATATGACGTGTTATACAGAAAAATTCTGCTTAATTACCCTGTACAGGATGTTATACGGAAAAATTCTCTCTAATCATCCAAATGGCGTGTTAGCCCGACAGCATGATGTATTTTTAGATGAATTACTTAATAACTGCTTTTTATAAACTGAGCCACCACCTCGGAAATTGCTAGATAGAGTTAGCGATCACATACAGGTTAAGCGCCTCAATCTGGGTAGGGGGCTTGATAGGATGCAAAGACCCAACCCGCCGCCGCTTACTGATTTTTGTCCCACTAAAAAACCCAACCAAACCATAAATTAAACTTGTATTACAGGGAGCTGCAGAAAGCTTGTTAGTGTCGGGTTTCGTACCTCAACCCAACCTACGGCTCATCAAGGGGATGCACCGAATCAACCAACAGATTTCTGTCTAACTATATGCAGGACTTAGTTCGGGATATAAGCAAACTAGCTCCCAAAGGGAACTCGATTTACTTTAAACCTTATTTTTACCCTACATAGACAACACTATATCATACCTGCGGGGGAGGAGAGAAAAACCGCAAAATTTGTTACAAAGCTTAATGTAAGGGGTGCATCTCAGTTAAGAGATGAGTATATGTACTCAAATCAAATCTTACCACACCGGCACCACACACTGGCCCTCAGACTAAGCCGCCATCACCTATTCTATATCAAACGCTGCCAACATCCGGATTTCCAGACATAGCGACCACAGGGCAACGCCCCTCTTACGGCGACCGGCTCCCTGTGCCGGCACCTCACAGCTGAGCCCCCGCAACAGCCGGCATTCCTTGGCCCACCGGCACAACCGGCTGCCGGTGCGCCCCCCACACCCAGCACTGTCAGCTGGGCCAGTGTCAAGCGTTTCCCCCAGCTTTGGGGATACCAGATGATGCCGGTGCGCCGGCACTGGCTGTCGTCTTGGGCCAGGGGAATGCGGCAGCCGGTGGGTGCAGGGGGGTTGCCGGTGGTATTTTATCGAGTTGGGGGGAATGGGAGAGTGTCAGAAACGCCGTTGATTTATTTATGTGAGGTTTATACAGTTGTGTGAGACCGCTCGGGGTGAGAGATTTGCTCTGGGTATCAGAATTGCCGCAAGCCTTGGGACAACATTTCCTCTATGTAATGAGTCCGAATAGTTTGTGGGCTGCCTCCCAAGAGTTCCGCTAATATCGCAGGAAAGCCGCACCGTTGGGTGCGGGATTCTGACTGCCAGCCGGTACAAAGATAAACAGGCTACGCCGCCGGCGATAGCTGTGAAGCTTGCTGAATAATAACTGCGAGATGTAAATTAGAAGTTAAGCACAAGTCGGAAAACTTACCTGAAATCGCTATGAGCCTTTTTTGTCTAGTTCACGGTGCCTTCCAAGGCGCTTGGTGTTGGGATTTGTTAATCCCTTACTTAGAAGCGCAAGGTCACAAGACAGTAGCAATGGATTTGCCAATAGAAGATGCCTCGGCAAGTTTATCGCAAATGGCAGATGCAGTCGTTCAAGCGCTGCCAAAAACTGATGGTGATATTGTGCTGGTTGGTCACTCAATGGCAGGAACAGTTATTCCCCTGGTTGCAGAAGCGCATCAAGTGCGTCAACTGGTCTTCCTTACCGCGCTTATTCCATGCCCAGCAACCAGCACACTTGACCAATTTGCCCACAATCTCGATTCTGACAGCCTCAAAGCATTAAATTATAAACCAAAAGAGTCAAGCCAACTCAACCTCTTCGGTGATGAGCCTGACATGTTTAATCCAGCTTCTCTGGGTAAAGACTTTTCCGATGAAGCCGTATTGATGGAACTTTTTTATCACGATTGCCAACCGGACGTAATGCGCTGGGCGCTCTCAAAAAGCCGGTCGCAGCAATCAATGGCCTATATTTTTGAGGTCACTCCCCTGAAGTCTTTACCCAAAGTAGACTGTAAATATATTCTCTGTACTGATGACCGGATAATTTCTCCCGCATGGTCACGCTACGCTGCGCGTAAGCGCTTGGGAGTTGATGCTATAGAACTGCCTGGAGGACATTGCCCGCACTTGTCTCGCCCCGAACACCTTGCCTCAGTATTATAGCAGTATGCACTTAGGTTAGGACATTAGATCAAGAGGGCAGGCGAGACGCCTGCCCTACGCCTTTTTCCCTAGGTCACTGATGTCCTAACCAATATGACTGCTGCTATAACTAATGATAGCGATCTATAGCCCTTCTCATATCAGTGAGGTGCCCAGAAACCCGGTTTCTTTAAGAAACCGGGTTATGGATGCGCACTCGATCCAACTGAGAACCGCTATATAGGGTTTCTCATATCAGTGGGAGTAAACGGTTTCGTTTTGCCAACATCCTGATTCCCACACCTGGCGACAAAAGGCCAACCCACCTCTTACAGCCACCGGCTCCCTCTGCCGGCACCTCACAACGAGCGCCCCCGCAACAGCCGGCTTTCCATCACCCACCGGCCAACCTTCCAAACGCCAAAACCCGCCAAAGCGAGCGGGTTTCACACAATGGACACAACTGGACTCGAACCAGTGACCCCTACGATGTCAACGTAGTGCTCTAACCAACTGAGCTATGCGTCCGACAGTTATTAAAGTTAGCACAGGAACACCTGCAAGCGCAAGGGGTAAAACCTAAAAATTTTCTAAACTTTCCCAACACCCCGCCGGCGCACCCCGTTTCACCAGATTACCACATCACAGCCTCACCCGCCAGCAACCACCCCCCCGGCGGTGGCTAACAGTAAACGCAGAGTAGCCCCCCATTATATAACAGATATAACGGATTCGGAAGATGGTAGACAACCTCTGATGGCATCCCGCACCCCACAGGCAAGCCGGTACAGAAGCACCTCACCCCTGCGGCACTTCCCAAAAATCCGCCGGCACCAGGCATAATTAATATAGACTCCGGTTTTTTAATTATTAAATGCCGTTAAGGTGCAACTCTTCCTTATGCCCAGACGCCTCACCATCCAACCCCACCTGAGTGTCGAAGAACTCGAAACCCGCTACCGCAAGGCCAAAGACCCCGTTGAGCGCACACACTATCACATCATCTGGCTGCTGGCACAAGGAAAACGTACCGAGGAAGTGGCCTCTGTCACCGGCTATTGCTCCGACTGGATTCGCAAAATAGCCCGCCGTTACAACAACTCAGGCGCAGAAGGGCTGACAGACCGCCGCCACGAAAATCCCGGTGCCGACCCCTTGCTAGACGACGCCCAACAAGCCGAATTGCGGCAAGCCCTGCACGGACCCGCTCCCGATGGCGGATTGTGGAACAGCCGCAAAGTAGCAGAGTGGATTTCAGAGCGCATTAACCGGCCCGTGGCCATGCAGCGCGGCTGGGACTACCTGCAGCAAATGGGATTCCGCCAGACCGCTTCCCGCCAGATGCCGGCAGAAGCCGAGCCGTTGGAGAAAGAAGCGTGACTCAAATTCGGTTGGGCACTGGGCATTACTCATCCCCATTGCCCCGCTCCTGATTGCGGTCGCTCCACCGAACGGGATACGAATGGCTTTCCCAGATTATATAGTATCACATCCGCTTGATTACTTTTCTTGATCCTGCTGCTGTCGCGCCGGCGAAAATAGATATCCTAAGACATCACCCGCCAAATTTTCACAGTGCCGTCAGCGCTGCCGCTAGCGAGGAATCGGCCATCCGCACTGAAAGCAACAGCGCTCACCCCAGCTGAATGCTGGGTGAGGGAAGCCACCTGCCGACCACTATAAGGATTCCACAGTTGCACGCAGCCATCCCTCCCCCCACCGGCAACAATCTCACCCCCCGGACTAATCGCCACAGCACTCACCCAGTCAGAGTGCGTCAGAGTGCCCAGCAGTTCCCCAGTGCCGGTCTGCCACAGCTTAACTGTACAGTCACTGCTGCCGCTGGCAACCAGCTCCCCGTCCGGGCTGATGGCCACAGAGCGCACCGTTTCCGAATGGCCAGTGAGCGTGTGCGCAGGAGTTGCCCCCGAAAAGCCGGCGCTGCCCTTAAGCTGCCAAATCCTCACCGTCTTGTCCCCACTGCCACTCGCCAAAATATTCCCTTGAGCGCTAATCGCCACCGACTCCACCCAGGCGGAGTGCCCCGTCAGCGTACCCAACAGTTTGCCGGTCGCCAAATTCCAGATTTTCACCGTCTTGTCGCCATAACCGCCCGCCACCAACTCCCCTTCCGGGCTTACCGCCAGGGAATACACCCAGCCGAAATCCTTAGCAAACAAACCCCCTAGCGTGCGAACCAGCTTGCCGGTGCCCAAATTCCAAATCTTGATAGTCTTGTCCCCGCTGCCACTGACCAGCAGTTGCCCGTCCGGGGTGAACGACAGCGCATTCACCCAGCCGGCATGGCCGAACAGCAAACTGCTCAGCGCCACCGGCGGGCTGCCGGTGCCCAAATTCCAGACTTTGATGCTGCTGTCCTCAATCCCACCGGCCACCCTTTGCCCGTCGGGACTGAGCGCCACCGAGCGAACCCGACCGGCAGCGCCGGTGAGCGTTTCCACGCACTTCCAAGATGCCGGTGGCGGCTGTCTCAAATCTGTGAGGATTCCCTCAGCCGCCCCGTAACGATTTTGTACTGACAAAAGCAGCATTCTGTCAATAATCCGACCGAAAGAAGCGCTCACCGGTCGGGGCAAGTGCTGCCGCCACACCCACTCCTTGCCGTGACGCAGATTAAACGGGGGAGTCTGAGTCAGCAGGTAGGCGCAAGTGACGCCCAAACTGTAGAGGTCACTGGCAAAAACCGCACTGCCCTCCAGCTGTTCCGGGGCGATATATTCCGGACTGCCAACAATAGTGGAACTTCCGATCCCGGCAGATGGGGTGAAAGATTTAGACGAGCCAAAATCCACCAAAACAAGCCGCCCGTCTGACCGGCGGCGAATGATATTTTCTGGCTTGATGTCGCGGTGAATCACAGAATTGCTGTGAACAAATTGCAGCACCGGCAGCAAATCCTCCAGCAGCGCCCGGATCTCGGTTTCGCTGAAAGGCCCTCGCTCCTCCAGCGCACCGGCCAAGTTTTCACCCTCGATAAACTCCTGCACCAAATACTGACGCCCGTCTTGCTCAAAAAACCCCAGCAGCCGGGGAATTTGGGGGTGAAGGCCGAGTTTGTCCAGCTGCAGCGCTTCCCGCTCAAATCGCTCAGCCGCCTTCTGGGGGCTGTCGGTGCCCGTTTCTGGGGGGAAAAATTGCTTGAGCGCGCAGGTGGGTTTAGAGGGGATGTCCTCATCCACAGCCAAAAAAGTTCTGCTGAACACGCCCTGACCGAGGGGTTTGACGGCTCGGTAGTGCCCTCTCAGCAGCAACTTTGCCCCGCAATTTTGGCAAAATTTATTGCCAGCTGGGTTCTGGGGCTTCTGGCAGTCGGGATTGAGGCAATAGCTCATACGCAAAAGAGATCGGGCGGATATAATCTATGGTAAATCTTCCCCAGGAATCAGCCATTCGCGCGAGTGAGCGTGCCATCTCTGCGAAGATTCTCACCCTCACCCCCCGTTTCCCAGACCCATCGGAAATCATCACCCCCTTGTGGGCCAAAGATGGGGTGAGCGGGAGCTGTACAGGGCAGCAGAAACGGAAATTTCCTAATATCCGGAAGAAAGCATATATACAAAACCGGTCTAAAGTCGGGAATTTGTGAAAATCATTTAACCGTAAATCATCTCATTTTTAGTAATTGGCCCCGAAAAATGGTCAGGTGCCGGTGGCGGTGGCCAACGACAGGGGCAATTTCACCCCGAAAAGCAGATTGGCCGCACCGCAGCGGTGTCCCCTTTGGTAAAATTTACTAATATCCGGAAGAAAGCATATATACAAAACCGGTCTAAAGTCGGGGATTTGTGAAAATCATTTAATCGTAAAATATATCAGCTAGAGTCGGTCGCCCGTCAGGCCCTCAGCCCCATCCGACCTGCATTCAACAGGCCCAAGCATGACCCAGATTTGCGAAAAAGCTGGTCGGGACTGGTTTTCAGAACGCTTGTCGGGGCGCGGTATCCGCAGGTGCCTGCCGGTTTCAAACCATATCTATAACCCCGCCCCTACTGTACGCCAAATCTTGACCGTCTTGTCCTCGCTGCCACTGCCGAGGATTTGACCGTCCGTACTGAAAGCCACGGAGTTAACCGAGTAGGAATCCTCACAGATGGTGTGCAGCAGTTTGCCGGTCGGCAAGTGCCACAGCTTGATAGTCTGGTCGCGACTGCCGGAAGCGAGGATTGGGGAGCGCGGGTGGAAGGCGATGGCATTCACCCACTTGGCGTGATCGGTGAGCGTGTTGGCCAGCGCCGCCCCAAGGGTTAGCCCGCCGGTGTCGGGCTGCCACAGTTTCACCGTCTTGTCCTCACTGCCACTGGCGAGAGTGGTGGCGCAAGGGCTGAAGGCGACTGAACTCACGGGTTCGGTATGGCCGGTGAGGGTGTGCAGCAGTTTCCCAGTCCCCAGCTGCCAGAGTTTCACCGTCTTGTCCCAGCTGCCGCTGGCCAGAGTTTGGCCATCGGGGCTGAAGGCCACCGACCGCACCCCGCCCGAATGGCCGGTGAGAGTGTGCAGCAGTTTTCCCGTTGCCAGGTGCCACAGTTTGACCGTCTTGTCCCAGCTGCCGCTGGCGAGGAGCGGGAATCGGGGGTTGATGGCAACCGACAAAACCCAGTCGGAATGACCGGTGAGGGTGAGTAACAGTTTGCCGACGGACACCTGCCACAGCTTGACAGTTCTGTCCAAACCGGCACTGGCTAGAATTCGGCCATCCGGACTGAAGGCGACGCAATTCACATCGTCTGTATGACCGGTGAGAGTGAGCAGGTGTTCGCCGGTGCCGGTGTTCCACAACTTGACGGTTTTGTCCGCACTGCCAGAAGTTAGCAGTCGCCCATCTGGGCTGATGGCTACGGAATTAACAGAGCGGGAGTGCCCAGTCAGGGTGTGCGAGCATTTCCAGGTTTTCGGGGCGAGCTGTGTAGCGCCCGTCCGCAGCGGCTTTGATGCAGGAGTGACTTGAACCGGCGTCACCGGCGGCAGTGTGGCGGGCAAAGCGTGCGTCGCCACCGGCGCGACAGCAGTGCGTCTGGACGGCACCGCAGTCAGGTCTGCGAGCACTTCAGAAGCTGACTGATAGCGTTCCTTGACCGACTCTTTGAGCATCCTGTCCAAGACCTGCCCCAGCTGAGCGCTGACGCTTCTCCCCGCTTTGCGCAGCGGCTCTCGCCACAGCCACCTCCCCTCCAGGGGGTCAAACAGCTCGTCGAGTGAGGCTTGAGTCAGCAGGTGAATGCAGGTGACGCCCAAGCTGTAGAGGTCGCTGGCGGGGTGAGCGAAGCCGCCCCGGATCAGTTCAATCGGTGCGTACCCTTCGGCGCAAACTTTTGCCCCCGTTCTGGTGAAATGGCAGGTGAGCTGCTGGGGAAAGGCGAAATCAATCAGCACCAGGCGGCGATCCGCACTGCGCCGCAGAATATTGGTTGGCTTGATGTGCCGGTGAATCACATTCCGCTCGTGGGCAAATTGCAGCACCGGCAGCAAATCCGCCAGCAAGTCCCGAATCTGTTCTTCACTGAAGGCTCCCTGCTCTTCCAATTCCTGCCACAAGTCCTGTCCTTCGATAAACTGCCGCACCAGATACAGGCTGCGCTCTTGCTGAAAATAGCCCAGCACAGAGGCAATCTGCGGATGGTGATCCCCTAGCGCCAGCAGTCGCCGCGCCTCTTGCTCAAACAGCTCGGCTGCCTTGGCTATTGCTTCGGCACTCCCCTGAATCTGGGGTGCCGGCAGCAGCTGCTTGATCACGCAGTTGCGGGAGTGCCGCTTTTCCTCCACAGCCAAGAAGGTTCTGCCAAATCCCCCCTCACTGAGCAGCTCAATGGCGCGGTAGCGGTCATTCAGCAGTAACTTTGACCCACAAGTCAGGCACAACTTTGTCCCCTTCGGATTGTCGAAAGCTTTCGGGCAACTGGGATTGAGGCAATGCGTCATACGAAGGAAGGAATCAACCAATTGTGTCTGTGTTCAGTTTTCCCCAGCCTTTGCCCTCCCTGAGGCTGTTTCAACGGACGAGAATGGGGAATGCTTTCAAGCGTAAGTTTTTTCTTGTTTGTTTGGGGAAAGTCTTTGACCCCTCACCCCCCATCCCCTCGATACCCCTAGCCCCGCCTCCCTTCCCCCCGTGAATAAAAGTGTTTCCTCTGTCGTCCCCCGACTGGGGGACTTAGGGGGGAGAGAGGTTAGGAGTGAGAGTGAAATGCGTTTTCGGAAAAACTTACCTTTAAATGAATGGGCAATGGGAAATGCCGTTCTCTGGCAACCGCCGCCGTTGCCAGGGGAATGGCAACCCATTCCCTCTTCCCTGCCTGGGAGCAGACAAAAATACCACCGGCATTAATTCGATGGCAGCTTTTTCAGCGTCTCCCGCGCAAATCTCAGCAGGTCTTTAGCTTCTGAATGGGCGGTTGTCCCTGCTTTCACTGTTTCTAGCTCGTTGATAATTTCCTGCAATTGACTGGCTAGGTTTCCTCTATCTGGGTTAGAAGCACCCGCCAGCCTTTGCCATTCTGCAATCAGTCTCTTGGCCCGGTTTAGGGCCCCCACAGACTCTGACTCAGCTTTTTCCCGAGTCTGCGCCACTCCCCTATTTTTACTGTATTCAGCTAGTTTCTTTTGCGCGTCAATATAGCCGGCATCCTCCAGAGGCACTCTATTGAGTTGGTTAATCGCTTTCTCCCACAAATCGGCAATCAGCTCCCACTCTTCTCCAGTGTGGGGTGGATTTTGCGACGATTCCGCCGCCGCCATTGCAAATGTTTTGGCCGCTTCTATTAAGGTGTTGGTTCGCGTTCGACCGGCAGCGTCACCCACCACTTCCTGAAAATCCCGCCCGGCTGCTTGCAATTTTGGTTGGGCGATTTTTTCCGCAAGCGTTGCCGGTGGGATCTCTCTCATCCGATCTAAAGCCGCTTGCCAAGCCGCGATCGCTTTTTGTTGCTCCGCTCCAGGTTTGGCTCGCTCGTATTCCTGTTTCGCCGCCAACAGCGCCTCTTCCGCAGTCTTCAACTGCGGAAGAGCGTTCTTTTCTTGGAAAACCTTCGCTTCCATCCGCCCCACCTCTTTACGCGCGGCTTGGAATTCATCTAAGGTGAACCGCCAGCTACAGCCAAACAAGCTGCAATAAACCTGTGGGCTGTACCCCAAAAACCACACCGGCAGCCCGTCCAAGTGTTTCTGCGCTTCTTTGACTTTCACTTCCCCCAGCTCGATGTCAGCTGGGCCGGTGGCTTTGTTCACCAGCTGGTCTGCCTGCTCCACCAGGGAAATCGCTTGACGGTAGTGAGAATCCATGCTAATGTAGCTTGGCAGCAATAATATCGGTGCTGTCTTTGCCACCGGCTGCCGAATCATCGGAAACGGCAAATTTACGGCCCAAACCAACCCTGCAGCCCCCGCAACCACCAAACCGGCAAACGGGATTATCCCCCACACACCAGCCGGACGGTTGGCACCGGCAGCCGCTTTTAGCACCTTGTCACTAAAGTTGGGGAACATATCGCTTACTGTCTCGCGCAGTTCTTCTTCCGATGCCGGTGAGCCATCTTGCACGCGCAGTTTGTCTAACCGCTTCAAGACCATATCTCGCTGCACTTTGCCTGCTGGATCGCTGCCGGCGCATTTTTTTACTTCCGCATACAGGATTTCATAAGCGCGATTGTTGAGTCTAGACACACACACCTCCCGATCTGCGACTGGTTTTAGGGTGCCCGCAACAGGCAGCTCGCACCCGGGCTGCCGCGACATGTTGCGTCCCCACACTTTTGCCTATCTTATCAAACCTCCCCCAAACATTCGCGCACCCCAAATTTTCTTTTTCCCCAGGACGCCAGAGAGGGATGCTCGCGGAATCTCCGTCTGATAACTTTGCTTTAATGGGAGTGCCGGGATTCAGGAATAAGGATAAAATGTGAAGGGATTAACTTTTCTAGCCCGCTCCGCCGGCGGACAAAAGAAACTGTGCGAGCGGATTTGATCTGAGAAGAGGGATTCCCGACTGCGGGAGCGGGACTTACAGGTTGGGCATGGAATGCCGGTGGGATGCAAAATAAAACTAAAGTCTATCGCAAAATGTCGAGAGTTGAGTGGAGATGCAACAGCGTGGCGTGACGGTGTGGTTTACAGGTCTGAGCGGTGCCGGCAAGACCACAATCAACCAGAGGTTGGAGGAAAAGCTGCGATGGCACGGTTATCGCGTAGAGGTTCTTGACGGTGACGTTGTGCGCCAAAACCTCACCAAGGGGTTGGGTTTTAGTAAAGAAGACCGGGACGAAAATATCCGGCGAATCGGCTTTGTGGCCCATCTTTTGACCAGGAACGAGGTGATTGTATTGGTTTCGGCTATCTCGCCCTACCGCGAGATTCGCGACGAGGTGAAAAAACGGATTGGGGACTTTGTGGAGGTCTACGTCAATGCGCCCCTGGAAGTGTGCGAGCGGCGGGATGTGAAAGGGCTTTACAAGAAAGCGCGGGCTGGAGAAATTAAGCACTTCACCGGCATTGATGACCCCTATGAACCCCCGCTCAACCCCGATGTCGAGTGTCACACCGATGCGGAGAGCGAGGAAGAAAGTCTGGCTAAGATCTGGCTGCACTTGCAAGCTGGGGGTTATGTCGCCCAGTGACGGCACCGGCAGCCCTCGTGTTAAGATTTGTTAAAATTCCAGGCCCGCAGTACAGGCGTCTCGCCTGTACCTCTCGCCTGTACCTCTCGTCTGTACCTCCCCTAGTACAGGCGTCTCGCCTGTACATATTGCCTGTAATAGGAAATCCAATGCAAACCGCTTTAATAACCGGCGCATCCTCTGGTATCGGAGAAGCCTTCGCCAGGGAACTAGCCAAGCGCCAGACGAATTTAATTTTGGTCGCTCGGAACGATACAAAACTCCAGCAGCTCGCCCAGCAGCTAGCAGAGAAATGTAAGATTCAAGTAGAGGTTTTAGTCCTAGACCTCAGCCAACCGGCAGCAGCAAAAGCTGTGTTTGAAACGGTAGCCGAAAAAGGACTCACGGTAGACCTGCTAGTTAACAATGCCGGTTTTGGAGACTGCGGTGCCTTTGCAGACCGGCAGCTTCACCGGCAGGTGGAGATGATTCAGCTGAATATTGTGGCTTTAGTGGAGTTAACCCATTTATTTTTGCCGCAAATGCAGCAGCGCCGGTCTGGAGCCATCATCAATGTCGCCTCCATTGCCGGGTTTCAACCCCTGCCTTACCTGTCAGTTTACGCCGCCAGCAAAGCCTTTGTGCTCAGTTTCAGCGAAGCGCTGTGGGCGGAGAATCGCTCCTCTGGCGTCCGCATTCTCGCCGTTTGCCCCGGACCCACCGAGACGAACTTTGCCAAAACCGCTGGGTTTCCGCAATCGGCAGACGGTGCCGCAGTTGGGCGCTACGCTTCTTCAGAAGAAGTCGTGCTGGAAGCCCTGCAAGCTTTGGAAAAAGACCAGCCCACCGTCGTCACCGGCGGTTTGGCAAATCAAGTGATAGTGAATTTGCCCCGGTTATTGCCGCGAGAAACCCTAGTGAGTGCGGTGGAAAAACAGTTTAGAAGCCTCGGCACCAGGCAATAGGCAAAACTCCCTACAGGTGCCAGCTGCGAGCTAGAGTAGTGTGCAAAGTGTGCGCATTTATAGCAACCCCATTAACCCCTCGGGGGGCTCGCATGTTAACAAAAAAGGGATAGACGGAGCGGCAAGTTTTTATTATAATTTGCACTACCCATCTCTATTCTATCGTTCTCTCGTTCCGGGGCGGTCTCCGTGGGTGCCCCGCCGTTGGCGCTGCCCCGTAACGAAATCTGGAGGCTCTGCCTCCTTTCAATGGAAAAGCAGGTTAAAAGCCTAAGAGCTTATGACTGAAGAAACAACGGGTGAGTCTTTTAGCGTAACCGAACCCCAGGCTGATTATGACACCCCCTGGAAAGAAGCGATCGAGGAATATTTAGAGCCGTTTATGGCCTTCTTTTTCCCGCAAGTCCACGACCTAGTTGACTGGGATCGGAACCCTCAATCGCTGGACAAAGAACTGCAGCAAATCCTGCGGGAATCGGAGTCGGGGAGGCGCATCGCTGATAAATTGTTCCAAGTCTGGCTGCGCGACGGTGCGGAAGTCTGGGTCTTGATTCATATAGAGGTGCAGAGCCAGGAAGAGTCAAACTTTGCTAGGCGGATGTACCAGTATCACTACCGGACATTTGACCGGTATGAGCGCCCTGTGATCAGCTTAGCGGTGTTGGGGGACGAACGAGCGTCTTGGCGTCCCTCCTCTTATGGGTACGCTCTAGGCGGCTGTGAGCTGAGTCTGAAGTTTCCGGTGGTGAAACTGTTGGATTATCAAGCCCAGTGGCAGACTTTGGAGCAAAGCGTCAATCCCTTTGCAGTGATGGTGATGGCTCATCTGAAGACCAAAGCCACACGCGGCACTCCGCAGGAGCGAGAGCAGTGGAAGTGGAGTTTGGTTCGAGGTCTGTTTGAAAGGGAGTATAATAGAGAAGAGATCGAGAAGCTCTTCCGGTTGGTTGACTGGATGATGGCCTTGCCGGAGGAACTGCAGCGTAGCTTTGAAGAAAAACTGACACGCTATCAGGAGGAGATGCGGATGCCTTTACTCAGCCGGATTGAACAAAGGGCAATGCAAGCGGGAATCCTGCAAAATGCTCGCGAATCGGTGATTGAAATTTTGGAGATGCGGTTTGAAGAGGTGCCGGCACAGCTGCGCGAGGCGATTAATCGCATCGAGGACGCAGCTTTGCTGAAACAGCTTCACCGGCAGGCGGTAACGATTGGCTCTGTGCCAGAATTTCAGCAGTTGCTGTCGCCAAACCTAGCGGAAAACTGACACTCCTCATGCCGTCGGGAAATTCAGCCGGCGGACAGGCGCAGGACAGGCGTCCCGCCTGTCCCCAGATATTCCCGATTTACATGTACCTCGTCAGCCCGACGCGGTAGCGGTCTTTTTTAGTCACAGACATTTCGCCAATTTCCAGGCGTCCTTTGCCCCGAATGGCGACTAAATCGCCCGGTTTTAGGATGTGGCTCGCTTGGGTAATTTCTTTCCAGTTAACGCGGACGTCGCCACCGGCAATTAAATCAACCATTTTGCTGCGGGACATGCCAAACCCAGCGGAAGCGAGGGCGTCCAGCCGCATGGAAGCCTCCACCGTCGTTAACTCCTTCTTCTTGGGTTCTTTAACCTTCAGCTCGCTCAGGTCAATTCGCTGAGTTTTCACCGGCACCGAGCGCACCTGCTGGAGATTCATTTCCAGAAACTCCACCATTTCTGGCACCACAATCGCCTGTGCGCCCCGTTCGCCCAGCACAATAATGTCGCCGGTTTTTTCTCGGACAATGCCGCATCCGAGCATTGCGCCCAGAAAGTCGCGGTGAGTGGCGGTATCGAACAGGAAGTTGCCGGCAATCTCCAGTGCGCAAACAGCTACCTGCGACTGGTCTAGCGGCAGTTCCGAGCGGGCGATCGCCAGACGCTGCCGTTCTGCCTGCGGATAGCCCCCCCAGGCGATTGCCTGCACCTCGGTCAGGCGCTTGAAAACCTGCTGGGTTTCAGCCAGCACCGGCGGCGACAGAAAATCCGTCCCGACAACTTCCCAGGTTTTTAGCGCCTGCTCAGCTTGGTCGATAGCGCGAGCCACGCTGTCTCGATTTTCGACACCTTTTAACAGTTCTTCCCTTGGCAGCATCTAAGCAGTTTTGAGTGTTGAGTTTTCGAGTTTTGGGTTCACACTTAATACACTCTCCTTTCTAGTTTATATCCCTCGCACAGCTCTTGCCCACACTCCTTGCAGCTAGCCAGCCCTTACACGGGACAAGCGCCAGTGCCGGTCAGCCCAGCCTTGACAGTGGCCACCGAAACGCTGGGGCTGGGGCTTTGCTTGCCGGTGAGACGCACCCCAACAGGGGGAACAGATTAACACTCCGCACTGTCTTTTTCCTGCAGGAGTGCGAAAAAGGAAAGAGGCAAGGCTGCTATAGCGAGCAGCATGGCGAACAAAAGGCTCCTCAACAGATGCGTAAATTTCTCTCCTGGTTTGTGGAACCTTTCCTGGAGCCTTTTTTGGAAAACAGGAATAGTTGTCGCTCTCAGTGGGACATCAGTTTTGAGTTTCATATAGCAACCAATAAGAAGCTAGTGGTTTAGGTTTGAGGCTGACAGCCATAACGCTCAAGCCAGACGATTCTGGATTGCCTGATGACCCCGATGCAGCAATAGCCAATAGGTTTGGGCCAAATGACTTATTCCGGTCAGTGGCGCGGCGGAAATCTCTCCGCACCGCACAAGAGAGAGGAGAATTCAGACTCCTGACTGGCAGAAACTTTTCAAGGAAGTGTCATCCTTTAATAAGGTCTCGCCTCGCTAGTCTTGTGAATAACTCGTGAAAGAGGAGAATTCCGCCACAGAAGGAAGCAAAGCAAGCCAGAGGCGAGCGGAAAAACAGGCACTCTGAGTTCGGCTAGGGGGGAACGAGAAGGGGAAAGCTGGATCCCGACAGACCAACAAGACGGGCGAAGGCTGTGCGAATTTTTCAAGAGGCCACCCGTTTTAAGTCTATCTGAGATTCCCTACAGACCGTGTGAAATACTTGTGAATTCAGACCGCTTTATTGTGAAGATACGGTAAAGTTTTTCAGCCATCTTTAAACCTTCAACCTTTCCCCTTGTCCCGAGGCCAAATGTTTCTCAGCGCCCTTGATATCTCCCCGCCTGAGGCGGAGAAAGTCAGCCTGGAAGTGTGCGGCTTGCCGGCCTAACATTTAATCGTGTGACTTATTATACCACGACTTGTGATGAATTCCTCTGAGTCTCAGAAGTGAGCTGTCCGATGGAAAGCAAGATTGTTTCTGCAATCCGGGGGCGATATTCCTGCGGTAAAATCCGCCACACCGGCAGGGTCGAATCCACCGGCACTCCCAGCACCGTGCCGCTGCGGGCCTTTTCCCGGAAATCCAGCCAGAACCCGGATACCCGGAGAGTGGCTGGCACTCAGGCACTCCCCGGATCTGCGTAACCCTGGAGATTTTCCGGGTCGAACTGGCGCAGGATGCGGGTGGCTTGGCGGGTGAGGGTTTCAGAACCCTTGACCACAATCAGGTACTTGCCGGCATTGAGGCGGTTGCGGTAGGGCAAAGCGTCACCGCTGGCAAACAGCAAGCCGACACCGCCCCCGACAAAAACACTGCCCATGCCGCCGGAGACAGCCCCCAGCAACCCGCCAATGATGTGATTGCCGAGTTGGCCCGCCCAGGCAAAGGTATCCAAGTCAGTGATCCAGCTGAAAGTGAAGCCGGCGGCAAAGCCAAACGGGACGAGCCAGGTGGCCATGAGCTGAGCTTGTTTGCGGGCTTGTTCATTGGGATCGATCAAGCCATATTCATCAGCGCTCTTATAGCCCTTGCCCAGGATGGCCACTTGCCCGGTCGGCAAGCCTTCTTTCTCCAGAGCCACATAAGCGGCTTCTGCTTGAATGCGGTCTGGCAGTACGGCGACGAGATAGTTCATAAGCAATTATTCGCAGGGCGGTCTAGCCTGAGTGAGAGTGCGAGCGCTAGCCCTTGGAGATATTGTACTTTTAGATCGGAACTGACTCGCTGTTCGCCACGGGCGCAGAGCCACCGGCAGGGGAGGGGGGAGGCACCTCGTCGGGTGGAAGAGAAGATAAAAACTTTCAAACAATCTAAGGCAGGCAGACAGCAATACAGTTAAAATGACCTACTGCAGCAGATTCCTGCCATGCAGGATCAAAGGCTGCCAAACCGCTCCCAGTACGCCCCTCGCCCCGATCGTAAGCCCAGATCGCGTCATTTCACCCCAAGCTGTTGCAACCTCAGAAGCCAACCATGCCAAAGGTTCTCGTTTCCGATCCCATAGACCAAGTAGGCATCGACATTCTGTCGCAAGTCGCCCAGGTAGACGTAAAAACCAATCTGTCGCCAGAAGAGCTGGTGCGGGCGATCCCAGAGTACGACGCCCTGATGATCCGCTCCGGCACCCGCGTCACCAAAGAGGTGATTGAAGCTGGCACACAGCTGAAAATCATCGGACGCGCCGGTGTGGGCGTGGACAATGTGGACGTGCCGGCAGCCACCCGCTCTGGGATTGTGGTGGTCAATTCCCCGGAAGGCAACACCATTGCCGCTGCAGAGCACGCCCTGGCCATGATGCTGTCCCTCTCCCGCTACATCCCCGACGCCAACCAGTCCGTCAAAAACGGCTTGTGGGACCGCAAGAGCTTCGTCGGCGCGGAGGTTTACAAGAAAACCCTCGGCATCGTGGGGCTGGGAAAGATTGGCTCCCATGTGGCGGCGGCGGCGAAAGCGATGGGCATGAAGCTCCTCGCTTATGACCCCTTCATCTCCACCGAACGGGCTGAGCAGCTCGGCTGCCGGCTGGTGGATATGGATCTGCTCTTGCGGGAAGCGGACTACATCACCCTGCACATCCCCAAAACGCCGGAGACGTCCCACCTGATCGGTGCTGAGGCGCTGGCTAAAATGAAACCAACCGCCCGGATCATCAACTGCGCCCGGGGCGGCATCATTGACGAGGCGGCGCTGGCACAAGCCCTCAAGGAAGGCAAAATTGCCGGTGCGGCGCTCGACGTTTACGAAAACGAACCGCTGGAAGCGGATTCCCCGCTGCGCCAGCTGGAACACGGAATCGTCCTCACCCCCCACCTGGGAGCCTCCACCGCAGAAGCCCAGACTAATGTAGCCATTGACGTGGCGGAACAAATTCGCGACGTGCTGCTGGGGCTGCCGGCGCGTTCGGCGGTGAATATCCCCGGCTTGTACCCCGACGTCCTGGAAAAGCTCAAACCTTACATGCAGCTGGCGGAAACCCTGGGCAACTTGGTAAGCCAGCTAGCCGGCGGGCGGGTTGAGTCTCTGATTGTGCGGCTGCAGGGAGAATTGGCCAGCTCGGAAAGCCAGCCGGTGGTCGTCGCCTCCCTCAAAGGGCTGCTCTCCCAAGCCCTGCGGGAGCGGGTCAATTACGTCAACGCCGCTCTGGAAGCCAAAGAGCGGGGCATTCGCGTGGTGGAAACCCGGGACGCCTCGATTCGCGACTACACCGGCTCGCTGCACCTGGAGGCGAAGGGCTCTCTGGGCGACCACTCCGTCACCGGCGCTGTCCTCGGCGATGGCGAAATTCGCATCACCGCCGTCGACGAGTTCCCGATCGGCGTCACGCCCACTCAGCACATGCTGTTCACCCGCCACCGAGACATGCCGGGGATTATCGGCAAAATCGGTTCTCTTCTGGGCAGTTTTAATGTAAATATTGCCAGTATGCAGGTAGGCCGCAAAATCGTGCGCGGCGATGCCGTGATGGTTCTCAGCCTTGACGATCCCCTCCCTGACGGGATTCTGGCTGAGATTACCAAAGTGGCGGGCATTCGGGAAGCCCATACAGTAAGGCTGTAGGGACTGGAGACTAGGGACTGGGGATCTGAGGGATGAATTGTGGGTGCTGAATCAGGAATTATCTGTTATAATTCCAAATTCCCAATTCCCAATTCAAAATTAACTTAGCCCCTAGCCTCTAACATAGGGGGCATTAACTTTGGCAAACAGCTGGTGGGAAATTCGGGTTCTGTGCGATCCAGCGCTGGAAGATTTAATCTTCTGGCGGATGGAAGGCTTTGGCTGTAAGGGTACGGCTTGCGAGATCAAAGGCTTTAACTGCCTGGTGTCCGCTTACTTGCCCGAGGAGGGGGCGCAGCTGCTGGACTTGGCGGCGCTGTCCCTGTGGCTGCGCCAAGACGCGCTCTGCGCGGGTTGGCCACCGCCGGCCATGCAGTGGCACTTGATCGATGAGGAAGACTGGGCCAGCAGTTGGAAGCAATACTGGCACCCGCTGGAAATTGGGGACCGCTTGCTGGTGCACCCAGCTTGGCTCCCCTTACCCGAAAAGTCAGACCGGCTCCTGCTGCGCTTAGATCCGAGCGTGGCTTTTGGCACCGGCACCCACGGCACGACTCAGCTGTGCATGGAGGCGCTGGAAATGCGCTTGGGCGCTGAAAAAACCGATGCCGTGGTGGCGGATATTGGCTGCGGGTCCGGCATTTTATCGATCGCCGCCCTGCTGCTGGGCGCTCGCAAGGTTTACGCTGTCGATACTGACCCGCTGGCGGTGAAGTGCGCTCGTCAAAATCGCGAGCTCAACCGGATTAACTCGCAGCGCATGGTTGTGGAGTTGGGCAGTGTGGAGCGCTTGATTAAATTAACCGACAGGCCGGTGGATGGCTTTGTTTGCAATATTTTGGCGGAAGTGATTATCGACCTCACGCCGCAGCTGGACGCGCTCGCCAAACCCACGACTTGGGGCATTATTAGCGGCGTTTTGCTGGACCAAGCTAAGCCGGTCGCCGACACGCTAGAACAGCACGGCTGGATCGTGGCTACCCTCTGGCGGCGGCAAGATTGGTGCTGTTTCAATATCCGCCGCAGCTGAGAAATTTAAAATTAATGGTTCCCGAAACCGGGTTTCTTTAAGAAACCCGGTTTCTTGTGGCTTCTCGCTCGTCGCACCGGCACTCTCCCTTGCAGGTAAAACCAGAAGTAGCCGGTCGCGTATATAATATTAATTATAGCCAGCAATCCCTGACCTGTCAAAGACTGGGTGCGCGGCAAGATGTAGAGCGTTGCGGCTAGCACCAGGAACAGCTCAACGAGGGCGACGATTGCCCCGTGGCGCTTCACGTCCCAGTAGGAAATCGGGCGGCGGAACCGGTAGTTGCTGAGGGGAAAAAAGTGCCGGTGGGCGTCCGTGTTGTGCACCGGCAAGTCGAACAGAGAGTGCAGCACCATGCTGAGAAAGACAGTTTGGGCTGAAACCCAGCCGCCGCAGCCGGCAATCAGCCACCCAACAACTGCCAGGGGAATCGAATGAAACGGCGCAAAGACCTTTTGCCAAACGGGATGCCAGTATGTTTGTCCATATCTGGCGTGCCGGCTCTCGTGCAATGAATTTCGCCCACAAGTAGAAACCAAATATGGGCAGATCCGGTAAAATAGCACCGGCTTTTCGCCCCCGGCTGTCTGCCGGCAGCAGTTTGCCGAGAATAACCAAATTGAAAATGGCGTGGCTGGTTCACAAGAGTCTAAAACAGGGGGCTGCACTTGGCAGCTAGTATAGCGCAGCGCCCCCCACCGGCACCGGCGATACCAATGCCCGGATTTTGGATGCAAGGATTTTGGATGCCCGGATTTTTGATTATAGCGTTTTTCATCCTTTGTCAGGTACTGAAAAACCCGGTTTCTTTAAGAAACCGGGTTTCTGGGGCGCACTTCATTCAAAACCACTATAAATGACCGCTGAAAAAAACTCGCTCCTACGGGAAACCGGGGCGCGATATACTGGCGCTGTTGGCGTTTTTCTGTTGCGAACCTAACTGAAAATAGGGGTGGGAAAAACCTGAATGCGGCACGCCTGAGCTTGCCGGCGGATTCTGGGCGACAGCAACAGGACCGTCTGGGTACAGCCCAATCGCACCGTCTAGCTTTGCCGCACCGAGGTTGGCCCCACTGATGTTGGCCCCAGTTAAATTGGCCCCACTCAGGTTGGCATTCAGCAGGTTGGCGCTCGATAAGTTAGCCCCACTCAGGTTAGTATCGCTCAAGTCGGCACCCACTAACCGCGTCTCACTCAGGTCGGCATTCCACAGGTTAGCCCCCACCAGCACCGCATTGCCCAGATTCGCCCCCTGGAGGTGGGCTCCGCAGAGGTTGGCTCCTTCCAGGTTAGCATCAATTAGGTTTGCCCCCTCTATGCCGGCACCGCTGAGGTTGGCCTTTTCCAGGTTGGCGCTCACCAAATTGGCAAAACCTAACTTGGCACCCCTGAGGTTGGCTCCGTTGAGTTTGGCGTCTAGCAGGTTGATCGCCTTGGCGTCAGCACCGCTCAGGTCAGCACTCACTAAGTTAGCTCCCACCAAGTTGGCAAAACTCAGATCGGCACCGCTCAAGTTGGCACTGCTCAGGTTGGCACCATTGAGCTTGGCACACGACAGTTTGGCACCGCTCAAGTCCGCGCCAATCAGATTAAAGCCAGACAGGTTGGCGTCTCTCAGGTCGCCGCCCGGACACTGTTTCGTTTCTAGTAACCGTTTGATATGTGCGGGACTTCCAGCCATAATTTTTTCCCCTGTATCAGCCCGAATGTTCCTTTGATGGGAAACTTGGAACCCTTACTACTCGCAGCCCTGAACCGGGCGTTCCGCCGGTCAGAACTGCAAAGCGTGAAATTACTCCCTCTTTACTTGAGACTTCAGACGGATCGGGAACATTTTCAGAAAAAAATAGCTCAGAATCCGCAGCGCCGGTCTTTGAGGGGCTGGAAGGGGAAAGAGGGGCGCTCTGGAGTGGGGAAAAGCGGAAGGGGGAGAGAGGGGGAGAACTTTTCTTCCTTGTTCCGTGGGAGGGGGAGAGTCCCTTGAGCCGGCTCTCCTGTGCCGGTTTGAGCGGGCTGCCTTGAGAATTAGATCGGGTTTGTAAAGTAATTGTTAAGACATAACCGTGGCCAGAAACCGGGAATCTTGCTCCAGCTGTGTTTTCGGGCTGAGACACCACAAGAAAGCCTGTTTCTTGTGAGTTCAGTTTTTCTTGATAAATCACCTATGATGAATTTAGAATTCTAAATTCTGGCTTTAAAAACCTGATTTAGAATTCAAAATTACCCAGCAAAACTTCAGCTATTTCATTGCGCCTTGCATGTTAACACCCGTCAGATCCACGCCGGTCAGATTGGCACCCCTCAGGTCGGCACCGTTCAAATTAGCCGGTCTAACTTTACATGAACTGTAGTCAGTCCTGTTAGGGCGCTTAATACAGGTACTCAAGTCATAGCGCAAATTAGTTGGAATCTCCATATCGGCTTGCTGAGGGCCTTTGAAAGGACTCAGATCGGCACCCCGGAGATTGGCCATCTCCAGGGTGGCGCTGCCCATTTGAGCCCCTTTCAGGGTAGCGCCGCTCAGGTTAGCCCGCCGCATAACAGCGCTCAGGTGGGCGTTGGTCAGGTTGGCATTCGCCAGAGAGGCATCCTCGAGATTCGCTCTGTTCAGGTTGGCACCGGCTAAATTGGCACCGGCTAAATTGGCACCGTTGAGGTTGGTGCCAGCCAGCAGGGACCCCCTCAAGTCCGCTCCGCTGAGGTCGGCACCGGCCAAATTGGCACCGCTGAGGTCGGCGAACGTAAAGATGGCACCGCTCAGGTTGGCTCCCCTCAAGTCGGCTTTCTCAAAAATCAGGGGAATATTGAATCGCTGCCCCCTCAGGGAGATGCCCCTCAGGTCGCATCCGCGACATTCTCCGGTAGTCCTCAGCCGTTCCAGCAAAGAATCTTGCGATCTGGCTTGAGAGGCTAAACCCAGGGTAGTTAAAACAGTAGCGAGCGCTATGATTCCCAGTTTTATCTTCATTTGCTTGCCCCGATTTTGCGGCTATTGCTGATTTTTCTTTCTTTGTGGTATGTCTGAAAATTCAGACATACTAAATCTGCACCTTATCCGTCTATTGTGGGCCTAAATGCTGCGCTGAGCGGCTTTCTTAATTTTTTTTTCCTTTTCTCGGCTACCCACTCAAGCCGGCACTGTTGGCGCAATCGGGGGAGTCTCCCCCTGTGAGCGAGTGTGGCGCTGGAAGTTATCGCCCTTGTCTGTGGGAGCCGGTGTTGTGGCAAAAGACGCCTTATACTAAGGTTTGCAAGCGCTGAATCAGCTGTGGGGCTTGCAGCACCCCCTCAATGCGGTCTACCGGCTGGCCATTCTTGAACAGCACCAAGGTCGGCAGTGCGTGAATGCGGTGCTCGCTGGCGAGTTCGGGATAGTTGTCGGTGTTTATTTTCACCACCCGCAACCGGTTCTTCAGCTGGGTGTTGACCTGCTGGAGAATGGTGGCCATCATCTGGCAAGGGCCACACCAGGGCGCGTAAAAATCCACCAGCACCGGCACGTCGGATTCCGCGAGTAATTCTTGAAAGCTGTTGAACTGCTTCTTAACTGCCATAGGAATAAATAACTATTGTGCCATTTGAGCCTCAATATTTCCATGATAGCTATCCTGAAAGGCTCGCGCCCCACTCGCGCCGCACGCCCCTTTCCCCGTAAGATGTATAGCTGCACACATTTATCGGGGAATTTTGGGATGGAATTACTGCCAGAGAATCTGCAGCGGTTGCGCGATCGCGTGGCGGTTGTCACCGGCGCTTCGCGGGGGATCGGTCGCGCGATCGCTTTGGCGCTGGCTGCGGAAGGAGCGAAGGTCGCTGTCAACTATGCCAGCTCCAGCGCCGCTGCTGAGGGGGTTGTGGCGTCAATTGCCGGTGCCGGCGGGAGTGCGGTGGCGGTTCAGGCGGATGTCTCTAAAGCCGATCAAGTAGAGGCAATGCTCAGCGCCACAATGGAAAAGTGGGGGCGCGTCGATGTGCTGGTGAACAATGCCGGCATCACCCGCGACACCCTGCTGCTGCGCATGAAGCCAGAAGACTGGCAAGCGGTGATTGACCTCAATCTGACGGGCGTCTTCCTGTGCACGCGAGCGGTGAGCAAAGTCATGCTCAAGCAGCGCTCCGGTCGGATTATAAACATTGCCTCGGTTGCCGGTCAAATGGGCAACCCCGGACAGGCGAACTACAGCGCCGCGAAAGCCGGTGTGATTGGGTTTACCAAAACAATTGCTAAGGAATTAGCCAGTCGCGGCATTACTGTCAATGCCGTTGCGCCCGGATTTATCACGACGGATATGACGAGCTCTCTCAAGTCTGAGGAAATTTTGAAGTTTATTCCTCTGGGGCGCTACGGTGAGCCTGAGGAAGTTGCCGGTTTGGTTCGGTTTCTGGCTGCAGATCCCGCTGCCAGTTATATTACTGGTCAGGTGATGAATGTGGATGGCGGTATGGTAATGGCTTGAGGTTTCGGGGATTTTGAATTTTGGATGCCCGGATTTTGGATTGGGTTCGCAAGGGAGTCAGAGCCTGTTTATAAAGTAATTGTAAAGGCCGGCAGGGGGTAAGAAACCGGGTTTCTTTTACTGGAGAAGCTGATATGTAATAGCACCACAAGAAACCCGGTTTCTCGCTCCTTCACCCCTTTTTCACCCTTGCCCTCCAGGAATGGCCATGAGTTGCTGCCGGCTCCACCGGCACTCACCCCCTTCCTGTTGCGGACATCCTTTCTAGGTAAAGCCAAACTTCAGGTATGTTCCTTCCTGCCGGTCCCACACCGATTGCCGGTATGTCCACTGCTAGTGGCGGGGGAGATGCCGGTATCAGCGAGCCGGTGGGAAGCATCCAGGGAGATGGACAATGCTGGAGGCTCCCTTTCGCCGATCTGGCGCTGTCAACTGGCGAGTCGCGCTTAAGCGGAGTGCGAGGGGAACTATGAGGCTTGCAGTAACGAAGATCGCAGATGAGAGTGATTTTAGTCACAAAAGTAAAGCGCCGGCGGAGGTAACATGGAGTTTATCAGAAATCGTAAGGCATTCGTGCTAAAAAAGCAACCCCATCCATATCGGCAGAGATATTCGCAAGGTGAGAGGTTTTCATTCCCTGCCAGAAATTTCCGAGTGGTTGACTTTTTCTCTCGGCGATAAAGTCACAAGTTCCCATACAGTAAGCCCGACGGCAAGTAGGAGTAATAATGAGCAAACTTCCCCAGATCACTGCCTTTTTTTGGATAATGAAGATTTGTGCGACCACTCTGGGAGAAACGGCAGGGGATCTTTTATCGATGACGCTAAATGTGGGCTATGCGATCAGCTCTCTGATATTGATTGGAGTGTTTTTAACCACTCTTGTGTCTCAATTGATCTCGAAACGCTATAACCCATTACTTTACTGGACTGTCATCCTTTCAACCAGCACAGCTGGGACAACGATGTCAGATTACATGGATCGCACTTTAGGTCTTGGCTACGCTGCAGGGTCTGCGATTTTAGTCACTATTCTCTTGGCTGTTTTGGCGGTCTGGCGATTCAGTGTTGGGACTATATCTGTTAATAACGTCAGAACGCCTAAAGTTGAGCTGCTTTACTGGACTGCCATTTTATTTTCAAATACTTTGGGGACTGCCTTGGCCGATTTCCTAGCCGATTCTTCGGGACTTGGATTTGCAGGAGGAGCGCTCCTGATTGCAAGTTTGCTTGCGCTGGTATTAGCAGCGCATTATTATACCCAAATTTCCCCAGTCATGCTGTTTTGGGTTGCGTTTGTCCTAACCCGACCATTTGGCGCAACACTGGGGGATGTTCTGACAAAAGTACACGAAAAAGGGGGCCTGGGTTTTGGTACTATCGGCTCATCTATAGTGCTTGCGTCAATACTTGGAGTCTGCGTCCTGTTCACAACTCTAAAGCAGAGAAGACTTGCCGTAGCAAGCCCTTCTACCGGCGACGATGAATTGGCCTAATACCAATTTTATTTTTAGATGAAACGGATAGAAACCCGGAAAGCCGGTAAAATATGCAGGGTTAAAATTTCTATCTGTTTCGCAATTAAAGAAAAGAGGTGTGAGATTTGGCAAAACTCCGCCATCCGCTCCGTGGTTGCCCGTTCCGTTCCCTTCCAGAGGGCAAATGTCACTTGCTACCGGCTCCACCGCCGCCCTCACCACCCCCCACCGGCACGAGCGCCCTTTCCTGTTGCGGGCATCCTTTCGAGGGAAAGCCAGACTTCAGGTACGCACCCGAATCTTCCCATCTAGTAGGGTGCGGAACGCGCCAGAGTGCGGCCCCGGCACCGGCAGAAAGCGCGGTGCCGGGGCGGGAAAACAGATATCTTCCCTGAGTGACAGACATCTCGGGCGAACCCGCCCCTACAGCTGCATATAATAAACCACATATAGTAATGTCAGGGCAAACGGCGGCGATATCAGTAAGCGCCAGCCCGCCGGATATCCTCCAACATTTCCAAATGTTTCCCCACCGGCACTATAGTATTCGCCGCCATCATCCCGCTAGCCGCAACCGCCGGCACGCCAATCCCCGGAAACGTCCCGTCGCCGCAGCACAGCAACCCTTCTAGCGGCGTTCCCGGTCCTGGAAACAAACCCGCGCCTGCCGGAATTGCCGGTCCGTAAGACCCCCGGTGCCGGCGCAAAAACCGCTCGTGCGTCAGCGGCGTTCCCACCAGCGTCAGCTCGCACCGGCTGCGAATATCCGGCACAATCCGCTCCAGCGCCCGCCACATCACTTCCGCCCGCTCTTCCTTCAACTTGGCATACGCCTGACTGCGCCGGTCCAGCCCCTCCCACAGCGCGTAAGGTTCAGTCGCCGGCGTGTAAACGTGAATCCCGTGCTTTCCTGCCGGTGCCAGGGACGGGTCCAGCAGGGACGGAATGGACACCGCCACCACATTTTGCTCTGCCGTCACCCCTTTTTCCCAGTCATTAACAATAATGTGATGGCAGGCGATATCTTCCGGCAAACCTTGGGCGTCAATCCCCAAGTGCAGGTGCATGAAACTGTCGCATGCCGGTGTCGCCTGCCTTTCTTCCCGAAACCTTTGTGGCACAGACCCTTCCGGCAGCAGCTTCAGCGTGTCCCAAACCGACGCATTCGACACCACCGCCCGCCGCGCCCGGATTTCCTTCCCGCCCCGCAGGCGCACCCCAACCGCGCGGCTCCCAGATACCAGCACTTCTTCTGCATGAGCGCTCAGCGCCAGCTCGCCGCCGTGTCTCTGCAAACCGCGCACCAGGGCGTCAACAATTGCGCCACTTCCCCCCAGGGGATAGTCGAGCTTGACGCCGGGGCGGTACCACTCGGCAAACATAAAAGCCATTTCAGCGGCGCTAGTTCCATTTGCCGGCAGTCCCGAGAGCAGGAAACACAGCAAGTCAAGCCAGTTGCGGACAAACGGATCTTTAACAGCATTATCTGCAATCCGGCTGAACGGTCCGCTCAGCATCGGGAAGCTAGCCGCGTGCGGCAGCAGCGCCGGCACGAACTTGCCTACCGTCAGGACAGCCCCCCAGTCGAAGCGCCCCGCTGCCGGTGGGAGTGCGGTTGCGGCTTTGGCTATTGGTTCCATCACCCGCTGCAGCTCGCGCCATTCCGCCACAGCCTGTTTCCCCCGCAGCCTTTCGAGCACCTCACAAAACTGGTCCGCACCCACAGCAGTGTTGAAATTCGCTTCCGGCAGCCAGCACCCCCAA
The DNA here is from genome assembly GCA_019359235.1 of Oscillatoria princeps RMCB-10. Lineage (GTDB taxonomy): Bacteria > Cyanobacteriota > Cyanobacteriia > Cyanobacteriales > Oscillatoriaceae > Oscillatoria > Oscillatoria princeps. The sequence goes on from JAHHHT010000016.1 coordinate 38,132, forward strand.
GTGTCGTAAGTGGCGCACGGCACTTTTTCCCCAATGGCGTCCAGGACGTGCCGCAAGGGGTTGGAGGAGGGGCTGTAGGACAGTCCGGAATAGAGGGAAGGGCCAGAGTCAAAGATATATCCGCTGCGCTCAAAAGCGTGCGCCGCCCCACCGGCAGCCGAGTGGCTCTCGCAGACCGTCACTTCCAAGCCGTACCGCGCCAGCAGGGCGGCGCAGCTCAACCCGCCAATCCCGCTGCCAATTACCACTACATCTGTTGCGCTTGAAAGTGCGGCCATTGCCGGTTTCTGATGTTTTGTGACTGACGGACTTGCCTATTTTACAGCTGTCTTGTCTGTTTTGGCAATAGGGTGGGGCGGAGGTGAGGACCCCATCAACCCTCAAAATCCCCCAAAATCCCCCAATCCCCCAATCCCGGCTCCCCTCCCCCCAATCTCAGATTGCCAATTGCCAATTGCCGGCACCCCGAAACCGCCCCAAACCGCAGCCGGTCGCACAACCTCATTACTTTGTACTGCGATAGCGCAGCACAAAATACTGCGACTGTACCAACACGGTATAAAATGGCACCGGCTTGTGATATTCTAAAAAGTGTATTGTGGGTGTTTTTGTGCCAAAACGCGATTTAGCCCAAAATCCAGCCAGAGAGGGAAACCCGCAAACCGCACCGGCACTAGCTTGCAGCCATTTTACCGGAAAATCCTGCCCCGCGCCTGCCGGGCGACCGGCCCCGAAAAAAAAGCGCAATTAATTAGTCGGACACCGAACCTTTAAGGTCGTGTGCGGGTAGGGATTACCGAACCAAAAGAGCGGATTTTGGCCAATTTTAGGCCATTTTACCTTAAGAAAATCTTAAGTCAACCGTGCACCGGCATTTGGAGATTGCAGCACAACCTCATCACACTGTACGGCGATAGCGCAGCACAAAATACTGCGACTGTACCAACACGGTATAAAATGGCACCGGCTTGTGATATTCTAAAAAGTGTATTGTGGGTGTTTTTGTGCCAAAACGCGATTTAGCCCAAAATCCAGCCAGAGAGGGAAACCCGCAAACCGCACCGGCACTAGCTTGCAGCCATTTTACCGGAAAATCCTGCCCCGCGCCTGCCGGGCGACCGGCCCCGAAAAAAAGCGCAATTAATTAGTCGGACACCGAACCTTTAAGGTCGTGTGCGGGTAGGGATTACCGAACCAAAACAGCGGATTTTGGCCAATTTTAGGCCATTTTACCTTAAGAAAATCTTAAGTCAACCGTGCACCGGCATTTGAAAGATTGCAGCACAAGCGCATTACTTTGTGCTGCGGTTGTAGCGCGAGCCGGTGCTGCTGCTGTCAGTACAGGTATAAAATTGCACCGGCTTGCGGTATACTCAAAGAGTAGGTTGGGGGAGTATTGCCAAAATGCCAGTATGGCCCATAAACCCCCTGGGGGCGAAATTGGCTTTTCCCTCACCGGCACATTGGGTGCGGGCGCTTGCCGGAAACTCCCGCTCTGTGCCGGTGGTGCCCCATCCGGGCGAGTTGCGGACGATTCACTCGGATGCCGATTTGTTTTGTTGCGGTTTGGTGCGGGAAGTCGAACTGCCGGATGTGGGGAGAGCCGGTGGCTTCGGGAAAGGATTTTAGATTGCGCGGTTGATTGCTCATTATAAAGGCGATGCCGGTTGAGGCTGTACCGGCTGCTGTGCCGATTTGCTGTTGGAGCTTTTGGTCTGCTTGTCGTTTGAAAGGGGGCGGTGCCTCCAGACCGGCATTCCCTGACTCCGCCTGGGAACGAGCGGACGACCGGAAGGGCTTTCCTGCCGTTTTTTCAATCCAAAATCCTTGCATCCAAAATCCAAAATCAAGAGCTGCTCCGCTCGCTCTTATCCCGGAAATTTAGCGTGCAGGTCGAACCAGCCATCTTGCATGGGATTTAAATCCGGCTTATGCCAATAAGCGTCAATCTCCTTCGCAATCTCCTCACAGCTTTTCCACTCCCCTTCAGTCTCTTCCCCAAACAGTCCGCTAGCGCCCAGCTCAAAGGAGTGGTCGGTATAGCTCCCCTCCCGAGGGGGGGAAGGACATTTCATCTGCGGAACAGTTGCCTGATTTATAAATTTAAATCGGTCGTATCCCAAGCCGCGCAAGCTCTCAAGGATGCCCTCACTGCCACCTTCAACAGAGACATACCGGGGGCGCTCTTGGAAGGAGTAAAGCGTGTGAACCGCCTCCAACTCTTTCCCTTCAATGTCAACTTTGAGATAGTAGGGAATGCCAACTTCTTTTAAAATTGTTTCGAGCTTGGTGCAGCTCACCCAGATTTCGTGATAAGCGCCGCCTCGCATCCCCCTTTCTGGAACAAAGGAACTCCACTCGCTTATCGTGTGATTCAGATAAAAGGGAAAATAGCCTTCTTCTGTCCCAATCCCCACGTTTAATATCTGCAACTGTCCGCTTTCAATATAGCAGGCTAATCTCGGGCTAGCTTCTCCGACCGCCAAGGGGTTGGCTTCGACAGCCACAACGTTAAATCCCTTTTTTAAATAGAACTCTGTATCTTGCCCCACATGCATTCCGACATCAACTATCAAGCGGTCGTTATAGCCTAAACTCACACTCACTCCTCACTCTCGCCATCCGGTTAACAGTTATAGCAGATGCCGGTAACTTGAGAGGTTGCCAGCGGACAACGGTCAGAACTAGCTTACTGTAACGTTTCACCTTTAAGAAAGTAGCACAATTTTCCTAGCTTATCTGTAAAGTTAATTAAAGTTAACACGGCTGGCGCTTGTCCGCGATGGCGGTTTCTCCCCTGGGGGCTGTCTGAGATTCTGGGATAGTGAACCGCCAAGAGGAAAGAGAGGGAGAGAAAAATTGGTTGCGGGCGATTGACCAGCCATGATCGGGAGGGGTGGGGCGGGAGCTGTTGTGGGGTGTGACCCCAGAGGCGAGCTCCCGGTCGCTTCAAATTTCGTAATGCCAGAAGGGCTGCCGGTCGGGAACGAGGACAAAGCTGCGGCGCTGCCGGCAAATAATGCCCTGTTTCTCGAAAGCGCTCAGCATCCGGGTGACAGTGACTCGGTTGGAGCCAATCATTTCGGCGATTTCTTGATGCGTCAGGCGCAGGTCAATCAGCTGTCCTTGCTCCACTTGCCGGCCAAATCGCTTGGACAGCCAAGTTAACAGTCGCAGGAGCGAGGCGTCAATCGGTTTGCACTGCCGCATTTCCAAGAACTCTCCCAGCTGCTGGGTGTGGCGGATCAGCGCCTCCGCGACTTCCGGGCATGTCCCCACCGGCAGCAGGCTAGCCCCGACTCGGGTCAGGCATTCTATTTGATAGGGTTGGGCTTTCGACAGCAGTGCGCCAACCACATCCTCCGGTCCCCACAGCCCGAGGGAAATAACTGTGCCGTCTTCGCTCCAGGTCAGAGCCCGAACCGTGCCGGTTTCAATTTTCCAGAGTTCGTCCCGCCGCAAGGGCAGCAGGCAGCGGCGCTCAAACGTATATCGCCTCAGGTTGGGAGGGTGAGTCGGCGGGAAAGGAGAAAGCATCATAGTGGCTCCTGCGACCTTAATCTACGGTAACTCGGTCGATATACAGTATGATAAGTGGAGCGACGATATTAGCACGGCTTGCCGCGAAAAGCAAGAGGGGGCGAAAATTTTGCGGAATCGCCGCCCAAAGGAGCCCCCGCGCCAAAATACTAAAAATCTATCGATGAACCGTAGTATAATGTAAAAATCGACGTTGGCTATGGGAGGGTGGGTCTGATGGAACTGTCTTGTAAGGTGAAGTACGCTCTGGTGGCGCTGCTGGAACTCGCCAGCCACCACGAGCGGGGAATGCCCCTGCAAATCAGCCAGATTGCTGCCAACCAGGAAATGCCCGACCGCTACCTGGAGCAGCTGCTGACGGCGCTGCGTCGCGGCGGGTTTGTGCGCAGCCAGCGCGGGGCTAAAGGCGGTTATTTATTGGCCAAGCCACCCTGGCAGATTACGCTGCGGGAGGTGATCGCCTGCCTGGAAGGGTCGCAAAGCCAGGAAAAAAACGAGCAGCCAGAGGACTCAGCACCGACACCGGAGAGTTTCGTAATTCAGGAAGTCTGGCAGGAAGCGGCTCTGGCGGCTAGGGCAGTTTTGCAGCGCTACACCCTGCAGGACCTGTGCCAAAAACGGGACGACCGGCAGCGTGTGAGTACAATGTATTACATATAAGCCAGCCGGCTCGCATCCTCGGATAATCGTTAAGAGAGTGTTTGTAAAGAAAAGTGAGGGCTTTCAGAAACCGGGTTTCTTGGCCTAAAAGCCGAAGCTATGAGTTCCCCCAGCAAGAGAAACCCGGTTTCTCACCGACTGCGAACTTAACAATTACTTTATAAACAGTCTCTAACTGAAAACTCAAACTATCAAGCTAAAAACTCTTATGCGGATTGCGCGTGATGTTACAGAACTGATTGGGCGCACGCCTCTGGTTCAGCTGAATCGGATTCCCCAAGCGGAAGGGTGCGTGGCGAGGATTGCCGTGAAGCTCGAAGGAATGAACCCGGCGTCTTCTGTGAAAGATCGGATTGGCGTCAGCATGATTCAGGCAGCTGAAGAGGCGGGGCTGATTCAGCCCGGAAAAACGACGATCGTCGAGCCAACTTCCGGAAACACCGGCATTGCTTTGGCGATGGTAGCGGCGGCGAAAGGCTACCGCTTAATACTGACCATGCCCGACACCATGAGTCAAGAACGGCGGGCGATGCTGAAAGCCTATGGCGCTCAGCTGGAATTAACTGCCGGGATTGAAGGGATGAGGGGGGCGATTCGCCGCGCCGAAGAAATTGTCGCCACAACGGCTAATGCCTTTATGCCGCAGCAGTTCCAAAACCCCGCCAATCCCCAAATTCACCGGCATTCCACAGCGGAAGAAATCTGGGAGGATACGGATGGCGAGGTGGATATCCTAGTGGCTGGGGTTGGCACCGGCGGGACGATTACCGGCATCGCAGAAGCCATCAAGCCCCGCAAACCGAGCTTTCAAGTCGTTGCTGTCGAACCGGCTAGCAGTGCGGTGCTATCCGGGGGAGAAGCCGGCGCTCACAAAATCCAGGGAATCGGCGCGGGATTCATCCCCAAAGTCTTGCGCGCAGATTTGATTGATGAGATAATTGGCGTTAGCGATCAGGAATCGATAGCACTGGGTCGCCGTCTGGCGCGAGAAGAGGGATTGCTCTCCGGCATTTCCTCCGGCGCGGCTTTAGCGGCTGCTATTAAAGTGGGCAAACGTCCGGAAAATGCCGGTCGGCTGATTGTGATGATACAGCCGAGTTATGGCGAGCGCTACCTGAGCACGCCGATGTTTAAAGATATCGAACAAGCAGAAGCTGCGGCTGTCCGCTGAAGAATGCCGGTGGGATGGGGAGGGTTTCTTCGCGCTGCGCCCAAACTCCCGCAGGGGCGGGTTCGCCCGCAATACCTGCAACCTAACTAACAATTGATAAACCCGCCCCCACCCCACCCAACCCCACCCCCACATCCCTGTAGGGGCGGGTTCGCCCGAAAATACGATCCTGAGGCGCGAATCAGTGAAGGGTAAGACCCCTCACTGCCTTCTGGAACACCTCATATATCATATCCGGTCAATTGACAGCAACCAATTTCCCCATTTCTCTTCCTTGGCGTCTACCCTGCGGGAAGCCACTGGCGCGTCTATGGCGTCTTGGCGGTCCCACACAACCATCACAGCCAAGGGCTGCGATTCTTAAATCTGGGAACTGCCGGCAGCTGCTGAGTGCGAGACTTGACGAGTTGCTTGCGAAATGATACAATCATATCGCTGACCGTTTCCATGTCAATTAAAAAAGCATCGTGACCGTCAGGGGAGTGCAAAGTCCGGAACACAGAGTTGGGGATGAAATGGGCAATCTCTTCCTGTTCTTCCGGCGGATAGAGCACGTCTGAGTCAATCGCAACCACAAGCGCCGGTTGGGAGATGCTGCGCAGGGCGGATTCGTAATCCCCCCGCCCGCGCCCCAAGTCGTGGGAGTCCATTGCTTTGGTGAGGGTGATGTAGCTGTTGGCGTCAAACCGGCTGACCAGCTTTTCGCCGTGATGGTGCAAGTAGCTGGCAATTTGCCACCGGCCATCTTCGCGAGTTTGCCGGCTGAATTTCTTCTCGAAACTCGCCCGACTGCGGTAAGTGCTGATCGCCATCATCCGTGCGGCACCCAAACCGGCAGCCGGTGGGCGGTCGATGGTATAGAAGCCTCCGCGCCAGTTGGGGTCAGCATAAATGGCCTGTCTCTGCGCCTCCGAAATCCCGATGCACCACGCGGAGTGATACCCGGGTGCGGCGATAACCACAATGGAGTCCGCCAGTTCCGGATAGAGCAGCGCCCATTCCAACACCTGCATGCCGCCAAGGGAGCCGCCGATAACCATTTTCAAACGCTGAATTTCCAGCGCCCGCACCAGCGCCGCCTGCAGGCGCACCATATCGCGGATGGTAATCGCGGGAAAATCGGGCCCATAGGGGCAGCCGGTGGCGGGGTTGACAGAGGCCGGACCCGTGGTGCCGTAGCAGCTCCCCAAAATGTTGCTGCAGATAATAAAATCGGTTTCGGGATCGAGGGCAGAACCTGCACCAAACAGAGGCTCCCACCAGCTGTCCGCATCCGCACTGCCGGTCAGGGCGTGACAGACCAGCACCGCATTGTCGCCGGCGGGGTTCAAGTTCCCCCAGGTGCGGTAGCCGATTTGAGCGCCGGTGAGAACTTTTCCCGACTCCAGCAACAGCGGTTCAGAAAGTTCGTAATACTCTGTTTCCGGGGAAATAAACCAGTTATAGTTCATAGATTTATCGTGCGAAGGTTCGTCGTATCCTTGACCCTGCTGGGGTTTTAAAACCGGGTTTCTTTAAGAAACCCGGTTTTTGGCTTATGGTGCGGGCTCAGCGAGCCGGTGTCCCAGCTGTTTTCTTCCCCCCGCACTCCCCCTTGATGCTGTCGCCTTCGGGCTAGTCGCTAAAGGCCAAAGGCTTGCTGAAAATCGGCTTTGATGTCATCAATATGCTCAATTCCGACAGAAACCCGGATCAAGTCGGGAGTGACACCCGCCGAAAGCTGCTCCTCGTCAGTGAGCTGCTGGTGCGTCGTCGAATTCGGGTGAATGACGAGGGTTTTGGCGTCCCCAACATTTGCCAGGTGGCTTGCCAGTTTAACGCGATTGATAAATTCGCGCCCCGCTTCTCGCCCGCCTTTGATGCCAAAATTCAGCACGCAGCCAAACCCGTTGCGCAGGTATTTATTCGCCCGTTCGTGATAGGGGTGATTTGACAGCCCGGGATAATTGACCCAGGATACCTGCGGGTGTTCCGACAGCCAGTTAGCCAGCGCTAGGGTGTTGCCGGCTTGGCGCTCCACCCGCAGCGAGAGAGTTTCTAGCCCTTGCAGCAGCAAGAAAGCGTTGAAAGGGCTCATGCAGGGGCCCAAATCCCGCAATCCTTCCACCCGCGCCCGAATAATGAAGGCGATATTGCCAAAAGGACTGTTAGGGCCAAACACTTCGTAGAAATTCAGCCCGTGATAGCCAGGGGACGGTTCGGTGAAGATAGGGAATTTCCCATTTCCCCAGTCAAATCGCCCGGAATCGACAATGACGCCGCCAATGGAAGTGCCGTGACCGCCAATCCATTTTGTAGCTGATTCTACAACAATATCGGCACCGTGCTCAATAGGCCGGCACAGATATCCGCCGCAGCCAAAGGTATTGTCTACAACGAGGGGGATGTTGTGTTCGTGGGCGATGTGGGCGAGGGTGGCGAAATCAGGAATGTTGAATTGCGGGTTGCCAATCGTTTCGACATACAGCGCCTTGGTATTTTCGTCAATAGCTTGGCGGAAATTTTCTGGATCGTCGCCATCGACAAATTTGACGTTAATTCCCAGGCGGGGGAAGGCAACTTTGAACTGATTGTAGGTTCCCCCGTAGAGGAAGCTGGTGGAGACGATGTTTTCTCCCGCCTGACAGATCGTGCTGAGGGCCAGAAATTGGGCCGCTTGACCGCTAGAAGTGGCGAGTGCGGCGACGCCACCTTCCAAGGCGGCGATCCGGCGCTCAAAAACGTCGGTGGTCGGGTTCATGATCCGGGTGTAAATGTTCCCGAATTCCTGGAGAGCGAACAGCCGAGCGCCGTGATCCGCGTCGCTGAAGACGTAGGACGTGGTCTGGTAAATGGGGACGGCGCGGGCGTTGGTGCCAGGTGCCGGTTCCTGACCGGCATGAACTTGCAGGGTTTCAAAGCGGTAATTCGGTTTTTCGCTCGCAGACATTAAAATTTCCTCAAATCTTTCGACATTGCCACAAACTGGCAGATAAATTCAGGCAGTTAGGTAGGCCAACTTCCCACGTCTTCTGGCCGTTCCAGACTCTTGGAAAGATTATACACCTAAATCTGCTGAGATAAACTGTATTTTCTGTGAGCGGAGTGTAACAAAATATGTCGCAGGTGCGGTGGGTTGCGCTCTTTGCGCAACCGGCACTGCAGCGATCGCCGGGGAGCGACAAACAGGGAATGTCAAAGCCCCCCAAATTCAATCTCCTCACAGCGTTGCAGGAGAGCTTCGATTTGCCCCGCCAGGGCAATCAATTCTGGCCAAGATGAGCCGCTCACCAAATCTTGAGCGTGAGCCAGGTTGTTTCTTAACTTTTCAGCTGCCTTCAAGAAGCGCTCTCCAGAGCGCTTGGATTTCAGCCCCAGACGCTCGACGAGTTCCAGCTTGGCGAGGATTAACTCCCGCTTGTCGCAAAATTGCAGGTAATCGGCTAAGTCCATTGCTTCATTTCTTTGCTGCTGCTCGTGCCACAGCTTAGTGGCCAAGGCCACCCGTTCGGCTTTGAGAAATACCTGCCAGGAATTGTCGGGATAGTAAAGCCGCACCAGCCGCAGCATGTGCATTTCCAGCAGCGTCACCAGTCCAAAGAGCAGCATCCGCACCGGCGCTTTCTGCAAGTCGCCGCGCGTCACAATGCCGCTGACGCGGTTGCGCTCCAGGACAAAGAGCCGGGTTCTGTGCTGCAAAAGTGGCAGCAGCTCCATCAGGGGTGTGGATGCGGCCATCAGTTCTGAGGGGTGAAAGATGCGCTGGTGCTCCCCGCAGGTGCCCGCGCCCAAACCCGAGCGCTCCACATAGCCGCAGATCGCGCCGCCCTCAACGATAGCCACAACGTCAAAGTTGAGGGCGTCCATCCACTGGCGCACTTCCCCGGCATCCTCCGATGCCGGCACAGCCTGCAAGGGTTCGGCAACATATTTAACAGTGATGCTTTCCTCGAACAGACTCCGCAGATCCCCGGAGCTCGATTTGAGCTGTTTCATATTCTCCAGCGACCAGACCCCTTTGGGCGCATGACTTGGACTGAACCGGCTCTCGCGCTAGGGAGCCGGTCAAGTCCCGGAAAGATCAATATAGCACTGGGGACTGGGCACTGGGCACTGGGCATGGGTTAACGGTTTCCGGACACCTGACCCCTGACCCCTAACCCCTGACCCCTAACTCCTAACCCCCAACCCCTGACAAGTTCAAACGCCCGGACTCAACAAAGAGCCCGGGCGTTTGATTAATAGGTTGCAGAATCACCTCTGCGGGGATTTTCGCACTCAGGAACGGATTTCCTGGCTAGTGCCGCTTTGATGCCGGTGCGACTAGGCAGGCATCATAGTCATGGACATTTGCTTGCACATGTCAGCGCAGCGGCGGCACATGTCGGCGCAGGCTTTCATCTTTTCGTCATCGCCCATCATGTCGCAGCATTCGGCGCAGCGCACACACATATCAGCACACAGCATGCAGGTGCGTTCCATGAACTCAGAACCGCACATCATCATGTTCATGCACATTTGGCACATTTCGGCGCAGTCGCGCATCATGGCCATCATCGGGCCTTCCATGCACTTGCCGCCCATTTGCATGCAGTGAGTCATGCATTCCACACACATTTTGTAGCAGTCCATGCAAGCTTGCATGCAGTCTTGCATTTCTTTGGTCATGGGCTTGTCGGTCATGATCATCATCATCATAGTAATGCGTCCTGATTGAACGCGGGCAAATTAGACGTTTGAGCTGAACCGGGAAATGTCTCTTTTCAGCTTCTGACTATTAGATTAGCAGGTTCCCCACGCCTTGAGCATAAAAAAAATCTAAAGGTTGCCGGTGAGTTAAAATACAGTATTCCTATTTACCAACCGCAGATTGTCCCCGGACGCTCGCTGTTTAAAGTTCCGTATCCCTATTTACCAACCGGAGATTGTTTTTGCCGGCAGAACCCCAGCTGAATTCCGACAGGGTTTGTCGGGTTAGGCAAGATGAGCTAGAGAGGCAGTTTAGCAGGGGAAATCCGATATCTTTGGTCGGGTTGGAATAAATAACCCAAGGAAAGCACCGAATCAGGCAGAGCCTCCAAAGCGGCGTTCCCAGGCTCCGCCTGGGAACGAGGGGAGAGTTTCAGGCACAGGCGAGACGCCTGTGCTACAAACCCCCTCGCCAAAGCTATTCCGTTTGCAAAAACCAGCACATCTCGTTCTTGCCGGTGAGCGGGAGGGGTTCCCGATTGAGCTTCAGTTCGATAAGCGTCGTTGTAAAGGGGTAAAAGAACTTCAGTTCCGGATTATTTAGAAGCCAGGTAATATCCAGTTCCGCATCCCACTTGCCAGCTGGATTGACCTGCCGGTCGTCTTTCATTTTATCGCTTCCATAGCCATAGTAGGTGACAAGTTGCGACCCGGATGAGGCGATGATGCGCATCCACAGGTTCGTCAGGTTTTCTGGTTTTATCTCGCTCAGGCTCACATGGAAGCACCGGTAACTGGCGTCGCCGGTGTAGGTGTAGACTTTCCTGTCAAAATCTCGGACAGTCTGCGGGTTTCCATCCGCATTTCGAGTGAAAAGCTGGATGTAATAGTCTGCAATCGGATCTTTGCGCTCATCCACGGCATGAACAAGAAACTGCTGCCATTTGTCGATTTTATTTCGCGCCTCCGCCGCGCTCTCACCGGCTTTGTCGAGCCAGTCCTTGAATTCCCGATCGTTCGACACGCCCAGCGCTGAATCCACCAAATCAATCAGCTGCTCTCCGGGGTCGCTCATAATTGTGCCGTGATTCAGCCCCGCAATGGGGACGAGGGGAATATTGATATTGTCTCGCCAAGGCGCAATTTTTATGCGGTCGGTCAAGTCGGAACGCTGCGGATCTTGTGTCAGGTCGAAGGCGATCTTGCGCGTGTTGAGCGCACAGCCGGCCCACCTGACCGCTCCATCGGTGCCCGGTTCACTGACTATAATATTTTCCAGACTGCCGTAGCCTTCTGTACCGCAGAAGGTAAATACATAGGGTGTGCTGTCATCTGTGCCATAGTAGGTTTCTTCGCCTATCAGATCCTTGTGCGCCAGATCCCAGGTAAAGGGACTGGCGAGTTCCAAAGCGTCTAGGACTCGATCTCCCGCTTCTAGAAAGTCAGGTCCGATCTCTCTGTTGCCTTTGAAGATTGCGCCCAGCCAACTGCGTCCCTTACTGGCGAGGGGAGAGCCAAAACTTGCCGGTGCTAGCCCGATCAAACGCTTCAAACGATCGCGCCGCCCCCGGTAAGTGGTCAGCCACGCACGGATGACCAGGATGCCGGTGGAGTGGACAATCGCGTCGAAGGGTTGGTCGCTGTCCAGACCTTCGCGGATTCTAAGCGCACGGTCGAACCCTTCAGCAATGTCTTTGACTGTCACTTCATTGGTGAGCGTGCGGTAGCTGCAGGCGTGGATGTGCTTGATATCATAGCCGCGACTCTCAAGCGCCCTGACCCATTTGTCAAAGCTTTTCCCGTCGGCAGAGTAGCCGTGTACCAGCACAACTGGATTTCGTGTCATAAACAGGACTTATGCTTGCGCCTCTATCTGTAGGGTGGGTTAGCGCTAGCGTAACCCACCACACACCACATTGGCGTAGGACAGGCGTCCCGCCTGTCCCTCGTTCCCTCGTTCCGGGGCGGTCACGGGGACCCGCCCCTACTGCCAAAGGAACGCAGCTCGCTTTGGCTCTGACTTGAAAATAGTCTTGTAGGGGCTTGCGCCCCCGTGCTCGCCCCGCCCCCTTGACAATTTTCATCGGTGGCGGTGTGCAGCAGATCGTCGCGACTGCCTCCTTTCAAGGCACAAGCAGCATGATTAGCCTCACCGCTGAGAACTCGTAATTATACCATAAAACGCACTGATTGTTTCACTCAGACAAATTTTGCCCAAATCTCAAATTGCCACCGGCCCACCGGCTTTCGCAGAGCCCGTCCCCAGACATTTGCAATCAACGGTTTGTCTATCGGGATATGTTATTATCGAGTTGGGAAGTCTGCTAGAATCCCGCTCCACGGGGCACCACCCGGAGCCGGGCCCCGCAGACTGGCTGTGGCGAAAGCAGATATGTCCAGAGTCCGCACCGGCAGCCGGTGTCGGGGGGATGGCAAGGCATGTTTGTAGTTGGGCTTTAGCCCAAAAGCGCCACATTTGCGATATTCTGTCCCTTAACCAAACTTAATATTTTTTTTAGATTATGGCGATCCTCCGGCTGGAAAACAGTACGACCCACAGCGAACTCAGCGATATCACCCGCGAATTGGCTGCCTTGAATATCGAGCTGAAATACTGTCCTGTAGGGAAGAAACTGGAGCTGGCGGGACTGCTAGAAAAAGACACACTCTCACATCTGGAGAAAACACAAGTGCTCGGTGCCGTTAGCAGCCACTTCGAGGAAGTGAAGCGCTCCGCCGGCTGTGTGTGGCGCGACTTGATGCTGCTGCACCCGGGATCGCCAAATCTCCACCCACTGATCGCCACCTGCCACCGCCCCCACACCCACACAGACAGGGAAGCGCTCTACATCCTAGATGGGGAGGGAATTTTCGGCTTCGTGCGACCGGATGGCAGCCAGGTGGAACTGCTCGTGCGAGCGGGCGAATACATCAACATACCTGCCCGCACCGAACACTGGTTCTGTCCCGCTGCGTCGCTTCAAATCAAAGCAGTCCGATACTTCACCACCGCAGAAGGCTGGGTGCCCCAATACACCGGCACACAAATCAGTTTTCGCTAAAATGAAAGAGGAAATTTTAAATTTTCCACCGGCACTATGAGGATTAATTTTGAACGGACTGGCGGCTTTGCCGGCATGCGGCTCGCAACAGTTGCCGACACGAACACCCTCCCCCCAGAAGAAGCAAATCAGCTGCGCCGGCTAGTTGACGCAGCTGATTTCTTTCACCTCCCTCCCACCATCACTTCCCCCACTCCCGTAGCTGACCGCTTTCAGTACCGGCTAGCGGTGGAAGAAAACGGTCAGCAACACACAGTTACAGTTAGCGAGCGAGCACTGCCAGCCCCCCTGCGACCGCTCATCGAATGGCTGCTGGCGGCGGCACGCCAAAAGTAAGGGCGCGCAAACCAGAAACCGGGTTTCTTAAAGAAACCCGGTTTCTTGACCTTACGGTTATTGACGTCCGCCGGCTTCTACCAAGTTGGGATAGATAGGATTTTCCCCTTGGGCTGAAAAGACTTTCCTGCCGCCTTTTACAATCCAAAATCTAAAATCCAAAATCCAAAATTGGTAAGAGAGGCTACTTCCTTCTTGCTGGCTAAATCACCCCCACTTCTTTCCAGGCGTTGCGAACTGCGTTTTGCTCGGGACTTCCCTGGCTGTAAAGTTCGCCGGCAACGGCAATGGTGAGATTGGCAGCCTGTTTAAAATTCGACCTGGGGCGCAGCCGGTCGCGCAAAGTGATGTACCAGATTTTCCCCGCTTTTTCCCAGGCGTAGCCGCCAATTTCCATCGCAGCCAGATAAAAGGCGCGGTTGGGAATACCTGAGTTGATATGGACGCCGCCGTTATCTTCTGAACCCCTGTAGTAGTCTTTCATGTGAGCCGGCTGGGGATCTTTCCCGAGCACGGGGTCGTCGTATGCGGTGCCGGGTGCTTTCATGGAGCGAATGCCTGCGCCGCTGACCTTGGCGGTGAGCAGACCGGCTCCGATAATCCAGTCAGCTTGCTCCGCTGTCTGATTGAGATACCGCTGTTTCACCAAGGAACCGAAGACATCAGAAAAAGACTCATTCAGCGCTCCCGGCTGGCCCGAATAAATCAGACCGGCTTCATGTTCCGTGACGCCGTGGGTTAGCTCGTGGCCAATTACATCAATTGCCTTGGTAAAGCGCTCAAAAATCTCCCCATCCCCATCGCCATAAACCATCTGGCTGCCGTCCCAAAAGGCGTTGTCATACTCCCGATCGTAATGAACAGTGGAGTCCAAACGCATGCCCCGGTCGTCGATGGAATTGCGCTCGAAAATTTCAGCGTACAAGTCATAGGTGGCACCGGCGCTGTCGTAGGCTTCGTCCACTGCTGCGTCGCCGGTTGGGGGGTCGCCCTCACCGCGAAGCAATTTGCCCGGGAGATTAGTCGTATTTTGGGCGTCGTAAATTGTGCGGCGCTTCTCGCCCGCCGGCGTGATTGCCTTTGCCGCTAGGGTGCCCAGTGACATGCGCCGTCCGCGAAACTGTTCCGACAGGGTTAATGTTCTAAAAGCCCAGTTGCGCTGCGCCGGGTTGCCGCGTTCGGCGAGGTGGCGCAGCATGTGAGGGGGGAGGATACAGCAAATCGGATGCAGCCGGTTGCAACAGTGGTTTTTAGGCTCGGACATTCTATTCATAGCAGCGAATGATTGATTGGTTTTGCGCTCCCGATGGCGGCTAACCAGCCATCGTTCTATCTGATTTCGTTGAAGCCCTACAGAAATCCGGACTGCTGTTACAAATTTTTACCCGATATTATTTTCGACCGGCAGCCAGTGTGGGGTGCGTTCCCACGGGAAACGCACCCTACTTGGAAGGGCAAGTAAAGGGATTAAATCAGCTGTAAATTAACTAAAATATGGCTTGATTCGCGGGGGATAACGCCGCCCACAAAGCAGGAGTTTAGTATCATCTAGTTAGCGGATCGCTAAGGCGCTATCGCTCACAACCGCAGGCAGGTTCAGAGTAATGAAATGTTGGCTTCTGTCTGTTGAGCTGCTATCTCGCACCATCCCCAACAGTGCGGTCGGCTGAGCCGGCAGATTCTCTTTTCCAGCCTGCAGCCGCAAAGCGGCTTCCCGTAAGGGTGCCCCGAAGCGAGAGAGATGCCTTGAACCTACTGACAGGTATAGCTCGAACAGGAAGCCGGCGGACAGTCGCTTTTTTTTGTGACGCTTAACTGGGGTAGCGCATTCGAGTGACACTCGTTTGAGTGTGTGTGGGCAATCCCTCCGCAGTTGCCCCGTGTGGGGGCCGGTGGGCGCAACTGCCTCTCTCTTGTTTATTCTCTTGGCGTCCTTGGCGTCTTGGCGGTTAATTCTTAAACTAAATCAATCCGACGTAATATTCCCCCCTTTCGACCTGGGTGACGGGAACAGAGGCTCGTGCTGGGGACTGACTCCATATCAATTCGCCAACAGCCCTCACGCCAGAGCCAGAAGCAGTAGGGGGGGCACCCTGCGAATGCCCAACGCTTGGAAGGGGGCGTCACCCCAAGGCCGGCGGGATTAGCACTCTGCGCGAGAGAGTGCTAAATTGTCTAAGTGGAGAGTTAACAAAGCAAGAATGGCCAAGATCGTTGCATTTAATGAAGAGTCTCGGCGAGCCCTGGAACGGGGCATCAACGCCCTGGCAGATGCGGTGCGGATTACGCTGGGCCCGAAAGGCCGCAATGTCGTCCTGGAGCAGAAGTTTGGCGCACCGCAGATTGTCAACGACGGGATCACGATTGCCAAGGAAATTGAATTGGAAGATCCCTTGGAAAACACCGGCGCTCAGCTGATTCGGGAAGTGGCGTCGCAGACTAAAGAAGTGGCGGGGGATGGGACGACTACGGCCACGGTTCTGGCCCAAGCTATGGTGCGGGAAGGGCTGAAGCTGGTAGCCGCCGGCGCGAATCCAGTGGCGGTGCGGCGGGGGATAGAAAAGACTGTCGCTTATCTGGTGGAGGAAATTAAGGCAGTGGCCAAGCCGGTGGAAGGTGCGGCGATCGCGCAAGTGGCCACGGTGTCTGCCGGCAATGACGAGGAAATTGGCCAAATGATTGCCGAAGCGATGGAAAAGGTGACCAAAGACGGGGTGATTACCGTTGAGGAATCTAAGTCGCTGGCGACGGAAATGGAAGTGGTGGAAGGGATGCAGCTGGATCGGGGCTACATTTCTCCCTACTTCGTCACCGATCAAGAGCGGATGGTGGCGGAATATGAAAATGTCCGCATCCTGATTGCGGATAAGAAAATTAGCGCTATCGCTGACTTGGTGCCGGTGCTGGAAAAAGTGGCCCGTGCCGGTCAGCCGCTGCTGATTATTGCCGAAGATGTGGAAGGGGAAGCCCTGGCAACTTTGGTGGTGAACAAAGCCCGGGGCGTGCTCAGCGTCTGTGCCATCAAGGCTCCCGGATTTGGCGAACGCCGCAAAGCTCTGCTGCAAGACATCGCCACGCTCACGGGCGGACAGCTGATTTCCGAAGATGTGGGTCTGTCGCTGGATGCGGTGTCTGTCAACATGCTGGGAGTTGCCCGCAAGGTGACGGTCACTAAAGAAACCACGACTATTGTGTCTAGCGCGGACGACCGCAATAAAGCGGACGTGCAAAAGCGGATCGCCCAGCTGCGCAAGGAATTGGAAAAAACCGATTCTGATTACGACAAGGAAAAGCTGCAAGAGCGGATTGCCAAACTCGCCGGCGGGGTGGCGGTGATTAAAGTGGGAGCGCCCACGGAAACGGAACTCAAAGACCGGAAGTTGCGGATTGAAGACGCGCTCAACGCGACTAAAGCGGCTGTGGATGAAGGGATTGTGCCCGGTGGGGGTACGACGCTGATTCACTTGGCGAAAAAAGTCGCGGACTTGAAAGGCAGTCTGGACGCGGAAGAAAAGATCGGCGCTGACATTGTTGCTAAGGCGCTGGAAGCTCCTTTGCGCCAAATTGCCGATAATGCCGGTGTGGAAGGTTCGGTGATCGTGGAGCGGGTGCGCGAAACTGAGTTCCAGATCGGATACAACGCCGCCACCGGCGAGTTTGAAGACCTGATTGCGGCGGGGATTATTGACCCGGCTAAGGTAGTGCGCTCAGCGCTGCAGAATGCCGGTTCGATTGCCAGTATGGTTCTCACGACTGAGGCGCTGGTGGTGGAAAAGCCGCAGAAGAAAGGTGCCGGTGCGCCTGACATGGGCGGCATGGGCGGCATGGGCGGCATGGGCGGCATGGGCGGCATGGGCGGCATGGGCGGCATGATGTAGGCGTGCGCCTGAGGTAGCCGGCAGAAACCGGGTTTCTTCAAGAAACCCGGTTTCTTGTTTTTCGCAGCCGGAAGTTTGGATAGCGTCCGAATCAATGCGGACGCTATCTAAAACATACAGCCGGATAAAATATCATCGGTTTTGACGCACCGGAATTTCGATGGCAAACTCCGCTCCCTGTCCGGGGGACGAGGAGCAAGTTAGCTGTCCTTTATGCTGTTGCACGACAATCTGATAGCTGATAGACAGTCCCAATCCCGCGCCGCTGCCCACTTTCTTGGTGGTAAAAAATGGGTCAAATAAACGCGAAAGCGCCGGCTCTGAGATGCCCGGGCCATTGTCGGCAATCCGAATCAAAACAGTATTGTTGGCGGTCAGCTCGGTGCGAATCCAAATAGTAGGGCGTGGGGCCTCTTCTTTCCCATGCCCGGTGCCCGGTGCCCCACGCCCATCTTCTAGGGCATCAATCGCATTATTCAACACGTGCATAAAAACCTGGTTGAGCTGACTGGCATAACAAGTGATTGGGGGCAATTTGCCATACTCTTTGATGACGGTAATGGCAGGGCGAGTTTCTGTTTCCGCGAGCCGGTGCTGCAACATCAGCAGGGTGCTGTCGGTGCCTTCATGGATGTCCACCGGCTTCATCTCAGCTTCGTCCAGCCTGGAGAAGTTTCGCAGAGAAACTACCAGCTGCCGAATGCGCTCTGCTCCTCGGCGCATCGCACCCATGACATTTGGCGCGTCTTCTCTCAAAAAATTCAGGTCTAGTTCATTAATTTTGTCTTGGATTATGGGGGCTATATTTGGGTATTCCTCTTGGTAAAGTTCGAGAATGCTTACCAAGTCTTGAACGTATTGAGTGGCGTGCTCGAGATTGCCATATATAAAATTGATGGGGTTGTTAATTTCGTGAGCTATCCCCGCTACGAGCTGCCCTAGAGCGGCCATTTTTTCATTATGAATCAGTTGAACTTGAGCGGCTTTGAGTTCGGCAAGCGCCCGTTCGAGGGAGTCATTTTTTCTATGAAGGGTGAGCTGGAGAGAGCGCAACTTAAGCTGGCTTTCAATGCGCGATAAAACTTCTCCCCTTTGAAACGGTTTAGTAATATAGTCCGCACCTCCGGCGTCGAAAGCTTTGACCTTATCCAACACGTCGTCGAGGGCGCTAATAAAAATCACCGGAACTTCGCGAGTTTTCTCGTCCGCTTTCAGTTTATGGCAAACTTCATAGCCATTCATCTGAGGCATATTAATATCCAGCAGAATCAGATCCGGCAAAACCATTTGACAGGCAGTAATAGCCATTGGCCCGTTCAAGGCTTTGCGAACTTTGTACCCCTGTTCGTTCAGCATGGCCGTCAAAAGACGCACGTTATCAGGGGTGTCATCGACTACCAATATATTTTCCTTAGAAGTTTTATCTGGCTCACTATTCATCTCACCTTGCTCTCTGAATTCTACTGCTAATATATGCCCGGGACGAGTGGGAGGAGAAATGTTACACTATTGATAGTATACCTCAGATTGGGATTCTCAAACCCTCCAGGGGGGCTCGCCTTCTTTAGCGGGAGTGTGTTTGGTAGGGACGGTTCTGGGCACAGGTCTAGTGTTTCCTCTCCCCCTCTTCTCCTCTCCCAGGCAGGGCGCTGCGGTCAAGCGCCACCGCGCAGGATTTATTGCGCCCGCGCTCCTTGGCTTGATAGAGTGCCTTGTCAGCAGCACTAATCAGGGCGGCTGGCGATTCTTGATGGCTTGGCACAGTGCTAGCAATGCCTGCGCTCAGTGTAATATAATCGCTGACAGAAGATTGGGCGTGGACAATCTTTAGCTGCCGCACCTCTAAGTGGATCGATTCAGCCACCCTCAAGGCTCCGTCAAAATCCGTGTTAGGCAGGAGGGCGGCAAACTCTTCTCCCCCATAACGAGCGACTAAATCTGCTGGGCGCTTGACCGCGCGACCGATCGCCCCCGCCACCTGCTGTAAACAACTGTCTCCTGCTTGGTGGCCGTAAGTATCGTTATATAATTTGAAAAAGTCAATATCGCACATAATTAGCGCCAGATGCAATTTATCTCGCGAATATCGCTGCCATTCTCGATCCAAGTATTCGTCAAAGTGGCGGCGGTTGGCAATGCCCGTCAGGCTGTCAGAATCAGCTAAATGCTGCAATTTTTCGTTAGCTTTTTGCAAGGCTTCCTCAGCGCGGCGGCGTTTTTCAATTTCCTGAAGCAGCAAAGCATTTTGCTTTTTCAGGAGCCGGTTGCGATCCTGAAGGCTGATTTGCAGGCGGCGCACAGTCAGTTGATTCTCAACGCGAGCCAATACTTCTTCGATTTGAAAGGGCTTAGTAATGTAGTCTGCGCCCCCCACACTAAAGGCTTTTACTTTGTCAAGCGCCTCATCTAAAACGCTGATAAAAATCACAGGTATTGTCAAAGTTTTTTCAGAATTTTTCAAGAAAGTGCAGACCTCATAGCCATTCATCCCCGGCATATTAATATCCAGCAAAATTAGGTCAGGCAAAACCGTTTGACACGCAGTCAGAGCCATCTGGCCGTTCAAAGCTTTGCGAACTGTGTGCCCCTGCTTCGTCAGCATGGAGGATAAGACGCGCAAGTTGTCTGGCGTATCGTCTACCACGAGAATATTACCTTTGGGTGCATCGAGTGGACTTTTACTCATTTTCTTTTTCCCCGGACTGTCCACTATAATTCTCCCCCGCAGCGGCATAAGTGAACAGCTAGAAAGCGATTTGACTCTCCACAATTTTAGAAAAAAGGGGGTTCAGTTGGGGGGACTGCCAGGGATGTCTCTCCTGGCCAGCGCACTCATCTATCTTGTGAGCGAAGCTGAGAGCGTTGAGCTAGTGGGAAGATGCTGGCGGTCGCATCCCACTTTGGAATCTGGGCTCCAAGTAGAACGCGCTGGCAGAGTTCTACACTCGTCCGCGCAGGCGGACGCAAGGCAAGTACAGACGCGATTTCTAGATCCCCAGGGTATATTTGCCAAAGTGTTAAGCACCAGATGCTGGCCGCCGGTCGAGGAATACCGAAACGTTAAACTGTCCGCATTGAAAGTCTCTTCACCCCTGTGCTATTTATTCTAAACTGGTAAGCGGTGTATTAATTATCTCAGAGAAGGAATGGTAAAGTAAATAGTGGTTCCCACTCCCAGCTGAGATTCTACCCATATCCGCCCTCCGTGCCGGTCAACAATTTTCTTGCAGATGGCCATACCGAGGCCAGTACCGGGGTACTTGTCACAGAAGTGCAGCCGTTGAAAAGCCTCAAAAATTCGCTGAAAGTGCTGGGATTCTATGCCAATGCCATTGTCGCGGACGGCTATGCGCCACTCGCCGCCGTTCTGGGCTCGTGCTGAAATCTCTATCTGCGGGGGACCTGAGGGGCGGCGAAATTTAATGGCATTGCTAATCAGGTTTTGGAACAGCTGAATCAGTTGCGTGCCATTGCCCATTAGTTTTGGCAGCTCCGAGTGGGTAATGCAAGCGCCACTTGAGGATATCTCAGAGCGCAAATTAGCCAGCGCCTGTTTGAGCAGGGTTTGGCAGTCAGCCGGTTCAAATTTTGGCTCGCCACTTGCCACCCTCGAATAGGCTAGCAAGTCTTGAATTAGCTGTTTCATCCTCAAACCGGCTCGGACAATCTCGCGAATATAGCGTTCAGCGTCCGCCCCGAGAAGGGCTTCATATTTCCAGGACATCAGGTCGGCATTGCCCACGATAACTTGTAGCGGCGATTGCAAGTCGTGGGAGGCGATAGCAGCGAATTGTTCTAATTCGGCGTTGGAGCGCGTCAGTTCGAGGTTCAACTGTTTAAATTGTCCGTTTTGAGCGGCGAGCTGGACGTGCAATTGTTTGAGTTCAGCGTTGGAGCGCGTCAGTTCTTCATTCAACAGCTCCAGGCGCGCATTTTTCTCTGCAAGCTGGCGCTGCAGCTGGCGCACAGTCAGTTGGTTCGCGATCCGGGCTATCACTTCCTCAACCTGAAAGGGCTTGGTGATGTAGTCTGCGCCACCGGCACTAAACGCTTTCACTTTGTCCAGCACGCTGTCAAGAGCGCTCAAGAAAATCACCGGCACCTCGCGAGTTGTCTCGGAAGCTTTCAGGCGCTGGCACACTTCATAGCCATCCATATCCGGCATCATAATGTCGAGTAAAATAAGATCCGGCAAAACTGTCTCGCACGCATTCAGCGCCCTCTGCCCGTTCAAGGCTTTGCGAACTGCGTACCCCCGCTTTGTCAGCATGGCGGATAAAATGCGCAGGTTATCAGGAGTATCGTCAACCACTAAAATGGTGGCTTTAGGCTGGGCGACTGAATTTTCACTCATCATTTCGCCTTTACGGGGACTGTACACAACCAGATTACCACACTGGGGTGCCTGGCGGAGCAACGCATCCGACTTTCCTTTATTCATTCCGGCTCATCTGATTTTGGCAAATATTTTCACCCTCACCCCCCGCGCCCTTCGCCATAAAGGGAGAGGGGGGGAACCCAATAATTCTCCCCTTTAGTCTGGCCGGCTGGGTGAGGGGTGAGGGGGATAGCGAAAACGCGAGGCTCCCGATTCATTCTCCCTCCTTTTCGGTCAAATTCAGAATTTTATCAAACTGGAAATTATTGGCTAAATCTGCTAAAATTTCCGCCAGCAGGGCATTTTCAGGGGGAACCCGCTCCAGCAGCTCCAAAATGATGTCATCGCTACCTTGGGATGCCGCACTGTATACCTCAGCCACCCATTCAGGCGACATTTTCGCTAAGTGCTCACTCAGGTCAGCAGAGGATAAAATTCTTTCTGCTTTTTGCCCGAAGCCGCTTTTTTGACTGCTTTCTTCTTCATATATATATGCCGCCCCCAGATGCTGGCCTATTTTTTGCAAAAGCTCATCTTGTTGGAAAGGCTTGCGAATAAAATCATCGCAACCGGCGGACAAAACCGTCGAGCGGTCTTCCTCAAAGGCGCTAGCCGTCAGGGCAATAATCGCTGTCGCCTGACCTCGCAAGTGGGATTTAATCTGTTTGGTCGCCTCGTAGCCGTCCATCACCGGCATCCGCATATCCATCACAATCAAGTGTGGCTCCCAACTCCGCCACACCTCAATCGCTTCTTGACCGTTTTGGGCTTCTCGCACCTGATAGCCAATTGAGGCGAGGATTTGCACCAGGAGCAGCCGGCTCTCCAGGCGGTCGTCAACCACCAGAATGCGATATTTAGGTTGGTCGGGCGCTACACCTGTAACCTTGCGCTGCGGCGGAGTTGCGTGAACTTCAGTCGCGTCGATCTCCGCGATCTCGATGTCAAAGGTGAAGGTGGTTCCCTCACCCACCGCACTGCGGACACACATATCTCCCCCCATCATTCGCACGAATTTTCGGCTGATGGGCAACCCTAAACCAGTTCCTTGCTGGGATTTACGACCCGTTTCTGTCTGTCCGAATGCTTCAAATAACTTGTCGAATTCCTCTGAGGCAATGCCCGGGCCGGTGTCTGAGACTTCAAAGGTGATTTTGGATTTTGGATTTTGGATTTTGGATTTTAGATTTTGAATTTCGGATTGGGGATGGGGAATTGGGGATTGACTGTTTTGCCCGGTGCCCGGTGCGCTCCCGCCCACTCTCACCCGCAGCGTCACGCTGCCCTTTTCCGTAAACTTGATGGCGTTTCCCAAGATGTTAAGCAAAATCTGGCGCAGTTTGCCCTCATCGGTTCGCACAAATTGGGGGAGGTTCGGGGCGGCGTCAAAACTCAGCGCGAGCCCTTTGGATTGGGCTTTTAATTCTAGCATGTCTTTCAGGCTGTCGAGCAAGAGAATTAAGTCGAAGTTACTTTCATTCAACACCGTTATGCCGGCCTCGACTTTGGACATTTCCAGAATGTCGTTAATCAATTCTAGCAGGTGAGAGCCGGCGCGATTGATAATTTCCAGATTTTGCCGGTGTTCGGCACCGAGAGACCGGTCGCCCCGCATCACTTGGGTAAAGCCCAAGATAGCGTTGAGCGGGGTTCGCAGTTCGTGGCTCATATTGGCGAGGAATTCGCTCTTCGCCCGATTGGCAGCAACTGCGGCTTCTTTTGCTTCTTGCAGGGCTTCCTCCGCCTGCTTGCGAACGCTGATATCGGTGAGGGTGCCGGTGACTCGCTGAGGTCTGCCGGCGGCGTCGCGCACGCACTTGCCTTTAACTTCCACCCACACCCACCGGCCCTCTTTGTGTCGCATGCGATGGGTGTGCTGGTAAAGAGGTGTTTTGCCCTCCATGTGTTTGGCAAAAGCCGCTAGAGCCGCAGCCCAGTCATCTGGATGCGCCAGCTCCGCCCAAGTGCTGAACTCCTGCGGCAGTTCCCCTTCCCGGTAGCCCAGAATTTCCATCCAAACGGGAGAGTAATAAACCCGGTTAGTTCTTAAATCCCAATCCCAAATCCCATCGCGCGTGCCTGACACAGCGAGTTGGAAGCGCTGCTCGCTTTCTCTGAGGGCAGCTTCCGCCCGCTGGCGCTCGGCGATTTCAGCTTTGGCGTGCTCGAAGAGGGTGCATTGCTGAATGGCGATCGCCAGCTGCATGGCCAGCTGTTTCAGCGACTCCACCTCAAATTCCTGCCACGACCTCGGACTCCCGCACTGGTGGGCAATCAGCAGCCCCCACAAGCTTTCACTGTGCGAGATGGGAACCGCCACGCTAGCTTTTACCTCAAACTGACTCAGGAAATTAGCGCCGCACTCGTTTGGGCCCGCCGCGTCAATATTCTCTATGGCGCGAACGCAACCTTCCCGGTAGGGTGGTGGGCAGCTTTCGACAAAGCAATTCTCTTGAATGTGAGTCCCCAGAGCGGATGTCCACCCCTCGCCAACTGACTCGACAGCAACAACCCCGCTCCAGTCAGAGTAAAATCGGTAAATGATGGCCCGATCCGCTGACAAAAACTGCCGGACTTCTTCCACGGCTGTTTGCAAGACTTCTTTCAGGTTGAGCGACTCCCGAATGCGCTCCAGCATGGCGCTCACCAGCCGCTGGCGCAAAAATTGCTGCTGCAAGGCAACTTCGGCCTCCTTGCGGTCGCTGATATCTGTAATTGTCCCGACGTAGCCTGTAATTCCTCCCGCACTCCCCATTTCTGCCACCGCCTGACCGATGACCCAGGCAATTGTGCCATCAGGACGCACGAAGCGATACTCGCACTTAAAGGGAACCCTTCCGCTAGCCGCTCGCTCCCATTCGCTAAACACTCGCTCTCGGTCATCGGGATGGATGGGACTCGCCCACCCCGTTCCCGCAGCCTTTTCTAAAGACAGTCCGGTAATCTCGCTCCAGCACTGATTGACGTAGAGGCAATTCCCCTGAGCGTCGGTGTTGATTATACAAACGGGCGATGTTTCTGCTAAAATTTGATACCGGCGCTGACTTTCTCGCAACGCTTGCTCCACAGCCTTGAGTTCGCTGATGTCTATCAAATAACCAACGTACTCGATGGGATTGCCAGAAGAGTCGCGCAGCAATTTAAGCTGGCTGTAGATCCAGCGATAAGTTCCGTCAGCGTTCAGGAAGCGGTATTCGTAAATAGCTAACTCCTGCTGGAAGACGGGCGGGTAGGTCAGGATGCCCTCCCTATCGTCTGGGTGGACGCAGCTCGCCCAGAAATTCGCATCTCCCACGAAGTCCCGCGCTTCGTAGCCGAGAATTTCCTTGACATTCTCACTCATAAAAGTGGCCGCACAATCGCCCCCTGTCTGGCAGCTAAATATGACGGCTGGGCTGGAAGTGAGCAGGTATTGCAGGCGTTCAGTAACGGATCGCAGTTGCGATTCCGCTCGCTTGCGCTTGGTGATTTCCACCACAACAGCCCCCACGCTTTCAGGGCGGTTGCTCTCTCCGGGGATGGGAAAGTAAGACACCTCCCAGTCACGCACAGCGCCCGGTTGGCTGGGCACTTCTCCCGACACTTCCTGGCTGACAACCGGTTGGCCGGTGGCCAGCACTTGCAGGTATTGGGGTTCCAGAACCGGCGCGAGGGCGGGCAAAATTTCGCGGACAGTCTTGCCAATATGAGCGATCGCGGGCTGTCCATTCATTGCGGCCAGCGGTTCGTTAATTTGCGCGAACCGCAGTCGCTCGTCCAGGATGGCCATTCCGACGGGAGCGTTGCTGAAAAATGCATTGAGTCGCGCTTCCCGCAGGGCGATCTCTCCCTCTAAAACTTTGCGCTCGGTGATGTCGCGCCCTTCGGGAATCAGCAGTACCACTTGTCCTGTTTCGTCAAACACCGGCTTGATGGAGAAGTCAATGGTAATCACCATATCTCCCGCACCGATGACATCTACTTCGTAACGAACAAATTCGCCGGCTGCGGCGCGGACGACTGCTTCTTTGAGCTGATTCTGGGCTGCTTTGGAAATTCTCCACCACGGCGTTTCCCAAAACGGAACCCCCACCACCTCCTCAGCACAGATCCCGGCGAAGTCGAGAGCCGTTTGGTTGGCTTCTAGCATCGTGCCGTCCGGCTGCATCAGCCCCATTAATTGGAACATTGAGTTGAAGATGGCGCGGAATCGCCTCTCACTCTCGCGCAGCGCTTCTTCTGCTTTTTTGCGTTCGGTTATGTCTCTGTGCGTCCCCGTCATCCGCACCGGCGCGCCGGCTGCATCCCGTTCCGTCACCTTACCGCGAGCCACAATCCACTTCCACTCCCCCGATTTACTCCGCATCCGGAATTCCACTTCGTAGATGGGGAGCTCCCCCGCGACACAGGCATTCAAAGCTTCCATGACTCCAGGCGCATCCTCTGGATGGAGCCGCCGCACCCAGGACTGGTAACTGTTCTCTATCTCGTCTACTTCATACCCCAGCATTTTCTTCCACTGCGGGTCTAAATAGGTTTCTTGTGTGGCAATATTCCAATCCCACAGCCCCTGAGCGCTGGCTTCCATTGCCAGGTGAAACCGCTCTTCGCTTTCGCGCAAGGCGGCTTCGGCTTGCTTGCGCCCGAGCAGAGCACCTAACTGAACCGCCACAACACTAACTAGCTCGATTATCCGCCGGTCTGGCTCGCTTTTGCCACGCTTAAAAAAAACTAAAACCGCCAAGACTCCGTCGCCGGTGAGAATAGGCACGCCAAACCCAGCTCTCAAGCCAACTTTGGCAGCAACTTGCCCGCGCTGAAAAAGTGACTCTCGGCTGTCGCAAATATCTTCTATCCACTCTGGCTGCTGCCCTTCCCACACCCGCCCTGCCAGCCCCACACCGGCAGCAAAGGTGAGTGTTTCGCTATAGCGCCGGAATTCTTCTAAACTTGGGTCGCGCCCGTACCAGCCCCAACTGCATTCTAACACCCTGCCGTCCTTTGAAGTCAGCCACGCTTCCCCCAAATCCCAGCCTATCGCCGCACAAATTAACTGCAAAATCACCGCTAGAGCGCTGTCTGTGTCTGGGCACTGACTGATAGAGCGGGTTGTTTCCAGCAGCAGGCGGAGTTCATTTTCCGCTCGCACCCGGTGGGTGATGTCCGTAACTGTGCTGAGCGCGCACTCTTGTCCGTCCAGCTCGATGAGTTCTGCTGACAGCAAGACTGACTTCTCCTCCCCACTGGCAGTGCGGACGTTCGCCTGACAGTTGCGAATGGCTCTTTTCTCTGGCAATTTCTTGACACATTCGGTGCCAGCTGCTATAATATTGTATATATCTAGAGCCAAGCCGGTGTTACCAATTACCTGAGAGCGAGGACACCCAAAAAACTCACAGAAGCTGTCGTTCACTTCCAGGAAGCGCCCTTCTGGGAACGTAGTCAGCGCAATCGGGTCTGGACAAGCCCGAAACACGGACGCTAATTTGGCATCTGTTGAGCGCCGCGCCGCTTCCGCCTGTTCGCGCTCTGTTTTCTCTTGAGAAAGCCGCGCATTTTGCTCAATGAGTTGCTTTTGCAGCCGCCGGATCTTTAGCTGGTTCTCGATCCGCGCCAGTGCTTCTTCCACCTGAAACGGTTTGGTTAAATAGTCCGCACCTCCGACATAAAAGGCGGTCAGTTTATCGAATGTTTCATGTTTGGAGCTGATAAAAATCACCGGGATGTCGCGAGTTCGTTCAGAGGCTTTTAGCTGGGAGCAGACTTCATAGCCATCCATTTGCGGCATCATAATATCCAGCAAAATCAGGTCGGGAGTTTCGGCTTGGGCGGCCTCTAAAGCCAAACGCCCTGACCGTAAAGGTCGGACAGCGTACCCGTGTTGAGTCAAGACCGAACTTAACAGCCGCAAACTCTCAGGCTGGTCGTCAACTACTAAAATATTTTCTCTTTTCGCCGTTTGACAAGCGCTCATTTTTCTCCCTTTGCCTCTTGAATCTAATTCCAAACAGCCCCGTAATTAAAGTCATGAACCAGCCGCTTCAGCGCCTCGCGCGCGGCAGCATTTGCCTGCGTCTTTAATCCAGTATATCAGAAATAGCCTCCAAATTAATACAGATAGTGGCCTGTTCGGGGTCAGCCAGCAGCGCTTCCGGGAGGGCCGCCAGGACAGCCGGAGTCAGAGCCAATGGCGACGGTTCGCATCGCTCTTGACGTGCCGGTGGAGCTGGCTGGGCTGCCCGACCGCCTCTCCCCCCGAACAGTAGCTTTCCTCATAAATATAACCCACCCCCAAATCTCTGCGTGTTTTGTCAAGTATATCAGACTCCCGGAAAGTTTTTTGCAAAACCCCGTCACAAACCGCCCCACCGATATCCCCCTGCGTTTCCTCCGGGTTGCTGGAGAGCCGAACAATAATAACAGCTGTGGCTTCACCTTTAATCGTCGCTTTAATCTGTTTTGCGGGACTCATCAAGCGCCAGAAGTGACGGATTTGATGCTTGCGAAATCTCGATATAACAGAAAAAATGTCTGGCTGTTGCCAAAGTGATATGGCGGTCGGATTGGGAGCGCTCACCTGACGGACTGAATTTTACAATTTAACATTGCTCGACATCTCCCCTCAATTCAAACACCCAGGTTTCAGGTTTCAGGTGTTAGAGGTCAGGTTTCTGGAGTAGCTGACACCTGTCAATAACACAGGTGTTGAAGGGTTTGAGAAAATTGATAGAACGCCTAATTCATCCTGCCACAGGCTGATTTAGATTTCAGTTTCCGGTTTGATTTGGCCCCATCTGGGATAAAATGTGGGCAAGTATATGAGATCACAATTCTATGCAAAGTATAGCAGCAGCCACTTAGGTTAGGACGTAGGACAGGCGTTCCCTCCGAGCCGTATCCCTACTAGCATGTGAGATACCTTGTCCTAAACTAACTGCCGATTGCTATAATACCATTTGTGCTTAATGACGAAACAGTTAAGATCCCCCCCTGCCCCCCCCTTAAAAAGGGGGGGAACTTTCAAGCCCCCCTTTTTAAGGGGGGGTGGGGGGATCAGATCCTGAATACTTAGGAGAGCCTTTCCAGACATCTGTGCGCGTATATAGCGTTTCTCTAATTATTGTGCTACGGAGAAACTCGGTAGGGGCGGTGCCCCCTGCCCGCCCCTACTAAATTGTGTTTATGGGCCACAGTATATCAAACTGAGAACTGCTATAGGTCAGTTCGGCAACGCCATCAAAGTTTATAAGACAGCCGTCTTGACCCCAAAACTCCGCTCTCTCTAATTCTTGTGAGTTTCTCACCAGCCCGCGCCCATCTTTAGAGAGCGGTCTGGTCAAACTGAATCTTTGATTCCGGATCGGAATTGAATGGAAGTTAGGTATTTTTTTCCCGCCTTATGGCTGGGGTTTTTCTGTTTTACCAGAACGATAAACTTCTCCCCACGCTTGTTTTTAGCCCGGGCCGAATACGCCTCAAATGAAGCCGTATCAAGCGCCGCAGCATCACCTAAGTCTTTGCACCACTGTGGGATTATTTCACCCCCCAAAGTCAGAAACTTCTAAATGCCTTCTTGCCAGTCGTTTTTTGTCCTTGGCTGCTGGTGGAATCAAAGCCTTGATGCTGATGTCGGTTGAAGTAAGCAATAGCGCTGTCACACACTTTGCGGTGTGCGTGAATCCACTGCACCCAAACCTTCTTTGTTTCCCCTTTGGGATATACCCTGTAAGTCAGGGTCTTCTTTGATATTTTTTTTGTACTTGCGGAGTCCGGAGAGCCTGTAACTGAAGAGGTGGATGATGGCCATAACATCTTCAAGCATCTCTCGCTCTGGGCTGTAGGGGCAGTCCCCCCGGGGCTGCCCCAAGTGGTTTTTTAGAACCATAATCTCACAGTTGGATCGCTTTGACAGCCAGGCGATAAGATCGTAACCGAAGCGGCATAATCTGTCTTTGTGGGTAACGACAACCATTCCGACATCGCCTGACAAAATTCGTTCCAATAAGGCAAGCAAACCTTTTCGTTTAAAGTTGAGTCCCGAACCGATGTCTCTGATGACTTCACAGTCAGGATAGTGAGAGACAAGAAACTCAACTTGTCTGTCAAGGTCAGTTTTTTGAGAATGCCTGGAAACTCTGGCGTACAGGATGGTTGGTTTACTGGCAGCCGGGGGATTTAGAATTGAGTCGATGTCGTATCGGCGCTGTCCGTTTGGCGTTTTAATCGTTTGGATTTTTCCCGCTTCTTCCCACCGGAGGAGGGTTCTAAGTGAAACCCCAAGCTTAGCTGTTGCCACTCTTGCTGGCACATAGTTGGCCATCGGCGTCGTCTTACTAAATTTTCTCCAGCCTAGCAAAGATTTCAAGCCTTGTCAAGCCTTGTCAAGCGATGTTTAGTAAATCGGTTACTGGGAGTTTGCTCTTTCCCGTTTTTGGGTCGGAGGGAACGCCTGTCCTACGTCGGGACTTCCCCGTTTTTGGGTCGGAGGGAACGACAGGGCGCACAGTTTTGTAAAGTTATGTTAAGGATTAAGTGGGATCTCTACCAAATAGCAGCATGGACATCTACGAGATTGAAGCCGGTTTAAAGAGTTCTGATTCGCAAGCTCGTCTGCGGGCGCTCACGGCATTGCGGAACTATGACCCGCCGGTGGCGGTTCCCCTGCTGAAAACCAAACTGCGCGACCCGGAATTTTTGGTGCGCTCGTTCGTAGCGATGGGACTGGGGCGAAAGCAAACCCCTGAAGCCTTTGACGCCCTGATCGAGCTGTTGAGCAGCGACAGCGATTATAACGTGCGAGCTGAAGCGGCTAACTCCGTGTCCTTGTATGGAGAATCGGCAGTCCCGCATTTGCTGCGAGCATTTCGCGAGAACAGCCACTGGCTGGTGCGCCGCAGCATTCTGGCGGCGCTCATGGAATTGCCACAGCCGGAAGCGCTGTTTGAGGTGTGCGCCGGCGCTCTTGCCGACCCTGACTTGACGGTGCGGGAAGCGGCGATTGACGCATTTGGCATCTTTGCCGGCACGACTAAACAGGCGGAAGCGCTGCAGCATCTTCTGGCCCACGCCAGTTCTGACTCGTGGCGCATTCGCCTGCGAGTGGCGCTGGCGCTGAGAAAATTTGACGCCCCACCGGCATTTGAAGCCCTCAGCCGGCTCAGACAGGATCAGGATCATCGGGTTGTAGCCGCCGTCCTGGAAGGATTGCTTTAGCCACTTGCCGATGACAGCCACAGCAAGCTGCCCAGTACCGCAACCGCCACGGCGAGGGCGATCCAAATGAATCGGTTGTCTTTTGTATTCACCTGGCTGATATCCACCGGCTCGGGTTCGGGTTGCTTTGGGCGCTGAGGGGAACGCTTCACCGAGGACGGATTGCTTACAAGCGCCTCCCGTTCCTCACCCTTATCCACAGCGGTCAAGTCGGGTATTTCAACTAGCCATTCCGGGCGGGTGCGCAGTTGAGGGGCTTCCAGAATGTAGAGCAACCGGCGTCCTTGCTTGCGGGTTTCCAGATCGGGGTGCTGCGTCAGCTGGTTGCACAGGGCAATCGCTTCCGAGCGCTGACCGGCAGCTTCGTAAGCCGTCACCAGCCAAAGAAGCACCTCTCCCCCCAAACTGGAATTGCGCTCAACCACAGCCCTGGCTTTTTCCAAATGCTGCACCGACTGGCGGTACTGGCCACGCTCAAAGGCTGCTTTGCCCGCCTGGTACTGGGTTTTGACTATTTCTAAGCTTTCCGAACTCACGCTGTTTTTTTACCCCTGAGTGGTGGTCAGGATGGGCCGACATGCCGGCTGTGGCCGGGGAAGCCCGCACCTTATTTATTTTTACCACTTCCAGCAGCTAGGGACTTTCAGCTATCAAAACCTGCCGGTGCCCCTCACCCCGTCCCCCCTTTAGTTCCCAACCTTTTATAATAGCATCTATTTGCCAATGTGGCCAGAGATGAATTAGAATATCTCAGGGAGATTGTGCCGGGGAATTCAGCATTTGTACCTCCCAGACATCCCGCTGACGGTAATGTGCTGCCGGTATGCGGTGTAAATCCACTGACAGGGATGCGTACCGACGCACGCCGCACGCCATTTCTCCTCCCCCTCACCCGCCCCCTTATCTCCAAAGAGGGTTGCGAAATTACCCGATTTCCCCATCTCCCATCCCCACAAGCGAGCATCGGGACACATCCATTTTTTAAGTTTTGAGAAGTTGCTCACCCGATTGGGTGTGGGCAGCTGTACTGAAATGTGCTAATATAGGTATTACAGCACATTTTTTGAGTTGAGAATGACCCAATTTTTTGAGAGAGTTCGCTCAACTCCTGCCCAGTTAAATCCGTTTCTGAGCCAGAACTTTTTTGATGGGGATAAGCGTGCGTGGCTTTATATAAAAGCTTGCCATCCTCATCCTCCTGCCCCCATCTCCCCATCCCCCGGCGGGTTGCAGATTGCAGATTTTTTAAGATCGCTTGACATGCAGGCTATATTGGGCCTTTTCAGAGGGGAGTGTTAAGATGGTGTTATATTGGCAGACAGTTGCCAAGAGTGGCGAGCAATCAAGAGCAGGAACTCAGTTAAGAATTTTTCGTCAGCAATTTTTGCATCTTCCGCAGGAATAAAGTAGTTAAGGAGTGAAAGAATGTCCGCAAAGCTGTTTGATGCGCGTTACTATGCGGATCTTAATCCAGACTTAAAAGCCGCCGGTCTGACTACAGAGAAACAGTTACGCGACCACTTTGACCAATATGGGGTAGAAGAGGGCCGTCAGTGTTCGCCCTTGCCGGTCGATCTGGACTTCTATGCGGCCAGCAATCCCGACCTAAAAGCAGCCGGGTTGACCACTAAACAACAATTATGGGATCACCTGGAAAAGTTCGGGATGGGTGAGATGCGCAAGTTCTCGCCGCTGATCGACCTGAAGTTCTATCAGGAGAGCAACCCCGATTTGGCTTCCCTGAGTTCAGAGCAACTGGTCGAGCATCTGCAAACGTATGGCATAGCTGAGGAGCGCCAGTTCTCGCCGTTTGTCGATCTGAAGTTCTATCAGGAGAGCAACGCCGATTTGGCCGGCCTCAGCAAGGGACAGCTGTTTGAGCATCTCGTGACTTATGGGATGGCTGAGGAGCGCCAGTTCTCGCGGTCGATCGACCTGAAGTTCTACCAGCAGGGCAACGCCGATTTGGCCGGCCTCAGCGGCGCACAGCTGTTTGACCACCTGTTAAATTTTGGGTTCAAAGAAGGGCGCAAGTTTAGTGTGACTTTCACCATCAATGACTTGATGGTGCAGGTGCCAAACTTTGACTGGGCCCAAGTGTTAGGGGTGGCTGCTGGCTCAACTGTGCCGGCAGGCACAACGCCGGTGACGCCAGCAGAGACCTCAACCGCGCCGGCAGGCACAACGCAGGTGTTGCCAGCTGACGGCTCAACTGTGCCGCCGGACACAACGCCGGTGACGCCAACTGACAGCTCAAACCCGCCGCTACCACTACCGCCGGTGACACCGGCTGAAAGCACAACGGTGCCGGTGGACACAACCACCGGCACGCCAACCGGCAGCACAACGGTGCCGGCAGACACAACCACCGGCACGCCAGCCGGCAGCACAACGGTGCCGGCGGACACAACCACCGGCACGCCAACCGGCAGCGGGAATGTGCCGGGAGACATAGCCTCGACACCGCCAACCGGCAGCACAACGGTGCCGGCGGACACAACCACCGGCACGCCAACCGGCAGCGGGAATGTGCCGGGAGACATAGCCTCGACACCGCCAACCGGCAGCACAACGGTGCCGGCGGACACAACCACCGGCACGCCAGCCGGCAGCGGTAATCTGCCACCGGCAGAGCCCGTCCCGCCAACCGGCAGCGGTAATCTGCCACCGGCACCGCCGGCACCGCCAGCAGACGGTGACATGCCGCCCTCAGCACCGCCGCAAGGGGGATTTCCAGGGCAGATGCCAGGGATGCCAGGGCAGATGCCACCAGGGATGTCAGGGCAGATGCCACCAGGGATGTCAGGGCCAATGCCAGGGCCAATGCCAGGGCCATCGTCAGGGCCATCGTCAGGGGCAATGCCGCCTTCAGGGGCGATATCATCCTCACCAGCAGGAATGCCTCAACCTGGGGCTGTGCTCGATTCCCCACTGATGCCGCCGTACAATCCCGAACCCCCGGAAAACTATGAGGATATCGGCGTTTTGGGCGACACTCAAAACATAAACGACTCTGTGAGTGAAGCCGAGCCACAGGATAACTACCGGTTCACCGTGAGCGAGTTCGGAGAGGTCAACCTCACCATCAGCGGACTGAGCAGCAGCGCCTACGTGTCTGTGCTCGACAGCCAGGGGTATCAAATCAATTCGGCTTATGGTGACAGCGCTCAACCGGCATCCCTAACCAGCCTGTTAAAGCCAGGTGATTACTTCGTTCAAGTCAATTCCTCTGGCGGCGAGACGGACTACACTCTCAGCCTGGGAGCCGCAGCGCCAACAGCTATTGGCAGCCTGAGTTCGCCGCAAACCGTGAGCGAGTCTGTGGGCCAGTCTGACCGGGCAGATTCCTACAGCTTCACTGTAGATTCATTCAGTGAAGTCAGCGTGCTGCTCGAGGGACTGACCAGCGGTGCGGACGTGCAAGTGTTCAACAGCGAAGGGAATTATGTCACTTCGGTATGGAGTGACGGCACTCAGCCAGGCTCGGCGAGCAGCCTCTTGAAGCCGGGCACCTACTACCTGCTGGTGAGCGGGTATGACAGCGACACCAACTACACTGTCAACCTGGAAGCAACAGCGCCAACCGATATTGGCACCCTGAGCGGACAGACAGAACCGGTCAGCGACTCGCTGAGCGCAACCGACTCCACGGATTACTTTGCCTTCACCCTGGCGGAATCCAGCGAATTGAGCCTGACCCTCGACGGGTTGAGTGCCGGTGCGTATATCAATGTCCTCGACCCCGACGGGAATTATATCGGTTGGGCAAGCAGTGACGGCACTCAATCGGCATCACTGAGCAACCTCTTATTAAACGAGGGCACTTATTACGTCCAGGTCACTGGGTCTGGTGGCGAAACCAACTACACGCTCGACCTGTCGGCGACGCCCAAAGCTATCCCCGCCGATAATGCCGGCAACACAAAAGAAGCGGCTCTGGATCAGGGCGTCTTGAGCGATACCCCCGTTGACGCCAGTGACTGGGTGGGGAACCCTGTTGACCCGACAGATTACTACAAGTTCACCCTGGAAACATCCAGTGAATTGAGCTTGACCCTGGATGGGGTGAGCGGACAGGGCCCGTCTGTCAATCTCCTCGACAGCGAGGGGAATTATATCAATTGGGCTTGGGATGACGGTACGAATCCAGCGTCCCTGAGCAGCCTCCTAGAGGCGGACACTTATTACATCCAGGTCGATGGGTATGCCAGCAACACCGACTACACGCTCGACCTGTCGGCGACGCCCAAAGCCATCCCGGACGATCCTGCCGGCGAGACTTTAGAAGAAGCTCAGCAGCTCGGCGCACTGGGCGCTACCCAAACCGTGAGCGCGTGGGTGGATTCCCGTCTTGACCCCAGCGATTACTTTGCCTTCAGCCTTGACGCATCGAGCCGGCTGGACTTGAGCCTGGATGGCTTGACTGGGCAAGGCGCATCTGTGTCTCTCCTGGACAGCAGTGGGAACTGGATCGGCGGGATGTGGAGTGACAGCACTCAATCGGGTTCGCTGAGTAACCTCTTGGATGCGGGCACCTATTACGTCCAGGTTTATGGGTACTGGGGGAGCACGGAATACGATCTCAACCTGTCGGCGACGCCGGAAGCTATCCCCGCTGATAATGCCGGCAACACGCCAGAGGAGGCTCTAGACCTGGGCGCTTTGAGTGATATCCAACCCGTAAGTGACTGGGTGGGGACTCCTGTTGACGCCAATGATTACTACAAGTTCACCACTGACAGTGCCGGTGGGGTCAGCGTGACTCTAGATGGCTTGAGTGCCGGTGCGTCTGTGTATGTCCTCGACAGCAATCAGGGATATATCACAGGGGCTTATGGTGACGGCACCACACCGGCATCGGTGAGCGCAACTTTACCGGAGGACGGCACCTATTTCGTTCAGGTGAGTACCTATCAAGGCGATACCGAATACACCCTGGAGGTCGTACCGGGTGAGGGCGACACCGCCGGCAATCCCATGCCAATGCCAATGCCGGCAGACCAGGGGATAGCCGTTGGCGAACCGGCACCGGGGACATCGCCAGGCGGGTCAGCGCCGGTTAAGCCGCCCACAGATCAGCCACCCGCAGACCAGGGGATAGCCGTTGGCGAACCGGCACCGGGGACAAATCCCGACGGGTCAGCGCCGGTTCAGCCGCCCACAGGCAAGCCACCGGCAGACCAGGGGATAGCCGCTGGCGAACCGGCACCGGGGACATCGCCTGGCGGGTCAATGCCCGTTAAGCCGCCCACAGATGAGCCACCGGCAGAGCAGGGGATAGCTGTTGGCGAACCGGCACCGGGGACATCGCCCCCGCCCGCACCAATGCCGCCGGCAGGGATGGTGCCAGCAGGGCCAGGGGCAGATCCAATGCCCGGGGGGATGCCACCGGCAGGGATGGTGCCAGCAGGGCCAGGGGCAGATCCAATGCCCGGGGGGATGCCACCGTCAGGGATGGTGCCAGCAGGGCCAGGGGCAGATCCAATGTCCGGGGGGATGCCAGGGGGGATGCCACCGGCAGCGCCGACGCCAACCCCGACACCAACGCCAACGCCAGCGCCGGCAGCGATGTCTGTAGCAGGTGGGCCTGGAATGGCTGCAGGGGATCAAGCACCTGGAAAAATGATGTCTGGAGCTGCGAGTATTCCCATCGATCTCATGCCGCCGGTTGAGCCAGTTGATTTGCAATCGGCTCAGGATATCGGCACTTTGGGCGCAACTCAAACCCTGAGCGACTCGGTAACCGCCGCCGATTCTGACGATCTGTACCGCTTCACGGTGGACAGCACGGGTGAGGCCAGCTTCAGCCTGACTGGACTGAGCAGCAGTGCGAATTTCAATCTGCTCGACAGCAACGGGAATAACATCAATGGGGCTTCCGGTGACAGCACTTATCCGGGAGTCGTGAATACCCTCTTGCCGCCGGGTACTTACTACCTGCAAGTCAATGGGTATGGCAGCGAGACGAACTACCAGCTCAGCTGGGGAGGGACACCGCCAACAGATATTGGCAGCCTGAGCTCGCCGCAAACCGTCAGCGACTCGGTGGGCCAATCTGACCCCAACGATTACTACACCTTCACCCTCGACGCATCGAGTCAATTGAGCCTGAATCTCAATGGCTTGAGTGGGAGCGGGTACGTGAATCTGCTGGACAAAAGCGGGCAGTATATCAATGGGGCGTGGAATGACGGCACGACAGCCGGCTCGCTCAGCAACCTGTTAGATGCGGGCAAATATTACCTGCAAGTCAGCGGGTATGGGGCTGACAGCGACTACACGCTCGACCTGTCGGCGACTGCCAAAGCCATCCCGCTAGATGGTGCCGGCAGCAGCACCGCCGACGCTGCTGAGCTGGATATCTCCAGCGGCACTCAGTCCGTGAGTGACTGGCTGGGCAATCCTGTTGACCGCAGCGATTACTACAGCTTCACCCTGGACAGTTCCAGTTCAGTGAGCCTGAACCTCGACGGACTGAGCAGCGGTGTCAGTTTCAATCTGCTCGACAGCAGCGGGAATTACGTCAATTACGGGTGGGGTGACGCCACGACAGCGGCATCACTCAGCAGCCTCTTGCAGGCGGGCACCTATTACGTCGCGGTCGAAGGCTACTGGGGCGAGACGGACTACACTCTCAACCTGTCGGCGACTGCCAAAGAAATCCCCGCCGATAATGCCGGCAACACACTCGACTTGGCGAAAGACCTGGGTGTTTTGAGCTCGCCGCAAACCGCGAGCGACTGGGTGGATAACTATATTGACCCGACTGATTACTACAAGTTCACCCTCGACACATCGAGTAAATTGAACTTGACCCTGGATGGTTTGAGCAAACAGGGCGCGTATGTCCACCTGCTCGACAGCAGCGGCAATTACATCAATTACGCATGGAGTGACGGCACGACACCGGCATCGCTGAGCAGCCTGTTGGATACGGGAACTTACTATGTCCAAGTCAGCGGCGGGTATGGCGGTGACACCGACTTCAGTCTCAACCTGTCGGCGACGCCGGAAGCTATCCCGCAAGATACTGCCGGCAGCACGCCAGCGGAAGCTATAGACCTGGGGGCTTTGAGCCAGCCGCAAACCGTGAGTGAGTGGGTGGACAGCCGTCTTGACCCCACGGACACCTATGAATTCACCCTGGCCGAATCCAGTGAGGTGAGCCTGGGTCTGGACAGCTTGACCGGCGCTGCCTCTGTGACGCTGCTCGACAGCAACGAGCAATATGTCACTGGGGCGTGGGGTGACGCCACGACTGCAGCATCCGCCACGAGGCTGTTAGCGGCGGGGACTTACTACGCTCAGGTCAGTGCGTCTGCCAGTGATGTGGACTACGCTCTCAACCTGTCGGCAACGGCCAAAGCCATCCCCGCTGACGGTGCTGGCAACACGCCAGAGGGGGCGAAAGCTCTGGGTGACTTGAGTGCTGCCCAAACCCTGAGTGACTGGGTGGGGAGCCCCATTGACCCGAATGATTACTACAGCTTCACCCTCCCGGCTGCCGGTACTGTCAGCCTGACTGTGAGTGGCTTGAGTGCGGGTGCGGGTCTGACGCTCTACGACAGCAATCAGGTATATCTCAATGGGAGTTATGGTGATGGCGCTAATCCGGCATCCCTCAGCCAGCAATTAGCTGCCGGTAGCTACCTGGTTCAGGTCAGCAGTTGGGAACAGACCGACTACAATCTGAGCCTGTCGCCGACCGTGTAGTGACTGCTGGAGGATAATTTTTGCGCCACGCAGGGTGCGTTATTAACGCACCCTTTTTTTTTGCAGGGTGCTTTTGAGCCCTGCTGCCGGCTAATATCAACAAAGAGAGGCAGCGATTCGGATATTAAGTGGAAATAATTAACCGGATAATAGTAGCGGGCATAAACCGCAGTCCATAAAAAAGGGTTTTTTTGAAACCAGGTTTATTGATATTCCGTTTATTTAGGTCTACATAAGAGTGCTGCTGCAACGGCTGGGGAAAGCGGCAGGGGCGGGTCTTGTGAGCGGAAGGGGGCCAAGCGGTGCCAGTACAGGGAACTCCAAGAAGCGCCGGCGGCTTTCCCCTGAGGACGCCACCGGAAATGATATAGCGGAGAATCACAGGCAGTGGACAATTTGTTAAAAGGGGTCAATCTCTATTTAATAGGTATGATGGGTGCCGGCAAGAGTACCGTGGGGCGCATCCTGGCCAAGGAGCTGGGGTATCGCTTTGTGGACACGGACGCCCTGATTGAGCGAGTGGCGGGTCAGTCGGTAAGCGAAATTTTTGCCTCGGAGGGGGAAGAGGGGTTTCGGGAACTGGAAGCGAAGGTGCTCGGGGAAGTGGCGGCGTACAAGAATTTAGCGGTGTCCACCGGCGGGGGGATCGTGCTGCGCCGGCACAACTGGAGCTACCTGCAGCACGGGATTGTGGTGTGGCTGGATGTGCCTGCCGAGCAGCTGATCGCCCGCTTGCAAGAGGATACCACCCGCCCACTGTTAAGAAACCCTGACCCAAAGGGAAAATTGCAGCAGCTTCTGGAGGAACGGCAATCCCTGTACGCGCAAGCGGATGTCCGCGTCAGCGCTCAGGAGGGCGAAACGCCGGAACAGGTTGCGGCGCGGGTGATTGAGGAGGTGCGCAAGGTGCTCAAACCCGAGGTGACGGGTGCTGTGGAGTCAAACTAGCCCTTGGCAACCGGTGAAAATAAAGGTGGTTGAGAACCCCTGGGTGCCGGTAAACTGCAATTGACGCCCTTTTGTGTGATTGTAC
This sequence comes from Oscillatoria princeps RMCB-10, assembly GCA_019359235.1. Lineage (GTDB taxonomy): Bacteria > Cyanobacteriota > Cyanobacteriia > Cyanobacteriales > Oscillatoriaceae > Oscillatoria > Oscillatoria princeps. Next base: position 77,763 of record JAHHHT010000016.1, read on the forward strand.
TTATCATGCCTACCCAACAAGATTTGGTCCAGGAAGCTGAAGCTACGCGGGTGCGAGTCCTCAGTGAGGCGCTGCCCTACATCCAGCAGTTTGCCGGTCGCAGCGTTGTCGTCAAATACGGTGGCGCGGCGATGAAAGACAGCTCGCTGAAAGATAAGGTTATCCGGGACATTGTGTTTCTGTCCTGTATCGGCATGCGACCGGTGGTGGTACACGGTGGCGGGCCCGAAATTAACAGCTGGCTGGATAAACTGGGCATTGAGCCGCAATTCAAGAATGGGCTGCGGGTGACAGATGCCCCCACGATGGATGTGGTGGAGATGGTTTTGGTCGGTCGGGTGAATAAGGAACTGGTTTCGCTGATTAATCAAGCCGGTGGCTCGGCAGTTGGGCTGTGCGGCAAAGATGGCAATTTGTTCAAAGCTCGTCCGGAAGGTCAAGAAGGTATGGGCTTTGTCGGCGAGGTGACTAAGGTGAATACAAAACTTTTGGAATCCTTGGCTAACAGCCGCTACATTCCCGTCGTCTCCAGCGTGGGGGAAGACGAAAACGGGCAAGCTTACAATATCAACGCGGACACGGTGGCGGGGGAACTCGCGGCTGCTTTGGGCGCGGAAAAGTTGATTTTGCTGACGGATACTGTCGGCATTTTGCGCGATCCGAAAGACCCGAAAACTCTGATTGCTAAGTTGAAGATTCAAGAAGCCCGCCATCTCATCGACACCGGCGTGGTGAGCGGCGGGATGATTCCCAAGGTGAAATGCTGCGTGCGCTCCCTGGCTCAAGGCGTCCACGCCGCTCACATTATTGACGGTCGCATTCCCCACGCCCTGCTGCTAGAAATATTTACTGATGAGGGTATTGGTTCTATGATTGTGGGGTAGGAATATCAGTTGTAAGTGCCAGACAGGCGACTGGACAGGCTACGGGACAGGCGTCTCGCCTGTCCTACAGCGATTGAAGGCTGCGTGCGTTAAACCGGCACACCAACTCTGAAAACTGTCCCCTGGCAATCTCTCCCCATTTTGCCTTCTTGAAAACCCCTTTTCTGAACAATCTACTCCCGAAAGAAGCGAGATGGGTGTGCGGGCTTTTCGCACCTGTACCGGGATTTGATATAAAGTTAGCACCGGCGTCCGCAAACGCGCCGTCTCGTCAAGGAGCGCCCCGCAAAAAACAGGAGCGCTATCTATGCAATTTAAATGGAAAATAGCGGGCGGCCAAAATTCCGGAGGGGACTGCTGAGGTGCTGTAGATGGATAAATCGATTTGAGCCTGGAGACAAATGAACATCCCTCTGATTGTGGATATTGCCGTAGGCTTAATTTTTATTTACCTGATATTAAGCTTGCTGGCTTCGGAAATTCAAGAACTTATCACCACCCTGCTGCAGTGGAGAGCGGAACATTTAAAGAAATCGATTGAAGTGCTGATAGCCGGTGGGAGTGACGACAGTGCGAACGCTCGGAAAGCGCGAGAACTCGCTAATTCACTTTACGATCACCCTCTGCTGAGGAACCTGAATCAGGAAGCCAAAGGACTGTTAGCCCAGTCATTCCGCAGGCTGAGCGATGCAGCGGTGGGCTTGTATCGCCGGTTTGTGCCGAAAAGCGACAGTGTTTTTGACGGGAAATCTTCGGGTCCTTCTTACATTCCTGCGGAGGCATTTGCTCGGACGCTCGTTGACACGTTGAAACTTAAACCCTTGGCTCAGGCGCTGACTGTTTCGCGCGTGGAGCGGTTTAAGCAAGAGCGACTGTTGGGAGAGCTAGTAGAGATTTTAAATGAATCAAATCTGGGTGAGGAGGAGAGAGCTTTAATTGAGATAAATCTGAATAAGTTGGCTGAAAGCCTTGACGCTATTGTGGCAGATTTACAAGCCGGTCGAACGAGCTTGGAGGTTAGCGTTGAGCGGATGTCGGGCAAGCTGAACACCTATGTTGAGAATTGCAAGATTGCCTTAGGCGCGGGCGATCCATCGGGCGAGATGTTTCTCAGACGGCTAGAATTGCTGAGGCAAGATGTTTTTGGGGAAGCTGAGAAAAAAGCCTTACTGCTCACCCTAAAGCCCTCTTTGACGGAAGTGGTGAAAGTCATTCTTAAAAATCCCGAACGCTATGCAGAGTTTGAAAGGGCGATTCAAGATAAGGACAGCCCCACCTACAAAGGAATTGCTGAGTTAATCGATAACTTGCCGGCGTCTCTCAAGCAGAGTCTGGCTGAACTGGCAGACCGTGTGAAGAGTGGGGATTACAGCATTGATGATCAGATCAGCAACCTGCAAAAGCAAATTGAAACCTGGTTTGACCGCTCAATGGATCGAGCGTCTGGGGTCTATAAGCGGAATGCCAAAGGGGTGGCGATTTTGATTGGTTTAGTTGTTGCTGTGACTGCCAATACCGATACGTTCTTCATTGTGAATAGCTTGTCAAAAAATTCTGTGCTGCGAGCCGCGATTGCGGAGAATGCAGAGCAGGTGGTCAGTAAAGGGGCTCAGACAGCAGAGCCTTTGGAAGAAATCAAGACAAGCCTTAGAAAATCGCTAGAGGATGTTTCCATGCCGGTGGGCTGGAGCGCTGCTAACCAGCAACAGCAGGCCAAGGAAAGCTGGCCCATTCCCTATCTCAAGCAGTTTTTGGGCTGGCTCGTGAGTGGGCTAGCCATTTCGATGGGTTCATCTTTTTGGTTTGATTTACTGAGCAAGGTTATGAATGTCCGTAATACTGGGAAAGCTGACTTCGCTAGCAAAAAGAAGGGGACTTCTACCTAGTGCGGCTAGCAGAAGGAAACCTTCTGGCGCGGAGTGAGGAGTGAGGAGTGAGGAGAATGGGAGAGTGGGGGAATTTTCCACTCTCCCCTTCTTTTTGGGGGTGAGCGGTGAGGGGAGCCGGTTGGAGCTGTTTCGTTTCGTTTCGTTTTTCTTTCTTTCTTTCCCGTTTTCGGGATTTATGTTCACACCGGTCTCGAAGCCTCACCGGCCTCGCCAACAGCCCTTGATTATATATATATCACCCTTGGGCGCTTGTAGGGTAGGTTCCTGGGGAAGGCACCCTACTTATCTCTCCGGGAGTATCCCATTTTTGCAATTTCCTCCACCCCTCACCCCCAACCCCTCTCCCACAAGGGGAGAGGGGAGAATTCTGTTCTTTATTTTTCCCCCCTCTCCCTTCATGGCGAATGGTGCGGGGGGTGAGGGGGTGAAAATCTTTGCAAAAATGGGATGCTCCCTATCTCTCCTGCTAAAGGGCGATGAATTTCCTCGCCCGCTGTGTTAGGAGGGCGACTTTAACTGCCCCAGCGGCACTCGGTTACTGCGCAAGGCAGTGCAGAGCTTTTCGGGTGCGTTTCGGGGGAACGCACCCCAGTTATCTGCGCAAGGCCGTACAGAGGTGTGGGGGGCAGGAATTAGCCAGCGAGAAATTGACCTGAAGCATATTCTACCGTGATCTGGCTCACAGTAGACCTTTGGGATTTACAGGTAAAGTAAAGATAAGTCGGGCACTGATGGGTCAGTCTCTGCTGTTGCGCTGCCGGCAGCCCCTTTTAAGAAACCGGGCATGCCACCCAAACAGGTTTTTTGGCGCTCGGGTGACGCAACGCTCTGGGGAAAGTGATGGAATGGGCCAGTTGGATGCGCCAGTGCAGCTTCGGTTCCGTTTCCAGGATTCCTTCAATGGCCATTGCGTCGTGCTTGTGGCACACTTGTGGCACAGGTATCCGGGCTGCGCGATGGGTGCCGGCTTTTCGGAGCTGTAAATTTTTGTGTGCCGAGCTGCGCCAAAGCCTTCTGCTTGCCTGTATACTGACCGCAGCAGAGGGTTAAAGCGCGAAGGGCTGGCAAGGGTTGCGAGGGCTTCTCACCTGTGCTGAGTGTGCCAAATCGGGACGCACTCGACGCACTCAAAGATGCGCACACGGCCAGAGCGTGCCGAATCGACCATTAGAGGGTGTTTATAAAGAAAACGTGAGGGAGCATGCTGTTCTTTAATATACATTTCTTATTGGGCGATAGGCCAGTCAAGAAAAGTTTAACACAGCCAACCGCACAAGAGTCTTAATCTTGAAGGAAGCTGGCAGAGCGCCCGAAGGTTCTCTGGACTGAATCCGGCAGGAAGTGAATGGAAAAGGGGGATTGGGTAAAATGGATAATTTAGTGAAGGAACTGCTAGAACGGAATGCAAAACTGGAGCAAACGGTCGGCGAGCTGACCCGGGAACTGCAGGAAAAAGACCAGTCCCTCTTTGATGCGCTGGCAGAGATGCAGCGGATGAAGGAACATCTGGTACAGATGGAAAAAATGTCGATGCTGGGTCAGATGGTGTCCGGGATTTCCCACGAGATTAATAACCCGATTAACTTCATCTACGGCAATTTGCCCTATGTCGAGGAGCACGTAGAGGCTCTGCTGAAGGTTGTGGAGGCATACCAGTCCGCTTACCCGAGCAACAGCTCTGCGGTGGAAGATGCGCTCTTAGAGGCGGAGCTGGATTTTGTCCTGGAAGATTTGCCGCGCATTGTTGAGTCTATGAAGATGGGGGCGGACCGGATTCGGGATCTGGTTCTCAATTTGCGGAATTTCTACCGGCTGGATGAAGCGCAGATGAAACCGGCGGATCTGAATGCCGGCATTGAAAGTACGCTGGTGCTGCTGCACAACCGCTACAAGCAAAAGATTGACATTCTGCGGCAGTTTGGGGATCTGCCGCCGGTGGAGTGCCACATCAATCAGCTGAATCAGGTGTTTATGAATCTGATCTGTAACGCGATTGATGCGCTCCAGGCGAAGGAAGCGAGTAATGGCTGCTGCGTTCCGAAGCAGATTGGGATTGCGACTGAAGCGCTGAGCGCAGACCGAGTTTCGATCAGTATTTCCGACAACGGGCTCGGCATGCCTCCAGATGTCCTGGCGCGAGTGTTTGAGCCGTTCTTCACGACTAAACCGATGGGCGTGGGCACCGGCTTGGGGCTGTCCATTTCCCACCAGATTGTCACGCAAACCCACGGAGGCGACATCTATTGCCTTTCGACGCCCGGGGAAGGCACGACCTTTGTTGTGGAACTGCCGGTGCGCCAGTCCAAGGCGTGCGGACAGGTTGGCAACCCACAGGAGGCAATCTTGGTAAATAAATCTTAATTGAGCGGGCCGGTTTAAAATCTATCCAGGGGAAGGTTCAGGCTAAACGCCTGGTCAATTAGATGTAGAGGGAGGTGAGAGATGATTTATAAAGTAAATATTAAAAGCCAGTCAACGCCAACGGCAAAAGATCCCCCCCTACCCCCCCCACAAGGGTAGGTTTTTTCATTGGTCAGCGAAGAGGGCGAAGCATTGGCGAAGGGAAATATCGGGCGCGGTCGTAAAGAGCCTCGCGCCAATGCTTCGCCCCTACACGCGAAGAGGGCGAAGCATTGGCGAAGGGAAATATCGGGCGCGGTCGTAAAGAGCCTCGCGCCAATGCTTCGCCCCTACACCGGCACTCCTGGGGGAGAGAGCATGAGCGTGAGGATATTTGCAATCGGCGAAAAGATAACATAGCTGCTGACGCAGCCGCTGCGCTAACGCTCATGCAACGCCGACACGCCGGCGCTCCCCACAGACAACCTCTAAAAAACCTACCCCGGAAAGCCCCTACCCCCCCCTTAAAAAGGGGGGTAACTCTTAGAGCCAACCCTTTTTAAGGGGGGTTGGGGGGATCTAGATTTTCTTTATAAATGACCTCTGAGAGATAAATTTTGCTAAAAACTGAAAAGTATTCGCAGCTGCCACCCTGTATCTTGGCGTAAAATTTCAATTTGGCGGATGAATTCTCGAAAGTAGAACCGGCGCTCTGATTCTGATAAGTCCAGCCAGAACTGCGGGATGGAAACGGCTTGAGCGTAGGTGCGCAAATTCACCGGCGGGAGCTGAGCCAGCTTGCTTTGCATTTCGGAAATTTCTGTGCGGATTTTGTAAGCTCGCAAGTCAGCAGTTTCGGTGTCGAGGATGCCAAGCTCGCACAGCGAGGGAAGCTTAGCGAGAATTTCTTCTCTGGCAGCAATCTCACCGGCAATCTCCTTCTTAATTGCATCCATATCCGGCGCATTCAAACCGGCAACCGCACGGGGCAAGTCGCGGCAAATTCCCTCTATGGTTTGCTCCAGCACTTTTTCGTAGGCAATGGCGCGGCATTTGGGCTGTTTCGGGCAGCCGGTGGGGCGCAGGTAGAGGTATTCCCGATCTTTGCGGTGGGCGGTGACGCGGGATACTGTCATGGGACACTGGCACGAACCGCAAACTGCCAAACCGGCAAGCGATCGGGGGGCGCTGGCGGCGCGGGGGGGAATGCGCCGGTTGCGGCGCAGAATTCGCTCGACTTGGGCGGCTTCTTCCCGCGATACAATGGGGGCGTGGGTGTTGGAAATTACTTCCCCATTTTGATATTCCAAATCGCCGCGATAGACGGGATTGGTGAGCCACTGGCGAGCGGTGGAAACGGAGATTTTTTTGCCGTATTTTTGGGCGAGGTAGCGAACGGCACCGCGCACGGAACCGTAGAGGAGAAAGTGCTCGAAAAAATCTTTGACTGCCGGCGCTGCAGTCCGATCGATGACGTAGCGCTCTTTGCCCCGCCGGTATCCGTAGGGGGCTTTGCCGGGAGGGGGCAGGGCTTTCAGGCGATTGCGGGCGTGTCCCGATCTGATGCTGCGGCTGCGCTGGTTTTGCTGGATTTTTTTGAGCAGTTTCAGTAAATCGGCTCGCACACCGGCACCGGTGGGGGTGGCTGATTCGGTAGCAATCAGTTCGATGCCGAGGGCTTCCAATTCCGCCAGACGCTCGCACACTTCCCCCACTGTGTCGCCCAGTTCTTCCAGACGCCGAATTAAGAGATAATCTGCGGGCGCTGTTTTGCAGTCGCTCAGCAGCTGGATCAGCTGGAAGCGCTGACCTAAATCTTGGTATACTTTGTCTATTTCCCAGCCCCAGATGGTTGGGTCGGGTGCCGGTTCGAGCAGCGGTTCGCTGTAGGAATATGCGATGATTTTCATGGTTGCAGTTCTCCGTTAAAAAAGGCGTAGCGCAGGCGTCTCGCCTGCGCACACCAACCTCAAGAAAGGCGTAGCGCAGGCTGGACAGGCGGGACGCCTGTCCTACGTCAGGGGAGTGCAACAGGCTGGATAGGCGGGACGCCTGTCCTACGTCGGCGTAGCGCAGGCGTCTCGCCTGCGCCTCTCGCCCGCTCACATCTGGCTGAACTCTATAATATTGCCGTCTGGATCGTGGGTGAAGAGGGCGGCTCGACCGGAGGCGCTCATCTGCACTTGGAACCCGTGAGCGAGTAGCTGCTCTTTGACTTCTTCTAGATTGGCAACGCCGAAGGCGACGTGCCGGTTTCGCCCCCACTTTTCGGGATTCTGCAGTTCGGCTCGAAAGCCGGTGTCTTGAATCAGGTGTATCTGAGCGTCTCCGATTTGATACCAGGCTCCGGGGTATTTTAGGGTGCGGTCTACTTTGGAGAGTCCGAGGATTTGGCCGTAAAATTTTTCGGCTCGCTCCAGGTCGGAAACGAGTACGGCAGTGTGGAGGTATTGGGTGATTTGCATGGTGTGGGTTGGGTTGGGTGTTCTTAACTTTAATTTAAACCGCCATAGACGCGAAGCGGCTTCCCGCAGGGTAGACGCCAAGACGCCAAGGAAGAAGAGATTTTGTGAGATAGTGAAAGAGCGACTGTTAGGTTTAGATGTTCCGATGAAAGAAGTGTCGTTGGATTTAAATTTGCTCAGTCGGGAGCCGGCCAATGCTGTCTGGTTCCAGGAGATGCTGGCATCACTTGAGGTGAGTCGGGGCGCGGGTTGGCCCGATAGGTTTGGCCAATCTCTGCGCCGGTGGTTCGCGGAACATGGCCATTCTCCGATTAAGACTCTCAGCTTGTTTGCCGGCGGTGGCGGGCTGGATATTGGTTTCCATGATGCCGGTTTCGAGATTGTTCAGATGGTGGAGCTTGAAGCGAAGTATGTGCGAACGCTGGAGAGAAATTCGCAGCCGGGGAAATGGCTGTCGAAGGTTCACCCCACCTGCGTTGATATCAGGAAGTTTGTCCCTGATTCTCAGCTGAAAGTAGATTTTATCATTGGGGGACCGCCCTGTCAAACGTTTTCGGCTGCTGGGCGCAGGGCGGCTGGGGTGGCGGGAACGAGCGATGCGAGGGGAACGCTGTTTCAGGAGTATGTCCGCTTGCTGAAGGCGCTGCAGCCAAAAGGGTTTCTGTTTGAGAATGTTTATGGTATAATTGGCGCTCAGAAAGGGGAGGCTTGGCGGCAAATCCAGAAGGCTTTTCGGGATGCCGGTTACAGGATTTATTTTCGCATACTAGATGCGGCTGATTATGGTGTGCCGCAGCATCGGGAGCGTTTGTTTATTGTTGGGCTTAAGGAAGGGAATTATTTGTTTCCCTGTCCGACTCACGGGCCAGATTCTCCGGGTAAGGTGCCTTTTTACACAGCTCTGGAGGCGGTTGCCGGTGCTGGTCCGTCTGGCGCTGAGGCGGGGATAGGCGGGCGCTACGGGCATTTGCTGGAAAATATTCCTCCGGGTTTGAATTATAGCTTTTATACGGAGGAAATGGGGCACCCGCAGCCGGTGTTTAGCTGGCGGTCGAAGTTTTCGGACTTTCTTTATAAGGCTGACCCTGAGATGCCGGTGCGGACGATTAAGGCGAAGGGGGGACAGTACACCGGCCCTTTTAGTTGGGAAAACCGGCACTTCACAATTGCAGAACTGAAGCGGCTGCAAACGTTTCCTGATCAGTATGAGATTGTGGGGAATCGCTCCGTGTGTGTTGAGCAGATTGGGAATTCTGTGCCGCCGCAGCTGGGGAGGATTTTGGCGCTGAGTATTTTGGAGCAAGTGATGGGGGTTCAGTTACCATTTCCGATGCATTACTTGCCGCAGGCATTGGAGCTGGGATTTAGGCAGCGCAAGCGCCAGCTGACGGAAAGATACGCTGAAAAGGCTAGAGAGGCAATCGCACTTTTGGGTACTGAGGCGTCACCGGCAGGGGGTGTGTTCCGGGGGGAAGCGGTGCGTTTTTTGTCCTTGGCGGATTTTGGCTGGAGTGAGGGGGAAGTTCCTAACAGCGTGAGGGTGAATTTGAGGTACGATCTGAATAAGGATTGTTGGCAGATAGAAGCGGGTGCCGGTGAGACGGAGCGAGACGAGAATCAATATCTGATTGAGGTGTCCCCATCTTCGGGACGTGAGGATTGGGGGTTGGGCACAAGAAAGGTCAAACTGTGCGCTAAGGATTTAGAGAAGCCGGTGTTTGCGGCACTGTGGAAGGCGTTTGAGGAAAAACTGGTTGAGGTGACTGGTAAGGCGGATTTGGTTCAGCTTGCCGGTTACTACCAGTACACTCCGCGCATCAGGGGGGTGATGAGTTTTCATCCGCAATTAAGGGTTGAGCCTTTCTGGCGTGTGGTTCAAGGGGTGGTGAGTGGGATAGGGGTGGCTACTCAACTGCCGGTTCAAGATTTGGCACTGCTGTGGGGAGTTAATGGGGAGGATGTGTTTTCTTGCTTGCAAGTTTTGCGCGTTATGGGGTATGAGGTTAGGAATCACAATACAAATTCTCAGATTGCCAAGGGAGAGTATTTAATTCCTTATGGGTTTCCGACGCTGACGCCGAGAAGTGTGCAGCTGCGGAAGAATTTGAACCGCCACGACGCCATAGACGCGAAGCGGCTTCCCGCAGGGTAGATCGCCAAGGAAGAGGGGAGAGGTGTTGGCGCTTTGTAGCGGTACTGCTGTGCTACGGTCGGATGCTGTGGGAGTTTTTGGGAAAGGGTGGGGGTGCCGGTGGGATGGCTTTGCACCGGCACGCCACTTCTCGATCTGTCTCAAGCCAACCGCTCTGGATCGATGCCCAATTCCCGCAGTTTCGCCGCGAGTCTTTCGGCTCGTTGCTGTGCTTCGGCTGTTTGCTGTTCGGCTAAAGTAGCTCGCTGTTCGGCTGCAGTGGCTCGCTGTTCGGCAACGGATGCTCGCTCGCTGGGAGTTGGAATCAATTCTCCTTCGAGAGTAAACCACCGCAACCACAGCCGGTTCATATTTTTATAACTTCCTTGCCACAAGCCTAAACTTAGCGCTATTTCGGGAATCGGCAAACGTCCATCAGTTAATTCTACAGGTTCGTAGTGTCCGCCGGTGAGGCGAAAAGCCTGCACGCGATCGGTATAGCGGCTGAAAACTATGTAGTAGGGTACGCCCAGAATCTGTTCGTAAACTTGCCACTTTGTGGGCGGCTCCCCCGGTTGCTGAGCAGTCCGACCCAAATCTTCATCTTCTGTCCCAGGAGACAGTAACTCCACCACTACAAACGGCCTGATTTGCTCATACCATATCACATAGCTCAAACGCATATCGCGCCCTTCATACAGCCTCGGCACACCGGCGACGGCAAACCAATCTGGGCGTTTGTACCAGTTGGGATGGCGGGCGTCGTAGTAGAGATTTAGATCCATAGCAGAGAAGATTTGATCCAAATCCCAGTTCCGAGGCTGAAAGGTTGAGTCCAGCAGTTGCGGCTGGTCAGCGTGAAAGGTGTCGGGCAATCCAGGTTCCTCCGGGTTTTCGCTAGGTAAGTCGTACATTGTCGGCAAGGTTTGCTCGGGCGGAAGCGGAGGCGCGGATTGGGGAGGCAGACGAGTTGGGATATTCACGGTCAATCTCCGGCTCTATGTGGCGTTTCTATAATGATACAATATTTCTCTTGTGAGCAGCACCGGCTTTAAGATAGTTTGGCAGGTCGTCACACCGGCACCTCTCTTTTGCGCTAAAACTTATTAAAGGACTCTCGCAACATATCCCATGAAACAAATCTCTGACCAAAAGCCTTTTAGCCCTTGGGATTACAAACCTTGGTGGTGCCAGCCCTGGTCAATTTTCCTGACAGGTGTCACCCTGATTAGCGGCAGCTGGTTTCTGTTGAAAACCGTCTGGATAACCGCTATTGTCGCCGTGCCGGTGCTGGTGTGGATGGGCTTCTTCTTATTAATCTGGCCAAAACTCATGCAGGAATATTACCGGCAATCCCCGCAGGATTCCCCGCCAGCAGACTAGGACTTCTTAGCTCACTAGAAACCGGGTTTCTTAAAGAAACCCGGTTTCTGGCCCCCTTGCAGGCTTAACAATTGCTTTATAAATCAGCGCTTAGCGCGAACTCCGCACCTCAGCAGAGGTCATTACCATAAAATTATCATTTCGTCAACTCTTTCCCAGCTCTATCTAAAGCCCGCGCAGGTGGGCTTTGCTTGTATAGCCCCAGACTTTAGTCTGGGGGTCTTGAATATCTGGAAGTCTTGAACAATCGCGCTCATATTGCGGTATTATAAACATAATATTTCAGGGAGTCAAAATCAATGAAAGGCAAGCGCGTATTGCTCACCGGCGGCACCGGCGGACTGGGTTTGGGCGTCACACCGGCAGTTCTCGCCCGAGGTGCGGAAGTCACCATTCCCTATGTCAGCGCCCGAGATGTGGAACGCCTCAAAGGCAGACTCTCACCGGCAGATATTGCCCGGATTCGGTTTGTCTCAGCTAACCTCGCCGATGAAGCTGCAGTTGAAAAGCTAGTCAGCGACATGGAACGGGTGGACGTGCTGATTCACTTAGCCGGCGGCTTTGCGATGGGGAAAACCCACGAATACAGCTACGAATCTTGGAAAAAAGACATTGACCTCAACCTCAACACCACCTTTTTAACCTGTAAACACAGCCTCGCCAAAATGCTGCAAACCGGCTACGGACGCATTGTTACCGTAGCGTCGCGGGGTGCCGTGCAGCCGGCGGGACAGATGGCGGCTTACTGCGCCTCAAAAGCGGGAGTTGTCGCCCTGACACAAGCGATCGCAGACGAAACCAAAGGCACCAATATCACCGCCAATTGCGTCCTAGCCAGCACCATTGACACCCCCAGCAACCGGCAAGCGATGGGCGAAGAAAATGCCGGCAAGTGGGTGAAACCGGAATCCCTCGCAGAAGTCATCTGTTTCTTAGCCTCCGAAGCCGCCAAAGACGTGCGCGGCGCTGCTGTTCCTGTTTATGGCAGCATCTAGTTATAACCGCAGATACACGCAGATAAACGCAGATGTTTTAGCAGAAAAATGATCAGCGTTCATCTGCGTTCATCTGTGGTTATAAAATCAAACTTGACGGATGGGAATCTCGATGGTAAACTCTGTTCCCTGACCGGGGGCGGAACTGCATTTCAGGTGCCCCCGGTGTTTTTCCACGATAATAGAGTGGGAAATGGCTAACCCCAAGCCGGTGCCGGCACCCACCGGCTTGGTCGTGAAAAAGGGGTCAAATATGCGCCGGCGCACCTCCTCGCTCATGCCCGATCCATTGTCAGAAATTAGGATGGCCACGCGCTCGCCTTCGATAACTTTTGTGCGAATCCGAATCGCCGACAATTGGTTCGCAGGCGCTGGGTATCCGGCATTTTTACCATTCTCCTCGCTCGGTGCCCGATTCCCCATTTCCAAAGCATCAATTGCATTAGTCAGGATATTCATAAAAACTTGGTTAAGCTGGCCGGCATAGCACTCCACCTCGGGCAGATTCCCGAATTGTTTGATGACCTGAATGCCGGAATGCCCCGGTTTTTCTTTGAGGCGATTTTGCAAAATCAGCAGCGTGCTTTCAATCCCCGCGTGAATGTCAACCGGCTTCATGTCCGATTCGTCCAGCCGCGAGAAAGTGCGCAGGGAAAGAACAATCTCGCGGATGCGCTCAGCCCCCACCTTCATGGAAGATAGCAGTTTCGGCAAATCTTCAAGCAAGAAATCGAGGTCGATTTCTTCTGCCGCCTCGGCAATAGCCGGCACCGGCACAGGATAGTGCCGCTCATAAAGGCGCACCAGCTTAAGCAAGTCTTCGATATATTGAGTCGCGTAGGTGAGATTGCCGTAGATGAAATTAACCGGGTTGTTGATTTCGTGGGCGACACCGGCAACCAGCTGTCCGAGAGAGGACATCTTTTCAGTATGAATCAGCTGGGTTTGGGTTTCTTGCAGTTCCCGCAGGGTTGCTTCTAGCTGAGAGGCTTGCTCTCTCAATTGAGCTTCCGATTGCCGCAATGCCTCTTCCGCCCGCTTGCGCTCCGTAACGTCCATGCCAATTCCCCAGGTTCCCCAACCGGGAATCGGGAAGCGCTGGGAAATGTTTGACCAGGCAATCGTCTTAACACTGCCATCCTTACAAGTTATTTCCCACTCCCAGTCCCGATAGTGATTGCCGCGCCTTTGCCATTCGGCTGTCATGCGATCGCGATAAGCCGCATCCGGATACAGCAGTGCCATCGCCTGGGGATTAAAAATAATATCCTGAGCGCGGTAGCCGGTGACTCGCTCTGATTCCCGGTTCCAAACAATCACCTGAAACTGATCGTCAAAAACGCTCAGCATCACCGGCATATTTTTCAGCACCGTGCGCAGGCGCTCCTCACTCTGCCGCAATGCCTCTTCTGCCCGCTTGCGCTCGGTGATTTCCACACCTACCAAGCCGACAGCTCCGGGTTTTCCATCCGCCTTGAGGATGGGAAAATAAGAAGCCAGCCAGTGACGCAATACCCCCGGCTGTCTGGGGGTTTCACCGGCTATCTCGATGTTGAGAATCGGTTTGCCCCCAGTCAAAATGCTGCGGTAAATGGGTTCGAGTGCCGGCGCGAGTTCCGGCAAAATTTCCCCCACGGTTTTGCCGATATGCTCCGCCACAGACACGCCATTGAGTTCGGCGAGAGCTTCGTTGATTTGAACAAACTGCAGCCGGTCGTCAATGATGCTGATGCCGGCGGGCGCTGAGGTGATAAACGAGTTCAACAGTTGCTCGCGCCAAGCTAATTCTCGCTCCAGCGCTTTGCGCTCGCTGATGTCAGTAATTGTCCCGACATAGCCGGTAACGTCTCCCCCCACCCCAATTTCTGCCACCGCCTGACCGACGACCCAGGTTTCTTTCCCGTCCGGACGCAAAAAGCGGTACTCTAATTTAAAAGGTGTGTTGCCAGATGCAGCCCGAGCCCATTGAGTCAGAACGCGCTCTTTGTCATCGGGATGTAGCGCTATTACCCAACCGTTTCCCAAAGCTTGTTCGGGAGTGGCTCCGGCAATTTCGCACCACCGGTCGTTGACATACAAGCAGTCCCCACCGGCATTGGTGCGGAATATCCCCACCGGCGATATTTTTGCCAAAGTTTTATACCGGTGTTCGCTCTCCCGCCGTGCGGCTTCAGCTTGTACGCGGTGCGTGACATCCTCTACTATACCGATAGCATATTTCGGAGCGCCCGCTGCTTCGCGCACCACCGACACGGTAAGATTTCCCCAGACACAGGAGCCATCTTTGCTGATGTAGCGCTTTTCCATCGAGTAAGTGGAAATTTCACCGGCAAAACAGGCGCGACGGTATTGCTGATCCGTTTCCAAGTCATCCGGGTGAGTGACAGTGTGCAGCGAGAGCGCCAGCAATTCCTCCTCGCTGTAGCCCAGCATCTCGCAAAACCGCTGGTTGACCCGGATAAAATGCCCGTCCTGCGCCACCACGGCAATGCCGGCAGCCGCCCGCTCAAATATGGCGCGGAATCGCTCCTCACTCTCGCGCACAGCCTCCTGCGCCCGCACGCGACTGCTGATGTCTTGGGAGAAGATATAAAGTCGATCCCCTGAGGGAAAGACCCGCTGCTCGAACCAGCTGTCTGCCTGTGCGTCATACTCTTCAATCGTGACAGGGATTTGTTGAGTTTTGGCTCGGTGATACTCGCGGTAAAAAGTGGAGCCTGCAGCTTCTGGAAACTGCTCCCACAGACTCTTGCCGAGCAGTTCTTGCCTGCCTTTGCGCATCTTTTGCTCGGCTCTGCGATTAATATAGGTAAACCGCCAGCGATTGTCTAACGCTATAAATGAATCCGTGATGCTTTCCAGAATATTGACAATTTGCCGGCTGGATTCTCGCAGCGCCTCCTCTTTGCTCTGACGCTCTGCCATTTCGCGCCGCAATAGCTCGTTGGCTTGTCTGAGCTGGCTCGTCCGCAGCTCGACTCGGCTTTCCAACTCTTCTTTTGCCTGTTTCACTGCGGCCAAAGCCCGCTCGCGCTCCGCAACCACCGCCGCCAAAACCAGCGCCGTCAGGGTAATAACGCCAAGAAAAGCTTGCAGTGACAAGAGGGATTCGCTCTGCGACTCCCGGATAAATGGGCCATGCCCGCTTAGCGTGCTCCAGATGGCAATTCCTGAGACAATGGCGCTCAACAGCGTTGCGCTGCGCAGACTGAAACGAAACGCCGCCCACAGGAAGAAGGGAATCAGCACAGACGACGGATAGATTCCAAAAAATACGATTTTGCTAGCACTCAGCAGCAGCACCAGCAACAATAACGCCTCGGCAAATGTTTTTAATTTCTCCCGAAAAGCTGAAAAAGTAGAAAGGAAAACTTCCCTATTTGTAAGTTTTAAATTGGCATTTTTAATGGCTCCGCTCCAAGTCAGCAGCACCGGCGTCACCACGAGAACGCCAATGGCGCTCTCTGCCCACCCGCTAAACCAAACTGTTCTGTAAGCTTCCCACGGAACGCGCCGGCTCAGACAGTCAGTGAGTGCGCCGGCAGCCGCGCCCGCAACCGGGCTGAGCAGCGCCCCGAAGACTGCAAATTTGAAAACATCCCCAGCCCTGTCCAGCGGCATGCCGGTGCCGGCAAACCGGCGCACCAGGAAGCCACCCAGCAGGGGCGTCAAGGTGTCGGCTGCGGCGGAGGCGATCGCAACCGCAATGCCCGTCACAGACAATTCAGGCGCGACGGCTAGCAACGCCCCCAGGGCGATACCGGGCCAAACCCCATATCCCAGCAGCAGGACAGCCGCCAAGCCGAAACCTGCCGGTGGCCACACCGGCATCTGATTTCCCGGCAGAATGGCCATTGACTGCCCCAGTCTAGCCGCCCCAAAATAGAGGCCGGCAAGCGCCACCACCACTGCCGAACGTAGCAACCAGTTGGGCAACGAGCGAGATTTCATCTTTCCTTTATGATGTTTGAGATATTCTAAGCTTTTTTATATCAACTCAAGCCGGTGAAAGCTGTCTTATAGCATAAAAATGACAATTTTAAAAGCCTTACGCACCTGCCCGCCGCAGGAGAGACTCCCTCGGTTTTCACGGACGCTTTCAGAAGTAGGGTGCGTTCCCCCCACGAACGCACCCCAAGAAGTAGGGTGCGTTCCCCCCAGGAACGCACCCCAATACAAGCGGCGTAAAAGTAGGGTGCGTTCTCCCCAGTAACGCACCCTACTACAAGAGTTTAAGACGCGATAAATCGCATTTCTACAAGAGTTTTTCACTCGTTCCCAGGCAGAGCCTGGGAACGCAGTTGTGTCGGCTCTGCCGACTTTGTATAATAGACATCTCCATAAATTAAGCTTTAATCTAGACGCCATAAGGGTTATGGGTTATTTTATGGATATGTCTAATAAGCAGATTAAAAGCGTAACACCTTATTCCCACACCGGCTACGAGCCAAACAGTCTCGTTTGCCCCTGCGGCTCAGCAGTTCCCAGACGAATTTGTCGCGTTCCGTTGGGAATGTGAATCCAGCCCAAATCTTTGAGGCGGTGTTTCAGATTCGAGATGGTGACGCCTAGCTCCTCTGCAATCTTATACAAATGCGACCACTTGGTTAAATCCCGCCCCTGTCGTTTTTGCTCTAAAATATAGCGCGGCATCAGCAAGCAGCTGGCAAAATACTGCGCTTGCCACTCAATCGATTCTACCTTATAATTATTGCTCGTCCCCCGGCACACAAACGGCTGTGAGGGCAATGCCGGCGGTGCCCCCAAATTGCCAAAATCCAGCTCCAGCTGCTTGGCAACACCGTCCACTTCTTCCTGGTTGATGTGCAGCACCCAGTGCCCTATTTCATGGGCGAGCGTCGATTCTTGAAACCCCTGCGGCAACTTGAGAATCTCTTCGTTAATCTCTATTTGCCGCAACTCGGGCAGAATCCGCGCTGCGATCGGCCCTTCCGTATCCGGCGGTATGCAGTCCCAAACCACGCCCAAATCCAGAAAGTCCGCCACCAGACTCGCCTCAAATGGCCATCTGGGAGCGAAATTCGCTTGTCGCTGCATCCGCATCAGCAACTCAGAAGCCCGGCGCTCAATGGATTCCTTGGAATAGAAGCGATACGGCTTGAACACGCTCAAGGTTACTCGCCCTCACTCGCCGCTTGAAACACCTTTTGGGCAAAATCCGGATTTTCCCGCATCCTCCGCAGCAGTGCCGGCATCTCTTTGTAGTGCAGCTTGAGAAAATCCTCCGATCCTTGCGGCAGCCTGCCGGCAAGGCAAATTAACTCCTCCGCGTCCAGCTCCAGACTCCGCGCCAGCGAGCGAATCACATCCTCCTTGGGGGGATAGTCAGCCCGATCGTTCTCCAGTTTGGACAAGTATGTGAAGTCCAGCCCAACAAGCTTGGCCAGCTCTCGCTGGCTGTATCCTTTGGCCTTACGCGCTGTAAGGATCTCCTTTCCAAATGTCTCGCTCACATCTTCTGTTTTCCTGACTACACCTGCATCATAGGCGATTTTGAATAAAAAATCAATCCCCCCTTGACTAAAAAATCAACGCCGCGCTAGTATAGGAGTGTTGAGTAAAAAATCAACGCAAAGACAGCGGCACGGGTGGTGCTGGCGGCAGAGTCAGCGCAATCGGTACGCTATATGTGGTGTATCTGCTGCAGCGGCCCGGTGGTGTGGGGTGCGGCGAGAGGCACCTGCTTCCAGGCGTTGTGCCAATCCGCAGCGCTCAAACACACGAGTCCATTCAGGCACTATCACGGAGAATCACAATGCTCAAAAGTTGGACAGACACTCACTACAAGCTTGCAGGCGAGGACTGGCTGTATATCGCCAAGCACGAAGAAGAAGGTTCAGTCTCCCTCGTCTGTCCGGGCTACGCGCGGGATGGGCAAGGCTTCAGCATCCATTTTACCACCGCTCAGATTGAAATACTGGAGCATTTGGTTGAGGCGCTGCGTGCCGTGAAGGCGGTGCCGGTTGCCGCACCCGTTCCCTGTGCGGATAAGCAGGAGCCATATCCCAACCGCCCGCCGGCACCCACCAACCTGCAGCTCTTATACCCTGTCGGGCGGGAAAAGTAGCCAGCCGGTAAATTGTTAATTGTTAATTGTTAATTTTCGGCATCTAATGGAGATGAAACTTAACCGTAAACTCTTAACGATTAACCCTTACTCGATCAGAAATCACAGCTAGCACGAGGAGTTTAACTCGCGAGCTACTCGCCAAATTTTGAACTGACAAGCTGTAGCGCTAATAGCGCAACCTGCAAACTAACTTCCTAACCCCTACCCCCTAACCCCCACCCCCCTAACCCTTATCCCCTAAGCCCTGACAAAGCCATGAACAGCAATCCCGCCAACAAACCGAGTGAAATTGTCCTCCACGCGCAGCTGGAAATTTCTGACGCTCTCAGCCAAGACACCCAAGAGCATCTCGAAGAACTGCAAGAGGATTTAGCTTATCTGTCGCAATCTCTAGAACAGGCGCAGACTCGCTTTGCCAAAGTGCTGGCAGAAAACCGGCGGCTGAAAGGGTTTCTGCTGGAGATGGTGAAAGATTGCTCCTGTCAGGAAGGCAGCCGGTGCCCTCAGTGCCAGCGGATTCTGGGCACCTTGAATCATTTTGGCATTTAGACTGCCTCCTTTGCCGCCTATTTCCCAGCAGTGGGGTGCGTTATGACCGCACCCCACTGCTGTTTTATTATGTAAATTAGGTGCAAAAAATCTTGGAGCTAGGGCTTCACCCACAACCCGCAATCCCACCCTCACCTCAAATTGCGCCGGCTTTCCGTGCTGGCGGGCTCGGGCACCGGCTCCCTCACCCTCTGATATCAAGTCCGGTTAATTGATTATAATATTTTTCTCCCCCGCATAGCCCCACCCCCGCATAGCCCCACCCCCGCACCCCGGCACCCCCGCTCCTGTTGGGAGCGCGAGCGCATTACAATAAATTCAACGGACTCGATCGCATTGGCGAGCTGCCTAAACCGCTGCCGCGCTACTCCCGCACGCACGCCTCCTATCACCTCCGCTTGATTCCCAGGCGTTTGGGCGCTAAGGGATAGGGGGGGGGAGAGGGTGAGGGGCAGAGAAATCAATTGCGGTCAAGTGACCGGCCACGACCTGACAGCAATTTTAACAATTTTTAAGAAAAGGTTTAAAAATTTTAACAACTGCTTGGCACTCACCGGCAGGTAAGGCAGGATCTAAGCAGGTATTTTTTCACAAAGATTTCAGGTTAAAAGGCTTACAGGCCGATAAACGCTAGCATTCTTAACATCCTGTTATATTAGCCACACCTGCCATGTCACTAAACGACTCGCCCATCTATTCATCCGCTCTAGAAGACGCAATTGACCCCTTACCCCTGATTGTTTCACCGGAAACTCCCGTAGCAGAAGTCTTGGCACTGATGAGCCAGGTAAGGAGCAACTGTCGCCTGCCGGCTGCCAGTCCCTCGTCTGGCGCAAGTGTACCGCCGGAAATCCGGGCCACATGCGTGCTGGTGATGGCAGGTGCCGAGGCGGGGATGTATTGCCCGCTGCCCGGAAATGAGGCAAACGGCGAGCGACCTATACTGGGGATATTCACAGAGCGGGATATTGTCCGGCTGACTGCTTCCCGCAAAGACTTCAAAAGCTTCAGGGTGGCTGAGGTGATGACCAAGCAGGTGATTACCCTCGCCCAATCTGACTCTCAGGGGATTTTCACAGCGCTTTCCCTGTTTCGCCAGCACCGGATTCGCCACCTGCCAATCGTGGACAGAGAGGGAAAGCTGTTGGGGATGGTGACGCCGGAGACGATTCGCAAAGCCCTCCCACCGGCCAACATCCTGACGCGGTTGCGCTCCGTCAAAGACGTGATGAGCACGCGAGTGATTCAAGCACCGAAAGACGCATCCGTGTTTGAGTTGGCCCAGCTGATGGCTTACCATCACGTCAGCTGCGTGGTGATTGCGGAACAGCAGGGAAGCAAAGGCGCAGGCTCGCCGGCGAGTGGGGGGCGGAGTGGCGAGCCATCTTCTTCCTCTGTCTGCGTGCCTGCCGGCATTGTCACCGAGCGGGATATCGTGCAGTTTCAGGCGCTAGAGCTGGATTTGGCCAAAATGCGGGCAAAAGACGTGATGAGTTCCCCCCTCTTCTGTCTGACTCCAGAGGATTCCTTGTGGTTCGCCCATCAAGAGATGCAGCGGCTGCACGTGCGGCGGATCGTCGTCACCGGCACTCAGGGGGAATTGGTGGGAATTGTCTCCCAGACGAGTTTGCTGCAAGCCCTCGATCCCAAGGAAATGTACGGCATCATCGAAGCCCTGCAGCACGCCGTCGAAGAGCGCACCAGCGAGTTGAAGCAGACCAACGAGCAATTGCAAACAGAGATTTTGGAGCGCCGGCGGGCCGAAGTTGCCCTGCAAGAAGCTCACGACGAGTTGCAAAGACAGGTTGAAGAGCGCACAGCTGAGCTACAAGCCGCCAATGCCAGACTGTTGCAGGATATCACGGAGCGCCAGCGTGCCGAAGTCGCCCTGCGGCAATCCGAATCTCAAATGCGACTGCAAACCCAGCACCTGGCGCAGACCTTGCGCGAATTGCAGCAAACCCAAACCCAGCTGGTGCAAGCGGAAAAAATGTCTTCCCTCGGGCAATTGGTCGCCGGCATCGCCCACGAAATCAACAATCCCGTGAATTTTATCTACGGCAACCTGTCCTATGCCGGTGAGTATATCCAAGACCTGCTGCGCCTGCTCAACCTCTACCGAAAGACCTACCCCGACCCCACCCCTGAAATTAAGGAGGAAACAGAGGCTGTGGAGCTCGATTTCCTGACGGTAGACCTGCCGAAATTGCTGGATTCCATGAAGCTGGGGGCGGAGCGCATCCGCCAGATTGTCCTGTCTTTGCGCAACTTCTCGCGCCTGGATGAGGCGGATAAAAAGCGGGTTGACATTCACTCTGGGATTGACAGCACCCTGCTGATCCTGCATCACCGGCTCAAAGCCAAATCGGGACATCCTGCGATTGAGATTGTTAAGGACTACGGCGTTTTGCCGCCGGTGGACTGCTACGCCGGCACCCTCAACCAGGTGTTTATGAATATCCTCAGCAATGCCATTGACGCCTTGGAGACGACATGCCTCAGGTGTCTGGCGTCAGACGATGAAACCCTGTGCGCTGAAAGGTGCCCGATGCCAGGAAATGAAGCCGTCAGTAATCACCTGTCTGATGCTTTGGCAAAATCTAGAACCTGCAACCTGACCTCCCACACACACGCTGAACGCTGTTGCTTGAAACCGGCTATCAGCATTCGCACTGAAATCATAGATAGCAACTGGGTGGCTGTCCGGATTGCCGACAATGGCCCGGGCATGCCGGAAGAGGTTCGCAAGCGCCTGTTTGAACCGTTCTTTACCACCAAGCCGGTGGGCAAAGGCACCGGTCTGGGGCTGTCTATTAGCTACCAGATTGTCGTGGACAAACACCGGGGCCGGTTGGAATGCGTCTCTGAACCGGGCGTGGGTACGGAGTTTATTATTCAGATTCCCATCCGCCAGCAAAAAGTCCCAACCCCTTTGATGTCAAAGGTGAAACTCATCAGCTAGACAGCAGCTTTTTCCGCGCTGCTTGACGGACATCAATTGTCCCATACATAGCAATCTTTTAAGACATCTACATTTTTAAACGAGTTAACAGATACCCAGACAAGGATGTGATATAATCCCAGATTTATTTGATAGAGTTTTAGGGGCCGGTTTCTCCTGCACAGGAGCAGGTGGGGCCGGTTTCTTGACGATATCTGCCGGTGGCTTGTAGGGGCGGGTTCATCCGAAATATTGGCAGCACAACTGAGAATATTAATATAGCAGTTCTCAAATAAGTGTGCCCCAGCGTTTCTCAATTGAATGAGTCTCTTGTAGAGACGCGATAAATCGCGTCTCCCATCCCCAAGAGCGTGCGGAAACGAAAAACGTACCGCACTGATATGAGAAACGCTATAAACCCGCCCCCCCATAGCCACAATGATGATTAATGCCCGAACCCCCACCCCCCAGCCTTTCGGAAGTAGGTTTTTAGAGGTTGTCTGTGGCTAGCGCTAGGGGAAGGGCGAAGCATGAGCGAATCTCATCTTTGCACTGATTGCACCAATAGTCGCGCTCATGCTTCGCCCCTACATCTAATCTGTGTGGGGGCGTTAGCGTAAGCGTTGCGGCGCAAGCACTCTTGAACAAGTGTCCGCCTGCGGAGTGGCAGCACTCACCGGCAACAATAACCGCAGGCACAACTTGCGATCCTATATGATAGAATCTTAAAAGCAGCTCTCAAAAGAGGTCAACCGTGAAGCCCTTAATTCAATTTTCCCTGGACGGCGAAGACTCAATCCTGGTGGAAGTGGAGGAACTGCCAGAAAGCGACGGTGACGCCGGATTGGTGGCTATCAGTGGGAACCAAGTCATCAAAACAGCCCAACAATCCTTTGACGCGGCGCTGGAAAAAATCAAGCCGATGGCTGCGAGCATTATTAGCAAAGTGCGCAGTCTCAGCGATCCGCCGGATGAAGTGGAAGTCAAATTTGGGGTAAAAATGTCGTCCGAAGCCGGTGCGGTGATTGCCAAAGCCAGCTTAGAAGGCAATTATGAAATTACTCTCAAGTGGAAGCGGGAGAAACCGTAAATGAGCCAAAGACTCCACCCGGCAATCGTGCGGATTTACCAAGCCACCGGCAAAGTTATCGGCGCTGGTTTCCTGGTTTCGGAAAAGCACGTCCTCACTTGCGCTCATGTCGTGAATGCCGCACTGGGCAAACAGATGACGGCTTCAGAACAGCCAGCCGGCACAGTTAGCTTGGATTTCCCCCAAGTTGCGCCGGGGGAAAAGCTGACAGCGCGGGTGGTTCACTGGATACCCGCTTCTTCGCAAAACGCCGCCGCACCGGCAGACGGGGGCACAGATATTGCGGTGCTGGAACTGGAAAGCCCGCTTCCCGCTTCCGCCTTCCCCGTGCGACTCGTCACCGACGCTTCCTTGCAGGGGCATCAATTTCGGGTTCTCGGCTTTCCAGAGGGGCAGCCTGCCGGCGTGTGGACTGACGGTATGATACAGGGCGAGCAAGCCAACGGTCGAGTCCAGATAGAAGTTGTGCGCCAGACGGCGTATAAAATAGAGCCTGGATTCAGCGGTTCGCCGGTGTGGGATGAGCAGCTGGATGGGGCGATCGGCATGACAGTGGCGATAGACAGCCTGACTGTAGCAGCAAGCACCAACCCCCCTAAGCGCCCTGAAATCAGGGCGGCTTTTATCATCCCCACCGGCTTGCTGGCCAAAGCTTGGCCGCAACTGGGCCAGCGAGCCATTCCCCCCTGCCCGTATCGGGGCTTGTTTGCCTTCCGGGAGGAGGATGCGCGGTTCTTTTTCGGGCGGGAGACGTTCGCACCCCAACTGGTAGAAGCTGTGCGAACCAAGCCCCTAATGGCCGTAATTGGCCCTTCTGGCAGCGGCAAGTCTTCCGTGGTGTTTGCTGGGTTAATTCCCCAGTTGCGTTCCCAAAACACTTGGCTGATTGAGGATTTCCGCCCCAGAGATCGCCCCTTCCACCATTTGGCAGCTAAGCTGGTTACCCTGCTGGAACCCCAGATGAGCGAAACTGACCGGCTGGTGGAAGTTAACAAGCTGACTGTTTCGCTGAAAGGGGGAGACTTAGCGCTGCGGGATGTGGTGAGGCGCATTCTGGAAAAGAATGCCGGCACCCGCCTGTTGCTGGTGGCGGATCAGTTTGAAGAGCTCTACACCCTCTGCAAGGAGGAGTCAGAACGCCAGCGATTTCTAGACCGGCTGCTGGAAGCCCTAAACGGCGAGGCGAATTTCCGCCTCGCCCTCACCCTGCGGGCGGATTTTCTCGGATACGCCCTGTCGTACCGCCCCTTTGCCGATGCCTTGCAGAATGCCGACGTGAAACTTGGCCCAATGAATCGGCAGGAATTGCGAGATGCCATAGAAAAGCCGGCGCAACTGCTGAAAGTGCGGATAGAGGAGGGGCTGACTGAGCGAATTCTCGATGACGTACAAAAGTCGCCGGGGAATTTGCCGCTGCTGGAGTTTGCCCTGACGCAGCTGTGGGCCAAACAGCGAGACGGGACACTCACCCATGACGCTTACGACGAGATTGGCGGTGTCGAGAAGGCGCTGGCTGGTTACGCCGAGGAGGAATATGGCAACCTGAGTGAGGCTGACAAGCAGCGGGCGCAGCGGGTGTTTATCCAGCTGGTGCGCCCCGGGGAAGGCACCGAAGACACCCGCCGCACAGCCACCAGGGCTGAGGTGGGGGAAGATAACTGGGATTTGGTGACGCGCTTGGCAACTTCGCGCCTGGTGGTGACGGCGCGGGATGAGAGTGCCGGTGAGGAGACGGTGGAGGTTGTCCACGAGGCGCTAATCCGGGAGTGGGGAACCCTGCGCCGGTGGGTGAACGATAACCGCGAGTTCCGCACTTGGCAAGAACGGCTGAAGGCGAGGATGCGGGAGTGGAAGGATGCCGGTGCGGATGATGGGGCGCTGCTGCGAGGCGCACCGCTGGCACAGGCGGAAAATTGGCACCGGCAGCGTCTAAATGAACTCAGCCCGGAGGAACAAGTCTTCATCCAGAAGAGTTTGGCGCTGCGGGATAGGGAGATAAAAAGGCGACAGCGCACTGTTATAGGACTTGCCGGTTTTTCGGCGTTCGCTTTTCTGGCAGGATTCGCTGGGTGGGGGTGGCAGCAAGCCGAAATTAATCAGCTCAACGCTCTTATTCAATCTTCAAAAGCGCTCTCTGCCCCGAATAAAGAACAGGCGCTCACAGACAGTTTAAAAGCCAGGAAACTTCTCAAACAGGTGTTTTGGGCAGATGCCAGCACCCGAAGTGAGCTTGCAGATGCGCTAACGCAGGCAGTTTACGGGGTGCAACCGCCAAATCCCTTGGGGGGAGGGCACACAGGTAAAGTCTATAGCGCAGTTTTCAGCCCCGACGGCAAGCAGATTGCTTCCGCCAGTGAAGACAAAACCGTGAAAATCTGGGACGCCGACACCGGCAAGGTACTCGTCACCCTCCCCGGGCACAGCAATTATGTCAGAAGCGCAGTTTTCAGCCCCGACGGCAAGCGGATCGCTTCCGCCAGTAAAGACAAAACCGTGAAAATCTGGGACGCTTTTACCGGCGAGGAAATCCGCACCCTCCGCGGGCACAGCGGTTCTGTGATTAGCGCAGTTTTCAGCCCCGACGGCAAGCAGATTGCTTCCGCCAGTTCTGACAATACCGTGAAAATCTGGGACGCTTTTACCGGCGAGGAAATCCGCACCCTCCGCGGGCACAGCGATTCTGCGATTAGCGCAGTTTTCAGCCCTGACGGCAAGCGGATTGCTTCCGCCAGCTATGACAATACCGTGAAAATCTGGGACGCTTTTACCGGCGAGGAAATCCGCACTCTCAGTCGGCACAGCAAATATGTCAATAGCGCCGTTTTCAGCCCCGACGGCAAGCAGATTGTTTCCACAAGTGATGACAGGACCGTGAAAATCTGGGACGCTGGCACCGGCAAGGAAATCCGCACCCTCAACGGGCACAGGCTTTCTGTGAGGAGCGCCGTCTTCAGCCCCGACGGCAAGTGGATTGCTTCCGCCAGTGAGGACAGTACCGTGAAAATCTGGGACGCTTTTACCGGCGAGGAAATCCGCACCCTCAGCGAGCACAGCGCTCTTGTCAGAAGCGCAGTTTTCAGCCCCGACGGCAAGCAGATTGCTTCCGCCAGTGAAGACAAAACCGTGAAAATCTGGGACGCCGACACCGGCAAGGTACTCGTCACCCTCCCCGGGCACAGCGATGCTGTCAGAAGCGCAGTTTTCAGCCCCGACGGCAAGCAAATTGCTTCCGCCAGCTGGGACAATACCGTGAAAATCTGGGACGCTTTTACCGGCGAGGAAATCCGCACTCTCAGTCGGCACAGCGCTGATGTCAGAAGCGCAGTTTTCAGCCCCGACGGCAAGCAGATTGCTTCCGCCAGTGGTGACAGAACCGTGAAAATCTGGGACGCAGACACCTTCAAGGAACTCGCCACCCTCACCGGGCACAGCGATGCTGTCACAAGCGCAGTTTTCAGCCCCAACGGCAAGCGGATTGCTTCCGCCGGTGATCACAGTACCGTGAAAATCTGGGACGCAGACACCGGCGAGGTTCTCGTCACCCTCAGCGGGCACAGAGGTAAAGTCTATAGCGCAGTTTTCAGCCCCAACGGCAAGCGGATTGCTTCCGCCGGTGATGACAATACCGTGAGGGTGTGGGATTTGGATTGGGATTTGGACAAGCTAACGAAGCGCGGTTGCGATTTGCTGCGCGAGTCTTTGAAGAATACTCCCAATGCGAATATCGACCGGCACCTCTGCGATGATGTCCCCGCGTCGCCTTAATACCGTGTCGTTGAACTGCCGCAATTCAGTTACCCGACGTAGGACAGGCGTCTCGCCTGTCCTGTGGGGGCTTCCCTTGCAGCCAAACCTTCGCCTCTTCCAAATCCTTGAAATATACCATTTCCAAGTCCAGCTTTTCCGTCCTTTTTTCTAGATCCTTAGCCGACAGCGCATTAAAACTGTTCCGCGAGACAACAAAAGCCGTGTATCGCAAACCGGCATCTACTGCCCGGGGGATAAAATCCTTTTCCTGCCACTCATTCGTTTGCGCCCAAGGCCCTTTCGCCAAGAAAGTGTCCACCAGCAACTTGTTACAATTATACTCTTTTATCATCTCCAATATAGCTTCGCACCCTTGCTTTACTATATCGTAAGTAACAAAGTTATTCCAGCTTGCCAGCAGCCAGCCATTGGCGGCGTCATATTCTATCCGGCAAAAAAGTTCGCCGAGTTCGTTTTTCAATTCCCACTTGTCCATAAGTTAAAATTTAATTAGGCTGAATTGACTCGCTTTGCTCGCTCCCGTATAGGGGATAAGAGAATCAGAATGCTTCGCCAGCGTACCCTTGTTTGCATATACACCCTGGCGATTGAAATCGCGGCTATACAAACAAAGCCCGCCTGCGCGGGCTAAATAAACCCGTATCCCCTCTCACAACCCTGAACCTAAAAGGCGGATAACCTCTCTCTTGCCGGCACCCTTTGCGCCAGAAAAACGGGACGCTCCCGAATGCCCCTCTGCGCATTCTCCCACTATTTTACCACTCACTCACCCGACTGTCAACCACTGCTTTGCAGAATTGCAGCAGCGCATCTTCCGGGAAATCGCATTTGGCGAAGTTGGCTATCACGGAGACAAACTGCACATTTCCCGGCACATATCCGAGGGACGAATCTATCCTGTCCAGACTCGCCCGTCTGGGGTGGAGTTGGCGATTTTCCCAATCGTTGGTTGTTTCGGGATTGTCCAATTCCCAGCCGGTGTAAGGGCATCGCCCGCCCTGTTTTTCCCACAGTTCCTTCAAATATTGCACGGTGATAGTGCACTGCCGGTCTTTGCCTTTGACGCGCCGTCTCGCCAATTTGAGATGCTGGCGAAAGGGAGAGTATTCATCGCGCCGGTTCTCCTGTCTAGCCGGTTCGGCCATCAGTTGGGGTAAAGTGTTAATATTGCACTCACCGGCATCCGCTAAAGGGCAGTAGCTGTTGTGCTCCTGTCCCCAGAAGCCGGTGACTGCATAGCAAAATTCAAGGAATAGCTCTTCCGGGAAAGCGTGTTTTGCAAAATTAGCGATAGCGGCGACAAATTGGATATTGTCGGGCGTGTATCCTTTCGACGAATCCCGCCGGTCAACACTAGCGCGGTTGGGTGTTAAAGGCATCCCTAAATAGCTTGTTGTGCAAGGTAAAAGCACTAACTCCCATCCCGTATAAGGACAAATCCCTTGCTGCCGCTCCCACACCTGCTTGATATCGAGCAGGGTGACAGAAGACTCTTTGTTCCTGTGCTTAACGGATTTTTTTATAAATTTCCAACAATATCTAAAAGGAGAATACTCATCTTGCCTGATTATGTCTCTCAAGTAAGAAGTATCAGTATTTAGCTTGCCTTTAAAGTTTTTTATGCCATAGACTTGTGCGGAACACTTGAGAGAGCAAAAATGCTGCCGGCCTAGCCTTTCACTGCGATTAAACTCAGCTCGCTGCTTGGTAAACTGCTTCCCACAAGCTGGATTTGCACAAGTTAGAGTTACTGCCGGTTGTCTCATATAGTGTCCCCAATAAGCTAAAAACCGCCCTAGTGAAATAGGGCGGTTTCTATTAGCAAAACTGATCCATGGAGATGAGCGGAGTTGAACCGCTTTCCGCGATAGGTATTAACCCCCCACTCGTTCACAGGCATAGCCCTTCTAACCCTCAGGGCGGGAACCATCCATTATCCCGGATGACAGGATGCTCTGATTAAATCTTTTCTAGCAAGCCAACCAGAGAACACTTGCTAGAGCATCCGTTGGGGTTTTGTCTGCAGCCTTTAACGGAGTCGGACTACAGACGCTCGAACCTGATTAGAGGTTAGTTAGGCAACCACAAGGGCTTCCTTACGAGCAAATTTTACGATGTTATTCGCATTTACTTTTTTTTTGAACCCGGTATTTACGAGAGAAGGCTCACTCTCGGCCTGCATCACAGGGTAGTGTTCGCCACCACGTCGAAACCGTGACATCCCCGTGCTTTCTTTTTTGATTATAGTCCAATATTTTCACCGGCAGGAGAATGCCAGCCGTTTTCAGGTCGTGATAACCGATTCTTCTTATTCGGTTAACCGAACCTCAGGGAAAAAGACCAACCGCAGGACCGGAGGGAGCGCCTGCCGGCTCGCCCCATCGCCCAAATCGGCAACAGCAGCGCTGCTGTGCCGGTTTATAGCGGGCAAGTATCTGGGTGGAGTACAGTCTGGAGATCCCCCCTTGCCCCCCCTTAAAAAGGGGGGCTTTGAAATGTCCCCCCCCCTTTGTAGGGGCGGGTCCCCGTGCCCGCCCCGGCTAGGGGGGATCTAATATCTGTACCTCACTCGGTTGAAATCTGCTATTAGATAGTGAGAACCGATTGTTTTTATTCGGTTAACCGAACCTCAGAGAAAAAAGGTAGGACAGCCGACCAGGTGTCCGCAACAAGCCACCGGCAGCTATCCTGGATAAAAAGGGCATCTTGGGGAGGTTCAGGGATTGAAGCTACTTTGCCTGAGCAATGGACATGGGGAGGACGCCATTGCCGTCCGCATTTTGCGGCAACTTCAGCTTTTGCCAAAACCCCCAGAATTGGCAGCCCTCCCCCTGGTGGGTGAGGGGCGAGCCTACACCGGCCTTCAGGGCGTCCCCATCATTGGCCCCGTCAAGGCAATGCCCTCGGGCGGCTTTATCTATATGGATGGGCGTCAGCTGTGGCGGGACTTGCAAGGCGGCTTGCTGCAGCTGACTTTCAGCCAGATCGGAGCCGTGCGGGCTTGGGCCAAAGAAGGCGGAGCCATCTTAGCCGTGGGGGATATTGTGCCGCTGCTGCTCGCCTGGATGAGCGGGGCACCCTATGCTTTTGTGGGGACGGCAAAATCGGAATACTATCTGCGAGATGAAACCGGCCCGCTGAAACGCTTTTCGGCGGATGGGCGTCGCGAGAGCCAGTTGGAATGCGTTTACCTCCCCTGGGAGCGATGGCTGATGCGGCAGCGCCGGTGTAAAGCCGTCTTTCCCAGAGACTCGCTGACCTCAGACAACTTGCGCCGGTTGTCCATTCCAGCCTTCGATCTGGGCAACCCGATGATGGACGACCTCCACTCGGAAAACCCGCCGGCGCTTTTCTACGATCCAAATGCTGAAATCAACGAAATCAAGCGCTCCCTAATTGTCGCCCTCCTCCCCGGTTCCAGAGCGCCAGAAGCTTACGCCAACTGGCAGCAAATCATGAAAGCTGTCACCGGCATGTGCGAAACCTTCTACGAGCGCGATCCGGTGTTTCTGGCGGCGATCTCGCCCGGGTTAAGTCTAGAAAGCTTCTGCGAAAAGCTGGAAGTGGATGGCTGGCGACAGAAGGAGCGCAAAAGCGCCGCGCCGGCGTCCCGTCTGTCGGCGCTCGAACTCAAGGAGAAAACTCTGCCGCCGATCGGCGACAGTTCCGCTGTGACCTTCAGCCGGGGAAATGCCACCCTAATCCTCAGCCAGCACGCTTTTGTGGACTGCCTGCAGCTAGCAGACCTGGCCATTGCAATGGCCGGCACCGCCACAGAACAGTTTGTGGGTTTGGGAAAGCCGGCAATCGCCATTCCCGGCGCGGGTCCCCAGTTCACCCCCGCCTTTGCCGAGGCGCAAAGCCGCCTGCTGGGGTCATCCTTAATTTTGGTGCAGCAACCGGCAGAGGTTGCCGGTGTTGTGCGGCGGCTGCTGCGCGATCCAGACTGGCTGCAGCTAATTGCTGAAAATGGCCAGAGGCGGATGGGCGAACCCGGAGCCGCACGCCGCATTGCCGCCTGTTTGAAGGAGCGATTGCTAATTGCTAAGTGATAATTTTCCTCGTTCCCAGGGCAGGCACGGGGGCCTGCCCCTACAGCCTGGGAATGCCCCATGCCCTATGCCCTATGCGCCAAACTTGACCAGCACTCCCGGTTCTCGCTGCACCGGCACGATATCGAGAATATCGGTTTGAACGCAATATTTCAGGTCTTCCAGGCAGTCGAGGCGCAGCAGGCGCTGACCGTGACTGGCGTGGTGCATCAGTTCCAGCAGCCGGTCTTGCCACTGGCGGTAAAGCGCCAGCGCAGCGATCACTTCATCATTGCCGGCCAGTTGTTCCAAACCGGCACCGCTAGCGCTCAGGAGGCTGTCCGCGATCGCACCGGCACAGGCGGTATCTTCCAGAGAGAAGCTGCCTTCCCAACCGGAACCGACAATCCAAACCGTTTCTGGCTGCTGAGCCAGCACATACTCCACCACCGCCTGCCGGTTGATGAAGGCAGCCGCCAGAACTGATGCAGAGTCTTGCACCCGCTGGAGGGAACGAGTGCCGTTGGTGGTGCTGATGAACAGCCGGCGTCCTCCCATCAGTTCCGGGGTGCAGTCCAGGGGGGAATTGCCCAGATCGCAGCCAGCCACCTTAGAACCTCCCCGTTCGCCGGCGCGAAGGCGCTTCTCAGCTGGCCACTCTTCGCTGACTTTGATTAATTTATCCATGTCGCTGAAGACTTGCACCGCCTCAGCACCGACATGCAGTGCCGTTGCCATTGTTGTCGTGGCGCGGAGGACATCGACCGCGATCGCGCAGTCCGGCACGCTGCCGGTGGGTGTGGATTCCGGGGTGTGGTAAATAAAGAGCTTCACTGCTGGGGGGTATTTGGTATTGAAACTGCCAATCTATCATTTTATGCGGTTGCGGGCACTAAATAAAAGGCCGGTGGGCATGGCCCCAGGCGCATGGCCCCAGGCGCATTGAGCAAAACATTCAATCCCCAATCCCCAATCCACAACCCAAAATCCGGGCATCCCAAATCCCCAATGCCCAATGCCCAATGCCCAAGTCTGGCTTCTTTCCCAATCCGCCGGTCATTCTTCCCGGGAGAATTGTCTGGCAAAGCGTCGCAAGTCAAGCGTTTTTCAGCCATTGCAATCGCGGGCGCGTGCCAGTTCTGCTCTGCCCGTTTTCTGCCGGCAAAACGCCTTAGTGATTGTAGCGCAGCTAGCCCTCAATACCTGCGGCTTGGAGCTCCGACTGTTTCACTTTCTACTCCGCCGCAGATAGAGCGGCGCTCCCGTCTCGAACAAACAAACCAGGCGGTGAATAACCGCTGGGATTTGAAGTGGCTGGCGAGTCTCAACCACGCCACCTGCAAACCTCTCACCCCGATTGCCGGCTCAAGTTTTCTCATCCGCTTTCGACCAACTTGCTTTATGCTTGCTTACTGTTGCGTTAAGATTCGCCTCCCAATCGGGACTGTCACACCGGCAACTATCCGGCGCTAAATACGTCTTTGTTTCAGCGGCAATCTCCGCTCAAAGAATCTGTTCTTCATTTGCCGAGACAAGGGCATGTTGCGTCTGTACCTTTCGCCGCTCTTCACAAAAAGACTGTCGCGAGGCAATAGGGAAAGATAATTCTCCCCAGGAACCGAGCGCAACTTCATCAATGATAAGCCTGTTCTGCCTAATAAAAGGTTTCCGTGCCGGCACTCAACCGCCGCAAAATGCGACGCCGCACTGCAGGATTTTCGCTGCCGGTGCCCCATTCAAAAATTGCATGTCAGTCAGCCGGTGACAGGCGTTGCCTTCTGGCAACTTTTTGTGCGATCGTCCGCCGGCTTGCCTTGTGGGGGTGGCTGCCGGTGGCAACACCCCAAAAAGTATTGGGTTTCTGGTGAGGTTCTGCATCTATCTAGAGGTAGATTTATTATCGTCGGAGGTAATAAACCGGCCCCAATACCGGCCTGCCGCACGTCCCTTAGCCGCGCCAAAACTAAACCTGTTGGTGGGTTTGATTCGCTCGCCGGCTCTCGAAAGCCGGACTCTGGGAGGGAATGCCTGTCCGCCGGCACCGGACGTTCTGGTTGTGGCCAATTAACACACTGTAGGGGCGGCCCCCCGTGGCGGCCCTGACACCAATGGCCCCCCATGCCGGCCCCTGTGCCGGCCCTATGTAACGGAGAGGGAGGGATTCGAACCCCCGGAACCCTTACGGGCTCATCTGATTTCAAGTCAGACGCAATCGACCAACTCTGCCACCTCTCCAGTGGAGACTCGATTATTATCATAACCGGCTCCCGCACCAATGGCTACCTCATTGCCGGCCCGGCGACAACACTGGTGCGGCAATAAAGAATTTGCTCGGACGCCACCCGGAAATCTTGGTTGACCCAAACCAGCGATATCTGCTCGACGGCACCGGCACAGAGGGAGACAATAGAGAAATTCCGCAGCCGGTCAGTGGGGGTTTGCACAATGCGGGGCACGCTGGCGGCATTCAAGTATACCGTCCCCTCGGAACTGACATGCACGCACCGGCGCAGGCGCTTCTGGGTGTGGCGCAGCCGGTGGTGCATGTGGCCAAACGCCACCAGGGGAATCTGTTTTCCCAGCGCTCGTGTTTGGGCAATCGCCTCCTCGAAATCCGGATCGCCAAAGTCGCCGCCAATCGGATTCCAGTCTTTGCCGCAGGGATCTTCCGGCAGATCGCCCAGGCCGGTCGGGCCGTTGTGGCCCAGAAAAATCACTGTCTCAGTGCCGGCTTGGCGGACAGCTGCCATAATCCGAGCCGCAGACGCCTCAAAACTGCCCACCCCAAACCGGTCGCGATAGAAATCGCTACATTTCCACTCTGGGCCACCCCAAGTAAACGGACGGCTGCCCACCACCGTTAAACCCAGTTCTGGGAAGTCCAGCTTTCCGTAACCCACATGGGCGTCACCGAGCACATCCAGCTGCTCGCGCACCCGATCTTCTTGGTGCCGGTTGTAGGGGCACTTGCTGCGACCCCAGTCTGTAGCAGTGTACCAGGCGTCGTGATTGCCCAAAATAGCTGCTTTGGGAATGTCTAGACCGGCAATCGCCCGCACCACCGGCAGCGACTCGTTGCCAAAGTCCCCCACAAACAGCACCAGTGAGACGCCCAAGTGCTTGAGAGATTGCCGGTCCGCCTCTTCCCACTGGTCGTGAACGTCTCCAATCACAGCGATTTTGATGGGTTTATCTTTACTGATGACCATGCCAACTCCCTTGCCGCTCCTTATCCAGGATAAAGAAGCTTGGCCATTTTTGCACTTCCGGCGAGCGGAATTCTCGTTCTGTACCCCCAGTTACACATTGCCCCCTGAGTTTTGGTTAAAATTACTATAATTGATAATCGAGAACACTTTGGGTACACCCAAGGCAACTGAACTGTGTTTACTACTGCATTTTTGCGGCGCGACCAAACCCCGGCTCTGCCCCACGACCTGTTTGAGGGCATCCAAGTTCTGAAAAAAGAGCTAAACGCGGTTATTCTGGCTCACTACTACCAAGATTCCGACATTCAGGACGTTGCCGACTGTATTGGCGATTCTCTGGAACTGTCGCGCAAAGCAGCCAGCACCAGCGCTGACGCCATCGTCTTTGCCGGCGTCCACTTCATGGCAGAAACAGCCAAAATCCTCAATCCTGACAAACTGGTACTGCTGCCAGACTTGAATGCCGGTTGCTCCTTGGCAGACAGCTGTCCGCCGGAAGCCTTTGCGGCGTTTAAGGCGGCTCACCCGGGCCATATCGTTGTGTCGTACATCAACTGCTCAGCAGCAATCAAGGCGATGAGCGACATCATCTGCACGAGTTCCAACGCCGTCAAGATTGTCCGCCAGATTCCCGAAGACCAGCCGGTGATTTTTGCCCCAGACCGGAATCTGGGCCGGTATGTGATCGAGCAAACCGGCAGAGACATGGTGCTGTGGGATGGGAGCTGCATGGTACACGAAAACTTCTCAGAAAAAAAGATAGTGCAGCTTCTGATTGAGCACCCAGAGGCAGTTGCGATCGCCCACCCGGAATGCGAGCCGCCGGTGTTGCGCCACGCCAGCTACATCGGCTCCACCTCCGCCCTGCTGAAATACGTTCAAGCCAGCCCCAGCAAAGCGTTTATCGTGGCCACCGAACCGGGTATCATTCACCAAATGCAAAAGCTCGCGCCCGACAAACGCTTCATACCAGCGCCGCCGGTGAGCAACTGCGCCTGCAACGAGTGCCCCCACATGCGGCTGAACACCCTGGAAAAGCTCTATCTGGCCATGAAAAATCGGGAGCCAGAAATAACTGTCCCAGAACAGACGCGCTTAGCCGCGCTGCGACCGATTCAGCGGATGCTGGAGATGAGTATGGCGTAAAGGGGAGTGGGGCGCAGGGCGCAGGGCGCGGGAGAATCCCCTGCGCCCAGTGACCGATCGCCAATTAGCCAGCCGGTCAGCCTTGGATGAATTTCTCAAGCTTGTCCGCCAGTTGACCGACAAGTCCCTCGTGGCTGTATGCAGCCTGCTGGCATTCCGCCTCTATGCGCTTAACCGCATCTTCCGGAAGGGAAAGCAGCCCCACCAGTAGCTTATAAGCTTCAGCCTCTTCGGTATTAATGGCCGGTTCTTCGGCTGTGCGGGCGCTAGAGGCAATTACTTCATACCCCAGTCGCAGCACCAGTTCCCGCTCCTCCTGGCTGGGGAGTAAGGGAATTAATTCCTCTAGGGGAATGTTTTGCATCAGATAGTCCCGCAGCTCTTGTTTCAGGGTTTCCAGCTGCTGGGTGCCGGTGCTGCCAAACAGCTGGCTGAACCGGTCGAGCATTAAATCCACTTCTTCTGTCGCCAGTTGCCCATCAGACCAAGCCATAGAAGCGACAGCCCGCAGCAGGTTCATCTGGCGGGGGGTGATGGAGGGGGGTGGGGGCGGTTGCAGCGGCATAAGTATTTCCTCCCAATAAAGGTGCGTTTGAGACCAAAGCAATCATTGAAATCTCAAATTGTGTGATAATATTTTAGACGAGGTGGGGCTTAGCCTGACTCAAAGCAACAGAACTCCAGCACCCCCATTAGCTTATAACGATGGACATTCAACGATTTATCGAACAGCTGCCCAGTTTTTACGAAAACTGGGGTTTACCGTCTGTGCTACCCAAGTCCCAGCGATTTCAGCAGGTGCTTGACCGAGTGGAAGGCATGACAGCGGCTAACATCATGCAGTTACTCAATTTTGCAGTGGGCTGCATGGAACCCGGGGAAGTATATTGCGAAATAGGCTGCTTGCGGGGAGCTAGCCTAATCGGGGCTCTCCTTGACCATCCGGAGCCGATGGCCTGTGCGGTGGATGATTTTTCTGAATTCGACGACTCGGGCGAAAATTTGCAAAAACTTACGGAAAACCTAGCCGAATTCAATCTTGAGGATCGAGTCTTTTTCTGCCAGGAAAACTTTGAAAACTTTTTCTCAGACCTGCGAGAGATTGGTTCGGAAGAAAAGATTGGGGTGTATTATTATGATGGCCGGCATGACTACAGGTCGCAACTTTTAAGTCTCCTGCTGGTCAGACCTTTTCTGGCGGACAAAGCTCTGATTATTGTAAGTGAGGCTAATTCCGAGTCAGTTCAGCAAGCAACCCGCGACTTCCTGGCTGCTAGCGAGCAAAGCAGTTTGCTGTTTAATTGGAATTCCGACCGGCATTTTAGCGAGACCTTCTGGAATGGAATTATTGTCCTGGCTTGGGAAGCCGATACAATTCTAGAACGGGGCGAAATGAATGCAGACAGCCAGCTAGAGCGCCAGCAATCTGTAATAGAAGCAATCTCCAATTTGCAAACAGAGCGGAAACGGGAGGAGCTTAAGAAGCTTTACAAAGAGGCGACGAATACACTGTACTTGGAGCGCCGCTATGATGAAGCCGAGCGCATGTTGAAAACAGTGCTGCTGCATGAGAGTGCCAATATCGACGCTTGGATGACTCTAGGAATACTGTACTCTCTGAGCCAAAGATATACTGAAGCGATTGAAGCGCTCCTGAAATGCCTGCAAATTGATGCCTCGAACGCGGTAATCCATTACAATTTAGGCACATTTTTTGAGAAGGCTGGGGACGTATATCAAGCGATTGAGGCTTACAGGCACGCAATAGATTTGCAGCCTAACTTAACTGATGCTTGCAATAATTTGGGCAATATTTTGTGCAAATTAGGACGGTTTGAAGAAGCTGAGTCAGTGATTCAGAAAGCGATTTCACACAGGCCGTCTGAGTTCGGATACTATATAAGTTTGGGCAATCTTATGATGGCTCAGTCTAAATACGACGAAGCCATAGAAGCTTATCAAAAAGCGAGAAGCTTAAAGCCTGATGAGGCTGATATCCTCTACAACTTGGGACGCGCCTTAGAAGAAAAAGAAGACAGCACGGCTTACTATTACTTGGGCCAGGCACACTTTCTCCAAGAAGAACTTGAAGACGCTGTTACTTGCTTTGGCCGGTTTTTAGAGACTCATCAATTCAGTGATGAGAATGACTGCTTGATTTACGCTTACTGTTTAAACGAGTATGGCCACACTCAAGAAGCGCTCGCTTGTCTTACAGATCCACCTCTCTCGCAACCGGATAATTTATCTATCTCGATCGCCAGACAGTTAATTCTTCCACCTTTTTATGAGACTGAAGAGGAAATCGCTCTCTGGCGTCAGCGATTTATTGGGGGACTGGAAGAAGTAATAGAGACAACTAATTTAGAAAAGGATGAAACTCTAAAACAAGCTGTAAGGGCTGCCGGGGTATTAAACATTTTTTACCTGCCTTATCAAGGGTATAATGACAGAGAGTTACAGCGAAAATATGGCCATTTTATCCATGAAATCATGGCCGCTAACTCTCCTGACTGGACAAGGCCACTGCCAGTGCCAGGTCTGGATAAAAATAGCAAAATTCGCATCGGTTATATATCCGAGCAGTTGGGGAATACTAGCGGTTCAAAATGGGCATTAGGTTGGCTCAAGAATCGTGACCGGGATAAATTTGAAGTTTACTGCTACAGTACGGGGTCGAGATTCATCGACTATAAAACAGCCAACTTTAAAGAGCTGAGCGATTATTTCTATCACATCCCTAACAGTGTGGAAGCTGTCTGCCAACAAATTCGTTCAGATAACTTGCACGTCCTGGTTTTCTTAGCGATTGGCATGTGGGCACCGACCGCCCAAATAGCCGGTTTGCGCCTCGCCCCCATTCAGTGCACGGCGTGGGGGCATCCCGTGACTTCTGGGTTGTCAACAGTTGACTACTTCTTGTCTGGAGATTTGCTGGAACCAGAGAACGCACAAGACCACTATACTGAACAGCTAGTTCGCCTCCCTAATTTGGGCATTTCTTACCCCAAGCCCCTGATTCCGAACCCTACCAAAAATCGCTCGGATTTTCAGCTGCGTGACGAAGCGGTTGTCTATTTATGCTGTCAGTCTACTTTCAAATACCTGCCGCAGTACGACTTCCTCTATGCGGAGATCGCTCGACGAGTTCCTCGGGCTCAGTTTGTGTTTGTCTTTGGCTCAACCGACTTCTATAAATCAAATTCCAGTCTGCAAGGACGATTTCGCCAGCGCCTCCAGAGCGCTTTTGCAAAAGTAGGGCTGAACAGTGAGGATTATTGCGTATTTTTGACCCGTCAAGATTGGAAGGGCTACACGAGCTTGCTGCTGTGTTCAGATGTGTTTCTCGATACCCTGAGCTTTTCAGGGGGGCACACGACTTTCGATGCGGTTGCCTGCAACTTGCCGATTGTGACTTGTCCGGGTGAGTTCATGCGGGGGCGTCAGTCCTTTGGCATTTTGAGAATGCTGGGGGTGACTGATACCGTTGCCCAAAATGAAGCTGAATATATTGAGATTGCGGTGCGACTGGGATTAGACCGGCAGTGGCGGCGGGACATCTCGCAGCGCATGAGCCAGCGTCACGACTGCCTCTATGAAGATAAAATCTGTGTGGGAGGGCTCGAGCAGTTCTACGAGCGGGTTGTGCTCGAAAGGCTGGCGCAACAAGAAACCGCACCCCCCCAAACCGGCTCACCTCAGAAGACCGTCCTGCATGTGGGCTGTGGCCCTTACCGGCGCGACAGCCTGCACAAAACTTTCCGCACGGAGGAATGGCTTGAAGTGCGGCTAGATATCGATCCGAGCGTTAAACCAGATATAATTGGAACGATAACAGATATGAGCGGTGTGGCGAGCGAGTTCGCTGACGCACTCTACTCATCCCACAATATCGAGCATGTCTTCAATCATGAAGTGCCGGTGGCTCTGGCAGAGTTTTACCGCGTCTTGAAACCGGGTGGCTTTGCCCTGATTACTCTGCCAGATATCCAGAAAGTCGCGGAGTATGTGGCTGAGGGGAATTTAGAAGATACCCTCTATGTTTCCCCTGCGGGACCCATCGCAGCTATTGATATTCTCTACGGGTTGGGAGAGGCAATCGCTCGCGGCAACCACTACATGGCCCACCGCACCGGCTTCACAGCCCAAAGCCTAGCTAAAAAAATGCAGGAAGCCGGTTTCCGTGACATTGAAGTGCGCCGAGAAAACCTGGATCTCTGGGCGACAGGGTACAAATAGCAGCGTGCGCACAGGGCATGGGGCATAGGGCATGGGGCATTGGCAATTTCCCCCGCTCCAGAGCTCCCCTGCTCCCCTGCTCCCCTCCCCTGCTGAATGCCCAATCCTTGCATCCAAAATCCTTGCATCCAAAATCCAAAACGGTCATCGGGTGCGCTGCCAGTAAACTGCGCTCCTGTCAATCGGCACTATCTCGTCAGTGATGCCGTTTTGGTTGCGGAAATCATCAATTGCTTGACGGCAGCTGTCAAGAGTCCAGTCATCTACAATCGCGTACCCACCGATAGAAAGCTTCGGGTAAAGGTTCACTAGCGCATCCATCGTTGACTCGTACAAATCTCCGTCCAGCCGCAAAACCGCCAGCTTTTCTATCGGTGCGTGGGGCAGGGTATCCCGGAACCATCCCTTCAAGAAACGCACCCGCTCGTCGAGCAGTCCGTACCGCTCGAAGTTAGACATCACCTCGTCGAGAGATACTGCCAGAACGTCAACCAAGTGCAGATTCCATTTGGCGTCTTCTGGATACTTGGTCGGGTTTGGCGCTGGCAGTCCCTCGAACGAGTCCGCAACCCAAACTAACCGGTCGGTCACTCCGTATGCTTTTAAAATTGCCCGCATAAAGATTGTTGCCCCACCTCGCCACACCGAAAGAAGACCGGGAGTCTGGTAGCCCCGCATTTTCAAATCGGGGCGGAAAGACGACTCGCCTGATTTATCAGGCGTCACTTATGCCGTCACTTATAATGATGCGGATCGTTAATGTACGCTTCTATAATGGCTGAACTTACCTTCCCGGTTGTGTCGTAGAAATATGCGTGAGTCCACAAATTAGGGAGTTTAAGCAGGTGCGGGAATTCCTGCCGCAAATATCTTGAAGAGCGCCCCTTAAATGCTTTAACTATTGAGTTGATAGAGGTGCTTGGAGCGTGTTCAACCAATAAGTGAACGTGGTCTGGAGCTATCTCCATGCACTTTATTATTCACTTTTTCTCTGCTGCCACCTCTGTTAATATCTGACTCAGCCTAAACTTTACGTCTCCTATTAAAACTGGTTTCCGGCGTTTAGGTATCCAGACTAGATGTACCGTCGCCGAACCGACAGAGTGGTTGTTGTGCCTATATTGCCTGCTTGTCGTCTTCATAATTCTTCACATATACCCCTTGACAGTCCTAAGCGCTTGTTGCTACTGTTGATAGTGTAGCGCGATAGACAAAAGCTGGAGGTTATTAATATTGGCTAGGAGTAAGACAACATCGTTCATCACGGAACTACCGTTGGTTGTAGACAGCAAGCAAGATGCCGAATTGCTGTCCCGGTTTCAAGCGGCGCGGCAACTGTACAACGCCTGCTTGAATGAAGCGATGGTGCGGATGGAACTATTGCGCAACTCTGATGCCTACAAAGCAGCCAAGAAAATACTTAGAGAACAAAAGTCGGAAAGAAATTTAGCTTTTGGTGATGCTCGTAAACAATATCGCTATTCAGACTGCGACATTCAGGCGTATGCTACCATTGTCGCTAACAAATCTAAGTGGATAGGTAAAAAAGTAGATTCCAATACTCAACAGACGTTAGCCACCCGTGCGTTTAAAGCTAGCGAGAAAGTAATATTCGGACTTGCCAAAAAGGTACGCTATAAAGTCCCCACTAGGTTTAAGTCAGTAGAGGGTAAGACTAACAAACAGGGTATCCGCTGGAAGGATAACCAGTTTGTCTGGGGTAAGTTAGAGCTAACGCCAATAATTGACTGGGATAATCCGGTAATCTTGCACGGTCTTACCTCTAAGGTTAAGTATGTCCGTGTATTGTGGCGTGAACTTAATGGTAAGCGTCGTTGGTATGTTCAGTTAATTAATGAAGGAGTACCGTACCAGAAAGAGAAAAACTTTGTCTCTGATGGAGTAGTTGGGCTAGACCTCAACATATCCAATATTGCCTTTGTGGGAGATAACGGTGCGGGATTATTACCATTTGCAGAGGGAGTGCCAACCTATGAGCGTGAGATAAAAGCCTTACAACGTCAGATGGAGAGGTCTAGACGTGCCAATAACCCCGATAACTACAATTCTGACTTTGAAGGAAAACGAGGGCGCAAGACTGTCGTCAAGAAGGGGAAGTGTAAAAAGGGGAAATCCAAATGGAATAATTCCAAGAGATCCCAGTGTGTTTCCCGTAAGAAACGTGAGTTAGAACGTAGAAAAGCTGCTTATGCAAAGTCCCAAAACCGTAAGGTGGTTAACGAGATACTTAGGCATGGCAAGAATATCAAAACCGAGAAGGTATCGATAAAAGGCTGGCAGAAGCGTTATGGTAAAGCCATAGCTGCTAAGTCCCCAGGTTGGGTCCAATCTGAATTGAAACGCAAAGCTGAGAACGCTGGCGGTTCATTCTATAAGTTTTCTACTCAGAAGACAGCGCTATCACAAACTCATATGAATGGTGAGCGGATTAAGAAGAAATTATCCGAGAGAGTTCATCGTGATGTAACAGGAGTT
This sequence comes from Oscillatoria princeps RMCB-10, assembly GCA_019359235.1. Classification (GTDB taxonomy): domain Bacteria; phylum Cyanobacteriota; class Cyanobacteriia; order Cyanobacteriales; family Oscillatoriaceae; genus Oscillatoria; species Oscillatoria princeps. The sequence continues at coordinate 119,410 of JAHHHT010000016.1, forward strand.
GTGATGCACCGGGATTTATTTAGCGCTTACCTGAGTAGATACGTTGATGAGGATGACAAGCTTTCATTGCAGGATGCTAGTAATAGTTATCCAGGGACGGAGCCGTTCCTTGTGGAGGCATGGAAGCAATATCAAGAAGCCGCGAAACGAGTAGGCGAGTCCGAAAGTAGGAAGTCTCATTCTCCCTCGGAGCGGTTCTCCCGAAAGCATAGAAAGTGCCGCCAGATAGCCAACCGTAAAAAGTTAGGGCGAAAAGCTGCGCCCAATTCTTAGCCTGAATCCCCGTCTCTTTAGAGCGGGGAGTGGCTCAAGCTCCCCTCATTTTCCGACAGTCGTAAAAGAGGGCTACCCGATCGTCGAGAGCGGCACCCCCAGCCAGCCGGCAAAGTTTTTCTCGTGCACCGGCTTCCGGCGCTCCACCGGCACCACCTGGAAGCGAGTGGGGCGCGGCTGATCCAGAGTCACTCGCAGGGTGCGCAATTCGTCTTGGTGGAACACCGCCACCTCAATCGTGTCGCCGGCTTTGCAGTCCCTGAGGCGCTCATTGAGCTGCTCCGCCGTCACCCGGATGCCGTCAATGGCCAGCAACTCGTCACCGGCATCAATTCCCGCCAGCTGAGCCGGTGAGTTTATCTCCACAAATTTGATTAACTGCTTACCATTTTCTGCTTTAACTGTCAAGCCGGTGAAGGGCACCGGCTCGCCTTCGTGACCTGGTTGCAGCCGCAGACCAAAAGGCTCCAAGTATTCATCGAAGGGCAACTCGTCAGTCCCGTCAACGTAGCGCCCGAAGAAATCCCCCAAATCCGCACCGGCTACCGACTCGATAACCTGCTGCAGCTGTGCCGGTGTGAAGCCTATTTCGGATTTGCCAAACCGCTCCCACATGGCTCGCATCACGTCATCGAGCGAGCGCTGATTGCCGTGACGCTCTCGAATCAGCAAATCCAGCAGTAGCGATACTATTTCGCCTTTCAAATAATAGGAAATTTGGGAATTGTTGCTGTTGGCGTCCGGGCGGTAGAGCTTAATCCAGGCATCGAAACTCGACTCGCTCGCCGGCTGCACCTTCCGCCCCGGTGTGGTCTGCACGCGGGTAATTTCCTTGCCCAAGTGTTCCAGGAAACATTTGGCATCGTAGATGCCGGCGCGTAAGGGAATCAGCAAATCGTAGTAGCTCGTGGTGCCCTCGCAAAACCACAGGGAAGGCGTGCAGTTTTCTCGTTCGTAGTCAAAGACTTCCAGCTCTTTGGGACGGATGCGCTTGACGTTCCACAGGTGGAAAAATTCGTGCGCCACCAGCTGCATGAAGCGCTCGTATTTGTCTTTGGCGCGAAAGCCCAGGCGGTTATAATTTAAGGTGCAGCTGTCTTTGTGTTCTAAACCGCCAAATCCCTGAGAGGACAGGTGCAGCAGAAACAGGTAGCGGTTGTAGGGCAGCCCTCCAAACATTTCGGCTTCCACTTGAATGATTTTGTCGATATCGGAAATCATCCGCTCGGGTTGGGCGTTGCCCTGCCCCCAGATAGCCAGTTCGTGGGGAATGCCGAGGACTTCAAAGTGATAGAGCCGGTGGCTGCCAATCTCGAAGGGGCTGTCCACCAAGGTGTCAAAGTCCGGGGCGCAGAAGGTGTTCCGCTGTCCCGGCACAGGGCTCAAGGCTGTGGTGACGCGCCATTCGGGGTGCGGCGGCGAGACGGTGACGCGGATCGGTTGCTTTTCAAATCCGGGCAGATAAAAGAACAGGGCGGCTCCGTTAAAATAGCCGTGGGTGGCGTCCAGGTGATTCGTCCGCACGGTCAGCTCGCTGGCAAACACCCGGTAGCGGACAGCCAGTTCAGAGACGCCGGCGGTTTGGATTTGCCAGTGATTTTTGCCAAGCTTATAGCATATTAATGATTTTTTGTCAAGGGTTTCTGCGGAGAAATCTTGCAGGTGTTTGACGTACTCCCGCACCAGGTAGGAGCCGGGGGTCCAAACCGGCATTTTTAAATCCAGTACGGGCGCGTGCCAGTCGCTGAGGAGCAGGGTGACTTCAAATAAGTGGGTTTCTGGCTGGGGCATGGCCACCTGGTAGTGAATGGCCGGTGCTTGGGTGGGGAGTCGGGTGGGGGGAGCTTGGGTTGCTTCTGTCATTTACAGGTGTCCAGCTAACTGGGTCAAAGGTTTGATATTAATTAAATGCATGGTCTGACGCTCGGCATCAATCTTGAGCCAGCCTTTTTCTTTGAGTTTTTGCATAATTTTGGTCGCTTCTTCGGCGGTGATGTCGGCGACGTCGGCTAAATCTTGGAAGGAGATGCTGTAGATTTCTATTCCCTTGTCGGTTCGCTGACCGTAGTTTTGTGCCAGGGAGATCAGGGTATTGGCTAGCTTGACTGCCGGTGGGCGGTTGCGCAGCTGGAAGCGAAAGTTGGTCTGTCGCAGACGCCGCACCATCAGCTGCAGCATGCGGTGGTGCAGCTGGGCGTCTTTGAAAAGGGTTTGGATAAATCGCTTAGCGGAGACGCTGAGCAGCCGCACCGGCGAGAGGGCAATCACGTCTGTGGAGCGGGGAGACTCGTCGAGAATGGCCATTTCGCCAAAGAAATCGCCGCGACCCAGGATTGCCAGCGTCACGGTGCTGTCTCCGGAGAGCCGCCGGACTTTCACCCAGCCGGAGACTAAGAAGTAAAGTGCATTTCCCCAGGCATCCTCCATCAAGACGGCTCTGTTGGCTGGGTATTCGCGCTGGTCGGCAGTGGAGAGCAGCCATTCCAATGTTTCTGGGTTGGCGGCACTGAAAAGGGGGAAAAGCTCGCTAAAAGCTTCGGTTTGCATGAGAGCACGTCACGATAAGAGATTTGGTAGAGGGTGCAGTTAACAGCATTCGGCAGCTTGGCTGGCGTTGCGACACTAGAAGGATGATTGAAACTTTTTCCACGAGAAGGACGCTGTCGCGTCCCGCTGCGCTATCGAAAACCCCCTCAAGCTCCCCCTCCCCGTGTACGGGGAGGGGGTTGGGGGGTGGGGTTCTTCATCCCACGCTCTGTGCAACGCCGCTTGGGTTGGGTTGGGGAACAACGAATGGTTGCTCTTTCTTGATGATAAAGTTCCGCTCACCTGGCGTCAGGGAAAACCGGCACAATTCTTTAAAGGCTGTCTGGCGCGGGCGCTAGCCGCCCAAAGCCGCAAGGGGAAGGGCTTTGGGCGGGTCAGTTTCTGGAAATCGCTATGCGGAGACGCCGGCTACCGCCTTCTGTATCCTTGGCAGCAGGGACTCGACGAAGTGTGGCCAACCGATAACAATGGGCTGCTTGTGGGTCAAGGTGTCTGGGTGAATGGCATCGGGGCAAAAGCTGAGAGGCTTGCCCTCCAAGTCGCAGCAGGTTAAGCCAGCAGCTTTAGCTAAAGCTACAGGGCCGGTGGTGTCCCACAGTTTGACCCGGCGGTTGAGATAAATATAGATACCTGCTCGCCCCTGGATGACTTCCATGACTTTGAGGCCAAAACTGCCCAGGGAATAAAATTGCGCTTCTGGGATGATTCGCGCGATCGCATCTCCAAAGTTCAGCTGGTCTTTGGTGCCAATCACCAGCGGAAACAATGATTTGCCTGGTAAGGGGGGCGAAGAAGCTGCCATCGGCACCGGCTGCGCTTCCCCAGAGGCTTGGAACAGCCCCCAGTCTGGCCCGCCACAGTACAGCCGGTCAAAAGCCGGCGCGTAGATCCAGCCGGCCACTGGCTGCCAGTCTGAGAGTAACCCGATCATGATCGCGTAATGCGGCTGTCTCTGGATGAAATCTTCGGTGCCATCCAGCGGATCGATGCACCACAGCCGGCGGTAGCCCGCATGAAATGCCGGTCGGGACTGGTCGTTTTCTTCGGTGATCGCGCCATCGTCAGGGCACAGCTGTGCGAAGGCACTAGAGAGCTGCCGGTCTAGCCAGCGGTCAACGCTTGTGACATAATCAGCTGGGCCTTTTTGGGTCACTTGAAACTGCTGGGTGGCCATTTGTGCGGCTTGTTGACCGCACTCGCGCATCAACCGCCGGATTTGTCCATCTAACTCGGGAGTAAAAGACTTCATAGGACAAAAGATACTAAATTTTTTAGAGAATCGCCCGCACGCCGGTCGGGCAACCGTGCGCGTGATGCTAAAAGCACGCGACAGCGCTGTCAAAGCACCCATCCCTATTATGCGATTAAGAGGCGGTGCCGACTTTGTTTGAGGAACTTCGACCGGGCTTTCTAGCTACTAATCGACAAGAACGCGCTGTAATTTTATTGTGCCGGCGCGGCGGTTAAGGTAGAATTGTTTTTCTAATAAAAAATCGGTTAAGTCTTCTAAAAAGAGCGGGAGATCGACTCCATAATAGAAGTTTGAATAAGAGACTGTTTATAAAGAAAAGTGAAGGAGCCAGAAACCGGGTTTCTTATGGCTGTGGGCCATTACATATCTCTTGACCCAGCAAAAGAAACCCGGTTTCTCACACCCTGGCGGCCTTAACAATTATTTATAAACAGTCTCTAAGGCAGAAGGCAGAAGGCAGAAAAGTTCTCCCTCTTTTCCCCTGTTCTCCCTTGCAAGTGTCCCGCAATCGCGGAGCCGCTGCCGCTCCGCAGGAGCAGCAACGCTTACGATTCTAGCAATCAGAAAAAGAGATAGTTAATCAGCTCGCACGTCCGCGCTCGCATGCGCGATTGTCCCTCTCGGCTATGCCTCCGGCAGAGCGTTCCCAGGGTGCAGACGCGCGCAGGGGCTTGACCGCCAGGGAGCCCCTATTTGCCATTGCGTGACTGGGAACTGCGACAGTGCGATGATGCCTTTCCGTGCGGGCTCCTGCTGAGCGGCGCGCCCAACGCCCAGTGCGATGATGCCCAATGCCCCATTCCCAATGCCCCATTCAGAGATATTATGGGTATTCGACCGGACATAATATAGCGCGTCTAAATCATTTGGACAATTCCTGTAGGGGCAGTCCCCCCGTGGCGGCCCCTACCGGCGGAGGTTCTACGAATCATTTAGACGCGCTATATCACTCAAGTGTTTCTCTGAGCGTGACGCGGTCTTTTGTAAGTTCCTGGATTAAGCGCTCTGTTTTGCGCTTAGTAATCTTAAGTCCGTAAAGGTGACTGCAAAAAGATGCGACCGTCTCTACGAAGTCATCCATCAAGTCAGTTTTGTCGTCATAAGCTGCATTGACCACCTCGATTCTCTTCCCCAATTCCTTGAACAAAAGGTTGATGTAGTTGGCCCCAAAGCGAGTCAGGCTAGCGGGGTGTTCAACTACGAGAACCGTGTAGTTGGGATCTGTTAAAATCTCTACAAGTTTCTGGCGATTATCATCCACTCCACTCCCAATTTCTTTGACGACTTTGTAAACTTGATAGCCCTTGGCGATAGCGTAGTCGGTCAGTTTCTGGGCTTGCCTGTCCAGGCTGTCTTTGTTTTGCGTATGAGATACCCTGGCATAGATGCAGGCTACATCTGACTTCTTGGGTTTGTCGGAAGTGATGATGATGGTTCCAGTCGGTAACTGATAACCATCTAATGCTCCACTTTTCCACCACCGCCAAGCCGTTCTGTAGCTGACGCCAGCTTGCTTGGCATACTCAGAAAGTTTCACATCAAATACCGCTGGACGCCCCTGCTAAACCTTGCGAATTAGCGGGGGAGGAAAGCGGGGCGGGTGTACCGCTTCCCAAGTAACACATAAATAAGTGCCCGTTTTTAAGTGCCGGGAACGGAACGTAACAAAAACCTTAGAGCGTGTTTATAAAGTAATTGTTAAGGCCGGCAGGGGTGAGAAACTGGGTTTCTTTTGGTGGGGAAACTCATATTTAAGGGCCCACAGCCACAAGAAACCAGGTGTCTGGCTCCTTCACTTTTTCTTTATAAACACTCTCTTATGCGCAAGCCAGAGCCTTTCAGACTCGGGCAGGTGGTCAGCTGCGGACGATTTCAGCACCTCCACTCTACCTTTTGGGTCAGGGGTGGGTTGCTGGGGGGAAAATCCACTCAGACTTATAAATATTTTACCACAGCTGTCTATTTTTGAGGAAATTTAAATTTTAGGGTGTCCTATTATCCGTCAGTACCTGCGAGAATCCAGGCGGTGCGAGCGCAAAAATCCCATCCCCGCAAGGGAATGGGAAGTGTCAAAAATAAACAAAAAAAAAGGGTTAACCCCTTATTCGGTTAACCCGCGAGCTTGGGAACGCGCTCGGTTAAATTACTTTTGCACAACCAGCTTGACATTGGCGTTTTGCAGACCGGGACGGCGGACTTCTGCCAAGGTCTTGTTAACGGCGTACTTTTGATTGATGGAGTTGATCAGTTCGGTTTGATTGTGCTTCTTGGCAACGCCCCACAGGTCAGCAATCAGGTCGAAAGAACCGTCGCTGTTGCGAGACCAGCCCAGGTCATATTCGCCTTCCAAAACTGCCACGATGTCGGAACGAACCCGTTGGCCATTGTAGCCGCGAACATCAGCTTCGGTCTTGACGCTGATGCCAAGGTCACGCAGAGAAGCCTTCAGGATTTCGGCATCGGTGATTTTGGTGCGCAGGGTGCTAAAGTGAGACATTTTGGTTTCCTCCTAATAGGACAATGAGAGATTTGACAACGTTTGGATTTGAATGAAGCCGCAGTGCGACTTTTTGTAACCGCGCCAGCAATTGACTTGCTAGCCTTTCCTCCTGTTGGGAGCAGGAGAAAGCTTTTAGAACTCCAGTCGCTGATATTCGGCGACGGAAGATGCAGCCGGTCGCGCTCGCTGCCTGGCCCAGTCTCGCAAGGCCGTTACTTGCTCTGTCATTGTCTTCGACAGCGGCAGCGTTGATTTAATGGCGGCAATAATGTCCAGCTGCGTGAATTCTCGCTCTTGAGCAAAGGCGTCGTACATCGATGCGATTATCGCTTGCTCAATTTCCGCTCCTGAGAAGCCTTCGGAAACTTTGGCCAGTTGCTCGATATCGAAGCGAGCTATGTCCCGACGCCGCTTGCCCAGGTGAATCTTAAAAATATCTTGGCGCTCTTCGCTGACCGGCAGATCTACAAAGAATATCTCGTCAAACCGGCCCTTTCTTAAAAACTCCCCAGGTAAACGCTCTACCCGGTTAGCAGTAGCCATTACAAACACCGGCGACTTTTTATCTTGCATCCAGGTGAGGAAAGAACCGAAGATGCGGCTCGATGTTCCCCCATCCGAGTCTGCAGAACCGGCACTGCCGGCAAAGGCTTTATCTAGCTCGTCAATAAACAAGATCACCGGCGAGATAGATTCAGCTGTCTTCAGGGCGTTCCGCAGGTTCGCCTCTGACCGGCCTACCATTGACCCGTCATACACGCGCCCCATATCCAAGCGCAGCAGGGGCAGCCCCCACAGGCGAGCGGTAGTTTTGGCAATCAGGGATTTGCCGCATCCCGGTACGCCTAGAATCAGCATCCCTTTGGGTTGGGGCAAACCGTATTCCCTGGCCCGCTCTGTGAATGCGTTGGAGCGTTGCTTCAGCCATCGCTTCAGCTCTTCCAAGCCGCCAACGGAATCAATGGTTTCGTCTTCTTCAATATATTCCAGTATACCGTTTCGCCGAATCAGCTGCTTTTTCTCGGAGAGAACAATGTCTACTTCGGCTTCGGTGAGGCGACCGTTGGTGACTTGCGCTTTGCGATAAACTTTTTCCGCTTCATCCCGCGTCAAACCCAAGGCTGCTTTCAGGAGTTTTTCCCGCGCATCTGTAGTTAGCCGGCGGTTGCGGTTGTCAGCCAGCTGCGTTGACAGCACTTGATTGAGCTCCGCCATCGATGGCAGTGGGAAGTCCAGTACGACAACTTCCTTTTCTAGCTCGATGGGCACCTGCTGCACTGGCGACATTATTATTACGGTTTTCTGCGTGCCTTTAAAGCTGGCAATCGCATCCCGCAACCATCGGTTCGTCACTGGGGCGTCGATGAATGCGTGTAAATCTTTGAATATAAACAGACCCGGTTCCTTCTGCCGTATCACCCACTCAATCGCTGCTTCTGGCGAAACAGTGTTGTGCTGCGTGGTGGTGCGGGGCTGACCGTATTCGACTATACCGTGTGTGACTGTCCAAATGAAGATTCTTTGCTGGGGCTTGCTCTGAGCAATCGAGGCAATTGCTTGCTCTGCCCGCTCTTCCTCAGAGGTCACGAGATATATTAAAGGGTATTGAGCTTGAATGAGTATATTGAGCTCTTCTTTCATGACCAATCGACCTTTTAGAGACGGTTGCAAACATTGCTTGTGCCGGCTGCTCCTAGCTGCTGACATGAAAGCACAATCAGCGCTAGTCTTGGGATATCAAGGGAAGCCTTAGCAGGGAACCAATTCTTCCTCTCCCTCTTGTGCGGAGCTGGAATTTACCTTTGACACCCTCTCCACCGACAGACCTTCTTCTGCGAGCACTCCTGGCTGAGATTTGAGAGAAACCATCTCCCCATCTCTCAGGACAACTGAAGTAGTGCATTCTGGACAGGAATATACCCTGTGGGTCTTGCCGTAGGATGCTTCTACCTCGTCTACTACCTCTGGATGCGCCATGTAGAAAACTATTGCTTTCTCTGCTATGGCTGACATCGGTTCGGAGTCAACTGCGGCTCTAATCTTCAGCTGGCGATGCAGTTCCGGTGGCAGATACAATGTAACTTTTTGCTTATCTTGCATATCGCTGTGAATTGGTTTACCCGGGTATGTATTTAACATAGCGACTCCCCTAGCGAGCTGTCAAGCCGTTTTACCGCTTTGACGGCATATTGTAATATTTCTTTACAATTGATCCGCCAGCAGGGGGTGTGAAGAGGGCCCACACCGGCTCGGAGGAGAGCAAAATGACACAATATTTGTTTAATTAGTTTATATAAAATAAGTAAGCCGTAAACATGAGATGTTTAAATAGCAAAGCTTTCGCGCTTTAACGCAGACGGCGAAAGACTAAGCAAAGAGCCAAAAGCCATAGCACCGGCAGTCGGGGGTGCCCGGCACCGGCGCTGAGAGACTTGGGCCATCAGTCAGGGCGGGGAGTTGCGGGCGTGGGGTGCCGGCGGGCATAGGATGGGCCGGCTAGCAACCCGCCCCCCACCCCTGTAGGGGCGGGTTCACCCGAAATCTTTGGGACACAACTGAGGGGATGAATAAACCCGCCGCCACCCCCAACCCCGTGTGGGGGGAGGCGGCGAAAAAACAGGCGGGCTCATCCCCGGCGGTGGCCAGTCTCACACTTATATATATAGATGCGCCGCCTTTCAGGTGAGCCGGTGTTGTTGGAGAGCACCGGCATCTGTGGCCAAATCACGATGGACAGCGCGGGGATGCGGCGGGAAGCAGGTGAACCGTGAACCTACGCCCAACCCCCACCCAGTAAGGAGGAGGCGGCGAAACAAGAGACGGGTTCATCCCCGGCGCTGTCAGTGCCAGCCTGACACTTATATATATATAGATGCGCCGCCTTTGAGGTGAGCCGGTGCTGTTGGAGAGCACCGGCATCTGTGGCAAAATCATGATGGACAACTCGGTGATGCAGGGGGAAGCCGGTGCTAGGCACGACACTGCGTGGGCGCTACCGCATTATTAAAGAACTCAGCAGCGGGGGATTTGGCCAGACCTATTTGGCAGAAGACCGGGACTTACCTGGCCATCCCCAGTGCGCCGTCAAGCGACTGCAGCCCCAGTCGAGCGATCCATTTGTCCTGCAGACGGCGAAACGGCTATTCAACCAAGAAGCGGAAATCCTGCACCGGCTGGGCACTCACGAACAGATACCCCGACTGATGGCCCACTTTGAGGAAAACCAGCAGTTCTATTTAGTACAGGAGTTCATCCCCGGAAATGACTTGAGCCGAGAGTTCGCCGCCAGGGGGAAGGGTGGGGTTGCAGCGCCCCTGCGCGAGGCTGAAGTGATTGCCCTGTTGCGGGACATCCTGGATGTGCTCGCCTTTGTCCACCGGCAGGGGGCGATCCACCGGGACATCAAGCCGGCAAACCTGATCCGGCGACAGTCTGACGGCAAAATCGTCCTGATTGACTTTGGCGCTGTCAAGGACATCAGAAACCTGTCGGTTAACCCATCAGGGGAAGTCACCAGCACCGTTGCGATTGGCACACGGGGCTATATGCCAGACGAGCAAGCCAACGGCAAACCCAGATTCAGCAGCGATGTCTATGCCGTGGGCGTGATTGCCATTCAAGCGCTCACCGGCTTAAATCCAGATCCGAAATCTGGCGGATTGGCCGAAGATCCGGCTACCGGTGAGATCGTCTGGCGCAACAGGGCGCAAGTGAGCGACGCCCTTGCAGGTCTTATCGACCAAATGGTGCGCAAAGACTGCCGGCAGCGCTACCCCACAGCAGTAGAGGCGCTGCAAGCGGTCGAGGGTTTGTCCCGGGTGCCGGTGAACCCTGCAGCGCCATCACCGGCACCGCCGGCGGGTGGGGTGCCGGCATCCCAGTCTGGAACTGAGCCTTCCAAAGTACCATCACCCATGAAGAAGTGGAAACCAAAACATATTGTCAATCTGCTGGGTGTCCTCGCTGCTATCCTAGCCGGTGTAATGGGGCTGTTTCAGCAACAGATTAAGGATTGGCTGGATTCGGTGCTGGATTTGTCACGCTTGACCTATGACGCCCCCAACTCTGGCATAAAGATAAAGTATCCGAAAACTTGGACAAAGGATGTAAAACAAAACGCTATTCTTGGGACTGAAGTGAGATTCTTTTCACCTAAGGAAGGGGAGGGAGATAAATTTCAGGAAAATCTGAGTGTCGAGATTCAGGATTTGTCGGCACAGCCGGTGACGGAGCAACAATACACAAAAGAGGCTCTGAAGGCCATCTACCAGTTTGTGCCGAATGCCAAGATTCTAATAGAGTTGAAAGACCAGAATATCGGGAACAGTTCAGGGTATCAAGTGGTTTACACCGGCAGGGATGGGGGACAGAATTTAAAGCGGATGCAGATGTGGGCGGTGATAAATAATAAGGCTTATGTGATCACCTATGAAGCCGAAGAACAGAAATACCTACAGTTTCTGCCGGTGGCGCAAAAGATGGTTGATTCATTTGAGATAAAGTGACTTTTTTTGCGAGCGCGTGGAAAATAGCACTGCAGCTTTCTGACGCTCTTAAGGCGGTAATTCTCCTGTAGCCGTCAAAATCTCTGCTAGCAACGCCGGCGCAATGCGAAAACCAGCTCGCGAGCGCAAGTCGTCGATTACCTCTCGCAAAGAGCCCAGATCGCCAGCACGCCACGCACGCAGCAGGACACCGAGTATTCCGGTAACATTTAGCCCCAATGATAGGGCAATTCTCCGTCCTTCCCGCTCATCTAAGAGCGTCCAGTCCGCTGACTGCTGCAAAGCGAGCGCAATAGCTTCAGCTTCACCCCGATCTAAATCTCGCCGTAACAGCTGCACCAGAGGGCGATCTGTTACCTCCTGAACTTGAAGCCATCCTGCTGCAATAGCCTCTCGCAGCGCTTGAGAACCCGGTAGGGGTTGGTCAACTCGCAACTCTTCTAACACCGCTGCTGGTATCTGGATTTCTCCGAATTGCTGGCGCAGGAGGGAGAGCCGGTCAATAATTGCCAGGTTTAAGACTGGCGAGGTATTACTCACGATTGGCATAATTTAGGTCGTCCTTAAGTTCTTCCTCGCCGTAGTGCCGGCGCACGCCTCGCTCTCCCACTAACTGCGCGAATTCATAATGGCTCATCCGAGCTAATTCTCGGGCTTTGCCAAAAGAGAGAAGCTCTTCCGAATATAAGGCAACCGCCAATTCTTTCAAAAGTTCCTGTTCCATCCGTTTTTCTGGCAGCGGGATGGCCTGCAGGACAGAATCAGGAATATTAAGTTGCAAACTCATCTTGTTTTCCTCCCGCCCAGTGAAAGGCTGACGTTTATATTATACAGTCAGTCAGGGGGGAGCGTGGCGGGCAAGGGAGAAAAATTTATCCTCTCCCTCGCCCCATCTTCCGCTGCCAAATCGGGACGCACTCCGGGTAGGGTAAATGTTCGCCCCTCTTCCCGCCAAAGGCGATATCGCCTGCCTCTGGGACAGGTTATGATGGCCTGCCGGTGTCCCAACCTGAGGGCTTTCACTGTTTCATCCCATCCCGCAATTTATCGCGCCATCGCTTAGCCGTAGCTTTATCTGCTCCCGTAACCACCACCATCCAATCTTCTGTGTTGCAGCTAATATCTGCAGCGTAATTGTCAGCAAACCCTGAAACGTATTGCTTTGTACTCTCACCCTTTTTAGTGATGTTTTTGAGTCCCTCTCGCTGCATGATGCGGTAGGCTTTATTCACACACTCATCATCGCTCATATTGTTATCCTCAAACGTCCACCGCAAAGCAGGAGGAGGGGTTGCGGGTGATGCCGGTGCATTAGCGGGACGCGGTGGCAGATTTACACGATATGGTGCCATAGCCTTCCAAAATCTATCTAACCACAGCCCAGCTGTCTTTTTATCAGGCCCGGCAACTATTATCGCCGAATATCCTGAATTGCAGCTAATATCAACGGCGTAACTGCCAGCTATCCCTGAGACAAATAAATCTTCTTTATTGTAATTTAAGTTCTTGAAGCTGTCCTTCTGCATGATGACATAGGCTTGGTCTAAACACTCATAAATGCCGGTATTAACATTTTGATACCCCCAGCGCAAGGCGGGAGGAGCGGTTGCTGCTGAGGGGCGAGGCGCAGGGGGTGAGCTGGGTTGCTGAGCGACAGGTGCTGCTGAACCCAAATGCAGTTCGTTTTTCGATGCCCAGTTCAAAAAGGTATTGATGGGAATACCCAAATTATCGCCATTCTTAACCACTTCCCCTGAGTCACGCTTATAACCATCGCCGCGTCCGTGAATGCCAACTAACTTTCCATCCTCATCCAGAACCGGCCCCCCACTCATCCCCTCCCGTGTGGGGTTGCTGTAGATTAAATCGTAACCATCTCGCGTATTTGAACTCCTTGAAATTATTCCGTCTTTGAAGTCTAAGATGCGTTTTTTGATTTCTATTCCTGGTTCTGGGAACCCAGCAACATAAACTTTTGTGCCCGGGGTTGCTTGTGCGGAATTGCCAAGACTGGCGACACTGTATGTTTTGTCGCTGGTGAACTGCAATACAGCTAAATCCACACCGTCCATTGGGTTGACGGTGCTGTAGTTGACTGGATTTCCGTCCTTGGTATCTGGATTTCCCTTGCTGTCAAAGGTGACAACTTTATATTTTTTATTCTTATTTTCTACCACATGCTTGGCAGTAAGTACAGTATAAGTCTTCCCTTGTTTGGCGACAATCACCCCGGAACCGAAAGAGGAAGGGCCGGAAGATGGATGCCCCTCAATTAACACCGTGATAGCGTTGGCAATACCGAAAACCTGGCGTGATGTCTTTGCCAAGGCAATATAAGGCTGCACCAGCGTTACAGTCGCCACTGCACCGGCTAGCGCCACCGGCAGTCCGTAAGAAAACCTCATCTCTCGCTCTCCCCCACTCCCCAATCTATTTAGTTATTACCTGTTTTTGAAGCTTTTGTCAAACCGGCTTTCTTAGCGTGCGGGCGTCCCCCTGTCCGCCTGAAGATTTTGGGTAAATGTCCCCACCGGGATGGCGAAAGCCAGGGGAATCATTTGCTCCCGCATCTGTGGGGTTGGCTCCGAGCCATCCTGAAATATATACGGATCGCCCCACAGGGGATAGGCGTGCATGCCATTAATCCCCACCAGCGCACCGGCACGATTGAGCACCGGCCCCCCACTCATGCCTTTTTCGATATCATTGGTGTATCCAAGCTGGTATCCCCCTTCCAAAGCTTTGTCCAGGACTAAGGAGACTTTGCCGGCAGTGAATTTGAACCCCTCTAGCCCTGTGGGGGAGTTGGTGGGAAGCGACGCCTCATAGGAAAAGGGAAACCCACCGGCAAAGACTTCATCCCCCGGTGCCGGTGTCGCCCCCAGTTTCGCCACCGGATAAACCGTGCCGGTGCTGCGAAACTGCAGCAAAGCCAAATCGTTCCCCTGGAAAGACGCCCCCCGCAACTTTACTGTAGCTGGGTGTATCTTCCCATCCGGGGTTTGAATGCGATAGGGCGGATCTCCCGCAACGAGCACGTGCTCATTTGTAACTGCAGTGTAAACGTCCCCTTGCTGCTGGATTAGGGTTCCTGAACCCCAACCGGATTCTGATGATGAGAGTACCTTGACGGTGATGGATTTGGCCAGCTGCTGCGAAGCGGTGGCGGGGGATTGAGGGGGTGCCGGTGTCACGTTGGGGACAGACACACCCGCCGGTGTCGCCGCTGTGAGCGCCACTGTTAAACTGAGGACACCGGCAACCAGGGTGATAGTCTGAAGCTGCAACCCGAGAAAGCGGCAATTCATCTCTCAGTTGGCAAACCAGGGATTGTCGCCCGATTCTGCCGGCCCGGCGCTGGGGGCGCTCCCTCCCGCCACCGGCGCTGTGTTGATAATTTCTTCCATATCAACGTAGAGCCGTTCCGAGGAACTTTGATTGAGGGGGTTCCCGCCAGCAAGAGCCTTGTAATTTAAGAGTCTTTCGAGAGTGCTTCTGGGATCGCTCCCCGGTTTGAGGGTGAATAGCAAGCCGGTGCAGTCACCGTCTTTGCGATTGGCAACGCAAACAACCAGTTGACCGTTCATTTGGCCGGTTGTGATGTATCGGAGCTTATTTTGGTTTTGGAATTCCTGGAATCGCTGAGAAACTATCTTGCAGCGCTCCTCCGGAGTCAAAGGCGGGGGGAAAACATCGGAAGTCCAGCGAATCACCGGCACATTTCCCCGTGGGGTGCGGACAATGGTTGCCGGTGGGCTTTTGCTGGTGTCGCAGTAGAACTGATTTTTCTGCTGAGCAGCTGCTCCCGCGATCAATCCCGTCTCTACCGCGATGGTGGCAGTTGCGCCTAACGCCGCAGCAAGCGCAAGCCGTTGCCCCAATAACTGGACTTTCACGATTGTGCCAACTCCCCTAATACCAGTTAAATTTTATCTGCCCTAAATTCTCTCAAAAGTATGGTAGAACCCACACCAGTAATTTTACGGATACGCGCCGGTGGGAGAGGGGCTGCCGGCACCGCGATCGCACGGGCAGAAGTAGGGTGCGTTCCCTCCTGGAGGGAACGCACTTAAAGATCGTGTTTACAGAAGTGGGACGCTCCCAGCGCCTGCGGCTTCCTTACAGAGGCGCTGCTTGTGTGCCGGCGGAAATAGTTACCGGCGCTTCGTGTGCCGGCGGCAAACAATCGCCGTGGCCATTCCAGGGTTCCTTAAATAAATGTAAAAGTGCGGCATTATTTTTAGAAGTGTTATAAAGTGCCGGTGGTTATTCATGAGGTGGCAATTCTACCTCCTGAGATACCCACAAATCTGTCGCAAGGTGGATGAGTGGATGGAAAGCCTCTAATTAAGCTGAAAGAGCATCTGATAAGAAAAGTTATTTCAAGAGGAGAACCGACATGCCTGTTACGGTTGAAGACGCCAAGCGCACTGCAATCGCTTCTAAATTGGAAGAGATGAAGGCGCTGCAAAACCTGCTGATTTATAATGAAGAATATCTGCTCAACACCTGCAGCGACCAAGAAATTTGCGACCGCGTGCGGGAGATGCTGGAAGACGATCGCAAAAATCTTGGCATTCTGGAAACCGTGAGGGTTCAGTACGGTGTTAAGGGACAGCCCAAGGAAACAACGCAGCAGTTCATTGAGAAAGCTCGGAACATCATGCAAAGTTCTGAGTACACTCTCTATGAAAAGGTTGCTGAGCATGAATTGCTCAAGCACAAGCAAACGATGGCCGGCTTGCTCGTCCACAAAGCGGCCCAAGTGGCCGGTGCTGACATTGAAGCCGCGATTACTCCCTTGAATACGGTTAACTTTGAAAACCGGGCTCACCAAGAGCAGCTGAAAGGCATCCTGGAAATTCTCGGCACCCTCGAGCTCACCGGCCAAGAGCCAGATCGGGGGATTTGGGCGCGAGTTCAAGATGCAATCGCCGCCTTTACGGGGATTGCCGGCAGTGCGGTGACGCGCAGTGCAGGCGAAATTAGCATCCGCGATCTTATCCGCATGGATCACACCAAAGCCGACACTCTATTCATGGAGATTGACCGGAGTGACGACCCACAAAAGATCCAAGAATATTTCGGCCAACTCTACAAAGACCTGAGCGCACACGCCAACGCCGAAGAGCAAGTGGTCTACCCAGCTGTCCGCAACTATTATAACAAGACCCAAGACCTGTACTCCGAGCAAGCGGACATGAAGCAGATGCTGGAGCAAATGCGGTCTTTGACTCCCTCTTTACCGGACTTCAAAGCCAATGTCAGCCGGCTGCGGGATCTGGTTAACCACCACAAAGATCAAGAAGAAAAGGAGATTTTACCCATCATCCGCGACAACTTCAGCGACGAGCAGCAGCGGCAGATGGCTACCGATTTTAAGCGGGTTAAAAGCCAGCTGCAAGAGCAAATGGCAGCTTCCATGAGATAGCTGCAACCCAATCAAGCCGCGAGCGCGAGCCGGTCGAGAAATCTGAGAAACCGGGTTTCTTTGGACTGGGAAGAGAAACCCGGTTTCTTCCCCTCGATTTTTAATACAAGACCTGCTCTCTAGCAGCCAACCTGAGGAGCTGCATGACACTCCCACCACTGCTGTGATGGGACTTTTGTCCTGACAGCTTATAGCGATTTCAGCCCATCTTCTCGCTCAAATCCCCGCAAGATTAAACCCTGAGGGCGAGTTCCGCTTCCTTGGCGTCCTTGGCGTCTTGGCGGTTTAGAAAAAAAATATCCCTCTACAGTTAGAACCCGGCCCCCACTTCTGCCTGCCGGTGTATTTCAGCTAAGGCGGGGAAATCTTTTTGGGCGTCAAACCGTTAATGGGCGGACCGTCGATCACCCTGCCGGTGGGGCTGTAACGCCCCCCGTGGCAGGGACAGTCCCAGCTTTTTTCCGCACTGTTCCAGTGTACGATGCACCCAGCATGGGCGCACACCGGCGACAGCGCGTGAGTCGCCCCGGTCCTGTCGCGGTAAACCGCCACTTTTTCCCCATTAATATCGACAATTTTCCCCTGACCGGCCCCCACCTCAGACAAGCTGCTGGCTTCTGACAGGAACCTGTCAGCAATAAACCGGGCGGCGACATCGAGATTTTCCGCCACCAGCCGAGTTGCGCCGGCGATTGGCACCCGATTCGGGTCATAAAGTTCTCTCCAGGGATTGGGCTTGCCCTGAATCAGGTCAGCAAGCAGCACAGCTGCAGCGGTGCCGAAGCTGAGGTTGCCAGAGTAGCCGGTGGCGATGTACAGGTGCGAGTGAGAGCTCGGTTTGCCAATGAAAGGCAGACCGTCAGCAGGTTCGTAGAACTGCGCCGACCACTTGCAGCTCACGGATTCGACCTCGTAGCGAACCCGCACGTACTCCTCCAAGCGGCGGTAACACGCTTCGGTGTCTGTCTCGTGGCCGGTTTTGTGGTTTTCGCCGCCGGCGATCAGAATTTGACCGCTGCTGTCTGTGTGGCTGCGCGTGTAGTGAGAGGGATTTGCTGTGTCCCAAAACAGCCCGGCAGGCAGGGGCGCAGTTGGGCCAAAGCGTTTTTCTACCAGCCGCACGGCGAGTAAATAAGAGCGGTAGGGGGCAATTTTGGCGGCGATTCCCAGCAAGTCGGGCAGGTGGAACCAGTCGTGGATGGGGGTGCCGGTGGCGAGGATGACGTTCTTAGCCTCAGCGGAGCCTCGCTCGGTGTAAATTCGGCTCGGCTGGCTGTCCCTGATGTCGAGAACGCGGGTTCTCTCAAAAATCAGACCTCCCGAGCGGGCAAACGCCTCGGCGAGTCCGTGCAGGTACTGTGCTGGGTGGAACTGCGCCTGACTGGGGAAGAGGATGCCGGCGCGGACGGGGAAGGGCAGGGGCAGGTTTGCTGTCAGGGTGGCGTCAATCCCCAGCCCGCGTGCGGCTTCCATTTCGTCTTCGAGATAGGGAAGGTCTTCCCGCGACTCGGTGTAGAGATATGCGGGGACTCGCTGGAAGTGGCAAGAAATCCCCTCTTCTTGGATAAAAGCGGCGATGCGCTCAATGGCGGCGCGGCACGACTGTACGGCGAGGGAGCTGTTTTCTGCGCCGAAGTTAGAGATCAGTTGCTGGCAGCCGGCTTTTGGAACGTCTCTCAAGTGACCGCTGCTGTGGCCGGTGGTGCCGGTGCCGATTTTGCCCGCTTCGATCACGGCAACTTTCAAACCGGCACGCGCCAGAAGCAGGGCGGCTGTCATGCCGGTGATGCCGCCTCCGACGATTGCCACATCGACGGCGATATCTGCGATCAGCTGGGGAAAGTGGGTTTCGGCAGTTGTGACGCGCCAGAAGGAAGCCGGTTGGCTGGGTAAAGTCATCTGCGTGTTATTCCCGTAGTGCTTTTGGTGGATTGCGCAGCTGCGTCATCGCCTGTCGCGGGCTTTGACGTCCGCTTTCTTGCTAGTTAACCTAAATGCCTGCTCGAAGACATCTGCTGCTAGAAGTATTTCAATCCCTAATAGGGAGTCACGCCAGTCAACTCCGCAGTTCCTGCAGAGCGCAACAAATTTCCAGACACGGGCTGTGTCTATTTTAACTCAAGTTGCTACAAACATAGCCGTGAGCTTTTCCATCCCCCCAGACGGGGCGGTCGTGCCGCACCGCCCCTGCAAAAGGAAGGCTTTTCTCGTCCCCTCCTTCGCAGGGGCAGTCCCCCCGTGGCTGCCCCGGTTAGGGGGGGCAGCGCTGCCTGAATTTTTTGCAAGTAGCAACTTGGGTTATTTTATCGCACTATCGTTACAATGTCAATATTAAATTTCTAGTAGTATAGCTTGTGGGTGGAACATCACTAAACTGGAGAGTATGTACCAAGTCAAAGTCAGAATCAAAGAGCTGTGTGAGGTTCGCAACTGGAGCATCAGCGAACTGAGCCGGCGTTCCGGTGTCACCTACAGCACGGTTTGGCGTTACGCGACGCAGCCGATGAACAAGATGGAGATGGACCCGATCGGACGAATCAAGGAAACGTTCGGCTGCTCTTGGGACGAGCTGTTGGATCTCCAGGGGGACAGCTCTTTCGACAAGTAGTTGCAGCCAGAAGTCCTGTGCTCGCGCCGCCTCCCCAGGGTATTGAGCAAGGGAAGTCAGCGCCAGACGCAAAAAAAGAAGCTCAGTTCTGAGCCTCTTTTAGTTAGGTCTGTTTCAGGACGCGGGTGCCGGTGCGCCAAGCTCACCGGCGGGCGAGAAAATCATCCAGCGCCGGCACTTCCACCCAGGTGCCGGTGGCGCTGGAAAAGTGGCTTAAATCCATGAGCAGTTGCGAGTAAACCCCTTCGCGCAAGCTGGGTACAGGCTGAACGCCGGCATCAATCGCCCGCACCCACTCGTCGATGACTCGCACCACCGGCGCAATGCGACCGTCGGGGAAAACGCGGGGAAACGCCAGCCTTTCCGGTATTTTAATCTCAGCCAGGGGTTGGCCTCCCTGACTGCCCCACAGGCGGAAGCCGTGCACGTAATCCTGCTGGTTGTCGCTGCCCAAAATTAAGGTGCCCTTTTCGCCGTACACTTCCACCCAGTGCCCGCGCCCCTGATAGGTCACCGAACTCAGGCAAACCTGACAGGGGGTTCCGTCCGCGAGCTCCAGCATCAGCGTGCAGCTGTCGTCGGCATCCACCGGCTTGAGTTCCCCACCGGCAGCCGGGTCCGGTCGGGCGGGAATCGCTGTCAGCAACTGGGCGGAAAGCCGGCGCGCCGGCGCGAACAGCCAGCTGCTGTAATCGAAAATGTGGGAGCCCATAGCGCCCAAAACACCGCCGCCCTTGTCTTTTTGGGCGTACCAGTTCCAAGGTCGGCTGGGGTCAGCCCGACTTGACACTAAGCAATCTATCTTGACCAGGCGCTTTTTACCGCAGTACCCCTCTGCTAGCAATTCTGCCAGCATTTGCCACGCCGGCACGAAGCGAAATTCAAAATCCATCGCCGCCGCAGCGCCGGTGGATTGCGCAAGATTGTGCAGTTCCCGCGCTTCTTCCGCTGTCAGGGCTGTGGGTTTTTCTAGCAACAGGTGCTTGCCGGCTTTTAACACCACTTTAGCCATTTCACAGTGCGCGAATGGCGGCGTGGAAATGCTGACCGCCCGCACTTCTGGCAGGGATACAATTTCTTCTACTGTATCGCAAGCGTGGGGAATATTGTGAGCTTGAGCAATGGCTTTGGCTTTGTCGCAGTGCCGGTGATAGACGGCTGCCACCTGAATGCGGGGGTGTGACCGCAAGGCGGGGATGTGGACTTTTTGCCCGAAGCCGGTGCCGGCGACTGCTACGCCAATTACCGGCTGTTCTGCGGGTGAAATTGAAGTTGACGGCATGAACTGCTACCCTGATTTCTTTTTCTTGCCTTTCCCGTATTTAGTTTCTTCCACCCATTCAATGACCTTGTGCCCCAAGCGAGTGTTAGTATTGTCCAGCCGGTCAATCTCGCGGATGCCGGTGGGGCTGGTGACATTGACTTCGGTGAGCAAGCCGCCAATCACGTCAATGCCCACGAAGTACAAGCCATCTTCTCGCAGTTTGGTGGCGAGTTTGGCGCAAATAATGTGTTCTTGCTGGGTGAGTTCGGTTCTCGCCACTTTGCCGCCGACGGCCATGTTGTTGCGAAATTCAGTGCCTGTGGAAAGCCTGTTGACAGCCCCGAGGGGTTTGCCATTGAGCAGGATAATTCGCTTGTCTCCCTCTTTTGCCGCCGGCAGGTAGGTTTGAACCATCACCGGAATTTGACCCTGTTGGGTGCTGATTTCAATCAGGGAGTTGAAGTTGGGGTCTTTCGGCTGCAGGAAGACAATTCCTTCGCCGGCTTTGCCGCCGAGAGGCTTGAGGACGGCTGCCCCTTTGTGATCCACAAATTGCCGGATTACGGATTTATCGCAGCTGACAATGGTTTCTGGAACCACTTTGGTGAACTGCATGGCGTACATTTTTTCGTTAGCAGCCCGCAGCCCCCGAGGGGAATTGATCACCAGGGTTCTGGTTTCGTCAATGTAGTCGAGAATGTAGGTGGCGTAGAGGTAGGGAACGGTCACGGGCGGGTCGGTGCGCATGAACACCGCGTCCATGTCCTCGAGGGGCTGCAAAACTCGCTCTCCCCGCTCATACCAGGAAGGCGCTTTCACCCATCCCCCCTCTATCAGCTGCACCGGCGTCAGCTTAACCTGTTCCAAGATTGCCCAAGCTTTACCATCCACCACGCTCAGCCGGTTTGCCTGAGTTATCCAAACTTCGTGACCCAGCGCCTGTGCCGATTCCATCAGCGCTACGCTGGTGTCGTGAGTTGGGTCGAGCCGCTGGATGGGGTCAATAATAAACGCAAGTTTCACCCTTGTACCTTCTCAATCTTGCCAAAAGCGCATGTCGCGTTCCTTAGTTTATTACATCACCAGACAGGTAACTGCGCATCGCCTGCTGGCTGGTGGGGGCGGGCGGAAGGGCGCGTCGGGCGGGCCCGCTCCCATGCGGTCGCGCCGGTCTTGAAATCTCAAAAACCGGGTTTCTTTTGGCAGGGGTCCCGACAGCTTGGTTTTTTCAGGGAAAGAAACCCGGTTTGTTAACCGCATCTCAGAAACCGGGTTTCTTTGGGCCGGTGCGACGAAAATTGGTGTTTTTAGGCAAAGAAACCCGGTTTCTTAACTGAGAGTGGCCTGCAGGAGTGGGTCGAGCTTCCCTTGAGCCTCTAGGGCGTGGATGTCGTCGCAGCCGCCGATGTGCTCGTCATTGATGAAAATCTGGGGCAGGCTGCGCCGCCCGTTGGCGCGTTTGGCCATTTCAGCCCGCGCCGCTTCATCCCCATCGATACTGTATTCAGCAAACTCAACGCTTTTCTTTCTCAGCAAGTCCTTGGCACGAATGCAGAAGGGGCAGGTGCGCCAGGTGTAGATTTCCACTTTAGCCGCCATAGTATCCGCGATGTTTAAGTTTTATTACTAAAATTTTAGGCCGGTAAAGCGAGTTTGTCTCGCCCCAGCCCGGGCCAAAAAAAGCTAGGAAGACTTATAAAAAAAGCCGGCAGCCGTCTCAGAAGTGTCAGGTGTGGGGGTGTCGGTGCCGGGAGCGGCGGGCATCTCCCTTGTTCCTTGTCCCTTCTCCATGTTTGACAGCCGGCGGTGTGTTCCTTGTTGCAGCGGCACTAGCGTCACGAGCTGCCCGGGGCATCTGTAGCGCCGCCAAGCCCATCGCCCGCGCCCGCACACAGCAAAATCTGCCCCTGCCCGAGAAGAGCGGGGAAAAAAGCAATCCAGGAAATGGCCGGCGGCAGCTTACAGGTCGATTTGCGGCTGCTGGCCATCTTGCTGTTTCCTGCGGCTTGTGTGAAGCATGCCGGCACCCATGAGCAATAGAGCGCCGACTGTACCGGGCTCTGGTATCTGCCGGGGGCCAGGGGGCTTGGGGGCGGAAGGGATGACAGCTGTTCCTTGACCCGTGCCGCTGGCACCGTTGAAACCGTTGCCGTCGATGCTTTGGTAGCGGACGCCAAAGTTATTCAGGGCAAACTGGCTGACAGAACCGCTGAAAGCCAAGGTGGCTGTAAACTTGTCCGTCTGCGGGTTGCTGGTAGAGGGGTTGTTGTCAACGCCGCCCGAGGTGCCTCCCTGACAGGTGTTGCCGTTGGTGAAGCACACGTCCACATCGCCGAACTGATTGGGGAACGAGCCGCTGCGGTCGTTGACGAAAAGCCCGATGGAGCGGGTGTCGCCGCTGCCTGAGGAGTTGCCGATTCCCTGCAGGGCCAGCCCGGAGCCGAGGCTGGTGCCGTCGAAATTCCAAACGTCGAAGCCCAAGGCAGAAGTGCGGGACAGCAGGGGGGCGCTGGTCGTGTTGGACAGGCTGATTTCAAACGCCGCCTCTGTTTTGGTGCTGTTTCTGGTCGCACCAGCAATGGTGGTGAACCCCAGAAACTTAAAGGTGGCCTCCGAGGTCAGTCCAGTCACGTTTTGCGTCGCGACGTTCCCGTCAAAGTTAACCGTGAAGGTACTGTTGAGATCGCTATCGTTAATGCCCACGCTGCCGTCGTTGAGGAAGGTAAAAGCTGAAGCTGAAGGAGCTGCAGCCACAGAATACACCCCAGCTGAGGCCAGGACAGCGAGTCCAAGGGCTAGTTTTGAAAGTGGCCTGTACATATTGCTCTTCGGATTACTACTGGAATAGTTTTAGGATGGAACAAGATTTCCCGAAATGCTTTGAGACTGGTCACGGTCTCACTGTGTTTGTGATCACACCCTGTACGCTCACTGGTTGATTAAACGGTTGAAACAAATCCATCCCTCGGGTGTTGCAACAGTGCAAATTTCTGGGATACCGTATCCAATTTTAATGTTCGGGGAACCCGATGTCCATTGCGGGGGGATAGCTTCTTCAAATCTTCATATAAGAAGCCCCGTTCATTAAGTTTCTGTGTGCCGGCCAGTTTGGCGGCACGCCCCAGAAGGGAGAAAATCGGCCCAGCGGGCGAGCGATAAGTAGATGCGCGGGACTTTTGCCCCCAGTTTGGGCTCTGATACCACACTGGATACGCAGTCTTAACTATGTTTTTCTCAAATTTCTCCTGAGTTTGTCAACAGTGAAATTACCTGTTTCCCGCTCCGGGAAAATTTTAAGTTTTTACCGAGGGTCGGAAGCGTAATGAATCAGTTGAGCGAGCCGCTGTCTCAGGGTTTCTAGCCCCAGCCCGCAGGCTGCTGAAATAAACACTGCTTGGGGAAATTCCTCTCTCGCCAGCGCCAAGGTGTCCCCATCCACTCGGTCTATCTTGTTAAATGCCAGCAGTGCCGGTCCGGGCGTCACCGGCATGTCTGCCAAAATCGCCATCACGGAGCGAATTTGGCTCTGCCAAGCGGGATGGGACAAGTCCACGAGGTGCAGCAAGGCGTCCGCTTCCGTTACCTCTTCTAAGGTAGCGCGGAAGGCGTCAATTAGCGCGGGCGGCAATTCGTGTATGAAGCCAACTGTATCTGTTACTACAATTGACCGGGGATCGCCTGTGACGGCATCGGGAATCACCAGGCGGCGGGTGGTGGGGTCGAGGGTGGCAAATAGCTGGTCTGCCGTATAAACACCGGCATCTGTCAGTGCGTTCAGCAGCGTAGATTTACCGGCATTGGTGTAGCCGGCAATGGCCACGGAGGGGACTTCTTGATGCTGGCGCTGCTGCCGCAGCCGGGCTCGGTGGGCTTGCAGCTGGTTGACTTCTTGCTGCAGTCGCGCTATCCGCCGCTGAATGGCGCGGCGCTCTGTTTCCAGTTTGGTTTCGCCAGGACCTCTGGTGCCGATGCCGCCCCCCAGCCTGGACATGGCTTGCCCTCTGCCGGTGAGCCGGGGCAGCATGTATTCGAGCTGGGCTAGCTCGACTTGCAGTTTGCCTGCTCCGCTGCCCGCCCGCTGAGCGAAAATGTCCAAAATCACCTCCGTGCGGTCTACTACCCGGACGCCGATTTGGGTTTCCAGGTTGCGCACTTGGGAGGGCGAGAGGTCGCGGTCGAAGACGATCAGGTTGGCCCCAACAGACTGGGCGGCGAGGGCAATTTCTTGGACTTTGCCTTCGCCGACGACGGTTTGGGGGTGGGGCTGGGAACGCCGCTGCTGCTGGGTTTGCAGCACTTGGCCGCCGGCTGTGTCCACTAGGCTGGCCAGTTCTGCCAGTCCGTCCTCGAATTGCTGGCGGGTCATGTAGTCGGTCATTACGCCCACGAGCAGCACTCGGTCTTGGTCGGCGTCTACCTGCTGGGCGGTGAATTCTCGCTCAAATTCGGCTTCCAGCCCTTCGATTAGTTCCAGGAAGTCTTGGTTGGCGAGAATGTCCAAGCTCAAGGGGGGCGACACGCTCCAGCTGGTGGCTCCCGGATTCCCGTCTCCATCCTCCTGCAGGGGGATGAGATGGGCGAGGTAGGTTTCTCTGACGTAGCCGGTGGCTCCGCCGCCCCGGCGCTCAAAGCCCTGGCCGGTGAGGGTGAGCAGCACGAGGGCGTCCAGCCGCTGCAAGGCCATTGCGGTGAGGGCAGCTTCGTCTGGGGCGGCGGGTTTTAGGCCGGTGGCGATGCAGCGAATGCCGCTGAGGCGACCGGCACCGTAGCGGGGCAATTCCAGGGGCGGTATTTGGGTTTGGCGGGGGGTGCCCACTCCCAGGCGGATCACCTGTCCGCGCCGGTTGATGTAGGCGCACACCGGCTGCCCTATTTCTGTGCTGATCGCGGCTAGGCGCTGGGCGAATTCGGACGTGACGGTGCTGTCGCCCGGGAGGCGCTGGTGGTACAGCCGCTGCAGCTGTTTCAGCTGGCTGGATTTTAGACCTTGCAGGTTGCCGTAGATGGTTTCGATAGGCGTGTGTGGTCAGGTATCTGGCCACCTAAGGGTCCGGGGTTCTTACCGCTATCTTATCGCGGGGTGCGCGCCCGGTGCCGGGAAAGCCGGTGCTCTTGCCGGCAAGGGCTGCAGGCACCCTTCCCGCCCGGGCTTTTTCTGAAGGGCGGCTGTTCGAGCTTCACCATTCTGACAGTTTGTTCTCACAAAATTTGCCGCAACTGCTGTTTGTCTGAGTCGCGGTATATCTTCCGGTAGAAAAGCCCCGGATAGCCGCATAAAAGTGGCAATTTCTGCCACCGGCCTGTCTGACTCGACAGCTGTGCCGGTGAAAGCTGAGAGCGTTTTGCTAGACAGGTCGGCGCTCTCATCTTTCAGATTTTTTAACATAAAATTAAACAGGACTCAAGTTATATAACTGATTTTTATGCCAGAATAAGAGAGAATTCCTAGCCTTTCTCCCTTGGATGGAGGGTGGCATCACTATGAAAACTCAATTATTTGGCCCACTGCTGGCTGGGTTGGCGCTGGCACTCGGCGCGCTCGCTGCAATCAGCCAGCCGGTCAGAGCTCAAACGACGACCTACTTTTGCGATAAAAGCAAGGGCGGCGTTCCCGCCACTTTCGCCCGCAACGCCACTGGCAAGAAGATTGAAGTGATTCGCTGGGAAAAAGAGTGGGGCGGCATAACCCGCGAAGATCGCTGCCAGATCGTTTCTGCCAGATTCCAGAGCGCTTCGGAACAAGGTATCCTCGGTTTCCTGACTTCTGGAGTCAAAAATGGCGAAAATGTCCTGTGCGCTGCCAAAGAGTACGGAGCGCCTTGCAGCCAGTTGCTATTTACGCTGCGGAAGGAGGACAAACCCCGTCAGGTGATTGACGACCTGTTTGGTGTCGGGTATCGCGCTAAAGGGCCGCTTATTCAGTCGCTAGATGGCGAGCCTCAAATCTATATTGACATGGAACTGCTCCTGCAGGAAGCGCCGGCACAGGAGTGAAATTAATCTCTCTCGTTTCCGGGTGCCGGTTGGGAACCCCACCCCCCAACCCCCTCCCCGCGAGCGGGGAGGGGGAGAAAGAGTTTTCTCTCGTTCCCAGGCTCTGCGTGGGAATGAGACTCAGGAGGCAGAGCCTCCTGTTCCGAAATGGCACAGTTTGTAGTTGGGCTTTAGCCCAATTCTCTCCTTCCCAGCCTCAGGCTGGGAATGAGACTCAGGAGGCAGAGCCTCCTGTTCCGAAATGACACAGCACCGGCGAGTTGCTTGTGCTGCCGGTGGGAATTGGCGATAGAAATGAGCGATAAAGAAGAGGAGGCAGAGCCTCGGATAAGGCGTTCCCAGGCTCCGCCTGGGAACGAGGAATTGGGACAGGGAGGAATTGGGACAGGCAAGATGCCTGTCCTACGGGATAATGGGGATGGCTGGGGAACGAATATTTGAGGGTGACAGGAACATGTTACAAGGGAAAATGAATAACAAGTTACTATTTCTAATCGCCGGCACCGGCACGTTACTAATGCTCCCCGCACCGGCTTTTTCCGCACCGGCACCCGGCACTCCAGCGCCTGCATTCCAGCTCGCTTCTCAACTGTCGGAAGCGCAGCTCAAACAAATCGCCCAGTCTGTGACTGTCCGGGTTTTATCGGGGGACAGCAGCGGTTCGGGGATTTTGATTAAAAAAGACGGTGAGGTCTATACTGTCCTCACCAACCAGCACGTCCTCGAACCGGGAAAACCGGCTCGCATCCAAGCCCCCGATGGCCAAATATACGCGGCTGATTTTGTAAGAAATGTTAATTTTCAGTCTAAAGACTTGACTTTGTTGCAGTTTCGCGCTAAGGCGAATTATGCCGTGGCGGCTTTGGGGAATTTGGGAACGGTGGCGATTAATGAGCCGGTGTTTGCGGCGGGGTTTCCTTATGAGAGCGGGTTTGCCTTTACGGCGGGACAGGTTTTGTATGTGCCGGTGCGAGCGTTTAAGGAAGGCTACCAGATAGGGTACAGCAATGATATTGAAAAGGGGATGAGCGGCGGGCCAATTCTCAATGGCCAAGGGCTGGTGATTGGGATTAATGGCATTTACGCCTATCCCTTGTGGGGAGATCCTTATATATATGAAGACGGTTCACGCCCGACTGCGGCGGAGCGGGATTTGATGAGCCGGTACAGCTGGGGAATTCCGATTCAGACTTTCGCGCAGCTGGCTCCCGCCTACGCCGGACAAGCCGCACTGGCCTCGACCAATTCTCCGCCTAAGGCAAGTTTACCACCAATCGCCAATGATGTCAACAATACGGCGGAAAAAATTACGGTTTTGATTGAGTGGGAAACCGGCAACGGTTCCGGGGTGATTGTTGCCAAGCAGGGGAGCACTTATTATGTGCTGACGGCTGAGCATGTGGTGCGGAACCGGACAAATTTTGAGGTGGTAGCCCCAGATGGCAAGCGATATGCGGTGACGGTAACGGAGAGCAATGTCAAGACTTTGCCGGGGGTGGATTTGGCAGTGGTGCAGTTCGCCAGCAGCGAAGATTACGCAGTCGCAACTCTGGCAAACTATGATTTGAAAACGGAAAGGGGGTTCATTTTCACTTCGGGGTGGCCCAAGGTAGAAGCAGGCTCTCAAGCCAGCTGGTTGCTCACACCTGGGATTATTTTCAGTAAAGAAGAGGGGGCTGTGCTGGGGAAGGATTCCTATTCGCTGCAATACGGGTACGAGCTGGTTTACACTAATATTACTGCAGGAGGGATGAGCGGCGGGCCGGTGCTGGACAGCCGGGGGCGGGTGATTGGAATTCACGGACGGGCGGAAGGAGAAACGCCGGTAGATCAGGCGGGGAAGCCGGCACGTTCTATTCAGCTGGGGTACAGTTTAGGGGTGCCGGTGAGGACGTTTGTGAATTTGGCTTTGCAGGTGGGGGTAGATCCGGGTTGGCTGAGAGTACAGAAAGAAGCGCCGCCGGTGCTGACAGGGTTTGAAAGAAGTTCAATCCAGGAAAGTTTGCTGAAAGTAGATGCGCCCGGTTCCAGTGCGGATGCTGCTGCGTGGCTGAATTACGGCAATCAGCTGTGGCGGTTGGGAAAGAATGAAGAAGCGCTGGCGGCGTTTGACCGGGCGATTCAAATCCAGCCGGCTTTCTATCAAGCTTGGTACGCGAAGGGACTGACCCTGAGCTTCCAGAGCCGATATGAAAAGGCGATTGCAGCTTTTGACAGGGCGATTCGAGAAAGTCAGGAGAAATTCGCTCCCGCTTGGCGGTGGCGGGGTGGGGCTTTACAATCCCTGAAGCGATACGAGGAGGCGCTGGCTTCTTATGACAAAGCAATTGCCCTCGATCCGAATAATTTTATCGTTTATGTGTGGCGAGGTGTTGCGCTGAATGAGTTAAAGCGCAACCAAGAAGCGATAGCTGCTTACAGCAAGGCGATTGAACTCAATCCTAATCACCCGTATGCCTACAACAACCGGGGGAATGCCCGCTCAGATTTGGGAGACAAGCAGGGGGCGATTGCGGATTACAATGAATCCTTGCGGCTTAACAATCCTGAACCACACTATGTGTACAACAACCGGGGGAATGCCCGCTCATATTTGGGAGACAAGCAGGGGGCAATTGCGGATTACAATAAGGCGATTGAACTCCAGCCTGACTTTGTTTATGCCTACAACGGGCGGGGGAATGCCCGCTCAGATTTGGGAGACAAGCAGGGGGCGATTGCGGATTACAGCAAGGCGATTGAACTCCAGCCTGACTTTGCCTATGCCTACAACGGGCGGGGGAATGCCCGCTCAGATTTGGGAGACAAGTCGGGGGCGATTGCGGATTACAGCAAGGCGATTGAACTTAAGCGTGACTATGCCGAAGCCTACAACGGGCGGGGGAATGCCCGCTCAGATTTGGGAGACAAGCAAGGGGCGATTGCAGATTACAATGAATCCTTGCGGCTCAACAATCCTGAACCACACATAGTGTACAACAACCGGGGGAATGCCCGCTCAGCTTTGGGAGACAAGCAGGGGGCGATTGCGGATTACACCAAGGCGATTGAACTCCAGCCTGACTTTGTTTATGCCTACAACGGGCGGGGGAATGCCCACTATGCTTTGGGAGACAAGCAGGGGGCGATTGCGGATTACAACAAGGCGATTGAACTCAAGCCTGACTATGCCGATTCCTACATCATCCGGGGTTTGGCCCGCTATGATTTGGGAGACTTTCAAGGAGCGCTTGCCGATTACAACCAGGCGCTCACCATTGATAAAAAACTGTTGCCGCCTATCGTTAAGATTGGGTTAATAAAGTACGAAATGGGAGAAGTGGAAGAAGCCATCCGCCAGTGGCGCTCTGCAGTTGAAATTGACGGCAAGCAAGCCGAACCACAACTGGCCATCGCAGTGGCGCTCTATGCTAAGGGCGATACCCAACAGGGTTTAGCAATGGCAGAAGCGGCGCTGAAGTTGGATAGCCGGTTTGGGAAATTAGAGTTTCTCAAGGAAAATCTCTGGGGAGACAAGCTGCGAGCAGATGCGAACAAGCTTTTAAAAACTCCCCAAATTCAAGCCCTCCTATCCCAGGCGAAGTCAACCGCACCGGCGAGGGATTAAAGCTTTTGATGCGGGGGTGTCCGCATTCAACAGATAACCTTAATAAACCCGCCCCGACACACCGGCAATCCCCACACCCGTAGGGGCGGGTTCATCCGGAATACCGGCAACCAACAGATAACCTTAATAAACCCGCCCCCACAAATTAGGACAAGGCGCGCAACCCCCTAAGGGCGAATTTCCAGCGAGTCAATCATTTTCTGAGCCGTCTTCTCGAATTGCGCAAACTTGCCCTCTTCCGCCGTCAAAGTAATCACATACGCCTTATCCTTATCCACCGCCCAAATTTGCTTCGTTTTCAACCGGCGCTCTCCCCTCTTATGCGCGTACACAACTTGACCCGCATCGCGATTCGCCAGCGACGCACGAGTCGGAGAAAGAATATCCGCAGTGAACTCCTTGCTGAGGCGCTGGATAAAACTGCTGGTGTACTTATCTAAAGTGACCGGCGGCTGTAAAGACTCAACCGTTATCAGAAACGTTTCTGCCGGCGCACCGGCAGAATTGCCTTTCGAGAAGAATCTCACCTCACCGGCAATCGGATCTGGCTGCACCCCCCACTTTTCCGGATATTGAATCTTCACCCCCAAATTTGAATTCTCGTAAGGCAAAGAGCCTGATTTTGGTGCTAGAATGTAATAGCCTAGCGCCGAGACAGACAAAACGGCTGCGATGCCGGCACCGGTGAAAACTTTCCAAGGTGTCGGGCGTGGGTGTGCGTCTGGCGGCGTGGGAGGAACTGTCGGGGGAGGAGGTGCGGATGGCGATGTGATAGAATTGTTTAAGCTGTCGAGAGCTTGCAAAGCCTCAGCAGCAGTCTGGCATCTCTCTCGGAAATCGTAGCGCACCATCCTGTCTAAAAGAGCTGCCAGTTCATCGCTCACCGGCAGCCGATTGCGCCAGATAACTTCTGCGGTAGCGGGATCTTTTGACAGTTGGCTGGCAGGGATGCCGGTGAGCGCTTGGATGCCAATGATCCCCAGCGCATAAATATCGCTGCAGAATTTGGGCTGTCCCTCCGCTTGTTCGCTGGGCATATATTTCGGTGTGCCGACTGCAACAGTCAGTGTTACCGTTTTCGAGTCAAATGCGCCGGAAGTCTCAACCACTTGGGTGCTGATTTGTTTGACTGCCCCAAAGTCAATCAGGACTATTTTACCATCTAAATCCCGCCTGATTAAATTCGAGGGTTTTAAATCGCGGTGGATGACACCGTGCTGCTGCACAAATGCCAAGACTTCCAGAATATCCCGCAGCAGGGCAATCACCTCAACTTCACTCATCGCCTTGCCTGGAGTCAGTTCTTGACTGAGTTCGTGACCTTCAATAAATTCCTCTACTAAAAAGAATTCCTGATTTTCCTCAAAGTGAGCCAGCAGTCGCGGTATCTGAGGGTGACTTCCTAACTCGTACAGGGTTTTGGCTTCGGTGTCGAACAACCTTCTCGCTGTCTGCAAGGCAAAGGGATCGGTAGCTTGAGGCTTGAGTTGCTTGACGGCGCACCGGGGATTGTAGGGCATCTGCCGGTCTTCTGCCAGAAAGGTTCTGCCAAATCCCCCTTTTCCCAATTCCCTAATGATGTGGTAGCGCCCACCGAGTGTTTGTCCTAGCATTAGATTCCCGCCACTCACCGAATTCTCTATGCTGATTTTGCCACAGATGCCGGCTTGTGGGTGTATTCCCTAAGAGTGGGGTGCCTTTCTTATAGTAGGGTGCGTTCCCTCTTAGGGAACGCACCCTACTTCTGCGGTGCCTGGAGGCGGGGGATCTGGTGGGGCTAAAGCCCTACTACGAACTTTTGGGCTAAAGCCCAACTACGAACTTTTGGGCTAAAGCCCAACTACAAACTTTTGGGCTAAAGCCCAACTACGAACTTTTGGGCTAAAGCCCAACTACGAACCTTTGGGCTAAAGCCCAACTACGAACCTTTGGGCTAAAGCCCAACTACAAACCTTTTCAAGGCAGTGTAACTCGTAGGGTGCGTTCCCTCAGAGGGAACGCACCCTACCCCCGGCTTATTTTCTTGTCCCCCCTCTCCGCACGCGGAGAGGGGGTTAGGGGGTGAGGTTTCCCCTCAGCACCGCTGATAGCGCATCCCCGGCAGCTGCGACACTAGCCCCAGCAATTCCAGCTGCAGCAGCGCACTGGAAACAGAAGCCGCCGGCAATCCCGACTCAACCACAATCAAATCAAACGGAAGCGCCTCGGCAGGCACCACCCGCAGCACCCGCGCTAAGTCAGGTGGCAGCTGCGGCGCAGGCACCCTCTCCTCCAACCCCCCCTTTCGCGCCGGGGGCGGGGGGGCATCCGCTGTTGGAGGCATCCCCTCAAACAGCGACAGCTGCTGCGGTGCGTCAACCGGCGGCATCGCCCCCAGCATTTCCAGCAGCCCCTCCTCGCTGACAATCATCTCAGCGCCATTTTTCAGCAACCGCAAACACCCCTGCGAGTTGTAATCATCCACCCGCCCCGGCAAAGCGTACACATCCCGGCAGAAATCGTTCGCCAAATCCGCCGTAATCAGAGCCCCCGACTTCGCCGGCGCTTCCACCACCAGCACCGCGCGGCACAAACCGGCAATAATCCGGTTGCGCTGGGGAAAGTGATTGCCATTCGGCGGAGTGCCCGCCGGGTGCTCGCTCAGCACCAGCCCCCCTTGCAGAATCCGTTCGTACAGTTTGCGATTCTCCAAGGGGTACACCACATCCGTGCCGGTGCCCAACACCGCCAGAGTGCGCCCACCGGCATCCAGACAGGCGCGGTGCGCTTCCGCATCAATTCCCGCCGCCATCCCCGAAACAATGCTAAACCCCCGACTTGCCAGAACCGCACTCAGCCGGCGAGCCCACCTGCGCCCGTAATCCGAGGGCGTGCGAGTGCCCACAATCGCCACCATCGGCGTTATGCCGTGATTTTCCAGAACCTCAACCTCCCCCCGGTAGTACAGCACCGGCGGCGGATTGGCAATTTCTAACAGCAAACGGGGGTAGCCGCCGTCAGCCGGTGTCCAAAAATGCGGGTTTTTTTGCAAGTGTTCTTCCAGCAATTTTTCAGGCTGAATTTGAGATCGCCCCCGCACCGCTTTTTCAACTGTCTGACGCCCAAATCCTTCCACTTCCCCCAGAACACTTGCTGGGGCAGCCCAAGCTTGTGCTAGACTGCCGAAGTGCCGGTGCAGCCGAAACAGCAAAACCGGCCCAATTCCGGAAATTTGCGACCAAGCCAGCCAATATGCTCGTTCTCGCACCAATTTCCCATCTCCTATTTAATCTGCTGCGCTCTCCACTCTCTTTAGAAACCAGGTTTCTTCAAGAAACCCGGTTTCTGTTTACC
Organism: Oscillatoria princeps RMCB-10; assembly: GCA_019359235.1. Taxonomy (GTDB): domain Bacteria; phylum Cyanobacteriota; class Cyanobacteriia; order Cyanobacteriales; family Oscillatoriaceae; genus Oscillatoria; species Oscillatoria princeps. Next base: position 152,724 of record JAHHHT010000016.1, read on the forward strand.
CGGTTTCTTGTGACTTCACTTTTCCTTTATAAATGGCCATTCAGATTCGCTCACGCTCATTGTGTAAGCGCTCCAGCAGAACCTCCTTTTCCGAGGTGGCCCAGCAAATTAACCGCGCCAAATCGCTGCGCTCAAAAGGTTTAAATTCAATTTCCATCATCTTAATATGTTACGCTTTTAATGTATTTATTGGGAAAAGGGAGGCAGAGCCTCCAGAGTTCGTTCCGGGGCTGAGCCCCGGAACGAGGGAGCTAGGAAGTAGGGACGTTTTTCCAATTTAATCCCGCCAGTCGCCAAACCGCGCATAGACATAACCGATTGTCTCGAACATGACTGTCTTGACACCGGCGCTCGACTGCCACCAAGTGCGAGCATCATAATCCAGCGGGTCTGCCGCAATTATACCGACTTTGATGTCGGGAGCCAGCGCTTCTTTAAAGATAAACCAACTCCGGCGGGCGTGAGCCCCCAGAGTGTAAAGATTGATGGCGCTGACTTGTAAATCGGACGTGGGGAGCCACTCCTTGAGAGCGACAGCAGCGGCGGCGGTGCGGTCTTTGAGCGCATTATGTGCGGGAACGGCTGCCAGATGCTCTCGGTCAAAGCCAAGTGCGAGTAAAGTTGCCGCCCCCAGCTCCGCAAAGGTTTTGTATTCCGCCAGATAAAACCCTATCGGCAAAGCAACGCCGGTGGTAATCAGATAGCGGTAAGAACCGCTTTTGAATTCAGCGATAGCTCCTTTGAGGGCATAGTCTGGCAGCCAGCCCTCGACAACCAAGACATCAGCGGGGATGGGGGAACTGACAGCTAGAAAGGAATGGATATGAGTGAGAGGGATCACAATTGAAGTTATGATAGCAATAGCGTCACTCCCCATCCCGGAGCAGGCAGGGGATGGATGAGACGGATTTTCAGTTTTTCAGACCTGCGGCGCTGACTTCAAGCCTTTGCGGAACGCTGCTGTTTGAGATAGGTAAAAACGCTCTTGTCCCCGATATCGGGGGGGATAGGCTGAAAAGCCTTGCGCAGGGCGAACACCACAAACAGCACCGCCCAGGCGGCGAGACTGGCGCGTTCCACCGGCACCGGCAGCACCCCCGCCAAATGCCCCAGCAGCAGCGCCGGCACCAGCGGCGTTAGCAGCTTGGTTTCCAGCCGGTTGAAGCAAAAGGCTTCTTTGAAATAAATCCCCGCCAGCGCCGCGAAGGTAAAGCCGACGCCGAAAAGGGTGGCTGGGTGGCGGTACACTGTTAGGGCGAGAGGCGTGCTGCTTTGCGCGGCTAGGATAAAGGCAGCCACGCCGCCGATCGCCCAAAACAGCTGGAGGAGCCGGTGCAAAATGGCCATATAAATGTGAATCGTCAGCAAGCTGACGCCCAGCGCCAGACAGAAACAGGCGTACAGGGGCGTCAGGGCGCTCGCCACCGCCGGTGCGCCGCCCCCCCACAGCACCAAAGCGCTGCCGGTGGCAAAGCTGAGCGCCGCCACCATCAAGCCGGTGCGGTAGACGATCACCCCCTTTCGGTCGCTCTGAGTGATGGTAAACTCGCCAAACTGGCCTTGGAAAACGTTTGATTCAACATCCGTTAGTTGCGTCATGGGTTACTCCGGAAAGCTCAACTGTTTTGGCACTGCTGTCAAGATACACTTTATATATATCCGCTTGCGCCACTTTTGTACGGCTTGCGAGTTCGGGCACCGGGCACCGGGCATCGGGCACTGGCAATTCTCGCCCAGATGGCACCCGCTTGCTTTCGGGGCTCACTGTGCAATAAAGATGGCACAGGACTTGATATTAGTTATAACCCAGCTTCAGGGAGCGAGGAATGTCTAAATCCGATAAGAAAAACAATAAAAGCCAGCCAAACCCGCCGGGAGAAGAACCTAAAATCATTGAAATTGATGAGGGAGTTTTTGGGAGACTCTCACAAAGACGGGAGAAGAAAAAGGGCAGATTGGCTGATTTGATGAAGGCCATAGAAATGGTGGCTGCGGGCGAGTTGGGCGAGCGAGATGAGCTGAGCGAAGAAATGATGGATGAGGGGGAGGCAGAAAGAGACGAACAATTTGAGAATAGAATTAAGGCTATTCTAGGGCCTAAACAGCTAGAAGTCAGTGAAACAACCTTAAAAACCTATCTGGAATTTCTCAAGAAAAAGTTGAAAATGCCCTGTCCTGTAAAAGCCAGCCAAGAGTTTGAATGGGAAGAAGATTACCTGTACGGCCCGGGCAGCAAGAAAGAATATGAAAAGCTCAAGAAAACCAGGCCGTCTCACACAGACACCTTCACTATAATGCGGTTTGAGGATAAGATAGAGTGCCAGGAAGATGGGATTATGGTTGAAGTTCAGCGCCTGACTGACAAAAAAAATTTCACACTGAATTTATCCGAACTGGAGGCGGTAGACGAGGAATCAGCCAGCGCCGAATTATTGAATGATTATGCGGTTTGGTTTGTCAATTACATTTAACTGTAGCGATTAGGGGGTTCCCCACCGCCGGCATGGCCAGCTTCTGGTTGGCCATCAGGGGCGGGCTGGGAAGCAACCGGCAGCCAGCACCTGCCGGTGCTTTGGACACTCGTAACTTTCGTTGAAGATTGTAATAAAAAGCTAAAGCCTGGTAGCGTTAGCAAAGCTAAGGCACCCTACCTCTGGAAACTCGTAAGTTTCGCCGGGCTGAAAATTGTAACAAAAAGCTAAAGAATAGCGCAGTGTTGGGTTGCGGCGAGTAGAATAAGAGTGGGGGTTGAATAAAGAGCAACCAAAACAATGAAAAACAATAATAAGACTGTTCTGCTCTTAGCCTTGCTGGTAACGGCAGGTCTGTTCAGTATAGGTGCCGGTCTTATCTGGCTGGGATACGCCGTAACAAAGGCCAACTCCGGGACGGGAACCCCAACCGCAGGAGTGAGAGCCGGGACTCAAGCATTGAGCGGAACCGCTAGCCAAGTTGATTTCAGTAAGTTGCGGGAATACTTGCAACAAAAAGACTGGAGGGCAGCTGACCGAGAAACCTACGAACGGCTGCTAGAGGCTGCCGGCCCAAAGGCGCAGGCAAAGGGGATGACTCCTAAAGATGAAATGGAGTCTCTCTCCTGTACCGATATAAAAACAATTGACAAACTTTGGAGTGACGCCACCAACGGCTTGCAGGGTTTTACCGCTCAGCAGGATATTTTAAGAGCGTATGGCGACTATCGCAAAATGTATGACCTAGTTGGATGGCAAAAGCTATCAGGCGAGTGGCTAATTGAGTGGGACTACAATCCCCAAACCAAAAGAATGGACTACAAACCGGGGAAGGAGCCCAACTTTAAAAACCCTCCCCCGGGGCACCTTCCGACTGTAGAAAGAGGCTATAACTTCGGCACTTCTCTGGATGCAGCGCTCTCGCGGTGCGGTCTTTAAGTGAGCGCCACAAGCACCGGCTCGCCCCAGTGGAGCTGCAGCTGCGACTGGGCGTGACCGCCACTGACGGCAATTTCCACCCAGTTGGAGCTGCCAATTAAGGAGATCGGGCTGCCGGTGGGGGCGTCACTGTAAGTTTGGCCGCTCTTAATGGTGAGATTGCCGGCAACCGCTTCCCAGCTGCGCCCCGCAACGCAATAGCCCGGAATATTGGTGATTAAATTGCCAAAGCGGTCGATATACTGGACGCAACCGGCCCAACCGGCATCCGTTGCAGTGAGCGCCGGCAGGGGCAGCTGGGCCAAGCCGGCGGTATCGATGGGGCGTCCCAACTGTTCCAGAGGTGCGCCGCTTGCCAGATGAGCGCCGGCAGGCGCAAAGATATCCCGCCCGTGGAACGTAGTGCTGGGTGCCGGCGTGCGCCAATAGTGCCGGTTTGTCAGTTCCACCGCTGCTATCGCCGGATTCAGACTCAAAACCCCGCTGAACAGCCCATTATCTGGCCCAACAAAGAACCCTGCTGCCGTTTCCAGCGCAATCGCCCGCCGGTGACTCCCCACCCCCGGATCGACAACGGCGACATGAACCGTGCCGGTGGGGAAATAGGGGGCGGCACACATCAGACAAAAGCTGCCGGCGGCGACATTCTGGGGCGGAATCTGGTGAGTGAGATCCACCACAGTCAGCGAGGGGTTGATTTGGGCGATCGCACCTTTCATCACCCCCACATAAACATCGCTCAAGCCAAAATCGGTTAACAGAGTGAGTATCCTGTTATGAGGCATCTTGAAGATTGCGGGTAGCGGTTATCTTCTTTCATTTTCCCCCCTTGAAAGACTTGTAGGGTGCGTTCCTCCGGAACGCACCCTACAAACTAACCCCTACTAACTAACCCCTAACCCCTAACCCCTAACCCCTAACCCCTAACCCCTAACAAGAAGTTGCTCGCACAGCTCGTCCAAATCAGCCGTTCTGTCCGCAATGATTTTATCAGCCAATTCTTGCAGTCTCTGGATATTTTGAGGGCTCGTATCATCGATATCGTCATTAGCATCATTCAGGAGTTCTTGGAAGCGATAATACTGTTTGGGATTGCCCTCTGCCTCAGGCAGCAATTGTTCCAGCTGGCACGCCACTGCCTCACTCTGACCGTCCAGAGTAATACTAATAACGGGCTGCACCCAGTGAAGGACACCCCAATTTTTTGTGCGGTCGTAGGTAAACCGGCGGGTGAGCGAACCCGTTCCGATTGAAACGACTAATATCTCATCTAATTCTAGCTTTTTCCCAGCATTTTTAGAGGCAATTATGGCTTCCATGATTGCCATAGAGGTGGGATTGTTGGCGAACAGCCCCCCATCGACCAAGGTATAAAATTCTGGATCAGTTTGGCCAGTGGGAAGAAGGTAGGGCGGAAAAAAAGTGGGAGCGGCGGAAGTTGCCATTGCCGCTTCTGTCATCGTGAAGCCATTGCATATCTTCCGGAAGGCTTTAGCTTGCTTGTTTTCTCGATCTGGCTTGCTGGTAAAGAAAACAGGCATCCGCAGATCGGTGTCGTAGCTGGTGATGAAAACTTCTTTTAACGCCGCTGCGAGAGGAGTGCTGCCCAAAAGTTCCGCAACGACCTCTTCTCTGCCCTTGGCAGAATATTTCGGTAAAAACAGGTCATCAATGTCGGTTAATTTTTCAAAAAATGGCTCGAAAAAGATGCGCTTTCCATGTTGGCGATAAAACTCGATCAGCTCCTCAGCAGTGTAGTGAGGTTGCTCGGGATTCTGCGGATTTGGCTTGGTGAGGCCCAAAACCAGCAGGCCGCCGGTGGAAGTGCCAGCAATCAAATCGAACAGCTGGAAAATCCGCTTTCCTGTGCGCTTCTCTATCTCGGCTAGAATGAGGGCGGGGATAATTCCTCTAATGCCACCGCCGTCAATTGATAAGATTTTAAATTTAAACGACATAAGAGTTTTATACCTAACTGATCTGCCGGTAACAAGATTCCCAAATTAAGCGCTGCAATCCGGAGGGTTTTTACCTGAATGAGTGCCAATCTGTGCTGTATAATTTCTGCGCTGTTAGAGAGAGGCGCTGCCGGCGGTGCCAGCAACCGGCTACAGGCTGAAATTAAAGTATTTCTTAGCACTGCCGGCCCCTTGCGGGATAAAGTTCGCTCGTGTCCGGCAAGCCTAGCTCCCTAAATTGCGCCCGGTTTGGGAAATATACCGCAATAAACGGCAAAAATACCAGCGTGCGAAACCCCCAGGGCGTCGCGCTCCTCAAGCCGGTCGTCTTTGCGCCAAAGTGGGGTGCTGCCGCTGCCCCCAGTGAGAGAGGGCCAAAAGGAGTGGGGCCTGCCAGCACCGGCATTTGTGACAAAACTCTGACAGCCCTGGGTGAACTGCGCCTCTTCTCTGACGGTTCAAGGCGCTACAGGTGAGCCGGCACAAGCAATCGCCAGTCCGAAACCTCTGCGTGAGAAGAAAGTCTACAAGGCAAGAGCTTTTCATCTGCCGTGTGGAGAGTGCTGCTCGGGACGGTAACTTACTTTTGTTTAGATCGCAGACAGAGAAAACGTTCCGGAGCGAGCGGATTGGAGAGGTGTATCTAATGTTCGACGTCATTACAGCCGAGCGGGGAGATGACGTGTTTGGCCACAGGGTGTTTCCGATCTGGAACGGAAAAGCTCCTTGGGACAACCGTGACATTTCTATCCGAGAGAGGCTTGTGCGAACATGGCTAGGGAATTTTCTTTTTCTTCTCCAAAACCCTCTGCTGACATAACTCTGCCCCGAGCCAGCCGGTCGGTAGTTTTGATGGGGCTCGTCACTGTTTTAATCAGCATGTCTGTTGCCCGTCTGGCTCAGCTGCAGGTGCTTCACGGGGACGACAACCGGCAGCGAGCCGAGCAAAACCGCCTCCGCCCGGTGCCGATTATTTCGGATCGGGGCAACATACTTGACCGCAATGGCAAACTGCTGGCCGCCAACCGCCTGTCGCGCTCGGTGTATTTGTGGCCGAAGGAACAGCCGAAACAAAAATGGCCCCAGACGGCGGCCAAGCTGAGCGCTCTGCTGAGCGTTCCCGCCAGTGACATCCTCAAAACACTGGAGAAGGCGGGTTATAAATCGCCAATGCCCGTGCGCGTCAGCCGGGATCTGAACTCAAAGGCGTTCTTGGCGCTGGCGGAGCGCTCCTCTGAATTTCCGGGGGTGGAAATTCGGGCGGAATCCAACCGCAACTACCCGCACGGCGATCTCGCCGCCCACGTTCTGGGCTACATTGGGGAAGCAAGCGAAGATGACCTGCAAGCCAACCCGCAGTATCCGATGGGGATGATTGTCGGCAAAATGGGGCTGGAGCGCCAGATCAATGATAAAGTGGCCGGTGTCTGGGGCAACCGGCTGGTGGAGGTGGACGCCACCGGCAGTGAGTTGCGCGAGCTCGGCATCAACCCTCCGATCGCTGGGGAGCCGGTGCAGCTGACTCTTGACCTTGACTTGCAGAAAACCGCCGAAAAAGCCCTCGGCAACCGGCGCGGAGGGGTGGTGGTGCTCGATGTAAAAACGGGAGCGGTTTTAGCGATGGCCAGTGGGCCGAAGTTTAACCCCAACCTGTTCACCGGCAGGATAACCCAAGCCGACTGGCTGCGCCTGCAGGCTCAGGACAAGCCATTTCTGAATCGCGCCCTGCAAGGCTACCCGCCTGGAAGCACGTTCAAAATTGTCACTGCAGCAGCCGGCATGGAGTCTGGCAAGTTCCCACCGAAGTCTGTTCTGGTCAGTTCTTCTTCTATTAGAATAGGGGGAATTGATTTCTACGAACACGGTGCCGGTTATGGCCCAATCGGCTTTCCTGACGCCTTTGCCTACAGCAGCAACACGTTTTTCTATCAAATGGGTGTGGCAGTTGGCCCGGAAGAGATGGCCAAATGGGCGCACCGGCTGGGAATTGGCGAGACAACGGATTTAGATCTGCTGGGGCTGGATCAGGGCACTCACGGTTCCGCTCCCACGCCGGCGGAGAAACAGAAGCTTTATGATGAGGGCTGGTACGTGGGGGATACGGTGACGATGGCCATCGGTCAGGGGCTGGTGCTGGTGACGCCGCTGGAGATGGCGGTGATGGTGGCGGCGATTGCCAATGGCGGTTACAGAGTCAAGCCGCACCTGCTGGCTTCTCAAACCAACACGCCGGCGACTCAACCAGAACCGACCGGCATGAAACCGGAAACGATTGCCACCATTCGCAAGGGATTGATTGCTGTGGTGCAAAAAGGTACGGCGCAGCAGCTCAATGACGGTTCCATCCCCCTGACTGCTGGGAAAACCGGCACCGCTGAAGTCCCCGGACAGGAAGACAACGCCAATTATGTCGCTTACGGCCCTGTTAACGACCCGCAGATTGCCATCGGTATCGTTGTGGAAAATGGCGGATTTGGCGCTGTTTCTGCAGTCCCCATCGCTCAGGAGATATTCAAAACCTATTTCAAAACGCACAAGTAACGCCGCTCCGTTTTTGTGCATCTAATTTGCAGACCTAAAGGCTGCTATCTTTTGAAAATGCCGTTAAATTGCATTTAAATAAATTTTTCCCGCAATCCCCAATGCGTCAGTGCCATACAGGGTGTTGCGGGAAATTTTTTTTAGAACTAATTTAACGTTATAAGGTACAGTTGGGTGCCGGCGACACCAAGTATAGCAGCAGTCATATTGGTTAGGACATCAGTGACCTAGGGAAAAAGGCGTAGGGCAGGCGTCTCGCCTGCCCTCTTGATCTAATGTCCTAACCTAAGTGCATACTGCTATACCGATGTATTTTGCTTTGGAGCCAAACAGCCGGACTGCCTGGTGATAGCCTAATCCCCTAACAGGCTTTTTTCTTTGATTCTGGGTAATAGCTTTGGCAGGTCAGGAAGATCAGCCGTGAAATGAGCCGTGAAATGAGCCGTGAAATGAGCCGTGAAATGAGCCGAAAACTGAGCCGCTACTGAGCCGCTACTGAGCCAAAAAACTTAAATAGTTACGCCACGATCCAGATAGGCGGGAAGTCAACTTGGGGCAGCCCGCAAGCGCTGCATTATACAGGAAAGAAGAAAATATGTCCAATATAAATACCATCACCAGTCTCGTCTTCATCGACTCTGCAGTTGAAGACGCAGAAAGCCTTGCTGCTGGGACGCAGCCAGGTACACAGGCGATTATACTCGATCCGACTCAAGACGGCGTAGAGCAAATCAGCTCGGCGCTCGCCGGGCGCACCGGCATTTCTAGTTTGCATATTGTCTCCCACGGCAATCCTGGTTCGTTGCAGCTTGGTTCCGCACGCCTGAGCAACGACACTATAGGGCAATATACAACTAAATTGCAATATTGGTCTGCTGCCCTCACAGCTGATGCCGGCATTCTTATATATGGGTGCAATGTAGCAGCAGGGGAGATAGGCAAAGCATTTGTGCGGGGGGTGAGCCGGGATTGCGGTGTGCCGGTTGCTGCTTCTGCCAATAAAACAGGTAGCGCTGCAAAGGGCGGTGACTGGCAACTGGAACACACCACCGGCTCGATTAAGACTGGCATTGCATTCTCGCCAGAGGTGATGGCAAGCTACAGCGGCGTTTTTGCCGCAGGCGCATTGATTCAGCCGGTAAGTGCCTCCTTGGACGCCTCCTTGGGAGGTCTGCCGGTTGTGGAAATCAACACCGGCATCACCCTCGATGAAGGGGCAATGGCTGCGATCGCCTCATCCCAGCTAAGGGTTACGGATGCCGGTGCCGGTGCCGATACCATTACCTACACCGTTACCGCACTGCCAACTTCAGGCACTCTGCTGCTGAACAATACCGCCCTCGCGGTTAACGGCACCTTCACCCAAGGGGATATCAATACCGGCAATCTCTCCTACACTCACAATGGCAGCGAAACCGTCAGCGACAGCTTCAGTTTCAGCGCAGGGGATGGCAATGGCGGTGGCGTCAACTCCACTTTCGCGATTGCAGTCAATCCCGTCAACGATCCGCCGGCAGTTGTCAACCCCATCCCTGACCGAGTAATAACGCACGCACAAGGAGCTTTTAGCTTCCAGCTGCCTGCCGGCACGTTCGCAGATGTTGACAGTGGGAATAACCTGAGCTATAATGCTGCGCTCTCTGACGGCAACCCTCTGCCGGCGTGGCTGAGTTTCGACGCCACAACCGGAACCTTCACCGGCACCCCAACGAATTCTGACGCTGGCATCCTCCCCATTGCAGTACGCGCCACAGACTCGTTGGGCGCAGCTGTTGAGGACACCTTCGACCTGAGTGTCCCCACCAACGCCGCACCGGCAGCAGTCGATCGCACAGCTGCCACCCCTTTTGGCACAACAGTGACAATTGATGTGCTCGACGGGGATACCGACCCGGACGGAGACCATCTTAATGTGGTGAGCGTCACCAATGGCACACATGGCTCGGTGCTGCACAAGGAGGATGTTCTGTATGCCGGCGGCGATTTCGGCATCCGCAAGTGGGATGGCAGCAGTTGGTCGCCCTTAGGCGTAAATGGCTCGGTCAGTGCGCTGGCCCTCAGTGGCGACCGGCTGATAGCCGGTGGCAACTTCACCACAACAGGCGGGGTGAGTGCCAATAACATCGCTATGGGATGGCAGCAATTGGTCGCCCTTAGGCAGCGGCACGGATAACACGGTCAGTGCGCTCGCCCTCAGTGGCGACCGGCTGTATGCCGGTGGCGACTTCACCGCAGCAGGCGGGGTGAGTGCCAATAACATCGCTATGTGGGATGGCAGCAGTTGGTCGCCCTTAGGCAGCGGCACGGATGGCTCGGTCTTGGCGCTGGCCCTCAGTGGCGACCGGCTGTATGCCGGTGGCCAATTCCCCACAGCAGGTGGAGTCAGCGCCAACAGCATCGCTATGTGGGATGGCAGCAGTTGGTCGCCTTTAAGCAGCGGTGTCAATCAGTGGGTTTTTGACCTCGCCCCAAATGGCAATCAACTGTATGCCGATGGCTGTTTCAGCTTTGCAGGCGGGGTGAGTGCCCACAACATTGCTGCCTGGGATGGCAGCAATTGGTCGGCTGTGGGCGATGGGAATATGAGTGGGGTCAGTGCGCTCGCCCCAAATGACAGTCAACTGTATGCCGCTGGCTACTTCACCGCAGCAAACGGTGCCGGTGAGTCCAGCATTGCTGCCTGGGATGGCAGTAATTGGTCGCCTTTAGGCAGTGGCCTAGATAGCTCTGTCAGTGCGCTCGCCTGGGGTGGCACTGATTTGTATGCCGCTGGCTGGTTCACCACAGTAGGCGGGGTGAGCGCCAACCGCATCGCTGCCTGGGATGGCAGCAGTTGGTCGGCTTTAGGCAGTGGTCTAGATAACGAGGTCTGGGCGCTCGCGGTTGACCCGGGCTGGATCGCCTACACCCCCGATCCGGGTTTCACCGGCACTGACAGTTTCACTTACACTGTCAGCGACGGCTTTGGCGGCACCGCTACGGCAACGGTAACAGTAACGGTTGTCAACAGCCCCCCGACAGTTGTTAACCCTATTGCCGACCAAGTAGCAGAGGCACAAGCTGCTTTCAACTTCCAATTTAATACGGGCACTTTTGCCGATGGTGACACAGGTGACAGCTTAAGCTATAATGCCACTCTTTTAACTGGCAACCCCCTACCGGACTGGCTGAGTTTTGACCCGACAACCCGCACTTTTTCTGGCAATCCGACTTCTGGCGATGCGGGCACTCTCAGCATATTAGTGACGGCAACTGATACGGCTGGCAACGCAGTTGGCGATACTTTCGACTTGACAGTCAACCCGGGGAGTGGGGATGCCGTCCCACCCCCTGTGGCGGGGGACACCGGCACCCTGACGGGGGATGCCGTCCCACCCCCTGCTGCCGGCAACACCGGCACTGTCCCGGGGGGTGCCGTCCCACCCCCTGCAGCGGGGGACACCGGCACTGTCCCGGGGGGTGCCGTCCCACCCCCTGTAGCGGGGGACACCGGCAGCCTCACGGGGGGTGCCGTCCCACCCCCTGCGGCGGGGGACACCGGCACTGTCCCGGGGGGTGCCGTCCCACCCCCTGCGGCGGGCGACACTGGCAGCCCAAACCCCAATCCAGCCGAAAACACCCAGATTGGCTCAGATAGCAACCCTACTTTGAGCGGGGGCGAGGACAGTGACACCCTCACCGGAGGGGAGGGCGTGGATATTCTTGCCGGCAATCAGGGCGCTGATTTCCTCTCTGGCGGAGGGGGCAACGATCTGCTTTTTGGCAATCAGGACGATGATTTCCTGGATGGGGGCATAGGCGATGACACCTTGCACGGCGGGAAAGGCAGTGACACAGTAATCGGCAGCGGTGGCAATGATATCTTCTGCGGGGACAGAGGTGCGGACAGCCTGACCGGCAGTGAGGGTAATGACTTGCTATTCGGCAATGCCGGCGCTGACAGCCTGGATGGATCGGAGGGCAACGATACCCTGATGCCAGGCAAAGGCAATGACAGCCTCACCGGCGGCGCTGGCGATGATTTCCTCTGCGGGAATAGGGGCAACGACACTCTCACCGGCGGCACCGGCAGGGATGTGTTTATCTTGACAGAAGGCTTTGACAGTGATATAATAGCGGACTTTGCGGATGGCTTGGATGTTCTGGGACTGGCCGGCACTCTGAGATTCGAGCAGCTGTCGGTGAGTGCCGGTGCCGGTGCAACTTTAATCAGTGTGGCCGCTACTGGTGAGCTGCTGGCATCCCTGATTGGGGTGGATGCCAACCTGATCGGGGTTGAGGATTTCGCCTCCTATTAGCTAGACTTAAACACATTCCGGTTGAGTTGTTTAGAAACCCGGTTTCTTTGAGAAACCGGGTTTCTGGCATCTGGGGTTAAGAAACCCGGTTTCTTTGAGAAACCCGGTTTCTGGCGGCCAACCGCACTTGGAAGGCATTCTAATTATCCGGATTTAGGAGCGGCAAAGCGAAAGGCACTCTGGGCGGCTCACCGATGGCACTGGCCACCTGTGGGGAATCTAAAACTAAACATAAAGATTCGGTAAATTTGGATACAGTTTTTTCTGAACGTGCTATATTGAAGATGAAGCGCATATAGTAAATTGGGTTTGAGGATTGTTCACCATGAACAAAACACGTCAAGAAATTTTGAAAGAAGCTGCAGCCATCCACCGGGCCAACCTTCACAAAAATTTACAGCACCGGCTGGAAGTGGCCAGAAGCAAAGGTGACCAAAACTTGGTTCGGTTGCTGGAAGCGGAAGCCAACTACCTCTCTTAACTGGTAGGGGCGGGTTTTCAACCTGCCCCTACCCACTGGACTGGTGTGACCCGCCCAGACGCGCGGGCGGCATCTGGCCACTTTTGCCGCAGCAGCCGCTGCAGGGGCGCTGATTCGGAGAAACGAGAGCGCCCGGGTCAGGCGGCACGGTAGACTGTGTTTAATCCCTTTGGGGGTTGGACTGTGTTGAGGCGGGTGCAGTTATTAATCCCTGTCAGGGATTGAAATAATGGCGAAATCAAGCAGCCGGTGAGCGTGACAGCGCTCACCGGCTATGCTAATTGGCCACTGCGAGAGGGGTGGGGGGGCCAATTGCGCCCGCCTGGTTCGGGGGAGACGCGACGGGCGGGTTCTGCTTTTCGCCGGCAGTTGGCGAGCGGCTTGTCTGAAGAGATTTAAATTTTATAATTTTTAATTTAACCTGAAGTTAAACCTGCTAAAATCCTTAAAAGGATATAAGTTAAGCCGGTGCAATCAGTTTAAAGATGAAATGAATTTTCCGTATTTTCTCGCAGGGGATTTTAAACTGAAAAAAAAGCGAGCAGTTAAATGCGGTTTTTCTGCATTTAAACTTAAGTCACAGTCCCGGTAACATCTACTATTTTAACTTCTGTCAGGGTGGGATGTAATGGTTATGAAAGTCCGATTTTCACCTTACTTGGCAGCGCTGTGGGCAGTGGCGGTGGTGCTAGCCGGCGTCTGGGTTGTGGATCGCGCAGAACAGCAGAAGTTCTTTGAGCGGAATCGCGCCCTAGCACTCAACGAACTGAGCGCTGTGCGGGCTAAACTCGAAAGTGGGATAAACTCGCGGCTGTGTCTGACGCGGGGGCTGGTGGCATTTGTCTCGACCTACTGGGACATTGACACGCCCGATTTTGAAAGCTTTGCCAAAGTCATGGCGGCGCGGCAAACCGGCATCGACAGCATATACCTGGCTAGAAACACTGTGCTGAGTCACATCTATCCCCAGAAAGGGAAAGAAGCCCAACTGGGGCGGAATCTGGTGGAACAGGCGCAGGAGGGGAAGGCAATCGAGCAGTCAATTAATACTAGAAAAACTTTGCTTGCCGGTCCGCTTAAATCAGAGAAAGGGAAGGTGCAATTAGCCTCCCTCACCCCGATTTTTCTGACGGATTTCGCAAAAGCTGCCGAAACGGGAGACTACTGGGGGATAGCAGGCATCCGCATCGACCTAAATACTGTGCTTAAGGAAGCGGGGGTGATCGCTCCGGGGGCTTCGCTGCAGTACGCGCTGCGGGGTAAAGATGGGAAGGGGGCTTCCGAAAAGGTTTTTTTCGGAGACGAGGCAATTTTCCAGCTTGAGCCGGTGATCTTGGAGGTGTCAATGCCGGGCGGTTCGTGGCAGATAGGGGCCATTCCTGCGTCTGGGTGGCCAACGGAAGCTCCCTATTCCCTGCCGGTGCGGGCTGGCGGCGGGTTGCTGGCGCTGCTCACCGGCATGGTGGTGTTTAACTGGGTTGCCGAAATCCAGGATTTGCGCGAAGCCGCCGAGCGGGCGGGACTGGCGCTGTGCGAGACGGAAGCCCAGCATCAGGAACTGGTGGAGAACGCCAACAGCATTATATTGCGAATAGACACTAAAGGCAGGATTACCTTTTTTAATGAGTTCGCTCAACAGTTTTTTGGGTACTCTAAGGCTGAAATACTCGGTAAAAAAGCGCTCGGAACCATTGTGCCGCAGACCGACACCTCTGGTAATAGCCTGGTAGCAATTATCTGGGACTGCCTGAAACACTCGAATCGCTACAAAACCGCTGAGACTGAAAACATGCGCCGCAATGGCGAGCGAGTCTGGATTGCTTGGACACTCAAAGCGCTGCTCAACCCCAAGGGACGCTTTACAGCACTCCTGTGCATTGGCAATGATATCACCCACCGGGTACAAGCCGAAAGGCAGTTGCAAAAAGCCAAAGAAGAACTGGAAATCCGAGTTGAGGAGCGCACAGCGGAATTAAAGCAGGCTTTGCAGCTGCTGCAGTGCGAGATTGCCTACCGGGTGCGGGCTGAGGAAGAATTGAGAGAGAGTCAGGAGCGCTGGCAATTGGCGCTGCGGGGAAACAATGACGGAATATGGGATTGGAATCTGAAAACCAATGAAGTTTTCTACTCCGCCCGCTATAAGGAAATGCTGGGCTGTGAAGACGCCGAAATGGCTAACCACTTCGATGAGTGGAAAAGCCGCGTGCATCCGGAGGATATCCCTTGGGTGATGCGGGTTTGCCAAGAACACCTGGAGCGGAAAACCCCGTATTACGTCGTGGAGTTTCGCATGCGGTGCAAGGATGGCACTTATAAATGGATTCTGGCTCGGGGGCAAGCGGTGTGGGATGAAGAAGGCACGCCGGTGCGAATGGCTGGCTCGCATACGGATATTACGGAGCGCAAGCAGGCTGAAGAGGCGCTGCGACAGAGTGAGGCGCGAGAGCGAGAAAAAGCGCAACAGCTTGAGGAGGCGCTGCGCAAATTGCGCTCTGCGCAAGCCCAGCTGATACAGACGGAAAAAATGTCGTCTCTGGGGCAGCTGGTTGCCGGTGTGGCTCACGAAATTAACAATCCCGTCAATTTTATCCACGGCAACCTCACCCATATCGGTGATTATACCGGAGATTTGCTATATTTGATTCATCTTTACCAAGAGGAATATCCCCAAGCTAGCCCCAGAATAGAAGAATTGATTGAGGAAATTGACCTGGAGTTCCTTGAGGAAGACTTGCCCAAAATCCTGTCTTCTATGAAAGGGGGAACAGAGCGCATCCGGCAAATTGTCCTTTCTTTGCGCACTTTCTCGCGGTTGGATGAAGCCGACATGAAGGAGGTCGATATTCACGAGGGGATTGAGAGTACGCTGCTGATTTTGAAGAACCGCTTGAAAGCCCGTGGCGATCATCCGGGAATTCAGCTGGTGAATAATTACGGAAAATTGCCGCCGGTGGAGTGCTATGCCAGCAAGCTTAATCAGGTGTTTATGAATATTCTCACGAATGCTATTGATGCCATTGAGGAGCGCGATCGCAACTTAACGCCTGCAGAAATTGCGGCTAACCCAGGCGCGATTGCCATCAGCACTGAGGTCAAAGAAGGTGGGAATGTGTGGATTGTTATTGCAGACAATGGCCCGGGAATGCCCCAGTCGGTAAAAGACCGGATTTTTGACCCATTTTTTACTACTAAGGAAGTGGGCAAGGGCACGGGCTTGGGCATGTCCATCAGCTATCAGATAGTGGTGGAACAGCATGGCGGACAGTTAAACTGTATTTCAGAACCCGGAAAAGGGACTGCATTCCAGATTGAGATTCCGATTCAGCAGGCGTCTCCCTTGAGTTGTAGTCCGGCTGAGCGACAGCCGGCTTGACAGCCCAACCCCTTAATTTTCGCACAAAAGGAGATAATAGCATGAAATTTGAACTGATGGCGTTGATCGGCGAGGCGTGGCGGGGAATCCTGGCAAATAGCGGGTGGATGGCCTGGAATCTGTTTTTGGCCTTGGTGCCGGTGGCCATCAGTTTTTGGCTGTTCCACCGGCCAAGGTCGCGCTTGCTGCGCTGGGGTGTGTTACTCCTGCTGGGCGCTACTTTCTTTCTCGGCGTGCGGCGTTACAATGTCGGGCACCTGATCAACCTGATGCGGGACGTGCACAGCATTTACTTGGGGATGGACACGATTTACTTGGTCGGGGCGATTGTACTGACGCTGGTTCTCATGGGGCTGGATATCTTCTGGTTGCGCCTGCGCGGAACTCGCTCTCTCCTCTGGTGGGTTGGATTCCTGGTTTTTATCGGGTTCTTGCCCAATGCGCCTTACGTTTTAACAGACATTATTCACCTCTACGAAGATATTCGCCAGAACTACTCGGTTTGGGTGATCACCCTCGCCCTGATTCCGCAGTATCTGCTGTTTATGGTTGTGGGATTTCAAGCCTATGTGCTGTCTTTGATTTACTTGGGGGATTATTTGAAGCAGTACGGTTTAGGCAAATTTATCTTGTGGGTGGAGTTAATCGTGCATGGGCTGAGCGCTATTGGTATCTATCTGGGGCGATTTCAACGGTTCAACAGCTGGCACATCATCACTCAACCGGACACTCTGGTTATGAGCGTGTTCAATGATTTAACCGGCAAACGTCCGGCGCTAGTGATGGCTGTTACGTTTGCGGTGATTGCTGTCTTGTACTGGCTGATGAAGCAAATGACTTTGGCTATTTTCTCCAGGCGAAGCAGCGCCCGGGCATCTCTGGAAAGCTCTCAGTCAGACTTGCCGACCGCAGAATCCTGATCTCGCGGGAGCCTGCCATTTTTGGGAATAGAGGGTTTTGGAAGGGCTGGAAGTTTTTTGCTGCGCTGCCGTACTTTTGAGCCTGAAAACCTTAATTATAGCACAGAAGGAGATAACTGTATGAAATTTGAGTTGATGGCGTTGATGAACGCGGCGTGGAAAGCAATCATGGACAATAACAGGTGGATGGTCTGGAATCTGTTGTTGGCCTTAATACCGCTGGCCATCAGTTTTTGGCTGTTCCACTGGCCAAGGTCGCGCTGGCTGCGCTGGGGTGTGTTCCTGCTGATGGGCGCTACTTGGATACCCTTCTACGGGAGTTACAATTACGGTCACCTGAATGACGACCTGAAGCCTGTCGTGCAAAGAATTCACTCAGGGATGGACAGCATTGACTTAGGGATAGACACGAGTTACTTAGTCGGGGCGATTGCGCTGACTCTGGTTCTCATGGGGTTGGATATGTTCCTGTTGCGCCTGCGCGGAACTCGCTCTCTCCTCTGGTGGGTTGGATTCCTGATTTTTCTCGGGTTCTTGCCCAATGCGCCTTACGTTTTAACGGACATTCTTCACTTCTACAACAATATTCGCGCGAATCACTCGGTTTGGGTTATCACCCTCGTCGTGATTCCGCAATATCTGATGTTTATGATTGTTGGATTTGAAGCCTATGTGCTGTCTTTGATTTACTTGGGGTATTACCTGAAGGGGCACGGTTTAGGCAAATTTATCTTGTTGGTGGAGTTAATTCTGCATGGCCTGAGCACTGTTGGCATCTATCTGGGGCGATTTAAACGGTTCAACAGCTGGCACATCCTCACTCAACCGGACGATGTGGTTATGAGTGTGTTCAATGATTTAACCGAAAAACGTCCGGCGCTAGTGATGGCTGTTACGTTTCTGGTGATTGCTGTTTTGTACTGGCTGTTCAAGCAAATGACTTTGGCTATTTTCTACTGGCAAAGTCGCGCCCGCGCATCTGTGGAAACCTCTCAGTCAGACTTACCGACTGCTGAATCCTAAATTCACGGGAGCGTGCCATTTTTGGGAATAGAGGGTTTGGGAACGGCTGGAAGTTTTTTGAGCCGGTGCCGCACTTTCCCGCTAACGCACCCTATTTCTGAAGCATCCTTGGGGAAAGGTTGGCCACACGCTCAGGGATTTATATCATGAACGGTTGCGACGGCATTGTAGAGAGACGCGATTTATCGCGTCTCTACAAGAGTTTTGCAATAAGGATGCCATCGGACTTGATATTATATGATATCTGGGTAATTGCCGATAATAAACCTAACCCCCCAGCCCCCTTACCTTTTAAGGAAGGGGGAGTAAGAAAAGCAAGTTTTCTCCCCCCCCTTCCCTCCAAGGGATGGGGGGGTAGGGGCTTTCGGGGGTAGGTTTTTCGGATTGTCTGCAGGAACACATCAGGGGAAGGGCTTTCGCATGAGCGTTGTAAAATCCCGGTTAAGTAGCAAAGATCCTCACGCTCATGCTTCGCCCCCACACAAGATCCGTGGGGAGAGAGCATGAGCGCGAGGATAGTTTCAATCAGCGAAAGGATAACATAGCTGAGTCACGCAGCCGCTGCACGCCGACATGCTTCGCCCTCTTTGCTTCCAGCCCGAAAAACCTACCCCTGTAAAGGGGGGTAGGGGGGGTTAGGTTTTTCAGGTTAATCAAACCAATGTGATATTAGACAAAGACGGTTTGCCTGAGTTTAAGAGAGCGGATGACCGATTGGTCTGTTAATTAACTGCCTGTGCCAACTCGCTTTTCGGCGACTAAAAACCCGGTTTCTTGGGGTTGTAGAGACGCGACATGTCCCATCTCTATAGGGGAAGATATCGGCAGAAACCTGGTTTTTGAATAACTAGCAACTTGCAGCTGTATGGTGGTTGGTTGCCCATCATAACCCTACTGGCAGACGCGAGCGTCCTGATTTGCGTCAGTCCCGATCTATTCTAGCAAGTCTTGCTAGCTTTACGCCGGCCTTTCAGTCCCAACGCCCCCGCGACTAATCCCAAACCAGCTAAAGTTGCCGGTTCTGGCACTGGCTTGACGGACTCTACCATAACCACCAGGTCATTGAAGTCACTGTCGGTAATAAAGCCATGATCGAGCCTGCCATCCTGGAAGATATCCTCGAAAGCGATGATAAACTCATTATCCGTAAATATCCCCGGTTGCCTGCCGGCAAGCTTGAGTGTAGTCTGGTTATTGCCCTGATAAACCACAGCCTGCTGATAGGAGCCTTGGTTGCGGGAATTTTCAGTATAGAAAGTGGTGCCGTCACCTCTTTCTAAGTAATAGCCGAAAACGTTGCCAAAATTTGCGTAATTGCGATCGACAGTAGGGCCTTTATAGTGCGGCAACAACCCCTTAGTGCTGACCGAAACGCTGCCGTCACCGAGGAAGTCTACCACGGTTCGGTCGCCCGAGTCATTAACACCATCAAAGAGCAGAGCCTTGTCGCCGTTTTGATTGTAGATACCGAACTTGTTAGTTGGTGCAAAACCGGCTATCTCGAACATCAAGCTCCCTATAGAGCTGCCGGTTGCAGTGTTCGTGAACAGCTGGTAACCTGTTTGGCCGTTTACTGTGTCTATGTGTGGCCCACCTACCGTAATCGCGTTTAACTGCTCCTGAAGCGATTTTCCTGGACCGTCCGAAGAAGTGCCGAAACTAACGGCCCTGGCAGCTTCGCCGGAAGTAATCACTGTTGCCAGAGTCATCAATCCCACTCCAGCTGTGGAAGTCAAGAACTTGTTCAGAGAAAGAGCAGACATGACATACCCCTCCTGGGGAATTCATAAGAACGTTTTAACCGCCTCTCACTCGCGCTTGAATTCTATTCAGAACTCAGAGTCCTTGCGCTATTGGCTGCAGTCCAGTCCTTAATCCTTTGTGCTTACTGCTGCCTGTTCGCAGTCAGAATAAGCCCGACAGGTTATGTCAAGATGCCCAACTCCGCACGCACCCCGATATCAGCCTGCTAGATGAGACTCAGCCAATTATTAAACAAGTGTACTGAGCGACTGAACTTCACCTTATAATTAGCTTTAGTTCAGTCAGGTATTGTCCCTTGTCCTGAAAACTGCGCAAGTTTCAGGGGCTATTCAGCTAACCGTCTCAGTAAACACTCTGGCCTTGGCAGTCCAGTCTCGCGAAAAGGCTGAACCCGGTCTGAGGAATTTACTGGGTGGGTGTCGCTATATCTAGCCTATATCCCTAGAATCAGTTATGTTCGCCTTTCATCAACTCTTTAAAAAATCTCCCTAGATTAACCGAAACTTGTAAAGTTTTCGTGAAGTTGGCAGCCAAACACAGGAGAACACCCCCGCAGGTGGTAAGGGAGATACGATTCGGGGGCGTTCCTCTCCTTAAAACTGCCAGGCTGGCTGCTCAAGAGAATCTAAAAAAAATGTAAAAAAGTCTCTGACTGCCAGAAAAACTTCAGGCACAGCTTTAAGGTATTTTCTGGTGCGTATTGTAAAGAGTTCTTACGCCGGCCCGCCCGAATTTTTCCCCGATATTAACGCTTATTTTAATATCTCAATATTTCGTTACAAATGGAAACTTTAGGTGAAGCGAAAGCCCTAACCTGACAAGGGCAAAGCAGCCCAGTCGCCTGAGGGTGGCATAAAACACTAATTAAGTATAAAAAACTTCACAAATTCGGACTCGGGCAGGAATTCAGGAAGCGCTCATACAGGTTAGGATGATCCAAGCAAGAACTGCCACTCAAGATGGGAAACTGGACTGACACACTCAAAAGATTCCTCAACTTATTCCTCAAGTCCCACTGTCCCCTCTGCCAGCGCCCAGCTGAGGGCGAGCTGTGCCGGTACTGTCACCGGCAGCTGCAGCGCTGCCAGTTGGCCAATCCGGGCCAATTGTGGCAATACCCGATGCCGGTGTTTGTCTGGGGGGCGTATAGCGGCACTCTCAAACGCGCCATCGCGGCGATCAAATATGAAAACCACCCCGAGTTGGCCAGACCTCTGGGCCACTGGCTGGGAGACGCTTGGCGCAATGGGAAGGGTGCCGCCGGTGGAAACCTGACGGTTGTCCCCATCCCGCTGCACGCGGCGAAGCTAAAAAAGCGGGGCTTTAACCTCAGTCCCGATCTATTCTAGCAAGTCTTGCTAGCTTTACGCCGGCCTTTCAGTGTCAGCGCCCCCGCGACTAATCCCAACCCGGCAAGCGTTGCCGGTTCTGGAACAGAGATTGGCTCCACCGACTCTACCATAACCACCATGTCATTGAAGTCACTGTCGGTATCGCCACCCCGCCAGAGATCCTCGAAAGCGATGATAAACTCATTATCCGTAAATGTCCCTGCGCTCTTGCCGGGAATCTGGATTTGAGTCTCGTTATTGCCTTGATAAATTACAGCTTGCTGGTAGTCGCCTTGGTTGCGGGTATTCTCCGTGTAGAAAGTGGTGCCGTCACCTCTTTCTAGGTAAAAACCGAAAATGTTGCCGAAGTTCAAGTAGTCGCGATCGATAGTAGGGCCTGTGTAGCCCGGCAAACGCCCCCGACTGCTGACCGAAATGCTGCCGTCAGCGAGGAAGTCTACCACGGCTCGGTCCCCCGAGTCATTCCTCCCTTCAAAGAGCAGCGCCTTGTCGCCTGTTTGATTGTAGATACCGAACTTGTTCGTTGGTGCAAAACCGGCTATCTCGAATATAAAGCTCGCTATGGAGCTGCCGGTTGCCGTGTTCGTGAACACCTCGAAACCTGTCTGGTCGTTTACTGTGTCGATTTTTGGGCCGCCTACCGTAATCTTGTCCAACTCGTTCTGGAGCGATTTTCCAGGACCGTCCCAAGAATTGCCGAAAGTAAAGGCCAGGGCGGCTTCGCCGGAAGAAATAACTGTGGCCAGAGCCATCAATCCCACTCCGGCGGTAGAAGTCAAGAACTTGTTCATAGAAAGTGCGGGCATTTTTATTCCCCTCCTAGGGAATTCATTAGAAGGTTTTAACCGCCGCTCACTCGCGCTCGAGTGTTATTCAGAACTGAGATCCTTCTTGCCAAGTGGCTGTAGGCCAGGGGTTCAAACCTCGTTCTCACTGCCGTCCACTCAAGCGTGGGAATAGGCACAACAGCTCAAGATGCTCTTGTGTGCTGCACCCCGCTTGAACTTGCTGGATGACACTCAGCCCATTAGAGAAATCTCTCTGGCGACTGAGTGTCAGCTCAGACTGAGCTTGAAGTCAGTCAGTTCTTGTCCTAAAAACGGCGCAAGTAGCAGGTGGGCGCAAGCGAACCGTGCCAGTAAAACTGGGATCTTGCAGTCCCACCTCGTGAAATGGCCGGAGCCAGTCTGAGGAATTACTGGGGCTGGTTCGCTAAACCTATGCTATATCCCAAGAATTACTGATTTTCGCGCTTCACCAACTCTTTAACAAAAATCCTTATATTTGCGGTAATTGTAAAGTTTTAGTAAAGATGGCATCTAAACGCTTGACAAAACTCCTGCAGCAAGCAGGGGGTAGGGGAGGATGAGGAGAAACTCCGATCCAGCGGAGCTCATTTTCCTTCCTTTTTGACTTGCCTGCGGCGAGAGGCCACCATCAACGCGCCGGAGAGCGCAATACCGGCAACAGTCCCCGGCTCAGGTACGGTGCGCTTGCCGGTCTTGGCCGCAGCGACCTTAAAGTCAGCCGCCGCCAATTCTTTGCTAGTCATCACCCGCACACCTTGAATCAAAGAGCCAAAGTAAACACCCTTGGAACCAACCGCTTCAGCCCCATTGCTTTCAGCGGTGTCGGTGCTGTAGCCCGCATCATCCCACTCAATAGCCGAGATGGCGATCTCCTGGCCAACGCTTGTTGCCTGGTTGCCGGCGACTTCATAAATCGGTTTGAGCCGCAGATCGCTATCTTGGCCCCGCTCCCAGAACAACAGCGTGTCAAAGGAAGCGCCGCTGCCGAAGAGCAGATCCACTGTGAAAACGCCATCCTCAGCCGAGGAGTTCCCCTGGCCACTGTCCTCCGTGTTAATCATGTTGTTCAGGTTGAAAATGGGCTGTTGGTGATTGCCCAGGGTTTCCACGATTCCCAGTTCGTCGCTGGAAGTGTTGAACTGTGGCTTGAGAACCTCGTCCGCCTCTTGCTGCAGATACTGACTTGTCCCCGCTGCCCAGTCCCCTTTGTCAAGGCTAGCCCCACCAGTATAGTTACTCACTAAGGCGGCATCAGTGACCCGCAGCAGCTGGCCCACATCCAAATTCTGATTCCCAACCGCGACACGGTTGAGCGCAATATCGCACTTGGTGTTGGAAGCACAGGGATTGGCCGCGCCAGCGCCCGGGTGAGAAAAATCTGTGCCAAAAGAAAATAGACTGGCCGCAGTCGCCGGCTTGGTGAAAAGAGCCAGCACACCTCCTGCGAGTAAGCCCACAACCAGTGAAGTCTGTCTAATCTTGATCAGAATCCTCCTGTCTCGATAATTTATCCAGATGTCTGGCGTCCCATCCCCGTATATTTACAGTCTGAAGGTCGCACTCCTCACACACTTGCCCCTGAGCTTGAACTCCGGTGAGCTTTCTCCGTGCAACTGCGGAGCTGGCAGCTCGCTCTCAGTTACACGGAGCGATAAGAATTCTCGGCCTTCCGAGAAAACGCGCATGCTGGCCTAAATATCAAGGAGTGTGATTTGCATATTATAAAAGGTTCTGATGCCGGTTTGCCAGTATCTTTGCGACAGGTTAACCCTTCCTTTAAATTACCACCGTATTTTCCCTGAGCCCTTTAAAGTGGCGGCAACCGGCTGCTGGCTGGAGAGCAAAACTGCCGCTCCCCCTGCCTGCCGAATAGGCTTATAGTATGATGTCCGGTTGATTGCCTATAATCTATGTCTCCCTGTCGCACAGAGCGGCAGGGGCGGATCGCAATTAATAGGTATGGGAAGTAAAGGATATTTCTAAACGCGCCCCCAGCTTTTTAAAATACTGCAATCAACCGGATTTGATATAATTAGCGACGACCGCATGCAAAATACACGCATCGGGTTTGATGGCCTCAGGACGCGCCGATCTCAGCTAGGATGTATAGCCAGGGGCCAACCTCCTGCAACTGCACCGGCACACTCAAGATGGGAAACTGGACTGACACCCTCAAAAGATTCCTCAACTTATTCCTCAAGTCCCACTGTCCCCTATGCCAGCGCCCAGCGGAGGCAGAGCTGTGCCGGTACTGCCACCGGCAGCTCCAGCGCTGCCAGCTGGCCAATCCGGGCCAATTGTGGCAAGACCCGATGCCGGTATTTGTCTGGGGGGCGTATAGCGGCACTCTCAAACGCGCCATAGCGGCGATCAAATATGAAAACCACCCCGAGTTGGCCAGACCTCTGGGCCACTGGCTGGGAGAGGCTTGGCGCAACGGTCAGGGTGCCGCCGGCGCACGGGTGACGGTTGTCCCCATCCCGCTGCACGCGGCGAAGCTAAAAAAGCGGGGCTTTAACCAGGCGGAGTTGCTGGCTCAATATTTTTGCGAGGTGACGGGTTTGCCTTTACAAAGAAACGGTTTGGAGCGGATTCGCGAGACGGAGGCCCAGTTCAGCCTGAGTGGGGCTGAGCGGGAGCAAAACCTTGCCGGCGCTTTCACGGTGGGAAAGGGATTTCGCCACCGGCACCAGAGAGCCGGTTCTGTGCTGTTGCTCGATGACATTTACACCACCGGCGCTACGGTTCGCTCCGCCGCTCAGACGCTGCGCTCCGCTGGGATTTCGGTGTGCGGTGTGGCGGCGATCGCAACAACGGCTGTTTTGAACCGCCCCCGTGAAGGAGCGCCAAGGAAGAACACGGGAGAGAGAGGGGCAGAGAAATGAATTGTGAAATTATCGCGGTTCTCACGCTTGATGAAGTACGCCCCAGAACCCCGGTTTCTTTAAGAAACCGGGGTTCTCAATACCTCACTAATATGCAAACCGCTATCGCAACTCTAAAGTTCCACGCCTCTGTCTGTGAGAAATGCCTCGAATTCGTGCCGGTGGGGCAGAGAGGGCTGAGCGCCGGCTTTGGTGGCGCACAGAGCGCCGGCAGCTGCGCCCCAGATGACGGCTTGGCGCAGGGGTTTGCCGGCTGCGATCGCAGCGGCGAGGGCACCGTTGAAGGCGTCACCGGCAGCTACCGTGTCAGCAACTCGGACGGGAAACGCCGGCACAAAGAAGCTTTCTTCCGCTGTGGCGCAGAAGACGCCGCGAGCGCCCAGCTTGACAATCGCCGTGCCGGCACCGCGCCGGCGGAATTCGGCTGCGGCGAGGGCTGCGGTTTCGGTGTCGCTGACGGGAAAGCCGGCTAGCTGGGACGCTTCGATTTCGTTGGGGGTGATGATGTCCGCCAGGGAGTAGAGTTCGGCGGGGATGTCGGCGCGTGCCGGTGCGGGGTCGAGTATCACCGGCACCTGTGCGCGGCGGGCGGCGCGGGCGGCGGCGAGGACTGCGCTGAGGGGAATTTCTAGCTGCAGCAGCAAGGCGGCGGCTCCGGGGAGCAGTTGCGCGAGGCGATCGCAGTCTGTGTCGCCGGCGCAACCGTTGGCACCGGCAACGATGATGATGGTGTTTTCCCCCGCGTCGTCTGCTGCGATCGCAGCGATGCCGGTACTGGCGGAGGGGTCAGCCGAGACGCTGCCGGTGTCCACACCGGCGGCTTGCAGACTGGCGAGCAGTTCCTTCCCGAAGCTGTCGTCCCCGACGCGCCCCACGAGGCGTGCCGGTGCGCCCAGGCGGGCGGCTGCGACTGCTTGATTGGCACCTTTGCCCCCAGGGGCGGTAAAAAAAGTGTGACCGGCAACTGTTTCGCCGGGGACGGGGAGCCGGTGGGTTTTGGCTACCAAGTCCATATTAATGCTGCCGAAAACGATGACGCTCATGTTACTGATTTTCTCACGAGGGAGGGGGGAGTCAAGCCTGCCTCTAACCTTGAAGGTGGTTTTGCTATTTCCACTCTGATATAGCAGTTCTAAATGATTTGCGCAACCGCCGGTGGCCCAGAAATCCGGTTTCTAAAAAAAACCGGGTTTCTGAAATTTACACGCAGGTTATTGACGCGCGATATCATGTCTGGCAGGTGAATTGCAATTCCGATATGGGCGGGGGATTCGCAATGCCCCCGTCTCAATACCACAGGGGCTTTGCTAGAAAAGCTTTCAGCCGATATGGGAATTACCATATCGGAGTTAGTCGGGGTTCGCAAGGGCGGAAAGCCAGAACAGCAGGGGACTTGGGCGCTATGTCGTTATCAATCTCGGTCAGTGGTACTAAAATATATAGAAGACGCGCTCGCTTTCGAGGTGTGATATGACAGACTCAGTTCAAACCGGCTCTGCCGCCACTCTGGCCATCTCCCAGTCAGACATTGAATTCCTGGAGCGACTGCACACCTTCCGGGGGAAAGCAGAAGTTGTGCAGTTTCTGGAGAAATATCCATTTCTGGTTCCTACCTTGCGGTCAGCTCCCGAACAGATCCGCAGGCACTTTCCCGACGAGCAGCTATTCCTGCAGGTTGTCCGCGATCCAGAAATCCTAAACTGTGCGGACTTGGTACTGTCAATTTTGACAGGGCGCGAGCCAGAGGGGGCGCTCGACCGGCTCAATCACTTGGATAAAGAGTGGGAGCTGGGGCTCCCATACGAGGTGCGAAAGGTATTTGTTACCATTCTGGAGTTCCCCGATGAGTTTTGACTGGTTGCAGGTCATTTCTAACTTGAGCGGGCTGTAGGGAAAGCGGGGTGCGACCCGGCGCACCAGACTGGGGGATAACGAGCTAAAATGCCAAGTAAGTGTCAGGAGTGCCGGCGGGCGACCAAAAAGTTAAGGGTGGGAAACGCTATAAAATAACTTAGAAGAGAGCAAATTAACAGAGGTGCTTAACATGGGCAAATCGCAAATCGGCTCAGCCTTCCTGGCTGCAGTGGGAATGGCTTCCTGTACCGCGCTCCCCTGGGCAATTCAAACTCCAGCCGCAGCCCGCACTGCATTTTACGACGTACAGGGTCACTGGGCGCAATTGTGCGTAGAAGAACTGGCTGAGCGGGGAGTTTTCCTCGGTTTCGGGGATGGGAGCTTCCGCCCCAACGCCTCCGTGACGTGGGGGGAGTTTGCCACGATCGTAAGCATTGCCTTCCGCAAAGTGCCGGCAGCCAGCAGCGAAACCCCATCTGACGGCGCTCCCTCCCAAAGCCCGGAGATGAGGGCGTTTAACATCGCCCGCGAAACCGGCTTTCTCGCCGGCTTTCCCGGCGGCGTCTTCCAGCCTGACGCCCCGATCACTCGCGCTCAAGCGCTGGTTTCCCTCGCCAATGGGCTGAATTTCACTCCCACAACCTTTGCGGCTAGCGATCTAAGCTTGGTGTATGATGACGCCGCATCAATTCCGCCTGAGGCGGCAAATGGGATTGCCGGCGCAACAGAAAAAGGTCTGGCGGTTAACTACCCCAATCTCCGGTTGCTCAGCCCGAATCGGGAAGCGACGCGAGGGGAAGTGGCTTCCTTCATCTGTCAAGCTCTCGCCAGTTCCGGGAAAGCCTCGCCGGTTCCGCCGCAGTATGTTGTCACGACACCCAACTCCGCCGGCGTGCAATCGGACGTTCAAACATCCGCCAACGGTTTGGTGCGGGCGCAACTGTTTTACGAGAAAGAAAACTTCGTCTACACCAACCCGCGCTTGCAAGTCAAGCGGGCGGATGAAATCCTGCTCGACACCCCCCTGCCGGTGGGGGCGGGAATTAACGCCAATTTAGGGTTCCGGCTGCAAGATTTAGATGGGGATAGGGAGCCGGAGATTTTGGTGGATTTCTTCCCCCGCAATCGGGGCTGCTGCTCCTATTCCTTAATTTATCGCTACCTCCCCTCTTCCAGACAGTACAGTTACATCCAGCAGCCGTGGGGATATGCCGGTTACAAGCTCAAAGACTTCGACCTCGACGGCATCCCGGAATTTGAGAGTTCGGATCGCAGATTTGGCGTGCAATTTGCCTCCAGCGCTCCGGAAGTCCCCTCCCCTTTGCAAATCTTGCAGTACCGGCAGGGGCAAATGTTTGACGTCACCCGCCAGTACCCCAGTTTAGTTGCTGAAAGTGCCAGCCTGCTGTGGGCGGACTATCAAAAACGGCGCTCCCAGAATCAGGACGTGAAAGCAGTTCTGGCTGCTTACCTGGCAGAAAAACACTTGCTCGGTGAGGGGCGGGAAGGCTGGAGTCAGGTGACCGACAGTTACGACGGCAGCGATCGCACTCAATATCTGGATTCTTTGCGCAATTTTCTCCGCACTACGGGTTATTATCGGTAGAGCTGTTGAGAGGGCACGCACCCAATGACCAAGAACAAATTCCTCGTTCCGGGGGCGGGCACGGGGGCCCGCCCCTACTGGCTGGGAGCGAGTGTCGGGAGGCTCTGCCTCCCTTTCACTGAAAGTCAGCACAAATCTCAACCTTTTGCAGGGCATGACAAAGGGATTGCCGGCGATCACATAAGCATTGCAGGGCATGACAAAGGGATTGCCGGCGATCACATAAGCATTGCAGGGCAATACAAAAGGATTGCCGGCGACAACATAAGCATTGCAGGGCATGACAAAGGGATTGCCGGCGATGACATAAGCGTTGCAGGGCATACGATCGCACGCCGGCTCAGCCTCCCTTTCACTGAAAGCCAGCAGAAATTTCGACATGCAGTAAGTGTCACCCTCTGGGTGGCGGTTTCTCTCTCCCTGGGTTCTTGCCAGCCGGCAACCCTTGAGCGGCACGCTGCCAAAAAGTCACCGGCACTGCAGGCGATGGCTGTCTCCGCTCACCCTATGGCGAGCGATGCCGGTTTGGCTATGCTGAAACAGGGTGGCAATGCGGTTGATGCGGCGGTGGCGACGGCTTTTGTGATTTCTGTCGTCGAGCCTTTTTCCGCCGGCATCGGCGGCGGCGGGTTTCTGCTGCTGCGCCAGTCGGATACCGGCGAGACGAAAGCGCTGGACTTCCGGGAGCGATCGCCAATGCGGGCGACGGGCAACATGTACCTGGATAGGGCGGGAAAGGTGCGCCCTCAGGCGAGTCTGGATGGGCATTTGGCGGCGGGGGTGCCGGGAACTGCTGCCGGTCTTTATGAAGTCCACCGGCAGTATGGCAAGCTTCCTTGGGCAACTGTGGTGCAACCGGCAATTGATCTCGCTGGCGATGGCTTTGCTGTGGGTGAGAACTTTGTCAAATCCGCTCTTGGGCGCAAACAGGTGCTGCTGAGCAACCCCGCCGCCCGCCAGATTTTCACCCGCAACGGCAAAATGTATGCGGTTGGCGACAAGTTGGTGCAGCCGGATTTGGCAAAGACGCTCTTGAAAATTGCCGCTAACCCCCAGAGTTTTTACACCGGCGAGATTGCCCGCGCTATCGCCCTTGACATGCAGAAAAATGGCGGTCTAATATCACTGGAAGACTTGAAAGCTTACAAACCCATCTGGCGAAAGCCGGTATGTGGGGTTTTCCGAGTTTGGCAAATCTGCTCTATGCCGCCGCCTTCTTCAGGTGGGGTTCATTTGCTGGAGATTTTAAATATTATTGGGGATACGGATTTGAAATCCCTGGGATGGCACCGTCCGGACGCGCTGCACCTGATGGCGGAAGCGATGCGAATTGCTTATGCTGACCGTTCCGAATATCTGGGAGATCCGGATTTTGTCAAGGTGCCGGTGGCGGCGCTCACCAGTCGCGCCTACGGTGCGTCTCGGCGCAAGGAAATTCAGATGAAACGCGCCAGACTTTCCAGTCAGGTGAAGCCGGTGGATGCAAAGACGCTCAGCCAGTTTGCTAAGGGTGAGTCTGAGGATACTAGCCAGTTGACGGTGGTGGACCAGCAGCGCAATGCGGTGAGCCTGACGTTTACGGTTAATGGGCCTTTTGGTGCTGGTGTGGTGGCGGCGGGAACGGGAATTCTGCTCAATAATGAGATGGATGATTTTGCTGCGGCTCCCGGCGTGCCCAACCTGTTCGGTTTGGTGGGCGGAGAGGCGAATGCGATTGCGCCAGGGAAAACTCCGCTGTCGAGCATGACGCCAACTATTGTCACGGAAAATGGCAAGTTGCGCATGGCTGCCGGCTCTCCGGGGGGGAGTACAATTATTACGACGGTGCTGCAGGTAGTGCTGAATGTGCTGGTGTATGATATGGATGCCGGTGGGGCGGTGGGTGCGCCGCGATTTCACCACCAGTGGTTGCCAGATAAGCTGCGAGTGGAAAGCGGGGGATTTGATGCGGAAACGCTCGATGAATTGCGCCGGCGGGGACACAAGATTGAGGAGCGAGCCGGTTGGGGCAATGCTAATGCAATTGTCGTGACGCCGGATGGGGGGTTGGATGGGGCTGCCGATCCGCGCGGCGAAGGTGCGGCGCGGGGGTTTTAGCTTGTGGGGTGCCGGTGCGAGCTTAACGCACCCCACTTGATGCTAAAATAAAGAAGCAGTTAATAAATCTGATGGCATTCGACCCCGTGACCACCAAACGCCTGGAGCAAGCCGGTATGGCAAGTCCGTCTGTATCCTCTCTTCCAACCGCGCCTGAGCAGCGAGGTGAGGCAGACATTATGGCTCTCAAAGAGCACGTGTCACACACTCATCCCGATTTCACGCCAGAAGAGTTAGAAGCTTTTTTGGTCTATCTATCTCTAAAACAAAGAAGAGCAGAGGTTTACCGGCGTCTTGCAAACTCCTAAATTTCTCTCTAAGTCTCTGGTGCTGGCACTTCACCAAGATATGATTAATGAGTTTGGTGGCCTTTCTGGGGTGCGAGATGAGGGGCTGTTAGATTCAGCACTGGCTCAACCGCAAGCGACGTTTGCCCAACAGCTGCTGCATCAAACTCTTCAGGATCAAGCCGCAGCATACCTTTTTCACATTTCCCGAAATCATCCGTTTCTAGATGGGAATAAGCGGACTGCCTGTGCTGCGATGGAAACTTTTGTAGAACTCAATGGCTGCAGGCTAGACTTATCGGATGAGGAGGAGTATGAGTTGGTGTTGCGAGTCGCTCAAGGCGAACTGACTAAAGAGGAAATCGCCAACTTTTTAGAGCAGCATTTACGGTGCGAACCCTTTTGAAGGCTTAAACTAAAGAAGTCAAAATTGAATGGAACCTGCCATGAGTGACCAACCGCGCGTGCCCGCTCCGGAAACCGCTATACAGCTGTTAGTAAATCTGCGCCAAACCCGCTTGTAAATGCTAGAATCTAATCTAGATATGGCTGAAATAAATGCTAAGTTAGAGCGGGATATTCGAGAGCAAAAGTTGCAGCGGTTGCGGCGTGCGACCGGCGACAGCTCTACAGCAGAGTCTCTGCTCTCTGAGTCAAACCTGTGAGAGCTTGTAGCTTGTAGGGTGCGTTAGCGAAGCGTAACGCACCCTACTTCTAATGTGGGGTGTCACCCTCACACACCGGCATTCGCCCCGACTTGACGAAAATTTCCCCCTCCTGTATAATCGTAAGAACACCAGGACATCCTGAAATTTGAGGGGTGCGAGCCGCCTATGCCAGATGAGAAGGACCCAACAGATTATGCAGCTTTAATCAGAGCCGGCAATACCTGCAGCCTCACTCCGCCAGACTGGCTGAGTCAAGGACTGTTTGTCAAATCCCGCCAATATGGGGTGGGAGAAGTCGTCAGCCTCTTGGGAGCGAAATTGGTGCTGAGTTTCCCTAAAGGCTCCAGCACTCTCCACCAAGTGCTAAACTGGGAAACGGCAATATCCGCCGGCGAAATCGTTGCTGCCGGTGCTGTTCCCCCAGCGCCAAAATCCCTGAGTGAGGAGATTCTCAAAATTCCTGAAGAGAGGTTTCGCGCTGTTGCGGAGGAACTGGCTGAGAGTGTCGCCGCTGTGGAAATCACCCCAGCTAGCGCTTGCGAGAGACACCCCTTACCGAATCACCTTCCCCTGGCGCTGCGCACCGCTCTCAACCGCACCGGCATCACCAGTTTCTACTCCCATCAAATTGAGGCGCTGGAATGTTTGCGATCGGGAAAAGACCTCTGTCTCGCCACTCCCACGGCTTCCGGCAAAACACTTTGCTACAACCCAGCTATCTTCGAGTTCGCCCTCGCCAATCCCCGCGCCACAGCCCTTTACATTTTCCCCCTAAAAGCGCTAGCATTAGATCAGTTCTGCAAATTGCAAAATATCGCAGCAGCGCTCCCACCGGCTCAGCAAGTTAAAGTGGGAATGATGACGGGCGACACCTCTATGGAAGAGAGAAAGCAGCTGTTTTTCCCGCACCCGCCCCAAATTTTGGGACTGACTCCCGACTTGCTGCACCACCAGCTCTACAAAGTTCAGCAACCGCAAGAGGGTGAGCCCTGGCGTCAATTCCTGCGCAACCTGAAATGGGTTATAATAGATGAAGCGCACACCTATTTCGGCGCTTTTGGCGCACATATCGCCAATTTGATGCGCCGGTTGCGGAGAGCAGCAGACAGAGCCGGTGGCTGTTCCAACTCTATTCAATATATCTTTGCCTCCGCTACCACCGGCAACCCCCGCGAAATGGCGCAGCGGTTTAGCGGTAGGGAACGCGATCGCGCCCACCTGATTGAGCGCAGCGGTGCCGGTTCCAAAGGGCGAACTCTGCTCTGCCTCAAACCCAGCGACACCGCCAATCCAGATGCGGGCAAAACTGTCATTTCCTGGCTGCGCAATCAGCTGACCGGCATTGTGTTTTGCAACTCCCGCTCGGCGGTGAAAAGCCTGCTGGAAGTGATTCACAGCAATCTGCAAGGCGAGGAGCATCTGGCGAGAAAAGTCGCGCTGTTTCACGGCTCGCTCAAAGACGAGCGCCGGCGGGATATTATCGGGCAAATTTCCTCGGGAAAAATCCAAGTTATCCTGTCAACGTCAGCGCTAGAAGCCGGCATTGATTTGCCTGAATTGGATTGCTGTCTGATTCGCGGCTATCCGGGAAGTATCATGTCGTTTTGGCAGCGAGTCGGGCGAGTTGGGCGGCAAAATCCGGGCTTAGTGATATTTTTGCCGGTCGCCCAAAGCGCACTGGATTGCTATTACGGAAAGTATCCGGAAAAACTGCTGCGTGGGGATGTAGAAAGCGTTTCGTTTAACCCGGATTACCCAACGATACTGGGGAAACATTTGCTGTGCGCTTGCGTTGAAAGTGGTGTGCCGGTGGGGGAGCTGAGCGAGCGGTTTGGCAATGTTGCGGGGAATATTGCCGGTGAGTTGCTGCAGCAGAACAAAATCTCCCTCAGCAACTCTGGAAATCTTTGGGCGCGGGGATACCCTCACAGAGAAGTCAACCTGCGCGGCGCGGCGCAAGATTCCATCGAACTCACCGACAAGCGAAGCGGTGAGGAGTTTGAGAAGATGTCGCGACATATCGCCTACCGGGAAGTTTTCCCCGGCGCAATCTACACTGCGCAAGACGGGGGAGGAAACCTCGTCAAATACCGCTCGGAAACCCTAGACACCGAGCTGGGAAAAGCCACCTTAGTTCCCTACAGCCAAAATCCAGGTTTACTCACCGAAGCGGTGAGCGACACAGACATCACCCCCCTGCAACCCCTTGCAGAGCCTAAAATTATCCCCACCGGCATTGCAGATGGGCGGCTGAGGCTAACTCTATCTTGGGGTAAAATTATTACCTCAGTCACAGGGTACAAACTCTACAGCAAAGAGTGGGCGAAAACCTGCACCAACTCCTCTTGCAGGATGTATCGCAAGCCGGTGGGGAGCAAATCCTGTCCCTCCTGTCACCGGCTCACCCGCCAAGCGGAAATCGAGACAGAGAAAAAGCTAGTCAGTTTTGAAGAGCCGCTGCAAACCGTGTGCGAAGCGCCGGTGGTTTCGGTGGAGATAAACCGGGGGATTTATCAAGCCCTACGAAATCAGCTGAACGGGGTGAAGCAAAGCCTCAGGAAAGCCGGCACCGGCAGCCTTTTTGATGAAGTAGAAGATTTGTGGGAGAGTTCGCCAGCATTTATCGCGCTGCACAGCATCGAACACCAAATTACCTTTGCCCTTCCCATGCTGGTGCTCAGTTCCAGTCACGACTTGAGCGGGGCGGTTCTCAGTACCGGCGAAGGGCAAACTCTCTCAGTTGCCGGCTACTTTTTCGATACCTGTGAGGGCGGGAATGGGGCGGCGGAAGCTGTTTTTAATGAGTTTGTAAAATTTGCGGCGAAGGCTCAATCTTTAGCGCAAGCTTGCGATTGCGACTCTGGCTGTCCTCGGTGCCTGATCCAGCACGGATGCCCCCATCAAAACAAGGGGCTGCACAAGAAATTGGGGCTATTTTTGCTGGATGCAATTTGTCAGGGGAGTTGAGCCGGTGTTCGGGGAAGAACCCCACCCCCCAACCCCCTCCCCGCACGCGGGGAGGGGAGCTTTCTGGGAACCCTTGCCCCCCTTTCCTTGTCTTTCCTGGAAAAAAACGCGCATATTTTGAGAGTCTCGCTCTACTATGAAAGCCCGCGAAGGCGGGCTAAGAGTAGAGTGAGATTCTCAAAAACTGCGTGGTTTTTTGCCTCGTGTCAAATGATAAGCAGATTAATTCAAGTTTTGGGGTGGGTTACGCAACGCTTACCCACCCTACTGGCTTTTATTTGTCGGAAGGGGACTTGGGTTCAGTTTCTTTCGCCGCTTCGATGATTAACGCGGCTCCTTGTACAGCCATCCACGGGATAATGTCCAGTAACGGATCGCCATACCAGACTCGGATGTTTCCCTGCACGCCAATCATTGCGGCTTGAATTACAAACCCTGCAGCGATAACCTTAGAGGGGTGCAGTTTTTTCATGTTTTCAGCTCCTGTCGCAATTAGGATGAGTGCCTTCTTGACCACTAAACTCAGCCTAACTTCTCCTCCTTGCAGAACAAAGGAGAGCGTAAATAGAGATTAAATAGACAAATAGGAAATCCTCCTATTTGTCTCCTGCCGGTGCTGAGGGGGTTGACAGCGGGTTAATTTTTCCCTATTATGGGCTTTACGGTTTGAAAAGCGCTGTTTGAGATGCTGCATGAACGCAGGAGAGCAAGGACGGAACCCAGAGGTAGAGGCCAAGTTTCTGGAGGCAATGGCCAGGGACCGCGGTTTTGCGGGAAAAACACAGGCTGTCTTTATACAGCGATTTAGCAAGGACAATGAGCGACAAGAGAATAAAAGCCTTGCCGCCTCTGTGTGGCCAAATCAGGACGAGGCGGTGAATCGCGAGCAGACTTTCCAAGATCACTTGCAGAAAATCTGCCAGGAGTTGGCATTGGCTGGCTGTCCTATTGTTAAATCAAACAAGCCGGGGCGACGCCGCAAAGGTGAAGAGCCTTGGAACCAAGCATTTAAGTGGTTGTGGGAGACTGAGTTCCCTAACTGGCAACCGGCACAAAAGGCGAAGTCGCCATCTCCCACGGCGATCTCTATCGACTGGCGTCAAGTGTGCCGCACACTGCTGGATGTCCAGAGACAGCTCACCAGCAATTTCCTCACGCACGCGGATGGGATAGAGTTGGACTTGGACGGGGTTTATGTGCCCCTGGGATTGGTGGAGCGAAAAGAACGTCCCAAACGCGGTGGCGATGTCTCTCCCGAACGGGGTTCCGAGTTATCCCAACCCACCGGCACAGAAATCGAGATCGCTAAGAAGTATGAGAGCGATGAGTTTTTCCAGGAAGCCCTCCTGCAGGGGAACACTCCCAAAAGCCAAGGCAAACGGCTGCTGATCGCCGGCGAACCGGGGGCGGGGAAAACCACCCTGTTGCAGAAAAGCGCCGGCTGGGTGCTGAAGAATACCGACTTAGTGCCGGTTTGGATTTCCCTGGGTGCGGTGGGCGACATACCGCTGGACAAGTATTTGCAGGAAGTTTGGCTGCGGGATGCGGCGGGAAAACTCAAATCGGCACCCCCGGAATGGCTGGAAGCGCTAGAGCAACTGCTCGACAGTGGCCAAGTGTTGCTGTTGCTGGATGGGGCGGATGAGATGGGGGTGGGCAATCCCTTGGCGGCGCTCAATAAGCAGCTGAGTGCCGGTTGGGCGCAGAAGGTGCGGGTGATGCTGACTTGTCGCGTCAATGTCTGGGATGCTACCCCCAACGCCCTCACGGGTTTTGACACCTATCGCACTCTGGAGTTTAGCTGTGGGAAGGGTTCGGAACCGGATCGGGTGGGGGAATTCATTGACAATTTCTTCAAGAACAGCAATCCGGAGCGCGGGAAGCGGTTGCGGGCGGCGCTAGACGAACCGGGAAAAGAGCGCATCAAGGATTTGGTGAAAAATCCCCTGCGCCTGACGCTGCTGTGCCGAACTTGGCACAAGCGGGAGGGCGGTTTGCCCGAAACTAAGGCGCAGCTCTACGAGCAGTTTGTCAGAGCACTATATAAATGGAAAGGGGAGCGCTTCCCGACGACGCCAAAACAGCGGGAGGCACTGAACGCCAAGCTGGGAGAGCTGGCGCTGCGGGCGATGGGGGGAGAGAGCTCCCGGTTTCGGTTGCGGTATGGCTTGGTTTGCCAGGTGCTCGGCGATCCGGAAGACGAGGAATCGTTGGGGTATCTGGCGCTCAAGCTGGGGTGGATCAATACGGTGGGGGTGGCGGCGGAAAACCCGGATGAGCCGGTGTACGCTTTCTACCATCCCACCTTTGAGGAATATTTCGCGGCGCGGGCGGTTGGCGACGACTGGCGCTTTTTCCTGAATCACACCCTGCCACCCTCACCCGCGATGTCCAATTACCGCATCTTTGAGCCGCAGTGGAAAGAGGTGATTTTGCTGTGGTTGGGGCGTGAGGATGTGGCGCGGGAGCGGAAAGAGGAGTTTATCAAGGCGCTGCTTGAGTTTGAGGATCGGTGCGGGAATTTTTATACGGTTCGCGGTTATCTTCTAGCGGCTGCCGGTGTGGCCGAGTTTAAAGATTGCTCCAGAGCAGATAAGATTGTGGCGCAAATCGTTAAGTTTGGTTTTGGTGATTTCGATAGGAAAAAACAGAAGTGGGCGAGTTATCCCTATCCGATTAAAGAGGGAGCGAGGGCAGCACTGCTTCAGACGGTGCGCCCAAAAGCTATCAATCTCCTTGTGGGGGTAATCGGCAAATCTCAGAATGTACTTACCCGTTGGGAAGTGGCAGAGATATTAGGAAAAATTGGCCACGGCAACTCAACCGCTATTGATGCCCTTGTAAAATTAATCCGCACTTCTCAGGAGCGGGATGATTCTCAGGCTCCGGTTAATGAATCTACCCTCATGACAGCAGCAGATAACTTAGGTAAAATTGACCAAAGCAACCAAACAGCTATTGATGCCCTTGTGGAATTAATCCGCACCTCTCAGTCTGAATCTACCCGCCTGCAAGCGGCAGAGATATTAGGTAAAATTGACCGAGGCAACCCAACAGCTATTGCTGCCCTTGTGGATTTAATCGTCACCTCTCAGGATGAAGATATCTATATGCCAGCAACATTCAGCTTAGAGGAAATTGGCCAAGGCAACCCAACAGCTATTGCTGCCCTTGTGGAGTTAATCCGCACCTCTGAGGATGAAGATACCTGTCAGCGAGCGGCATGGCTATTAGGAGAAATTGGCCAAGGCGACAAAGAAGCTATTGATGCTCTTGTGCAATTAATTCGCAACTCTAAGGAGAAAGATACCCGGCGGGCAGCGGCAGAGAGCTTAGGGGCAATTGACAAAGGCAACCCAACAGCTATTGCTGCCCTTGTGGAATTAATCGGCACCTCTCAGGATAAACATAACCGCCAGGAAACGGCAGAGAACTTAGGGCAAATTGGCCAATGCTCCTCAACAGCTATGGATGGCCTTGTGATATTTTCTGATGGCATTTTGGAATTAACGATCGCCTCTCAGGACGATCGGGATGATAAAGATAACCGCCGGCAAGCGGCAGAGAGCTTAGAGAAAATAGGCCAAGGCTCCCCAACAGCTATTGAAGCCCTTGTGGAGTTAATCCGCACCTCTCAGGATGGAAGTACCCGCCGGCAAGCGGCAGAGAGCTTGAAAAAGATTTTGGCAAAGTCTCAAATGGCGCTGGCTGTCACCGGCTTAAAAGATTGCTTATTCGATGAGACTTACGAAAATGACTCTTGGCGATTCCATGATTGCTACACAGTCATCTGGCACTGCGCCCAAAGGATGCCGTACCCTGAATTCTATCAGGCATGGCACACACAAACCACCGGCACCCCCCCGCAGAGCCTCACCCTCGCCAATTTACCCCAAGTGCTTGCGAGTGCGATTGCCCGTCAAGCGCAATTGCAGGAATCTGTCAAGCTAATTTGCATCAACGCCGAACCCCTATCAGGGGAAACAGACACCGGAGAAATTGCCCAACACCTCTGCAACAAAATTTATAGCGCCGCCTTTCCCAATTCTACAGAAATTCCGCCCGAAGTCAACAGTGCGGCACAGTTGGCGCGACAGTTGACAGCCCTCAAATGCCGGGTTAAAACACCGGCATTAGCCTTAATCTTGCACAGCTGCGCCCCCGAACCGGCACTGGTGAAATTCTGCCGCAAACTCACCGATACCGCGCACATCGGCTGGATTGCCAGCACTCCTGTGGAGTCGCCCTTGCGGGGGTTTGTGCCAAATCAGCCTAATTTAGTCAGCGAGATTCTCAGTTGGCTTGACGAACTCGCCCGATGAAACATGCTAGAATTGAGAGGGAAGAAATCGACGAGGCGAAACCCATGCCCCTCACAAAAAGCGAACATAAATATGTGGAACTCGACGAGCGCAATGTCCCGCTCATCGCTGGAACCACCATGAAAGTCGTTGAATTAGTGGAAGCTCATCTGATTTACGGTTGGAATCCAGAAGAAATCCACCGGCAACATCCCTATCTAAGTATGAGCCAAATTTATTCGGCTTTAGCGTATTACTGGGATCGCAAAGAGGAACTTGATGCCGATATGGAGCGCCGCTTCCAGGATGCCGAAAGGTTGCGCCAAGAAGCCGGTGAATCTCCTCTGGCTAAAAAACTCCGCGCACAGGGGCTTATCCAATGACAGTAGCTCTTTACATGGACGAACATGTACATGGAGGGATTACAGATGGGTTGCGCCGGCGAGGAGTAGATGTTTTGACTGTTCAAGAAGATGGTCGAACCGGCAGCCCAGATCCTATTATAATTGACCGCGCTACCGAAATTAAGCGCGTTATCTTCACACAAGATCGGGATTTTCTAGTCGAAGCGAACCGCCGTCAGGTTGAGGGGGTGAGTTTTGCCGGTGTTATCTACGCTCACCAACGGCTTGTTACCATTGGCGATTGCGTGCGAGACTTGGAAATCATTGCTAAAGCCAGCGAACCTGAAGATTTAGTCAACCGCGTTCAATACCTGCCTTTTGGCTAGCACCAGTCGCCCTAGCCCGTAACATTGGATTTAGTGCTAGGGAGCTGAGAAAACTCCAGTCAATAGTAGAAGCCAATCAACAAATGTTTTTGGAGGCGTGGAATGGGTATTTTGGCACCTCAAGCAGATGAGCGAGTCAAAGCAGTACAGATAGACGAAGACACCCTCAGTGTTGAACTGATGGATGGGCGGACAATATCAGTCCCCTTAGCGTGGTTTCCCAGATTATTAAATGCGACTCAAGAACAGCGGGAACAGTGGCAAATCTGTGGTGGGGGCTATGGCATACACTGGGAAGAAATCGATGAGGATATCAGCACCGAAGGGTTGCTGCGCGGAGCGCCCGCGCCTCGCAATCAGTCAGTCTCATTAGCCTCTAGCCGGTGAGGGCAATTTATCTCTTTCCCTACTAATTTTCCCCTCGTTATCCTCGTTCCCGGGTTCCGCATGGGAACCTCTATATGTAGGGTGGGGAACGCGATAGCGTAACCGGCACTACACCACATTAAGGGTAGGGTGCGTTCCCTCTTAGGGAACGCACCCTACGAGTTACTGTATAGCTGCGGTTTCCAACTGCCAAGCTTCCTATAATACACCCTCACAGCCGGCGAATCCCGTCCGCCAGCCCCCGACAGATGCCGGTGAGGAAATCCAAATTCAGCGTTTCCATCCTATCACTAGCATCGTGATAGTGCGGATTCCGCATATTAGCCGTATCCGTCACCATCATCGCCCGGTATCCCCTATCCCAAAACGGCGCGTGATCGCTTCTCCGCGTATCCGGAACAATTGTACCCCGATTCGGCACCGGCAGCCACTCGCTGGGAATGCCGGCTTTCCGAATCCTCCCA
Source organism: Oscillatoria princeps RMCB-10 (assembly GCA_019359235.1). Lineage (GTDB taxonomy): Bacteria > Cyanobacteriota > Cyanobacteriia > Cyanobacteriales > Oscillatoriaceae > Oscillatoria > Oscillatoria princeps. The sequence continues at coordinate 192,899 of JAHHHT010000016.1, forward strand.
CTGAGGCGAATCAAATCAGGAATCGTGCGCAAATTGCCAATCAGCGCAATAAAATCCCCCCGATTGGGGTAAAATCTTTCCAATCCCGCCGGATAGCGCTGCGAACCGGGCGCAGAATCGCAATACCCCAGCATTTCCAAAGACAGCATCAGCCGGATTTTTTGCCCCTGTTGCTTCAGTTCAGCTGCGCAGTGGTTGCTTCCCCCCAACCCAAACTCTTCCATATCAAACGCAATCAGCCGGATGGGATAATTTGCCGGCTCCCTGGCGAACATCCGCGCCAATTCCAGCAGCACCGCCACCCCCGTCGCATTGTCATCCGCCCCAGGAGAACCCACTACTGCGTCATAGTGAGCGCCAATTAAAATAATAGGCTTCTTTTTAGCCCCACCGGCACCCCGTTCTGGCAGATTCAGCAGCAGATTCTGGTGTTTTCTCCCCCCCACCTCAAACGTGCCGGTGTCCACCTCGCCCCACTTTCCCAACTCTTGGCGGATGTACTCCCGCACATAGAAATGTCCCTGCGTCGCCAAGTACGGATCGCGTTCGCGAACCACATGACTGAGGTGAGTTTGCAACCTTTCCTTCAAATCCAAACCGCACTCCTCCTTTCTCTGCAATCCGCCAACTGCGCCGGTTCGCAGATTCGTACAGCAGCGACATGTCCCGTCCCCACACCCCTCAGACTGCAAGCCGGCTCCCCCGCTTTTCCCCCAAAACAGCAGCAGCACCCGAGCTTGATTCACTGAGTAATTTCCTCTACTTCATCATTAAACTTGGAGTCGCACTAACGGAAACCGTTCAGTCGCGGTGCTCCCTCGTTACTATTGGAGGAAATATCAGCCCTCTAGTTGGGTGCTGCTGTTGTTCGATGAGACAGACGTTAGATTTAACAGC
>JAHHHT010000015.1 GCA_019359235.1 Oscillatoria princeps RMCB-10
GGTGCTGCTGTTGTTCGATGAGACAGACGTTAGATTGAACAGCGTTCTTTACCTCATGTACTCTACTGTGGACTTCGCTGTTGGCTCTGTCAGAAGAAGCTTTCTCGCTTCTGTTCTTACTTTAGCAAAACCGCTCAGGAAAGCAAGAAACTGAAACTAAACTTTACAGACCTGTCTGGAACCGCTCTCGCTATTGCGAAATAACATTTAAACAGCGAGCGCAACCATTAAAAAACTAAGGGAAATCCCTGTTTCGCCGGATGCCGGCTTTCCCCACCGACAGCATTTCCCCGCAAAATCCCCAGTGTCAAGCCCCAGCCAGACGAACACGCCCGACAGTCCAGCACCCCCCAGCCGTCCCAGCCGGACACCTGTCCCAACCCCGGCGCGTCCCGGAACCGGCAGCAGTCCAGCGCCATAGCAGCCTTTGCCAAGCTTGTGATATAAAGGTTGAAAATTCTTAAAGATACTTTACAAATGCTTATTTCCCCCACCGGCTGGCAGAAAGTAAAACACTCTCTAACACAAAAACTGTTCTTTGGCAACGAGCCCAGCCCTGAATTAATGGCCATTTTACTGGTCTACTTCGTTCAGGGAATCTTGGGACTAGCACGCCTAGCCACCAGCTTCTTCCTCAAAGACGAGCTGGGGCTGAGCCCTGCAGAAGTATCCGTCATGTTGGGCATCGCCGTCCTCCCCTGGACAGTCAAACCCCTATTTGGCTTCCTCTCCGATGGCTTACCCCTGTTCGGCTACCGCCGTCGTCCATACCTAATACTGTCAGGGGTGCTCGGCGCATCCGCCTGGGTTGCCCTAGGCACAGTCGTCCACACCGGCATAGCAGCCACAGCAGCAATTGTCCTCAGCTCCCTCTCCGTCGCCGTCAGTGACGTAATAGCCGACTCCCTCGTCATCGAGCGAGCTCGCACAGAATCAAACAGCGACACCGGCTCCCTGCAATCCCTGTGCTGGGCAGCCGCAGCCCTAGGCGGACTGATAACCGCCTACCTCAGCGGCTCCCTCCTAGAACACTTCAGCACACGCACCATATTCCTGATCGCCGCCGCCTTCCCCCTCATCCTCTCAGCCGCCGCCTGGTTAATCGCCGAATCTCCCGTCAGCGGCAGCCCCAACTCCGAGATCGTAAAACAGCAAATCCAGCAGCTGCGAGCCGCCATCACCCAAAAATCCATCTTCCTCCCCACCGCCTTCCTCTTCATCTGGCAAGCCACCCCCACAGCAGACTCAGCCTTCTTCTTCTTCACCACCAACGAACTCGGATTCCAGCCAGAATTTCTCGGTCGCGTCCGCCTAGCAACCAGCATCGCCGCCCTCCTAGGCGTCTGGCTGTTCCAGCACTTCTTCAAATCCATCCCCTTCCGCACCATATTCGGCTGGTTAACCGTCCTCTCAGCCGCCCTCGGCATGACCACCCTGATCCTCGTCACCCACACCAACCGCGCCCTCGGCATAGACGACCACTTCTTCAGCCTCGGCGACAGCATTATCCTCACCGTCATCGGAAAAATTGCCTACATGCCCGTCCTAGTCCTCGCCGCCCGACTCTGCCCAGTTGGCGTCGAAGCAACCCTTTTCGCCGTACTGATGTCCCTGATCAATCTCGCACAATTCCTCTCCAACGAAACAGGCGCAGCCATGACCCACTGGCTGGGGATCACAGAAACCAACTTTGACAAACTCTGGCTGCTAGTCCTGATTGCCAACCTCTCCACCCTCCTGCACCTGGCCTTCCTAGGCTGGGTGCCCGAGGAAAGCGCCCAAAGCGAAGGCCAAGCCGCCATCGCAAAACTCCTGCCGGTCTTGGAACCCGAACCCAGCAACTCCAAACCCGCAGGACAGCATCTTGTCCCAGACTTCCTCCCCGAAATGGTGCCAACAGCCGCTCTAGCTGAAAAGCGAACAGCAGAACGCCGGTAACAGTAGCGTCCTTCTGATTGCCCGCCCTACCTTGGCGTTCCTTTACGGCGGCGGTTCAAACCTCAAAAATCACCACACTCTTCCCATGCAGGACATCCAAATTTCAAAACCCTTACCGGCTGACCCATTTGCCCCCAAACCCTACAGCCGCAACGACTGGCAAAAAGGCTACCAATCCCAACCCAACGAATACAGCTACTGGATAGACGACATAGAAGGTCAAATCCCCCCCCAACTGCACGGCACCTTCTTCCGCAACGGTCCGGGGTTGCTCGATATCAACGGCGAACGCCTGCACCACCCCTTTGATGGCGATGGCATGATCTGCTCCTTCGCCTTCAGTGCCGGTCGCGCCCACTTCCGCAACCGCCTCGTCCGCACAGAAGGCTTCCTCGAAGAACAGAAAGCCGGCAAAATTCTCTATCGCGGCGTCTTCGGCACCCAAAAAACAGGCGGCTGGCTGGCCAATGCCTTCGACCTGAAAATCAAAAACATTGCCAACACCAACATTATCTACTGGGGCGGCAAACTCCTCGCCCTCTGGGAAGCCGCCGAACCCTACCGGCTCGACCCCCACACCCTGGAAACCCTCGGACAGGACCACCTCAACGGCGTCTTGCAGAACGGCGACGCCTTCGCCGCCCACCCCCGCATTGACCCCAGCTGCCAGATGGATGCCGGTGCGCCCTGTTTGGTGAACTTTTCCGTCAAACCCGGACCTTCCAGCACCATCACCATCTACGAACTCAGCGCCGCCGGCAAGCTGGTGCGCCGTCACGCCCACTCAATTCCCGGCTTCGCCTTCCTGCACGACATGGCGATTACGCCCAACTACTGCATCTTCCTGCAAAATCCCGTCTCCTTCAATCCCTTGCCCTACCTGCTGGGGTGGCGCAGTGCCGGTCAGTGCATCAAGCTCGTCCCCAACCAGCCCAGCAAACTTATCCTCATTCCCCGCACCGGCACCGGCGCTGTCCAAATTCTGGAAACCGAACCTTGCTTCGTCTTCCACCACGCCAACGCCTTCGAGCGAGGCGATGAAATCGTCCTCGACTCCGTTTGCTATGACTCTTTTACCGCAATAGAGCCAAACACAGACTTCCGCGATATTGATTTTGAAGCCATCCCAGCCGGACAGTTGTGGCGCTTCCGGCTGAATCTTAAGGATAAAACCGTGAGCCGGGAGGTGGTGGAAAGCCGGTGCTGCGAGTTTCCCACCCTGCATCCGCAAAATGTGGGGCGAGCTTACCGATATCTATATATAGGAGCCGCTCACCAGCCGACGGGTAACGCTCCCCTGCAAGCCGTTTTGAAATTGGACTTGCAGACAGGCGACCGGCAGCTGTGGAGTGCCGCGCCGCGCGGCTTTGCCGGCGAGCCGGTGTTTGTCCCCCGTCCCGGTGGCGTAACTGAGGATGATGGCTGGCTGCTATTATTAATGTATGACGCCGCCCACCACCGCTCCGATGTGGTGATTCTCGACGCCCGCGACTTGAATAAAGAGCCGGTGGCTCGCTTGCACCTCAAGCACCATGTCCCCTACGGGCTGCACGGCAGCTTCACCCCCGAATATTTTGGCCCACAGGTGTAGAGCAGAGGGGTGCGTTATCAACGCACCCTACTCAGCAGCGCTCTCGCTTTCATCCCAGGGGTGCGCATCCATGTGAGCCCGGGGGCATGACCAATTGCTGGGCAGCATAGAGGGCCATCCCAGCCGCAGCGCTTCCGGACAAATCGTGTGAATCGTCAGCTGACAGTCAATCATCTGCAAGCCCGCTTTCTCCGCTTGCTTCAGACCGCTTTTTAAAATCGAATCATTTTTGAATTCAATCGTCTTGTTGCACTGAATGCACACCAAATGATGGTGGTGATGCGGGTAAGGCTGGTTGAGCTCGTAATGTTTGTGGCCTTCTGCCAGCTCCAATTCCCGAAGCAAGCCCATCCGGGCCATCAACTTCAGAGTTCGGTAGATTGTGGACAGACTGATGTTTTCCCCCCGACGCAGCAGCAGATTGTACAAATCCTCCGCGCTCAGATGGTTCCCCCTGGGCAAATTTTGAAAGACGTGCAAGATGGTCTCCCTTTGGGGTGTCAAGCGCCACCCCCTGGCATTGAGTTCCGCTTTCAGTGAAGCTGCTGTGTAGAGAGCCATAACCATCTTTCCAAAAAAGACTCTTTGTTGAAAATCATAACTTTTTTTCAGGATAATTTTCAACAACCGACAATAATTGAGAATACTTTGCAGTATTGAGCTCGCCCGCCGCAGGGGGTGAAGCGGGCCGGCTGGAAATCACCGGCCCCGATTCGGGCGCACCCTGTCTCCCCTTTCTCCCAGCCCGCGATCACCTCCCGGGTGCGCCGGTGGCAGGCGTTACTTGGCCGCCTCCCAACCCTCTCGGCACCTCAGGCGCGGCTCCCAGAATAGGCCAGCAATACCTTGTTGCCTGATTTCGCACTCAAACCAACACCCCACACCGTGAGATTCTTAATGAAAACCAGATTTCTTGGCTCAAGTGCCCAGCTCCCAGAAGCAATAAGCTTTAAAAATCCATCTAGCCTTTTGACATAACTTATTAATAATTTTCCAGCCGGCGGCGGCCCGAACAAACGTAAATATTTGTAAAGGTAGCGGTATCTTGGCGCAGTTTGTGGTATTTTGCTCCAAGTCCCGCTTGCGAACAAGTCAGGAATATTTGCAATTAAATCGAGTGCAGTTGTGGTATAAGTGATAATTAATTGCAATAAATTTCCGGGACGCGGAGTGTCTGCCCTAGCGCTCAGCAGGCCGACTGGGGCAGTCCCCAGGGACTCTAATTGCGGGAGTGTGCCAAAAGAAACCCAGTTTCTGAAAGTCCCTGCAGTATCGCCCCCGGTTTCTCCCCATCCCCCCATTCCCCAATCCAGACACCGGCAGCGTCACCGCTTTAACGAAACCTTAAAGTAAAAGAGCGAAACTGAGAGTGGAATTCACTAATCGCATTCGGCATTTATGGAGCAATGGTTTAAGTTACTGCTCGAGTATGCAGTCCCTATTTTTAACACCCTCCTGTACGTCAGGAATGGCCATCCCATCAGCAGCATAGATATTGAGCTAGATCGGAAACAGCGACAAACGGAGCTGATGCTGGAGTATCTGGGAAACGGTTACCAGAGGAACCCAGAAAAAAAAGAGCCGACATTTCCAGAAACTATGGCCACACTGGGGCTGCATTACGCTAAAGAGATTCCCGCACTGATCCAGAGCCTTAACTCGGCTCTCCAGCACAATAATCTCGATGGCGAGGAGTGGCGCTTCCGGCAAGAAAAAGCCTTACAGCAGCAGCTAGTCACCCAAACCCGCGAGACGCAATTGCAGCTCGCCGCCTACCAGCGGGAAACCGCACTGAAATTACCCGAAGTTCAACAAATTTTTGATTCCTGGCCACTGCGGCTATTTCCCGCGCAAATTCTCAAATCCCACAGCGGCGATGGCCCAATTCCACTGCGAATTTTTCTGGCCCCCCCCAAAGTGCAATTCCAGCAAGTGGAGGAGCTGGTGCCGGGAATTCCAGAAATCGAACTCCGCTTGGCGCAAGGACTGCGGGAATTTCTCAACCAGCACTACCCCCTGCACAGCCAAATTAGCCCCACAGAATTTTTAGGCGGAGCTTGGGATAGCAAGCGCTTTCACAGCGAAACCAGCATTAAAGCTCTGTTTGGCATGCTCAAATCGGAGCCGTGTCTGGTTCTGGAATCAGAAATTGATGGCGACACTTTGAATTTCCGCATGGCCTATTGGGGCTTGGGTCAACAGGAGTATTTCTACAATACCATATTGAAGTTGCCTTACCGGCAATTGGTTTGCGACTCCGCCAGACATCGCGCCAGAAAATGGAAAGAAACGAGAGATAAACTGCTAGCGTTGGGGAAAAGCGAAGCCTATCTCGATAAAGTGGGCGGCAAACTTTACCACAACCTGAAACTTCTCGAAGAAGAAGAGGAATTAAAACAGGCCGGCATTGACACCGCGCACCTTACTTTCCCCTACCAGCTCGACAGCAAAGATTTTGACGCCCTGGGGAAGCTGTTCATCGCTTCCCACTGTCTGGTTGCCGGCTGGATGGCGGACGCCCACCATCTGGTAAACCATGACAGCTCGCCCCGACTGCCCCAGTTGCTCCCCGATTTGCTACAAGAAACACCTGACCGGCACCTGCTGCAGGGGGTGATGGGAGCGGCGATTTCCAGCTATCAAACAGTCCTGAAGGCAATGGCCAGGGAGCGCCCTTACTGGGTGCCGGAAATGGCGCTGAAACTGGCCCTCAGCCTGACGCAGCTGCCGGATAAATCTTGGGCGCGGCAGCAATTGGATTACTCGCTGAGTTCTTGGCTGGAATTGCGCCGGCAGATGCCACAACCTGAGGGCGCAGTCGCTGTGCGGGCGAGCGAGCCGGCTTTGACGAAACAAGACCGGGAATATCTGCTGCAGCTGAACGACTGTTTCGCAGCTTTGGGAGATGGGGAGGGCACCGCCCGAGTCAGGGACCTGCTCAGTGCCATCTCGAACCTCAGGCGCGAACCCAAACTGGAAAATGTGTCGCTAGCCCACAGGCTGACCGGCGTTTCCGGACGCCCAGTCGGCGTGGCCATCAGCCCGGACGGGCAATTCCTCGCCGCTGGCGGTGAGGAAAATACTATTGGGCTGTGGCCGCTGAGTCGGGCTGGGCTGCCGCAAGGAGCGCCGGTGCGCACGCTCGCGGAGCATGCCGGTCAGGTTCTCACTCTCAGTATCAGCCCGGACGGTGAGTTTCTCGCCTGCAGCGACAAAACTGAACTGAGAAGTTGTATCTATATTTGGAATTTGCGCACCGGCGAACTGCTGCGCACTCTGTTCGGGCATAAAAAGTCGATTCACGCCCTCGCCCTCAGCCCGGACAGCCAGCTTCTGGCCAGCGCCTCTCACAAAATCAAGGTTTGGAACCCGCACACCGGCGATCCGCTGCGCACTCTGTTTGGCCATAAAGAGTGGGTGTATTCCCTAGCCTTCAGCCCCGACGGCCAGACGCTCGCCAGCGGCTCCGGCGACGCCACGATTAAGATTTGGCAGCCGCAGAGCGAGCAGCTGCTGCGCACCCTCTCCGGCCATTCCGGGCCGGTTTATTCTGTGGCCATAAGCCCCGATGGCCGGTTCCTCGTCAGCGGCAGTGCTGACAAAACTGTCAAGGTTTGGCAGTTGGGCAAGGAGGGGCGAGCGCAAGGATCGCCCCTGCGCACCCTTGCCGGCCATTCCGGGCCGGTTTATTCTGTGGCCATAAGCCCCGATGGCCGGTTCGCTGTCAGCTGCAGTGCGGACAAAACCATTAAGATTTGGAATCTGGAGACCGGCTTGGAGTGCTCTGCCCTTGCCGGTCATTCCGATGCGGTTTATTCCGTCGCTATCAGCCCCGATGGCCAGACTTTAGTCAGCGGCAGTGCTGACAAGACTGTTGGGATATGGATGGTGCGCTAGGGTTTTATCCTCTAACTTCCGTTTGAATATTTCTTATTTTGTGGCGCTATTACCGCAGCCCAATCTTTACTACCTCGTGTTTTGCGCGGTATGCTAAAAATACTCTTCCAAACGGATTTCGTGTCAGTCGTTCTCCCAAGCCTCACCGTTTATCAGGTCGCTAATCCGGTCGCGCAGCAAGAAGTCGCACTGTTCTAAGGCAGATTCCACACAGATCCACTCCCTGGCGGGGATGTACTTGCAGAGGGTGTAGATGGGTTGCTGGCGGCTGAGTGCTCCCTTTTGGATCAGGGATCGCGCTTCCTCTTTGAGCAGCTCTACAGAATAGCGGACAGTAGACTGTACCATATTCTCCTCCAGAAAAACAAAAGACTCCGATTTGAAAACAGCTCTCGCAAAAGGACAGCTTTGAAAACTGCCCTGAAAACCGGCTCTTGTTCTCAGGCGGTTTTGTGAGAGTCAAAGGTTGAGGCGGTACGAGCGCGGGCGCAACCGCCAGCCGCACCCCGCATCTAAGCGCTGCCAGTCGCTCTCCCTGAGTGTCAATACTCTTTTAGGGTAACGCGCAACACCGATAAACACCTTCCTCACAGGCGGGGATCGCCGGCAGCCGCGCTCCACTGGCCGGTGCGCGTGCCAAAACCTTAAGTCTTTGTGAGTTTTAGGTGTTTGTTCCCAGTGGTGCGCGAAACTTCTTGCACAGGCAATTCTGGCGGCAGGCTTCTCCCTAGCCCCTACCGGGATCTGTTTTACCACCAGTGCCGGCGTCAGCGATCACCCCTGACACACTTTGATTTTTTTAGTGATGTTGCGCAACACGGCTTAATAAAGCTTAACTTTATGCCGAGTGGGGATTTGAGCTGGTTGGGCCACACCAGCAAAAAAGAAATTTTCCTTAAACCCCCCTCTTAACCAAAAAAATATGTTATGTTAACCTTGTGTTAACCAAATAGCTTAACCTGCTGTTTCCCTCGAGGCCGGAGCCAGTCCCGAACAAAAAGGGCCAGACGCCGGAGATAGAGGGGGGGGGTAAGCCGCCAAGCCAAGGAAGTCTCCTAGATTAGGGTGAAGATGGACTTGCAAGAACGGTAATCCAGCATGGGGAGGCTGCTTTCATCTCTTAATCTCTAATCCTGGGGTAAGGAGGGGGCAACTCTTATGTCGCACATAGCTGTTCTGGTGTCTGTCACCGAGCGAAATTCCCAACAGTTCCGATACGTCGTCGAACGGCGCAGCACGAATACTGGCCTTTTGCGGTTGAGGCGTTGAGGGACAGGAGGCGCAAGCCTGCCTGTAAATCGGCCCTTGTTCTGAAAGCCGCAGAAACGCTAAAAAGCGCTTCGGCACACGAGAGAACTGAATTGGAGACAATCGATGGCTGGATTAACTGCGCAAAGCCCAGCGGGGGGCGTACAAATTGTGCACGCGATTCCAGGTCGCGTGCGACTGCGTGCTGTTAGTAACGGTTTTCAACCGGCACTGACCGCCGCCGCCCAACAGCTGCGCCAGCTACAAGGAATTAAAGAAGTCAGTATCAATCAGCAAACAGCAAGCTTGCTCGTCACCTTTGACGAAAGCCGGCTGTCACAGCCGTTGCTGCTGGACATGCTGCGCCGGCAGGGCGTTGCAGTCGCCCCCGACGGGACCGCGCCCCAAACAGAACTGTGGAATCCGGTGTCAGCAGCCATTTCGGCTGCACAGCTCGATTCAGTCATCCCCTTAATGGTGGGGATGCTCGTCACCCAGCGGCTGGGAATAGTTGGCTTGCCGGCTATCCCCGTCTATCTCATTGCTGCCGGCACAACCCGTCAAGTAATAGACCAGGGACAGGCGGGACGCCTGTCCTACGCCGAACTGCTGCAGCCCTCGGAGCTCGGCAGTTGGAAAGCGCCCTCTCAAAGAGCGGAACTCTACCGGCTCGCCCATGCGGTTCCCGGAAGAGTGCGGTTTCACATTCCCCGACTCGCCTGGGATGCGGCATACGCCCGTCGCGCCCAGCAGTTGATAGAAAAAACTGCCGGCGTCACCGATGTCCGCGTCAGCCAAGCGGCGGCATCCCTGGCTGTCAGCTACAGCAGCGGGGCTGTTTCAGAGGCACAGATGCGCTCGCGTCTGGCGCAGCTGATTCAGGAGGCGGCGCAAGTGGTGGCGGACTTGCCACCGGCAGCACCGGCACCGCCGGCACCGCCCTCTTCCAGCGCCACCGCAGCCAGCAACGGACGAAAACCGCTGCCACCGGCACCCCTTGCAGCGCCCTTTGCGCCAAGTGCGAGCGCCACCGCCGCAACCAACGGGCGAAAACCGCTGCCGCCGCCAGCACCGGCACCCCCGGAGCCATCTTCGCAGCAGGCAACTGAGCGAACCCGATGGTTAAAGTCTCTCGCCGCAGAGACACCGGCAGAACCGGTGCCACAGAAAAACAGCATCTGGGCGCAATACAAGCCGCCGGCGCTGTCAGTTTTTCTGACCTTCATGGCCAACCTTTACTGAAGTTTCCAGTATGCGTGAAATTTCATCCCGCCCAAGGCGCTGCGAGAAGCAGCCTGTATCCCACACAATTCCCAAACCGAACACCTAGCACGGAGGTATATGAGAGCGACATGGCACAAGTAATGGCAAAACCGGCATCCCAGTCAAAGAAAACATCCAGCGTCACATCTGCGGCTGAAAATGGCAAATCAACAAAGCTCGACCGAAATGGCCACCAGAATAAAAATGGCCTAGCACAGAGCAATGGCCATTTAAAGCAAGTGCAGCAGCAGAATGTTACCTGCAGCGTGGCGCACGCAGTTCGCGGACGAGTGCGGTATCGCATCCCCCGGCTGCTCAGCGATCCAAACTACGCCCGCCGCCTGGAAGTGCTCGTTTCCTCAGCAGAGGGAGTCACGGATGTCCGCATTAAGCGGTCAGCAGCCTCAATTGCGATTGCTTATAAAGTTGGAGCGATTTCAGACGCCAAGATGCGCTCCCATCTGGCGAGTTTGATCCAGCTAGCCGCCAGCAACCTTGTGCCAGTGGAACTAGCAGCCAAATCGAAGCCGGAACCCGAACCAGAGGAACAAGAAAGCAGCCCCTGGGCAGGGTTAAAACTGCCGGTGCTGGCCACCGCCCTGTCCGTACTGGGTGGGCCGCTGGGACTGCCGGTGCCGGCTGCCCTGGTCGCGGGAACCATAGCCATTACAAGTTGGCCAGTCGCCAAACGCGCTTGGGATGCAATCCGCAATGAGCGCCGGCTCAATATTGACTTCCTGGATTTCTCGGCCATTGCCATCACCACACTCCAGGGTCAGTTTCTCACCCCCTCCCTGATGCTGTGCCTGATCGAAATAGGCGACGCCATTCGCGAGCGCACAGCCCGCTCTTCCGCTCGCCAAACCCTGGACTTGCTCGACTCCCTCGCCGAGTTTGTCTGGGTGGAGCGGGACGGCGAAAAACAGGAAATTCCCATCAAAGAAGTGCAGCGGGGCGATACAGTGATCGTCTATCCGGGCGAACAAATACCCGTGGACGGTCGCATCCTGCGGGGCAAAGCCACCATCGACGAGCAGAAACTCACCGGCGAGTCCATGCCGGCAGTCAAAGAACCGGGACAGGAAGTGTACGCCTCCACCCTGGTGCGCGACGGACAAATATATATAGTGGCGGAGCGAGTGGGGAACGAAACCCGCGCCGGTGCCTGCATCAGCTTAATGCAGCAAGCGCCCGTTCACGACACCCGCATTGAGAACTATGCGGCGAAAATAGCAGATCGGGCAGTCGTGCCAACTATTCTGCTAGCCGGCGTCGTCTTTGGCGCAACCCGCAGCTTCGCAAGAGCCGCCGCTGTCCTCACCCTCGACTTTGCCACCGGCATTCGCGTCTCCGTACCGACAACGGTTCTGGCGGCGCTCACCTCGGCGGCGCGGCGCGGCATCCTCATCCGCAGCGGACGCGCTTTGGAGCAATTCGCCAAAGTTGACACCTTTGTGTTCGACAAGACCGGCACCCTCACCCAAGGGGATATTGCAGTAGTCTGCGTCAAGACAGTGAATGGCATGTCGGGGGATCGGGTGCTACAGCTGGCGGCTTCCGCCGAACAGCGCCTGACTCACCCGCTCGCCTCCGCTTTGGTGCGCTATGCTGAACAGCAAGACGTTGCCATCCTGTCTCGCGACGAGTGGAACTATGAAGTCGGTTTGGGCGTGCGGGCGGAAATTGACGGGCAGATAGTTTTGGTGGGGAGCAAGCGTTTCCTCCAGCAAGAAGGCGTGTGCCTGCAGTGCCTGTATGAAGAGCATCCAGACTTGCAAACCGGCTCGCTGATTTATGTTGCCAGCGAGGGCGAATTGCGGGGCGTCGTTCAGTATACCGACCCGCTGCGCCCAGAAAGCAAAGAAGTGATTCAGACTTTGCAGCAGATGGGTATGGAAGTTCACATGCTTACGGGCGACAACTGGAAGCGAGCTAATTCCGCATCTGCCAAGCTGGGGATTCCAGAAGCTTGCATTCACGCGGAAGCTTTTCCCGAAACTAAGGCAAATGTGGTGCGGGAACTGCACGAGAGCGGGCGGACGGTTGCGTTTATTGGGGACGGGATCAATGACTCAGCGGCTTTGGCTTATGCCGACCTGTCCATCTCGTTTGGCAATGGCTCGGATATCGCCCGCGAGACGGCTGATGTGGTGCTGATGAGAAACGATTTGCAAGGGCTTGTGGAAGCAATCGCCCTCGCCCGTCAATCTATGGGGCTGATTCACCAGAATACGGCGATTGTTGCGGTTCCCAACCTAGCCGGTTTGCTGATCGCCGGCACTGTGGGGCTCAATCCCTTGGCAGCAACGGTGATTAATAACGGTTCTAGCGTGATTGCCGGTGTTAACGGTTTGCGCCCGCTTCTCAACTCGAGCGCCCCACACAGCTAGTGCGCAGGCGAGACGCCTGTGCCTGCGGCGTGCTGGGTTTGCACAGGCGAGACGCCTGTGCCTGCGGCGTGCTGGGTTTGCTCTCTCGTTCCCAGGTTCTACCTGGGAACGAGAAACTAGAGGCTCTGCCTCGTTGCTCCCCATGCCCCATGCCCCATGCCCTGTTAGCAGAATCTGGTCAATGTACTTTACGGGAGGGAATGTATCATGTTATTTGGCTTGGACGATTTATTTGAAGCCGTTGTCGAAGATTTTGCGCTGCCGCTAATTGTAGTCGGTGTGGGAGCGGTGCTCTTGGCACCCGTTCTGGTGCCGGTGGGCAAACCGTTCGCCAAGGCCGCTATCAAAGGTGGCATTGGCCTGTACGAAAAAAGCAAAGTTGCTTTTGCAGAAGTGGGAGAGGCTGTGCAGGATCTGGTAGCTGAGGCTATGGCTGAACGCACTGTTTCAAAAGTCCAACACCAGCTGGCAGCAGCGCCAATTCATCCTGAATTTACCGGCGGTCCTGACTGAAGCGCGATCAAAAAATTTCTGGCAGCTTCAGGGCGTTATCAAGAGCGCAGCTGAATAGCTGACTGTTTAGCTGTTAGTTGATAGCCAATAATAACAGCACACAACTAACAGCTAATTGCTGAAAAAATTGACAAAATTTGCACTAAACAGGAGAGAGTGTAGTATGGCACTGCCAAACATTTTTGAAGGACCGGGCGCTCTTTTGGAAGAAGTCGGCGCACCTGGAATTTTCTTGGGGTTGGGAGCTTTACTCCTGGCACCCGTCCTGATTCCAATCGTGGCTGGGGTTGGCAAACCGGTTGCCAAGGCAGCGATTAAAGGCAGCATTGCCCTTTATGAAAAGAGTAAAGGGGCGTTTGCAGAATTGGGCGAGGTTGTTGAGGATCTGGTAGCCGAGGCTAAGGCGGAAATCGCCGACCGCAAGGAAAAAGATATCTTGACGGCGGCAAATCCTGATTAAAGGAAGGCAATTTCTGCTAGAGATTGCCCGAATTTTCTTGAAGCACAAGTAATCGTGAATTTTGCCCGACGAAAGTAAGGCAATAGCAGCCAGCAATAAACTGGAGCTGTCTGCTATTAACTGCCCCGCTAAAATAGGCGGTTGCGAGAGTTTTCAGATTGGAGGTTGAGATAGATATCATGGTTGGGAATGACACAAAAATAATATCACCCAACGGAGCTAGCCCGAAACCGGCAGGCAAACCCCTTCTGGCGCGAATTGTGAGTCAGACGCGGGGGCGGACTCGGTTGAAAGTGCCCGACACGCACCGGAACCCCCGCTACATGGAACAGATCGCCACTGCTTTGAGAGCCCACGCCGATGTTTCGGAGGTTCGCACGAATCCCAGCACCGGCAGCATCGTCGTCCATCACAGGGATGAGGAGGGCGTTTTTGATGATATCGCCGCTTCGCTGTGGGATGTGGGGGTGATTGTCGGTCAGATCACTCACGGAGAATCGGCGGCGGCGGCGGAAGTCTCGAATGCTTTTGCTGACTTGAACGAGCGCATCTCTGCCGTGACCGGCGGCATGGTGGATATGCGGTTTCTAGTACCCGTAGGACTGGGAGCGCTGGCCATACGGCAGTTGCTGATCAAAGGACTGCAGTTGGAAATTGTGCCGTGGTACGTTTTGGCCTGGTATTCTTTTGACAGTTTTCTCAAATTGCACTATACCAAGAAACCGGAGTATCTGAAAAGCCCCCTGCCACCCCGACCGGAATAAAATGCAAAGAGCCCCTGTGCTCTTGCCGGCTGGCGTGCGTCATGCCGGTGCCCTCAGGCGAGTCGGACTGGGGGAGAACACAATCGCGCATGCGTAAGTGGAGTAAAGCTTATCCAAACTGGCCGTAGAGGAGAGGGAACTCCACCCTCGCAATGAACAATCACCCATCCGCCATCCCCAATGCCCCAGACGGCTCGGTCTTCTTTGTGTTTCAAGGCGCTATCGCTGGGTATTCTAGAAGCTGAAAGCCGCTCTGCGTTATTTCCTCTCTTCCGAACAGCGAGCGAGAAAATGTGTTGTTCTGCCGCTATCATACTCTTATCCATAATTCCCAGGGGGTGTGACAGGATGGTGAGTACATTTGAAATTCAAAAAGACCTGCAAGTCGCCCTGGCCGACCGGCCCATCGCCGTCAAGGCCCATCTCACCAAGGATGAATTAATTATTGTCATCAACCGGTCGAGGGGAAAGCCTATCAATTATGAAGATTTGCTTAAGATTATTGAAATTCAATTGCTAGATTGGCAGTTGGATGGGATCAAAAAAGTTAAAATATTTGGGAGGCTCAATGACCAAAGTCACCCGGAATGGCAGCAAGCCTTTGAAATGCACGGGAATCGGATTCAGATGAAAAGCGAAGGACAGTCCCCTCACATACAAAAAAATGGACGGCTGATTTTAAATATTGCTAGCACTCTCACCTCAAAAAAAGTTAAAGTGAAAGTCTATTCCAGGCTGATGACGGTTAAGTTAGGACTGCTGGGTGCGGCGAGTTTTACATTAATTTACGGAACGTCGCTAGTAGCCAAGGCTGAGACTGCAGGATTTATAATGTTCTTGAGCGCAACAGTTCTGGCCACTGGTCTGGCGGTGGTTGAAGCGATAGATGTCCTGTGCGAGGAAATCAAACGCCGAGACCAGCGAGACGTTGAGAGGGGGTGAGGGGAAGCGGCGTCGCACCGGCATGATTAAAACTATGCCGGTGCCGGGAACCCCACCCCCCAACCCCCTCCCGGGGAGGGGGAGAAGCGGTAGGGGGAGAAGCGGTAGGGGGAGAAGAGGGAGGAGGTGAAGAGGGAGGGGGTGAAGAGGGAGGGGGTGATCGCAGGCGCTGTGCAGCGCCAGGGGGAGCGGTTGTTGTATCGTGTTTATCAATATCCTCTGAACCTGACGAGAGACATCCAAGCGTGAACCCGCCCCTACTTCCGTCTTGGTTCTTGAGTTCAGAAAAACACAGGTGATACAGGATTGGATTGGAGAAAGGGAATGGCTGATGGGACAGCACAACACCAAGAGTGGGGCATCTATGTGGCCCATGCGAGCCCGGGGCGCGTGCGGCTGCGGGCTGCAGGCTCAGATTTCGCACCGGCACTGGATGCCGTAGCAAAACAGCTGCGGCAGCTCGAAGGTGTCTGTGAAGTCGGCACAAATCAGGGAACGGGCAGTTTGACTGTAACCTTCGATAGCTTGGCGCTACCGCTGCCAGAGCTGCTGGGTGCTATCGAGGGGTGGGGTGCCGCACCGGCAACGGCTGTGGCGGCACAGGCAAACCGGACAGATCCCTTCGCGGCGTGGAAGTCAAAAGAATTCTGGAAAAAACAAGGCCGGTCGTTTCTGCCGGTGATTGCAGGGCTGCTCGCCGCTAGAGGGCTGGGACTTGTTGGCTGGCGGGCGCTTTTGGCCTACGTAATTGCGGCAAATACCACTCGCCAGGTGTTCGACCAACTCGACAAAGCCACTCCGGCAACCGCTCCCAGCAGCCAAATCGGCGCTCCCCCAAAGCCGGCCCAGATTCCCGAACAGATCCTGGCAACAACGGCTGTTGGGAAAATTGGAAACTCAGCGAATTTCTCCCCCTCGCTCCCCCCAACCCCCCCAACCCCACAACAGCAGAAAGGGGGAGTGCGGGAATTGAAGGGAAAATTTTCTTCTTTTGAGGCAGCACCGGCAGCCGTCCCCAATCAGGAGGCGATTGCCTTTAGCATCGCCCACGCCATTCGGGGACGGGTGCGCTTTCACGTTCCTCGCATCGCCGCAGATCCCCAGTACGCCCGACGCCTGGAAAAGCTGGCCGAATCAGCCGCCGGTGTCACCCTGGTGCGCGTCAACTCCACGGCAGCATCGATTGCAGTTAGTTATGATGCCGGTGCGGTTTCCGATGCCGAGATGCGCTCCTGTCTCGCCGCACTGATTCAGGACGCCAGCACGTCAAAAGCGCCGGGGCACACCGCGACACCGCCGGCACCGCCGGCACCCGAGGCATCTGTCGAGCCGGCGGAATCTCCACTCGCGGTCAGTGAGGCTGAAATCGAGACGGAACCGGCAAAAAGCGAGCCGGTGGAATCTCC
This sequence comes from Oscillatoria princeps RMCB-10, assembly GCA_019359235.1. Taxonomy (GTDB): domain Bacteria; phylum Cyanobacteriota; class Cyanobacteriia; order Cyanobacteriales; family Oscillatoriaceae; genus Oscillatoria; species Oscillatoria princeps. The sequence goes on from JAHHHT010000015.1 coordinate 16,413, forward strand.
ACTCGCGGTCAGTGAGGCGGAAATGGAAACGGAACCGGCAGCGGGTGAGCCGGTGGAATCTCCACTCGCGAGTGAGGCGGAAATCGAGACGGAACCGGCTTTAAGCGAGCCGGTGGAATCTCCACTCGCGGTCAGTGAGGCGGAAATCGAGACGGAACCGGCAGCAGAGGAGCCGGTGGAATCTCCACTCGCGGTCAGTGAGGCGGAAATCGAGACGGAACCGGCAGCAGAGGAGCCGGTGGAATCTCCACTCGCGGTCAGTGAGGCGGAAATCGAGACGGAACCGGCTTTAAGTGAGCCTGCCGACTCTCAACTGGCTGTCAGTGAGGCCGGCATGGAGACGGAAATGGCTTTGAGCTCGCCGGCTCTCAGTGCCCCTAGCATGGAGACAGAGACGGCAACCGACTCGCGGCGGGCATCCGAGCCGGCTGTCGCAGAGGAAGTTAATTTCTGGTTGTGCCTGTGGCAAACTGTTCGCTCCACTGCGCGGGGCTTGAGGGCGGGGCTGCCGCCGGCGGACGCTTTTATCTCAGGCTTGAGAGATGCCGGCGCGATATCCTGAGAGGGATAGGCTTCGAGCGCTCCAACAGCTGTGTGAAGTGGGCTGTTACGGTTGAGCGATCTATCCTTAAGTTACAGTCTGTAGTTTGCCGGAGGAAAATGTGTCATGGCACTGAAAATCGGGAATTTATTTGAAGAGTTTGGCCCAGTGGGTATTGCAGCCGGGATCGGTGCGGTTGTCCTGCTTCCCGTTGTTGCCGGTTTGGGAAAACCGATAGCTAAGGCGGCTATCAAAGGCGGCATTGCCCTCTATGACAAGAGCAAAGGGGTTTTTGCAGAAGCCGGCGAGGTTTTTGAGGATCTGGTGGCAGAGGCAAGAGCTGAAATCGCCGAGGAACAAACAAAAGCCCAGATGGACGTGGCAGTAAATCCGCCTGAAGGGTGAGCGAAGCCGAGTTGGCGGCTAGGCGGCACCGGGAGGGATGGGGCTCTCCCCCATCCCTTTAGCGAAGGCTTCAACCTATTTGTCTTCCTGCAAGTACACTAAGGTTGCTTTAACTAAAAACATGAGTTTATTCAAATCCACCGGCTTGACAAAGTAATAGCTGACGCCCAATTTTTCGGCTCGCACTCTTTCTGCAATATCTCCAGTGCTACTCATCACAATCACGGGTATGCCCTTCAGTTCCGGCTGCAGCCTTATCCAGGCCAGCAAACTTATACCATCCCTAAAAGGCATTCTCATATCAGTCAAAATCAGTGCCGGAATAGATAGCGGTTCTTGGTATGGCTTTAGACCGCTCAGGTAGTTTACCGCTTCCTCTCCGTTCGCTGCAAATTGCAGATAAACGTCTAAGTTGATATTGCTAAATAAAGCTTCCAGCAGCTGTCGCTCATCTGGATTGTCTTCTACTATTAAAATGGTTTTAGACTTTACCTTTACAAAGGAGTTACCAGAAAAAGGGTTAACACTTAAACCGGGAAGAGAAAAGAACATAGCTGCAAGCTTCCAAATAATTGACGTGCTTTCTTTAGGCAGACTTAGCTAACCGAGACAGCTAAAGTTTTATGAAAGAAAGGGTGTTTGTTAAGCGTTACATCAGGCAAACATCTCAGGCTTTGGGTTGCTATAGAGTCAGCAAAGTAATCTCTGAAACCGGGAAAATAGGGGGCGGGTTGACTAAAGAGATAGCTCGCAGAGGAACGCACCCTGCGGTCGAGTCAGTCAAGTAATCCCAGAGACTTGGTATTATCAATCCGCCCCCCGCACAGAGTGGGTTTACCCAAAGGATAGAAAGCCGGTGAGAGAAGCTATTTATCAACTCGCCCCTGCTTGAACGGCGCTCTGGGGGAGGAGTCACTGTTAACAGGCCCAAAAAAGTCCCCTGCGAACAGCGTCCCTGATCATCCATCCATCTTGGCTGCGACGCCAAAGTTTTGTCAAGGGACTCATCACCCTGACTCCCGCAACCGATTCGCCTTTTTATTAAAAATTTGTTACCTTTTGTGACCCCACCTCAAGAAAAACCAGCCTTTTTTGTAAAATTTGTAACAAATCTTACTCGCTCTGCCCTGAAAGGCTTCCCCTCAAAACTGCTAAAAGAAGATTCCGATAGTATCTCATACAATCACAAATTTGTCAAGGAGTTTTTGCAGCTTCTTTGGAGAAAAAATTTCCGCTAACCCCAGAAAAGAGGTAACAGTTTGGGCTGTCCCCGCCCTGGCGTGCCGGCGGGTTGTCAGCGGCGGGGGGCACCGGCAAGCCCAGCTGGATGGGGCGGTTGGCCCCGCCTGAGTGGCGGATACCGCCGGCATCACAATTGTTACAGATGTTAATTTTCTCCCCCAGATCGAACCGGATGCGATATCAGCTGGAACTCAGGCTGCTGCGGGAACTGGAAGCCCTCAGAGGCGCGACATTATGAAAGACTGCTGATTCTTGCGCTTGTGGGACTTTTGCAGCTTGCCACAACCTCCGGGGCCGGCACTTCCCCAGCACCCCGGCGCGGGACTGTCAGCCTTGCCCGCCTTGTCAAGCACTTATAGCACTTTTCACTTGAGGAGTGCGCTTCGATCCCCCCAACCCCCCTTAAAAAGGGGGGCTTACTTCTTCCCCCCCTTTTTAAGGGGGGGTAAGGGGGGGATCAATATCTGTACCTCACTCAGTTGCAATCTGCTATAAATTCCGGGGTTGATAGCCCGCCATCAAAACCCAACCTCCCCTGGGACGCCGGGGGGGAGTTACGCCACTGGTGCTGGAAAACCCAGATGTCCGGCTGAGATAGCGGGCGGGGGCACCGGAAATTCCTTATCCTGCAAGCCTGTGAGGGAACTAATAACTTTTGCTTATCATCAGAAGTAAGGTAAATCCTAAGGAGGCTAACACACAAACAGGAAATATAAATGTTAAAACCGGCTCCAAAATATCCTACAGCTGAAATGTTTGCACTCGCTGACCAAGTAAACCAGGCAATTGACCGGAAGTTGATTACCGTGGACTTTTTCCTGTCGCACTACCAGTGCAGCTATTCGGAGTTGGCCCGCTTATCCGGTTCTAGTGTGTCCAAAGTAAAGAGTTGGTTTGACCGCAGAGGGCGGGAGCCAGATTTTGAGGCACGCTACCGGCTCACCCAAGTCCACAAATTTTGGAACCAGTAGTTACTTTGTAACCGATTCATTGCCCCTTAATGGGGTTTTTTTTTAGGCTTGCCTATAGCAGGCGGTGAACGGCACAGTCAGGCAGCAAACGCCATGACGTTTCGGGGGTTCGGGTTTGTGAAATTGTGCCTGGAAGGGCGCGAAATCAAACTTCCCAGATCCCTTAACCTTGCAAACAAGCATAATACATGTTCTTGAACTGCCGCAAGCACGCAGACCGCCCCCTTGGGACTAATTACGCCCAGAGCCCAGCGCCCAGAGCCCAGCGCCCAAAGCTGTGTTATTTATTCCTGCCGGACTGCCGGTGAGTGAAGGCAAAGGTTAAATCTCACAAAATTTAAACATCGGAGTGCAAAGTGATGCCACGCACAAGAACAGATAAAGCCCCGCAAAACCGCTGCACGATAAAGGCGCACAACCTGCCATTCATAGAGCGCCAAAGGGCTGAAACTGGAATTGACGATCTCACCGAATTGGTCAATTACCTGTTGCTTGAATATCGCCGGCTTAAAGACGGGAAAACACCCTCTCATTCAGCCCGCCCAAATATAGCCACTTCGTCGAGTTAAATTTTGCCCTGCAAAATGTTAAGCGCCGCCACTGATTCATTTTAATCCTGGTTTTTCACCGGCTTTCTGCGCCCTGCGGTATTCTGGCTGAAAGTTAAAGGATTTAGGTGTGAATTAACCGCCGCTGGGGCCCTATAATCTAAAAGTGGTCGGCCTTAAATTATTGCAAAATTTTAATTAGGTAATTATTTGATGCAACTACCAAATTTATATTCGAGAATTTCGATAGGCAAAAAGACCCGCAATGTCGCGCTGGCTGGAGTGGCGTGGCTAGTCTTAGCCAGCGGTGGGTTATTTGCTTGGAGCAAAAGCTCAACACCCCCACAATTGGTTGCCGAGCCGGCTCTGCAGTGCGACCCCTCTTGGTTGCTGACGCCATCGCCAAATCTTGACTTCATGCGCGATCAGCTACGGTTATTCTTGACCAATCGCGACCCCTCGCTCTGTACCATGCAAGGCTTGCTTTGGCAGGAAATCGACAAGGAGGCGCTCCGGTTTTTGGGAGAAGCTGCGGTGAATTTGAGAACGAAAAATCACAAGTGTCACAACACCAGCTTGACGGAGTGCCTGGACACGATTAAAGACAATCTGGAAGCCGAGTGGCAGAGCGGCGTTTTGCCCTCGGATAGCGTCAAAACAATCGCCAGGTTTCTGGCGATTGAGCTCGCTCTCGATGCTGCAGAAGGAAAAGCCCAGATTAGGGGCGGGGGAGAGGGGAAAGCCCTGTTTTTGCAACTGCTGGAAAAGTCCAGAAGCGACAGGAGACTCGCCCACCAACAAACTCCTGACGGAGCGGCAGCTGAGTACCGCCGGCAGCGACAGCTAGAGGAGGAAGCCAAAAAAGACGCCGAAGAGGGGTTTAGCTTTAGCGAAAAGGAGGAGCAAAAATGACGATGTTTGAGAGGATTTTGCTGACTGTATGCTCGTTCACGCTCGCAATCTTTTTGTTCAAATTTGGGTCAACTCAGGTGCCGCAAGCCACAGAGTACACAGCCATGCTGACCGCCGGCACAGGAGGGCGTCAGATTTCTGTGATTGCCCCTGTTCCTGGGGCGAAAGCAGCAATTATTGCTGGGTTCGGGGTGGCCGGCTACGGGGTTTATTCCCTGTGGCGCTTGCTGGAATCTTGCGGCCAAAAATTCGACGATATTGACGGGTGCGATTCCGGATATGGCGTGGTGCCGGCACCTCCGCTGATTCAGCGCCAGCCTGTGTCTGAATTGGCGTCAGAATTGGAACCTGAAACAACCTCTACAATCGCCATTTCACAGGTAGAAAATTGGCATGAAGACGCGCCGGCAGATTCCGAGCGCTACAGCTGGGCAAAGAATTTATTGAGCTATCCTTCAGTGGTGATTTATGGCCCTCAAGGCAGTGGAAAATCCAGCTTTGCGGCGTGGCTGCTCGAGCAGCGTCTCAATGCCGGTCACCAGGTTGAAATCCTCGACCCCCACAGGGAAGCCGGACAGTGGGACGGGCTGTTGGTGTTTGGGGAGGGGTTGGATTACGCCGCGATTGACAGCCGGCTGCTGGCTTTTTCTCAGCTGATTAAGATCCGCCACCTGCAGCGCTCAAAGCAGCCCGGACTCACCCTGCAGCCAGTAACTGTTTTAGCGGAAGAATTTTACCGTTGGGCTTCCAAGTGCCAGCACAGCGACGCATTTTTTAAAGACGCTCGCACAGACATCCGTAAAGTCAGCTGCCATGTTGTTTTTGTGAGTCGCGCCCGCCCAGCCGGTGGGGGGAAGGGGCTAGCAACAGCTGCGGACACCGGCTTGCTGGAACTGGAACTGGAGGCGAAGACTGACCCCCTGACCGGCTTTGCCCTTCCCGCCGGCACCGGCAAGCTCAAGTATCCCGGTCAAAAAGACGGGCGGCGGGTTGAGATTGCCTCCTGGATGCGCCCCCTCCCCCAGCCGCCGGGAGAAGAACCGCAGGCAAACCTCACCGAGGGGCAAGCGCGACTGGCGTTTCTCTACAGCCTTCAACCGGAAATTCCCCCACACGAGCGCCCCTTACCCCCTCACCTGCAAGCGCTTCTGGACTTTGCCCGCCAGCGCCGTCGCGTTACAGCCCGCGACGCACAGCAGGCAGATTTAAAATTAATATGCAAATTTAGTGAGCACCAAATTCGGGAGGCGTTTCTGGAACTGGCGCGAATGGAACAGGGAAACGTGGGAGGCGAAGGGGCGGCACTTTGGTTTGAGGCCGCCGGCTGACTGACTGGTGGGGCTAAAGCCCAACTACAAACTTTGGGCTAAAGCCCTACTACAAACCTGGGGCAGCGCCCCTATTCAACACTTAAATTGCAATTATCTTGAGGTAATTTATGAGCGCCACTGATACAACCGCTTCTGCGAGCGCCGGCAGCCGCCCCAGCAGCCGCCGGCAGCGCATCCGCCAGGACTCAACCGCAATTCTCGGAGAAATGTGGGGTGTGCTTCTCGCCTGGTGGGAGCACAAAATCGTCTCCACCTTGCTCTTGCTGGGACTGCTTTCAGCCCCAGGCGCTTTGTGGATGCTGATGTCCGGTATCTTTTTCGCCGACCGGCAGCTACCTCAAAATGCGCCGATTGCAGAGCGAGCCACCCACGAACTGGGCCAGAAGTTAATTCGCCCAGTTGCCACAACCGTGATTGTAACCGCTGAGGCGGCTAGCCGCACCGGCTACCAGCCAGCAGTCGCCCCCCGCCAAGCGCCGGTGTCCTCTCGGCTGTCCGCTTCTGACGCCAAAGCCCTTCAGCGCTTTGCCCAACAGAACGGAGGTGTGCTCGTGAGGTTTGACCGCTAACCCCAGGGGGCGGGACAAATCATTAGTTTCATATATAGCGAGTCTAAATCATTAGTGTAAATTTCAGAACCCCGGTTTCTTTAAGAAACCGGGGTTCTGGGCCCAAGCGCGGTTGCGCAAATCATTTAGAACTGCTCTATAGCGTTTCTATTTAAGTTGTGAAAGCTTAGAAACCGGGTTTCTTTTAGAAACCCGGTTTCTGGCCACACCCAGAGGTTTCAATTCTCTCAAAATTCGCCGCTCACCAGACAAACCCGCCCCCTGACAAAAAACCTATTTCACTCAATTCTATGAAAATTCCCACCCTTCTTCCCTGCTGTTTTTGCGGATACGCCCTCGCCGCCAACCTAGCCACCGGCCACTACGGCCAATTCGACTGGCTTTGGGCTTGGCGGCTCGCGCAGCCCGCGGCCCTGACAGCAGCCCGCGCATGGAGGCGGGCGCAGCCGGCAGTCAAAGCCCTCGCCGAGTTCCCGGTGGGCGAGCGGGCTTTTGGCTGTGCCGGCTCCAGAGCCCCCGCTCGCGCCTACACCGGCTTCTCCCCGGAGAAGTGGGCGAAGTTCAAAGCCGGTGGCAAGGGGCAGACTTTGCAACACGTTGTCGAGACGCTCGGGGGTGCCTTCTGCCAAGCGGCGGACGGCTCGCTGAGATTCCTCCCCGACTGGAGCGCAGACAAAAGGCTTGACGTGCGCCTCGACCGGCTTGAGAGGGTTGAGGATGCGAGGCTCTACTGATCCCCCGCCAGGATGGCAGCTCACACTGTCTGCCGGTGACGCCCTCCTCGAACTTGACCGGCGACAGCAAGAACGGGCGCGGCGCTTCCGCCAGACTTTAGCAGACTGGGCGGCGGCGCTGTTTTGTCTGGGGTGCGCTGTCACTATCACCGTGCCCCAACTCAACCAATTTGCCCGCCAAGCGCTGCGAATTAAGCCGGTTCCCTCCCAACGGGTTATTGCCAACAGTATTGGCGGGGATTCAGTCGCGGCTCAGGCGCAAGCAAAGCGGCAGGAAATTGTGCGGCTGGCAATTAAAAGAACTCAATCGAGCCCCTACGCAGTTACCCGCGCCTATATTCCAGCACTGGCTGCACAGTGCGCCAATTTTGTCCGGGATGTGCTGGCGGAAGCCGGAGTGAGGCTGCCGGTGAGCGCCAAGCCGGTTGACAGTATTCTCCCCACCGGCTACAGCCTCGCCAACGGACTTGCCGGTGACGATATTGGCACCGTTATCCGCGACCCAAAACAGCTGCGACCTGGCGATCTAGTTTTTTGGAAAAACACTTATTCCGGGTGGTGGCCGGCATCGGCAATCACTCATGTCGGCTTTTATATCGGCAACGGTCAAATCGCTGACAAGGGCAACCGCCTCATCCCCTACCGCCGGTCATTTTACGACTTCCCCGCCGAGAATTTTGTCGCCGGCATCCGAATTCACGACCGTTTCTTAGTGGGGAGCCGGAACCCCACCCCCTAACCCCTGCCCCTTATCCCCAGAGGGGGCCCCACCTTCCCCGTTCACGGGGAGGGGGAAAAGATAGGGGTTCATACGATGCGCTGTGCCACCGCTCTTTATTAGCAGGAAATCTGCCATGAAGCTGCCCACTATTATAACTCTCGCAAGCGCTGCGGCAATTGGCATTTTCGCCCTGGGTGCGCCGGCAGCATCTAATTTGGGCGCTGGGCGTCTGGCATTGAGAACTGAAAACCTCACGCCCTATGCGCAATGCCCCATGCGCAATGCCCAATGTCGAAATGTTCGGGCGTTCTTGGCCGTGATTCGCTGGGCGGAAGGCACTTCAGGGGCTGACGGATATAAAACTCAATACACCTTTAAGAAGTTTGGCGATTTCAGCGATCACCCCCGCTCTGTCAACTGCGGCAATTTCAATGGCAAGCGGCTGTGTTCGGATGCTGCCGGTGCCTACCAGTTCCTCAGCTCAACTTGGGACACCCTGGACAAAAAGCTGAATTTACCGGACTTTTCCCCGGCGTCTCAAGATCGCGCCGCTGTCGAGCTGCTCAGGCAGAATGGCGCTTTAGCCAAACTCGAAAAGGGAGATTTTGAGGGGGCAGTTTTCGCGAACGCCGGCACTTGGGCACCTCTGCCCAACTCTCAGGGAGTTTCCGCCCTGGGGCAGCGATCTCGCCGGCTGGAAGATTTGCGACGCATTTATGTGCAATTTGGAGGCACTTATGCAGCCAATTAAATTAGGTTTAGCTTTGTTTTTAGCCACCAGTTTGGCAGTGCCGGTGACAGCGTTACAGGAGCCGGTTTGGCAGTCGCCGAGCCGGCAAACCCGGTTTTCAGGAATTGCCGCGATTTGCAGGCAATCCCAAGTCCTTAATTATACCACGAGGTCTTACAAACTCCCATTTAAAGGGAGCGTTCGTCTCCGACAAAAATATTGCCTGCAGGGAAATCTGCAATTTGCCACCGGCACCTTCCGAGATGCGGGGGGCGACCGCCTCTGCACCGGCAGCTTCAGGCTGCTGCGACTGCAAGGCTCAGACAGATTTCTCGCTGTTTGGGAAGTAACGCCTGCCGGCAGTTATAATTGCGCGACTGTGGGGAGAACACTTGCAGTTGAGCTGAGAAAGCGGTAGACTGTATGCCGGTCAACAAAATATACCGCCCCTACAGGAGATACTTTTTATCAGCAATCTACTCCAATTCTAAGAGGAGGAGCGCTGGCGCAGTAGCATCGCTCCTGCCAATACAGCCCTCCGATTTGATTTGTGAGAGCGACTGTCAGAGCCTTGAATGACGCGGCACCGGCGTTTGGCACACCAGCCTCTCACGAATGATTTAGACTGGCGAAATAAGGGCTTTATAGCCGAATAACTCGGTTGATTACCGCTTCAGAAGAAGACTTGACCCACTGGCTAGATATAGCAGTAGCCACTTAGGTTAGGACATTAGACCTTGAGGGTCGGAGGGAACGCCTGCCCTACGCCTATCCCTCGTAGGACAGGCGTCTCGCCTGTCCCAAAGTCCTAAACTGACTGTCTATTGCTATATGAGTAAAATTTAACTCAAGTTTCTACAAGTGAGTCAAGGCTAGATCCCCCCCTAGCCCCCCCTTCAAAAGGGGGGTTGGGGGGATCTGGATGCTTAGACTTGTAGGTAGCAACTTGGGATAAAATCTAAGATTGTGAACACTGACACGATTCTCAAACGATTTGAACACTTTGGCGTCCGTCCGGGCTTGGAGCGGAGCCGGCAGCTGTTGGCCAAGTTGGGCAACCCGCACTCCTCAGTGCCGGTTATCCATGTGGCTGGGACGAATGGCAAGGGTTCCGTGTGCGCCTATCTGTCTGCAGTGCTCGCGGAAGCCGGCTATCGCACCGGACGCTACATTTCGCCTCATTTGGTGGACTGGACTGAACGCATTTGCCTGAATGAAGAGCCGATCTCACCGGCACAGTTGCAGCAGTTGCTGCTGGAAGTTCAAGACGCCATTGAACCCGACGAGCCGTCACCGACCCAGTTTGAAGTGATAACTGCAGCGGCTTGGCTGTATTTTGCCCAACAGCAGGTGGATATAGCGGTGATGGAAGTGGGGTTGGGCGGACGCTTGGATGCGACAAATGTGTGCGAGCGTCCCTTGGTGAGCGTGATTACTTCGATTAGCTGGGAGCACTGGCAAGTCCTCGGCCCTACTTTAGCGGACATTGCCGGTGAGAAAGCCGGCATCCTCAAGCCCGGGTGCCCTGCGGTGGTGGGACAGCTGCCACCGGAAGCTCGGGCGGTGGTGGAAAAACGGATTGCTGAACTGGGCTGTCCGGCGGTGTGGGCAGAACCGGCGGCGGTTTTGGAAAGCGCGTCTCTCTCAGGGGAACACCCCAGATGGGTGTCATATCAGGGAATTGAGTATCCCTTGCCGCTGGAGGGAGATATCCAGCTTGGCAATTCGGCGCTAGCGATGGCGGCTTTGCAAATTTTGCGCCAGCAGGGGTGGGAGATTTCTGACGGGACGGTCGCGGCTGGCATGGCCAAAACTCGCTGGCCAGGACGCCTGCAGTGGGTGACTTGGCGCAACCGGCGGCTGCTGGTGGACGGTGCCCACAATGAGGCTTCCGCTCGGGCGCTGCGCCGGTATGTCGATTCTCTGGATGCCGGTGCGGTGACGTGGGTGATGGGGATACTGGCGAGTAAGGACCGCACCGGCATGTTTAAGGCATTGCTGCGACCGCAAGACCGGCTGCTTCTCGTGCCGGTGCCCGATGCCAATTCCGCTGCGCCGGAAGAGCTGGCTGCTCTCGCGAGCAGCATCTGCCCAGAGTTGGCGGAAGGCAGGTGCTTTGCGGATCTGGAAGCCGGTTTGGAGGCTGCTGCCGAAACGCTTGACAATTTAACCGTTTTGTGCGGTTCGCTGTATTTGATTGGACATTTCTTGAACCTGCGTTAGGATGGGCCATCAAGGCGTAGGACAGGCGTCCCGCCTGTCCCCATCAAGACGTAGGACAGGCGTCCCGCCTGTCCCAAAAGCGGGAAGCACAGGCGAGATCCTAGCGTTTATTCCAGGTATCGGCGGCACCGGCAACGGCTTGCTCGACTGTTTTTTCACCCAGCATGGCAGCCTGCAAATTGTCGTAAATGATTTTTTGCAGCTGGTTGATATCCTTCATGGCTGGGATTAAAACCTCTGCGTCTTTCAGCTGGCTGGCACTGACGACACGCGCCTTGTCCACCGGGGTCGGCTGTGCCGGTGTGCTGAAAAAGCTATCTTTGAGGGCTTCTTTGGTAGAGGGGAGGACATTAGCGGCTTTGGCAAAGGCCAGCTGGTTTTTGTCGTTAGTGACAAACAGGGCAAATTTGAGGGCGGCGTCTGGCTGGTCGGTACTCTGCGGGATGGCCAGGTTCATCACGGCCACATTTTTCTTGCCGGTAGGGCCGGTGATTTCTGGGGCGGCTGCGGAAACCTGGGCGACAGCCGGTGCGTTTTGGGCAATGGTCTTGAAAAATTGCGGGCCTGAATTGAGGAGGGCAATTTCACCGGCTTGGTAGAGCTCAATGGCACGCCGGTGCCCTTGGGTGAGGGCTTCCTTTGGCAGCAGCCCATTTTTGTAGAGGTCTACCCAGTATTGAAACGCAGCCTTGCCTTCGGGGGTGTTAAACGCCGCCTTGCCTTGGGCGTCTACCAGCTGTGCGCCCATTTGCACCAGGGATTGCAGCACTTCTGCGGAATCTTCGCCGACAAAGCTCACAAAAAAGGCGTATTTGCCGGTTTTTTGTTTAATTTGCTTGGCGGCCTCAGCTAATTGAGCGTAAGTTGCCGGTGGGGAGGTGATGCCGGCTTGCTGGAGGATTTGGCTGTTGTAAATGGTGATGCGAGTGGTGAGATACCAGGGAATTGCAAAGCTTTTGCCATCGAGGCTGCTGGCTTTCCAAATATTTGGCAAATACTGCTCGCGGACGGTGGGAGACACCTTAGAATCGAGATACAGCCAAGCATTGCGCCCTGCCAGGAGGGAGGCGAAGTTGGGGTTGAGGTTCACTACGTCAGGGGCGGTTTTGGCGGAAACCGCTGCCAGGATCTTGCTTTCCATTGCCGACCAGGGGACATCCACCCAGCGCACCTTGATGTCTGGGTTCTCTGATTCAAAGGTGGCGATCAGGCTGTTGAAGTAGTCTGTAAATTGGGGCTGCAGCTGCATCGTCCAGAATTCAACTTCCTGACGCCCGGATGCCTGCTGCCCGGGGCCAGGTGCCGGGGTGCAGCTGACGGCCCAAGCCAGCACAAACCCCAACAGGCCAAAGACTGCAAACCGTCTCCAGGGTTTAATTTTGCTCATGGGTGCAAAGCCTTCCATGCCGGTGTCGATAAGTATTAGAGACTTTACTATAACGAGACAGGGGCAACGGGAATGGGCCTCACCCCTAGCAGAAACAGCTGGGTGTTCGCCCCAGTCCAGATGCAAGCTCGCACGCCCGGGCGCAAGCAGCGGTTGGTGGAGATAGCTGACCGGTTAAACTGGGTACGATTGGGATACCGCAAATCGCGCCGGGGCGCAACGGGCTAGCACCCCTGCGGATGCCGGTGTTATTTTCATTCAGCCCAAGCCACCCTGACATTGCTCAAGGGACAAAGCCGTGGTTAATGCCTTAAAAAAACTATTTGCCAAAAAAAAGCAAGGGATCGCTGTGGAGATCTCTCCGGACAGGATCAATATCGCCCAGCTGCGCAAGCACGGTCAGGGCTACAAATTGGCCACCTTCATCTCTGTGGAGGTTCCAGAGGGCCTCTTTCAAGAAGGCCAGATTACTGACGCGCCGGCAGTGGCCAACCTGATCGTGGAAGCGCTGACAGAGCACAAAATCAAGCTCAGGCAGGTGGCTACGGCGATTCCGGGCAGAGAAGCCGTGATCCGCTTGATTCCGGTGCCGGCGGAACTCAACGATCAAGAACTGCGGGAGTACATGAACCAGGAAGCGGGGCTGTATTTGCCATTCCCCCGCGAGGAAGCGGATGTGGACTTCCAAAAACTGGGGCTGTTCGTGGATGAAGATGGCATTGAGAAGGTGCGGGTGCTCATGGTTGCCACCCGCAAAGAAATTACCGATATCTATATAAATATTTTTAAAGAAGCTGGGTTAGGGCTGGATGTTATAGAGGTTACGAGTTTTGCCCTGCTGCGGACAATTCGGCAGCAACTCGAGCAGTTCACACCGCAAGAGGCCGCCGTGATTGCAGATATCCAATTTGAAAGCACAGAGATTGCCATTGTGGTGGAGGGAATCCCGCAGTTTTCTCGCACGATTCCGATCGGCACCTACCAAATTCAGGCCGCCCTCTCGAAAGCAATGAACTTGCCGCCAACGAGAAACACCGACCTGCTGGCGGGGATGACCATTCCCGTGACGCCGGCAGACACCTCAGGACTGGGTACAATGGGAGGAACTAACCCCGGTACGGCTGCCATGCTGAAAATGTTAGGGGAGCTAGCGGATGAAATCCGCCGCTCGATTGACTTCTATCTAAATCAGAGCGAAGAGCTAGAGGTGGCCCAGCTGCTGCTGGCAGGGCCGGGAGCGGCGTTGGGACAGCTGGATGACTTTTTCATGCAGCGGTTGAGCATGCCCACTTCTGCGGTAGATCCAGTGGAAAGCCTGTCTGTGGAGGTGGGCGATGACATGACCCCGGCGCAGCGAGCGGGATTAGGGGTTGTTTTAGGTTTAGGACTGCGGGAGGTGTAAGGCAATGTACAACGTAGAGATTAATTTTCTCAATGACCGCCCGGAATACCAGGGCCGAGAAGTAAAACCTGTCAGACAGCCCCCTGGCCCGGGCGCGCGGCCCGACCCGATCCCCCTGTTTGCGGGGGTGGCCGTTGGGGTGTTCCTGCCGGCGGCGATCGGGGGTTGGTGGTTCGTGACCCAGAGTGAGAATCAAAAATTGCAGGAAAAGCTGGCCGGTCTGGAAAGCAAGTTGAAAGGTTTGAAGACCGAGGATGAGGCAATTAAAACCATCCAAGCCGAGGCCGATCAAATTAAGGCCCAGACACAGGGATTGGCCACCCTGTTTAATACCTCAATCAAGCCGATATCCGCGATCTTCCAAGATATCCGCGAGCGGGTTCCCTCTGGGGTTCAAGTCAGCATGCTACAGCAGACGGTAGCAGTTGACGAAGAATTGAAGAAAGCAGCAGCCGCAGCGCCCAAACCAGCCGCTACCCCAGCCCCCGCCACCCCAGCCCCCGCCACCCCAGCCGCCGGTGCCCCAGCCGCCGGTGCCCCAGCCGCCGGTGCCCCAGCCGCCCCCCCACCCCCCCCGGCTCCCCCACCAGCACAGGTCAACTGGGAATTCTTTAAACAAAAGATTCAGCTTTCAGGCACAGCCAAATCGTTTGACGAAGTGAATGATTTTATGCTAACTCTCAAACAGTCTCCATTCTTGAATGCCACCGAGGTTAAGCTGGTTGAAGCGAATTTGGTGGAGAATTCCTTAAAGGTGGCAGTGCCTGAACCCAAGGAGAAAACACTGGCAGCGCCGGCACAGCCTCCCCAACTTGAACTGCCAACAGTGGTGGAATACAAGATTGAAGTCGGGGTCAACAAGACTTTTGCTTCCCAGCTAGTCGGAGAGCTGACTCGCACCGGAGCGATTGGACTGGCGAGTCGCGTTGAAACACTGCAAAACAAGGGGGTTGTTCTTCCATGACAGTCAGTGAAGAGTATTATGGAGAGCAGAGCGGCGAACAAGAGGCTGGTAAAGGTGGGTTATTTGGCATTCAACTAACGCCAACCCTGATGGGGGTTATGGCCGCCGTTGCTGGAGTGGCAGCCGCTGTGGCTATGTTCATGTACCTGCTGCAGCCGGCGCAGCAGGAGCAGGAAAAGCTGACCAATGATATTAAGGCGAAGGAGCAAGAAATTGTGAGCCTGAAAATTGGCCAGTCGAAGAAGCAAGAAGCCGAGGCAAATCGGGAGCGGGAAAAACAGCTAAAAACTCAGGTAGAAGCCTTGTTGGGTGAGGAGAAAACCTTAGATACGCTGCTGCTGGATATTAACAAGCTCGTTAAGGAGAGCGGAGCCAAGCTGAAAAATTACAAACCAGCAGACAGCAGCCTCTCGCAGGCGCTGTTTACCAAGGATGGCAAACCGGCAAGCGCGGGGAGTCTGCAAGGGTTTAAATCCCTGTCAGTCTTGCTGGAGGTGGAAGGTACTTTCGCTCAAATCCAATCGATTGTGCGCAATATTGAGCGGTTGGAGCCCCTGCTGGTGATGGGGAAATTTGACTCGCTGGTGGACGAACAAACCCTGGAGCTGCTGGTGTCCCCGGAAGGCAGAGTGCTGCGCCTGAGCGATCCAACGCTGAAAACCACCTTCGAGATCCTGGCTATAGTGCCGAAATCGCCGGAGTCAAGCGCTGCGAAGCCAGCGCCCGCCGAACAGAAAAAGTAGTCCGGAATCAGTCCGGAGGGGGAGCTGAGGGAGCTTCGGAGCGGGGGAGCATCTTGTAGAGACAAGGGTTTATCGCGTCTGGCGAGAGTGTATTGTGGAGACAAGGGTTTATCGCGTCTGGCGAGAGTGTATTGTAGAGACGCGATAAATCGCGTTTGGAACTCTCTGCTGTAGAGACAAGGGTTTATCGCGTCTTGTGCGGGGGAGAGGTTGATTGCAGGAAATAGCAAAATCCTATAAGAGAGTTCAGGCAGTTATGTTTCTTTCATTGGGTGACATGAGGAGGGAACGGTGAAACAGTATCAGAAACAGTATCAGGGATTGGCCGGCCTGTTGTTGGGAGGGGCTGCGATTCTAGTGGCACAAGCGCCGGCAACTGCAGCGCCCACGCAAGTTACAGGGGTGCAAGTCAGGCAAACCAGTCGGGGCGTTGAGGTTTTTTTGCAAACGCAGAACGGGGAACGCCCTCAGATTTTTACGGTGGTTCGTGGCAACGATCTGGTGGCAGACGTGATCAACACGGAGCTGCGCTTACCACAGGGCAATGGGTTCCGTCAAGATAACCCCTACCCCGGCATTGCTTCAATTGTGGTCAATCAGCTGGATGCCAACAGCATCAGAGTTACCGTCACCGGCACCGGCAGCCCACCCGTCGGCCAAATTGCCGGACGGGACGCCCGGGGTATTCTGTTTGGCTTCAGTCCCGGAAACGGCACTGCAGCGGCAGTCCCGCCCCGCCCGCCCTTGGCCGGCCTCCCTGGCCTTCCTCCAGGGCCATCGGTGCAAGTGCCGCCGGCCAGTAGGCCAGCCGCTCCCAGCCAACCGCTGCCTGGATCGCCCAGTGTGATGTTTCCTAACCCAGAAGTAACGATTGACGGCATGCCTGCAGCGCCTGGGGGGGTGCCGCCCGCCGGTGTCAGCCCCTCTGCGGCACCGCCTTTGCTGCCTCGGGCGATTGCGCCGCCGGTGGGCGATATTGCCATTTCCACCACGGACAGTTCGGGTGCTACTTTGGATTTGGGGACAAATGAGCGAGTGCCCCGTTTGGTATTGCGGGATGCGCCGGTGCGAGAGGTGCTGTCGCTGCTGGTGAGAGCTGCCGGTCTGAATATCGCCTTTAGTGGCGACGCGCCAGCTCAGACCGGCCAGGGGGCTCAGCCAGCTCAGGCCGCTCAGGCCGGTCAGGCGGCTGCCGGCTCAGAGGGGCCGAGGGTGTCCCTGGACATTGAAAATGAATCGGTGCAAGATGTTTTCAACTACGTCCTGCGGCTGAGTGGCTTGCAAGCCAACCGCATTGGGCGGACAATTTTCGTCGGCACTCGGCTGCCCAACGAACTTCGCGATGTGGTGATTCGCACTTTCCGCATGAACCAAGTGGGTGCCCGACAAGCCGCCGGCTTTTTGGCCAGTATGGGTGCGGAAAGCTCCGTGACCACTACCCAAGAACAAACTGAGGTGACAGCTGTTCCCATTCAAGGAACTGACCAGGCGATTACGCGAACCAGCACCCGGGTGGCGACCCGGATTGAGCCTCTCACCGCTCCCCCTACGGTAACCGTACAACCTATCTTGCGGGGGTTGCAAGTTCTTGTCGATGAGCGGCTCAACACCGTCACCGTAGTTGGGCCCAGGCGTCAGGTAGAAATTGCTTCCTCTCAGCTGGTGCAGCTCGACCTGCGCCGGCGTCAAGTAGCGGTGAATGTTAAGATTATTGACGTCAACCTGACGGCAGCAGATAACTACAACAGCAGCTTTTCTTTCGGGGTTGGTGACAGTTTCTTTGTCAACGACGGGGGCTCTGCTGCAGTCAATTTCGGCGGGCTCAATCCACCCAGCAGAACTGCAGCGACCAGCACCCCACTCAGCCCGCCCATTACAGCCAATCCAGTCGCAACGGAAGAACCTTTCGTAGATACAAGCGGTTTAACCGCCGTTCCGTTCACCGGGCAGAACGGCACTACTGGCCTGATTCTCGACCCTCGCGCCCCTGTAACAGAAAATCCCTACAGAACTGGAATTCGGGAGTACGAGCCCGGAACCGAAAGCGACGGGGGCACTGCGACTGCTGCGATGTTTCCTTTTATCCGATATCCCAGGAGGTTTCTCTCCCTATTGCAGGCTCAAGTTGTCAGTGGCAATGCCAAGATTCTGACTGACCCGACTCTGGTTGTCCAAGAAGGGCAGCAGGCTCAAGTCAACCTGACTCAGGATGTGATTGGCAACGTCCAAACACAAGTCAACGCTACTGCAACTCAATCAACCACGACAACAACAGCAACGATTGCAAAGGCAGGTTTAATCCTCGGCGTTCAGGTTCAGCGGATTGACGACAACGGTTTTATTACCTTAAACGTAACGCCCAAGGTGACCTCAATTGCCGATACAGAAAGTTTTGGTGGCACTACAATCGCTTTGCTCGCCGAGCGCTCCCTCAACTCTGGAGAGATTCGCCTGCGAGATGGCCAGACCTTGATCCTGTCTGGCATCATTCAGGAACAAGACAGAACTGAGGTTACAAAAGTCCCAATCTTAGGGGATCTGCCGATCATTGGCGCGCTGTTCAGAAGGACTAATCGGGACAACTCCCGGGCTGAAGTGATTGTGGTGATGACGCCTCAGATTATCGATGACTCGGAGCGATCTCCGTTTGGCTACGGCTACACGCCAGGGCGAGACGTGCGCCCGATCATCCAGCGGCAAGGTTTGCCCAACGGCAGCAGCCCCAACCAGTAGCCCGATGGTCGCGACCGCTCGGGAACACCAGAGAAACAGCAGCCGAGAAACCCGGTTTCTTCCAGAAACCGGGTTTCAAAATCCCCAGGGACTTGACGCAGCTGCTCCCAAACCCTTGACAGAACAGTCGGTTTATGCTATAATACGTCTTCCCGTGCGGATAGGGGATTTGGCTGCGCGTTCTTGGCGGGTTGGGGGTGCCGGTGCCAGGAGTGGGGGCGGGGCAAGTGACAGCCTTTCCCTGTGCCAGAGAGATTTCGGGTGAGCCCCTTGAGCTGTCAATTTCGGCTCTTGTACCGCTAAAGGAGTATTTCTGGGGACTGTCAGCCCGGCAGGCCAGCAGAGGATCTGCCTGTAAAAAACTGACCCAAGAGGTACAGCATTGCTGCCCGCACCGCCCCGCACAGGCTTTTATGGCCACTCAGACGGGTGCTGCGTGCGGATTTTGACGCCGATCGACATAAATTAAGGCTTTCAGGCTTCCATATCCGGCGAGCAACCTTTAGAATAATGCAGTGAAAGCTAGAGTCTGAGAGATTTTCAGCCATTTTGGGCGAAAATTTCAAAGGCCAGACTCAGGCCCAGCTATCACTAGCTGAAAAGGCAAAGTGATATTTAACCCACAACAGTGATGGTGCTTAGATATGAATAAGGGCGAATTAGTTGATGTGGTTGCCGAAAAGGCCAGTGTTACCAAAAAGCAAGCCGATGCTGTGCTGACTGCTGCCTTGGAAGCAATCATGGATGCCGTTTCCGAGGGCGACAAGGTGACTTTGGTCGGCTTTGGCTCGTTTGAGTCTCGCGAGCGCAAAGCCCGTGAGGGTCGCAATCCCAAAACTGGCGACAAAATGGAAATCCCCGCGACAAAGGTGCCGGCTTTCTCCGCCGGCAAACTGTTCAAGGAAAAGGTCGCGCCGGAATCCTAGTCTGTCGCGAAGCGCCCTAGCAATCCTTGAACAGACCGGCTCATGGGGGGAATTTAGCCTGGGCAGCGGCAAAAGCCGGCTGTCCCCCCTCGGCTATTCTCGATTTCTCTGCCAGTATCAGCCCCTTTGGGCCTCCTGAGTCCGCGCTCGCGGCAATTCAAGCCCACTTGTGCGACCTGAGAGCCTATCCCGACCCAGACTACCAGGAACTGCGGGCGGTGCTGGGTCGCTCGCACCACCTGCCGCCCGAGTGGATTCTGCCCGGTAATGGCTCGGCAGAACTGCTAACCTGGGCGGGCTGGGATTTATCGCAACTGGCAGAGACTTATTTGGTCACACCGGCCTTCGGCGACTACTGGCGGGCCCTCAAGGCGTTCAGCGTCAGTGCCATTGAGTGTCCTCTGTCCTTGGCCAGCACTCAAGAGAGCCCATTTCAGCGAGGGGCGGATACCGGCACCCCTCCGCTGACGGGAGAAACTCCCCGGGAGGGCGGGACAGCTCCCAGCCAGCTACTCGCTCCCTCAGTGCGAGACATCCGCCAGATATTGCCACCGGCACCCAGCCGCCTCAATCGGGGCGCATCAGCCCTCCTGCTCAACAACCCGCACAACCCCACCGGCCAGCTCTTTTTAAGAAAAGATATTATACCATATCTGGAGCAATTTGCCCTGGTGGTGGTGGATGAAGCGTTTATGGATTTTCTGCAGCCTTCCGAGGAGCAAAGCTTGGTGAGCGCGGTGCCAGAGTTCCCCAATTTGGTGGTGCTGCGCTCCCTGACCAAGTTCTACAGCCTGCCCGGACTGCGCCTGGGGTATTGCGCCGCCCACCCCGACCGGCTGCGCCAGTGGCAGCAGTGGCGCGATCCCTGGCCAGTAAACGCCCTAGCCGCAGCAGCCGGTGTGGCTGCAGTGCTCGATACCGGCTTCCAGCAGAAAACCTGGGCTTGGCTGCCACCGGCTAGGCTACAGCTGTTTGAGGGGCTGGCCAAATTGCCCGGTTTGCGACCGCATGCCGGTGCGGCCAATTTCTTACTCGTTGAATCCGACCGGCCCAGTTCCCAACTGCAGCAAAAATTGCTCAGCCGCAGACAGATTCTCATCCGCGACTGCCTCAGCTTTCCCGAACTGGGCGAGCGCTACTTCCGAGTCGCCGTGCGCTCTCCGACAGATAACCAGCGCTTGCTGGAAGGGCTAGCCGAAGTTCTGTCTGACTAGGGATGCGGGGAACCCCACCCCCAACCCCCTCCCCGCAAGCGGGGAGGGGGCTATTCCCCGCTCCTCTCTCCGACAAACTCGGGCGCGTACTTGGCGTCTTGGCGGTTGATTAAAAAACTAAAATCGCTTTAAGGGGTCTGAGGTGAAAGCAAAACATGGCAGTTGACTACGATCTGGCGATTATTGGCAGCAGTCGTGCCGGGTTGTACGCCGCAGTTGCTGCGGCGTCTCTGAAAGCCCGCGTTGCCCTGGTGACACTTTCTGCGCCCAGGAGTGCTGGCTTTGAGGAGATATATCGCGGGCTGTGCGGCAAAGCGCTCACCGAAGTAAGCTCGGTAGCGCAGTTGCTCGCCGGCGCGCACCAATTTGGCATCCACTGCACCCGGGAGGAAGACGCACCGGCACCCGAGGAAATATCAGTGAGGTTCAGCGAAGCCCTGGAGTGGGCTGCAGGTGTGGCCTCGAATTTGGAACAAACTCACTCACCGGCAGTTTTGGCGTCGCTGGGGGTGGATGTGATTGCCGGTGCCGGTCAATTTTATCCCAAACCCCACCTCGGCTTTGAAGTCAAAGACCGGCGAATTCGGGCCCGCACCTACCTTCTGGCCACCGGCAGCAAGCCGGCGACGCCAGAAATTCAAGGGCTGGAAACCACCGGCTACCTGACAGGCGAAACTCTTGGCCAACTGGCCAAGGGCAAACAGCTGCCGCAAAACTTAATTGTCATCGGTGGCGATCCCACCGGCACCGAACTGGCCCAGACTTTCGCTCGCCTGGGCAGCAGCGTTACCCTGGTGGTGAAAAGCCCCCACATTTTACCGCAAGAAGACCCAGAAGCGGCGCGGCTGGTTCAGGCGCAGCTGGAAGCAGAGGGGGTGCGCGTCCTCACCAATACTGAGGCGACCCAAGTTAGGCGGATTGAGGGGAAAAAGTGGGTTCAAGCCGGCAATCTAGCTATTGAAGGGGATGAAATTTTGCTCGCTGCCGGTCAGATGCCTGATGTGGCATCTTTGAACTTGGAGTCGGTGGGGGTTAAGTTGCACCGGCGCGGTATTGAGCTCAACGAGAAACTGCAAACGACTAACCCCCGCATCTACGCTTGCGGGGATGCTGCCGGTGGGGAGCGAGCGCCGCATGTGGCCCAGTATGAAGCCGGTGTGGTGCTCAAGAACGCTCTGTTTTTGCCGGTGTTTAAAGTGGATTATCACGGGATTCCCAAGGCCATTTTCACAGATCCGCAGGTGGCGAGCGTTGGGCTGGCGGAATCGCAAGCCACCAGCCGGTACGGGCGGGATGTCTTGGTGCTGCGGCAGTATTTCAAGACCGTGGCCAAAGCACAGCTGCGCGGGGAAACTGCGGGCTTTTGCAAGATCGCTGTGCGCCGCAATGGGGAAATTCTGGGCGCGACTGTCGCGGGGGCGGATGCCGGTGAGCTGATTCACAGCATTGCTCTGGCGGTGCGGCAGAAGATTAAAATAGGGGCGATTGCAGATATGCCCCACATTTGGCCAACTCTGTCGGAAATTGCCGGCACTACCGCCGCCGAGTGGCGCAGGTTGCGCCTGGCCGGCAATCCCCGCCTGCAAGATTTTCTGGAAGGTTTGTTTAATTGGAGGCGCGGGCACTGATCAATTTTTACAAAGGCGGGTAAGAGGGGAGGCTGTGAGAAAATGGGCAGAGATAGACCCAACCCGACAGTACCGCTATTTGCTGGGGCGAGAATGGGAACCGAGTACAGGACGAGTCGTTTTTGTGATGCTCAACCCCAGCATTGCCGGTGAAGAACAAGATGACCCGAATCTCGGCAAATGTCTGGAGTTCGCCAAGGGTGGGGGCTCCGGGTATGGGTCTAAACTGTTTAACTTGTGGGACTGATTGTGAGAAACCATTTGCCTCCCTCCCCTGATTATGCTTGTGGCTTTAGGATGCCAAGTTGCTCTAGGGGGGACAGTTCAGGGCTCTGCGGCTGCGGGTCAGTGGCTGCTGGTGCCGGTCAATTTTATTCGAGTCTTCTATAAAGCAGTTTGTAACTGTTAAATCTTTATTATATTTTGACTAATTTACGAAAATCTAAGCCTTTAGATACATGCATATTTTGATGCATATCGGACACTTTAAGCCTTTAGATAGATAGGATTTTAAACATCCTTATGTCAAAATAATTGTAACTCAAACGTTTAGAGGAGTAGCAAAGTCAGAAGAGGGCTGTGCGAAAAGTTGAGCGTTTGTTAACGACAATGCTTGCACGAGTCCCTCAAACCCAACGGCAATTTATTGGCGAATAAGAAAGTAAGTTTGCCGTTTAACTGCAAACCCACTGCGAGGCAACTCGTTGATTACCCATGAAAAATCATCCTCAGATATGGACACTATCTGCTGAGAAAGTCTACGAAACTCTGTCAACTTCCGCACAGGGACTTTCAGAGGCAGAAACAGCAGTCAGAATCAAGCATTACGGGTTTAATGAACTGCCCGAACCAGCCCGAAGATCGCTATTACTCCGCTTCACAGACCAGTTGACTCATTTCATGGCACTCTTGCTCTGGGTTGCGGGTACGCTGGCGTTTATCTCGGGCACACCTGAACTCGGCTGGGCAATCTGGGCAGTGATCTGGATTAATGCCGGGTTCAGTTTTTGGCAAGAATTCCAGGCTGAACAAGCGCTAGCAGCACTCAATAAAATGTTGCCAGCCCAAGCTAAAGTCTATCGAGATGGGACGCTATGTGAGATTCTCGTCAGGGAGATGGTGCCGGGAGATGTCATGGAGTTGGAAGAAGGCGATGGCATTTCCGCCGATGCCAGACTGGTTTCAGCTCAGTCTTTGTATGTCGATGTCTCAGTGCTGACTGGAGAATCGCTTCCGGTTGGCCGATCGGCGGAACCTGTCCTCACTGAAAAGATGCGTGCCTCTGAAGCCAGCAATCTCGTCTTTGCGGGTTCTACCGTTTCCGCAGGGCGTGGTTTAGCTGTGGTGTACGCTACAGGAACTCAGACCGAGTTTGGTCAGGTCGCCCACCTGACCGCAACGGTGAAGCGAGAACCCAGCACTCTGGAAGTTCAAATCAACAGGGTGGTGCATGCGATCACGGCGATCGCCCTCGGCATGGGTGTTCTGGTCTTTCTGCTGACTAATCTCTTGGTGGGGATGGGAGCCAAGGAAAGCTTCATTTTTGCGATCGGGATTATTGTGGCGTTTGTCCCAGAAGGACTGCTCCCAACTGTTACCCTGGCTCTGGCAATTGGTGTGAAGCGCATGGCAAAGCGCAATGCTCTGGTGCGTCGCCTCTCGGCAGTGGAAACATTGAGTGCAACAACGGTTATCTGTACGGACAAAACGGGGACACTGACCAAGAATGAGATGACGGTTCGCCAACTCTGGATTCCTGCAACTGAGATTGAAGTTACGGGAGCGGGCTACGATCCAACAGGAGAGGTGCGAGTCACAAATGAGCGGCAAAAGTCACAGGTTAAGCTGCTACTTGCAGGAGCGGCTCTCTGCTGCAATGCTCGTCTGAACCATCCGGCAGGTTCCAGTCAGTGGCAGGAGATTGGCGATCCGACCGAAGCGGCTCTCCTGGTAGCTGCCATAAAAAACGGATTGAACCTTGAAAAACTGCACGGTCAGCTTCCCAGAATTCAGGAAGTTCCGTTTGATTCGCGCAGACGAATGATGACCGTCGCGCTACAAAGAAGTTCAGATGATTCAGGTTTAGGGTTTGAGTTAGAAAACCAATCCTCCAATCTCAAAACGCTAACGGCTCCCTATCTGCTCTTTACAAAGGGGTCGCCGTTGGATGTGCTGCAACACTGCCAAGGGATTCTGAAAGATGGGCATAGAGAAGAATTATCAGAAGCGGGACGAGCGGAGATTTCAGCCGCTAATGATGCGTTTGCGAGTCGAGGTTATCGAGTTCTGGGAGTTGCCACCCAGCAGAAAGAGGAGCTTCCACAGCAAGACGCTGACTCACTGGAGCAAAATCTGATCTTCATTGGGCTGGTGGCAATGATTGACCCGCCGAGAGCAGAAGTGGCAGATGCAATCGCCAAATGCCATCAAGCTGGTATCCAGGTGACGATGGTAACCGGGGATTATGGACTAACCGCAGAAGCGATTGCCCGCCGAATTGGCTTAATAGATGGGAAAGCCAGGGTTGTTACGGGCGACGACATGGGACATCTCTCGGATGCCCAACTTCGCCAGATATTGCATCAAAAATCCGGGTTAGTCTTTGCTCGTGTGATGCCTGAACAGAAGTTAAGGCTGGTTCAGGCTTACATGGCGATGGGTCATGTCGTAGCCGTGACGGGTGATGGCGTGAATGACGCTCCAGCTTTGAGAGCTGCCAATATCGGCATTGCGATGGGGATGAGTGGCACAGACGTTGCGCGGGAAGCGGCGGATATTGTGCTGATTGATGATAACTTCGCCACCATCGTCAGTGCGGTCGAGCAGGGACGGGCTGTATATCAGAATATTCGCAAGTTTATCACCTACATCCTGTCATCCAACATGGCAGAGTTTATCCCTTTCCTGGCAATGGTCTTTTTGAAGATTCCGCCAGCTTTGGTAATTCTGCAAATTTTGGCGATCGATCTGGGCACAGATATGCTTCCCGCGCTGGCGTTGGGCGCAGAACAGCCGGAGGCAGGCATCTTGCTTCAACAACCCCGCAAGAAGTCGAAACCCTTGCTGGATATGTCTTTACTCCTGCGTGCCTATTGCTTTCTAGGGTTGCTGGAAGGTTTGGCAGGAATGACAGGTTTTCTGCTGGTTTGGTGGGCAAATGGCTACGGGATTGCTGAGTTGCAGGCGATGAATTTGACCATTCTCGCACACTCGGCGAATGCTGCCCAGATCGCAATTTACTGTCAAGCAACGACTGTTACGCTGGCAGCGATCGTTGCCTGTCAGGATGGAAATGTTTTCGCCTGCAGATCGGAGCGGATCTCGATTTTTCGCTTAGGCTTCTTTAGCAACCGTTTGATCTGGATGGGGATCGCTGTTGAGTGGGCGCTGATTCTATCTATTATCTATGTCCCACCCTTACAAAAAATCTTTGCCACCGCACCCCTATCTCCTGTACAATGGTTGATGCTGCTCGTGTGCCCACCATTGCTACTGATGGCTGACGAACTCCGAAAGCGGATTGTCGGACAATTTAAACCTGAATAACAGGATTGTGCGATCGCAGGTGAATGTCACATCCGGTGCCGGTCGAGCGCCTGCGGGAGGCATCGGGCACGTCCCTGGAGCAACCGGCTGGCCCACTGTCCGTGATTCCCGCGCTGGCGTGGACGGGCATTGTGCTTGGGACAGGCGAGACGCCTGTCCTACGAGGTCTATCCGCAGGACAGGCGTTCCCTCCGACCCTCAAGGTCTAATGTCCTCACCTATGTGGCTAGTGCTATAAAATAAATGTGCGAGCCGATCTGCCCCACATTTGGCCAATTCTGTCGGAGATCGCCGGCACTACCGCCGCCGAGTGGCGCAGGGAGCTAACGCCTGCCTTCCCCGCCTGCAAGATTTCTTGGAAGGCTGGTTTAATTGGAGGCGCGGGTGGTGATAAATTTTTACAAAGGCGGGTAAGAGGGGAGATTGTGAGCGCGTGGGCAAAAAAAGACCCAACCGGACAGTACCGCTACTTGCTGGGGCGAGAATGGGAACCCAGTAAGGGACGAGTCGTTTTTGTGATGCTCAACCCGAGCATTGCAGATGAGGAACAAGATGACCCGACTCTCCGCAAATGTGTGGAGTTCGCCAAGGCTTGGGGCTTCGGTTCCCTGGAGGTGGTCAATCTGTTTGCTTACCGCGCCACCAAACCTGAGGAGCTGTATGATGTGAAAGACCCGGTAGGGCCGGAGAATGACCGCTATGTTTTGCAGGCGATAAACCGGGCCAGTAAAATTATTGTGGCGTGGGGAAAGGATGGCAGCTTGCGGAATCGAGACCAAAAGGTTCTGTGGCTGATTCCCGACGACATAAGTCTCTACTGTTTGGGGCAGACAAAAGACAGAGATCCGCGCCACCCGGGAAGGGTTAAAAATAATACAGAGCCGGTTGTTTTTGTCAAGCCCGAGCCTTCCCTGCAGGGAGAGCTGGATTTAGGGACCTGAAGGTGAAAGCGCTTAAGAAGGTTGTGGCGCGGCTATGGCCAGATTTTGTCCACAATAGGCTTAGGGCGGCAGAGAGACAGTTGACAGATAAGATTTGCGACAAATCCGATCGAAATTGCAGTTAGTGCGGTATTATTAAAAATGAATCTCCAAAAGTAGGGTGCGTGCGCTCTGCGCAGCAACCTGTGATATGCTAGAAGCCGTCAATCAAAGCATTTGCGCCCGTTATGAAACCCCGTGAGGAAATTTTTGATTTATACTGGAAGTTTGCTGCGTGGCGGCAAGAGGTCTTTTTTAGGAGAATTAAAAATGAGTCTCCGCCCCCCTGGACAGACGACCCAATTATGCAGACCTATAAGTTCTGTAATGCTTACAGAGCGAGCGACAGGGTGTCTCAATATCTCATAAGAGATGTCATTTACCGGGGCAGCCAGAATGAAGAGGAAGTTCTCTTCAGAATTTTGCTGTTCAAGATATTTAACAAAATAGAGACTTGGCAATACTTAGAAAGAGAGCTGGGAACTGTAGAACTGTCTGGCTTCAAGTTTAATGTCTATTCCAAGCTGTTGCAAAAGGCAATGGACGCGGGACGGGTTATTTACACCAGTGCGTACATGTCCTGCGCCACTAAAGCCTATGGCTATCACAAGAAACACGAGAACCATCTGGCACTGATAGAGGAAATGCTTGAAGACCGGCTGGTTGATAAAATTACCCAAGCCAAGAGTCTAGAAGAGGTTTTTCAGGCGATTGCAAAGTATCGGCTCTTGGGTAAGTTTATGGCTTACCAGTTAGCTACGGATATTAACTACAGCGAGATTATCGACTTTGACGAGGACACTTTTACTGTTGCGGGTCCGGGTGCTGAGCGGGGGATCAGCAAGTGTTTCAGTGATAGGTGCGGAAAGAGTAATGCGGATATCATACGCTGGATGACAGAAAACCAAAAGGCACAGTTCAGCCGTCTGGAGATAGACTTCCAAGACTTGTGGGGGCGTCCCCTCAAGGCGATAGACTGTCAAAATCTCTTCTGTGAAGTGGATAAATACTGCAGGGTGGCGCATCCAGAACTGACGAGTAATAGAACCAAGATAAAAGCCAAATTCAGTCCGACTCCTCAACTGATTGAGTATTTCTATCCTCCCAAGTGGGGGATCAATGATCGGGTGAAGGAAACTTTGGCGCAAAGGCTGCCGGCGGCTGAGCCTTCTGATCAGTCTGTGGGGGTGCAAGGGGAAAAGAGAAAAGGGAAAAAGGAAAAGGGGAAAGAGCCGGTGGAACTTTCTGGAGAGCAGTCTGGGAATTCGCAAAGCAGCAAGAGACGCCGGAGAACGCCGAAGGGCGAACAGCCAAAGGATGACAGTCACCAGCCGGTGTCTGCAAATTGAGGTTGTAAAGGAGGAAGTGGCAAGGGTTGCTAATACAGTTCGCTCGGAGAGGGCTGAAGCTAAATTGGCTTGTTACGGGATAAATTGCTGAGCTTATACAGCCATAATCAGGGCTGTTTTGTTAGAGTGGAGGAGAGGAAAATGTTCCGAAATGCGACTTGGGCTTTTGCAGAAGGACTGAGGGCTATTTTATCTGAGGGGGAGACAATTGCGGTGCGGGGTCAGACAACGAGAGAAGTGCGGTCGCACCTGATTAGGATTGCCTCTCCCTTGGAGCGGGTTTACGTTATTCCGCACAGGAATAATAATATATTCGCTCAAATCGCAGAAACGCTGTGGGTGATTGCCGGTCGCAATGACATGGCGTTTTTGTCGCGCTATTTGCCGCGTGCTGCTGATTTTTCTGATGATGGGAAGGTGTGGAGAGGGGGATATGGCCCTCGGCTGAGAAACTGGCATGGGGCTGACCAGCTTAAGGAGGTGACTGAGCTTCTCAAGAATGACCGGAATAGCCGGCGTGCGGTGATGATGATTTTCGATCCGGCACAGGATTTTGTGGCGAGTAAGGACATTCCTTGCAATAATTGGCTGCACTTTATTATTCGGGATGGAAAGTTGCATCTTGCTGTAGCAATCCGGTCTAATGATATCTGGTGGGGATTTTCGGGAATCAACACTTTTGAGTGGAGCGTGCTGCACGAGATGGTGGCTTACTGGACGGGCACGGAAGTGGGTGAGTACGCTCATTTTGCAAGTTCTTTTCACTTGTACGACCGGCATTTCCCGGTGGCTGAAAAGGTACTGGCTAACTGGAAGGGGAAAACTTTATATGATTTTGGGTTTGCTAGCCCTCGGTTTAGCACTCCGCTAGAGGAGTTTGATGAGACAGTGGCGCGGTTGTTTGCTACAGAAGAGAAAATGCGTCAGGGTGAGACAGGGCTGGCGCTTGAGATCGGCAGCTTTAAGGATAGCTTTCTCAGGAATTGCCTGGAGATGCTGTATATCTACAACCGGCATCTGAATGGCGCGGATAGGGAAGAGATTGTCTCTCTTCTAGAAGCTCTCCCCGCTAATGATTTTAAAATTGGCGCGGTTGAGTATTTTTCGCGAAAGCTGAAAAGTCGAGATTTCCTGAACTTCCAAGGGAAAGAGCGAGACTTTTTCCAGTTCTTCTGGGGGGAAAAGGAACAGCCGGTGGCGGACAAACCGGCTGAGTCGCATTCGTTCGCTTCTATTTTGGCTAAATTGAGCGCACTCCACTATAAGAAAAGCCTCGTTTACAAGGACAGCTGGAAGAAGCATGGGGAAGTGCTGGGGGTTTTCGCGAATATTACGCGAAAGTACGACCGGATAGAAACAATTCTGGCGGGGGGAGTGAAGACAACCTCTGATGAGTCTCTGCTGGATACGGTTGGCGACTTGGCTGTTTATTCTGCCAAATATTTGACCTATTTGGCGGAACACTATGAAGCCACCTTCAAAGATTTCACCCAGCAATACCCTCCCCAAGAACCGCTGGAACGTTACTGGTACAATGAAGGGTTCGATGCAGCCGCCCGACTTTTGGTGAGGCGATATGAAAGTTCTGGGGAGTGGGAGGCGATAGGGAACTACGATGCTTGCTTCGCGGCGATGACAAAGTATTACAAAGGACTTGAGGATGTGCTGATTAATGGGGACTGGCGAGCGCCGGAGCCTCGCAAGTGTTCGCTGGCGGCTGATTTAGCGATTAGTGCGATACACTATCTGGTGCTGGCTTCCGTAAAAGAGCCAGACAATTTACAGAAGTTCGCCATTTTCATAGAGCGGCTATAATTGTACTGCAATGGAAAGCCGAGAGCGGTAACGTTTTCTGGGAGAGTCGATTGCGGTCAGCCGGTTGGAGCGGTGAAATGAAGGGATTGTGAATGAGTGGGAGGGCGCAAATAAACGGAAAGTGAAAAAATGAAGATGAAGAAACCTGGTTTATTGAAGAACCCAGGTTTCTGGTCAGGGCTGTGTTAGGCTTAATGATGGGGGCTTAGTTAGAAGTGATTGCCAGAAGCAGTGGCTCTATAGCGTTTCTCATATTAGTGAGGTGCTCATAACCCCGGTTTTTTTAAGAAACCGGGGTTCTGGGA
Organism: Oscillatoria princeps RMCB-10; assembly: GCA_019359235.1. Classification (GTDB taxonomy): domain Bacteria; phylum Cyanobacteriota; class Cyanobacteriia; order Cyanobacteriales; family Oscillatoriaceae; genus Oscillatoria; species Oscillatoria princeps. The sequence continues at coordinate 46,332 of JAHHHT010000015.1, forward strand.
CGTGCTCCATCAAACTGAGAACCGCTATATTTACAAGCCGGTTGAGCCAAACCCTCTGGCTCCTCTGGAAGTTTCCACCGGCTCCCCGCTGCAAACCTCAACTTTGGGCCGGAAAACGGGGGCGATAACCATCTGAGCTATCCTCATTCCCTTTGTCACCTGAAAATCTTCGCTAGAATGATTTATCAGGAGCACTTTGATTTCCCCTCTGTAGCCTTGATCAATGGTGCCGGGAGTATTGAGTACAGTTATGCCGTGCTTGGTAGCCAGACCGCTCCTGGGCCTGATCTGAGCTTCTGTACAGATGGGTAATTCTATGGCTATGCCGGTGCCTATTAGCTTTCTTTCCCCCGGATGGATGAGGGCATTTTCATACGCCACTAAATCCATGCCTGAATCTGTTTCATGGGCGTAACTCGGCACTTGCGCATCTGGGTATAAAAGATGAACCCTCATTCTCATGTTTGTTAGCGAGCGTTTGTTCCTTGTGGCCTTTTTGTCGGGGTTAGACCGGCACCCCATTTTTGCAATCCCTCAGACTGTAGAACGCGAGCGTCGCGTCTCCACACGGGCTGCACCAGCAAAGCCCGCCGGCGCGGGATCGAGAAGAAGTATAGCTCTTTGGGTGCGTGACGCGCCCAAAGTGGGGCGCACAGCTTCCAAAGAGATACGCGGCGCGAAACGCACCCCATTTCAGAGACTAACAGTATAACTGTTTGTAAGAAGTTTTGCAACGTTCAACCCTGAGGCAGTATAATATCATGCAAAGTTCTCCCGAAGCATCTGAACTTTTTCCAAGACCGACCTGGGATGAGTATTTCCTGATGTTGGCTAAACTCGCCGCAACTCGCTCGACTTGCCTAGCATTTCCGGTGGGTGCGGTGATCGTTAAAAATAAGCAGGTTCTCGCCACCGGCTACAATGGGGCACCGGCAGGATCGCCGCACTGCACGGCGCAGGGATACTGCTATCCGGGATTGAGCAGCTGTGACGCCAGCAAAACCATGCCGTCTCGCGCTGTTCACGCGGAGGCGAATGCGATAGCGCAAGCTGCCAAACACGGGATTGCGACTGCCGGTGGGAGTATTTACGTCACCTTGGAACCCTGTCTGTCTTGCTTGAAGTTGATTATTTCAGCCGGCATTCAGGAGGTTTTTTACGAAACGCCGTTCAACAGTGGGGGAAGCGCCCTGGTTAGAGATTCTTTTAGCAGCGAGGGATTAGTTACCCTAAAGCAGATTCAGCTGTCTGAGTCAACAGCTAAAAGAGCGGCTTTGTTTCTGCTAAATCCAACGTCTGAGGCCAGAAAGGTAGACGTGCAGCCGGTTAATTTGGGATTTTAGCAACCGCAGATGCGATAAACGCAGATAGATACAGGACTTACGCACAACTGTGAGACGAAACCGGGTTTCTGATTCGGGAACGAGGGCTTGAAGTCACTGCTGGTTCAGAAAGCCGGTTTCTGCGTAAGTCCTAAGATAATCCAAGAAATTCATCTGCGTTCACCCTTCTTCGGTTAAAAATCCCTATGGCTGGTGACTGCGGCGGATGTGTGTGATTTGGTCTGCCACTTCCAGAAGCTTGGCCGGCATATCTGGCCCAGTTAAAAGGATATCGACGTGACAGGGGCGTTTTTCCAGAAAGGCCAACACTTCCGCTTCTGGGATGAGGCCAAAATTAATCGCTAAGCTCAATTCATCGAGAACCGCGAGGTCATATTTGCCCTGACACACGACTTTTTGGGTGTGGTGCCACAACTTTTGCAGGGAGGCGGTTTCGGTTTCGTCCAGCTGGGGGGTGTCGATGCAGCGGGGCAAGTCGCAGCGAATCCAATCTAAGTGTTGCCCCAGGCGGACGGGACGGTCGTGGCCTTGGCCAATTCCGCCTTTGAGGAACTGAACTACGAGGACTTGGGTGCCCTGACCTGCCTTGCGCAGGGCTTGGGCCATGACGCTGGTAAAAAAGCTGCGGTGGGTGCCGGTGAAGACTTGCACGAGTCCTTCAACGGTGTAGGGGAGGCGACTGGGAGTGCTGAGAACGGGAGTTTGTAGCTGTGCGACCATAGGGCAACATTGAACGGGTGAGGGGTCTTGATGGGGGCTCTGCTTGGTGCAAAAATGGCGGTTGAGTGAGCAGCCGGCAACAACATGTAGTGTATCTTATCTGAGTCTTGCCTGAGATAACACTATATATATAAACGGATCTGTATCTTTTGGCAGAGATGTCCCGCAGCAGCGCCGGAAGGGGGGGCCCTGTGTGGGGGGGCCGGCAGGAGGAAGGCGCGAGGCTTAAAATAATTGGGTCTACCCACACTGCATCAGGCTTCTTCGTGCGGGGTGCAGCGGAAAGAGGAGTTTGTTTGTGAGATTGGTAATTCTGGGAGGGCCAGGAGCGGGGAAGGGAACGCAGGCCCATGCGCTGTGCTACCACCTGAATATCCCCTGGATTTCCACCGGCGAAATCCTGCGACACGCGATTGCGGCGCAAACCGAACTGGGGCGTCTGGCGGAGCCCTATGTAGAAAAAGGAGAGCTCGTGCCCGATCCAACAATGATCGAATTCATCCGCAAGCGGCTACAGCTCCCGGATGCGGCGAACGGCTGGCTGCTGGATGGCTACCCCCGCACCGCTTTCCAAGCAGAGGAGCTGGACTTTTTGCTCGACGAGCTGGGACAGCAGCTGTCCCGGGCGATTTGGCTGGATGTCCCTGAAGACATTTTGCTGAGCCGCTCCATCGCCCGCTCGCGTCCAGACGACCAGCCAGAGATCGCCCAGCGCCGGCTCGATTTGTTCGAGGAGCGCACCATTCCCATCCTGGAATACTACGACTACCGCCACCGGCTGCTGAAAATCAACGGCAACCAACCGTCTTTGGAGGTGGAGCGGGAGATTTTGAGAGCTTTGAAGGGGGAATTTTGAGTGTGAGATCAGTGTGAAAGTTTTCGCACTCGCACCGGCTGCTGTATCGTGAGTAAGGATTTGGAGGCAAGTGTCATGTCTTGGCAGCGTCCTGATGGTCGGCAACCCGACGAACTGCGTCCGATTCGTTTTGAGCGCAACTTCACCCGCTTTGCCACGGCTTCGGTTTTGGCGCGGTGCGGGGACACCCAGGTGCTGTGTACCGTCACAGTTCAGCCTGGAGTGCCCAAGTTTTTGGAAGAGACTGGACAGGGCTGGCTGACTGCGGAGTACCGCATGCTCCCCGGGGCGACTCCCAAACGCCAAGAGCGGGAGTTTCTCAAACTGTCTGGCAGAACCCAGGAGATTCAGCGGTTGATTGGGCGCAGCTTGCGGGCGTGTTTGGATATGAAAGCGCTGGGGGAGCGCACGGTGATTGTGGATGCGGACGTGCTGCAGGCGGATGCCGGCACCCGCACGACTTCGATCACCGGCGGCTTTGTGGCGCTGGCGGATGCGATGGAAAAATTGGTGCGGCTGGGTGAGTTGGAGCGCTCGCCGGTTTGCCATCAGGTGGCGGCTGTTTCGGTGGGGCTGTTGGGGGGGGTGCCGTGCTTGGATCTGAACTACCTCGAAGATGTCGCCGCTGAAGTGGATTTCAATGTGGCGATGAACGACCGGCTGGGCATTATTGAAGTCCAGGGAACGGCGGAAGCAGGCAGTTTTAGCCGCCCCCAGCTGAATGAGCTGCTAGATTTGGCAGAAAAAGGGATTCAAGAATTGCTGCAAATTCAGCGTCAAGCTCTGCGCTGACTTCCTTGTAGAGTTGTGAGAACGCAGAAACCCGGTTTCTCAAAGAAACCGGGTTTCTGGCACCCTGTGGCATCGTTGCCCTCAATTCCGTTTCAGCAAGCTGTACTCTTCGTCAAACACTTCCTCCCGGGAAAGGGAAATTAGCTCGCAGTCCCTACCCATTTCATCCTCAGCATCTTCCACTGCATCACTGAAGCATGTATCCCAGATAGATTCAATAAAATTTCGATTCAAGCTGGGGACTTCTTCCTGAATAGCTCTAATTTCGCGACGGGCGGAACGAATGGTGATTGCCCAGCTGGAACTCCGGCGCTCTGGCTGGCATTTCCACTTGATAACATGACTCATCAGCCGAGTTAGCTGGCTTTTCAGCGCCCGCTTTTCTGTTCTTCCCATTGCTTCAATCAGGGCATCTAAACCCTCAGTGGCTTCCATAAACTGTCCCTCTCCTAAAAGTTGCCGAACGGCTACGGCAGTTTGATAGTGAGAGCAGGCTGCTAGCCACTCCCAATCTTGTTGTGCCGGCATGGCGACCTCCGCTTCAATTCCGCTGCACTAAGGTGTACTCTTCCTCAAACACTTCCTCCCAGGAAAGGGAAGTTAGCTCACAGTCCCTACCCATTTCATCCTCAGCGTCTTTCACGGCTCTACTCAAGCATATATCCCAGATGGATTCAATAGAATTCCGATTCAAGCTGGGGACTTCTTCTTGGATATCTTCAATCTCTTGACGGGCGGAACGAATGGTGATTGCCCAGCTGGAACTCCGGCGTTCCGGCTGGCACTTCCACTTGATAACATGAGTCATCAGCCGAGTTAACTGGCTTTTGAGCGCCAGTTTTTTGGATTTTCCCATTGATTCAATTAGTGCGTAGAGTCCCTCGCTGGCTTCCATCCACTTTCCCTCCTGCAAGAGTTGCTGGACTGCGACTGCAGTTTGATACTCAGATCCGGCTGCTAGCCACTCCCAATCTTGTTGTGCCGGCATTGCTATCTCCTCATGGTTGCCCATATTATATAATAAAGGATAATCATAACTTTGAACAACAATCAAGTTTGAACGCTTCCGTCGTCCACAATCATGCTGCGCTACTTTCTCACCCTCCTCCCCGCACTTTCCCTCGCCGCCGCTGTCTCTATTAGTCCCAGGTATTGGGGGGCGCTAGAAGACAAACGGCTGAGCGGGCCCGTCTTGGCCGGCTTCCTGTTGAGCGCAGTCGCCATCTTGGCCATTTTCAGACAGCTCCAGGAAAATTGCCCTCAAAACGCTCCGCCCAAGCAAGTCCTCAAGCAATATGTTTGGTATATTGCTCAGTATGGCAGCTTTATTTTATTTTTTTGTATGGCAGCCTGGTTGGTATCCCTTGGCACTCACTGGTTGCTGGCTCCCTTCCTCTCAGAAAAAATCATCAATGGGCTTTCTTTCTTTTTCTTTTGGTGTTTTGTAATCGGTCTGATTGCGCTGACGCGCCGCTAGCGCTAAGGCTAACGGCTGCTGAACCACTTTACAGTGCCTGCAAATAAAGCCAGACATTTTTAAAGGTTGCGGGGCTTCGGAAACCAGCGGTCGCGTAGCTTTTGCACCGGCTCTTCAATTAATTTTGTCATCCCAATTCCCAGCGCCACACTCACAACTAAATAAATCCAGAACTCAACAACAAAATGAATGTCCCGCCCGCTGGCACGCCTTAGGAGGTCAATTCCCCACCTAGCAACTGGCATGTGCCAAAGATAAATCGAGTAAGAATTAAACCCAATCCAGGCTAAAACCCCAACCGCCGGACTGATGATTTTCCCAATGGGTTTGGGCAAAGGAGCCTCCCAGTACAGTACAGACATTATCAAGCCGCCAAATCCAATATCCAGTAACGTTATCCCCAAGGTGTGCGCCAACTTACTTGTTTCAAGTTCCAGCAGCAAGCAGGGAACAATCAAAAGCATACTGAGAGGGAGTATTAAGTTGAGCCGCCGCCTAATGAAATTGGAAAATCTGGCCGTGTGAAACGTCTGCAAATACCCGAGCAGTACCCCAAACGTTAGCCCATCTAAGCGCAAGTGCGTCGGAAATACATGAGTTAGATGGGTGTAGGGGAGAGAAAAAGCGGTCACAACTCGAAGGGCGAGCGTCAAGATGGCAATTACAATAAAAATTTTGACGACTGGTTTGAAGGGTTCTGACTTATTTGTGGCGAAATTTACCATTAAAGTCAGACTGATTGGCAGCAAAATTGCGTAAAAATGCTGGTCTACAGCTAAGTACCAAGTGTGGTTCCAAATCGGCGTTACATAATTTTGAAAAAACAAAATTTCCGAGGCAACTGAGCTTAGGGTAAACTCCTGGCCGTTCAGGGCTTTATAGATGAGTGTTACCGCGATTAAAGTATAGAAGGGTGGGTAGATTCTCACACCCCGGCGAATCCAGAAGTTTTTCAGGTCGATTTTTCCCGATTTTTTGTACTCTTGGAAGAGTAAGCTGGAAACCAGAAAGCCGCTGAGCACGAAAAATAAGTCCACCCCAGTCCATCCGATTCGATACCATAAATCGCTGACAAATTTATGCCTGCCCATCACTAATAAAATTGCGACCGCTCTCAGGGCGTCCAGCTGTTTGAGCCTGATGCGCTTGTTTACAGAATCATTGGTTTGTGTCATAAAAATTAACCAAAGTTGCTACCTACAAGTCTAAACATCCAGATCCCCCCAAACCCCCCTTAAAAAGGGGGGCTTTGAGTATTTCCCCCCCTTTTTAAGGGGGGGCTAGGGGGGGATCTCACCTGACTCACTGGTAAGTAGCAACTTGAGTTAAAAATTACAGATTTTCATATTTCAACACCTGAGGCGGCTGTTACCGCAATTCACCAGACACCTCTTTCCACCGGCATGCGGCTATTTCACACTTATCGTAGCATAAATGCCATAAAATTATCAAGCCCCTTGCTTAGCGCCTGTCAAGTTGCGTGAAGAACGCGGGGAACCCTCCAGAGAACCACAGCCAGTGAACTGGCGTTACATGAAAGCCCCAGGCAATTTCTCCAGACGAGCTTCAATCTCTTGACAAGTAAAACAACTCGTGATAAGGCAGAGCCAACGCCGGCAATGTGGAGCTGACCCCTGCTTTTTAACAAAATGTAGCGAAAAATTAAGAATCGTTGCATTTTAACAACACGGCGGTTGTTAAACTAGCGGGCTGAATCCCAAGCCGCAAGGGCATTTCAGCGATTGGCTGGGGGGTTGACTCCCCGTTGCAGCCGGTGTTCAGAGGGGCGTGATCTCTGAGAAAATCAGAAACTGATTCGCACAAGGGAGAACACAGACATGAAATTGGCTTACTGGATGTATGCCGGTCCCGCTCACATTGGCACCCTGCGCATTGCCAGTTCCTTCAAGAACGTCCACGCCATCATGCACGCGCCGCTGGGCGATGACTACTTCAACGTCATGCGCTCGATGCTAGAGCGGGAGCGCGACTTCACGCCGGTGACAGCCAGTATAGTAGACCGGCACGTTCTCGCCCGTGGCTCCCAGGAACGGGTGGTGGAGAACATCACCCGCAAAGACAGAGAAGAGCACCCCGATTTGATCGTCCTCACCCCCACCTGCACCTCCAGCATCCTGCAAGAAGACCTGCAAAACTTCGTTGAGCGGGCGCAGCTGGAAGCCAAAGGCGACGTGATGCTGGCGGATGTCAACCACTACCGGGTGAACGAACTGCAAGCCGCCGACCGCACCCTGCATCAAATCGTCCAGTATTATATCGAAAAAGCCCGCAAGAAGGGCGAACTGCCAGAAGGCAAAACCGAAAAGCCCTCGGTCAACATTATCGGCATTTCCACCCTCGGCTTCCACAACCAGCACGACTGCACCGAATTGAAGCGGCTGATGGCTGATTTGGGAATTGAAGTCAACGAGGTGATTCCAGAAGGAGCCTCCGTTCACAACCTGAAGAATCTGCCTCGCGCCTGGTTTAACCTGGTGCCCTATCGGGAATTGGGGTTAATGTCGGCTCGCTACCTGGAGCAAGAATTCGGCATGCCTTATGTGGATATCACCCCGATGGGCGTGGTGGAAACGGCTCGCTGCATCCGCAAGATTCAGCAGGTGATTAACGCGCAAGGGGCAGATGTCGATTACGAACAGTTCATCGACGAGCAAACCCGATTTGTCTCCCAAGCGGCTTGGTTCTCTCGCTCGATTGACTGCCAGAACTTAACCGGCAAGAAGGCTGTCGTGTTTGGCGATTCCACCCACGCGGCGGCGATGACTAAGATTCTCTCTCGCGAGATGGGGATTAAAGTTGTTTGGGCCGGCACTTATTGCAAGTACGACGCCGACTGGTTCCGCGAGCAGGTGAGCGAGTATTGCGATGAAGTGCTAGTTACCGACGACCACGCTCAGATTGGGGACGCCATCGCTCGTGTCGAGCCGGCGGCCATTTTTGGCACCCAAATGGAACGGCACGTTGGCAAGCGGCTGGATATCCCCTGCGGCGTGATTTCGGCACCGATTCACATCCAGAACTTCCCGATTGGGTACAAGCCTTTCCTCGGGTACGAGGGGACTAACCAAGTGGTAGATTTGGCATACAATTCCTTCACTTTGGGAATGGAAGACCACCTGCTGGAAATTTTCGGCGGGCACGACACTAAGGAAGTCATCCAAAAGGGAATCTCTGCCGAATCTGACCTTGGCTGGAACAAGGAAGCTCAGGCGGAATTGAATAAGGTTCCCGGTTTCGTGCGCGGTAAGGTGAAGCGCAACACCGAGAAGTTCGCTCGCGAGCGCGGCATCAGTCAAATTACTGTTGAGGTGATGTACGCGGCGAAGGAATCTGTCGGCGCGTAGGGAATGCCGGTGAGTGGGGGGCACCTTGCCGGTGCCCTTATGTTTATAATGATTCCAGGAGTTGCAGGAACTGCGAATGAGTGACCGAGTATCTTTCCAATCTGTGGTTGAGTGTGTTGAAGCGCTCTCGACCGAGGAGCAAGATTTGTTATTTGAACTCATTGAGAAAAGGCGGATTGAAAGGCGGCGCATGGAAATCGCCAAGAACGCAGCCGAGACGCTAGCAGCTAGCCATGCCGGTACGGCAAAGCGCGGCACTCTGGCTGACTTGCGAGCGGATTTACTAGATCAAGAAGAATGAGAACTCTGGTTTTGGATAGCAGCTTTCGACGGGCTTTTAGGCGTGCTGTTCTTAAGAAACCCCAGCTAGAGCCAAAGATATTTGCTGTTTTGGAATTGCTTGTGAGTGAGCCATTGGCGCAGCCTTTGAGAGCCCACAAGTTGCGCGGTCAATTAGAGGGTTTGTGGGCTTGTTGGGGTGAGTATTATTGCCGAATTATTTATGCCCTTCAGCAAGACCCTGACTCTGAGGAGGAGAGAATTATACTGGTTGACATTGGAACGCACGATCAGGTATATTAGAAATTTTAAATACCTTGCTAGGGCGAACTTTCATGTCGAACCGGCTGCCATTTAGGGCACCCAGATGGAGCGGCACACCGATAAGGGGTGGTTTGGCGCTGTTAGGCTAAAGCCCAACTACGAACTTTGGGCTAAAGCCCAACTACGAACTTTGGGCTAAAGCCCAACTACGAACTTTGGGCTAAAGCCCAACTACGAACTTTGGGGCTAAAGCCCTACTACAAACTTTGGGGCTAAAGCCCAACTACAAACGGTGGGGCTAAAGCTACAAACAGTGGGGCTAAAGCCCAACTACAAACGGTGGGGCTAAAGCCCAACTGCAAACGGCACGCCGGCAAGGGGCTGGATATCCTTGCTCGGCGCGATTGCGGGGAATGCCGGTGAGTGATAATAACGTGAGTAGCTCCCAACAGGAGCTGTTCTTGCTATAATTCTTAGGTGTAAAGGAAAGCCCCACAAGATGAGGGAATCTCTTACTATGTCCCACCAGATAAGCTTGACTGATGCCTGCGCCAATCTGGCCCAACTTTGCGAGAAAGTAGTTGAGGATCGCGATGCTATCATCATTACGCGACCGGAGGGCGAAAGCGTCGCCCTAATTGCCGCAGACGAACTGGAAAGTTTGATGGAGACAGTACACTTGCTGCGCTCGCCGGAGAATGCCATCCGTCTGCTAACTGAGCTTCGACAAGCAAAAGCCAGAACCCTTGGGCCTCAGAGTGTCAGTGAGCTGCGCCGGGAGTTAGGACTTGAAGAAGCCGAATGAAGAACAGCCCCAAGACACTCCAATTCGAGATGCTGTCTTTCGTCCCCAGTTTCGGGAAGACCTGGTTTATTGGATAGAAACAGACCGCAAGACGGCTCTCCGCGCTTTTAAATTGATTGAGGCGATCGTGCGCGACCCTTTTACGGGAATTGGCAAGCCAGAACCGCTGAAATATCTGGAACCAGGTACATGGTCACGGAGACTGACTCAGGAACACCGCATTGTTTACTTAGTCAGGGATGACCGGATTGATTTTCTCCAAGCAAGATATCACTACTGATCTAGCAGTTATAAATGGTTTGTGAGAGTACCCTCTCTCTTTTCTTTCCTTGGCGTAACCGGAACGGGGGCGGTTTCTTAAAAATAAATTAATCCCAAATCAATTATAACCGGCTCCCGCTCTGCAGGTTTTGGCGCTAACTTTTAACCCTTGAGAAGAAGGGGATAACCTCGTGCTGCTGCGCAACGCCTGCGCCCTTGGGGAAGTTCTGGGCCGGCAGGCTCGCACCGGCACCCTACTTGCTGGCTCCAGTATGCTATAATAACTGCGCAAAACGCGAATATGCGTCGGCCACCTGACTCCCAATCCAGAAACATCATGCGCTTTAAACAGACTGTTTGGCTTCTTTGCCTGACTCTGGCAGCTTGCCAGCCGGCGGCTCAATCTCCTTCTGGAGAGGCGACTTCGCCCCAACCCCCGGCATCGAGCACCTCCCAACCCACCCAAAACCCGGCTCAAGCGACTAAAACAGCTGAAATTGAGAAAGTTGAGTACAAGCAGCAGTCAAAGAATGGCCTCTGCAAAATAGAAGTCAGCTACCCTCAGGTGAAAGGGCTAGCCAGTCAAGAGGTTCAGTCAAAAGTTAACAATTATTTAAAACAGCAATTCCTGGAATCAGAGCAGGACTTTCTTAAGCCGTTTGATGTCGAGAAGTGCGCTGAGAAGATCCAGAAGGAGTTTGCCGGCCAAAATTCCAGCTACACCGAGTCGGGGGATTATTTAGTTGGGGTGAATAAAGACAATATCCTCAGCATTCGCTATGACAAGAGGCTGGGGATTTTGAAGACCGCCGCCCACCCCACCAAGATAGCTAAAGCGGTGACGATCAATCTTCAGGATGGGAAAGCGTACAGTTACGAGGATTTGTTTAAACCGGCACCGGCATCCGCAGAAAAGGTCAACAAATTGATTGCGGAGAAGGTGGCGGCCAAAGAGCCGGCGGCAGCCAAGAGTTTTAAGCCGAAAAGCAAATACATCTTTTTCGTCGATAAAGAGGGTTTGGAAATCCTTGAAATTTTCGACATTTTTGCGCTACAATCCCTTACGGTCACAATCAAACCGTCAGAGATAGCAGACATTATTAACCCCCAAGGGCCACTTCAAGCGCTTGTAAAGTAAGCTCGCACCTCTATTAATTTGCAAGGGCTGTCGCTGCCGGCTCCTGTCGGCGGAGCCGACAGCAGAGCGTTCCCAGGCGGAGCCTGGGAACGAGGGAAACGAGGGAAACGAGGGAAATCTTGTAGAGACGCGATTTATCGCGTCTGGGGAACGGGGGGTGAGGGTGAGAGAATCTCAGCACCGGCATCTTCCCACATCTCCCCCCCCATCCCTCACATCCCGCACAGCGCAGCCCGCTTCCCCCCATCGCCCCTGAAGCCCACAGCGCGCGAGGCGATGCCGGTGGAGTCCTGCCTAAGTAGAAATACCGTCTCCTGACTCCGAACTCCACTCTTCTGCGGAATCGTGCTACAACGGCAAAAGAGAGAACTTTTAGCCAGAGGGGTCTATGACTCAAAAGCCATCCCCAAAGCCGAAATTGCAGCAGAGCGTGGCAAGTTCTTTATCGAGGGACAGTTACCGCAACCGCCAGCTCTTGCTCAACAAGGTCAAAAATTACTGGATCAGAGGTGTGCTGGAGAAATCACTGCACGGTAGGGCACTGATTGAGCTCGGTTTACAAGAGCGGCTAGACGCCATAGAGTGTCCTTGGGGCGTCGCGTGGGAAACCGCAGACACTCCCAGAGAAATCTTGCCCCCAGGCACCAGAATCATCGACAAATTTGATGAAATCGAACAGGGGCGCACCCTAGTAATTCTAGGCGAACCGGGTTCAGGGAAAACAACAACCTTACTGGAACTCACCCGCTATCTAATCGAAGACGCCGAGCAAGACACACAAGAGCCGATTCCCGCTGTATTCAACCTATCATCTTGGGTTGATGAAAAGCAACCCATCTCCGACTGGCTGGTGGAAGAACTGCACACCCAGTATCACATTCCCAAACAAATCGCGCAGATTTGGGTGGCGACTGAGCAGCTAATGCCAATGCTCGATGGCTTAGATGAAGTCAGAGAACAGCTTCGCCCATCCTGCGTGCGGGCGCTCAATCAATTCTGCCAGGAATACGGGCGAGCCGAAATAGTCGTTTGCAGTCGCATCAGAGACTACGAAGTTCTTCCCGAACGCCTGCAATTCCAAAGTGCCATCTACCTGATGCCACTGACTCCAGATCAAATTCAGCAGTATCTCGCAGATGCCGGTTCGGGAATGGCTGCAGTCAAAACCGCACTCGAGCAAGACACCGCCCTGCGAGAGTTAGTCACCACCCCCCTGATGCTGAGCATCATCACCCTCGCCTACCAGGGGATATCTGCTGAAGACTTGCCCGGTTTCAATTCCACACCAGAGCGCCGCAAACACCTGTTTAACGCTTACATTCAGCGGATGCTGTCGCGCAGGCTCCCCAGCCAGCCGCACTCAATCGCGCAATCGCTGCACTGGCTGAGCCAGATAGCCTACAGGATGTCTCAGCAGTCTCAAACCTTGCTTTTAATCGAGCGCATTCAGCCGAGCTGGCTCAAGATAAACCTGGAGAGCGGGCCCGCACTTCCCTTTCTGGGGACAGGCAAACGAAAACCGAAAGCTTACCGGGCACACACCCTCGGAGTGCAGCTGGTTACGGGTTTGATTTGGGGGCTGATTATTGGTGCGAGCTGCGGGCAAATTGTCGAGCCGGTGAGCGGGCTGATTAGCGGGATAGTGGGTGGGATAATTATTGGGCTGAGCGCCAAAGTAGAACCCATAAAACCAGTTGACAGCCTGAAATGGTCGTGGGATAATGTAAAAAAATGGCTTCCTTTTGGATTGATTGGCGGGGTGAGCGGCTGCCTGAGTGGCGGGCTTGTGTGGGGGCTGGTTGTGGGGCTGAGTGGCGCACTCATTAGTGGCATAATTGGCTCGGCTGTCGAGACAACAACGGTTCCCAATCAAGGAATTTGGCAGTCCCTCAAAAATGCCATAACTTTTGGTATGATGGGAGCCGGGCTTTGCCTGATTGGAGGCGCGGGGCTGGTTAATGCTGTTCTGCGCCCGGATCTGTATGTCTTAAGTCTCTCAACTTTTACCGCAGGGATTGTGGGGCTATTCCTGGGATTTAGTAAAGGAGGTACAGCCTGCATTCAGCACTTGATCCTGCGCCTTATCCTGTACAAGAATGGGACTGTGCCCTGGAACTTCGCCCGTTTCCTTGACTGGGCTGCAGAGCGCACCTTTTTGCAAAAGGTAGGTGGCGGCTACATCTTCAATCACCGGCTGCTGCAAGAGCATTTTGCAGCCTTAGCCGTAGAAAATTACCTCCAGACTGCTGGAAGCAATCCAAACAGTGCTGAGGGCTACTTCCAGCGAGCGAATGCCCGCACGATCGCAGGCGACAGTCAGGGCTCGATTGAAGATTACACGCGGGCGATTGAAATCAATCCCAACTTCGCTGAGGCTTATGCCGGTCGGAGTCAGGCTCGCCACAAGCTAGAAGATTATCAGGGTGCGGTAGAGGATTACGACCGAACTGTTCAGCTCAATCCCGCGCTTGCTAGAGAGATGACTTACACTTGTCAGGGCTCCTCTCTCTCCCTGGTGAAAGCTGAGCCAGAAACGGTTGAGTCAGATAACTCATCCTACTTGGTGATTCTGCTGAACGACGATTTTAACACCTTTAATCACGTCAGTGAGTGCTTGATTAAGTACATTCCGGGCATGACGGGCGAACGAGCTTGGCAACTGACCGCCCGGGTTCACCGCGAAGGTCAAGCCATTGTTTGGTCAGGGCGTCAAGAACTGGCGGCACTCTACCGCATGCAGCTGAGTCAGGCTGGCTTAACAATGGCTTTTTTAGAGCCGGCAGACCCGATTAAAAATTAAACTTATTATAGCGGTTTTCAGTTGGATGAAGTACCCATAAGAAACCCGGTTTCTTTAAGAAACTGGGTTTCTCAGTCACTCACTAATATGAAAAACGCTATATTAGAGCGTGTCTGCTGCCGTCGCTGGTGGTAGGGGCGGGTAAAAGGGGCGGGTTTATTACAGATCTTCGCTGTCCCATAAATATTTCGGATGACCCCGCCCCTACAAATACAGAGAATCAAGGAAACTGGACACGATAAGCTGTTGCGCACATAACTTACACTTTTTTCAGTCTCCTAGTTCCGGGGGGGGGCACGGGGGCCTGCCCCTACAGTATGGAAATGAGGCAGCTTGCCGGCTGCTGCCTCCCTTTTTAGCACAAGCAGATTAAAAGCGTCACAGCTTATTCCCGAAAAAAAACGGAGAGCTTTCTCTCCGTTTTTTAAGGGTTAAGTTTTAACTGTTAGCCTCATTGAGGCGGCTCCTCAGGAGTCGTGCCGTCGGTAATATCGATAGAAGCCGGTGGAGAAGGCTCTTGCCGGCGGGTTTGCACCTCAGCGATTTTTGCTTGCGCTTGTTCCCGCGCTGCTTGAGCTTTTTGTTTGGCTTGCTCAGCCAAATTTTGCGCCCCTTCTGCGGCTTGTTCCCGCACGGCTTGAGCTGTCTGTTTGGCTTGCTCGGCCAAATTTTGCGCCCCTTCTGCGGCTTGTTCCCGCACAGCTTGAGCTTTCTGTTTGGCTTGCTCGGCCAAATTTTGCGCCCCTTCTGCGGCTTGTTCCCGCGCCGCTTGAGCTTTCTGTCTGGCTTGCTCAGCGAAATTTTGCGCCCCTTCTGTGGCTTTTTCCTTCACGTCTTGAACTTTCTCTTGGAATTCGTCAGCGAGCTGCTGAGCCCCGCGCTTGACGCCCTGAGTTCCATCTACTGCCCTGCGCCGAGCATTCTCCAAGTGTTCCAGGGTGCTCTCATAGTCTTCCTTGAAATACTCTGCCGCTTGACCAATTTTTTGAGACAGCCCCTCAGCATACTGCTGGGGGTTTTGGACAGCGGCATCCGCCACAATCACCCGTTTGCTGCCGGCGCTCTCGATCGCTGCCGGCAAAAGCAGGTAAATCCCCTCCAAAACCCCCTGCCAGCCACTGGAGCTGTACAGGTAGCTGACGACAGCGCCGGTTTTGGGAACCAGCAGATAATCCACGATCTTGCCAACCTTGTTGCCGGCATCCGTCCACACCTCATACCCGATCCCGGAGATTGCCCCCTCCGGCTTTTCCGCGTCTCCCACCCCCGCGCTGAGGTTGACGATAATACTGTCAGCGCCAACGCTCTCAATTTGCGCCCAGGTAAACGACCGTTTATTTTTGCCCATAAATCCTGACTTGCAGCTCAACCCCACGACTTGGTGGGATTGGGGATTTAGCCACAGCTGATCGGCACGCCCAACCTCTTCGGTGCTCGTGCGGTCAATCACCAGCCGGTTGAGCAGCTCACTTTGCTTAATCACTTGTTGCTCTGCCATCATCTCCAAACTCCTAAATAGCGGTAACTTGTTAACTAATAGCGAATAACTAACAGGTAATAGATCATAGCTACTAGCTGGTTCGCACCTGTACTTATTGTGCCTAAAACTGCCTGTTACCTGCCAGCCCCTGCCAGCCGTGTGGCCAGGCGAAATTGCCCCTGTCGCCACCAGAGCTTTTTCCGCGCCCGAAAGCACCCAACG
The DNA here is from genome assembly GCA_019359235.1 of Oscillatoria princeps RMCB-10. Taxonomy (GTDB): domain Bacteria; phylum Cyanobacteriota; class Cyanobacteriia; order Cyanobacteriales; family Oscillatoriaceae; genus Oscillatoria; species Oscillatoria princeps. The sequence continues at coordinate 62,134 of JAHHHT010000015.1, forward strand.
AGGTGCTGCTGTTCCGGGATGCTTCGCACTACACCGAACCGCCGAGGGGACTCCCCGATTGCCTTGCAGGTTGTGCGGATGTTTCTATAGCGAGTGGCCGATTTTTCCCAGACTGTTCATTTCCATCGTGGTTGTCTCGTCCTCCCGGACTTCCTCAACCGCCGGGGAGCTGGTGGGGGTGACTTGCTGAGCCAACGTTTCTTCGGCTGATATGGCTTTGAGCTCCTCCAGAGCTTTTTTGCCGATACGAATTTGAATCTTAGGACCCGATCGAGCGAGATGAATAACCATCCCGTCCGTAATCGGCGCAGAGGCGACCGGTTTACCGTCCAGGTAGGTGCCATTCGTGCCCAAGTTAATGATTTCCCACTTAGTGCCCCGCCGTCGCAACTCGACGTGGTGGCGGGAAACAACGGCGCTATAAAGCACCACATGGTTGTCAGTGGCTCGTCCAATCCGAATCACAGCGCCGTCCTCAAAAGACCAGCTTTGAATCGGGATAGACTGAAGCGGATGCTGCAAGATTAGTGTAATCACGGGAGCATATCCGTTATATAGATACCCCTGAGGAGATGACAGGCTTTTCGCCTGTCACACCCATGCAGGATTTCTCAGAATGCCGGCCCCACAAAATATGATTTTTACGGAGTTAAAAGGCATTCTGATCTTACCTTAGCACCTCTTTTTTTTAGGAGCGCCCCTTGTTAAGAAATTTGGAACAGAAATGTCACCATATCTCCTTTACCCAGGGCAATGCGATCTCCCGGTCGCAAGCGGTGCCGGTTGCCGGTCGGGAGAGGAAAGTTGTTAACGTAAGTGCCATTGGAACTTCCCACATCTTCAATGTAGTAACCATCTCCCTCCACTCGGATATCTGCGTGAATCCGAGAAACCACCTCAGAATGGGGAAATCCCGAAACGTCAATATCTGGTGGAATCCGGTCGTTTGGCTTGCCAATATGAATCACCGATAAATGCAGCGGCAATTCCAGCTCCTTATTGGTTTGCATGTGCAGCAACTTGGCGGTCTGCACCTGCAGTTCAGTCCTGGAACTGCCAGCGGATCTGGGCGGCGCAGCGGCAGGCGCAGGCGGTGCCGGTGCCGCCGTTGGCGGAGGGAGCGCCGCAACAGTGGATTCCTCAGCGATCGGGCTGGGAACTCTTGCAGACGGAGCCCCAGCCACTAAGGGTTCGGGTTCCACCAGCGGCTCGGGGGCTGGCAGAGGTGAGGCCGCCACGGTGGGAGCAAGCGGTGCGGCAGCTACAACTGTGGGAGGAAGAGACGATTCATTTGAGCGCAGGTCATAGCCGCACTGTCCGCAGAATGTCGCATCTGACTGAACGGCTGCGCCACAATTAGGGCAACTACTCATAGCAGGTAAAGGTGTGTAACAAGCCTCGCACTGGGTCGCTCCATCGGGGTTTTGGTGGTTGCAATTTGGGCAGACAATCATAACAGTTTGTTTTTCCTCCCATCGAGATGATCGTAGAGGAGTTTTGAGCCAACTGCTCTCGGGCGCGGCCAGAATTTAAGATTTTCTTTGTAAATCCTGCCCTGCCGCCTGATCTAGGAGCCACCAAAGCTCCCCTTGCGGCTGAATCAGTCGGGCTGGATAGGTGAACTCGTCAGCTGCCGGCGCAAATATCTCAGCCAAAGCAGAGCGCTTGCCGGCACCCGATACGATAAAGATAACGCAGCGGGCGCTATTAATCAGCGGCACTGTGAACGTCAGGCGGGGCTGGCCGTCTTTGCTGCCAGCTGCAACCAGCCGGTCTCCCACTTTCAGGGCCTCTGTGTGGGGAAACAGGGACGCCGTGTGACCGTCGTCCCCCATCCCCAGCAAAATCACGTCAAAAGCCGGAAACTCACCCCCTCCCACCTGGAAAAACTCCCGCAACTCGGCATCATGCTTCTCGGCGTCCGCGGCAGGGTCAGATGCGCCCACCGGCATGGGGTGAATGTTCGCCGCTGGCACAGGCACCCTGTCCAGCCAAGCTTCCCTAGCCATCCGCTGGTTGCTGTCCGGGCGATCCGGCGGCACGTAGCGCTCGTCGCCCCAAAACACATGGATTTTTTCCCAGGGCAGCTGTTGGGCTGCGATAGCTTCATACAGCGGCTTCGGCGTGCTGCCACCGGCAAGGGCCACAGTGCACCGGTGGCGCTCCTCGACAGCGGCGGTGATTTTGTTCAGGACAACTTCGAGCGCTCGCTGAATCAGTGCTCCCCGATCTGGCAATACTTCTACGATTTTGTTCATTGGCGCAGCGACTGAGATGGCTAGCATCATTACACACGCCACTCGACCCCTGTCGCCTCACCCCTGTGTGACACTTCAAACAGTGTCTTTTTTCCTTCTTTGCGGGCCAGCGGCTGCTGGCCACGTTTCTCCAGACCGCCGGCAGCCGGCAGCCGGCGGCTCCACCCTGTCAGCAAGCGCCCCGACCGCAGACCGACTGCTGCTGCCCCTGCCCAAAACCCTGCCGGTGTTCAGCTGCCGGCTGCGTTCCCACATCAAACCTGCTACCTCCCGCGCTACAATTGGGGATTGAGCCGCTGCCGGAGCAAACCGGAGCGCCCTCCTTTGGCCAAACTGCTGTGCGCTGCGCGGTGCTTGAGGAGCTGAGGGGACTTAAACGCTCAAGGGAGCGGAGATTTTCCCCTGGATTTCGCTCTATAGCGGTTCGGTCTTGAGTTGTGAAGATTATTATTTTTAATAACCCGCGCCTGAGCCAAGAGCGCCAAGGAAAGAAAAGAGAGATAATTTCACAAACTATTTAGAACTGCTAGAGTTGCCAAATCGGTACGCACTGGGCTCAAACCCGTTACCTTGTTGAGTTACTTGTTAAAATTAACCCGACCTTGTTAAAATGGCCATCTCCCATGTATTTAAATGAATTTAAGGTCGCAAAACCCCGTTTAAACGGCCTGAAAAAGGCTAAAAAAAAGGCGCAGTTTAAAATTTAGTTCAAAATTCACGAAGTGAGAAGGTAAAAGTTTTAATGTAAAATGAGCGAATCGCGAGGGATGGCCGGCGAGGCGAGCTAGGGGACAGTCGGACTTAAGATTTTAAACTGGAAAGAGTTCAGAGTCAAGAAGGGGCAGAGAGTGGTTGGCGCACGCACCGGCAGGGAATGCCTGATTGTTTTTACTCGCTATCCAGAACCGGGTTTGACCAAGACACGGCTGATCCAGGCGTTGGGAGCGCAGGGAGCTGCCGAACTTCACCGGCAGCTTGCCGAGCACACCCTGGCTCGGGCCAGAGAACTGCAAGCGAGCCGGTCAGTTTCAGTAGAAGTCTGGTTTGCCGGTGGCGGCGAAGCGCTGATGCGAGACTGGCTCGGGGATGAAACCGTCTGCCGGCATCAGGGCGAGGGTGACTTGGGATGCCGGATGTCGGGAGCCTTTCAGGAAGCGTTCAGCAACGGCGCAGAGCGAGCCGCTATCATTGGGACGGATTGCCCAGACTTGGACGCCCGGGTGCTGGGGACGGCCTTCGAGCAGCTATTGACTTTCGACTTAGTTTTGGGGCCGGCAGCAGACGGAGGCTACTATTTAATCGGACTGCGCCGGTTTGTGCCAGAATTGTTCACCGGCATCACCTGGGGCACCGGCCTGGTCTTGCTGCAGACCGCAGCAAAGGCAGAGCAGCTCAACCTTACGACAAGCAAATTGCACAAGCTGGCAGATATTGACCGTCCGGAGGATTTGGCTATTTTAGATTCCCACTCCCACATTATATTTCCCCCAGACAAAAAATCCCACCCCTCACCCAGCCCTACTTCAGAAGGGGGAGCCTTATCGGGAGCCGAGCTCGGGGGTTGGGGGGGGAGTGCAAAAGCCTTAATTTCTATTATCGTGCCGGCGCTCAATGAAGGGGGCGCGATTAAGAAAACACTCTTGCTGGCTCAGCTGGCTGATAATGTGGAAGTGATTGTGGCAGACGGCGGCAGTCAGGACGGAACAGTCCAGGTTTCGCTGTCAGCCGGCGTCAGGGTTATCTGCGCGCCAAAAGGTCGGGCCCGCCAGATGAATGCCGGTGCTGCGGCTGCCACCGGCGAGATCCTGCTGTTCCTGCACGCCGACACCCACCTGCCCGAGGGATTCGACGAGATGGTGCGTCAGGCACTCTCCACTCCGGGTGCCGTTGCCGGTGCCTTTGAACTGCGGATTGACTCCCCACAGCCCTTGCTGCGACTGATTGAAACCGGGGTGAACTGGCGTTCGCGCTTGTTTCAGATGCCCTACGGCGACCAGGCCATTTTTCTGCCCGCCTCAGTGTTCCGCACCTGCCAAGGCTTTCCCGACACAGCCATTATGGAAGATTTTCTGTTGATGCTGCGGTTGCGACGCTTGGGAAAGATTAACATTGTAGCGGTGCCGGTGCTGACATCCGGGCGCAGGTGGCAGAAACTGGGGGTGCTGAAAACGACACTGATTAACCAGCTTGTGATTGTGGCCTATTTCCTCGGGGTGCCACCGGAGCGCCTAGCCCGCTGGTATCGCCGGGAGGGGGGGAGCCGCGCCGCCCGCTGACCTCTTTGCTTACCAGAAGCTTGATTTTTTGTCAAGGGGGGACATCGCAAAGAGCAATCCGGTAACTTTGAAGTAGACAACAAGCAACTCATAGAGAATTGAAATGAAAGCGATTGATAGCCGCAATCCTGCCAGCATAGCCGCTCGGGCTCTGCAGATTGTTGGGATTATATTGATAGTGTCTTCTCTGGTTGACTATTTAATTTTGCTGTTTCCGCCTAACTTCCTGGACAGGCAGTGGCAGATGGGCTTTACCTCGCAGCTCGTTGATCGGGGAATTATACCGATGGTGGGTATGGCCTTCATTTTTACTGGGTTTGGAATTGAGAGCAACGCCGGTGGGGCCCAAGTTAACCGAACTGCTTTTGCCGACATAAAATTTTGGGTTCTTTGGCTGGCCAGCCTGTTTGGGTTAGTTTTCTTGCTGCTGTTTCCCCTGCACTTGAACAACGTTCGGCTGGACAGGGCTGAGAAGCTCGGCCAGATTAGTGAGCGGGTATCTCAGGCTGAAAACCAGATTGCAACCCAACTGGCAAACGCGAACGTCCAAGCGGAAATACAAAAGCAGCAAAATCAATTCAAAACCCAGTTCAGCAGCGTATTAGGAGATGAAAAGAAGCGGGATGAAGTGCTGAAAAACCCGCAGCTGCCGTCGCCTATCAAAAAATTAATCGAGGCGTCTAAGAGTGACCCTAAAGCGATAGATGAGTTTATCCAGACTAACCTTTCATCTGACGCCCTGAAAGATCGGGAGCTGACCCGGATTCGGACGGGTAAGAAACAGCTGGAAGAACAGACCCAAATTACTTCCTTGAAGTCTGGCTTGCAGACCGGCATTAGCAGTTTGCTCTTGTCAGCTGGCTATATGGCCATTGGCTGGACGGGATTGAAAGGTCTGGGCTATATGAGACTGGGCCGGCGCAAAACGGCACGCTAGTCTGCGCCCGTGCCGGTGACAGCTGTTAGGGTGGGGCAGCACAAAGTTCTGCCCGGTTAAAGCGAGACAGGGGGTGTGAGCGGTTAGAAAAGCGATTAAACGTGTACTAACAGATAGCAAAGCGCCAATCGCCTTTTGACTGACTTTCGCCCTGTCCCAGCTTAAGTGGAGAGCCCGACTTCAGGAGTGCGTCCGAACCTGTTTCCTCATTTACCCTCACGCAAGTCGCTGGAAATGTTCTCAATTTATATCCTGACCCACAACGAAGAGATTGACATCGCCGGTTGCATAGAGTCAGCGCTGCTGTCGGATGACATCATTGTGGTGGACTCCTGCAGCAGCGATCGGACGGTTGAGATTGCCAGCCGCTATCCGGTGCGGATTGTCCAGCACGCTTTTGAAAGTCACGGAAAGCAGAGAACTTGGATGCTGCAATCGGTGCCAAGCAAGCATGAATGGGTGTACATTCTGGAAGCCGACGAGCGGATGACACCGGCACTGTTTGCGGAGTGCCTGCAAGCGATCCAATCTCAGGAGTGGGTCGGTTACTACGTCGCCGAGCGAGTCATATTCATGAATCGGTGGATTCGCCGCAGCACCCAGTATCCCCGCTACCAGATGCGGCTGTTCCGCAAGGACAAGGTCTGGTTCACCGACTATGGCCATACCGAGCGGGAAGTCTGCGACGGGCCCACCGGCTTTTTGAAAGAAACCTATCCCCACTACACCAGCTCCAAGGGATTGAGCCGGTGGATCGAAAAGCACAACCGCTACTCCACCGACGAAGCTGCTGAAACCCTGCGCCAGATGGAAAACGGAAGCGTCAACTGGCGGCATCTGCTGTTTGGCAGCTCAGAAGTGGAAAGGCGGCGGGCCCTGAAAGACTTGTCCCAGCGCTTGCCCTTCAGACCCCTGCTGCGCTTTTTCTACATGTATTTCCTGCTGGGGGGCTTTCTGGACGGACAAGCCGGCTTTGCTTGGTGTGCCTTGCAGGCGTTCTACGAATATCTCATCTTGCTGAAAGTCTGGGAGATGAAGTACAATCCAGTCCCGACTTTTAACCAACAGGCAACCGCTACAGTCGAATCAGCCGTTGATTCGGCTACGGTTATTTCTGGCCCTTAAAGGAAGGAAAGGACACCGGGCTGCCGGTTCATGTAAAAATTTGATCCTAATTATTTTGAGCTATTGAATATCTAGCTTGTTCGTTAAGCTGGAAAACCGAACCTTCTATGTGGGCGTTCCCGCCCCAGTCTCCAGACGGAGACTTGGGCTGGTGCGATCGTTCAGGCACCAGCCCGAGGCTTTGAACTCCCCCCGGCAATGGGGCGCGAGTGGGATTGCTTTTAGCCCGCACAACCGCGCCTCCAGCCGGCAGAAAGCAGGCCACCGCTGGCTCGGGCAGCGCCAGGGCGCTGCGGAGGCCCGAGCCACCCAGACGAGCGCCTCACGGCAGTGCTGTTTCCCAGGCTCACAGTTTTGCAAGAATTCTTTACAAATCTGTCAAAATAAAGAAGACGGCTCTGGGCGAGTGCCGCTCAGCTGAGTGAGGTGCAATGTCTGGGAAGGTAAGGCAAAATAGATGGCAGTTGGCCCCAAGGCCCAGGCCACTGAGTTTCAGGTCTGACCGCTCTGCAGCCAGCCGCTCCCCGGCTCGCGTCGGAGTGCTTTTCATTTCCACAGCCAGTTAAAGGAGTGTGAGCTATCCGTGACCAATCGCTTCAAGCAGGACTTAAAAAATGATCTGATTGCCGGTCTGTTGGTGGTGATTCCCCTGGCGACGACAATCTGGCTGACGTTTACCATCGCCAGCTGGGTGATCGAGTTTCTCACCAAAATTCCCAAGCAGATCAATCCCTTTGATGGCCTCCATCCCATCTTAGTGAATCTGCTGAATTTCTTGGTGGGACTGGCTGTGCCGCTGCTGAGCATTCTAGTGATTGGCTTGATGGCCCGCAACATAGTCGGGCGGTGGCTGCTGGATGTCGGCGAGCGCCTGCTGCAAGCAATTCCTTTAGCAGGTTCGGTCTACAAAACCCTCAAACAGCTGCTAGAAACGATCCTCAAGGATTCTAACGACAAGTTTCGCCGGGTGATTTTGGTGGAATATCCCCGGCGGGGGGTGTGGGCCCTCGGTTTCGTCACCGGCACGATTAGCAGAGACATCCAGTCCCACATGGCCACTCCCATGCTCAGCATTTTCGTCCCCACCACGCCGAACCCCACCACTGGCTGGTATGCGATTGTCCCAGAAGATGAGGTGCTCAACCTCTCGATGTCGGTTGAGGACGCCTTTAAAGTGATCGTATCCGGCGGCATCGTCAGCCCGAGTTCCGCGATTGTCCCCCACCAGGGCAGCACCCCCGAAAGAAAACTAGAAGCGTTACGTTTTGAGAATCTCAGACAAGTCATACCCGCAGAAGAAGATTGAAATACCGAAAATCGGAGGTCAAAAACAGCCGCCATGCAAGCCCGACGAATTGCCCGCGAACTGGCTCTGCTCAGCCTCAGCCAGCTGAGTGCCAACCCGGATAAACTAGCAGCCTTTCAGCTGCAAGATGTGGTGCTGGCGGCTGTGCGCACCCTGACTCAGGAAGTCCACGACACTCTGGAAACCGCTGCAGCCGAACTGAAACGAAGTAGCGAGCGCCTGCTCAGCAGCCAGACGCGGGCGGAGGTTGCGGACAGCGCCAGAGCCATGCTTCAAGACGCTCTCGACCTGACGCAAACGGCGATTAACCGGCTGGGTGGGGCTGTGGAGCTGCCGGAATTCATTTACCTGGCCAACCAAAAAGAAGTCCGCGACTATGCTCTGGAGATTCTAAGCCTTGTGAGTGCCGAAAAACCACAGATCGATGAAACGCTCTCAAAAGCCCTAGTAGACTGGCAGTTAAATCGTTTGCCCCGCATTGACGCGGATATTTTGCGGATTGCTGTGGCAGAAATGATGTTTCTGAGCGTCCCTGACAAGGTGGCGATTAATGAAGCTGTGGAACTGGCCAAACGCTACAGCGGCGAGGACGGGCACCGGTTCATTAACGGGGTGTTGCGCCGCGTTACTGACCAACTTAAGGGTGTGGGGAGCGCGGAGTAGGGAAAAGCGAACCGCATTGACGCGCCCGGACGCCAAGAAGGGAGTGGTAAGAAGGGACTCGTGAGGGTCTAAAATCTAAAGTCTAAAATCTAAGGTATAAAGTTTAAGAATTGTAATGGCTTTTAATTGGTTCCGCCGCGAGTTTAGCGATAAACCAGAGCTGCCGCAAGAGGAGCAGGCCAAACCGGCAGCCGCTCAGCCTGAAACCGCCGCCCCACCAGCGCCGCCTATGGCGCAATCGCCGGCTGTGGCTGAAGATTACCTGCTCTGGGCGAAGGCGGCTTACAAAAATATTCAGAAACAGCAACAAGCGCCGGAAAAAACTGCTGCGGCTGAGCAGCCACCGGCACCTGAGTCGGAAGCTGAGGCACAATCGCAGGCGGCGGCTGAGCCGGAAACGGCAGATGCTGCAGTCGCACCGGCAGCAGTGACCGAAACGGAAGAACCCGTGACCGCGCAGACGCAGGTTCCAGAGCCAGATCCCTCAGCAGCGGCAGTTGAGCAAGCCTTGCCGGAAACAGAAGCGCCAGACAGTGCTGAGCCAGCCCCAGCAGCTGAAGCTGAGAGCGCGCCGGCTCTTGAGCCAAAGCCCTTCTGGGCCAGAGCGGAGGGGGACCGGCAAGCGCGACTGGAACGGCTAATGGCCACAGCCATCGAAACGCCGGAACCGGAAACGGAAAAGCCGGCAGCGGCGGTGTCGGAGGCAGCCGATCCAGAGCCCGGACTGGTGTTTGACGAGGGGTTCTTGTGGTCAGCGGAAGTTCTGGCGGCGCAAGGGCGGCGTCCGGATGACATTTCTATTGAAGAAATTACCTGGCTCAAAAAGCTGCGGCAAGGCTTGGACAAAACTCGCCGCAGCCTGATTAACCAGCTGAAGGCAATAGTGGGCCAAGGGCCGCTGAACCAGGCAGCGGTGATCGAGATTGAGTCGCTGCTGCTGCAAGCCGATGTGGGGGTGGAGGCGACCGAGTATATTATTGAGTCGCTGCAGAAAAAGCTGCGAGAGGAAGCCCTACCCCCAGAGTCGGCAATCGCCTACCTGAAAAAAATCCTGCGGGACATGCTCGACCGGCCCACCGGCAAGCCGTACAATCCCACCTTCGCCCCAGAAAAAGACCAGCTGAACATCTGGCTGATCACGGGAGTCAACGGTGCCGGCAAAACCACCACCATCGGCAAAATTGCCCACATCGCCCAGAAATCCGGCTACCGCTGCTTGATTGCCGCAGCGGACACGTTCCGGGCGGCGGCGGTGGAGCAAGTAAAAATATGGGGTCAGCGCAGCGGCGTGGAGGTGATTGCCAATCCGGGGCAGAACACCGACCCGGCGGCGGTGGTGTTTGATGCCATCGCCGCAGCCCGATCTCGAGAGGTGCAGCTGCTGCTGGTTGACACCGCCGGACGGCTGCAGAACAAGAAAAACCTCATGGAGGAACTCAGCAAAGTCCGGCGGATTATCGATAAAAAAGCCCCTGACGCCAAGATTGAATCCCTGCTGGTTCTGGACGCCACTCTGGGCCAAAACGGCCTGCGCCAAGCTCAAGTTTTCTCCGAGGTCGCGGGGCTGAGCGGGGTGGTCTTGACAAAACTCGACGGAACTGCTAAAGGAGGTGTGGCTTTAGCGGTGGTGAAGCAGCTGGGATTGCCGATCCGCTTTATCGGTGCCGGTGAGGGCATAGAAGACCTGCGCCCGTTTTCCAGCTATGAGTTTGTGGAAGCCCTGCTGAGTGGCTAGTGGGGGGCAGCAGCAGGGCCAGCCCCTTAGGCCCCAAATTTTAAACTCTCCAATCGGGCAGGCCACCCCCCCAGCGGAATATTTCGGCAAATACTCCTTTCCTAGGTAAATTGACTAAAGTACAATAATCCGGTAATAGCGGGATCTCGATCTCGTCGGGTGTGGAATAGCAGGACTCGCAGTCAAAACTGTCAGGCAAGTCTTGACAGAATTGCCGGTGGCATGCTATAAAAGTTCACCCGTTTATCTCTCAGGCTTGAGAGAGTTGCAAATGCTGCTCAGTTGCGGGCTCCCACGTCAACGCCTCCGGGCCAGCCTCAACCCTGCAAACGGCATTCGCGCCGCACAGAAGAAGACGCGATGGGCGCGTTCTACAAGAATCTGACTGTCGCGAGCCGGTCAGGTGAATTGCGCCTCAAGCCTTTGGAACTTCTGCTGGCTTCCCTTGTTCCTTCTACCCAATCCGATTTCCAGAGCGTCCCGTCACCTGAATTACCCCTACTCCGATGACTGCTGTACCTCTGCCTCGCCGGCCATCACCCTCTGTACCCTCAGCGAACAGTTGTGCCCCTACAGACATGACACCGGTTTTTGCCCTCAAAGAACTGGTGGCGCGTTTGCAGCGGGAACAGCACAAAATCCAGGACTTGCTAAGTTCCCTGGGGTTCGCCCTGCGCAGCTTTAACAATCTCAATCAGTTTTTGGAGCTGATTCCTCTGGTGGCCAGTCGGGTAACCGATGCGGACGGAGGAGCGCTGGTGCTGTTTAAGCCGAACGGTCAAGTGAGGCTGCAGCGACTGCACTGCCAGGAAGGTCGCCAGTGTCAGGATATCCGCCAAGCGCTGGAAGCGGCCACCCGTCAAGCTGCGGCGTCTTTCTCGAAAACGACCGCCGTGACGCCCAACCCCGCGACTCTCGACTATCACGTTAGCCACTGTTTGGGGCCTGATGTTCAACTGTTCGGCACGGCTATCTTGGCTAAGAATGCCGAGCGGGGTCGCCTGTACGTTTTCAGCCGCAACCCAGACTACAAGTGGACGGAAACGCGCCAGAAGTTAGTCCGCTTGGTGGCTGACCAAACTGCAGTGGCGATTGAAAATGACGAGCTGACTGTTGAGCTGCGCCAGAAGGAGCGCCTCGACCGCGAGCTGGAAATTGGGGCGGAAATCCAGCTGCGCCTGCTTCCCCGCCAGTGCCCGCAAATTCAGGGGGTTGAGCTGGCGGCTCGCTGCCAAACGGCCAACCGGGTGGGGGGGGATTATTACGATTTTATTCCCACCAGTCCCGACCGGGCGCGGCAAAAAAATCACGGCGGCAATCCAGCCGGTCGCTGGAGTGTGGTGATTGGGGATGTGATGGGCAAGGGCGTTCCCGCCGGTTTGATTATGACGATGACGCGCGGGATGCTGCGGGCGGAGGTGCTCAACGGCCATTCGCCGGCGCGGATTCTGCAACATCTCAACCGGGTGATGTATGCGGATTTGGAAAATTCCCACCGGTTTGTGACGCTGTTTTATTCAGAATATGACCCGCAAAGTCGCATTCTGTCTTACAGCAACGCCGCCCACCACCCTCCTTTGCTGTGGCAAGCTTCCACCGGCTCGATTAAGCGCTTGGACACTCTGGGCATGCTGATTGGGCTGGATGCGGAAAGCCGGTATGAGGAAGCTTGCGTGCTGCTGCAGCCGGGAGATACGATTATTTATTTTACGGATGGCTTTACGGATGCCGCTAACCAAAGCGGCGAGCGCTTCGATGAGGAGAATCTCAGCGCGGCTTTCCAGTGGGCTTGCCAGCACTGCTCCAGCTCTCAAGAGATTCTGGACTATCTGTTCGATCAAGTCCAGCAGTTCATCGGTGCGAATAACCGCAACGGTGATGATATGACTCTGGTGGTTATGAAGGTACAACCTACTGAATAGGGAAGGGGGGGAAATGGTGGGACTGAGCGAATTGCCGGCAATCGCAGCAGGTGCTGCCGGCCTTTTGGGGGGCGGGGCTGCCGGTTTTGGGGGCGGCGGTTCAGTGCCGGTGCTGCAGGGACTGCTGCCGGTGAGTTGGACTGTGCTCGCGCAGCAAGTCAGCAACCAAGATATGTGGGGTCAGGTGGTGAGATCCTGGAATCACTTTGTCTCGACCGGCCAAATCTGGGCGCTGCTGATTGGGATTGCTGTCGGATATGCGTTTCGGGGGCTGACTCGCTATTGAGGGTGTCCCGGCTGAAACATTAAAGTTTAAAAAACCCTTTTATCCCTCAAGAAAAAGGGTTTTTGGTTCTATCCTAAAACCGTTAATGACGGGGATTTAGGATGACAGGACAAAAGACTTCTGCCTGGAGCCAGCGGTTTGAAAAGGCGCTGCATCCCGCAATAGAGCGCTTCAATGCCAGTATTGGCTTTGACATTGAACTGATTGAATATGACATCACCGGCTCTGTGGCTCACGCCAAGATGCTGGCAAAAACCGGCATTATTTCAGCGGAGGAGGGGGAGCGGCTGGCTGCCGGTTTGGAGCAGATCCGCCAGGAATACCGGGAGGGAAATTTCACTCCTGGGACAGATGCGGAAGATGTCCATTTTGCGGTAGAGCGCCGGCTGACGGAGATTGTCGGGGATGCCGGGAAGAAGCTGCACACGGCGCGTTCGCGCAATGATCAAGTGGGTACGGATACCCGGCTTTACCTGCGCGACCAAATTAACCAGATTCGGGAATATCTGCGGGAATTTCAGCAAGTTTTGCTGAATTTGGCGGAAAACCACGTCGAAACGCTGATTCCCGGCTACACGCACTTGCAGCGGGCTCAGCCGGTGAGTTTGGCTCACCACTTGCTGGCGTACTTTGAAATGGCGCAGCGCGACTGGGAGCGGTTGGGTGATGTGTTCAAACGGGTGGATATCTCGCCGCTGGGTTGCGGTGCGCTTGCCGGCACGACTTTCCCGATAGACCGTCATTATACAGCCGAGTTGCTGGGGTTTGCCGGTGTTTATGCGAACAGTTTGGATGGGGTGAGCGATCGGGATTTTGCGATCGAATTCCTGGGTGCGGCTAGTTTAATTATGGCACATCTGAGCCGGCTGTCTGAGGAAGTGATTCTCTGGGCGTCTCAGGAATTTGGCTTTGTGACGCTCACCGACAGTTGCGCGACGGGTTCTAGTATTATGCCGCAAAAGAAGAACCCCGATGTGCCGGAATTGGTGCGGGGGAAAGCCGGTCGGGTTTTCGGGCATTTGCAAGCGCTGCTGGTGCTGGTGAAGGGGCTGCCTCTGGCGTATAATAAGGATTTGCAAGAGGATAAGGAAGCTCTGTTTGATACAGTTAAAACGGTGAAAGCTTGCTTGGAGGCGATGACGATTTTGCTGCGCGAGGGGATAGAGTTTCGCACGGAGCGTTTGGCGGAAGCGGTGGCGGAAGACTTCTCGAATGCGACGGATGTGGCTGACTATTTGGCGGCGAAGGGCGTGCCTTTCCGGGAGGCTTACAATCTGGTGGGGAAGGTGGTGAAAACTTGTCTGGCTGCGGGAAAGTTGCTGAAGGATTTGAGCTTGGAGGAGTGGAAGGCGCTGCACCCGGCGTTTGAGGGGGATATTTATGAGGCGATTGCGCCGGTGCGAGTGGTTGCGGCTCGCAACAGTTACGGCGGTACGGGGTTTGAGCGGGTGAAAGTAGCGATTGAGAGCGCCCGTTCTAGAATCAGTTTGTGATTTCAAGATGCTGTTGGCGAATCCATGAGGGGGTTAGACCTTATTGCTAGTTTCCTGGCGATTGGAAATCGCGGCTATACAAACGAAGCCCGCCTGCGCGGGCTAAGAGTAGAGCGAGACTCTCACAATCTGCGCGGTTTTCCTCTTGCGCCGCCAACAGTCTCTTGAAATTTCTCGTTCCCAGGCGGAGCCTGGGAACGCTCCCCTGGAGGCTCCGCCTCCTTATTGCTGACTATCGCTGGGGGAAGGAAATGCGAAAAAAGAAACTCTTCAAATTAAGTCTGTTCAAGACAGGGGTTAAGAAACCGGGTTTCTTTTAGAAACCCGGTTTCTAGCAGCCGTGAGTTAACCGAAAAAATTAATAAGCGGTGGGTGACGCTGGCGCGTCACCCACCCTACAATTATAGCGTTTTACAAGCGAAAATCCAAAAGCCTAAATCCAAAATAGGTAGAACGATGTCGAATCACAATGATCACAGCCACGAACCGGCTAATTACAGTCTCGCTTTTAGGATTGGTCTTGCCCTCAACAGCGGGCTGGTAATAGCTGAGGTAATTTTTGGTTTGCTGGCGCATTCCCTGGCGCTGCTTGCGGATGCCGGTCACAATCTCAGCGATGTTTTGGCGCTGCTGCTCGCTTGGGGAGCGAGTGAGCTTTCCCGCCGCCCTCCGACGCTGCGCTACACTTACGGATTGCGCCGGTCTTCGATTTTGGTGGCGCTGTTAAATGCGACGGTTCTGCTGCTGGCTACAGGGGGAATTGCTTGGGAAGCGATTCAGCGGTTGCGCGAACCCGGACCGGTTGCTGGGGGTGCGGTGATCGGTGTTGCGGCTGTGGCGATTGCAATTAATACGGCGACGGCTTTGATGTTCATGTCTGGGAGTAAGGGGGATTTGAATATTCGAGCGGCGTTTTTGCACATGGCTGGGGATGCTTTGGTGTCTGTCGGTGTGGTGATTGCCGGTGTGGTGATTTTGGTGACCGGCTGGTTTTGGTGCGATCCGGCGATCAGTTTGATTATTGTGGCGGCGATTGTGGCGGGGACTTGGGGGCTGCTGCGAGAATCTGTTAATCTGGCGCTGGATGGGGTGCCGGTTTCTGTGGAGCCTCTGGCGGTGCGGACTTATTTGGCTGAGTTACCGGGTGTGGCGGCGGTGCACGATTTGCACATCTGGGGGATGAGTACGACGGAAACTGCGCTGACGGCTCATTTGGTGATGCCGGCGGGCTCTCCGGGAGATGCGTTTTTAGCGCGGGTTTGTCAGGAGCTTCACGATTATTTTGACATCGATCACGCGACGCTGCAAGTGGAAACCGGCGATCCGAATTATCCGTGCCGGTTGGCTTCGGAACATGTGGTTTAGGGGGGAAGAACCTCACCCCCTAACCCCCTCTCCGCTTGCGGAGAGGGGGGACAAGAGAATGCCTTGTTTCCTCGTTTGTGGGGACAGGCGAGACGCCTGTCCTACGTCGGGAGGCTTTTTTTCAGGGGACAGGCGAGACGCCTGTCCTACGTCGGGAGGCTTTGAAATGATATGATGGGCGGTATTTAGTTTTGCTAAAATAAAACAGAGATGGATGCTGAAAGGAATCCTTCAAAGGAAGAGAGATTTAAGAAAGTGCTTGAATCTTTGGAAGACGCCCAACTTTATGAGCGGGACAGGATGATTTGGGGCGTGAATCGTGTCCACCGGCATGTGGGAGGTGTGGATGGGGATTGGCTGGAAAAGTGGGGGGAAGATGAGGGAGATGAGGAGCCGGTGAGGTATAGTGAAGGCAGTTCAGAAGAAAGGGAGCAACTTGTGAGAGCGGAAGAAATCAAGAACGAGTTAAAGCGTTTGAGCCGGCTCGCCGCCTCAGTGGAGCCAGGGTTGGCGAATAGGCTGGAGGAGATGAGCCGGTGGGTGAAAGACAAGAAGCCCGGTTTGCTGGTGCGGAAAAAAACCGTACTGTTATTTTTGTTGGAGCTTATTGAAGATGCTAGATTTTGGCTAGATATTAAAGCCCTCACACCCGAAACCAGGCAAGCCGTTTTTGACCGGATGACACCCAGCCAGAGGTACTGGCATGGATACCTTTTCCCGAAATGGTTTAATGAGCCAGATCCGAAGCTTTCGATTTGGAAGCAAAAAATGATGGCGGGAGATTTTAGGGAGGAGGACTATCCTTTAATTAAGCTTCTTTTATATCACGCCCAAAAAAGTGGGGGGAGTGCTGTTCGGCGTTACATCATTGATTTATCGATGGCCACGGATTTGGTTGTCAGCGGTCATTTAGGGGTGCCCCTGTGCGTTCAACTGACGACGATTGCTAGCGACCTGGCAATAGACAAGAAGCAAGCTTGGGAGGTGACTCTCCGGTACTGGGGAATAGAGCGAGGGCTGTTCGTCAGTTTTAATCCGGGGAATCAACCTGATATTGTTGGGTTCCTAGCGGATGAGATTCTGCGGCAGAGTGACGAACTCCCCTCGGTGTGTTATAATGAATGGAGCGTGGGTCAATAAAAAGAATATGGAATCTCAAATCAAAACCTCAAGCGAAGCTCTATTAGAAAAGGCTCTGGAATCTCTGCGACGGACTGAAATTTTGCAGCGTGACTGGATGATTTGGGGGGTGGATTGTGTCTACCGGCATGTGGAAGGGGTGGATGGGGATTGGCTGGAAAAGTGGGGGGAAGATGAGGGAGATGAGGAGCCGGCACCGGTGGCGGGAGGAAGCTGAGGGTGTGATGGGGTGAGTGCCGGTGAAGTGGGGTTGGGGCAATTTCCCGATTGCCGGTGGGAGCTTAAAGGCAAATGGGTGTCTTTCTTAAGGAATAGTCGCCGGTTCAAGGGAGACTCCTTGTTCTTCTAGCCGGTAGCGCTCCTCCTCGGCTTCCATGCTATCTGCAAGTTTTCAGCCCCGAAGATGGCATGGCATTTACTACACTCCCATCTCCCACTCGGGCACTTGTAACATTAGCAGCTTTGAGAGCTGCCACCATTTCAGAAGCTCTCGCTTGGCTATAGAATGAAGCAACTTGAATCTGGCCGACTGACGGCTCGTAAAAAGCATCACAGCAGAAATTGTTGCGGATTTTTCTAAGGTTGGATTCACTGTAAGCGATATACACCGGATACCAGATGTTAGTTCCGCCAGCACTTCTGTCCCCGCAAGAACTCGGTGTGAAATTTAAATCAGAACTGTGATTACTATTTACAGAAGCCAACAATTGCTGATATAATGCCGGCAAACGCTGAGCGTAAGGCCAACTTAAATAGATTAGGCAGAAGCACCCTAATCCGGCAATAAACCAAATAAATTCTGGGTAAGACATACCAGATATTGAGGTCTTCTGCCTTTTCATCTATACACTCGCTCAACTCGATCTGCTGCTTTGGACAGACCAGAAACTTTTATGCCCTAGTTTAGCATCATTGCTAGAAAAGGAAGCAAAAAATATTGCAAAGTGTTGAATCTAAGCTTAACGTCTTTGACGGTCATATTTAGACCAAGCCTTATGTTCGGCGCTGATAATACTGCTATTGGCCCTTTCAGTGATGATCAAAGTTTTAAGAGACTCGTATAATTCAACTATGCCGCCTAGGAGTTGAATGGCAGTATTGCTGCTGTGCTTTTGGATTCCTTCTTGATTTGTTTTCGCTAAAGCGCTGGTTAGATTGTTCTCAGTTGTCATGGCAGATTTTCCCTATTAGCTCCTAACTATTTTGTTGAGATATAGACAAGATGCCAAGCATTTATATTCTAAGCATCTTTGCTCAGTTGCTTCATTTTTAAGAGCAACTCTTCTTTTGCAGAAGACTTCACTTCTTCAGGATAATTACTGTTGACTAGCTTGTCAATTTCAGCGCCGAAAGTTTGATAGACATATCTCATTCTTTTTAGGTATCCGTCAGAGTGAATATGATGCATTTGAGTTTTGACTTCTTCGATGACTGTTCGGATGTCCCGAACCCCAGATCCGACAACAATTGTCACGGCTGTAACCGGACTGAAGAGTGCGCTGCCGATGTAGCTAAGCGCTATGTCTTTTTCGAGATTTCTGGGTACGATTTCTCTTCCACTCTCATCTTCGTAACGTATAATAACCATAGCCAGCATCTCCTTTGCTTTTAATTTGAGTCAACAAAACTTACTAAAAAACAAATAGCCAGCACCCAGAAAATCACGAAACCTAATAAATGATGCAAGATGAGTGCTGTTATCGTACCTGAAATTACTACGGTAACTCTAACTGCGTGTCTGAGTTCTTCTGGACTAGCATAGCCTAATTTACCCTTGTTCAAACTTGTAGATGGTTTAACGAAAAGCCACGGTAAAAACGGTAAATCTCCCATTTTATCGCTTATAAAATCTGCGAGAAAACGCATCACACTTATTACAGGCACTACTAAAAGTATAAGACACAATAAAGCTGTGCAAAGTTCTGCCATTTAATTCCAATGTTTATCCGCTGTTTGTTGGCTATTTTTAGATTTTGTAAGCGAGCGCTTTAACCATCTAATTAAATCTGGAAACAGCCCAGTCTTTTCCAAACCTAATTTTTTTTCAAGCGCCGCTATCCTCTGTTCAACGGATTCCTTATAATTATCGAACAAGCTATAAACGTAAATTTCAGTTACATCCTCTACCTGACTTGCCGGTGACTGTAAAGCATTAAAAACTGCTTGACCTGTCACCTTGGCTTCTCTGGTAATTTCCTCTAGCTGTGTGCGGGAAATAAGACTGCGCTCGAAAAGTTGCTCCAGTCTTTCTGAAAGCTGAGCTTGGTACTCATTTAAATCTTGCCTTATCTGCTCTTTTAGTTCTCCCAGATTTGTTGCCATTGGTTTTTTCCTTACACTACTTTATAGCTATGTGTGATGTTGGCTGGCCATCAACGATTAGGCATGACGCTTATCGGTCGCCTCGCCGGTCAAAGGCAGAATCACTACTATTTATCTCCCCCTCGCTGCCTCCTTGGCCCTCACCGGCCCATTGACTTGCCCACTCTTGGTTAGCTGACTCCTAGTATAAGTTAATGAAGAGGTCGCTGTCAAGTGAGCGTCGCCCCACCGGCACAACCTATCAACCGCTGCTCTTTCCCCCCGCTTCGCCGCCTCCTTGGCCCTCACCGGCCCATTAACTTGCCGACTCTTCCTTACTTAACCTGCTCCTAGCATAAATTAAAGAAGAGGTCGCCGTCAAGCCAAACCTCAAAAATAAACTCTAGTTAACGTTAGGCAGTTACGCTAGGATTAGACTAGGTAACTTTCTCAGGGACAATCGGCCCTATGGCCTCTATTGACGAGCAGTTCGCCCAGGCTGCTAACTACTGGGACTTGGAAACGCTGTACACAGACCTGGCCTCGGCCAAGGGCAAGCGCCTGACGCCGGTGGAGAAGCTGCACCTGCGCGGGTTGCTTTGCGGTCACAGTCCCGCTGAAATCGCTGAAAAGCTCGGTAAGAGCGTCAAGGGCGTTGAGGTGGAGCTGTGTAACACTTTGTATCAGTATGTTAAGAACCTTGTAGGCAAGCGCGATGAAAAGGTGGACAACTGGAGAAATATCTGTGAGTGGCTTCAGGAGGCGGGATATAAAGCTCAGCCACCCGCTCAATCGCAAGCAAGGAATTTCTTCCCGGAAAGCAGTGTAGTTAATATAACTAATATAAGTATTGATAACAAGCAGCTAGTAATTATCATCAACCTGCGGATACCGATATCACCTGCTTCAGAACCTCCAAAAGAAGACCTAAACTCAAACGGGTTAACTGATATCTAGGTTCTGGTAAAACGCTCAACCGCACTCCTGCCAATTTTACCATGCCGGTCGCCCTCGCGGTTTTGGCAAGAGGTGAGCCGGCTTAATTCTGAGAAAACGGATGTTCGCTTGTAAGCCGGTTGCCAGCACCGGCATGGCGGGCGACCGCCCAAACCCTTGGGAACGCCCCCGACTTGTCAAAGTTGGCAATTCCATGAGATAATTTAGAGAGAGAAAACCAAGGAGGTATGATTGTGACCGGCCCAACCCCCACTGACTACAAATACATCCTGCTCGACGAGCGCAATGTCCCTTTCATTGTCGGCACTACGATGAAAGTCGTAGAGTTAGTCATGGCTAAGATGGCTTACGGGTGGAGTGCCGAAGAGTTGCACTTGCAACATCCTTATTTAAGCCTGAGCCAGATTCATTCCGCTTTTGCTTACTACTGGGAGCACAAACAGGAGCTAGATGCCGATATAGAACGGCGAGAGCAGTATGCGATACAGGCGGAACGGGAAGCTGGGGAATCTCCTTTCGCAGCCAGACTTCGCGCACAGGGGCTATTGAAATGAGTCTGGCCCTCTACAAGGCAATGGCAACACACCCCACTTATGTTCTATAATAAATACAGGACTCAAAAAAGTCAAAAGAACCGAGATGCAAACCTATACTGTTACAGATGCCCGCAACCGGCACGGGGAAGTCTTTGACAGAGCTGCGCAGGAGCCTGTTTTGCTGACGGATCAGTCGCGCCCCAGTCATGTGATAATGCCGGCTGAAACTTATGAGCGATTGATGGTGCGGCTGGCAGAATTAGAGGATAGGGTTCTGGGTCAAGCGGCGCAGGCGGCGCTGAGTCAGTCTCACATGGCAGGAGTGGAAAAGTTCACCTCAACTCTAGAGCGTCTGGCGGAGTTTTGAAAGCCGGTGTGTCGGGTTTGGTAGGGATTATAGCTAAGAGAAATAGCTCCTGACGATTGGAAATCGCCGGGGAGGTAATGCCAATTTGTCCCAATCACCGGCTTTGTGCTGTAAAATCAAAGCTTGGGGAGCTTGGGGCATCCCTAACCATTTTGGAACAATTTCTGGGGTTCACCTATGGCGCAGCAAGATGGGCAAAAACAGAAAGGGCGCAAGCTGGACTTCGACACCGGCAAGGTCAATGCCGAACTCCTGGTGAGAGCTTTGCTCTCCCTCAAAAGCGGCGAACTGAATAGCAGAAAGGACTCCGCCCGCCTGATAAAAGCGGTTAAGTTGGACTGGAATTCCGATGCCAAGCAGCTGCAGGTGACAGCAGAACTCCGGCATCTTGTGGAGTTGGCTGAGAAATGTGGCCATCCTATACAGGATTCCGAGGCTCTCCGCAATGCCCTCCGGTGCCTGTTCGAGTTGGGCATTGCCGAGGACAAGCGCCTGGAAACCAGCTCCACCACAAAAACCTCCAGCTCCAAGTGGGTTTTTACACTCAAGCTTCCCAGCACGGATGGCCAAGAAGCGCTCGACCGGCTGTTCAAACCAGGCGGCGAGTGGGACCGCCGGCGCTCCCCCCAGCAGCCAAAAAGCCAGACGCCCCAACCCGCCGCCCCAGAACCACCGGCACCCCCTTCCAATAAGCCTCACGAGCGTGAGAAATCAGTTGTGGGAGAAATGCCGGAAATCGCCGCAATAAACCCGGAAAAGCCTTCCGAGAATATTCCTGAAAGTGAGTTTATCTCATTTATCGGAGAAGCGCCGGCACCCGCCCCACCGGCACCCCCTTGCGAGAATATTCCCGAAAGTGGCGCGGCGGCATTTGTCGGGCGAGAGGAGGAACTCTCGGAGCTGCACCGGCTCCTGCAGGAAAACGAGCGCGTCGCCATCGCGGGGATGCCAGGTGCCGGCGCAACTGAACTGGCTGTCCAATATGCGCGAAAATATTTGGCGGAGTATGCCGGTGGGGTGTGCTGGGTGCCGGTGGGCGACAGGGATACCGGCATTGCTATCGTCGAGTTTTCCAGACGGAAATTTGGTTTCAACCCCCCCGACGATCTCAATGGGGACTTGCTGCGTCAGGTGGCGTTTTGCTGGGATCACTGGCATGCCGGTCAGGTGCTGCTGGTGTGGGATAATGTCAGCGATTGCGCTTTGGTTAAGCCTTACCTCCCGCCGGTGCCATCCCGGTTTAAGGTGCTGCTGGTAACGCGGGAAAGCTTGAGCGTGCCGGTGGTGCGGCTGGATTTGGACGCACTCAAACCGCTCGCCGGCATGCAATTATTAGAGTCGCTAATGGGCAGGGAATGGCTGAAACGGGAGCCTCGCATTGCCAGAAATCTCTGCAAGTGGCTGGGCTATTTGCCTTTGGGATTGCAGTTGGTGGGGCGATATCTGGCGCAAGATGAAACTCTATCCCTAGAGACAATACTGTCTCGACTGCAGCAACAGGAACTTGCCGGTGCAGCCCAACTGCCGGTGGCGCATGTCTTTGAGTTAATCTGGCAAACATTGGATGAAAACGCCCAGAAGCTCGCCTGTCTGCTAAGTCTGTTTCCTTCGCTGCCATCTTGGTCAATCGTTGAACATATCTGCCGGCACATGGCTGCGCACGAGGAGAATTTCAACCCAGAAACCCTGGAACAGTCCAGATTGACCTTAGAACACCGGCACCAGCTCCAGCGCCAGCATGAGGGCATCTATCAATTGCACCCAATCATCAGGCAATTGTTTGAAGAGAAACTTATAACTCCGATCTCCCCTGTAACTACCGCACTCTTAAATGCCTTTGTGTCTGGTATGATAGAAGTGGTGGCTGCAGCGGGAGAAGCGGGAGCCGCAGCGGCAGTTTCTTGGATATCAGCAGACGTTTTAGCGCTCATAAATGGCTTGATCAATCTAGCCAGTCTCCACTACAATCGAACGCACTACGCCAGCGCGGAACCCCTGTACCTGCAAGCGCTAGAACTGACGCGACGCCTGCTGGGGGAAGAGCATCTCAATGTGGCTTTCACTTTGAACAGTGTGGCAGAACTCTACCACACTCAAGGGCGCTACGCGGAAGCGGAACCCCTGTACCGGCAAGCGCTGGAAGTGTGGCGACGTCGGCATGGGGAAGAGCATCCGGATGTGGCAACTGCGCTGAACAATCTGGGAAATCTCTGCGACGCTCAAGGGCGCTACGGGGAAGCGGAATCCCTGTACCTGCAGGCGCTGGAAGTGTGGCGACGCCTGCAGGGAGAGGAGCACCCTTATATGGCAGAAAGTTTGAGCAATCTGGCAACGCTTTACGACGCTCAAGGGCGCGGCGCGGAAGCGGAACCGCTGTACCGGCAAGCGCTAGAATTGAGGCAACGCCTGCTGGGTGAGGAGCATCCCGATGTGGGGACCAGTTTGAACAATCTGGGAAATTTCTACTCCTCTCAAGGGCGCTACGCGGAAGCGGAACCCCTGTTGCTGGGAGCGCTAGAACTGTGGCGGCGACGGCATGGGGAAGATCACCCAAATGTGGCAACCTGTTTGAACAATCTGGCATCTCTGTATTCCGCTCAAGGGCGCGGCGCGAAAGCGGAACCGCTGTACCGGCAAGCGCTGGAACTGTTGCGAAGCCGGCATGGGGGAGAGCATCCGGATGTGGCAATTACTTTGAACAATCTGGCAGCGTTCTACTGCGCTCAAGGGCGCTACGGGGAAGCGGAAACCTTGTTGCTGCAAGCGGTGGAACTGTGGGGGCACCGGCATGGGGAGGATCGCCCCCACCGGGCAATTACTTTGAACAATCTGGCTGAGTTTTACTGCGCTCAAGGGCGCTACGCGGAAGCGGAACCGCTGTTGCTGGAAGCGGTGGACTTGTGGCGAAGCTTGCATGGGGAGGAGGGTGCCGGTGTGGCGGAAAGTTTGAACACTCTGGCAAATATCTTCTGCGCTCAAGGGCGGTATGCGGAGGCGGAACCGCTGTACCGGCAAGTGCTGGAATTGTGGCGACGCCGGTTGGGGGATGAGCATCTTGTTGTGGCGGAAAGTTTGAACAATCTGGCAAATGTCTGCTACTGTGAGGAGCGCTACGAGGAAGCGGAACCGCTGTACCGGCAAGCGCTGGAATTGCGGCGTCGCTGGTTGGGGGAGGAGCATCCAGATGTGGCGGAAAGTTTGAACAGTCTGGGAAATCTTTACTACTCTCAGGAGTGCTATGCGGAAGCGGAACCGCTATACCGGCAAGCGCTGGAGATTTGCGCTCGCGGGTTGGGGGCGGAGCATCCTTTGACTGTTACTGTTGGGGAAAATTTGGAGCGTTTGGAGTTGAGCCGGTGAATTTGTCGCAGAAACCCGGTTTCTGGGGGCGGGGGGCTGAGAAACCGGGTTTCTGAATAAGAAACCCGGTTTCTGGGGGGCGGGGCGGCTGAGAAACCGGGTTTCTGAATAAAGAATTCGGTTCAGATGGAAAATTTGTCGCAGAAACCCGGTTTCTGGGGGCGGGGGGCTGAGAAACCGGGTTTCTGAATAAAGAATTCGGGCGAGATGGAAAATTTGTCGCAGAAACCCGGTTTCTGGGGGGCGGGGCGGCTGAGAAACCGGGTTTCTGAATAAAGAATTCGGTTCAGATGGAAAATTTGTCGCAGAAACCCGGTTTCTGGGGGGCGGGGCGGCTGAGAAACCGGGTTTCTGAATAAAGAATTCGGTTCAGATGGAAAATTTGTCGCAGAAACCCGGTTTCTGGGGGGCGGGGCGGCTGAGAAACCGGGTTTCTGAATAAGAAACCCGGTTTCTGGGGGGCGGGGGGCTGAGAAACCGGGTTTCTGAATAAAGAATTCGGGCGAGATGGAAAATTTGTCGCAGAAACCCGGTTTCTGGGTGCGCAAGGTTGGCAGCACCGGCATTGCGTCGGTCGCCCAAACCCTTTACAATAGAGATGCCGGTCAGTCAGCGCAATTGTGACAGTGCTGTGCGAAGTTGCTTAGAAGAGTGCGTCTGGTTGTATCCCTTCTATATATAAAGTTGATGGGAATTTTGGGGGTGCGTTAGCGCAGCGTAACGCTACTAGATTGTCTAATACCGCGCCCGCTCAAGTTACCATAGAATAGCCCAATACAGGAGTTCGCCGTTATGGAAGAATTACTCGCGCTCAAAGACTTGCTGCAAAAAGGCGATATACCGGCAGCACTCGCCATCGTTGAGGAACTCGAAGAAATGGGCAAAAACGAGATCGTCAAAACGATTCGCAGCTATGCCGTTATCCTGCTGCTGCATCTCATCAAACAGCAAGCTGAGAATCGCACAACTCGCTCTTGGGAAGTCTCCATCCGCAATTCATTTCGGGAAATTCAGAGAATCAATAAGCGCCGCAAAGCCGGCGGCTATTATCTCACCCCCGAAGAGTTGGCGGAAACCCTAGAAGAAGCCTACCTCAATGCCCTTGATGAGGCTTCCCTAGAGGTAGAAGAAGGGCGCTATCAGCCAGAAGAACTAGAGCACCTGATTAATAAACAAGACATCTTGAATCGCGCCTTGGCTTTAATATCGCCGGCGGAGTGAAGCAGTCTTTACCCTCCGCTCAGCCAGCACCGCAAGCCGCCTTAACACAACTCAACACAAACCGCAAGTGGGCTGTGAGCCTGTGGTGGTGCGCCCCCAGCGGTGGGTGAGCCCTTATCCCGACTGTGCGAGCGAATGTTATGTTTGTTCACAATGACTGCTTCCGGCACTTGCAAGGGATAAATCATCCATCAGCCCCCACACCGGCAGCCAAGGCACTGTTTAGATGTGGGTGTTCAGTGGCAAGAAAGAACTCAGGGGTTTATAGAGGTGAGCTGTTCGCTCAGCTCACGATCCTGTGTGCCTGAGTTCAGATATCTGTGCGAGTGCAATTCCTACCGGCAACCCTTTGTCAGGCTCCTATAACATGAATGCGACTCTCGTGTCAATGACGACAAAACCTTCAACTGAAGACACTCAATCGAAAACCCTCGTCTTTATAGACACCGGCATAGAAGACTGGCAATCCCTCGCTGCCGGTGCTAGAGACGGTGTGGCGGTGTTTGTCCTCCAACGCGACAAAGATGGCGTAGAGCAAATCGCCGCCGGCATGCAAAACTATGCCGCTGTCCACGGCTCAATTGACGCCGTACACATCTTCTCCCACGGAAGCCCCGGACACCTCTATCTCGGCAACACCGTCCTGGAAGAGGACAAGCTAGACTATTATAAACCCCTGTTGCGACAGTGGGGGAATAGTGCCGGCACCGAAATTCTACTTTACGGCTGCCATGTCGCCCGAGGAGAGGGCGCAAACTTTGTCGAAAAACTCAGCGAATTAACCGGCGCAACAGTAGCCGCCTCCACTGACTTAACCGGCAGTTCCGCTTTAGGGGGCAACTGGAACCTAAAATTTACCACAGGTGAAATTAAATCGCCTGTCGCCTTGCATCCACAAACCTTAGCAGATTATACTGGTGTGTTAGCTATACTTACAGTCACGATAATTGCAGACAGCGGCCCCGGTTCATTACGGGAAGCCATCACCACCGCACAGGCGGGAGACACGATTCAATTCGCTCCCAGCCTTGCCAACCAGACAATAACCCTCACCAGCGGGCAGATAAATGTTAACAAAAACCTGGTTGTTGACGGCTCTGCCGCTGCCGGCATAACCGTGAGTGGCAATAATGCCAGCCGCGCCTTTGAAGTGGAAGGTGGTGGCCTAAATTTCACCCTCAAGAACCTGAAGATTGTCAATGGGCGCACTACAGGCGAAGGCGGAGCCATCCTGACGGGGCAGAAGACTGTTTTAACCGTAGAAAACTGCGAATTCAATAATAATGCAGCCGGCGTGGGCGGCGCTATTGTGGCAGGCAATTTCAGTAAAAATACGGTAATTAACAGTAAATTCGACAGCAATCAGGCTACGGCGAACGTGGAGCAATCCGGCGGGGCAATCCAGGTAAAAAGTTTAAGCGCTCTCACGGTACAGGGGAGCAAGTTCACCAACAACAAAGGCATCAACGGCGGGGCGATTAACAACCTGTTGAGCCTGCTGACGGTAGAAAACTCCACCTTCCTCAATAACGACTCAACGGCGGGAGCAACCCTGGGCACAGCTGCCACGAATTATACCAAAGGGTACGGCGGCGCGATTTACACCGATGGCGCTTCCGAGAAGGCAAATCCCGACTCCGGCACTATTCTGATTCGCAACAGCCGGTTTGAGGGCAATAAAGCCGCAGGACAGGGCGGGGCGCTGTTTCTGTTTGTTTATCCCCCAGACAAGATAGTTGTTGAAGGCAGCGCGATTCTCAACAATACAGTGATTAAAGACGCCAAAGGAGACTCCTTGGGCGGCGGGCTGCGGGCGGGCAACGGCGAACTGACCATTACCAACAGCACCTTGGCCAATAATAGTGCCCAAAGCCAGGGCGGCGGCTTGTGGGTGGGAGAAAAAGCGCCGGTTACGATTTCCTACAGCACCTTTTCCGGCAACAAAGCCGCAGATGCCGCCGGCACCAGCGGTTTGGGCGGGGCGATGTTCCTCAACAATGGCACCAATCCCACTACCATTACCAGCGCAACGATTGCCAACAATCAGGCCGGCTTTCAAGGTGGGGGATTTTGGGGGGGCGGTGCGGCGACCACCCTCAAAAACACAATTGTAGCCAACAATACAGCGGCGAATGCGGGTAAAGGTTGGAATATTAAGCATCACACCGGCATTCAATACACCGATGGCGGGGGCAATATCCAGTGGCCTGCCAAAAACCCGAAGGACGCCACAGATTTGAATGTCACTGCCAGCGTGAAAATTGCCGATCCCCTACTCGGTCCGCTGCAAGAAAACCGCACCGGCATCCCAACCCATCCCTTGCTTGACGGGAGTCCAGCAACTGGCGCTGGGGCTACAGCTTCTCGCTGATTTTCGCCGCACGTGCCGGTGCCTTGCCGATTGCCTTTGCAGCTCCCCCACCCACTGCGCCGGTTTAACACAGGACTCAGGCACGCGCAAGTCCTGAGCTCCTTCCGCTGGATTGCCCTTAAGACAGTGTGAGGGAGTTCAGGGGAACTCATTAGAATTTTATATCTCTTCGGCTGAAGTGATTTAAAAATTAAAAGCTAATTGTACGAACGCCGATGTCGCGTCTCTACACGAGCCCGGATTAAAAAGTGACAGGCTGTAGTGTCTCCCCACTTGCCAACTCACACATGCCTCTGGGGGGAGACTCTTCTCCTCCTCAGGGCAGATGAAACCAGAAAAAAGGCTGGTCTGACTTCTCGCAACGCACCGAATGAACAAAATTGTAAAAAGAATATTAAATTGGTAGAATAGCACAATACTGTCTGAAACGCGCTAAGCGCGGACAGGTGGTGTGCCCCCTCAGGTGGGTTAGCCCTTAGAGGGATCTGCGAGCAAATGTTAAGGTTGGGAACAGTGATGTAGTGAACGGCTTCCAAACGTGAATACTCCGCCAGCTTTTGCTCCCACAGCCAAGCCACTGTTCCGATGCGGTAGCGGCTGAGTGGGAAGAATAAACTCAGGACTTTGTGGGACTAACTTCCAAGCCGGTTTACCGTTTAGGTTTCGGCTAATGCCCCACAAACTGTGTGACAGAGTTGATAGTGGCACGACCTTACCAAGCAGGAACCATTTGCTCAGCGACACTGAAGATGAATGCGACGCTCGCGCCAATTTACAAAGGGGAATACTCCGCCAGCTTTGATTTCAAAAGCCAACGTAGTGTTCGGATTTAGCTGCTGAGTGGGAATACTAAAGCCAGCACTTTGGAGGGCTAGGTTACTAGCCGGTCGGCACTGTGCCAGATTCCATATCGGAAGCACCTTACCTAGCAGTAACCATTTTTCAGGGGCATCTAACATGAATGCGACTCTCGCGTCAATGACTGCAAAATATACAACTAAACAGACCCAATCTGCAACCCTTGTCTTTATAGACACCGGCATAGAAGACTGGCAATCCCTCGCAGCCGGTGTCCGAGACGGTGTGGCGGTGTTTGTCCTCCAACGTGACAGAGATGGCGTAGAGCAAATCGCCACCGGCATGCAAAACTTTGCCGCTGTCCACGGCTCAATTGACGCCGCTCACATCATCTCCCACGGAAGTCCCGGACACCTCTATCTGGGCAGCACCGTCCTGGGAGCGGAGAGCCTAGATAATTATAAACCCTTTTTGCAACAGTGGGGGAATAGCGCCCCAAACATTCTCCTTTACGGCTGCGATGTCGCCCGAGGAGAGGGCGCAGCCTTTGTCGAGAAACTCAGCGAATTAACCGGCGCAACTGTCGCCGCCTCCACAGACAAAACCGGCAGTCCCGCCCGAGGGGCAAACTGGAATTTACAATATACCACCGGCACAATAAAAGCGCCAGCCGCCTTGCGCCGGGAAGCAATAGCAGCATATAATGGTGTGCTAGCGATCCTCACAGTCACCAGCACGGCTGACAGCGGAGCCGGCTCATTGCGCGAAGCCATCGAGAAGGCGCAGGCGGGAGACACCATTAAATTTTCTTCCAGCCTCGCTAACAAGACCGTAACCCTCACCACCGGCCAGCTCAATATTACCAAAAACCTGATCATTGATGGAGCAGGCGCTGCCGGTTTAACCCTCAGCGGCAATAACGCCAGCCGCGTCTTTGAGGTGGAGGGGGGTGGCCTAAGTTTCACCCTCAAGAACCTGACGGTTGCCGGTGGGCGGGTTGCGGACGATGGCGGAGCCATCCTGACGGGGCAGAAGACTATTTTAACCGTAGAAAACTGCCAATTCAAGAACAATGCAGCCGGTGTGGGCGGCGCGATTGTGGCCGGCAATTTCAGTAAAAATACGGTAATTAACAGTAAATTCGACAGCAATCAGGCCACGGCGAACGTGGAGCAATCCGGCGGGGCAATCCAGGTAAAAAGTTTAAGCGAACTCACGGTCAGGGACAGCGAGTTCACCAACAACAAAGGCATCAACGGCGGGGCAATTAACAGCCTTCTGAGCCGGCTGACGGTAGAAAACTCAACCTTCATAAATAATGACTCAACAGCGGGAAAAGCCCTGGGCACAGCGGCCACCAATTATACCAAGGGGTACGGCGGCGCAATTTACACCGATGGCGCTTCTGAAAAGGAAAATCCCGACTCCGGCACTATTCTGATTCGCAACAGCCGGTTTGAGGACAATAAAGGGGCGGGACAGGGGGGAGCGCTGTTTCTCTTTGCTTATCCCCCAGACAAGATAATTGTTGAAGATTCCACCATTGTCAACAATACAGTCATTAAAGACGCCAAAGGAGACGCCTTGGGTGGCGGGCTGCGGGCGGGCAATGGGGAGCTGACTGTTAGCAACACCACCTTTGCCAACAACAGTGCCGAGAGCCAGGGCGGCGGTTTGTGGGTGGGAGAAAAATCGCCGGTCACGATTGCCAACAGCACCTTCTCCGGGAACAGAGCCGCAAATGCTAGCGACACGAGCGGTTTGGGCGGGGCGATGTTCCTCAACAATGGCACCAATCCAGCCAGCATCGTCAATACGACGATTGCCAACAATCACGCCGGCTTTCAGGGCGGGGCGTTTTGGGGGGGCGGTGCGAGCATCACCCTGGAAAATACAATTGTTGCCTACAATACGGCATCTAATGGCGGCAAGCCTTGGAATATTAAGCAACACACCGGCTATCAATTCACCGATGGCGGGGGAAATATTCAGTGGCCGGCGAAAAACCCAAATGACCCCACAGATGTTAACGTAACAGGAAATGTAAGCATCGCTGACCCCCTGATCGGCCCTTTGCAAAATAATGGCGGCGGCACCCCAACCCACGCCTTGCTTCCGGGAAGTCCGGCGATCGATGGTGGGGTTCCGGTTTCTGGTGTGGCGACAGATCAGCGGGGAACCCCCCGCACAGACGGAAAAGTGGATGTCGGCGCTTTTGAGTTTGCAGCTGTCGCGCCCTCTCTGTTTACCGCTAACAGCGATTCCGTAACACTGACCGGCGGAAACGACGTGGCAAACGCTTTGCAGGGGAATGATTTAGTTGTGGCGCTGGGAGGAAATGACATCATCGAGGGCAACCAGGGGAATGACAGCCTCTACGGCAACGAAGGGAGCGACATCCTGACTGGCAACCAAGGCTCCGATTTTCTCTCCGGTGACGCTGGCGATGATATTCTTGCCGGTGAGGGAGAGAGCGATTTCCTGACAGGTGGGAGTGGCAATGACGCCCTCGACGGGGGTTTGGGAAATGACAGCTTTGCCGGCGGCACCGGCACGGACATGTTTGTTATCCGCACCGGCGACGGCACTGACTTAATTACAGATTTCGGCGGCGCTCGCAGCCAGACGACTCGCACGCGAATTGCAGCCACCGGCACTGCCGATACCTTGAAATTCCAGGGTGCCGGTTTGACCGCCCAGAACATGCTCCTGACTCAGAACGGTGCCGACTTATCTGTCAAATTTAATGGCGTCGCCAACACCGAGGTTATCCTGCAAAACTTTACCCTGCAAAATCTGGAAAACCTTCTCGCCGGCGCTGGCTCTTACGTCACCACTGGCAATATTTTGTTTGACGGCAACACGGAAATTCAAGATAGCTTCGATGTCATCAGCGCCGCCGAACAGCCGGGCAGTGTGGCAAAAGCCAACACAACCACCTTCCTCAACGACCTGAACAACAGCACTCAAGGAAAGGAAAACTCCAGCGATGTCATCAACGCTCAAGGCGGTAGCGACACCATTTCCGGGCTCAGTGGCAGCGATATCCTGCGGGGCGGGGACGGGAACGACCGGCTTGATGGCGGACGAGACGGCGACATCCTGACCGGCAATGCCGGTCGCGACCAGTTTGTCTTGACAAAAAGCAGCGGAGGCGATACAATAAGTGACTTCACGGACGGAGAAGATTCTTTGATATTAGCCGGCGGTCTGACTGTCAGCCAGCTCTCGATAACCTCTAGCGCAACCACGCGCACCGGCTCTTCCAGCACTTTCATCGCTCTCGCCCAAACCGGCGAACTCCTAGCGACTCTGAATGGGGTGAGTGCTAACCTGATCGCAGCCAGCGATTTCACCGCGATTTAAATAAGTAGGGTGCGTTACTTCGTAACGCACCCTACAACTCGGAGTCAGAAAGCGAAAAACTTTTAATTTTTCATTTCCTTCTGCACGCACGCCGGCGAGAGAATCTTCCCCCCATCATCAGACAAATAAAACGAATAAACCGGCACATTGGAAATCTCGCAGCGCCAGGGTTCAATCTGCTTAGAAAACGGATTCCAAACCGCCGTCACCACTCGCCGGTGCTTCTTGCGAACCAACTCGCACTGAATGTGTACAGTGGGCAGCTGAATCACCAAAGCGCTGTGCAGGTGCGCCCCCACACTCACCGCATAGCGAGCGTTAATATCCGCCTGCTTGCGCTCCAACTCCATCTCCGTCGCCGCAATCCGGGCTAACTCTCGCTCCTCCTCCTCACCAACCAGGTGTTTTTTCTTAATTTTTGCCCGAATCTCTTGGGCAATTGTCCCGTAATAAGCCTTCAGCCTCTCCTTATCTCGCAGCAGCTTGCGCTGCAAACTTTTTTGCCATTTTTCAATATCCCTGTCAATCAATTGTTCCGATGCCTTTTCAATAATCTTCGACAAAGTATCGAAAGGCAGAGAGTGCTGGCGGCTTCCCTCTTCAGAACGAATCCTGTCCGCTTCCCACAGCAGCGCATCGCCGATATCCACCGGCGCGGCACCCGTCAGTTCATTCACAAAAAACGAAACCATCCCCAGCCGCTTCTCATCCGCGCTTGCCGTATAAGCCACATTGCAGAGCAGGTAGTTCGTGACCGCCGGCTTCGCTTCAATAAACCGCATCAAACCATTTTGCGGCGTCAGCGTGCTAGCCACCAGCTTGTCAAACCCAGTTGTTTTCAGGTATCCTGGGTATTTCACCGCGAAAGTCGCCACATATCCCTTCTCTCCGAGCAGCAACTCAAACCTGTTAAAAATCTCCGAATTATAAGTTACGAAATAGCCCTCTCTGACATCCGCCGATGTCGTAAAGGTGACTTCTTCCTCAACCTCTAGGGTTTTCGCCACCTCTTCTGAGAGCAGCACACTCAGCGTATTTGGCCGGGCATATTCTGCCAATCCATCGTGAAGGGATACGATTTTATGGACGGGTTTCAGAATTGGGTCATCATTCATATTTTACACGATTCATACTGGGTTCGTCAAGGCGCAAACATCGGGAGCATCCCATTTTTTTATCCCCCTCACCCCCAGCCCCTCTCCCACAAGGGGAGAGGGGAGAATAGTTTATTTTTCCCCCCTCTCCCGCTCTGGGAGAGGGGTGCCTTGGGGGGTGAGGGTGAAACTCTTTGCAAAAAGGGGATGCTCCCCAAACATCCGTTCAGAAGCCCGCCGGGTTTCTCCCCCGGCGGCGATGGGGGCGATCTTACTGAACTCGTCATCCTCTGTCCGCCGGTTATGCCTCAGGTTATGCCTCAAAATCCTCGCCAAAGATTTGCTCATCCAGCTCGCGGGATTCCCGATACTTCTCCTTCGCCTTCAGCAGCTCGTCAGCCAGACTGTCGAACGCCGCCTCCAGCTCTTGCTTGGACTGGTTATTCAGCCAAATATCCATCACCGCTTCGCTGAAATCAAACTCGTCATCCAGATTCCCTAAAATTGTTTCAATCTCACCCACCACCAGCTCAAACATATTAATCTTATCGTGCAAGATGCGCAAGATATACTCTTCTACGCTCCCCCTGACACAAAAATTAAAAACAAACACATCTTGCGTCTGGCCAATCCGGTGAATCCGGCCAATCCTTTGCTCTATCTTCATGGGATTCCAGGGCAAGTCGTAATTGACGATCGTATTGGCAAACTGAATATTCCGCCCTTCGCCACCGCTGTCGGAGGCCAGCAACACCGGCAGCGACTCCCGGAACGCTTCAATCGCCCCATCTTTCTCCTTCAAAGACATATCCCCCCTGAATTCCGCAAAGGCAATCCCCGCCTCGGAGAGACAAGAAGCCAAATAGGACATGGTTTCCCGGTGCGACGCAAAAACCAGCGTCTTCTTCTGCCCCGATTTTTTCAGCAACTCCACCAGATGCCGGGCCTTTTCAAATTGCTTAATCTTCGAGACTTTCCTTAATAAATCCTGAATTTCCTTATGGTCGAAGCGCTTTTCCAGATTCTTCAGGGAATCCTCCAAAGCCTTGGGACTGCTGCTGGCACGCATCAAAAGCGTGTTGCGCGTTAACCTGTCCACGCCCTTTTCTTCTTGGTGCCGGCGCAGGTAGTCACTGATCGCGTCGAACAAACTGCGCTCAGCTTCAGAAGGCTGCACCGTAATCGTGGAAGCAAATCGCTTCGGCAGCTGGACATCCACCAAACTGCGCGTATTGCGCACCATCACTTCCCGCATCAGATACCGCAATTTCTCAGGATTTTTCGGAACGCGCCCGTTCTTGGAATCCACATACTCCTTCTTAAACAGCGCTTCCGTTTGCAAAAGTCCGGGTTTCAGCAGCGTCAGCAAATTGAACAGCTCCACCAGAGAATTTTGCACCGGCGTCGCCGTCAGCATCAAAATAAATCGCTTCTGAATCGCATTCACCAGCTTCCAGTTCAGCGTATTGCGGTTTTTTAAGTGGTGGGCTTCGTCTACAATCACCATGTCCCACTCTCGCGACGTAACCCAGTCCCAGTGGGTTTTGTTCTTGGCTGTATTAATTGAAGCAACTATCCGGTCATTTTTATTCCAAAACTCTTGCGGAGCGCCTTGCCTTTCGTCAGTCGTTATCGCCGCAATCCCAAATTTCTCTGCCAGCTCCAGCTGCCACTGAGACACCAGGGAAGCCGGCGCGAGCACCAGTAAAGATTTAACCATCCCTCTCGCCATATATTCTTTGCAGATCAGGCAGGCTTCAATGGTTTTCCCTAAACCCACTTCATCCGCCAGCAAAGCCCGGCCCCCAAACTGTTTGATAACTTTTTTAGCCGTTTCTATTTGATACCAGTATTTGTCGATATGGCTCAGGGCCGGCAAACACACTAACTGGTCATAATCCGCCAGCACTGATAAATTAAACAGATCTAGCCGAGCTTCGTAGTATTCCAGCAAGTCGAAGCGCCTATTTTCGAGAGCTTGCAGCGCGGGAGAGGGAGAAAATTTAAAAGAATAGAAATTCGACATGGGCGAGCAGTAAATTTTCAAGATGTGACGCACTGTATGCAAGTGGCGCACCGGCAGCCAGAACCGGCACCTGGGGGAACGGTGCCCTTGGAAAGGCAGCAGTTCCCAGCAGAGGGCAACAGGGAGAGGGGAGTTTGCAGCCGAAAGCCTGCATGCGTAACAGACGTAACGGATGAGCTATCTGTGCGGCTCAAGGGCTGTCCATCCCCGCCCTCTGCCAGACAATCCGCTGCCCCACTTCTGCCTCCTGCTGCGGGCCACGAGAAACGGGGAACTCAGTTGAGGCAGCTTGCAGGCCAGGGCCATCCCGGAGTGGTGCCGGCAATCGCTACTGCTGCACCTCCTCTTCCTCCGCCGCCGGCTTGTCAGACTCAAAGCGCCGGTGGCGAGAGAAACGACCTGTAGTGGTTGGTTTGCGAAACTGGCGGGCGTATGCGCGGTTGCGCAGAGCTTTTTCTTTTTTAGGGTTGCGGCGTTTTGCCATTATGTTACCTCATCGATAAAAAAACTAAAGAATCTCTAATTTTACACGAAAAGCGACTCGCTTCAGAAGGGCGCTCTCGCGTCCCGCTTCGCGCTTCGCTGCGGAGGCGGCTCAAACAAAAGTGACTGCTGAGTGAGCTATCAATGCTGTCGTGTTGCGGCGCTGCCTGAAATTTAAACTTCACTTGTCATTCTTCACGCAACGCCACCAGCCGCGCGCCCCTGCGGGCGAAAGCTGGGATCTCACTGCTGATAACGGCGTCCTCACTGACAGCCGGCCTTTTCCGTTTGGCTGGGCTGACCGGCATTTGATGCCCTCTCCATTCCCCGGCACAGTTGAGAGATGGCTAGCCGCTACCTGCGCTTCGGCGCGTGCCGGTCAGCCGAATTGCCTGAACGCAAGGCTCACCTGAAAGCCGGTCACAAATGCCCGAAATACACTAGCTGGGGTGCACAAGCAGGCTTCTTAACCTTGAATCGCGGCCAAACCTAGCGTTTAGCGACGGACGTTCCCGCACTTGCGTCGCTCACAGTTTATCATATTTCAATGCCGAGAGAAGAATTCACACCAACCCAACTGAGCGCCACCGGCATGCCGATCCCGCATTCCCAGACTCCGGCTGTATTGCACCGGCAAGCGAGCACCCCTGTAACAGTCTGCCGGCACACCATTGAGCCGGCAGCCCCTGTGTGAGCGCATTTTTTCTTTCGCTGCCGGTTAAAATCTCTAACTTTTCTCTCTTGACAAAAATCACAAATGACGCTAGAAATCGGTGATATCGCTCCAGACTTCAGCCTGCCCGACGCCCTTGGCAACACAGTCAGTCTGGCTTCTTTGCGGGGAAAGCGCGTTGTCCTATATTTTTACCCCCGCGACAGCACTCCCGGCTGCACTCAAGAAGCTTGCGGCTTTCGCGACGGCTACCAGGACTGCCAGACTCTGGATGTGGCAGTGCTCGGCGTCAGCACTGACGATGCCAAATCCCACACCAAATTTGCCAACAAACACCAGCTGCCCTTTCCTTTACTGTGCGATCTCGATGGCCAAGTGGCCGCAGCCTACTACAGCTACGGGCTGAAGAAGTTTATGGGCAAGGAATTTATGGGCGTCCACCGCAGCACCTTCGTCATTGGCCCTGATGGTAGGATAGAAAAAGTCTACCGCAAAGTCAAACCGGCAACCCACGCCGCACAGGTGCTCGCCGACTTGCAAGGTGCGCCGGCTGACCAACCCAGGGGTTAGGCGTTAGGCGTTAGGCGTTAGGGGGCAGGTCGCACTCCAACCAATGCCCCATGCCCCATGCCCCATGCCCCATGCCCGATAACCCATGCCCAATCTTCCTAATTTATGCGTCGCTCTTGGCAATTTGTCCAAACCGTGCTGGGGATTATCTTCCGCCATCCCGTCACCGGCACGACAGTCGTCCCGATTTTGCCGGATGGCCGAATTGTCCTGGTTCGCCGCCGCGACACCGGCGAGTGGGGGTTGCCAGGGGGTGTCGTCAACTGGGGGGAGGATATTCCCACCGCAGCGCGGCGCGAACTGGCTGAGGAAACAGGACTGGAGTTGCTCGGAATTCGCCGGCTGGTTGGCGTGTATTCGGCACCCGATCGCGATCCGAGACTTCACTCTATTTGCGTGCTGCTCGCTGCAGACGTGCGAGGCAATCTCCAGGCTGAGGATACCCTAGAAGTTAGTGATGTCCGAGCTTTTCTGCCGGCTGATCTTCCGCTTGGCAAGCTCTGTCACGATCACGACCGGCAATTGCAGGATTACCTGAATGGTTTGACAGTGCTGGCTTAAGGCTGATTTATAAAGTAATTGTTAAGCCTGAATCGGGGCCAGAAACCGGGTTTCTTCAAGAAACCCGGTTTCTAGCTGATCCCTAACCCCTAACCCCTAACCCCTAATTACAATCGAGCGCATGCCCCAAAAGATCAGATGCGGATCGGCAGTGACTTTGGCGGCTATTTCGGGACAGAGGGTTTGCAGATAGGTGTGCAGCGCCGTGCTGTCGCCGCCGGTGAGGGCAACCGCACTTTCTGGAAATTCCTGCCACCAATTTTCGATAAAGTCCCGGACTCCGGCTAGGGCAGTATAGATGACGCCACTGGCGATGGCATTCGGCGTATCGGCTGCCCAGCGCGGCGGCAGTTCACCGGCAAGTTCAACTGCCGGCAGCGCTGCTGTTTTTTGCGCCAGAGACATCAGCTGCAAGCGCAATCCGGGCAGAATTGCGCCCCCGACTAGCTGCAGGTTGCCATTTGCGCCGGTGAAGGTGAGGGCGGTGCCGGCATCGATGACTAGCACCGGCCACCCCAACTGGGTGCCGGCACCCCAAACCGCCAAGGCGCGGTCAATTCCCAGGGTGGGATAGACGCCCCGCAGCGGCACCCGATCGAGAGTGATGGCGCGTGCGCCCGCCCAGGAAAGCCAAAGCTGCAGCTGTTCTGGGACAACCGAGGCAATCCACATTGCGGTTGGCGGTGAGTGCGCGGCATTAGCGGGCAGCGCCGGCACCTCTCCCACCTCAGACCAGACTTTGGCATCGAACTGGGTGCCAATCAGCTTTTGCGCTGCCGCTGCCGGCAGGTGGGGTGTGTCCCAGGACGCCTCTAGGGTGCTGCCGGTGAACCGCGCCCAGTGCAGTCGAGTGTTCCCGACGGTCAGGGCTAGCCAGCTTAAGTCTGTTGGTGGCATGTCGATTTTAGAGTTTAGATTTTAGATTTTAGATTGGGGACAGCCGGCGATCTTCTTTACGGTTGAATCGTTTGTGTTTAGTGAGTGCCGCGCCCCCCGCCGTTTCGGGCTGAAAGTTTCTGGTTGCGGTTAATCAACCCGACATGATATGAGGAGTCTGGCAAATTTATCAAATATTATTGATTTTTTGGCGAAAATCGGCTAATATTAATTGTTTACCCCTATTTTTTGAAGCGAAAGTATCGTGCTGTGCTGGAAATGAAGAAAGTGAGCCGGACGGGTAAAACTGAGCGCCCGCACTCAAAATACTGAGAAAGGGCGAGAAAGCGCGCTTCTGGTTGTGTAAAATCGAGGTAACTCCTTTTTATAGCCAGAGAAACCCGGTTTTTCACTCCTGTGGGATTTTGACTGCGGGCTGTTTCGCGAGCTTAATATTAAAGTTTTTGTTAAGATACGACAAACAGTAGCAAGCTGCTGCTAGTAGGGTTCAATTCGCCGCGCTCCTCATGCAAAGTCTTATGTCTCCTGAAGTATACGCACCTTTCTGTCCCTGGCCGAGTTCAAATTCATCAATGCCCGGGTTCGGGCCCGATCCTGAAAGGGACGAAGGACAAGCTGCGCTGGCGCAACTGCAACAGCAAGTTGAGCTGTCACGCTTGCTCAACCAGATCAACAATCAGATCCGCAGCACGCTGGATCTCGAAGAGGTGCTCAACTCAGCTTGCCGGCTGCTGGGGATTGCCCTCAACTGCAGTCGCGTTAGCATTCTGGTAAAGGAGTCCTCGGAGGCAGAAACCCTCACCACCAAGGGGGAGTACAACCGGGGCGAGTATCCGGTGCAACTCGACGTAGAGGTGCCGGTGGCGGACAACGCTCACCTGCAAGTGCTGATGGCTCAGCCGGAGCCGCTGGCGGTGACTCGGTTTCTGGAATTTCCGGGACTCGGCGAGGGGACGAAAGAACTGGTAAAAGCTTTGGGCATTCGCTCGATGCTGGCTGTCGCCACTCGCTACCAGGGGCGAGTCAATGGGGTGATTGGGCTGCACCAGTGCGACAGGGAGCGGGAGTGGACAGACTGGGAGCGGCAACTTCTAGAAGGAGTTGCCTGTCCGCTGGCAATCGCGATTAACCAAGCGCTGCTTTACAGAGAAAGCCGCAGACAAGCGGAGCGAGAGTCGCTGTTGCGCTTGGTTATCCAGCAAATTCGCAGCACCCTGGATTTAAAGACGATTCTCCAAACAGCGGTGCGGGGGGTGCGAGAGCTGCTGGATACAGATCGGGTGGCGATCTACCAGTTTAAGGAAGACTGGCAGGGAACGGTCGTGGTTGAGGATGTCATTAGCCCTTGGCTGTCCGTCTTGGGGGATATGGGTGCGGACGACTGCTTTTCTGGGAAGTACGCCCACCTGTACGAGGAAGGGCGTGTCAGAGCGATTCATGACATTCACAGCGCCGGTTTAGATCCTTGCCATGTCAAGTTTTTGCAGCGGTTGCAGGTGAGGGCTAATTTGATCGTGCCGGTGGTGATTGGCGAGAAGTTGTGGGGGCTGCTGATTGCCCATGAGTGCCGCAGCACCCGCCGGTGGCAGTCTTGCGAAATAGATTTGCTGCGCGATCTGGCAGATCAGATCGCGATTGCCATCGGGCAAGCTGAACTCTACTCGCAAGTCCAAGACACCGCTGCCAAATACCAAGCTCAAGCGGAGCGGTTGCAAGCGACTTTAGAAGAATTGCGCTCGACTCAGCTGCAGCTGATTCAGAGCGAGAAGATGTCCAGTTTGGGGCAAATGGTGGCCGGCATCGCTCACGAAATCAACAACGCTAACAATTTTATCCACGCCAATCTGCCCCACGCTCGGGAGTATGCCGAAACCTTGAGTGAGGGGATTGACTGTATGGCTGAGGCTTGCCCGGAAGCTGCTGCAGCGCTGGCTCGG
Source organism: Oscillatoria princeps RMCB-10 (assembly GCA_019359235.1). Taxonomy (GTDB): domain Bacteria; phylum Cyanobacteriota; class Cyanobacteriia; order Cyanobacteriales; family Oscillatoriaceae; genus Oscillatoria; species Oscillatoria princeps. Next base: position 102,158 of record JAHHHT010000015.1, read on the forward strand.
TTTAATGATGAAGTAGAGCTGGATTACATTCGGGAAGATTTTCCCAAAATGCTCGAATCGATGGAGGAAGGGAGCGGTCGGATTCTAGAAATTGTGCGGTTGCTGCGGAATTTTTGCCGGCTGGATGAAGCGGAATTCAAAGCGGTTGACCTGCACGAGGGGATAGAGAGCAGCCTCGCCATGCTGCAGCACCGGCTGAAATCGGGGGTTAATATTCGCAAAGAATACGGCAAGCTGCCGCCGGTGTTCTGTTGCGCCGGCCACATCAATCAGGTGTTTTTTAACTTGCTGAATAACGCTTTGGATGCGGTTGAGGCAACCGGCAGCTCTGGGGAGGTTACCGTTCGCACGCAGGCCACTGAAAGCGACTCGGTGACTGTTTCGATTCGCGATCGCGGTGTTGGGGTAGCCCCAGAGATTCAGGAGCGGATTTTTGACCCGTTTTTCACGACCAAGCCGGTGGGACAGGGCACCGGGTTAGGACTGTCGATTTGCTATCAGGTGATTGTTAAAGGTCACGGGGGGCGGATTCGCTGCGTCAGCCAACCGGGTGAAGGTGCTGAGTTTATTGTTGAATTGCCGGTGGGCTCGAACGGCTAGGGGCGCATCCCATTTTTGCACAAATCAGGACTGCCAGAAAGTCAACCGCTTTGGCTAAAGCTTAATATTTTTTTAGAATTTATCGGGGAACCGCTCTCGCTCCCAATCGGCCAGAATGCCGGCACCCAAAATTGCCCGCCGCACCGGCTTTGCCAAAAAGCGCTCGCCCCTTAAATTTCGCGGTACGCAGGTCTGAATTGGGAAACAGAACCAGCACCACGTCACCGCGATTATAAGGCATCGTAAGCCGACCTATCAGGGCGCTCCCAATCCTCTGCAAACGTCCGCAGGCGAGAGCGCAAGTCAGCAGCTTGTTCCTGATTTATTCCACGATATTCCAAGTCTACCGAGCCTTGTGCCGGCAGAAAAGTGACAATTACTCGCGCTGACTTGATTGAGGCCGGCGTTTCCAATAGTATATCCGCAGGGCACTAAGCGTCGAGCCGGCCCCCAATGGCCCCAATCAATTTGGCCAGTGCTATAACAGCCGGCGGATAAAGCCAGGAAGTTCACAGCTCAATATCTGGATCTATTCCAGCAGAGCGCAGTAACTCTGCAAGCCTTTGGGCGCGGAGTCCAGCTTCGGCTGAGCGTTGCTCGGCTTGCAACCGGCGCTGTTGCTCGCTTTGGGCCAGTTGCTCGGCTTCCAATCGGCGCTGTTGCTCGCTTTGGGCCAGTTGCTCGGCTTGCAGCCGGCGCTGTTGCTCGCTTTGGGCCAGTTGCTTGGCTTCCAACCGGCGCTGTTGCGCGGCGACGGCGATTTCGTCGGGAGTCAGCAATATTGTCCCGCGCTCGTCATACCAGTAGACCCACTCCCGCGTCATTCCCTGATAGGTTCCTCGCTCGCAGCCAATGGCCAGCCCGACTTCCGGAAGCCAAACTGGATTTCCCGGCACCAAATCGTAGACGCCATTCATCAAGCGATACACGTCTAAGCGATCTTTGCCACTGCCTTGGAGATTGTAAATTACATAATAGGGGAATTCCAATTCCTGATAGATTTGCTTCTTGGCGCTATATTCCTCTCTCACTCTTTCGGAGACAACTTCTATGACCAGAATCGGAATGCGCTTTTCTTCCCACACTACATAACTGAGACGCAAGTCTTCATCAATCACGCGCGGCACTCCCAAGCTGAGAAACCCATTGGGTGCAATGGCCGGTTTGTTGGGGTGATAGTAAACTCCCATGTCAACCCCAAAGAACCAATCCCAGCGCTCCGCCCACACCATAGCTAGTATTGATCTCAGCCGGTGCGGGATTAAATCTTGCAGTTCATTATCTACAGGAGTGTCGTCAGAGTCGGGTAAGTCCTTGGCGGTGGGCAAGTATTTGAACTGGTCGTACTTTAACATGGCGGATAACCCTATAGCCTGATAGCTCCATGATACCGGCAGGAAATGCCGGCTCTCTTGTGCGGAGGATTGCGCACCATTCCCCAGCACCCTTGTGCGGCGCACACTGCACTCCCCCGCCCGATCCTTCCAGAGCGCGAGCAGGTTTGCCGCTGTGGCGAGTGCGATCGGACGGGGGAAAGGTTGCCTTCCCCGCACCCTGACGGGTCAGGGGAGTGCTGGAAAGCTGTCACCGCAGACTTGCAGTCACCCGGATGCAAGATGTCAGTCTCCTCCTGACACCGGCAGCCGGTCAGGTATTGACATTTTTCCCATTTTGTACTTAGGATGCAAGCGCCGCCCCCGCCCGCTGCCGATAAATTGAGAATCCTTAACCAAACCATAAGTTTTTTAATAAACCATTTTAATGAAAGTCATGTAACAATGTGTGAAGTAACGTAAAAATGGGTTGCTCAAAAGGAGGCCACTGATGGTAGTGCTCGCAGACCGAACCCAACGCCGGCTGACGATAGAGACGGGCGAAATCGCAGCTGACACGACGGCGATTCGCTCCCTGGACTGGGATAGAGATCGCTTCGACATTGAATTTGGGCTGAAAAACGGCACCACTTACAATTCATTTGTGATTCGGGGTGAGAAGGTTGCCCTGGTGGACACATCCCACGGAAAGTTCCGCCAGCTGTATCTAGACACCCTCACCGGCCTCATCGACCCAGCCGAGATAGACTATCTGATAATCAGCCACACCGAGCCAGATCACAGCGGCTTGGTCAAAGATGTCCTCCAGCTGGCTCCCCAAGTTACCGTGGTGGGCGCAAAAGTGGCGATTCAGTTTTTAGAAAATTTGGTGCACCAGCCATTTAAGAAGCAGTTGGTGAAAAATGGCGACAAGCTGGATTTGGGCAATGGCCACGTCCTGGAATTCGTGTCCGCCCCCAACCTGCACTGGCCAGATACAATCTTTACCTACGACGCCAAAACGCAGACTCTGTTCACCTGCGACGCCTTTGGCATGCACTTCTGCTCGGATAAAACCTACGACGAAGATTTAGCCGAGATTGAGGAGGACTACCAGTTCTATTACGAGTGCCTGATGGCTCCCAACGCCCGCTCGGTGATCAGCGCCATGAAGCGGATGGCGGAACTGGGAGAAATCAGCACCATCGCCACTGGCCACGGGCCCCTGCTGCGCCACAATGTGGTCGAGCTCACCGGGCGCTACAAAAAATGGAGCCAAGAGCAAGCCAAGGCAGGAACGACGGTTGCAGTGTTTTACTACTCCGATTACGGCTGCAGCGATCGCCTCTCCCAAGCGCTCGCCCACGGCATCACAAAAACTGGTGTCGCCGTGGAAATGATGGATATCAAGACAGCTGAGCCGCAGGAAGTGCGGGAGCTGGTTGAGGGGGCTGCCGGCATTGTCATTGGTGCGCCGCCGGTGTCGGGTGCCGGTGCAGCGACAGCGGAAGCCGCCATCAGCACCATCTTGGTTGCAGCCAACAGCAAGCAAGCCGTCGGTTTGTTTGAATCTGGCGGCGGAGATGACTTATCGGTTTATCCCCTGCGCAACAAGTTCAAAGAGTTGGGGCTGAAAGAGGCATTTCCTGCTATTTTGATCAAGGAAACGCCTACGGAAGCAACTTACCAGCTTTGCGAAGAAGCCGGCACCGACTTGGGGCAATGGCTGACGCGGGATAAAACCGTGAAGCAGATGAAATCACTCGATAACGAGCTGGATAAAGCTTTGGGCCGGCTCAGCGGGGGGCTTTATATCATCACCGCCAAGAAAGGCGAGATGAGCAGCGCCATGTTGGCGTCTTGGGTGGTTCAGGCGAGTTTCCAACCTTTGGGTGTGACGATCGCCGTTGCCAAAGATCGGGCGATTGAAGCGCTCATGCACGCTGGCGACAAGTTCGTGTTAAACGTACTCGCCGAAGATAACTATCAAGCTCTGATGAAGCACTTCTTGAAGCGCTTTGCGCCCGGTGCGGATCGTTTTGCCGGTGTGAAAACGCAACCGGCAAGCAATGGCTGCCCGATTCTGACGGATGCAGTGGCTTATCTGGAGTGCGAAGTAGCCAGCCGGATGGAGCTTTCTGACCACCATATTGTTTACGCAGTTGTCGATTCTGGGCGCGTTAGCAATCCAGACGCACTGCCGGCAGTCCACCACCGCAAAGTTGGAAACCACTACTAACCCCCGTAGGACAGGCATCTTGCCTGTCCTTGAGGGCAGGCGGGACGCCTGCCCTACGGGTGATGGCCCTGTGCGGCGTTGCAGATATTCGCGCATTGAGAAACCGGGTTTCTTTCCGTTTCCCGGTTTCTGGGGCTATCTTCACCCTACTGAAAACCGCTATATTTTTCTGGCACAGCCCTGACGGCTGCGCAGCAGAAAATGAATATAGCGCGTCAAGAACCTTCGTGTAAATTTCAGAACCCCGGTTTCGTAGGGGCGGGCCCCTGTGCCCGCCCTCTTCCGGGTTTCTGGGCCCCCCAGCCGCAAAAACATCGCCTCGCGACCGGCATTATTTTTGTATAATAAAAACACCAAGTTTTCCCCCCTCACTCCTCATGTCAGAAACCAAAAAACGAGACGTACAGGTTGTCACCCTTGCAGAAGATACCAAAGTGTTCCGCTCGCGCACTTGGGACCGGCTCAAATTTGAAGTAGAGTACAGCTTGCAGCGCGGGACTACGGCCAATTCCTTCCTCATCGAAGCAGGCAAAATCGCTCTGCTCGATCCGCCAGGTGAATCGTTCACACAGAATTATCTGGAATCCTTGCAGCAGCGCCTCGACTTGAGCAAGCTAGATTACGTCATTCTCGGACACTTCAACCCGAACCGGGGTGCCACCCTCAAAGCGCTCCTAGAATTGGCACCTCAGCTGACTTTTGTTTGCTCGAATCCCGCAGCAATAGCCCTGCGGCAGGTTTTTGAAACCGAGGAATTGAATATTGCTGTCGTGCGCGGGGAAGACACTCTCGATATCGGGAAAGGACATGCGCTGCAATTCATCACCACGCCGACTCCCCGATGGCCAGACGGTCTTTTAACTTACGATCCGAAAACTCAAATTCTGTTTACCGATAAGTTTTACGGTGCCCATACCTGCGGCGACCAAGTATTCGATGAGGGGTGGTCAATCTACAGTGAAGACCGGCGCTTTTACTACGACTGCTTGCACGCCGCACAAGCCAAGCAAGTCCTCTCTGCCCTTGACAAAATTGCTGACTTGCCGGTAAAATTTTACGCGCCAGGTCACGGCCCAATGGTACGCTACGGGCTGACAGAACTCACCCACCTGTACCGCAAGTGGAGTGAGGAGCAAAATTCCAAAGACTTGACAGTTGCCCTAATTTATGCTTCAGCCTATGGCAACACAGCGACACTCGCGCAGGCGCTCGCCAAGGGAATCACAAAAGCCGGTGCGGCGGTAGAATTGATTAACTGCGAAGCCGCCGAACCGGCAGAAATTCAAGCCGCCGTGGAAAAATGCGACGGGTTTATCATCGGTTCGCCCACCCTGGGAGGTCACGCGCCCACCCAAATTCAAACCGCCTTGGGGATTGTCCTCTCCACAGCTTCCAAAAACAAACTCGCCGGCGTCTTTGGTTCCTACGGCTGGAGTGGGGAAGCCGTTGATTTGATAGAAAGCAAATTACTCGACGCCGGCTATAAATTGGGCTTTGAATCCATCCGCGTCAAATTCAAACCCACCGATGTCGTTTTGCAACAGTGCAAAGAAATTGGGATTGATTTTGGCCAAGCTTTGAAAAAAGCCCAGAGACTTCGCGCCCCCCGGCAATCCGCAAGCGCGTCGCAAGCTGACCGCACCGCACAAGCTGTGGGGAGGATTGTTGGCTCTCTTTGCGTGATGTCAGCCCGCCGGGGAGATATCACCAGTGCGATGCTTGCTTCTTGGGTTTCTCAGGCGACATTTAATCCGCCGGGGGTGACAGTTGCGGTTGCCAAAGACCGCGCTCTTGAATCTATCACGCACACGGGAGACAAATTTGTTTTAAACATTTTAGCAGAGGGCAAACAGCTGCGCAAGCACTTTATGAAGAATTTTGCTCCGGGGGAAGACCGGTTTGCCGGTTTGGAAACCAAAGAAGCGCAGAACGGTTGCCCCATCCTCAGCGACGCTCTTGCCTATCTGGAATGCGCTGTGGAAAACCGCATGGACTGTGGCGATCACTGGGTGGTGTACGCCGTCGTTGAAAATGGCCATTTGCTGCAGGATGCCGGTGTCACAGCCGTGCACTATCGCAAAACCGGCAGCCACTACTAAAATCGATGTCCGCTGGCATCGATTGTTATCTTTGTAGGGGCGGGTTCACCCGAAATATTTGCGACACAACGAAGGGGTGAAATAAACCCGCCCCCTCCTATACAATAACCATGCCACCGGACTTGATATAAGGTGATAATTTGATTGCTCCCATCCAAAGAAACCCGGTTTCTGGTATAGCGGTAAGAAACCGGGTTTCTTTGCCATCCAAAGAAACCCGGTTTCTACCTAACGAGAAACCCGGTTTCTTTGGGTGTCGCTCAGCGACTGCCGCTCCAACTCACCCATTTGTGGGATATTAAATCAAACATCACGGCTTCACTTTCGTCTGGCGCACTCCACTTTGCCCCTTCGACAGCAGCCCCCATCATTTCGGCACCCGTCATTTCGGCTCCCATCAGGTTCGCCTCAGTCAAATTAGCCCCACTGAGATCGGCACCGCCCATGTCTGCCCCCATCAAGTTCGCCCCTGCCAGATTAGCCCGAACCAGGTTAGCGCTGCGCATGTCGGCACCTTTCAGGCAGGCTCCCCCCAGGTTAGCGCTAATAAGATCCGCTGCAATCAAGTTGACGTGACTCAGGTTGGCCCCACTCAGGTTGGCCCCACTCAGGTCAGCATCAGTCATGTTGGCCCGATTCATGTCTGCCCCGCTCAGGTTGGCCCCACTCAGGTCAGCCCCACTCAGGTCAGCCCGACTCAGGTTAGCCTCGCTGAGGTCAGCCCCACTCAAGTCAGCCTGACGCAGGCACACTGCTTGAAAATCCCGCTCTCCCGCTGAATATTGTTCCAGGAATTTATTGGTGTCCATATTTTTTGCCTTTCAATGTCCGCACGGTAAGCTCGTCGGGTCAGGAGTTGCGCCACCCTGGCATGATTGCTAGCGGTTAAACCGGCACCCCTGAGCCAGACAACATTCAGCTGAACACTCCTCAAAACACCTAATAGCAAATTGTTTAGTTTCCAATAGCCGTCTGATTAAAGCTCTGTTTTGGGACATCTGAGACAGATGTCCTGCGCTTTCCGGGAGCCTGCGTCTCGAAGGCGCAGCCGACTTTTGGGTCGGAGGGAACGCCTGTCCTACGTCCGGGAGCGGGCGGTTCACCCCCCTCATGTGGAACGCCGAAATTTCAGCTTGAACCAGACGGGATATTGATTGAAACCTAGCATTAAAATATGAAGAACTCGTGAAGGAATCCGAGAAAAGTTTGCCGCACCGGCAAACAGCTGTTCGCCCCGACCGGCTGCTCGCGTTGACTCCAGTCCTCATCCGGCACCGGCATTTCTATCAACCCGAACCGCTGCCCAAAACAAACAGACTGAGCAGCGTGCCGGTGTTCTGAGGTACGGAGAAACCCGGTAGGGGCGGGCACGGGGGCACCGCCCCTACGAAACCGGGTTTCTGGCGCGCAATCCAACTGAAAACCGCTATACAAGCGAAGAGATGGCGCGTTCGCGTGCGGACAAACCGCAACACCGCCCCCAAAGCCGGCAGCAGAAATACCCAGAGAGCGCGTCACCTGACGCGCCCCCAGCACCGTCACTTCAGCTCACTACTCAACTTTGATACTGTCCAACTCCCTTTTACTTTGTTTAGCCGCTTCTGGCGACATAGTTCCCTGCACTTTAATTGTGGCACTCACTTTCTGTCCAGTTGGCAGAAAAATACCAGTCACTTGCAAAATCCCATTCACATCATAGAACAGAGTAATTTCCACTCCCGATTCTGCTGGATAAGGCGGCAGGTTTTCCAAACGAGCTGTTCCCAAAAGTTCGCAATCTTCTGGATCTTTCGCATCGCCCTGAAGAATCTCGATATTCACGGCAGACTGATTATCTTTGACTGTTACATATGTATTTGAGGCTTTGCAGGGAATTTTACTATTTGCAGGGATAATTACTGAGTTCTCAGGAACCCCGAAATCATTGAGGCTTACAACTCCTAAGCTGTGAGCGCAAACATCGGAGACTGTAGGCAGCACCGTACCGGCAGGCGCAGTTGCTTGACCGGCCTGAATTGCCAGAGTATTCGCTAGAATAGCCGCTCCCTGGGCGACAACTTCATCAGGGTTGACTGAGCGCAGGGGTTCCTTCCCAAATAAGCGAGACAGCATCTTACTAACTGCTGGAATTCTCGTCGAACCTCCCACCAGCAAAATATCATCGATGTCTTCGCGGTTCAAATTCTCCTTTTCCAGCGCCTTGCCCAGCTCAATTTCAATGTTCATTTCCGTGCGCACTATCAGGTCATCAATCAGTGCTTCAAACTTACTCCGCGTTACCTTAAACTGTGCTTGACGACCTTCTACATCAAGTGCGACTCGCGTGCTGTCAGAAGTAGACAGCTTTTTCTTAGTCGCCTCAGCCTCAGTGCGCAGTTTTTGCTGGCCGGCCAGAGAGCTTAGAGGGTCTAGCCCCGTAGCCTTTTTAAATTCCTCTTGAAAGTAAGCCATCAGGCAATCATCGATATCCTTGCCACCGAGTTCGTGGTCGCCGCCAGAGACAATCACATCTACATCCTTGCCGTTCACGCGCATGATTGTGATATCGAAAGTGCCGCCGCCGAGGTCATAAATCAGCATCGTTTTGTTGCGGACTTCCCGACTGGCAGAAAACTCCAAAGCCGCAGCGGTTGGTTCATTAATAATCCGCAATACGTTAAACCCGGCAATTTCCCCAGCCGTCTTAGTAGCCATTCGCCTTTTATCATCAAAGTAGGCGGGGACGGTAATGACAGCATCCCGAACCGTCGTGTTGAGAAAGGATTCCGCATCCTGTTTGAGTTTTTTCAAAATCTGCGCCGAGATTTCTTCCGGCGTCCAGTCCCGACCATTTTGGCGAATCCGGTAGTCACTACCCATTTTGCGTTTGATGAACTGCACCACGCGATCGCCTTCCGAGATCGCTACATTTTTAGCAAAAGTCCCGACGACGGTATCGCTGTCATCAAAAAACACAACTGATGGGGTAATCCGCTCGCCGTCGCAGTTGGGAATAATTTCAGCTTTGCCATCCTTCATATAAGCCATAGCTGAATAGGTTGTTCCCAAATCAATGCCAATTACCAATCCCATAAATTCTCCAAGTGTACAATAAATTACTAGCCTTTACCTCGTTTCCAGGCTCTGACTTGAAAATAGTCTTGTAGGGGCGATGCCCCCGTGCTCGCCCCGCCCTGGGGACAATTTTCATTGGTGGCGGTGTGCGCAGTTCATCGTAACTGCCTGGAACTCTCTGGAGGCTTAGCCTCCTGCAACCCTCTCTCAAGTAAATCTGAAACAGCTTACCATATTTCTGGTTCGTCGGAAGTATCTTCAAACCCTAAAACAGCATCCAGGGCTTTAACAATCAAGTCATCTAGAGTTTTCAGGAAAAAGTTTTGTTCCAAGGAATCACTCTTAAAAATCTCTAAAGCCCACTCTTTGAGCTTATCTAAGTAGGCAGTTCGCAGGCGCTGTTTAGCCTGAGTCATAGCGCGAGCGATATGACTTTGAAAATCATAATCCAGCTTATTGGCTAGGAATGGGTCGGATATAAGCTGCCTAACCTCACGGCTTTTTGTCCGAAAGGTTGCCTTGTAACCTTCCAGCAAAGGATTGAGAAGGTGTGAGGGGAGAGGGCATATACAAACCAGTTTCCTAATATATACTAGCTTGCCCTCTTGGACGACTTCTAAGAGGCCAGTAAGTTCGGGCCGGTCTGTCTGAGGGGTGGGAGAAAAGAACAAGAGAGCCGGTTTGTCAAATTGTTCCGCTTCGTCTAGCAGCACTTGAATAAAGCCTACCTTATTGCCAATCCCCAACTCAGCAATTTTATCGGATAGTTTCCTAGAAAGGGTTTCTAAATCTAGAGTGGTGTTCACCTGGATGGGGTTTTGTATGGATTGGCCAAAGTCACTGATGCCAAGTAACATCCCATCCATAGCCAGTTGCTCTAGCCGGGCGTAATTAGTAGGGTCATCTACATATTTTTCCAGTTTACCAGCGAGCAGTCTGTACGAACTTCCCGCTCCGAAAAGCTCGGCGCTATTTAAATTCAACTGGTTGAGCAAGGGCTTAATCGGAGAATCCAGACTGCCTAGGGTTTCTTGCCTCAGCTGCAGATACTGGCGTTCCACCTCTGCTAGTTCCTGAATTTTCTGGAAATAGGACTGCTGGACAGACTCAATTTGTTGAAGAATCAGGGGGAAATCTCCAGATTGTCGGATAGAGTCTCCGATCTCTCTGAGAGCAACCTGCTGTTTTTCTTCGGCTACATCCTGAAAAAACTCAAACTGAATTTCCGCGCCCTGGTTCTTGATGGACTGACGGGCTTGCGTGTCAGCCCGCTCGACGGCTAGCATTTGCTCTAGCTCATTGAGAACAAACGCAAATTGATTGTCGAGATCGGGGCGGAGTAATTCGAGTTGTTGGGGGTGTGCGTCTTCGCTACTGATAAGCTGTTCTATAAATTGGGAGCGCAGGTTTTGGGATCTAAAGCTAAAGGTGCGCAACTCGTCGCAAATTGGATCGATTTGCTGGGCAATCAGGAGCCGGTATCCCAGAAAGAATTGTTCGTAATCGGATTGAGCGGAACGCTCTCTACTGATGAGTTGCTCGACTTGCGCTGAGAAATTTTGTTTTGTCCGAGTTAGGGTTTGCACTGTCTGCTGAGAGTAGTTGCCCACCTCATCTCTCAGCTTGGCAATTTCAGCGTAATACCTGGGAAACAGTTGCTGCGACTCGGCGGAGAGGTAGCGCAAGTTTTGGACTAACTTTTCTCGTGTCTTGCCAACGTTGAAAGCTTCATCGTAGCTTTTTTGAATCTCGGCAATCAGTAGCAAATCTCTGGCGAGAACCTCTACAGCATTGACGGTTCCCTCACACCGGCGCTTAAAACTGCTCTCGATCGCCTTGTAGAAATCTTGGCTGTCAATCAAGGTTGAAACGGCCTTAAAAAAGCTAGACCACTGGGGTTCGATTTCAGCTTTAATGTCCTCTTTGAGGGAGGCTTCGGGAAATGCCAAGGGTTTAAATGTCACCCGAAAACGGTTCTGAAAAGATTGCAGAGCTTTTTGGGCGTGTTCTGCCGGTGTGGGGAAGCCATAGTTGTTTATGGTTTCTAGAGCCGGTTGGATATCTCGCATATAGACTTTGCCGGCAGACTTTTTGTAGCCGGGAAGCAGGGATGAGGATATCTGGTCGTAATACTTGTTGAACAGGGGTGAGAAGAACATGACGCTCCTTGCAGGAGTAGGTGTGAATGATTAAAACCCGATTGGGACGACCTTCTCTGGCTGGGTTGAACTAAAAAGAACACGCTCCGACAGCATTAATAGTTTCCTGCTATAAGAAAATAGTATCCTAAAATTTCAGCCATTTGGAATAGCTCATTTTTTTTTGGGGCTTCTTAATTTTCTGAATCTTTTGCACTTGCCCTGTGCCTGTTATTAGCTTGTAAAAAATGTAATGAACTCTATCGTCCTGGACAGCCCTCAGTAAATCCAACCCCAACTGCTTTCGCGCCTCATATCTAAGCGTGTTCTTATACATTCTTGCGGCTTGGTTTTGGGGATAATCAGGACTTTTTTGCTTTTTTGTGAGCTCCGAGGAATCAGTTTTTGCTTCAAATACAAAGTAAACGGATTGACAGGGGTTTCCTTTTTTCCCATTCTCCGCATCTTCCCTACTAATTAACATGATTACTACATCGACTGCACATTTATCACCTCCCTCAAACGGTCTGTCGGCAAGAACATATTCTTGATTGGGGTTCTTTTCAAAATAATCTACCGCAGCTTTATAGGCTAGCTCTTCACTATTTATCTCCCTGTGGCGTTTCTCTCCATTCACTATCTCGTAAGAGTCGCTGAGCAAATCACAATCTGGATAGGTGAAAATATCACTCATAACGTAACCAGCAATTGCTTCGCCCACAGTTCCTTTTGCACGATTGTTGCCACCAAGATTCTTGTAAACGTCCTGTTTGGGATCGAGGACAGTTTTAATGAGTATGTTATGAAAAAACCTCTCCAGCAAAGTTATCTGAGATAGCCAAAATTTTAGCTCGGCTTTTTTAGCATCAATCATTTTTTGCATCGCAATTATTTCGGATTTTTGGGCTAGGGATATCCGGCTCTTAATTTTGGTAATATCCCTTTGGCAGGAGTCGGCAGCTTCGTTAAACTCTGAAAGTTTTTGTTGCATCTCCTTCTTTACTTCACTCAGCATGTCTTTTAGCTGGGCGACTGAACCGTCCCGTTCGGTTTCAGGAGCCTTTGAAGAGAGGCTAATCTTTTCAAGCAACCACTCACCTTCTTCTACCAGCCTTTTGGTTTCATTTTCGATTTCAGATTTACTCTTCATAAAAATCTACCTGGAATTAATTAGTTGGCTTGTCGTCAATAAACGAGGCGCAGAAATCCGCTTCCTGCTCAGCGGCAATCTCCCCAGATGGACAAGAAACCCAGTTTCTTGTCCACCCCTGTCCGCTAACTCCCGTATGAAGCGCGATTAGACTCTCTTTTACGCTGCTCTTCAGCTATCCGTTTTTGCATCTTTTCCACTGCGCTTTCTATGCCTTTTGCCTCAGTCTCAGAAAAAGCAATCTCCTCTTGCTTGGCTTTCTCGGCGTTAGCAATACCGGCATCACTCACCTTAGCTCGATCCGCTTTCTTTTTTGAGTCACTGAGTTGACCCATATCGGACCTATTAGCCTCAATTGAATTGTCCAGGCTTTCTTTCTCTTCGTCAAACTGCTCGTCGATTTCCTCAGCCTCTTCTACAACTTCCTCTTGAGTTTCGTCAATACTGTCCTGGAGAAATTCATTAGCCTGTTTCATTGCTTGTGTTGTTTCTATAAATGCCTCTCCCTCCAGGCTAGCCAGCATCTCCTTAGTTTTCGCAGCGAAATCAGCAACTTCGGCAGTTTTATCAATTGCCTCTCGGCTGTTTTCCTTAATCCCTTGTATTTCCTTGGAAGTCCCTTCCTTGGTTCTTTTATTAGCCATAGTTTACCTCTTGCTGTTTAGTTGAGTGCTGTTTAGTTGAGCTATGAGATTTTTGGCTGTCAGCTGCACTTGTTCGCGCATGGCAACCACTTGCTTCTGGATAGTGGCTGCTAGACTGTCATCTGGATCGGTTTCTACAGCTTCTAACTCCTCACTTAGATTATAGAAACTGTCTGTCGTCTCTGCAATCTCATTAAAGTAAGCTTCTATAACTGACCCTTTGGCAGTTCCTTGCTGGAAGACTTGCGCGAGTCTCTCAGCTTGCTGCGAGTGAGATTTAAAACAAGCTTCCACTTTCGCGAAGGCTTGTGTTAGGACTTGGGCCTTTTCTAGTTCTAGCTCGTTAATTTTTCTCAAACAGGCAGCTTTAATTTGCTGCAATTCCTCCTGAGCTTTTTTGAGCTGGTTTTGGCCATTCTGGATAGCCGGCTCAGATTGAATCGCATCGCAAACTCCTTCTTGCCGCGTCTCCCTCCAGATGCACTCAAGCTCAGTCCAGGTCGATTCAATTCTCTTCTCTAAGAGGGGAACGAATTCCCTCAACTGCTTCGTGAATAACTCTAGGTGTTTTAAGTCGGGTTTAAGGGAGCGCGACATCTCCAACAGTTGATGGCCATTGGTTAACTTCGGCAAGCACTGTTTATACAGAGATTCTAACTGATTCTGTACCTCCCCCACAGACTTGCTCACCTTCTGCCGGTGCAGGGATTCTTTAGCGGCGAGCGCCACCCGATAAAACCCCTTCTCCATTATACACTCTACCAACTCCCGATCGGAAGGAGGTTCCTCAATCCCATAAATCAGCTTAGTATTCGGCTCCTGAATCCGCACCGGCTTATATGTCCCCTCCATAAACAAATAAGCGTCCCCCGGATTGGCTCGCGCCAGTTCCTCTGATTGAACTCCCGTCAGCAGCATCGACTGTTGCAGCATTTCCCGGTCATCCCCCGATACAGTTCGGTGCGCCAGTTTCACATTAGTATTTTTAATCACCTCTGGCGCAACAGCACTCGGCAACTGGTCAGCAATAATCATACCCTCTCCTAAGGCTCGCATCTCAGCCAGCATTCGCACGATATACTTAGCAGCTTCCGCCTTCGGATTCGACGATCCCTCCTCACCACCCCCCTTGGCATCTGTCCCCACAATATTGTGCGCCTCTTCAATCACCACGATATGCTTCAGTGGACTGCCAGACTTTCGCGTAACCCGCGTATATTGCCGCAGCGTTGCCAGGACGAACATTGTCATCAGATTGGCTTGCTCCTCATTCAAGGAGTCCATTTCCAGAATAACTGGACGTTCCATCAGCGTCTCAATATCTGGAACAGACGTTCTCGTATTGAGCATACTGCCGGCGCTGCGCCGGAGCAACCCCCCTATCCTGACTTCTAAAGCAGTTTTGAGGTCGCTCTTGATATCCGCCGAATACTGTTTAGCCTCCAAAATCGCAGTTATCGCCTCATAGAGGTCTTGCATATTAGGAAACTCCCGCTTCTGGCGGATACCGCACTCCGCCGTATCCTGGGGCTGCCACCCAAATATAGCATAAACCCGCTCAATCGCTTCTGCTAATAGTGCCGGCATGGGCCCGTACAGCGGGAGCGCTCCCTTAAAACACGCCTCTAAAGTTGAGATGTGTTCATCCAGCGTGGTGCTGCCATAAAAGGCAAAAGGATTGAACCGAAACGGACAAACTCTCTCATTTCCCAGACTGTAGATTTGCAAATCCGCCTGCAGCTTGGCAATCGCCCCCGCCACATCGCGAGCCTCTATGTAAGCCTGAGTCGTCGGGTTCTTGTCGAGCCTTAACGCCCCCTCATCATACTTACACTTTAGCATAGATCGGTACTCAGTCTTTGCCGGCTCTATCACCAAAAAAGGAATCCCGTGCTCAGTCCACAGTTGAAACAAAAGATTCAGCACGGCGGTTGTCTTCCCCGAACCGGGAACCCCGCAAATAAAAACGTGCTTTTTCAGACTCTCCCGCGAAACCAGCGCCTGATTCTTGGGCTTACCGGCTTGCCATCCCAGCAAAACCGACTCCCTGGAATTCTCCGATTTCAGATCCGTTTCCTTGCGAATGCCGCTAAACACCACCACCGGGTCGGGTATCACCGCCTTAAAACAGGATCTGACTTCCTCAACCGTGAAGAGCCGGTGCAGCCGTTTCAATTTTAGCATCTTACTGCTGTCTGGAAGCGCCCCCCAATATTCAGCCCAGATAGCTTCAGGAAATAGGACTCCCTGCTGGACTGCTTGCAGAGCGCCGGCAAATCGGGGGTCATTTTGACCGATGCCAATTTCCCGGTAGAGCGGCTGCTCGCTAGATTCCACCCAAAACTCATTCAGCAGCAAACTGGCATTAAAGCGGTTCTCTGCTAAAACCCTCAATGAAACTTCATACAAGGGCCGATTTTGAGTGGCCTCTCGCAAGTCCTCAAATAGGTCAAGCGTTCTTTCAGCCACGGGGTCTGTGCGGTACTCCTTAATTTTACTCGAAAATGGCGATCTCTCCACCTCCCCATAAGAATAAGACGTAACAGAATCCAAAACTCGGAGCAGATTTTCCAGCGCCTTTTGCTCCGTATCGGTCAGAGCCGTTGGCTGGATCGCTATCTCGATTAAAGCCCGGTTGCCATAAGCCTCTAGCTTAGAGCAAAAACCGACTAGCGCGTTCTCCTCATTCGGCTCCACCGGCTGGATTAAATAGTAATGAGAGGGACTGACAGACTTACCCTCTTTGTTTATCCGAGGCGGTGTCGTCGGTTCAACCCTCTCCTCTTGCTTGAGGCCAAAGCTAATAAATCTGACCCAGCTTAAGTCTATCACACTCCCGCCAGTGACTTCCTCAATCTCGTAAAAATCTTTCCAAAAAGAGCTTTGGAAAATTTTGCGCATCTCCTCTGGGCCACATTCCCGCGTCGCCTCAAAATTGAGGCGGACAAAGATTTGCAGCTTGCGATCCTGATTTGGCTCGCCCGGGTTGTAGGCGTACACCAAACTGCACGTCAGGGGAGCGCACTGATGGGCGAGCGCCTGCAGCGCGTGCAGGAAATTTGTCTGCATCTCAGACAGGCGAGATGCGGGGTCATCCCCGTACCGAGCCCGGTATTCAGTTTTTTCCAAATCGGGCAGGTGCGTAACCCGATAAACTAAACTTGACATGGTTTTATCTCAGATATATTTCCTCGTTCCCAGGCTCAGCCTGGGAACGACCCTCTGGAGGCTCTGACTTGAAAATAGTCTTGTAGGGGCGATGCCCCCGTGCTCGCCCCGCCCTGGCGACAATTTTCATTGGTGGCGGTGTGCGCAGTTCATCGTGACTGCCTCCTTTCAAGGCAAAAGCAGCATTGTTAGCCTAACAGCTTAGTACCAGTTATACTTGCCCAATTTCATAAAGTCCCCCTTGGCACAGCAGGCCACAGTAGTCCCTGTGAACCTGTCATGCAAACAGGGGTATAAAAAGAACCCAAGCATTCTTATAAACCAATTGGGTACATCTCTTGATGATAGTAAAATAAAGAACCATGCGCTTCCAGCTATCCCCAAAGCCAGAGGCTTGAGTATAGCTCTGAAAATCAATTGAGTTAGGCTTGGCGGAGAATTTTCTTCTTGGTTAACAATTTGCATCCCTACCAATCGCTTGGACAAGTCCTGTCCTTTATTTTTATAAGGAAGCCATATCCAGGCATAGCATAAAATACCCAAGGTAACTATCCCCCCCAAAACAAATCCGCCACTACTACCAGTAGCTACAACAATTGCTCCCCCTGGGAACAGCAATAACTCATCCATCATAAGACCTAGAAACCTTTGGAAAAAGTTAACCCCTAGCGCTCGCCGAACCCCAATAGAGTTAGAGTCTAGCAAACTCAGCAGTTCTGGATCGTCCCCGGCCAGCTTCTGAGCCTCTTCAAAACGCTTCTTCAGTTGCTTGAGGAACTTGCGGCCTTCTTTCACCTGTCCGCTATCAAACAACTGGCCAATTTTCGGCAAAGCTTCCACAGCTGAGTTATTATAAACTGCGGCTAGCCCATAGCGGGCGGATTGATTCGATGGTTCTTTGCTCAAAACCCCCTGGAGAACCTTCTCCGCATCATCCCACTTTTCGTGTCTTATATAGATGCCGGCTAGTGCGATTTGGTAGTCGGAGTTATTCGGTTCGAGCTGAATGGCCCTGTTGATTTGCCGGTGAGCGTCATTCCACTGCTCCGCTGCGGCATAGTACCCGCTGGCTTCTACATAATACTGGGCATTTCGGGGGTCGCAGCTAATGGCCTTCTCGGCTGCGTAAATAGCACTCTGCAAGTCGCGCCACAGATGGCTGGCAACCCCATAAACTTGCCAAGCGCCAGCGTCGTTTGGACTGGCATCCGTTAACGTCTTGCCGGCTTCGATCGCCTCCACATAGCGACCTTCCTCAATCAGCCGCCAAATTTCCTTGATAGTAGGTATCGCCGGCGGTGGCGGCGTCGGAGCTGTCCGCTTCCACTCAGCCAAATCACGGTCGTACTTGGCCCGCGCCTCAGGGTCAGTCAGTTTCTTTCGAGCGTCAGGAATCCACTCCTTGAGTACCTTATTAACCAACGCAAGCTTCTCTCCTCTAGCCGCATTGACTTTGGATTGTGTTTCTCTATACTGACTGAGAAGCTCTTTGCGGATCTTGTCGCAATCCCAATCTGGTTGAAGATTGAGACGCTGATAGTAGTCAGGGAAATCAGGGGCGATCACACTGCTGTTGGCCATCTTGACTTTCCTTGCATCCCGAAGCGATTAATAAGTTCATTTACTAAAGTATCAAATTTTATATAAAAAAAAAATTATTTAATAAATATTTAAACATTTGCGGCGCTCCGTCAAGTGGGCCATCGGCTTAAGGCGAGACAGACCTCTCCCCCCTTTCTCCGGCTCCCATTTCCGACATCTTTCTTAACAGTTTCAACCCCTTGCGGGAACCCAGTTTCAATCCTTTGCTTAACATTTCTTCAGATAAAAGTTGAAAATGGCTCCCAGTTATTGAGAATGAAGAATTGCAATTGCCAGGTAGCTGTAGGGGCGGCCCCCCGTGGCCGCCCGCCCCCCGTGGCCGCCCCCCGTGGCCGCCCGCCCCCCGTGGCCGCCCCCCGTGGCCGCCCCCCGTGGCCGCCCGCCCCCCGTGGCCGCCCCTCCCCCCAAGCCGCCCCGCCCCAAGGCCAAGTTTTCATTGCTGGCCGTGCCCGCAACTCGGAAGCGACTGACTGGAAAATAGTGCTGTAGTGCTTGCGGCACCGTGCCCCGCAGGGGCGGCCCACCGTGGCACTGGTGTCAACTTAAAGCTACTAGGCGGTTAAAACATGTAGGGGCGGGTTCACCCACAACCTGTGCTACCTAGCTAAAACGCAAATAAACCCGCCCAAAACCTCTGATATCTGTTTTCACAGTTGAGGATTGGGGCGAAGGTACGTTCATATCCTTCCCTAGGTGGGGGCGGGTTGATAAAAATTCTCGGCTTGACCGATAGGTTAGCGGGTGAACCCGCCCCTACTGTCCTTGATATACAAAGTGCTTTGTAGGGGCGGCCCCCCGTGGCCGCCCCTCCCCCCAAGCCGCCCCGCCCAGGAGACAAGCTTTTAATCTGCATTCCCCTTCACAGGAGGCAGATCCTCCATAACGCCCTTAACAGTATCTTCCAGGGGACGAGGGAATAGAGATAAATATGGCAAATTAAATGCGCAACAGCTTATAGCAGTAGCCACTTAGATTAGGACACAAAGGACAGGCGAGACGCCTGTCCTACGCCTTTTATCCCAGGCCCACTGATGTCCTAAGCAATATGACTGCTGCTATATCAACCCGAACCGCCGCCCAAAACAAACAAACTCAGCAGCGTGCCGGCGTTCCACAAACTGTGCAGCAACATCGAAGCGAAGAGGTTGCGCGTTCGCGTGTAGACAAACCCCAACACCGCCCCCAAAGTCGCCAGAGGCAGCACTTCCGACAGATTCAAGTGAGCCACCGCAAACAGCAAACTGCTCGCAGCAATCGCCCCCCAAACCGGCAAATAACGAGTCAGAGACGGCAGCAAAAACCCCCGAAACATAATTTCCTCAAACACCGGCGCAGCCACCGACGCCGTTAAGAAAAACACCGCCAGCGCCACACTGTCCCGATTTTCCAGCGCTATCGGCAGAATCGGATTGCTCCCCCCTTGCCCTTGCCACAGCCTCTGATTGAGCAGCGACACCACAATCACCAGCGGGATTGCCACAAAATAGCCACCGGCACCCCACAAAAACCAGTAGCCCCGCCAGTCAGCCCGAAACCAATCTTCTGGAAGCGGCAAAAACGGCTTCACAGACAGGTAGAGCACCAGCAGCCCCCCCGCAGCCAGCAGCACATAACTCGCCAGAATATAAAAAGCTTTGAGCCGCACATCCAGCGCCCCTGGGTTGATTTTTAACAGCGAGTTTGATATCTGAAACGTTAGCGGCACCAGAATCTGTCCGACAAAGAAAAAGCCAACAATCAGCACCTGCCAAATCGTTTCCCCATCCCAAGGCGTTTCCCAGCCAACATCCCCATTCTTGGCGAGGAGCGATTCCCCCCTTTTCAGCAGCCACTGCACACCCAGAAAAATCAGCAACCCCGTTCCCACCAAGAACCCCAGCGTCGGGATACCGCCAACAATCGCCAATTTCAGCACAGCTCGCTCAGCTACAGCTTGTTCCTCCACTTGCAGATCCGCCAGCGCACTGTCGCGCTGCTGCAATTCGTAGAGGCGAGACAGGGCGCGGTAGCGGAACCACCCATCCAGATGCCGTTTCAGCACCGGCTCCGCACTGGGTAAAATCCGAGGCGGATTGCTCCAGAGTTCCACCAGCAAGTCAGCTGCTCTCACCAAATCCGTGCGTGAGGGCTTTCGCAAGAGCAAATCCGTCCAAGTTTTGAGCGCCGCATCCGCCTGCTTTTGGTGAGCCTGCAAGATACCCAGCCGCAAATCCAGCTCCTCAATCAAGTCGCTGAGCTTGTTAATCGACACCTGCAGCTGCTGGCGCTCCGATCTCGGGGCGGTTTGGACAGTGCTTTTGTCCGGTGCCGGCGCAGGGGGTGCCGGTGGGAGATCCACCCCTTGCTCTTGCAGCGCTTCCAGCTGCGCTCGGGCTTTTTCCAGGGACTTCTCAGCAGACTCGCGAGCCTCCTGATACTGCTTGAGCGCCGTTTCAAAGGCATCCTCACCAATCAGCGTGCTGCGGGCTTTTTCCAAACCGGCACCCTCAACCGCTGCGCCGCGCCACTCGGCGGCGTGCAGCAGCAGATTGGTTTGGTACAGTTCCAGGCGACTTTGAATCTGGGGCTGATTCCAGCTGTGCAGCAGATCCAGGCTGACGAGAACCAGCGCCACAACCGTCAGCACACTTAGTATTACCCGCTTGAGTGTCATCCCCGCCTCCCTTACCCTTGCTTGCCTCAGTCACCCGTATCCGATCATAAAGGGCGGCGCTCCACAATTGCGGCAGACTTTTACGCCCCTGTGCGGTGTAGCGTGCGGACAGCAGCAGCCGCAGTGACAGTGACGCATGGGGGACAGATTCTGCGATAAAATGAATACCGGCAACGGGATTGAACAACGGGATTGAACAACGGGATTCAAAGGAGGATAAACCCCTGGCCACTCGCGTAATCTTACTCCGTCACGGCAAAAGCACCTTTAATCAAGAGCGGCGCATCCAAGGCCGGCTCGACGCATCCACACTCACAGAAGCAGGTCGCGCCACCGCACGTCAAGTTGCTGTTGCCCTGCGTGGCATCACCTTTGACGCCATATACTCCAGCCCCCTGCAACGCGCAAAAGAAACCGCAACGGTCATCCTCTCATCTTTGCAGGCGGACGGGCATCACCCCCCCCTGCTTTCCTCAGAGAAGCTCCTAGAAATCGACCTGCCCCTCTGGGAAGGGATGCTGCGCCAGGATGTCAAAGACAAATTTCCCGACGACTACCAGTGCTGGCAAGAACGCCCCCACCAGCTGCAGATGCCGGTGCCAACTGAAGCCGGCTTAGAAGAGCACTTTCCCGTACTCGCCATCTACAAACAAGCAGAGCAGTTCTGGCAAGAAATCTTGCCCCGCCACGCCGGCGGCACAATTTTAGTCGTCGCCCACAACGGCATCAACCGCGCCTTAATCAGCACAGCAGCTGGCATCCCACCGGCACATTACCACTCCATCCAGCAGTCCAACTGCGGCATCAGCGTCCTCAACTTCCCCTCCACCGGACCCGGCGCAGCGGTGCAGCTGGAATCGATGAACCTCACCTCCCATGTCGGAGAAAATTTCCCCAAACCCAGAGAAAATCACCGAGGGCCACGCCTGCTATTCGTGCGCCACGGAGAAACCGAGTGGAACCGGCAGAGCCGCTTTCAAGGGCAAATCGACGTACCCCTCAACGACAGCGGCAGAGCCCAATCGCAAAAAGCAGCAGAATTTCTCAAAAACGTCCACATTGACTTTGCCGTCAGCAGCCCCATGCTGCGCCCCAAAGAAACCGCCGAAATCATCCTCCAGCACCACTCGTCCGTTGAGCTGCAATTCCACGACGGACTCAGAGAAATCAGTCACGGACTCTGGGAAGGCAAATACGAAACCGAAATAGAGCGAGAATTCCCCGGCTTGTTGCAGCAGTGGAAAGAGTCCCCAGAAACCGTGCAAATGCCAGAAGGAGAAAACTTGCAGCAAGTGTGGGAGCGAGCGATCGCAGCTTGGCGAGCCATCGTTGCCGCAGCAGCCCCCAACAGCACCGGCCTAGTCATCGCCCACGACGCCATCAACAAAGCCATCCTCTGCCACCTGTTCGATTTAGAACCGGAACACTTCTGGAACTTCAAACAGGGCAACTGCGCCGTCACAGTGATCGACTACCCCAAAGGCTCCGATGGCCCGCCGGTGCTGCAAGCCATGAATATCACCACTCACCTCGCCGGTGGCGTCCTCGACAAGACAGCAGCCGGTGCGCTGTAAAGGGCTGAAGAATGAAAAAAACCGCTCTTGACCACCTTTCCGCCAGAAACAGCAATTTCTTCTTGGCGCACAGGCGCGTCTTGGCGGTTCAAAATCCCACTTTGTTCATGAACAGCGAACTGCTCCAACAAGTACGGGTACTCGACCCACTCACCGGCACCGACCAAATTGCAGACGTCCTGATTGCCGGTGGCATGATTAAAGAAATCGCCCCTGAAATTCCCCACCCCCCCCCTGACACCGGGGTGCGAGATTGCCGGGGACTGGTTCTCGGTCCCGGACTGGCAGACCTCTACAGCCACAGCGGCGAGCCCGGGTTTGAAGAGCGGGAAACCCTGGAATCGCTGATCGAAGCGGCTGCAGCCGGCGGATTTACCAGGGTGGCGATTTTGCCCGACACGACGCCGCCAGTGGATAACCCCGCCGTTTTGGCTCTGTTGCGCCGGCGCAGCGGTGAAGTATTCGCCCCCGCTCCCCTGCTCTATTTTTGGGGTGCGCTGACTGTGGGGGTAAAAGGGGAGCAAATGGCGGAATTGGCGGAATTGGCAAAAGCTGGCGTCGCCGGCTTTGCAGACGGGCTGCCGGTGCAAAATCTGGCCCTGCTGCGCCGGCTGCTGGAATACCTCAAACCTCTGGGCTTGCCGGTGGCTCTCTGGCCATCGCACCGCGACCTGGCCCGCACCGGCGTGATGCGAGAGGGGCCCGATTCGATTCGCTTCGGGCTCGCAGGGAATCCCGCCATCTCGGAAACCGCTGCCCTCGCCGCTTTGCTGGAAGTGGTAGAAGCTACCGGCACTTGTGTGCACGTGATGCGAGTCTCCACCGCTCGCGGCGTTGCGCTGATTCAAGATGCCAAACAGCGCGGCTTGCCGGTGACAGCCAGCACAACTTGGCTGCACTTGCTACTTGACACGCAAGCACTTATAAGCTATAATACATCGCTGCGTTTGTCACCGCCTTTGGGAAACCCAGCAGACCGGGAGGCGCTCAGGCGCGGGGTGCGGCTTGGGGTGATCGATGCGGTCGCCACCGATCACACTCCTTATACCTACGAAGAGAAAACCGTTGCCTTTGGGGAAGCGCCAGCCGGTGCGATTGGGTTGGAGCTGGCTTTGCCCCTGCTGTGGCACAGCTTGGTAGAAACCGGCGAGTGGACAGCCTTAGAGCTGTGGCGGGTTTTGAGCACCGGACCGGCAAACTGTCTCAAGCAAAAACCGGCGAGTTTAGCCGCCGGTCAGTCCGCCGAAATCACCCTTTTCGACCCCCAGCTTTCCTGGAGAGTCGAAGCTCAAACTCTTCACACCCGCTCTGCCAACACCTATTGGCTGGGCCACCAGCTGAGCGGTCGCGTCGTGCAAACATGGCTCAGCCAGCCGTAGCGATCAGCGCAGCTTACTTACCCGACGTCGCTGCAGGCGGATAGAGGGGCTGGGGATCGAGTTCTCCCAGGCGACCGGGGGGCCAGAAGCGAACAGCAGCCCGGCCAATAATCCGGTCGCGGGGGACAAAACCCCAGTAGTGACTGTCGTAGCTTTCATTGCGGTTATCCCCCAGCACCAAGTAGTGGCCATCAGGAACGTTGACAGGGCCATACTGGTACTGCGGCTCAGCGGCGATATACTGTTCCCGCAGAGGTTTGTTATTGACGTAAACCCGCCCCCCTTTGACTTCCACTTTGTCCCCAGGCAGACCGATCACCCGCTTAATGAAGGCATCGTGGTAGTTGAGCCGTTCCAGGGTGTCCGTAGGCGAGAACACCACAATGTCTCCCCGCTGGGGATTTTGGAACTTGTAGCTCAGCTTGTCTACGATCAGCCGGTCATTAATCTGCAGGGTGGGCAGCATCGAGCCTGAAGGGATATAGCGAGCTTCAGCGACGAAGGTGCGAATCCCAAACGCCAAAACGGCGCTCAGCCCAATCGTCTTGATTCCCTCTATCCAGGGATTGTCAGTGTTTTTCTCAGTATTGGGTTCAGACACTTGATCTTGCAAAGGGGTCATAGGCGTTCAAGCACGATATGATAGCGAGTTTTAGCACAGGGCAGACGCAAGATACAACTTTACCCACCAAGGGCAACTCAATTCTTGGCTATCTACAACTGTACAAATTTTGTCTAAATTTGAGATGGCTGTGGGCGATAGGCTGTCTCTGGTATTTTACTGAGACGCTGGCCGGTTTCCGCACGCCCGGGGGCTGCCGCAAATTTCTGCATCGTAGAAACATTCCCCTCTGGGGGCCTTGCGGGTCGGGTGCCACAATCAATATAGCTGTAACTCTTGACTGTTGTCTCAAACACGATTGCCATGTCCTCTGCATCTGCTCCCTGTCTGTTTATCCGTCGCGCCCGCATCCTCTTGCCCGGGGGTGAGCTCTCGATCGGGGATGTCCAAATTCGCGGTCGAGAAATTGTCCGAGTCGCGCCAGAGATCCCGTCAGAGGAAGTCGCACCGGCAGATAGGGAGATAGACGCTCTCGGGCTAACTCTGCTCCCCGGTGTCATCGACCCTCAGGTACACTTCCGGGAACCGGGGCTGGAACACAAGGAAGACTTGTTTACAGCCAGCTGCGCCTGCGCCAGGGGTGGGGTGACGTCGTTTTTGGAAATGCCCAACACGCGCCCTCTCACCACCACGCAGGCGGCTCTGGATGACAAGCTGCAACGAGCGGCACAGAAGTGCTTAGTCAATTATGGCTTTTTTATTGGGGCGACGGCAGAGAATGTGCCAGATTTGCTGAGCGCTAGCCCGGCACCGGGGATTAAGATTTTTATGGGCTCTATGCACGGGGAGCTGCTGGTGGATGGGGAAGCGGCGCTGGAAGCCATTTTTGCCACCGGCAGCCGGCTGATTGCGGTTCACGCCGAAGACCAAGCCCGCATCTTGGAGCGCCGGCAGCTGTTTGCCGGTGTCACAGATCCAGCCGCTCACTCGCAAATTCAGGACAGTCAAGCGGCGCTGCAGGCGACTGGGCTGGCTCTGAAGCTCTCGAAAAAATACCGCCGGCGTCTGCACATTTTGCACATGTCCACGGCTGAGGAAGCGGAACTGCTGCGCCAGGACAAGCCAAGCTGGGTGACAGCGGAAGTGACGCCGCAACACCTGCTGCTCAATACCGGCGCTTATGAGAAAATCGGCACTCTGGCTCAGATGAATCCGCCTTTGCGCTCGCCGAGCGATAACGAAGTCCTCTGGCAAGCTCTGCTGGATGGTGTGATTGACTTTATCGCCACGGATCACGCGCCCCACACTCTCGAGGAAAAGGCTAAAGGGTATCCCAATACGCCCTCGGGAATGCCTGGGGTGGAAACCTCGCTGCCTTTGATGCTGACTCAAGCGGCGCAGGGTCGCTGTACGGTGGCCCAAGTGGCCAACTGGATGTCTGCAGCGGTGGCTCAGGCGTACCAGATTCCCCGCAAGGGTGCGATTGCTCCGGGCTATGATGCCGATTTGGTGCTGGTGGACTTGAAGGCTTACCGGCCTGTTTTGCGCGAGGAGCTGTTAACTAAGTGCGGCTGGAGTCCTTTTGAAGGCTGGAATTTGACTGGATGGCCTGCTGTGACTGTTGTGGGGGGCGAGATTGTTTATCAAAGGGGCCGGCTGAATACAGAAGTTCGCGGCACCCCCTTGACATTTGGCTAAATTGTGAAAATTATCTGTTTATTTTGCAGCCAAAATCTAAATATTGCAAAGGGAGTAATCAGATATATTTCAGCTATTTTGTTCAATTTACCCCGTTGGGATTTTAGATTTGGGCTGCGTGGATGTCAGTCTGTTTGTGCCGGCTGAACTGCATTGCCAGCCAGTAGGGGCACCGAAAGAGTGCCCGCCCCCGGAACGAGAGAAAGTTGGCGGCGAAATATTGACATTTGGGTGGAGATGTGATAGACGGGTTTTGACAATCCGAGAGAGGAAAGCTGATAGCTTCAATCCAAAATCTAAAATCCAAAATCCAAAATTGGTATGAGAGCCCCCACCGGCACCAGCTCAGCCTGACGCCCGGTGTTGGCTTGATAAGTCAGGCGGATTTGCAGGTAGCTGGGCGGAAGGTAGGGGAGCAGGTCAGCCCACTCAATGGCGACAATTCCCGCCGGCACTTCTATCCCCTCCCAGTAGAGTTCTGGGTGCAGCGCCGCAACCTGTGCCGGTTCGAGGCGGTACAGATCCAAGTGGTACAGGGGGAGGCGTCCTTCCGGGTATTCGTCGATCAGGGTGAAAGTGGGGCTGACGACCGGCTCATTGATTCCCAGCCCTTCAGCGAGTCCTTGAACCAGAGTGGTTTTGCCGGCACCCAAATCGCCTTGCAGTAAAAGCACGCTGAGAGCCGGCAGGGACAGCCCCAGGGCCCTGCCGAGAGAGCGAGTCGCCTCAGCATTTGGGAGAGAAAGTGTCATCGGTCAGCCCAATTAGCGCGTGAAAATTGAAAATTGAAAATTGAAATTGAAAATTAAAAATTGAAAATTGAAAATTATACCGCTTGGGCGCGGCTGTACCAGCGCAGCAGCACGCGGGCGAGCTGCTGAGGGTTGTGGCGCACATAACCAGTTTCCAGATCTTCCTCCATGACATTGGCCAAGACAATGCGGCGACCCAGCTGCGCCACCGCTTCGCGGTCAAGAAAAACGGGATGGGATTTTTCCTGAGCGTAGCGGATCAGGGCTTTGGCGGAAGGGACTTTGCGCTGCGCGAGCACCGCAGTGAACAGGGGCTGGCCACAGGCGCTGTCGATGGCTCTGATGTGGTCGGCAACCGTGTATCCTTGGGTTTCGCCGGGCTGGGTCATCATGTTGCAGACATAGATGCGGGGGACTTGCCGCTGGGCGATTTCAGTGGCGATCTCGGGCACCAAAAGATTGGGAATCACGCTGGTGTAGAGGCTGCCAGGGCCGATAATAATAAAGTCGGCTTCGCGAATGGCTTGCAGGGCTTTCGGCAAGGCTGGGGGATTGGCCGGCGTGCAGCCAATCGTGCGAATGGTGCCACCTGCTTCTGTGATGCTGGACTCTCCTTCAATGCGGCGTCCGTCCGCCAGCTCAGCCCAGAGGTTGACATCGCAGAGGGTGGCGGGCAGGACTTCTCCCCGCACAGCCAGGACTTTAGAGCTGGCCGCGATCGCCTGCTCCAAGTCGCCGGTAATGTCGCTCATGGCGGTGAGGAACAGGTTGCCAAAACTGTGGCCGAGAAGTCCGTTGCCGGCGCGAAAGCGATATTGAAACAGTTCTGTTAATAATTTTTCCTCATCGGCGAGGGCGGCAAGACAGTTGCGAATGTCCCCCGGCGGCAGAACCCCATTTTCCCGCCGCAGCCGGCCTGAAGACCCGCCATCATCGGCAACCGTGACAATGGCCGTAATGTTGGCGCTGTACTTTTTCAGCCCCCTGAGCAAAGTGGAAAGGCCGGTGCCGCCCCCAATCGCCACAATTTTCGGGCCCCGGTGCAACTTGCGGTGGCTGAGCAGCACGTCAACCAGTTCTTCATCCCCTTGAGGCATCAGCACCTGGGTAATCGAGCCCACCGTGCGGGTCTGTCCCAAGAAAATCAAGATCATTCCAAAAAGCAGGACAATTGGCCCGCTGATGTAGCTGGGGATGACGCTGGTCAGGAGCTCGAACAGGTCTTGGATGAGCTGGATCAGGTAAAAAACCGGGGTCAGCTTAATCCAAATCGCTATGCCGAGACTGGTGAGCAGCACGCCTGTGGCGCTCAGGAGCAGCCAGCGCTTCACCAGCAATCCGGGGGACAACCACTTAAACCACTGGCTGACTCGATTCGGAGTCCGACTTCGGAACTGCAGGACTTGTTTGAATAAACCGATTGACATGGCCGATCCAACCGAGAGGGATAAAAGGGTTTGTCAGACAAATTTACACGCTAAAGAGGTGAGGCGGTCAGGAAAAGGAATTAGCTTTTAAAGTCTAAGTGACATGGAGTCTGTGACCAAAGTTGCAGATGGCTCTTGGGCGGGCGAGCCTCTCTCCCTCCCAAGATATACTGTCAGAAAGTATATCGTCTGCTAAATTAGCAGCAGTCTGCGCAGGCGATGCGCCGACCCACTTGACTTGACATCCTATGCACGAGCCGCTAATCGAACTCAAGGGAATCTGCAAGTCCTTTGGCAGCAATGTGGTCTTGGATCGCATCGATTTGAGTGTCTATCGGGGGGAAGCCCTGGCCATCATCGGCCCGTCTGGGACGGGTAAATCGACGAGCCTGCGGATTGTGGCGGGGTTGGAGGCTCCCGATGCCGGTCAGGTGTATGTCCAAGGACAGCTCCGGGAGGGGCTGATTGGCGATGTGGAAGATCCGCTGCGGATTAGCATGGTGTTTCAGCAGGCGGCTCTGTTTGACTCGCTAACGGTGGACGAAAACGTTGGCTTCCTGCTGTACCAGCGCTCCAAACTGCCGCGCAGCGAAATTCGCGAACTGGTGAATAAAAGTCTGGATATGGTGGGGCTGTCTGGGATTGGCGACCGCTATCCTGCCGAACTCTCTGGCGGGATGCGCAAGCGAGTTAGCTTTGCCCGCGCTATCATGGGCAACCCGCACGACCCCCGCGACACCCCAGAGGTGATACTCTACGATGAGCCTACTGCAGGTTTGGACCCGATCGCCTCTACGGTGATTGAGGATTTAATTCGCGACCTGCAAGCCAAAGGCGGCTGCACTACCTATGTGATGGTCACTCACCAAGACAGCACCATCCGCCGCACCGCCGACCGCATCGTGTTTCTCTACCAAGGTAAGGTGCAGTGGGAGGGTACTGTCAGCGATATCGACACCGTGGAGATGCCGCTGGTCCGACAGTTTTTCACCGGCAGCGTCACCGGCCCCATCCAGCTCGTCGGTTAGGATACCTATTAGCAGCCCTATTCTGGATTTGGGGCTGTCCAATTTTGGCGCGGTCGCTATTGTGAAACTAAAATCTCGAATCCCGGGGCACCTGCCTTCTATCAAATTCTGCTGCCGGTCTATAATAGATAATCGCAGTGAGCGCTCGCAATACTGCCGGCGAGAATGAGGGCTAATACAAATTAGGGATTTTATATGCCCATATTTTGGATTTAAACTGCGGACATCAAGGGAGTTTCGTCGTGCGTTAAAAATCATATCAATCTCAACTTTGTATAAAGTCATAAGTCCGCGGTCGCTCGCTACGTCGATATTTTTTTTTAAAGGCAATTAGACGGATTTGATAGTAATTATAAAAGAGTAGGGAGGATAAAATATGCGGTCGCGAACGGTTCGAGAAGGCTCGGTGGGTTTGTTGCTAGTGCTTGGGCTGAGTTGCTTTGGGGCTCTAGTTCTCTGGTTAGGAGGACTGACTCTCGGCAAGAAAAGCTATACGGCTGTTGTTGAGTTCCAGGATGCTGGGGGGATGCAAGAAGGGGCACCCGTTCGGTATCGCGGCGTAGCGGTCGGCCAAATTACTGACATTAAGCCGGGAGCGAATGGAGTGGATGTCACGATTGAAATTTTACAGGCAGATTTGGTGATCCCGCGTCCGGTTCAGATCGAAGCTACTAATTCCGGTCTGATCGGTGAAAGCTCCATCGATATCAGACCCCTGAAGGGGATACCAGATGTGGCGAATGTGGCTAAGCCCCGGGACCGCAACTGCAATAAAGACCTGATTATTTGTGACAAATCGCGCCTGGAAGGCCAGCCAGGGGTCAGCTTTGACGAGCTGATACGCTCCACTGTCGAATTAACCAGGCTTTTTACCAATCCGGCTTTTTTTGACAAGATTAACTCCTTGGCCACAAATGCTTCTTCTGCTACAGGGGGGGTTGCTAAGTTAACAGGGGAACTCTCTGCTTTGACTCAAACGGTCAGGCAAGAACTGAAAAGTTTCTCGACAACGGCGAATTCACTGGCTCTGACCGCCGAGCGAATGGCGGTTTCAGTTGACCGAACGTCAACTAAATTTGGGGATTCACTGGATCGGGTTTCTAATCAAGTTGGCGCAATGACTGTTCAAATCGGTTCCACCGCTGGGCAACTGGGGGGAACCGCTAAGGAGATGAGCGCAACTGCTGCTCAGGTGAATCGCCTGACAGAAAATGTTAATGAGCTGGTCGTGTCCAACCGCTCCACTTTAGTTGCAGCCCTCAACAATATTAGCCAAACGAGCGCCGAACTGGGCCAGACTTTGCGCAGTCTCAGACCTGTTCTCAATCAGGTGGAGCAGGGACAGCTTGTCCGCAATCTCGATATTCTGTCTGCTAATGCGGCTGCCGCTTCAACCCGCTTGCGCGACTTGTCGGAGGGACAGTTTATCCGCAATCTGGAAGATGTGTCTGCCAATGCGGCTGCGGCTTCAGCCAATTTGCGCCAGCTTTCCGATCCGGCTAACTTGGTGATGCTGCAACAAACGCTAGATTCGGCTCGCGCTACGTTTCAGAACGCCCAGAAGATTACGTCTGATTTGGATGAGCTGACGGGCGACCCGTCTTTCCGGACTAATATTAAAAGGCTGGTTAATGGGCTGAGCGGTTTGGTGTCTTCGACGCAGCTGCTGGAGCAGCAAACTCAGGTGGCGCAAAGTCTAGCGCCTCTGAGCGCTGTCATGGATGCTCAAGCTTCTGCAATGGCTGGCATGCAATTGAAGAAGCAAATGCCGGCGGCAAGACCGCCGGCCCCCAGCAGCGCTAAACTCCCTGAGCGGCTTTTAGATGCCTGGGGCCGTCCGCCTGTGGCTGCCAGTATGGCCCAAGAGCCGGTGGCGCAAGACTCTGCAAAACAAACGACTCCTACCGAATAATGTTTGCAGTCAGGACTGTGAAGAAACTTGGTTTCTCACGCTTGTTTCAGACACCCGGTTTCTTTAAGAAACCGGGTGTCTCACCTCTGGCGCACCCAGTGGCTGCCGACATGCCAGCGGCTAACTCTAATCCTCTTCCTCTCCTCTCTTATTTCGATTTTTGTACACCCGACCGGCAGCGTGAATGACACGAGTCTTAGCATAAAGCTGTTCTTCTGTCAAGCTCCAGCGCTGGAGAGTTTTTTGCAAGTTGTCCTGGATATCTCTGGCACCGGGAAAGCCGCGATAGCGAATCAGCAGCCGCGCTAGCTCGGCGAGATTGTAATCGGTCGGGTCCTGTTCGAGCAGGCTTTTGACAGTCGCGCCATCTATATGAGCCTGGGGGTGCTGCTGTTCTTGATTTTCCGAGGTCGGGGCCATGTCGATTTTGGATTTTAGATTTTGGATTTTAGGTCGGGAGAAATTTAGTAAAACCTAAGCTATCAGAGAGTTGCAGCTGGTGGGAGCTGGCGTTTTACCGTCCGAAACCAGCGGAAACGGTAATAGGCGTGCCGGTGAAGTCAGTGAAGGTGCCCGAAAATACTAAACTAAACCTTAGCATTCGTGGCACCACAGTATTTGCGGAGGAGTTTTGGTTATGACCACAGCAGCAGACCCGGTTACGGTGATGAAGCAGCAAGTCGGTAAGGCGGCTGCAGACCGGGTGCAATCGGGCACAATTGTGGGGCTGGGCACGGGGTCAACGACGGCGTATGCCCTCCAGTACCTCGGCGAGCGGCTTAAAACCGGCGATTTAAAAGACATTCAGGGCATTCCGACATCTTTTCAAGCGGAAGTGCTGGCAAAGCAGTACGGGATTCCGCTGGTGACGCTGAATGATGTTGACCGTATTGATGTGG
The DNA here is from genome assembly GCA_019359235.1 of Oscillatoria princeps RMCB-10. Classification (GTDB taxonomy): domain Bacteria; phylum Cyanobacteriota; class Cyanobacteriia; order Cyanobacteriales; family Oscillatoriaceae; genus Oscillatoria; species Oscillatoria princeps. The sequence goes on from JAHHHT010000015.1 coordinate 134,049, forward strand.
CCATTGATGGCGCGGATGAAGTAGATCCGAATAAAAACTTGATAAAAGGCGGCGGCGCTGCCCACACCCGCGAGAAAATTGTGGATTCGCTGGCGGAGGTGTTTATCGTGGTGGTGGACAGTTCCAAGCTGGTGGACAAGCTGGGTTCGACGTTCCTGCTGCCGGTGGAGGTGCTGCCAATGGCGATGACGCCGGTGATGCGAGCGATTGAAAAGTTGGGCGGCAAACCGCAACTGCGCATGGGGGTGAAAAAAGCGGGGCCGGTGATTACCGACCAGGGCAATTTCGTGATAGATGTCAAGTTTGACTCGATTGATAACCCAGCTGAGCTAGAAAAGACTTTGAATAACATTCCCGGAGTCTTGGAAAATGGCTTGTTCGTGGGTGTCGCCACGGTGGTGCTGGTTGGCGAAATTAAAGATGGCCAGCCGGTGGTGCGGGAAATATAGGGATTTGAGAGTTTGATCTCGTTCCCTGGCACCCTTAAGGGTGCCAGGGAACGAGAAACATCTGCGTTTATCCTTGTACTTCTGCGGTTCAAAATCCTAACTCAACAATCACGATAATGCAGTACAGAAGATTTGGGCGCACAGAATTGCAAATGCCGGTGTTTTCCTGCGGCGGCATGAGATATCAGTACAAGTGGCAAGATGTGCCGGCATCCGAAATTCCAGCGGACAGTCAGCGGAATCTGGAAGCGACGATTCGCCGCGCTCTTGAAGTGGGAATCAATCACATTGAAACGGCGCGAGGTTACGGCACTTCTGAAATGCAGCTGGGGAAGATTCTGCCGGTTTTTCCGCGCCCCCGGCTGACTGTCCAGACTAAAGTCGCGCCAATGGCAGATCCAAAGCAGTTCCGGCGCACTTTTGAGCAGTCGCTGGCTAACCTTCGGTTAGATTATGTTGATTTGCTGGCGCTGCACGGTGTCAATAACGCGGAGTTGCTGGACTGGAGCCTCGGTGCCGGTGGCTGTCTGGAGGTGGCTCAGAAGCTGCAATATGAGGGAAAGGTGCGGTTTATTGGCTTTTCCACCCACGCACCCACTGAGATGATTGTCAAGGCGATTGAAACGAACCAGTTTGATTACGTCAATCTGCACTGGTATTACATCAATCAATTAAATTGGCCGGCAATAGAAGCGGCGACGCGGCACGATATGGGGGTGTTTATTATCAGCCCTTCGGATAAGGGTGGAATGCTCTATCAACCGCCGCAAAAGTTGGTGAATTTGTGCCAGCCTTTGAGTCCGATGGTGTTTAATGATTTGTTTTGTTTGAGCCATCCGCAGGTGCACACGCTGTCGTTGGGTGCCGAGCGCCCAACGGATTTTGACGAGCATTTAAAGACTTTGCCGCTTTTGGATAAGGCGGGTGAGATAATGCCTGCGATTGTGGAAAGGTTGGAGAAGGAAGCCATCGCCTGTCTGGGGGAAGAGTGGGTGCGCACCTGGCATATCGGTTTGCCGGCGCATGAAGAAACGCCGGGCGGGATTAATATTCCGGTGATTTTGTGGGCGAGGAATTTGGCGCTGGCTTATGACATGATTGAGTACGCCAAGAAGCGATACAACTTGTTGGGGAATGCGAGTGACTGGTTTCCTGGTGCGAGAGCTCAGGGTGTGGAGAAGTTGGATTTGAGCCGGTGTTTGGCGAGAAGTCCGCATGCGGATAAGATACCGGCGCTGCTGGCGGAGGCTGACCGGCTTTTGGGGGGACAAGAAGTGAAGCGGCTGTCGCAGCAGTAGATTTGAACCCCACCCCCTAGCCCCCTCCCCGCTAGCGGGGAGGGGGAAGTTTTGATGCTGATTTTTACGGCACTCTCCTGAGAAGAGTTGCGCCAGGGGGTGCGCTAGTAAGCAAGCTTGATGCCGCTGATTATAACCCATAAAGAGCCGGCAGCCGTTTGTAGTTGGGCTTTAGCCCTACAGCACGCCGGTCAATCTCTCCCTAAGCTTTTAGGCTTTTAATCTTCCTATCTGCCCAAAGGAGGCAGAGCCTCCAGGATGGCGTTCCCAGGCGGAGCCTGGGAACGAGGGATACGAGGGATAACGAGGGATAGAGATGTAAGCGTGCAAATTCAATGCGCCCTAGCTTATCTCCCACCCATCAAGATGCCAGCACTTCACTGAGGATAACAGCGGGTAAACCGGGCACACCGCGAAACCCTCTGTCGTTGGTCAAAAACAGGGTGCAACTTGCCGCTAAGGCTGTAGCAGCGTGAATGGCGTCGGGTGTTCTCAGATTGGTCGTAGCGCGGAGACGCGCCGCTTCCTTCAGCACAGATTGACTGATGGGAATCAGTCGTATTCCAGCTGACAATAGCAGTTGTTCGTAAGCATCTATCAAAACGCTATCAGAGTTTCTCAGAGGGACGACTAGAGTTTCCATCAAAGCCAGTTCGCTACAGACAATTTCAATTTCACCTGCTTGAAACTTTAACCAAAGAGGTTGCAGCAATGACCAGTAATCAGGATTTTCCTCCACACTGTAAATTATAACGGATGTGTCCGCACAGACAGTGGCCGAGGATGGAATCATTAGCTCTCCCATGAGTCCCGCTCCTTTTGCAGCTGCTGGTCTATCTCATCAGCGGTTTTGCAAGCGCGTTGACTGCGTATCTGTTCTAGCAACTCTAGAACAGATCCCCGTTTGGGTTTCGGTTTTTCTGGCAAGATGACAAAAACATCCACAGGCTCGCCAACCGAACCGGGTGGCACATCGATTTCAATCTTATTCCCTGGCAAGATGTTGGTTTTTAGGTGGAAGGCGGATTGCATAATTTGTCCTCTCTCTACTCTTTGAGTATACTCCCTAAACCACACAAGGGCATGGGGCATGGGGTATGGGGCATGGGGCATGGGGCATGGGGAATTGCCTGAACCCCATTCTCTGGCTTTTGATTGCGCTTAATGTGCTGGACATGATATTTTAGGTTTTTAAAATGAATTACACCCCAGAAACCCGGAAGGGGGCGGTCTCCGTGGGTGCCCCTCCCCTGCGAAACCGGGTTTCTCAGCACCCAGTCCCGGACTTATGAATTCCCAATCCAGCCGGCTCAATCGTTCGGTTGGGGTTCGCATCCCGTGCCGCTGGGTAAGTATAAGTATCCAGGCGCTCGCACCCCAGCATTTAAGCGGAACATAAAGAAACCGTGAGAAACCCGGTTTCTTTAAGAAACCGGGTTTCTGGCACGCACTTCATCCAACTGAAAACCGCTATAACCTAATAAAAGGAGGAATGTCAGCTAGCGCTGTTACTTTTTAGGAGCCTATACCACTTATGACACTCAATCGTCGAAATTTCTTGATTTTGCTGGGAGCCGGTGTTGGGGCAATCACCACCGGCGCTTGCGGGGCGTTTGGAGACAGCTTGCTCACACCCTCAAAAGAAGGGGACAGCACACTGGCTAGTAACGCAAAGCCTTACGTCGAGTTGCCGCCTTTACCCTACGCCTACAGCGCCCTCGACCCGCACATCGATGAGCGCACGATGCAGTTTCATCACGACAAACACCATGCGGCTTACGTCAAAAACCTGAACGATGCGCTGGACAAACACCCGGAGTTGAAAAGCAAGACCCCCGAGCAGCTGCTGCGCGACATCAAAAGCGTCCCCTCGGATATTCGCACGACGGTTCGCAATAATGGCGGCGGGCACGTCAACCACAGCATGTTCTGGAAAATCATGAAACCCAGTGGCGGCGGGGAGCCAACCGGCCCGATCTCAGACGCCATCAAACAAACCTTCGGCAGCTTTGACGCTTTCAAAAAGCAGTTCAACGATGCCGGCAGCACGCGATTCGGCAGCGGCTGGGTTTGGCTGGTGCGCACCGGCACCGGCAAACTGGAAGTGATCAGCACCGCCAACCAGGACAGCCCCTTTATGGATGGCAGCTATCCTATCATGGGCAACGACGTTTGGGAGCACGCCTACTATCTCAAATACCAAAACCGCCGCGCCGATTACTTGAGCGCTTGGTGGAACGTTCTCAACTGGGACGAAATTAACAAGCGGTTTGCCCAAGCTACCGGCTGATATTGGGTTCGGTTGAGCGCCGGCAAAAACATCCCCTCACCCCCCAACCCCCTCTCCCACAAGGGGAGAGGGGGAGTGGGAGTCGGGTGCGTTAATATAGCAAGGACATTAAACATTGAGGGCAGGCCGAACGCAGTCCCTACGGATATATCTCGTAGGACAGGCGTCTCGCCTGTCCCAATCTCCTTGAGAGCAAGCGAGATGCCTTGTCCTAAACTGACTGTCCATTGCTATAACAATCCCTAAAGGGGCTGTTTCGCCGGCACCCCAGCGGGGCGAGGGAAGGCTGCCGGTGTCGCCGCCACTTTCCGCAGGTACAAACAGTGACGGACGCCCCCCTCCACCGGCGTAGTGAAGCCCTCGACTGACTCAATCGCGCCGCCGAGGCGCTCCACCGGCTTGCGCAGGGCGTCTGTCTCCTCAGCTGTCCAGTGTCCGCGATAGAGAACAGCCGTTCCGCCGGTTTTCAGCAAAGGCAGGGCGTATTCGGCACACGCGGATGCCGGTGCGACAGCTCTCAGGAGGGCGATATCGTAACTCTGCCGGTGCTGGGGCTGCAGGCCAATTTCCTCAGCTCTGCCGGTCAAAGTCGTGGCATTTTCAATCCCCAAATCGGCGATCAGCGAGTTGACAAAGGCGATTTTTTTGCGAGTGGAATCGAGCAGGGCAACAGTCCAGTCAGGCTTGACAATCGCCACCGGCAGCCCCGGGAACCCGGCACCCGTGCCGATGTCAATAACTTTCAAACCCGCGTGAAAAGATGCCGGTTGCCCACCGGCATCCAGAGGATTTTCCCCGCTGGCACTTGCGACATACTCCTGCAAAAAAGGCGAAATTCCGCGCAGAGAATCCCAGAGATGTTTTTCCCAAAAATCCTCTGGGGAGGTGATGCGGGTTAAATTCATCTGGCTGTTCCCCTGCAAAATCAGCTCGTAAAGGCGCTGAAATTGCTGCAGAAAGCCGGCAGAGGGCTGCCAGCCCAGCGTTTCCTGCCACACCGGCATCATTTCCGGCAGCAGAAAAGCGTTTTCAGTGTTGAGTAAAGAGTTTTCAGTTAATTCATCCGACATTGTTTAATCCAATATTGTTAACCTCCTTCCCAGGAGGAGCGGGGGAATCTCGCGTTCCCTCGTTCCCAGCCTCAGGCTGGGAACTAAAAAAAGGGTTGACTCTGAGAGTTCCCCCCCTTGTTAAGGGGGGGTAGGGGGGGATCGTTTCCCGACTGGGCGCTTAGGGCATTTAATATTTACTTTATAAATCACCGCTCACGAACTAACAGCTGACAGCTGCTGGGTGATGGCTAGCTTATCAGGTTCCACCGGCAGCAGGGAGCCGTGATTGAGAGTCCAGCAGCGGTCTGCCACACTCAGCATATCGCCGGCATCGTGGGTGACAACCAGCAGGCTCCAGTGGGTTTTCAGCTTGGCTAGCAAATTCACCAGCTGCCGGCGCATCGACCAGTCCAAGCCAGCAGTTGGTTCGTCGAGCAGCAGCAAGTGGGGCTGGCGAATCAGCTGCACCGCCAGGGCGAGGCGTCGCTGCTGTCCGCCGCTTAAAGAATGGGGTGAGGTCTGCAGCGGTAAGTGAGCCAGCCCCACTTCCGCTAGGGCTTGGCTGACTTGTTCTGACCCCAACTCTGGGTGTCCGAGCCGCAATTCTTGTAGAATGGAGCTGCCGCAGAAATGCCGCTCTGGAAACTGAAACACCAGTCCGGCAAGCTGTTGCAGGTGTTCGGGCAGGAGCTCTCCCTCGCGCCAGAAGACTTTACCGCCGGTGGGTTGCGCCAGCCCTGCTAAAATTTCCAGTAAGGTAGTTTTGCCAGACCCGCTCGGACCAATCACCAGCCCCAGTTGCTGCGGGGCGAGTTCCAGGTTGACGGCTTTCAGGATGGGGGTGGGGCTAGCCGGTGGGTGGTAAACCAAGTTTCTCAGATAGAGCATTCAGAAAGTACCACTAAAGGTGAGCGAGATAAGGTGAGCGAGTGGTGCTCGGGAGTGGCAACCCGTGCCGGCATCCAGAGGGGAGGCACGGGACTGGCAACAGCAGGTGATTTGCGTTCCATCTTCCAATCTATGCTATACTTTACTCAAGACAGCCACCCGAACCTGAGAACCAAAGGCGGGTGGCTGTTCTGAAAAGCTCAAGACAGTCACCAAGACCTGAGAACCAAAGGCGGGTGGCTGCTCTGAAAAGCTCAAGACAGTCACCAAGACCTGAGAACCAAAGGCGGGTGGCTGTCCCGGAAACTGCCACAAAGCCAGAAACTCTAAAGGATGAGTGGCCTTCAAGCTAGTTCAAGTGACTTCTTCTTAAAAGAAGGTGGGCAATATCATGAACTTGGCTGTTGTGCTCGCGGGATTTTCCTGTGGGCATTGGTTGATACGCCTTGGTTGAGAGAATCTCTCAGCTTATGTATTTGTTGGCAACTGTTAAAGGTTGTTAGCAAAAAAGTATCGGTTGATACCTGCCATCCATTCTGGCAAACTGTCGCACTCAGCACACAGCTGCCGGCGGGAGTCCCGATGGCCCGACCGTTTCCGCAGCCCGTGCCGTGCGGAAACGGCACTGGCATTTGGGACGCCCGGATTTGAGGAGAGCCGGTGGAATCTACAATCTAAGTTCTGCCGGTTGCGGCGCGCCTCGGAGATCGCGGCACAGGACTTAAGCAGAAACCCGGTTTCTCAACCAGCAGTCTTGACTGTCAGCTCTCGTTCCAGAACCAGAAACCCGGTTTCTCTGACAGTTGTGCCTAAGTCCCGCCGCAGTGAGTAGGATTGAGACAGAGTTGATTCGACAGGTACTGTTTTTTTTGACCCAACTATGATAAAGCGGTTTCCCACTCTTGTGCGGAGGATTGGTGCGAGTGCTAGAAGACAGCTGGTGCGGAAGGCCGGCACTGCTGCGATTACCCTGACGGCACTCACTGGGCTTTACACCCTCAGTTTGCCGGCTAGCCCAACCTTGGCTCAAGATCCCTTCCGCAACAGTAACGCTCAAGCCTTTGGAGAAAACACAGAAGCCGCTTTCAAAGCGCTCTTCGTGGCGGGCGACTATAAAGCAGCAACAGATCGCCTGGAAAAAGCTGTGTCGAGCGAGCCTGATGAGCCTTTGGTTTATGCAATGAAGGCGTCTTTAGCTTACATGCAGATGGATGCGGAGACTTTCAATTCCTATGCTACCAAAACTCGCGAAAGTGCCGAAAAGCTGGCCGGCACCAACCCCTTGCGCGGCAATCTCTACACTGCAGTTGGCCATTTTTTAGAAGGAGCTTACATCCTGGAGAAGGAAGGCACGATCAAGGGGACTCCCCAAGCGCTGAATAAATTGCGTTTGGTGTTTCAACATCTGGACGCGGCTGAAAAAATCGCCCCCGAAGATCCAGAGGTCAACTTGCTCAAGGGATACATGGATCTGATGCTGGCGGTGAATCTGCCCTTTGCTGACCCAACTCAGGCAATTGAGCGGTTAGAAAAGTATGGCAGCCCCCGCTATCTGGCAGAGCGGGGAATTGCGGTCGGACACCGAGATATGAAACAATATGATAAGGCGCTGGAATATATCAATCTCGCCCTCGCCGAGACGCCGAACAATCCAGAGGTGCACTATCTAAAAGCTCAAATCCTGGTTAAGCTGAAAAAAGAGGAGGAAGCTAACGAGCATTTTAAGCTCGCTCTGGCCCAACCGGCTCTCCTCCCGAAAAGCCTGGTACAGCAGATTTTCTTTGAGGGGTGCAGGAACCAAAGACGCCTCGATAAGAAAGAGCGAGATTGCGACGCGCTGCGCGATAAAATTAGAGAGGAACCGGGCAGCTGGGGGCCTAGTGAATTGCCGCGATTAGACTAGAGGGTTGGTGACGATGCAAGTACAGTTTCGCGAATTTAATCCTTTTGACCTGTGGGTGTGGCTGGAGTTTTACACTGTTCCGAGCGAAATGGAGAAGCAGTATGTTGAGGAAATCTTTAATTCCTGGTTTTCTCTGGGGAAGCTGGGGGGGTTCAATGCTGAAAATCTCCAGATACAGGACACCGGCATCGAGATCAGCTATATGGAGTATGACCTTGACGTAGCTGAGGACTGCATGATAGCGCTCATGCACAATATGGGAGAGTTTGAGTATCAAGGAACCTGGTCTCGCTGCTGGTTTGATTTGGGAACCAGTGACGCGATCGCTCTGGATGTCCTGCTCAACGCCCTGATTCAATTTAGCAAGGAGTATGTGGCAATTAAAAGGCTGGTCGTGGGTGGTGAAAATAAAGATTGGCCGGTTGGCGATAGCCGCCGGTCTGTGTTTGCCGGCGAGTGATTTGTGATAGGGTGGGGGCTGGGCAAGCAGAGAATGTTTTTCCTCGCACGCATATCGGGGACAGGGACAGGCAAGATGCCTGTCCTACGAGGTATCCCCCCGGCAGGCGAGACGCCTGCCCTCAATATTTAATTTCCTAACCAATGTGGCTACCGCTAGAACAGCTAGCAGGGACTTAAAAGTATGCACAAACAGGGTGAAATTCGGGTGATAGCCTTGGGGCTGATTAGGGATGGCGACCGCATCTTTTTGTCAGAGGGGTACGACCCAGTAAAGCAGCAAACTTTCTATCGCGCTCTGGGGGGCGGCGTTGATTTCGGGGAAACCAGCTACCAAGCTTTGCAGCGAGAATTTCAAGAAGAGATTCAAGCTGAATTAACGAATATTAGATACCTGGGCTGTCTGGAAAACATCTTTGTTTACAGTGGCCAGCCCGGACACGAGTTGATTCAGCTCTATCAGTGTGATTTTGCTGACTCAAAATTTTACCTGCTGGAACAGTTAACTTTTGCTGAGGGGGAGCGGCAAAAAAAAGCGCTTTGGGTAGAGTTCGATAAGTTTAAATCTGGGGAATTGCGCCTGGTTCCAGAGGCGATTTTTGAGTATCTCTCAGAGCGGGGTTAAAAAGTAGGGTGCGTTCCTCGTGGGAGGAACGCACCCTGCATGTCAGCAGGAAGCAATAAAATCGAGTTATTGTTCAAAACTCCCGCTTATTGAGATTACGGCGTTTGTCCTGACTGATCGTCTGGCAACCGGCAGCCCTCAAACCTCAAGCCCGCTTTTGTAACGAGAGTAACATTTCTTAAAGCACAAGCTGGAGGCAGCTAACCTCTAAAGCCCCTCACTCCGCCGGCTATTAGGCAGTTTGGCCCTCTAGCTTTAATTGTTATAGGACTTACGCAGAAACCGGGTTTCTGAACCAGCAGTACCTCCAAGCCCTCGTTCCAGAACCAGAAACCCGGTTTCTTTCATCGTTGTGCGTAAGTCCCGTGTTATTTACAAAACTTGGGCCAAACAGCCGCTCCGTAAAAAAACTTTACATTTGAGAGGGGATTGCGTATTGACATTAAAAAACTTGCTGTTTAAACTGAAAGAGCGGGTAAGAAAAGTCAAAACTAACGGCTTACTAAAAAGCTTATTCGCTACCGTTGGGCCGGCGTCAAACGCTGACAGCTTAAGCTATGCTATCCCTTACCAGTCCAACTATCTCAATTGTGATTCCAGTCCACAATGGAGGCGAAAATTTCCGGACGTGTCTGTCAAGCTTGGCCAAATTAGCTCCTCCCCCTGGGGAAATCATTGTGGTAGCTGATGGCGATACAGATGGTTCTTGGCGTTTAGCTGAGGAATTCGGAGCTCAGGTGCTGAGAATACCGGCAGCTGGCGGACCGGCGCGGGCGCGGAATTTGGGGGCGCAGAGGGCAAAGGGTGATCTACTCTTTTTTGTGGATGCTGACGTAGCCATCCCTCCCGATACCGTGAGCAAAATTGCGGATGCCTTCACTCAAGAGCCAGATATAGCCGCTATTATCGGCTCTTACGACGAAGCGCCAGGAGCTGGCAATTTCCTGTCTCAGTATAAAAACCTTTTCCACCACTACACTCACCAGACAGCTTCGGAGGAAGCGTCCACTTTCTGGGGGGCTTGCGGTGCGATATGGAGGGAGGTTTTCTTGAAAATGGGGGGGTTCGACGAATCGTACCGGCACCCATCGATTGAAGATATTGAACTGGGCTACCGGCTGAAGCGGGCGGGTTACAGGATTCGGCTGATCAAAACGCTACAAGTCAAGCATCTAAAGCGGTGGGGAGTGGTGTCGCTATTAAAAGCGGATTTCTTCTACCGAGGGCTACCTTGGACTGAATTGATTTGGCGCGACCGGCAGCTCACAAACGACCTGAACCTGCAAATAAAAAGTCGCATCAGCGTTATCTTGACATACGGGCTGCTGAGTGCTATAGTGGCATCATTGTGGTGGAGAAGCGCTTTACTGGCTGCTGGGTTGCAGGGCGTATTGCTGCTGGCGCTCAATGTGCGGGTTTATCGTTTCTTCCACCGGCAGCGCGGTTTGTGGTTCGCCATCCAAACCGTACCTTGGCACTGGCTGTACTATTTCTATAGTGGCCTTGCCTTTGCGGTGGGAACAGCGGCTTACCAGCTGCGCCGGCTTACTTCTGTCAGGGTGAGTTTTCGCAAAACCTAAAAAAAAGCGATCGTACCAAAAAACGTCAGAGGTGTACTCATGGATCGTCAGCCGGTTATCGTTATCGGTGCGGGTCCTGCTGGTTTGACTGCTGCCTACGAACTGGTCAAACAGGGGATTCTACCACTTGTCCTGGAAAAAGCCGATAAAGTCGGCGGAATATCGCGCACGGAGACATACAAAGGATATCGCTTCGATATTGGCGGCCACCGATTTTACACTAAAGTCGAAGCCGTGCAGCAACTCTGGCAGGAGGTGCTCGGAGAAGAGTTCATCAAAGTTCCCCGCCTGTCGCGCATCTACTATAAAGGACGGTTTTTCAACTACCCCCTGGAAATATTCAATACCCTCTTGCATGTGGGGCCAATCGAAAGCCTGCTGATGGTGCTCAGCTATTTCAAAACCAAATGGCAGCCCTTAAAAGAAGAAGACACCCTAGAGCAGTGGGTAATCAATCGCTTCGGCGAGCGACTTTACCAAACCTTCTTCAAAACTTACACCGAAAAAGTCTGGGGAGTTCCCTGTCACCACATCCAAGCCGATTGGGCAGCCCAGCGCATCAAAGGACTCTCGCTAAAGACAGCCATTCTCAACGCTCTTTTCGGCAGCAATAACGCCAAAAGCTTGATTAAGGAATTTGACTACCCGGTTTTGGGCCCGGGGATGATGTGGGAGCGATTTCAGGAGAAAGTCGAGAGCCAAGGCGGTCAGGTGTGGCTGAATACCGGCGTGCTAAAGGTTGAGCGGGAAGGGAATCGCATTCAAAGCATTACCGCCCAAAAGCAAGGGGAAATCGTTCAACTCTGTGGGGAGCATTTCATCTCCTCTATGCCCGTAACCTCATTAATCCTGCGGCTCGACCCTGCGCCGCCTCCCGAGGTTGTGCGTGCGGCGAAAAGCCTGAAATATCGGGCGTTTCTAATTGTCTCCCTGATCATAAACCGAGCGGATTTATTTCCAGACAACTGGATTTACATTCACGCGCCAGAGGTGAAAGTGGGGCGGATACAGAACTTCAAGAATTGGAGTCCGGCGATGGTTCCGGATGCGAGCAAAACTTGCCTGGGAATGGAATATTTCTGCAACGAAGGCGATGATATCTGGAACATGACAGACACAGCCCTGATCGAGCTGGCAACTCAGGAGCTGGCCGAGCTTGGTTTGGCCAGTACGGACGACGTGGAAGAAGGGACTGTCATCCGCCAGCCGAAAGCCTATCCGGTGTACGATAGCGAATACCGCCAGCATTTAAAGGTTATCAAAAGCTTTTTAGAAACCATTGAAAACCTGCACCCGGTGGGGCGGAACGGCACGCACCGCTATAACAATCAGGATCACTCGATGCTGGCGGGGATGCTGGCGGTGAAAAATATTCTGGGGGAAAAGCACGATTTGTGGGAGGTGAATACTGAACGGTCGTACTATGAGGAGTTTGAGAAAAAGCCGGCAGGGAGGAGCAGCGAATCATGTCTGGTCTCAAAGTAGGGCTGATCGGTTGCGGTCGGATCGTTCAGTTGGTTCACTTGAATGTGCTGGCGCGTTTGCCGGACGTTGAATTGGTGGCGCTGGCGGAACCCGATCCGCAGCGGCGAGAAGAAGCGAGTCGCAGGGTGCCAAAGGCGATTGCCTTTTCTGGCTACCAGGAAATGCTGGAGAAATCAGATGTGGACGCTGCGGTGATCTGCTTGCCGAATGCGCTGCACGCCGAGGCGGCAGAGGCGGCTTTGAAACAGGGCAAACACGTCTATTTGGAAAAACCGCTGGCTGCAAATCTTGAGGATGCGCGAGATGCGCTTCAGGCTTGGCGGGGTGCTGGTACGGTTGGGATGATGGGTTTTAACTATCGCTTCAATCCAATTTACCAGGCGGCCAAGGAATACATAAAATCGGGAAAGCTCGGCGAACTGGTGAGCGTGCGCTCGGTGTTTTCTTCCGCCGCAAGAACTCTGCCAGCTTGGCAGCAGCTGAGGTCAAGTGGGGGTGGGGTTTTGCTGAATTTGGCCTCGCACCACATCGATATGGTTCGCTTTTTGTTTGAACAAGAAGTGAGCCAGGTGTGGGCGCAGGTGCGAACGCTGCGCAGTGAGGGCGACAGTGCTATGCTAGAATTGCAGCTGACCGACGGGCTGCCGGTGCAGTCCTTCTTTTCCATGAGCGCGGTGGATGAAGACCGCTTTGAAATATACGGTCAAGCCGGCAAACTGACACTCGACCGCTATCAAGTGCCAAATCTGGAAATTGCGCCGGCTAGCTGCGATTTTTCTCGGCTGAAACCCCTGGGGCGCAAACTGAAATCCCTCCTGAGCAGCCCCAACCTAGTGCGGAAAATTCTCGCCCCCAGCAACGAGCCATCTTATCAGGCAGCCCTAGCGCATTTTGTAGCGGCTGCGCGATCGAATCAGCCAACTCGCCCGGATTTTTGGGATGGCTATCGCAGCTTGGCCGTTATCGAAGCTGCGGAGGAATCAGCCCGTACAGGGGAAAGCGTTTCTTTGAAAGACGATGAAAATCTTGCTGGTTAACGACTACGGAACGCCGACTGGGGGCGCTGAACTGATGATGCTGGCACTGCGAGAGGGGTTGCGGCAGCGGGGGCACGACGCCAGACTTTTTGCCAGTTGCGCCAAAGGCGGCGCAGCAGAAAGCCTAGCGGATTTCGAGTGTTTTGGCACAACCTCCAGTTTCCGCACGCTGTTGCAGACAGCCAACCCGCCGGCGGCTGTGAAATTACGTCGAGTTCTGGCAGAATTTCAGCCCGATATCGTTCATGTTAAAATATTTTTGACGCAACTTTCGCCGCTGATTTTGCCCTTGCTGAAAGATATACCCAGCCTGTATCACGTTGCCTGGTATCGAGCGATTTGTCCGCTCGGCACCAAGATGCTGCCGGATGGGACAAGCTGCATTGACAGAGCCGGTGCGGTGTGCTACACTAAAGGCTGCCTGCCCCTGCGCGACTGGCTGCCCCTGATGCTGCAGATGAAACTGTGGCGGCAGTGGCGCGACGCTTTTAATTTAATCGTCGCCAATAGCGAAGCAACAAAGCGGCGCTTGGTGGCAGAGGGCATCGAGCCGGTGGAAGTTGTCTGGTATGGGATTCCCATTCGCCCCCAACGTCCGCCTCTTTCGTCGCCGCCAACCGTGGCTTTTGCCGGCAGACTGGTTTGGGAAAAAGGTGCGGATATCTTAGTGCGGGCCTTCGCCAAAGTGGCCGCAGAAATTCCCCAGGCGCGGCTGTTAGTAGCCGGAGACGGGCCAGAACGCGACGCGCTGGCATCGCTGATTTCCGAACACAAACTGCAACAAAATGTCACTTTTCTAGGGCACCTGTCTCGCGAAGAAATGGAACTGCACTTTGCCAGTGCGTGGGTGCAGGCTGTCCCCTCGCGATGGCAAGAACCGTTCGGGATTGTGGCGGCTGAAGCGATGATGCGAGGCACGGCGGCAGTCGCCAGCGGTTCTGGGGGACTGACCGAAATTGTTCGGGACGGGCACACCGGCTTTCTCATTCCCCCGGAGGATGCCGGTGCTTTAACAGAGGCTTTGCTGCGGCTGCTGCAAAACCGCGATCTGGCAGAACAGATGGGGCGATCGGCGCGGGAGGTGGCGCTAAAAGACTTCAGCGAAGCAACTTTTGTGGATAGATTTATCCAGCTGTATAAAAGCCTGTTAGAGAATATAGGTTGAAAGGAAATGACAAGAGATACGAAAACCCCTCCCTTAATCATTCTTGGATTTGATGTTGGCGATCTCGATTCCATCCAGCGCTGGGCAAAAGAAGGCTACCTGCCGGCCATTGCCTCGATTATGGAAAAAGGATGCTGGGGCCAAACTGCTGGTTCCGAGCTAGTTTGCGCCTATAGCGTCTGGGCTTCTATGTTCAGCGGCGTCTCGCGCAACCAACACGGGTACTACTATTTTCGCCAGTTAAAACCAGGCACCTACGACTTGCAAACGGTCAGCGAAACGGATGCAAAGATCCGTCCTTTCTGGTCTTATTTGCAGGGGACAGATAAAAAAGTGGCAGTCATTGACGCGCCCGACGCTCATCCAATGGCTGGACTGAAAGGGATTCAGCTCGCAGACTGGGCTAGCCACAATTCGCCCTTTCCCGCTGCGGCGGAGCCAGAGGGGCTTTTGGAAGAGGTGCGCCGAGTTTTTGGCCCGCAGATGGTGGTTGAGGAAACCTTGAATTTTGACCTTGCTGAAGACCGGCAGATTTACCGCCTGCTGTTAGAGAGAATGGAGAAAAAAGGGGCGCTGTGCCGGCACTTGCTGAGTCGAGATAGCTACGACGTAATAGTGATTATTTTTTCCGAATCTCACATTGCCAACCACCAGTTTTGGCGGCACCGACCGGAAGCCCTCCTTCCCAACCAAACTCCAGAAGCGCCCGATCTCAAAGATGCGATCCGAGACGTTCTTGCTGCGCTCGACCGAGAAATGGGCCTGATTCTATCACAATTGCCAGAGGAAGCTAATGTCTTTATCTTGTCTGAGACGGGGATGGAAAACCAATATCCGACCACCGGGCTGATTGAAGCGTTTTGCCGGCAGCTAGGCTATCAGGCAGCTCCAGAACCGAGTGGGAAAAAGTCTCTCTCTGTGATGGATTTGGTGCGTAAGGTGTTACCTGAGCCGGTGCGGGTGGCAATCAGCCAGCGTTTGCTCTCCCGAGAGAAGCGGGAGGGACTGCTAGCTGATAAATTCCGCAACAGCACCAATTGGCAGAAGACAAAAGCTTTCTCCATTCCTTCTTTTTACCCTAGCTTTGTGCGGGTTAATCTCAAAGGTCGGGAGCCACAAGGGATTGTGGAGCCAGGAGCGGAATATTTGGGGCTGCTCGACCAGCTGGAGGCAGATTTGATGCAGCTAAAAGATCCGGAAACCGGCGAACCGGTGGTGAGGCGCGTGGAGCGGATTTGCGATCTATTTGGTGGCGAGCCGCCGGCAGTTTTACCCGATCTGTTCGTGCAGTGGAAACCTGCCACTCGCTTTATGGAGCGGGTGATTCATCCCAAGGCTGAGCTCAGGCAGCAGAAGCCAGAATTTTACCGGGACAGCGACCATTCCCACAATGGCTTTATTGCGGCAGCCGGGCCATCTATTCAGGGGCGGGGCGCGATTGGCGATGTTTCTTTGCTGGATTTGGCTCCGACGTTTCTGTCGCTGATGGGCGAACCGATTCCAGACCGGCTAAAAGGGAAAACCATTGAGGCGATCGTCCGCCTGGAGTTTAGCAATGACACTTGAGACGAAAAAGTCGCCGCTAGTCATCTTGAGCTTAGATGCTGGCGATCCAGATTTTATCGAGCGCTGGGCAAAAGAAGGCTACCTGCCTGCCATTGCTTCAATTATGGAGCGCGGTTGCTGGGGCAAAACTGGCGGTGCGGAAGCAATCTGCGAGCACGGCGTTTGGGCTATCCTCTTTAGCGGGAACTCGCGCCGCCAGCACGGCTACCACTATTTCCGCCAGTTGAAACCGGGCACCTACGACTTGGAAACTGTAACTGCAGCCGACTTGGGCGTGCGACCTTTCTGGTCGCACCTGCAGGGGAAAGAGAAAAAAGTTGCCATTCTTGACGCACCTGACATCCATCCCGTACCGGGATTGACCGGCATTCAGCTCTGTGACTGGGCGGTTCACAACCCGCTTTTTCCCCCATCTGCCGAGCCGTCCGAGCTGCTGCAAGAAGTCCGGCAGGTTTTTGGCCCGCAGGTAAATATTGACGAAAAATTAGAGAGCGGGTGGGCAGAAGACCGGCAGCTCTACCGCCAGCTGCTAGAGCGGGTTGAGAAGAAAGGCAACCTGTGCCGGCATTTACTCGCCAAAGATAGTTTTGATTTGACTGTCGCGGTTTTTGCCGAGTCTCACACCGGCGGTCACCAGTTTTGGAAATACCGTCCGGACGCCCGAGGCAGCGAAAAGGTGGCGGGACCGAACGAATTGACGAATGGCATCCGCGATATTTATCAAGCCATTGACCGAGAAATTGGCCTGCTGCTCTTGCAGTTGCCCGAGGATGCCAATGTCTTTATCATTTCTTCTGTCGGCTTGCACGACCAGTATCCGTATCGAGGCTTGATTGAAGATTTTTGCCGCAAGTTAGGCTACCAAGTTTCTCCAGAACCTAGCGGTAAACAGTCTTTCTCTCTGATGGATTTGGCCCGCAAGGTGTTACCCGAGCCGGTTCGGGTGGCGCTCAGCCAGCGCTTGCTTTCCCGCGAGAAGCGGGAGGGGTTGCTGGCGGAGCAGTTCCGCAACAGCACCAATTGGAAAAAAACGACAGCCTTTGCAACTCCTTCCGCTTACACTAGCTTTTTGCGCGTTAACCTGCGCAGTCGCGAACCAGAGGGCATTGTCGAGCCTGGGGCTGAGTTTGAGACTATCTTGCAGCGTTTGGAAGCTGATTTGATGCAGCTGACCGATCCAAAAACTGGCAAACCGGCAGTCAAACAAGTGGTGCGCTCTCGCGAACTTTTCGGTTGCGATCCCATGCGTTCGCCGCTACCCGATCTGTTTGTGGAATGGCAGCCCGTCCCTTATTTTGTGGAGCGACTCGCCCATCCAAAGGCTGAGTTAGTGCAGAAAAAACCGGACTTTTTCCGGGGGAGCGACCACCGCCAAAACGGCTTTATTGCTGCAGCGGGGCCATCTATTCAGGGGCGGGGCGCGATCGCCGATGTTTCTTTGCTGGATTTGGCTCCGACGTTTCTGTCGCTGATGGGCGAACCGATTCCAGAGGGAATGACTGGCAAGCCGGTTGAGGATATCGCGCAAAAAAGCGCGAGTTGAGAACAAGTCATCAGTCGAAATTTAAAATCAATTCATCCCTCTTCCTTCATTCAATGAACCCACCGGCTTCAAAACCAAGACGCGGCACACTAAAAGGAACAGTCCAGACTTTCGCCGGCGAAGCTGTGCTGTTTCCCACCGGCTTGCTGACGGCTATCTTTCTGACGCGCTCGCTGGGGCCAGAGGGCTACGGCTTGTTTACTTTGGCTGCCACTATAATTGCCTGGATAGAGTGGAGTGCGACCTCTATTTTCTCGCGCACGACCATTAAATTTGTCAGCGAAGCTGAGGACTGGCGGCCCGTTGGCACAACTGTCCTGCAGCAATATTTGCTAGTGAGCGCCAGTGCGGCATTTCTATTGTGTTTGTCAGCGGTTCCGATTGCGCGGCTGCTGGGCGAACCGCAGCTAATACCATACCTGCTGCTCTTCGCTCCGGAAATTGTTCTTTTCGCTGCAGCGAGGGCGCACCGGTCGATTCAAATGGGGCTGGGTGGCTTTTCCGCACAGGCGATTGCCGGTGCCAGTCGCTGGATTGCTCGGCTAATCTTAATTGTCTTGCTTGTCGGACTGGGTTTTTCCGTGCCGGGAGCAATTCTGGGCAGCGTTGGGGCGTCGCTGGTTGAATTGGTATTTAGTCGATTTTACATCCGCCCCTCCCTATTCTGTGACGAGCCTTTCCCCGTCAAAAAATTGTGGGATTACGCTTTGCCGATATTTCTGTATGCTCTATCGATGCGTTTCTATGATAAACTAGATTTACTGATGCTGAAAGTGCTGGGCGGCACCGCCGAACAGGCCGGCATCTACGGCGCAGCGCAAAACTTGTCTCTGGTTCCGGGGATCTTTGCCCTGTCTTTTTCGCCGGTGCTGCTGTCTAACCTGACTCGAAAGTTGCGCGAAGGGGACATCCCACAAGCAAAAAAAATGTCTCTGGACGCAATGCGTTTAGTTTTCTTGATACTGCCTTTTGCCGCGCTCACAGCTGGAACGTCTTCTGAGATTGTTGGGCTGATTTTTGGCCCGCCATTTCTGCCGGCAGCTCCCCTGCTGGCTGTGCTGATTTTTGGGGCGATTGCCTTTGTCGGCATATCGGTGAATACCGCCATTCTCATCGCGGCTGACAAACCCAATTGGACATTTGCCCTCACTGGGCCAATGGTGCCTCTAGCGGCGATCGGACACCTGTTAATAATCCCCAAACTGGGAGCGATTGGCGCTTCTGCTGTCACCACTTCGTTCGCTTTTGTCGGGGCGACTGCGGCGGTGCTAGCTGTTCACCGGATCTGGCGGATTCTTCCCCCTTTCCGAACACTCCTCAGAAGTATCCTCGTCTGTGGATTAATCTACGCCGTAGCGGCTTACTGCTCTGCGCCGGGCTTTTGGCTGCTCTTGAAATTGCCGGCGCTCGCCCTTCTCATCCCCCTGGCATTCCTGCTCACCGGCGAATTCACCAAAACCGATATTGCCCTATTCCGCTCTCTGCTACCCTGGCAAAATGTAAGCTAAAATATAGGGCCGGGGCGTGGCGGGACGCGCCCCTACGAAACTATTACGGAGTAACAGTCACTCATGCCATCTTTAAAAGTAGGATTAATCGGCTGCGGTCAAGTCGCTCAATCCGTTCACTTGAAGATTTTAACCGGCTTGCCGAATGTGGAGTTAATTGCCCTGGCCGAACCTGACCCGGGCCGGCGGGAGGCAGCCAGCCGTATGGCACCAAAAGCGATGGCCTTTGACAGCTACCCAGAATTGCTGGAAATGCCCAATATTGACGCTGCTGTCATTTGTCTGCCGACTTTCCTGCACGCCGACGCCACAGTAGCCGCTTTAGAGAAAAAGAAGCACGTCTATCTGGAGAAACCTTTCGCTACAAATCTTAATGAAGCGAAGCGCATCCTTGAGGCTTGGCAAAAGGCTGGTACTGTTGGTATGATAGGTTTTAACTACCGCCGCAACCGGCTTTACCAAGCCACCCGCGAATGCGTTCAATCGGGCAGATTGGGCGAATTAGTCAGCGTCCGCTCCGTATTTTCCACGGCGGCGAAAAAGCTGGCCGGTTGGAAACAAACCCGCCAGAGCGGCGGCGGCGTGCTCTTGGATCTGGCTTCGCACCACATTGATTTAGTTCGTTTCTTGTTCGGGCAAGAAGTTCGGGAGATCGGAGCGGCGATGCGATCGCACAAGAGCGAAGCGGACAGTGCAGCGCTGCAAATGAAATTGGAAAGCGGGGTGCTGGTTCAGTCTTTCTTTTCGTTGAGTGCAGTTGAAGAAAATCGCTTTGAAATCTACGGAGATGCGGGGAGGTTAAGCGTCGATATGTACTTGTCACTGGAGGTGGAAGTTAGAGAGTCAACCCAGAACTTAGCTCGTCTCAAACAGCTGGGGCGGGGAATGCGGTCGCTAGCCAAAAGCCCCTATATTCTGGAAAAGCTGCGCTCGCCGAACCGCGAACCGTCTTACCGCAGCAGTTTGTCCCATTTTGTAAAAGCTGCGCTGGGAGATCAACCCGCGAGTCCTGACTTTTGGGATGGCTACTGCAGCCAAGCGGTTCTAGAAGCAGCCGAAGAATCCGCTAGGACGGGACGGGTGGTTTCCCTGACCGATTTAGTGCCAGAAAAAGCGATCGGCTAATTTGCCAAAAGGAGGGCTCTAGCCATGCTAACTGAGAGGCGCTCGACCCGTTAAACTCAATAAACCGCTTTCCCGCGCGATCTCAGCCGGATATGATCCAATTGAGTTAGCAAGGAGGAATTTCAAATGCACTCATCTCATACTCCCCAGATGTCGGTCATTATTGCAACGCCCGACACCTTCAAAACCATCCAAAAAACTCTCAGTTACCTGCGGGCGCAGACGGTTAAAGAACAACTAGAAATCGTCATTGTCGCTCCTTCAAAGGACCAACTCGGACTTGACGAATCAGAGCTGCAAGATTTTTTTAAATTTCAGGTGGTTGAAGTGGGGCCAATTCCATCTGTGGCGTTTGCGAATGCGGCGGGGGTTCGTCACGCCAGCGCCCCAGTGGTGGCGTTTGCCGAAACCCACGCTTTCCCCAATCCCGAATGGGCTGAAGCGCTCATTGAAGCGCACAAACAGCCTCGGGCGGCAGTTGGGCCTGCGATGGTGAATGGGAATCCGGACAGCGCTATTAGCTGGGCGTCTTTTTTGATTGCCTACAGTCGCTGGATGGAGCCGGTAGAAGCAGGCACAATAGAAGATTTGCCGGGACACAATAGCTGTTACAAGCGGGAAATTTTGCTGGAAAAGTATGGGGACAAGCTAGACACGCTGCTGGAGACGGAAAGCATCCTTCACTGGGATTTGCGGAGTTCGGGATACGAGCTGTACTTGGAACCGAGGGCGAAAACCCAGCACTTAAACCCGACGCTGCCGGCATCTTTTTTGGGAGAATTATTTTATTACGGGCGACTGTTTGCGGCGGCGCGCGCCCAGCACTGGTCTTTCTTCCGCCGGCTAGTTTATACGGTCAGTTCGCCGCTGATTCCGCTGGTGCGGATTCGCCACACTCTGCCAAACGTGCGTCGAGCCAAGCAGCATTACAAGCTGCCGCGTTTTGTTTGGCCTCCTATAATTGCAGGGCTGATTGCTGCTAGTGTGGGGGAAATGCTCGGGTATGCCTTGGGTGCCGGTAATGCGATGGAGCAAATGAAGGAGTACGAGTACCACCGGGAGCGCCACTTGGCAGAGCGAGACAGACCAGCTGCTGCTAGCTAACTGAGCGATCGCGAAAAAACACGCCGGAATTTTTATGGAACAAGAACAGCCTTTTTTCTCAATTGTTATCCCCACCTACAACCGTCCGGAACGTCTGGCTACCTGCCTTCAATCTCTGGCGCTGCTGGATTATCCCCGCGACCGGTTTGAGGTTATTATAGTCGATGACGGTAGCGAGATGCCGGTGGAAAGTGCGGTGGAGCCGGTGCAAAGCCAACTGCACATAATGCTGCTCAAGCAACCCAATGCCGGCCCTGCAAAGGCGCGGAATACCGGCGCGTTCCGAGCCAAGGGCGAGTTTCTAGCCTTCACCGACGACGACTGCACGCCGGCTCCTGATTGGCTCACAACCTTGGCGGCGCGTTTTGCCGAGTTTCCCGATAGCATAATTGGCGGTCGAACTGTCAACGCTCTTTCCGACAATCTCTATTCTACCGCAAGTCAGGTACTAATCGATTATCTTTACGGGTATTATAATGCTAGTGCCGAGGGAGCCAGCTTTTTCGCTTCCAATAATTTCGCCCTATCAGCTGAGCGGTTCCGCGCTCTTGGCGGCTTTGATACGAGCTTTCCTCTGGCTGCAGCAGAAGATAGGGAATTCTGCGACCGCTGGCTGCACAAGGGCTATCCGATGATTTACGCTCCCGAAGTCTTGGTTTACCACGCCCATCGCCTCGCACTTCCTGCGTTCTGGCGGCAGCACTTTAACTACGGTCGCGGCGCTTTCTGCTTTCACCAAGTTCGCGCCCAGCGAAACCGAGAGCCGGTTAAAGTGGAGCCTTTCTCATTTTATATGAAATTGCTAACTTACCCGTTTGTGCAGCCATTGCACCAGCCCGCACTGTTGCTGACCGGCTTACTCTTCCTGTCCCAAGTGGCCAATGTAGCCGGCTTTTTTTGGGAGCGGAGAATCCAACAGCGTCAAAGCTGAATTTGTGGTAATATCGAAGAGTGATGTCTAATTACTATCAGGGAGTAAGGGGCCATGAATCTGAACGCAATTGCTGACCTGTTTAAACATCTGTGGGAGTTGATGCTATTCCTGATTATCCTAGGAGGCCCGCTTCCCTTATGCCTGTCTATTGTACTGAAAAATGCCCGCCAGACACAGGCATATTCCTTCGCTCACAGCTGGCTGTTGATAGGAACAGCTTGGAGCCTTTTACAGGTGCTGACTGGACTGTTTTTAGGGAGTATTAGACAGTTTCATGTCGCCGCATTAATCCTATCAGAAATCCTGATTTTTGCCGCCGGCACCCTCAGCTTGCTACGAATGAGCCGGCGGGCACCCTTGTCTTGGCGAAACCTGATGACAGTCAGCCGGCAATTTAATAAAAAAGAGCTACTGGTTGCCGGCTCCCTTTCTTTTGTCGGTTTGATTCTTCTGGCGAAACTGGCGACAGTGCCGGTGACATATTACGACTCTTTGTGGTTCCACCTCCCTCCTATGGCCCGGTGGTATCAAACCCATTACTTTACCCTGTTAGATCCAGCAGGATATTGGATTTTCGAGCATCAAGATGCCAAAGTGTACCCTTATAACTGGGAAGTGCTGTGCGCCTTATTTTTAATGCCTTTTGGAGAGGACTTCCTGGTTTGTTTGCCCGCGTTAATCGCTTGGTTGCTTCTGGGGCTTTCCGTTTACCTGCTGAGCCGTCAATTTGGGGCGACGAGATATCACAGTATGGCGGCGTCCTCTCTCGTTTTAACGGTGCCTTATATCATCGATCAGGTCAACACAATCCATATAGATTTGCCCTTAGCTTCGTTTTATATGGCGTGCCTGTATTTGGCACTGTCCTATCACAGAAGCAGGTCGGCGACCGAACTAGCACTCTTACTAGCATCGCTGGGAATGCTGGCCGGCCTCAAAACAATAGGATTTATTTATGCAGCTTTTATCGCCGGCCTGTTCGCTCTGCTTGAAATTATAAGTATACGGCGCAAAAACAATCAGAGCGCTGCCCCTAAGTTGAGCTCCTACAAACAAGGTTTAAATCCTATTGTCGCTACAGGAGTTTTGTGCTTGTTCGTGTTAGGAGGCTTTTGGTACTTGAGGAACTTTCTGGAGATAAAATCTTATACAGCCGGCGAGAGCGCTGTAAAAGTTGCCAGCACAGCTCTCTCCGCCATATCTGTACCCGCCCGAGTCAATCTTTATAAACTCCAGCAAAGTACCCTAACCAATCAGTTTAATCCAACAGACATCGCCCACTGGAAAACTTTCGGCATCCAAGCCATTGCAAGATTGCAGATCCCCTTTGTGGCGATGGTCATGCAGGTGCTTGTTTTGCCGGTGGCTTTCCTCAGTCAAAGGAGAATACCCCATCAAACCACTGCCGGTTTATTTGCCGTGTTAATAGCTACAGGATTTCTCTACTGGAACACCCCTTACAGTTCTGGCACAAGTGGGGATGTGGCGGGACAGCTTAGCTTTTTGCTCGGTTACAACTTGAGATATGGATTTTCCTTTTTGGGAGTCTTAGGAGTCGCAGCTGCAGCTAGCGCCACCTTGATGCGAACTCCAGACAAATTTATCGCAGCCTTAGTCTGTCTCAGCACTGTTACTGGCACAATTAGCAGCAGTCTCTTTGACCTGGTGAGGCATGAATTCTTTATGGGAAACAGTGAAATTAAGCCGACTAAAATTTTAGAGCTTTTTAAAGAGTCTCCGGTTCAAGGTGTTGCTTTTATTTCCCACCACCTTACCGCTGAGATGTCCAGTTTAGCCGCCAGCATCTTGATATATATCATACTTCTAGTCTTGCTGCTAGCGAGAGGGGGCATAAATTCTGAAGCCAATAGATATAGTGCAAAGTTTTCCAGACTTTTCAGACGGTCGCGCCGCCCCTTAGCCTTTTTTATAGCAATCTCCTTAACCGTCAGCGCTACCTCACTGGCCAGAGAAAAACGCGCTCTAGCCCGCACAGAAATTTATGGAGGAATCTATGAATACATAGAAGGCCATATAGAACCCACCGAAAAGATTGGATATTTGTTAAGCTCGCGCAACTACATATTTTATGGCAAAACCCTGACACAGCAAGTTTTACATGTCCCCTTGAAGTCAGATAATATTTCGGAATGGCTTAAGGAACTCCGGCAAAAAAATGTCAGTTATCTTGCCCTTGGCCCCCTGGATGTAGATTCGCCAAAATCCGCAGATAGTCAGCGGCTGAAAAGAGAACTGTTGCGGCTAGAAAATAGCGGGGAATTTACTCGCGTTTCCGGGAAAAAGGTGGACAAAGAGCCACTGCTCTATCGCTTAAATAGCCAACGCGGGAAAAATTAAAGTTATATTGCTCCCCCTGAGAGGGAGCGTGCCGGTACAGTCAATATAACCAATGGCAGAGATTCCAGATGCGGCTTTTTTCTCTCCCGCTGTCCCCCCCGATCGGAAGAGTGCTGCAAAAGTGGGTTGATCCGGGTGCCTCGCCTCCGCCAGCTGGCACAGCAGGGGCGGGTTCATCAGGCAGAGATATCGATAAACCGGCCCCTGAGAGGGCCTTGAACGCGCCCCTATCAACCCCCCCTTACAGAACAGCTCAGAACAGCCGATCAACCTTAAGGAATATAAATCAGAAAATTTGCTGTACTGTACCATCAAAACGCTGCGCCAAAGTCCTGATAGTGTCAGGAGAAAAAGCGGCACGGCGGGCTTTCTGCCCAACCGGCAGCCAACTGTCCAGTAAACTGGACGCCGGCATCCTGAACCCAGCACGCATCCGCCGTAAAGCTAGAGGCACCAAACAGGAGTTCCTCCAAAACAAAGGCACTCTCTGGCGCAACTAGCCGACCGACGTTCCCCGCACAGTATGAGTGTGACCTCGATTGCCGTCCCAACAGTAACGCCGCCAAAAGTAACAGACTCGAACCGGCAAATCTATGAGCGCCTTAAACTGGCCCTGAGTTTAGATTTGCGCCGGCAAATTTTTGTGGCTGTCTGCGATGACTTGCCGTTGCGCAACCGCCTAGCTGCCGATTTAGAGGCAGAGTTGGCCTGTGCCCCACCGGCACCGGCAGCCTCGGCGGCCAGTTGCCCGCAATTAGTCACCCTGCAGCTCAACTTCCGCCATCCCAATCCCATCGCTCAAATAGCGGAGTGGCTGGCTGAGCGTTCCAAACCGAGGAACGGCGCTCACCCGCCAACCGGATTCCAGATTTTGGGCGTGGAACACTTAACCCGGCAGCGTTCGGCCTTGCAGTGGTCTTTCCTCAGCTATCTGCGCGATATCGACCGCAGCCTGTCGGCATTGGAGTCCAACCTCTTACTCTGGGTGCCCCGACCTTGGTTGCAGACTATCCAGCAATCTGCAGCGGAGTTTTGGAGCCGGCGCACCGGCGTGTTTGAGTTTGAGGGAGAGCCAAAACCGGCCCCCTGTGCCCCAGCCGCACCGAGGACTGCCGGCCAAAATAGTGCCGGCGCTGCGCCGCTACCCGCAGCGGCGAACGGCTGTTCGCCCTTACAGTCAGAAATCACCGCTCCTCAGGAGGTTGTCTGGGACATTTTGGCCCGTGACCGCACAGAGGCGGCTCGGCATTCCGCACAACTGGGCCCCACCGGCAAACAAAAAGCGCTTCCGCCCGCACCTGTGCGCCAGAGCTCGGTTTGCCAGCCGGTGGCTGCGCCAGACGTGGTGGATATAGCGGCGGGAATTGAACACATCACCGATTTAACCAGCCGGGGGGCAGCAGTGCTGCGCTCCGCCTCTCGCGCAGTGGAAAATATTTCCATCCCCGATCGCAATTCAGAGAAACGAACTGGGCACAATGGGGATACAGCAGCGCACTCTCAGACACAAATTGTCTTCCACCCAAAGCCAAACGACAGTAACACATCCGATCTCACATCCGCTCTGTCCCCCACTGTGCGGGCTGTCCCTTCTCGGGGGGGAGCTTCTGGCGTCCCCAGAACACCCTTCCCACTGCTCAAACAGCAATCTGGCGCGGTGGCGGAGCTGGTAGATTTGGTGATCGCCAGTGCCGAGCGAGAAGTGGGTTGGGGTGCCGAGTTAAACAATTCCCACTCGCTGCAAACTCTGGAAAATATTGAGGGAGTGTACCGGCAGCAGGCATTACCGGGGTTGCTTGCCGGTGCCTACCAAACGCTTGCAGAACTCTACCGCACTCGCATTGAACTCGGAGATGCCTCGCCCGAGAACCTGACGATTGCCATTCGCGCCTACCAGCAGGTGCTGGAATTTCTGGACGCGGCTTCTGGGAGGGTGCCGGATATTTTGAATGACCTGGGCAATCTCTACTGGATGCTGTCCCGCCGCCTGGGAGAGCCACAGCAGAAGCAGGAGCAGCTGGAGTTGGCAATTCACGCCTATCACGCGGCGCTGATGAATGTCAGCCCCCAAAGGCAGCCGCTGTCTTACGCGACAGTACAGAATAATTTGGGAGCTGTCTGCGGCGAGTTGGCCCGCTACCGGCAGCCGGCGGAGAACTGGCAGCAATCGGTTTTAGCCTATCAAGAAGCGCTCCGGTATCGCGGGTGGGAGCTTGAACACTCGCTCTCAGAGCCGGTGCAGTATGCCGCCACTCTGAATAACTTGGGCACCGCCTACTGGAACTTGGCGCAGCACTGCCAGCCGGTCCCCCACCTGCGGCAAGCGATCTCCGCTTATAATGAGGCAATCCGCTACTGCAACTTTACTGCGCCCCTCGACTGTGGCATGCTGCAAAATAATTTGGGCACGGCCTACTGGAACCTGGCTCAGTACGAACAGCCGGAGGATAATCTGCTCCTGGCGATTAGCGCCTATGAGATTGCTCTGACTTACCGGACAAAAGCAGCGGCTCCAGCGGCTTGTGCGGCGACTCAGAATAATTTGGGCACCGCCTACTGGCATTTGGCCGCCCAGTGCAAGGCCAAGCCCGACCAGCGCTTGCAGTTCTTGCAGCAGTGCGCCCGCGCCTACGAAGCTGCTTTGAATGCCGCCGAGCCGGTACTTAAAGACAGTCAGTCTCGCAAACCTCTGAGTTTTGATATATTTGCCACCCACAATAATTTAGGGCTAGCTCACTATCACATGGCCACAGAAGCGCTGCTGCCCGTGGAGAAAGCCTGCCGGTTCACTCATTTGGAAACTGCCCTGCACCACCACCTGCTAGCCTGCAAGGGTTGGCAGCAGCAACCCGATTCCTATCAAAATGCCCTCAATTTTGTCGCGCAAACGATTCGGGCTTTTTACACTCACTTCAACATTCAGGGTCAAAATTCAGCCCTCTCTAAGGTTCCCGGTAATTTATTGGCTGACATTTTGCGCCTGGTTTAATTTTTTAAGTTGCAATTTAGAAGGCTGAATAAATTTGTCTCTCTGCGGTGCGCCAGCCCGGGATGAAAATCTCTCCCCCCTGCAACGACCGCGCTCCCCAGGGGGGCGCAAGGCTATTATCCGATTAAATGGTTTTTGTAAAAAGCGCCTTCTGACAGGTTTTGTATATATGTTTTCTTCCGGATATGATGGAATAAGCGGTGGCGTGGCCTGGCCGGTGCCGGGCCGGCGGCGATCCGGAGTTTGAAAAGAGAGTATCTATCTCAAGGGACAGAAACCAGGTTTCTTTAAGAAACCTGGTTTCTTGTTACCGCTTTGAGAAACCGGGTTTTCCTAGCAAGTTGAGATAGATATAGCAGCTCTAAATGATGGGCGCAACCGCTGAGTTCCAGACCCCTGGTTTCTTAAAGAAACCGGGGGGCTGAAATTTCCGGGACTGAGAAACCCGGTTTCTTAAAGAAACCGGGTTTCTTATGCGCAGTTCATCCAACTGAAACCGCTACAGTATTCTTTCCGCACGACGAAACCCCCTTGATGTCTGGATTTTTAATCCAAAATCAGGGCATCTAAAATCCAAAATTGACATAAGTTACCCCGGGGGTGTCTCATCTTAAACCGGCAGCCGCAAGGGCGGCGGACTTGACAGGCGTCGGTTGAATGCGGTATAATCCGCGAGCGAAGAGGGTGAGGAGCGGGCAGCAGAGGGCGGCGCGGCACGAGAGCCAGAAAGAAAATCCTCTCTCGTCCTTAACACATCGCGCCGGTGAGGGGGATTTGAGGGGGAGCGCCCTTGCGCCAACTTTCACAGATAAACTGCGCCCTGGCAACAGGGGATTGTTGCCTGCGGTTTACAATCAAAAATAGATACAAGTGTCTGTTGCAGCAAGATTTCAGCGAAGCCTTGCCAGCAACGCCATCATCCATTGTGTGCCAGCCGTGCCCCAGAACCTCCAAGAGCAAGAGCTAAACCTGAACACACTCTTTCCATTTGAGCTCGATAAGTTCCAGCTCGATGCGCTCGCCGCCCTGAATGCCGGTCGCTCGGTGGTCGTCTGCGCCCCCACCGGTGCCGGGAAAACCTTAATCGGGGAGTACGCCATTCACCGCGCTTTGGCTAGGAAACGGCGGGTGTTTTACACCACGCCCCTGAAAGCGCTTTCCAACCAAAAATTGCGCGACTTCCGGGAACATTTCGGGGCAGACCGGGTGGGGCTAGTCACCGGCGACGTGTCAGTGAATCGGGACGCCCCCATCCTGGTGATGACGACGGAAATCTTCCGCAACATGCTCTACGGCACCCGCATCGGAGAGGTGGGCACCTCTCTAGCCGGTGTGGAAGCGGTGGTGCTCGACGAGTGCCACTACATGAACGACCGGCAGCGGGGTACGGTTTGGGAAGAGTCGATCATCTACTGCCCGCCTGACATTCAGCTGGTGGCCCTCTCGGCGACAGTGGCCAACAGCGCCCAGCTGACGGACTGGATCTCTCAGGTGCACGGGCCCACCGACCTGATCTACTCCGACTTCCGCCCAGTGCCCCTGGACTTTCACTTCTGCAGCCCCAAGGGGCTATTTCCCCTGCTCGACAGCAGCGGCAAAAAGATTAACGCCCTGCTCAAACCCAAGGGGGGGAAACCAAAAGGGGGGCGTCCGGAAGCCCCGAGCATGTCCTATGTGCTCTCTCAGCTGTGGCAGCGGGACATGCTGCCGGCCATCTACTTCATCTTCAGCCGCCGGGGCTGCGATAGAGCCGTCGCGGATTGCGAAAATCTCACCCTGATCAGCGAGCGAGAAGCCCGAGAGCTCCAGGTGCGGATTGAGGAGTTTTTGGCTCGCAACCCAGAAGCCGGTCGCGCCGGTCAGGTGGAGCCCCTCTACCGGGGAATTGCCGCTCACCACGCCGGCATTTTACCGGCTTGGAAGGGATTGGTGGAAGAACTGTTTCAAGAAGGGCTAATTAAGGTGGTGTTCGCCACGGAAACCCTGGCGGCGGGGATTAACATGCCCGCCCGCACCACGGTGATTTCCAGCCTGTCCAAGCGCACGGACGACGGGCACCGGCTGCTGAAAGCTTCCGAGTTCCTGCAAATGGCGGGGCGAGCGGGCCGGCGGGGCATGGACGAGCTTGGCCATGTGGTGACGGTGCAGACTCCCTTTGAAGGCGCTAAGGAGGCGGCGTATTTGGCCACTGCCGGTGCTGACCCGCTGGTGAGCCAGTTCGCCCCCAGCTACGGCATGGTGCTGAATTTGCTGCAAAAACACACGGTCGAGGAAGCCAAGAATCTGGTGGAGCGCAGCTTTGGCCAGTATCTGGCTTCCCTGTCCCTGCGCCCCATGCACGAGAAGATCGCGGCGCTGAAGCTGGAACTGGCTCAAGTGCGAGAGCTCCTCGCCGTCGCCGACGAGAATCTCATAGCCCGCTATGAGAAATTGTACGAACGGCTGAAAACTGAAAGGCAGCTGCTGAAAACTTTGCAGGAGCAAGCGACGCAGGTGTCGGCGAGTGAGATATCGGTGGCCTTGCCGTACACGATGCCGGGGACGGTTCTCCGACTCAAGGGCAAGCACATCCGCTACAGCGAGCCGCTGACGGCTGTGCTGGTGACTCGGGTGCCCGGGCCTGGCCAGTCGCCTCATTTGGTCTGCTTGGGACAGGATAACCGCTGGTATGTGTGCACCGGCATTGATGTTGTGGGCCTGCATCCGGAGCTGCCCCGCGTGCAAGGGGTGCAGCGGCTGGAGTCACTGCCGGCAGACATGCCGCTGAAGCCGGGAGCCAGCCGCCAGGGAACAGATGCGACGGCGGCAATTGCCTGCCTGATTCCGAGCCCATCAGCGGCGGACGAGGCTCCGGAAGTGATCGCCCAGATGCAGCGTGCCGAAGCGGTGCGGCAGCAGCTGGAGTCTCACCCGCTGCACCAGTGGGGGGAACCGGCAGCCCTGCTCAAGCGGCACCGGCGAGCGGCGGCGCTGCAAGAAGAAATCGAGAAGTGCTCCGCTCGGCTGCAGGAGCAGTCCCAGCGCCACTGGGAGGAATTTATCGACTTGATTAAGATTTTGCAGCATTTTGGCGGTTTGGAGGATTTGACGCCCACTCCGCTCGGGGAATCTGCTGCAGCGATTCGCGGCGATAATGAACTGTGGCTGGGGCTGGCGCTGAGGTCTGGGGAATTTAACGAGCTTGACCCCCACCACTTGGCCGCTGCCTGCGCGGCTCTGGTGACGGAGGTGTCCCGACCGGACAGCTGGGCGGGATATGACCTCTCTCCGGAAGTGGAGGGGGCTTTGGAGAATTTGCGGGGCGTGCGCCGAGCTCTGTTCCAGCTGCAGCGACGCCATCGCGTGGCGCTGCCGGTGTGGCTGGAGGTGGATTTAATTTCTCTGGTGGAGCAGTGGGCTCTGGGTGTCGAATGGGTGGATCTGTGCGAGAACACCAGTTTGGATGAGGGGGATGTCGTGCGCATACTCCGCCGCACCCTCGATTTTCTCTCTCAGATACCCCATGTGCCGAATATCGCGGAGTCGTTGAAGCTCAACGCCTGTCGCGCCATGCAGCTGATTGACCGGTTCCCGGTTAATGAGATCCTCGATTAGCAGTCGCGGGGTGCTAATCGAGGGCACCCCACGATTAGCACTCGCAGGCAGGGCCGGCTAGATGCTCTTGAGCGGAAGGCTAGCAATAGAAAATCTGGAATATATTTTTATTTGAACCGCAGATGGACGCCGATTGACGCCGATGGGCAAGATCTATTGTCTGCGTTTATCTATAACAAATACTAGAATAAATAAAATCGGCGCAAAGGTCGGGCAGCTGCAGTGTTTCTGCGCTACAGCAAAGAAGCTCTGGGGAATAGGGGTGCGGAGTGAAAAAATGTTAAAACTTTTTGCAGGAATCCGAGGCACCCTCACCCCCACCCCGCTCCCCGCGCAAGGGGCTGGGGCTGGGGAGAGGGCGGTAATGCGCAACGCTGGGGGAGAAGGGGGAAAAGGAGAGGCATGAGATGGTAGAATTTTGGCAAAGCTTTTTTGGATCAGATCCTTTCATACCGCACGGGCACTGTTACCTGTGGAAGCCAGACTTGGTTTCCCTCCATATCGCATCAGATTCTCTGATTGCCCTCGCGTATTACTCGATTCCCATCGCCCTCGTGTATTTCGTCCACAAGCGGCGGGACTTGCCGCACCCCTGGATATTGCTGTTATTTGGACTCTTCATTATCTCCTGCGGCACAACCCACCTGATGGAGATTTGGACGCTGTGGCACCCCATTTACTGGACTGCCGGTTGGCTGAAAGCGTTTACGGCTTTTGTCTCCGTGCTGGCGGCGGCGCTCCTGGTGCCGCTGATTCCGCAAGCGCTGGCGCTATCGAGCCCGGCACAGCTGGAAGCCGCCAACCGCCAGCTGGAAGCGGAAATCAGGGATCGCCGGCGCGTGGGGGAAACGCTGCGGAAATCGCAACAGATGCTGCAGCTGGTGATGGACAATATCCCGCAGTACATCTTTTGGAAGGACAGGCATTCAGTTTACCTGGGCTGCAATGTCGCCTTCGCGGGAGTGGCGGGTTTGAAAAATCCACAGGAGATCGCAGGCAAAACAGATTACGACTTGCCGTGGACGAAAGAGCAAACAGAATTCTTTCGCTCCTGCGATGCCAGAATCATGGGAACAGATAAACCTGAAGCTCATATCATTGAACCGGCACTTCTGGCGGATGGCAAACAGGCTTGGTTTGAAACTAACAAAATCCCGCTGCACGATTCAGAAGGAACCGTAGTGGGCATCCTCGGCACAATTGAAGACATTACCCACCGCCTGCGCTCTGAGGAGGAGCTGCGCAAGATGCGGGAGCGGTTCGAGCTGGCAGTGCGAGGCTCCAGAGACGGGTTGTGGGACTGGGATATTCAAACCAACGACGTCTATTTTTCGCCGCGCTGGAAGAATATGCTCGGCTTTGAGGACTGGGAGCTGCAAAATACTTTTGACGAGTGGGAAAAACGGATACATCCCGACGATATTGACCGAGTGCTAGCCAGTGTCCAAGCCTGTTTGTCAGGTTTGACCCCTTATTTGGAAGTGGAGTACCGTTTGCGGCACAAAGATGGCTCCTCCCGCTGGATTTTCGGGCGGGGTGCGGTGCTTTTTGATGCCACCGGCAAGCCTTACCGGATGGCCGGCTCGCACACGGATATAACCGAGCGGGTGCGTGCTGAGTCAGCGCTGCGAAACTCGGAAGCTGAGCTGCGGGCTTTGTTTGCAGCGATGACAGATGTTATCATTGTTCTTGACGCAAAGGGGCGCTATCTCAAAATTGCCCCGACAAATCCCCAACTGCTGTACAAACCCCCGGCAGAACTGATTGGCAAAACACTGCACGAGGTTTTGCCGGCAGCACAAGCTGATTCTTTTTTGGGCTGCATCCAGCAAGCTTTGGACGCCAAGCAAACCGTTAATGTGGAATACAGTTTGCCCATCGGCGGCACCGAAGAGTGGTTTGCCAGTTGCGTGTCGCCCATGACTGAGGACACTGTTATTTGGGTGGCGCGGGACATCACGGAGCGCGTCCGGGCAGAGTCAGCGCTGAAAAAGACTTTGGAAGAGTTAGAAATTCGCGTGGGGGAGCGCACAGCCCAATTAAGGCAAGCTAACGAGCAATTGCACGAGGAGATTGCTGAGCGCGTCTGTGCGGAAGAGGCGCTGCGAACTGCTAATCAAACGTTGCAAACCCTGATCCAAGCTTCGCCTTTGGCGATTGCGACTCTCAGTACGGAGGGCAGTGTGACGCTGTGGAACCCAGCGGCTGAGCGGCTTTTTGGCTGGAGGGAACAAGAGGTTTTGGGCAAGCCTCTTCCCATTATTCCTGCTGGCGGAGAGCCGCAGTTCCGCGCCATTATTCAGGCTGAGATGGAGGGCAAGGAACTGACGGGCTTGGAATTGCGCCGGCAGCGGAAAGATGGCTCACCGGTCGATGTCAGCCTCTGGACAGCCCCGCTGTTTGATGGCAGTGGCGCTGTCACCGGCACTATCGGTTTATTCGTTGACATCAGCGACCGAGTGCGGGCTGAGGCGGCGCTGCGGGAGAGCCAACAGCTGCTGCAGGCGATTCTGGATTTCTCGCCAACAGCTATTTATATTAAGGACAATCTTGGCCGCTATATTTTGATGAACCGGAAGTACGCAACCCAGCTCGGTTTAAATCCAGAATTTGTCAAAGGGAAGACTGATGGCGAGCTTTTTTCTCGTGAGGTGGCGGAGGCATTTCGGGCGAACGATCTCAAGGTGCGGCAAAGCGGACAGCCTTTGGAGATGGAAGAAGTTGTCCCGCACTATGACGGTGCGCACACCTATCTGTCGGTGAAGTTCCCTCTCTACGACTGTGCCGGTATTCCCTACGCGCTCTGCAGCATCTCCACAGACATCACGGAACGCAAGAGGGCGGACGAGGAAAAGCAAAAGTTTGTCTCTCTGATTGCCAACAGTAACGATTTTATTGCGATGGCGTCCCTGTCAGGGAAACCGATATTTATTAACGAAGCCGGACGCCAATTGCTCGGCTTGGGCATTTCGGAAGATATGTCGCCCAATAATATTGCGGAATTTTTTCCGGTTGAAGCTCGGATAAATTTGCAACAAATCGCTCTGCCGGCGGTGATGCAGCAAGGATTCTGGGAAGGCGAAACTCAATTGCTTAACTTGAAAAACGGCCAGCCATTTGACGCGCACATGACTTTATTCACCGTGAAGCACCCGGAAACAGGCTTGCCAATGTGTCTGGCAACGGTTTCCCGAGACATTACCGAGCGCAAGCAGGCAGAAAAGGCGCTCACAGAAAGCTATATCCTGCTGCGTTCCGTGATTGAAAGCACAGCCGATCCGGTTTTTGTTAAGGATCTTCAGGGACGCTATGTGACGGTCAACGGCGCATGTGTCCCCATTTTTGGCAAGCCGGTCGAGGAAATTATTGGCAAGGATGACACGGAATTGCAGCCGGCTGAGATCGCGCGTCAGATCTGGGAAACTGACCGCCGCATCATGACGGTGGGCGCAACGGAGATTCTCGAAGAACTTGTCACAGCACCGGAGATGACGCGAACGTATCTGTCAACGAAAAGCCCCTGGCGCGACAGTGAGGGAAACATCATTGGTTTGATTGGCATAGCCCGTGACATTAGCGAGCGCAAGCAACAAGAAGAGGCGCTGCGGCGCAGTGAGGCGCGGTATCGCTCTCTGGTTGTTGCCAGTTCCCAGATTGTCTGGCTCAACAATGCTGAAGGACTGGCTGTTGACATGCCGGAGTGGGGGGCTTATACGGGTCAGAGCAAGGAAGAACTCGCAGGTTGGGGCTGGTTAAATGCGATTCACCCCGACGATCGCCAGCGCACGGCTAATGCTTGGTCACTAGCAGTTGCAACGAAAAGTCTGTATGAAACTGAGTGCCGCATTCGCTCGAAGAATGGCCACTACCGCTATTTCTATATTCGTGGCGTTCCCGTGCTAGCAGAAGATGGCAGCATCCGCGAGTGGGTGGGCGTCTGCACGGACATCCACGACCGCAAGCTGGCTGAGTCTGAACAGCAAAAGTTGATAGCTCTTGTGGAAAGCAGCTCCGACTTCATTGCTCTAGCTACACTTGAGGGTGAGGTTTTGTTTCTCAATGAAGCCGGTCAAAAGCTGGTAGGGATGTCAGGGATGGAACAAGTCAAGCAAACGCCGATACCTGACTATTTTATGCCGGACGACTTGCCGGTGCTGCAAGAGCGCATTTGGCCGGCTCTTGCCGAAACTGGTCGCTGGGAGGGAGAGGTTCGCTTCCGGCACTTCAAGACGAATCTGCCGGTGCCGGTCTATTATAACGTCTTTACTGTTAAAGACTCGCAGACAGGTGAGCCCATAGCTTTAGCCACTGTCACGAAAGATTTTACGGAGCGCAAGCGAGCGGAGTCGGAACTGCGGCAAAGTGAAGCGCGATTCCGAGAATTAGCAACTCGGGAGGCGCTGCTCAACCGGCTCGCCAGCCAGATTCGCGCTTCTCTCGACCTGGATACGATTCTGGAAACTGCAGTGCGGGAGATCTATCACTTGCTGCAGCTCGACCGCTGTAAGTTTATCTGGTATCTCCCCGACGCACAACCGCCGGTTTGGAATGTCGTGCATGAAGCTAAGACACCCGAGCTGTTCTCACTTTTGGGTTCCTATCCGCTTGAGGCGACGTCTTCTCTAGCCCAAAAGCTCTCCAACTTGGAAATCTACCGATTTGACGATATTGAAAGTGTGTCTGACCTAAAAGAGCGGCAGTTTTTTCAGGCTAAGGGATACAGGGCTCTCGTGGATTTGCCTATTCCAACGCGCCGGGGTGCGCTCGGTGTCATCGGCTGCATTCAATCCACTCACCCCCGCGACTGGCGCGAGGATGAAGTGGAATTGCTGCAGGCGGTTTGCAATCAATTGGCCATTGCAATCGACCAAGCGCAACTCTACGAGCAAAGCCGCACTGCAGCAGAAATAGCCGAAACTAAAGCCCGCGAGCTCGAACAAGCTCTGAGCGAGCTAAAACAGACTCAAGCCCAACTCGTTCAAAGCGAAAAGATGTCCAGTCTGGGGCAGCTGGTTGCTGGGGTGGCTCACGAAATTAACAATCCGGTTAATTTCATCTACGGCAATATTACCCCCGCCAAGGAATATGCCGAAGACTTGCTGAATCTGCTGCAACTCTACCAGGAGTCCTATCCCCATCCCGCACCGGCTATTCAAAAGGAGATGGAGGCGATTGACCTCGATTTCATTAAGGAAGACTTGCGAAAAATTCTGAATTCGATGAAGGTGGGAGCCGACCGCATCCGCCAGATTGTCGTTTCGCTGCGCACGTTCTCGCGGCTGGATGAAGCGGATATGAAGGCGGTTGACATTCACGAGGGGATTGACAGCACTCTGCTGATCCTGCAAAGCCGTCTGAAAGCTAAACCAAACGGGCCGGCTATCCAGGTGTTGAAAGAGTACGGCGACCTGCCCAAAGTCGAGTGCTATGCTGGTCAGCTCAATCAGGTGTTTATGAATATTCTGACTAATGCGATTGACGCTTTGGAAGAAGGGCACAGGGCATTGGGCACTGGGGGTGCGGGAGAACCGCAATACGTCACGCCCCATACCCAATCCCCAATCCCCACGATTCGGATTCGCACCGAGGTGGGGCGTGGGGGAAAAGAGCAATCACCCATGCCCCATGCCCAATGCCCCATGCCCAATTCCCATGTTCTTATAGCGATTGCTGATAACGGTCCCGGGATGACGGAGGAGGTGCGCCGCCGGCTTTTCGATCCTTTCTTTACGACTAAACCTGTCGGTTCCGGTACAGGGCTTGGAATGTCGATTACCTACCAGATTGTGGACAAGCATGGCGGTCAGTTGCAGTGCTTTTCAGCCCCCGGTGAGGGCACGGAGTTCTTGATTTGGATTCCGATTCAGCAGGCAAAAAGGTAGCCGCGCATAAGAAACCCGGTTTCTTAAAGAAACCGGGTTTCTCAGCCCCCCACCCCCAACCCTCTCGCCGCACGCGGGAAGGGGGCGACCGCAGGGTGCCCTCCCTCAAGGGAGGGCACTTTATTTCTAGTTTGGCTGTAGCGGAACGCACCCTACTTGTGAATTGCCGCAAGCGTTGCAGCTCCCCAGGCGCATCGCGCTTGGGAACAGCCACGGTAAAATGGCGTCACTACAAGATGTTAAACCCTGTCCCCGGACTGGGGAGTGACAGCCGTTTACAAAAATTTACTTTTGATTGATTTA
Organism: Oscillatoria princeps RMCB-10; assembly: GCA_019359235.1. GTDB lineage: Bacteria > Cyanobacteriota > Cyanobacteriia > Cyanobacteriales > Oscillatoriaceae > Oscillatoria > Oscillatoria princeps. The sequence continues at coordinate 171,186 of JAHHHT010000015.1, forward strand.
ACTCGCTCGTTGCCTGAGGTAAAATGAAGCAACGATTGAGTTAACGACCGTCAGAGCGGCCAAACTAAGAGGCGCGACTCGCTTCAAGGCGCGGGCGCGTTGGGTTTCTGAAGGAAAAGTTTACGTCCGAGAAGCCGGTTGAAAGACTGGGATAGCAGACCGGCCTTACAGGCACAAGGATTGCTTTCGGAAACCTCTGAAAGCGGATATCTGGCTTAAAGGTCAGAGAATCCCATCCTTTCGCAGGGTGGGAGTGTCAAATTCATTAGGCACCATCATGGCTTATATATTTAACGCGGGCGCGGGCCATCAGGTAATTGTGGAAAATCAGGGGCAGCAGACTGCGGTCGCCACGGTCAGCAGCAGCCCCGGACAGCAGCAAAGCCAGCGCACCAGCTTTACCACCGGCACTTGGACGGCACCCCCCGCCGCGTTCCGCACGCCCGCCGGCATCGTCTTGCAAATTACTGCAGCACAAGGGCAGCATTTTGTCAATATCGCAGCCACCGGCATCAGCACGGTGAGTGAAGCGCCCAACCTGGCTCTGGCGGAAGAGTTGCCGGCGCAGCAAGGCGGGATGCCGGCGGTGCGGGCAATGGAACCGATGAAACCGATGGAACCCATGAAACCGATGGAACCCATGAAACCGATTTCGCCGGTGGAACCCATGAAGATGGGGGATATGGAAATGCGGATGAACCCAATGGAGATGCGCATGGGCAATATGTCGATCAGCCTGGGGAATCCGCTTTCCGCCGGTGCCGGCAAGAATTTCTGTCCGCAATGCGGCGCTGCAGTCGAACCGAGCGCTCGCTTCTGCACTAGCTGCGGGCACCGTTTAATTTAATTCTGAATTGGGAATTTGGAATTGCCAATGGGTAGGGGCGGGTTCACCCCAGATATCTGCCGGTGGCTTCGGATATTTAGCTGCCCCGCCCCTGCGGGCACCAAAGGAGGCAGAGGCTCCCAATCAGGATGCCGGCAAAAATAAACGGAACATCCAGAAACAGCATCAAAAAACATCAAGAAACCAGGTTTCTTAAAGTTTCCTGGTTTCTGGCCGGTGGAATTAGCTGATAAACAGCGCTAAAGCGCTGATTGCAAACAAACACTTGTATGTCCGTCAAGGTTGCTCTAAATCATCAAACCGCTTACCGATTCGACAGATTCGTTTATTTGGGGCCACATATCGTGCGGCTGCGACCGGCACCCCACTGCCGCACGCCAATTCAACGCTATTCTTTCCAACTTCACACCCCAGAACACACCCTCCACTGGCTGCAAGATCCCTACGCAAACTTCCTGGCGCGGCTGACATTTCCGAATCCAACCGCTCAGTTTAAACTTGAAGTTGACCTGATTGCTGAGCTTCACCCTGTCAACCCTTTTAATTTCTTCCTAGAACCCTACGCCGAAAAATACCCGTTCGCCTATGAGGACGATCTAGCCAAAGAGCTAATTCCGTTTCTGGAAATTACAGAAGCCGGCTCCCTGTTGCGGAAATGGCTGGCAACAGTTGACCGAAAGGAACAGTTCATCACTGATTTTATTGTCTCGCTCAACGCACGGCTGCAGGAGGAAATCGCCTATGAGCAGCGCTTCGAGTCGGGCATCCAATCCTGTGAGGAAACGCTGGCGAGAAAAGTTGGCTCCTGTCGGGATAGCAGCTGGCTGCTGGTGCAAATCATGCGGCATTTTGGCCTTGCGGCGCGGTTTGTGTCGGGCTATCTCATCGATTTGGCGTCGCAGGAAAAACAGCAGGATAGCGCAGATTTGCACGCTTGGGCGGAGGTTTACTTGCCCGGTGCCGGTTGGGTTGGTTTAGATCCCACCTCCGGCTTGCTAGCAGCGGAGGGACATATCCCCCTCGCCTGTACCGCTAACCCTGAAAGGGCGGCTCCGATTACCGGCTCGACAGAAGCTTGTTCCTCAACGCTGGATTTTTCTATCACCGTCTCTCGTTTGCAGGAGTAGGGACTGTTAATAACGCACCCTGGGGCTTAGGGAGCATCCCATTTGTGCGATGATTCTCACCCTCACCCCCCAAGGCACCCCTGTGCCATTAAGGGCTACGGTTTACACACAAATCCCTGTGATGCCAATTTTGCATGAAGTTGGAAGAACCTCTTTCTCCCCCCCTCCCCTCCATCCCCAGAGGGGGCCCCGAGCCTCCCCTTGTGGGAGAGGGGGGCTGGGGGGGGTGAGGGGCTTTCTGCAGTCACATACCCAAGATGTGTGTAAACCGTAGCCCATTAAGGGAGAGGGGGGAAAAATCAATACTTTTGCGCTCGTTCCCAGCATGAGCTGGGAACGAGAAGAGAACGAGAAGAGAGGAGTCAGCGCCGGCGAAATTCATCTTGCAAGGCTTGATGGCGGGGATAGCGCAGGCGAAGAGCGTCAATATACTGCCGCCAGATGTCTGGCTCGTTCAAAATGTCCAGATAAATCGATTTGATGGCATCAGCGTGACGGGCGGCGGTTCGATAGTGATCGCGGCTTTTGAGGTCGATATAGTGCTGCACCAGCTGCTCGTAAATCTGCACCGACTTTTGGGGATGATGTTCTTTGACGCCTTCGGCAACCAAAACCTGCAATCGCTCAGCATGGGGCTGCCGGTGTGCCAGTTCGAGGGCGGCTTGCCAATCGGCTTCATACAGATAAATCTGTGCCAAGGTTTCGGGATTTCGCTGCGCTCTCTCTAGAAGTTTTGGCCGGTCGAGCTGCCATGTGCCTAACTTTACAGATAAGTCTTTAATTTTCTGGTACAATTCTACCGAGACGCCGCTGTACTCGGCAACCGCCATCAAAATCCGGCACAAGTTTTCGCGGTCGTGTTTGAGTTCATAGTAGTCAGCTAAGGTCTGCAGCAGTTCGCTGGATTTCACCGCTGAACCCACAGGCAAGAAGTCAAAACTATAGTTGCGTGAGTGGCGCTTTTCCAGTAAGTGCGCGGCTCCGGCTTCCAAGGTGGCGATGTATTTCTTCTTCTCCCCTTTTCGCTGCCAATATTTCGCTAATTCTAGATAGTTTTCTTCGGTTACGAGGTGGGCTTGCCGGACTTTCAGATAGCTGGCATCATCGCCTAATTTGAGGTAGAAACTGGCGATTAATTCAGGGCTTCTGCAATAGTCAGTTTTTTGAAGTTGAGCGATTATATAGCGAGCGTCTTCGGGAGCGGTAGCAAGGGTGGCGAGCGCCTTTTCAATGGCATCGCTCACGTCGCCGTAACCGCACATTTCCCAGGTGAGTGCGCCGGCGAGCGAGTCGAAATAGGGCTGCTTGTCGGAGGGCGCTAATTTGGCCACGGCTTCAGCATACAAGCCAATGGCTTCCTCAAGTTGCTGGGTTCCGATGGGAAACTCATCCTCAAACATCTGGTTGCAGCGCGTTACCAGATGCCAAAATACCTGGATTTTTTCGGGGGGAGGCAAAGTTTTTGCCCGCTCGACAATCGGGTCTAATTCCGTATATCTTTCATCTTCGTCGTGTTCGCGCTCGAAATAGCGACAGCGCTCTTTAATGGCCTCAAACAATTCGGTTATTTGTTGCTTCAGTTGCCGAAATTGTTGAGAATTTCTGGACTGCGGCGGTGGGTTGATGTTCGCCAGCAGTGCGTGGCAAAAGTCCGCTCTGTTGCTGGCCAATTTCAAGACCAGAGCCAACAACTCCTGATGGGACATGGCGGTTAACGCTTGCTCTAGGACACCCGGTTTATCCATATCAATCGGCTTCGCGTGGGTTCGGCTCGCAAATCTGGCAGCAGTCGCCCTATTTGCAAGCATGCTGATCGTAAGGCTCTCCGTGAAGTCCTGGCAATCTCTTGCGCCTGTTTTGTCTGAACTGGGGATTGGGAACGCGATCGTGCCCCATGCGATGATGCCCCACGCCCCTCCTGAGATGTGGCCCGCTGCCAATCTATCTGTGGGATGTTCCGCCCAGACAACCTGCAATATCTAAGTAAAGATGCTTAGGAAAAATCAGGGGAAAGGTATGAGAAGGCAAATCATGCGATTGCTGCTAGGCATTTTGATGACTGTGGGGCTGCCGGCGCTGCCGGTTCGCGCCCAAGTCTCGGACGCCCAGGTTGGGGCGCTGGTGGAGGCGCTGCGGCGGGCTGCGCCAGATACCGGCACCGAAGACGATGGACTTTACAGCGACTGGCAAATCAAAGCGGAGAATATCCCCCGCTGGTCGAGACTTTGCACCGGCAAGGAACTGACACCGGCACAATTTGAATCGAGTCCGGTGACGGCGCGTTCGATTCTGGTGTGCGTGATGCGCGATGTCCTCTCTGACGAGTATAAAGCTAGCGGCAGCGACGAGTCTCTGGCAGTGCGCCGCGCCGCCGCCTGGTGGATGACCGGCGATCCCACCGAGTACAGTAGCGAGGGCATCGCCTCCTACATCCAGAAAGTTCTGGACTTCTACCAGCAGCAGCGCTCCAAACCCTCACCCAATCCGCCCAACTCCAACGGGTAGCGGTTTCTCGCTCCCCGGCTGGAGGTGCTCACCGTTAGCGGTGATTTATAAAGCAATTGTTAAGCCTGAATGGGGGCCAGAAACCGGGTTTCTTGCTGCAGTACAAGAAACCCGGTTTCTTGTGGCTTCACTTTTTTTTTATAAATGAGGTCTTAGGGGGGAAGCATCCGCGCAAATAAATTAGCGGTATGTTCCAAATCCCTATGCGCGGATGCGAAAGCCCCCGCAATTATAGCAGATTGCAACTGAGTGAGGTACAGATACTGATCCCCCCCTCACCCCCCCTTAAAAAGGGGGGTAAAAGTTAGCCCCCCTTTTTAAGGGGGGTTGGGGGGATCGAAGCGCACTCCTCAAGTAAAAAGTGCTATATCTGCGTTTATCTGCAGCCGGGCTGCGAGATAGCCCTCTCCCCGCAAGCGGCGCGAGCGCACCGGCAGCCCCTAATTGCCATTCCCCCGCAGGAAGTAACGCAGCCGCCACTGTCCGCGAGAGCGCACAAAGCTCACCCGGTAGTCATTTTCCTCATCATAAACATACTGGTTGAGAATCCAGCCCCGCTGGCCATTGCGCAGTCTCACCGGCGTCCAGCCACCGAGAGGATCTGCCTGCATTTTTTCCATCGCACCCGCCGGCAAGCTGCTATAGGCGGCAGAGTCAAACACCACATATTCATTAGACACTGACCCGATAACTCGCCCGCCCATCCCCGGTTCAGCCCGGACGTTGACGTTCTGCCCGACAATGGCCAAGTTGCCAAAATTGGGCCGGTCGGGCCGCACCGACTCCTTGACTTTTGTCAGGTCTGGGCACAGCCACACGCTCGATCCGGGTTCTTTATCCGCAACCTGCGCCTCGGAGTCAGCGCCGCAACCCAGCTTGAGGGCTTTGTCCATGTGCGGCCAGAATTTGGACTGGTTGCTGTTAATGTTGTAGCTGTCCAGATTCAGCGTGCCGCCGTAGTTCCACTGCGTTTGGGGAGTGACAGTAGCGCGTATAAATTTGGCATCCGCACGCCCGACGGCATCGAGCAGGCGGAGGCGGAACTGCGAGAACTGACTCGCCTCGGGCTTTGCTGTTTGAGGCCGGCTCTGTGCCGATTGCTGCGAGACTTGTGCCGGAGAGGGGGTGAGATTTTGCGCCGCCGGTGCCGGTAGCGTGCCGGTGCGAAAAGCAAAGCCGGCCACTGTTCCCGAGACAATCAGTCCGCCGAGCCATTTCTGATAGCGTTTCATCCAGCTTTTCTTATAATTTATACGGGTGAGGGAATCCCCCCTGATGCTGCTGGCTTGGGAGTTCTGGCCGTTTGCCAGTCCTCAGGGAGGCCGTGTTCATTACCTTTAATGTAGGCGGCGCAACGCGCTCTCGCCCTCACCCGACTGGCTCACCCAGCCAGGGGATTTTCGCCGCATCCCAACCGGCGCAAATCTCGTGTGGGGGAGAAGCGTGCCGGCGCACATCTCTGGTTTTGACCGACAGGTTATCTGCTGGAATGCTCTCGGGGATGTTTGGTTGGTCGAGATCGCCGGCGATCCCACCCAGTACAGAGCGCGAGGGCACAGCCGCTTGCGTCCAGAAAGTTCTGGACTTCTGCCAGCAGCAGCCCCCCCGTTAGCGCAGCGGCAGCTGCTAGCGCAGCCACTTCGCTAACGCTATCGCCAGCAGCGAGCGAGTCCAACTAGCTGCCAGGGTGCGCGCAGCCGGGTGCGTTAATACCCACACAGACTCGCCAGCGCCTCACCCCACTCGTCGCTCACCAGCTGCTGCCGGCGGCTAACGCCTGCCAAAACGCTTCCGCATCGCGAAGCGAGCGATTCTGACATGCAAATTTTTCCGTTATTTTTTAAGTTTAAAAAATAAACTTAACTTTATGTTAAGTTAAGCAAAGAAAGATAGCTTTTTTTTTCATTTGAGTGCATGCTGTAAAAAGCATTCAATTTGGCCAGCTGGTTTTTCCCAGAAGCCAGCACGGCAGATAGCTCTGACCGCATCCTGCCCTCCGCAACCGAGATGGCCCTCAATGGGGCGTGCGAGTTTGTCCGTGGCAGTGCCGCGCAGTTTGCGCCCGCGATTTTTCAGGTGCCAACTCGTCCTAACTTGAGTTTGTCCCCGTACCTCCCCCAAGACAAGACAACCGACAAATCGACAGACAAAACTATGCTCACCGTTCCGGGCTACCAAATCACAGAAGAAATTCAATCTGGTGTCCATACAGTCGTTTATCGCGGCTACAGGGAAACCGAGCGCAAGCCAGTTATTCTCAAGATTCTCAAACCGCAGTTTCCCACCCTGGAAGAGATTGCTCGATTCCGGCAGGAATATGAAATTTCCAGAAATATGGAGATAGAAGGAATTGTCAGAGCCTACAGCTTGGAAGACTGTCATAACGGTCTATCTCTGATATTGGAAGATTTTGGCGGGGAATCGGTCAGCCAATTTATCGGAACTCAAAAAAAGTTTAAATTAAGAGAGTTTCTGGGGATAGGGATTCAGCTAGCAGCCACCCTGGAAGAGCTGCACAAAAATCAGATCATCCATAAAGATATCAAGCCTCAAAACATCATTTTAAATGCCGAAACCGGAATTGTCAAACTCACTGACTTTAGCATTGCCTCGCGCCTGTCTTCTGAGAACCAGACCCCCAGCCACCCCAATTTTATAGAAGGCACCCTCGCCTACATGTCACCGGAGCAAACCGGGCGGATGAACCGGGCGATTGACTGCCGCACCGACTATTACTCCCTGGGCGTCACCTTCTATGAAATGCTAGCCGGTCAGCTGCCCTTCCAATCGGAAGACCCGATGGAATTGGTTCACTGCCACATTGCTAAACAGCCAGTTCCTCTCCACGAGCTAAATCCAGAAATCCCGCCAGCGATTTCAGATATCGTGCGCAAATTAATGGCCAAAAACGCCGAGGACAGATACCAAAGTGCCGGCGGACTTAAATATGACCTGGGATACTGTCTCGCCCAGCTAGAGGCAGCGGGCCAAATTCCTCCATTCAAGGTGGGAGCGCGAGATTTATCCGGACAGCTTCTGATCCCGCAAAAACTCTACGGTCGGGAAAAAGAAGTCGCCCAGCTGCTCAGCGCCTTTGAGCGGGTCAGCCTCGGAACCTCTGAGATGACCCTGGTTGCGGGTTACTCAGGAATTGGCAAATCCTCCTTAGTCCGTGAAATTCACAAACCCATTGTGCGCCAGCGGGGCTATTTTGTATCCGGCAAATTTGACCAATTTAAGCGGAATATTCCTTATGCCGGCCTGATTCAGGCGTTTCAGGAACTCCTGCGCCAGCTGCTCACAGAAAGTCCAGCCAAAATAGCCGGCTGGAAAGAAAAACTCTTAGAAGCCCTTGGCACCAATGCTCGGGCGATCGCTGATGTCATTCCCGAAGTCGAACTGATTGTCGGCGCTCAGCCACCTGTCCCCCCGCTCACCCCTGCAGAAGCCCAAAATCGCTTCAACCGGCTGTTTCAAAAATTTTCTCAGGTATTCGCCAAGAAAGAACACCCCCTGGCGCTGTTTTTGGACGACTTGCAGTGGGCGGATTCCGCTTCCTTAAAGCTGATCGAGCAGCTGGTTACCGCCCCCGAAAGCCAATATCTATTGCTGATTGGGGCGTATCGGGATAACGAAGTTTCCCCAGCGCACCCGCTGCTCTCAACTTTGGAGAGCGTACAGCAAGCCGGGGCGACAGTCAGCAACATCACCCTCCAGCCTTTGAGTTTAGCTGATGTCGGCCACCTGATTGCCGACACCTTGGGGGAAACAACACGGGTCCAGCACTTAAGCGAGCTGCTTTTCAATAAAACCGCTGGCAATCCCTTTTTCTTGACTCAAATGCTTCTTTCCCTGCACCGAGAAAAGCTGCTGAGTTACGATGCGAGCGCGGGGAAATGGCAGTGGGACATTCGGCACATCCAAGCGGTCGGGATTACCGACAAGACTGTCGTTGAATTAGTAGCCGGCAATATTGAAAAGCTGCCAGAAAGCGCCCAAAGCGTGTTAAAATTGGCCGCCTGCATTGGCAGCCAGTTTAGTTTGGACGTGCTGGCGATCGTCAGTGAAAAGCCCCCAGCTGCCACAGCTGCTGATTTGTGGCCCGCTTTGCAAGCCGGTCTGATTCTGCCGCTGAGCAATGCCTACAAAATCCCCCTGGTTTTTGCCTCGGATGCGCCGGCAGATTTGAAATTCGATGAGTTAAAAGTTTCTTACAGGTTTCTGCACGACCGGGTGCAGCAAGCCGCCTACTCTCTGATTCCCGACGACAGCAAGAAAGAAACGCACCTGAAAATTGGCCAGCTGTTGCTGAAGAAGACGCCGCCCGAAGAGCGAGAAGCTCATATCTTTGATATTGTCAACCAGCTGAATGTCGGGAGTGAACTAATAGCGGATCGGGCAGAAGGGCGGAGCCAATCGGGGGATACCGGCGACAGCCACACAGAGCAGGTTTTCCCGCTCCTGCTGGCGTCCCTGAATCTCACTGCCGGCAAGAAGGCGAAGGCGTCAGCCGCGTATGAACCGGCAGTCCGGTATTTGAACGAGGGCATAAACCTTCTGGGAGAATCCAGCTGGCTCCAGTCTTATGACCTGACCTTCGCTCTCTATGTGGAAGCCAGCGAAGCGGAATACTTAACAGCCAACTTCGACCGCTCCGCACAGCTGTCTTCTCTCGCCCTAGAGAAAGCCAAAACAGCTCAGGAAAAGGCCAAACTCTATGAGGTGCAAATCCAGTTCTATTTTGCGAAAAACCAGCTAAAATCAGCAATCGATACCGGGTTGCGAGCCCTGGAGGCGCTCGGAGTCAGCCTGGAGGAAACTCCCCCCGGGCAGCTGGCCATTGAGGAGTTGATCGACCTGCCGGTGATGACCGACCCTCACAAACTCGCCGCCATGCGCGTATTGAACACCCTCATCTCACCGGCTTTTGTCGCCGCTCCCACTTTGCTGCCGGCGATTATCTTTACAATGGTCCATCTCTCCCTGCAATACGGAAACTCCCCACCGGCGGCTGTCGGCTACACTTTTTATGGGGTGATCCTGAACGGCTTTATGGGAGACACCGATTCTGCATACCGGTTTGGTATGCTGGCTGTGAGGCTGGTGGACAAACTGAATGCCAGAGAAGTAAAAGCTAGGGTCTACTCGCCCTTCAACATTTTCATCAGGCACTGGAAAGAGCACGCCAAGCAAACGATTGCCCCGCTCCTGGAGGGAGGTCAGAGTGGCTTAGAAACCGGAGATATAGAATTTGCCAGCTATTGCTTTAAAGACAGGGCCACTCACTTACTCTTGATGGGCGAGCGCCTGGAAACCGTCGAGCAGCAGATCAGTCAAGCTCTGGATGTGCTGCTGAAATTCAAACAAGAATTTTCGGTATACAACGCCCAGATATGGAAGCAGCTGGTTCACAATCTCATGGGATGTGGGGGTGCCGGCAGTCCAACTCGGCTGATTGGCTCCAGCTTCGATGAAGCTGAAATTCTGCCCCGTTTGATAGAAACTCACAACGGCACTTCACTGTTTGCGCTCTACCTGGCCAAAGGGATTCTCTGTTACTTATTTAAAGATTGCTCGCGGGCGATAGAATATTCCCAGCGTGCGGCTGAGTACGCCAATTCGGCAATGGGATTTATCACTGTAGCCATTCACAACTTCTACTACTCCCTGCAACTTCTCGCCCTGTATCCCAGCGCTGAACCTGGCGACCGGCAGCAATACCTCCAGCAAGTAGAGTTAAACCAAGAAAAGATGCGGCTGTGGGCGAGTCACGCCCCCTGTAACTTCCAGCACAAGTGCGATTTGGTGTCAGCAGTGCGCAGTGGGGTATTGGGGCGCATCCAGGAAGCGATGGAATATTACGACCGCGCCATTCAAGGCGCACAAGAACAGGGCTACATCCAGGAAGAAGCGCTGGCGTGTGAGCTAGCAGCGGAGTTTTACCTGTCTCGCGGCTTTGAAAAGATCGCTCGCGCTTATCTCACGGATGCCTACTACGGATACATTCACTGGGGAGCCGTCGCCAAAGTGCGAGACTTAGAAAAAAGGTATCCCCAGTTCCTGTCTCACATTACCGCCAAAGAGCCAGAGTCAATCCAGGTGACTCGCACGACAAAAGCGACGACGACCGGCAATTTGCTGGCGATGCTGGATTTGTCCGCCGTCCTCAAGGCGTCCCAAGCGATTTCGCGAGAAATCGTTCTCGACAGCTTGCTGGATAAGTTGATGCGGATTGTCATCGAGAGCGCCTGCGCACAAAAAGGGTTGCTGTTTTTGCATTCGCAGGCGCAACCCGGAAAGGAAGAGGGCCAGTTGATTCTAGCCGCCGAAGCTTCCCTTGAGCGAGACGAGGTGATTGTTCTTCCTTTTGTGCCGGTATCGGTTCGCCCGGATTTGCCTGTCTCTGTTATCAACTATGTGGGCAGTACCGGGGAAACGGTCGTCCTCAACGATGCCGCGAATCAGGAGCTGTTTGCCGGCGACCCTTATATTCTCCGCCACAAGCCCAAGTCTGTCTTGGGTTTGCCGGTCACGTATCAAGGCAAACTGCTGGCCATTCTTTATTTAGAAAATCGCCTGACTGCAGGGGCTTTTACCCGCGACCGGCTGGAAGTGCTTTCCCTGCTCTCCACGCAAGCTGCTATCTCACTGGAAAATGCCGGCCTTTACCAGCAGTTGCAAACTTACTCCCAGCAGCTGGAGGCCAAAAATCAAGAGCTGGAAACCGCAAACGCTGCCTTGCGGGAGTCGGAAGCGCGGGCGCGTGAAAAAGCTTTGCAAGCGCAAGAAGCGCTGCAAGAACTCCAGCACGCCCAAACCCAACTGGTTCAGAGCGAAAAAATGTCCTCCCTCGGACAGATGGTTGCCGGGGTGGCCCACGAAATTAACAATCCCGTTAACTTTATCTACGGGAATCTCAGTCACGCGCATGACTACAGCCGAGATTTGCTCAACCTCCTGGAGCTTTATCGCGAGAAGTTTCCCGACCCCGGTTCGGAGATAGAAGAGGAGATGGAAGCGATTGACTTGGAGTTTTTGATTGAAGACTTGCCCAAAATGCTGGGTTCGATGAAAGTGGGAGCCGACCGCATCCGGGAGATTGTTCAGTCGTTGCGGACTTTCTCGCGCTTGGATGAGGCGGAAATGAAGCCAGTGAACATCCACGAAGGCATTGACAGCACCTTGCTGATTTTGCACAACCGGCTTAAATTTAAACCCGACCGGCCCGCCATTCAGGTGATTAAAGAGTATGGCAATTTGCCGCAAGTGGAGTGCTATGCCAGCCAGCTGAACCAGGTATTCATGAATATCCTGGCGAATGCGATTGATGCGCTGGAGGAACACAGCAAAGGGCGCTCGCCAGAGGAAATTAAACAAAATCCCAGCACGATTCGCATTCGCACCGAAATGACGGATAATGGGAAGGTTGCCATCCGGATTGCAGATAACGGCCCGGGCATGACAGAAAAAGTCTGCCAGCGCCTGTTTGACCCTTTCTTCACGACCAAACCCGTAGGGAAGGGCACCGGCATCGGGCTGTCAATCTCGCAGCAAATTGTGGTCAAAAAACACGGCGGCAGTTTGCGGTGCCTGTCCGCACCCGGGCAGGGGGCCGAGTTTATCATTGAGATTCCCCTGCGCCAGATCCTTCCGCAGACCGCCTGATCAGCGCGTTTCTCATATTAGTGAGGTACTGAGAAACCCGGTTTCTTTAAGAAACCGGGTTTCTGGGGTGTACTCAGGCGTTCCCTCCGACCTTAATGTCTAATGTCCTAACCAATTTGGCCAGTGCTATACCCACCGGCTCCCCCTGGTTTCCCGTCGCGCTAAGTGCCACAATAATTGTTGCTATTGCTTAAACGGAAAGAAAATGACCGCCCTTACAACACTGCAGCGTGCTTTTGAGCAAGGACGCGCCCTCAAGATTATCACCGGCCTGACCAATTTTGACAGCCACAGCGTGGCGAGCACCGTCAAAGCCGCTCACAACGGCGGCGCTACTTTTGTCGATATTGCCGCTGACTCCGACTTGGTGCGGCTGGCAAAAAGCTTGACAAATTTGCCAATCTGTGTGTCGGCAGTGGAGCCGGCAAAGTTTGTCCCAGCGGTGGAAGCAGGTGCGGATTTGATTGAAATCGGCAACTTTGACGCTTTCTACGCGCAAGGACGCCGGTTTGAAGCGTCGGAAGTCCTGCAGCTGACTCGCGAAACCCGCTTGCTGCTTCCCGACATCACCCTGTCTGTCACCGTCCCCCACATCCTCGAACTCGACCGGCAAGTGACCCTCGCCGAAGAACTGGTCAAAGCCGGTGCGGACATCATCCAAACCGAAGGCGGCACCAGCAGCGCCCCCGCTCACGCCGGCACCCTGGGGCTGATTGAAAAAGCCGCCCCCACCCTAGCTGCAGCTTACGAAATCTCCCGCGCCGTTTCCGTGCCGGTGCTGTGCGCCTCCGGGATTTCCAGCGTCACCGCACCGATGGCGATCGCCGCCGGCGCTCTTGGTGTTGGCGTCGGTTCCGCCATCAACCGCCTGGACAGCGAAGTCGCCATGATTGCTGCCATTCGCAGCTTGGTGGAAGCGCTGGCCACAGTCAGCCGCGCCAAGGTTCGCGCATAGGGGATTAAAAAAGGCGTAGGGCAGGCGTCTCGCCTGCCCCTGTTAAGGCGTAGGGCGGGCGTCCCGCCTGTCCTACGTCACTACTTCGCCTTTGCTTCCAGATTCTCCAACCGGCTCCGCAACTCCTGATTCTCCTTCTTCAACTGGTCGAGTTCTTCCCGCAGCTGCTTGACCGCCTTATCGGAACCGGCATTCTTCTGTACCTTCCCAACCGCCTCCTCAGCAATGCGGCGCACCCGCCCGTCAGCCGTTTGCTCCGACAGAGATTGCAGAATCCCAATCGCCTTAGTCGTTTCCATTTGCCCCAGCGCCGCGACAACCGCCACTTGCGTCAGGAAAAACGTTTCGCGCGACAGTTCCTTCAGCCGCTCCAAAATCCGCTCCACACCAGCCGGCGTCTGTCCCGCAGAAATCCCTCCCAGAGCGCGAATCGCAGCCAAACGCAAAGGTTGCGGCACCCCGGAGGCCGTATATTCCAGAATAATATCGAGAGCTTCTTGCGAAGTCTTCATCTGGCTCAGCCCCCCGATCGCACCCGATCGCACCACCTCATTCCAGCCGGCTCGCTCTTGCAGCACCGACTCCAGCAGCTTGAGAGCCTTCTCTTCCTTCAGCTGCTCGCTCTTGCTCGCACCGGCAATCGCGCCCACCGCACGACAAGCCGCCGCCTCCACATAATAGCTGGGGTCGCCCTTTTCCACCACCGGCGCGATCGCCGCATAGCTCTCGTCGGTCTTAATTTTGCTTAAGCCCTCCACAGCCGCCCCCCGCACCCGGGCTTCAGAATCCTTCAGCCCACTAACCAAAGCCTCAAACGCTTGGTCGAGCTTCACGTCCGCCAGCTGTTGGGCCACTTCCGCCCGCACGCCCCAGAAGCGGTCATTTTGCAGCGCCTCTGACAGCGCCCTCACCGCCTCCAAACCGCCTTTTTTCGCCAGCGCCTCAGCGGCATAAATCCGCGAAATGGGGTCTGGGTCAAACTTCAGCTGGGCTTTCAGTTCCGGAATCGGGTACTCCAGCGTCACGGTTTTGAGCGAGTGATTGCCGGCATCAAAACTGACAAATTGCGGCTTTTCTTCTAGGGGGAAATAAAAGCTCTGCTCCCGCTCGCAGACGCGCACGGTGAAAGTTTTGAATTCTGTCTGGGTGCCGGGATTAGGGGATTTGGGGATTGTTTGTTCCCCATCCCCTAATCCCCCAATCCCGGCATTTTCTGACCCGACATATCCAAAAGCAATGGGCAGTTTCAGGTCAAATAAGTCTTTCCCGGCACCATTGCTGCCTTCTTTTGCCTGGGTTTGCGTTACTGTGACTTTCGCCAGTTTGCTGTCGGCGTCCCAAGAATACGCCACTTTATAATCTGGATGGCCGCCGCGATAAACGTACTGGTCAAATAGAAATAGGAGATTGCGACCGGTGGCTTTTTCGATTGCCCGCAGCAGGTCAACGGTTTCGACTGTTGAGTGGGCGCTGTCTTTAATGAAGGTGCCAATGGCTTTGAAAAATAGCTCTTCTCCCAGTTCGGCGCGAATCATGTGGTAGACGCAGGCTCCTTTTTCGTAAAGGTGCCGGTCGTACAGTTCAATGGGTTCCCGGTAAATGTGGGTGACGATCGGGCGGCGGTAGCGCTCAGCGTCTTCTGCAAGATAGTTTCTCGCTTCTTTGAGCCGGTAGTAGGCGGCTTCTTCTGCGCCGTACTCGCGGTCTGTCCACAGGACTTCGGAGTAGGACGCCATGCCTTCTTTGAGCCACGCATGCGACCAGTGCTTGATCACTGCTAAGTCTCCGAACCACTGGTGCGCCAGTTCGTGGGCGACGAGGCTTTCGGTGCTGCGGTTGTCTAAAGACGCCCGTTCGTCGAGCAAGCATCGGTCTGTCAGCAGGGTGGTGGAGGTGTTCTCCATCCCGCCAAAGATGAAGTCATCGACGCAAACTTGGGCGTATTTGGGGAAGGGGTAAGGGTAGCCGAAGGTTTGGCTGAAAAATTGAATCATCGCCGGCGTTTTGCCCATGCTGCGGCGGGCGTCTTCTTCTCTGCCCTTTTCTACGTAGTAGGTGACGGGGACAAAGTGCCAGCTGTCCTCTATCTCGGCGAAGTCGCCCACTGCTAGGGTCATCAGGTAGGTGGGGTGGACTTGTTTTTGATACCAGTGGTAGATTTTGTCCTCACCGGCATCTTCTGTCGCGATCAGTTCCCCGTTGGAAATGGCTCGCAACCCGCTAGGCACTCGCACGCGGATTTCCGAGGTGGCCAATTGGCCCGGGTAGTCAAAGCAGGGAAACCAGTGGCGGGAGTCTTCGTCTTCTCCCTGTGTCCAGACTTGCACCGGCTTGTTGGGGTAGTGCTCTTCGGGTCCGACGAAGTAGAGCCCCCGCTGGGGTTTTTCCGCGCTGTAGGCGATCTGCAGCGTCACCGGCACTTCAGCTTCGGTTGCCTGCTTGAGCCGCACCCCCAACTTTTCGCCGTCATATTCAAAGTGTTGCTCGCTTTCGCCAACCTTCACCGATTTGATGTCCAGGTTGACAGCATCCAAGGTGAGCCGGTCAATCCCGTTGCGCACCGGACGCAGCCTTATGCTGCACGTCCCCTGAAAGCTGCGACTGGGAATATTCAGCACTAGGTCAAGGAAAATATGCTCCACTTGGCCCTGACTGTCCGGGGTGTAGTGGGGGCGGGAGCCCGGCAACTCAAAGGATTTGTGGCCGTTATTGTCGGCATCGAAGTAAGACTGCAACATGGAAAATGATATGAGCGGGATGAATGCTGGCGCTATTCCTACCACATTAGCGCGTCTTGCCCCCCCCTGATAGCGCCGGCGGGGAGGACGCGCCGGCCTCTTCTATGTGCGATTAAGCGGAGAATAGCATTTCAAAACGTGTTATTTTAAATATTAAAACCCTTTACAGCTTAGGGCAGTTATAACTATCCGCTTAATTGCTTTTTTTAACCTCCGGCTGTCGTGCGTGGAGCTAGTGCGAGTGAAGACCTGCGAGCCGTCAGGTTGTAAATGGAAAATGGGCCGGCACAGGATTTAAAGTTGAAAAGTACAGATTGTCAGACAGGGAGCATCCCGTTTTTGCCTTTGCCAATATGCCCTGGGGGATTAGAAATCGCCCGCAATTCCCGCCGGCACTGGGAAGAAAAAGCCCGCGCAGGCGGGCGAAAGTTTGTCGGTGTGAATTTCCAATCGCCAGCCATCCCCCGATTTGCAATCCTCAGCCATCCCCCGATTTGCAATCGCCACCCCAAGGCATTGCCGGGAGCGCCGAGAGTGTGTCATATTATTAAAGATAAGCCGAGGAAAGTAAAAATGCCCGAAAGAAGAAAACCGCTGCTGGTGGCTGTGGCTGCCGTTGTGGCAGCAGGAAGTGTGGCAGCCTATCTTTATTTCAAAGGGATTCCAGGAAAGTTAGCGACTCCCCTCGACAGCGCCAAAGTCGTGCCAGATGAAGCTTTGATGACCGCGTTTATCTCTGCGGACTCCCAGAACTGGTCAAAATTGCAGCAGTTTGGCAGCCGGGAAGCGCAACAGATAATCGCTCAAGGGTTGCAGAACTTCCAAGCTCAGCTCCGGGCTGACACCAATATGGATTTTGAAAAAGATTTGCAGCCTTGGGTGAGTGGGGTGATGTTCGCTTTTCTGCCGGCACCGGCTGGGGCGTCCGCAGCGGAACCCAACCTGCTGATGGTGGTGGGAATAAAAAATAAACTGAAAGCCCTGGAGTTTGCCAACCGGCTGAAAGCTCAAAAACAGGCAACCGTTGAGGAGCGTCAGTATAAGGGGATTTCGGTATCGAATATAAAAGAGCAAAATGGCACCAGCTACAGTACGGCTGTGCTGGGCGACTATTTGGTGCTGGCTTTCCATTCCAAAGTGCTGGAAGCGGCAATTGATACCTTTAAGGGCGAGCCTTCCCTGGCATCGGCTGCCGGTGCGGCTGAGGCGCTGGCTAAAGGTGCCGGTGTGGAGAATCCCATCGCTCAGGTGTATCTGAAAGATTATGCCGGTTTGGTGCGGCAATTGCTGTTGAGCCGCGGGAGCGCCGCCAACATACCGCCGGCAACTCTCAAGCAGCTCGAACAAGTCAAATCGGCAGTGATGGGTGTTGGGATTGACAGTCAGGGGTTGCGCCTGAAAGCGCTGGCTCAGCTCGACAGTCAAGCCATCAAGCGCCAGTTTAAACCGGCACCCGGCAAAGTGGTGGCGCAATTTCCCGCAGAGACAGTGGCGCTGCTCAGCGGACAGGGCATTAACCAGTATTGGTCTGAATTCGTCAGCCAGTCAAAAAACACCCCTCAACTGCAAACATCAGTACAGCAAATCAGGCAGTCTGTCAAACAAGCGGTCAATCTGGATGCTGACAGAGAAGTCTTCGGCTGGATGGATGGCGAATTTGCCCTCGGCGCGATTTCATCGGGCGAAGGGATGCTGGCGCAGCTGGGGTTTGGGGGTGCCCTGGTGATAGAAACCAGCGACCGCAAAACAGCTGAATCCACTTTGGAGAAACTGGATGCTCTCGCCAAGCGGACGATTCCTTTTATCGCCATCGAGCCGAGAAAAGTCAGCAATATCGAGGTGCGAGAGTGGAAAAGCCCGCAAGGAGTTTTGTTGGGGCGCGGCTGGCTGGACAGTGACACCCTGTTTGTGGCCCTGGGTGGCCCGCTGGTGGGAGTGATGGCCGGCACAGCAAAAGCCCCGCTCGACAGCAGCCCGAATTTTAAAGCGATTACCGGCAGTTTACCGAACCCCAACCAGGGATATTTCTACCTGGATATGGAAAAAACCCTGCCGCTGGTGAGGGAGCTGAGTTTGGCATCCGGAACCCCGCTTGCGCCGGAAGCTTCCGCCTTGCTCAACTCGATTCGCGGGGTTGGCATCGCCGCCAGTTTGCCCGACAAATCCACCAGCAAGTTGGAGATGTTATTTTCTCTTAAAGGCGAGGGGAAATAATTTTTCTCGTTCCCGCCCTCTGAAAGCCACCTGCTGCCTTACCCCTATCTCCTTAAAAGTAGGGTGCGTTCCCCTAAAGGGAACGCACCCTACAATTCTGGTTTGCGGGGAGGGGCTTTCTGTAATAAGCTAGTCGGGATAAAGTTGTTTTAACTGTTTCGACTGATGACTGCTGCCGCAAAGACGACTCCCGGACTGGCTTCCCAGCTGGTGAATGGTATCCTCTCTATCAAGCCTCTGGCAAATCTGGCCAAGTCCCAAGCCCGCAAGATGATGATTGAACGCGCCCAGAGGATTGGGGTGCACTGGAGAGAGGAAGTGCAAGCCCTTCGCGAGCGCGACTTGTCAGCCGAAATGGCCAAGGTGCAAAATCCCCAGATTTCCTATCCTGATTACTACTTGCGCTCGTTCCACGCCTACGACAAAGGCGATCTCTGCTGGGAAGCGGCGACTGAGGCGGAAGTGGCGGCGCGTACTGTCCACGCCACCATTTGGCCCAATGCCGGTGCCCAAGGGGACGCTATGCTGCGCAAGAGTTACCACGACATCCTCCAAGCGTCGCTGCCGGTTGCGCCGCGAGCTATTGCCGATTTGGGGTGCAGTGTGGGGATGAGCACCTTTGCCCTGCAGGACGTTTACCCAGAAGCGAAGCTTACCGGCGTGGATCTGTCGCCTTACTTCCTGGCGATCGCAAACCTCCGATCGCAGGAGCGCAATGCAGACATCACCTGGAGGCACGCGCGAGCCGAATCCACCGGCTTGCCGGCGGCTTCTTTTGATTTAGTTTCTATCTTTTTAATGTGCCACGAACTGCCGCAAGCCGCAACGGTGGAAATCTTCCGCGAAGCTCGCCGGCTGTTGCGCCCGAACGGTCACATCGCTATTATGGATATGAATCCCAAGGCGGAAGCCTATGTGAAAATGCCGCCTTACATCCTGACGCTGCTCAAGAGTACGGAGCCTTATATGGATGAGTATTTCGCGCTGGATATTGAGCGAGCGCTGCTGGGTGCCGGTTTTGAGAAGCCGGTGATTACCCCCAACAGCCACCGCCACCGCACAATCATTGCCAAGGTGAACTAGAAGTAGGGTGCGTTACGCTTTGCGTAACGCACCCTACCTATATTTACAATCAAAAATCCACGCATCCAAATGTCTGATCACAAACAAGCAGCTCAAATCTACTTCCAAGAAGGCAAGCTTCTCAAACAGCAGGGCGATCTGGAAAGAGCCGCCGGCTATTTTCGCTCAGCCATTCGCCTCCAGCCGGATTTCGCCGCAGCGCACAACAATCTCGGCAATACCCTGCAAGCGCTGGGGAAATTAGATGAAGCTGTCGCCTGCTTTCAGGAGGCGATTCGCCTCAAACCTAATTTGGCAGTCGCGCACTGCAATTTAGCGGCTGTGCGGCAAATGCGGGGGGAAGTTGACGCTGCAATTGCCGGCTGCCTTGAAGCCATACGTCTCCAGCCGGATTTTGTCCTGGCATACGGCAATCTCGGCAAGTTGTTCGTCTCACAGGGGCGGATGGGGGAAGCAGAACGCTGTTACCGGCAATCGCTCGCTATCAAACCCGACTGGGCGGAGGCGCACTTCGAGTTGGGCAATTTGTACTGGCGGCAAAAGCGCGTTGAAGAAGCGATCTCCTGCTTTCGCGCCGCCATCCGCTCCCAGCGGGACTTCGCCGCCGCCTATAATGGTTTGGGAGTGGCGCTGCAGTCTCGCGGCGATATGGATTTGGCGGAGGTGGCTTTCCGAAAAGCGCTGAAACTTCAACCGGATTTGGCGGAGGCGCACGGCAATTTGGGCACTTTGCTGGAGTTTCAGGGCAAATTAGAAGAGGCGTTTTCCTGCATGCAGCGAGCCATCGCACTCAAACCAGATGCTATTGACGTATTTTACCGCTTCAGCCTCCTGCACCTGAGACTGTGCGACTGGCGGGGCTACGACGAAAGGGTGCGAGAGTTGATTAGCCGCACAGAAGCTCATGTAAACAGCGAAAAGCAGGTGGGGCTGTCTCCTTTAACGCTGAATTTCTTTCCCGTGCCGGTTGCCTTGCACGCGGCTGCAGGAACCTATTGCGCCAAACTTCTCAGCCAGTCGGCTAGCGAAGCTAAACGCCGGTTGAGCCAGTTTAAGAGTCAGTTGAAAAAGCCCAGCGCCGCAACTCCTGCCAAACTGCGCGTCGGGTATGTCTCGCCCGACTTCCGCAGCCATCCCGTAGGGTTTTTGATTCACGAAATCTTCCAGCACCACAGTCGGGATGAGTTTGAGGTTTACGGTTATTATTTGGTGGATAAGGAAGATGAGATTACTCGCAGTGTTCGCGCGGGTTGCAATGTGTTTGCCGATATTTCTCGCATGTCTTCAGAAGATGCCGCCCGCCGCATTATAGCAGATGGCATTCACATTTTAGTCGATTTAGCCGGCTACACGACCCATTCCCGCCCAGAGATTTTTGCCTTGCAACCGGCACCCATACAGTGCGTCTATCTGGGCTATCCGGATACGATGGGCGGGGAGTTTATTCAGTACATGATTGGGGATAAGTGGCTGATTTCTGAAGAGCTGGCCGGCTGCTGTGCGGAAAAGGTTGCTTATTTGCCGCACGGCTTTGTGGCTTCGCATGTGGGGATTTCTCAGAGAGAGATGGCGCGGGCTGAATTTGGGCTGCCGGCAGATGCGGCGGTGTTTTGCAGCTTCAACCGGCACGAAAAAATTGACCCGCAAGTCTTTGACGTGTGGGCGCGAATTTTGCTGCAAGTTCCGGGAAGCGTGCTGTGGCTTTCGGAAAGTGCGCCCGCCTCTAATGAGAATCTCCGCCGGGAAGCGGTGAAGCGGGGGGTGGCGGCAAATCGCCTGGTTTTTTCTAAGAATATGCCGGTGGCGGAATATTTGGCGCGGTATCGCCTAGCAGATTTGTTTTTGGATACGTTTGTTTACAATGGCGGGGCGACTGCTGCCGGCGCTTTGCAGGCGGGGTTGCCGGTGCTCACCCTTCCTGGAAATACCTATGTGTCTCGCATGGGTGCCAGCGTTTGCGCCGCTGCTTTACTCCCAGAAATGATTTGCACCAGTCGGGAAGAATACGAGCGCCGTGCGGTACACTTGGGGAATAATCCTGTTGAATTGGCTGCAATTCGTCGCAAGCTGGCAGAAAATTCCAGCAGTGCTCCCCTGTTTAACACCCGGCAGTTTGTGCGGCATCTGGAAGACGCTTTCCGCAATATGTGGGACACCCAGAAACCGGGTTTCTGAGACAACTTTTGCCTCTCACCCGAACCCTTAATTCAGAAACCCGGTTTCTCTCCCAGAAACCGGGTTTCTGCGAAAACTTTTGCCTCTCACCCGAACCCTTAATTCAGAAACCCGGTTTCTCACCCCCGATCCGCCCCCTAACTTTCCCCCTTTAGCAGGATGTCTTCTCCCTTACAAGGGGGGTTTACTTGCAAATAGGGAAGAGACTGTTGGCGAATCCGTGAGGGGTTAGACCTTTTCGTTCCTCAAGCGTTGAGGGCGAAGCATGAGCGCGACTATTTATGGGACTCAGGGAAAAGATTACATTCGCTCATGCTTCGCCCTTCCCCTAGTGCTAGCCAGAACCGAACAACCTACCCACAAAAGAAGACGTAGGGTAAAACCCCCTATAAATTCGCCAACAGCTTCATAGGGAATGCCGGTACTGTAGAACCGGCGCTCCCAATAACACATACTTGGCATTTTGTCAAGTAGCCGGCTGAAACCGCACCGGCACCAGACGTTCCCGCCATCGCTTCAAGTCTGGCCTTTTCCTGTTCGAGAAAATCAAACCGACTCAAATATCATAGTTCGTCACTTTTGTCAAGTACCTGAATCACTGAAAAAATAGATACATATCATTGAAAAAAGTGATTCAAATCACTGAAAATTTTCTTGTTTTACAGTTAAAAAAAAGGTTTTGCCTTTTTTGACAAGGATAAAAGCCGCAAAAAAAGCTTACACAAACCTTAAAAAATTTGCCGTTTAGGCATTGACTTTTCCCAAGGGAGCGCTTAAACTGTGGGGCAGGACAAAAAAATTAACAAAGAGCAATTAAACTTAGGCATCTGATAGGCGGGGTTACATCAGCTAAGCGCCAGGGTCGCTTTCGTGCGGGAGAACGCTGCCGGTTCCCGGTAATGGGAGCATCCCGTTTTTGAAACTCCCCTGGGGAGGGCGAAGCATTCGGATTATCAATTTCTGGTTTTGACCGAGAGATTATTCGCCCGAATGCTTCGCCCCTACATAATCGGGATGCTCACGCCGGTCATGGCCCAAGAAGCTCTTTGCCGGCACGCCATGCAACAATCTGTGCGGCGTGTCAAAATTCGGCAGACGATCCCACAGGAAAGTTATTACATTGAATCAGCTCAACCCAACATTAACTAACCCAACCAATACGCCCTCTCCACCTCTGGAGATTGCCTGTTCCCCTCAATTCCCCGACTGGCTGCGCCAACTGCAACTCAGCCTCGCCTTCACCACCTATCAAACCAACCGGCTGTTCCTGATTGGCACAAAGCCAGACGGGGGACTTTCTCTTTTTGAGCGGATCTACGACAGGGCAATGGGGCTTTATGCCACGCCGGAACGTTTATATATCAGCACGCGCTACCAACTCTGGCAGCTGGACAACATCCTGGCCGCCGGCACCGAACACGATGGGTATGACAAGCTTTATGTACCCCGTCTGGCGCACACCACCGGCGACAATAACACCCACGAAGTCGTCCTGACAAATCCCCCCCAACCCCCTACAGAAAAGGGACAGCAAAGGGGGGGGATTGTCTTCGTCAACACCTTATTTAGCTGCCTAGCCGCACCTCACCCCAAGCACAGCTTCACCCCTCTGTGGAAGCCCCTGTTTATCTCCAAATTGGTGCCAGAAGACAAGTGCCACCTAAACGGATTGGCATTAGAAAATGGGCTGCCGGCTTATGTCACCGCTTGCAGCACCACCGACACCGCAGCCGGTTGGCGGGCGCACCGGCACTCCGGCGGCGCAGTTATTGATGTCCGCACCAATGAAATCGTCTGCACCGGCTTGTCTATGCCCCACTCCCCCCGAGTCTACGGGGGCAAACTCTGGCTGCTCAATTCTGGCACCGGCGAGTTCGGGTTTGCCGACAAAGAAAAAGGCCAATTCCAGCCGGTGGTCTTTTGCCCCGGTTTCGTGCGCGGGCTGGCATTTCACCGCAATTATGCCATTATCGGCATGTCCCAACCCAGACACCAGAACTTTGCCGGTTTGGCCCTCGACGAGCGGTTGGCTACATATAAGATGGGCGCGCGCTGCGGCTTGACAGTTGTGGACTTAACCTCTGGGAAAGTCGTTGGCTGGCTGGAATTCAAAAACACAGTCAAAGAACTTTTCGATGTGGCGGTGCTCAGAGGGGTGCGCCGGCCAATGGCCCTCGGTTTTCAGGGCGATGAAATAGAGCGTTTTGTCACCTTTGAGGGGTCATCTGGGATAGTCTTTACAAGACCTACTGTTGGGGGCCAGAGGGGTGTCACCCCACCCCCCAGCCCCCTCCCCGCTGGCGGGGAGGGGGGGAGTGTGCGGGGCGGGGATGCCGGTGATGGCCCCCTCACCCCCTCACCGCCCGCACAAGGGGAGAGGGGGAAAACCCCTCCCTACCTGGCGGGGCCTGGAAGACCTGGGGGGGCTTTGGTGAAGTACCAGATGGTTTACCACCTGTCGGCGGAAAATTCCATTGAGTACGACGCCCTGACATTTCCCAGTCTGAAGAAGCGCTGGCAGAAACAGAAACAGCGCGGGGAAATTCTGGCGGTTTCCGCTTCTGTGGCTGAAACCCTCGTGGGGTTTGTATTTGCGGAGATTTTAGCAGAATACAAGACAGCAGAGATCATATCCCTGTTTGTGGCCCCGGAGTGCCGGCACCAGGGAATCGGGACGAACCTGGTGAGATATCTGGAAAAGGGACTAGCAGAACAGGGCTGCCGGCAAGTTGTGCTATCTTACCAAGTTACCTCGATAACCGCTCAAGCCCTAGAACCGCTGCTGAAAAAATTGAACTGGCAGCCGCCGCAAACCACATTCCTGCTGGCCAAGTCAAGAACCGACATTATTGGGAAAGCGCCCTGGCTGCACAAATACCCGCTGCCGGCGGCATTTACCGTGTTTCCCTGGGGTGAATTAACCCCCGATGAGAGACAGGAAATCCTGCAGGGGCAGTGGTATCCTCCCTCGCTTTCTCCTTTTGGCGATGAAGCCAGAATTGAGCCGGTCAACAGTCTCGGATTGAGGTATAATGGCGGACTTATTGGCTGGTGCGTCAACCACCGGGTGGCTGCTGACACGATTCGGTACTCTACCTTATTTGTGCGGGAGAGATTCCAGAAACTGGGGCGGGGGGCGTCCCTGCTGGCCGAGTCGATTAAATTGCAAGTGGCCAGTCCAATTCCTTACTGCACATTTTCTACAGCTGTGGACAACGCACCGATGTTGAAATTTGTCGAGCGGTATCTGAAACCATATAATGACATTTCCGAATCGCGCCGGTCTGTGAAGCGGTTGCGGGAGTGAAAAATCTGACGTAGCACAGGCGTCCCGCCTGTGCACAAGAGGGACAGGCGAGACGCCTGTCCAACGCCATAACTGATTAACCTGGAGATTTATCTAATGGCCAATTTTCAAGAATTTACCGGCACCTACAACCCCTTAAACGGGGTGGATGTCAGGTTCGCCAGCGCCCCCACCTTTGCAGACGCTGAGGGGGATGGGGATTTAGACGCCTTTATTGGGCAAAAGGACGGCACCCTCGCCTTTTTCGAGAATAACAGCGGCACTCTCACGGAAGTCACCGGCACCGGCAACCCCTTCTACGGGGTGAATGTCGGGCAAAACAGCATCCCCAGCTTTGGAGACATTGACGGGGATGGGGATTTTGACGCCTTCATCAGGAACGACAACAGCGTTATCCGGTTCTTTAGCAACACCACCGGCACTTTCACGGAAGTCACCGGCACCGGCAACTTCTTTAACAGCGTATCTCTGTCGGAGAAAAGCGCCCCCAGCTTTGTTGATATAGACGGAGACTCGGATCGGGACATCTTCATTGGGGAAGATGAGGGCTATATCTACTTCTTCCGCAATGACGGCGGCACTTTTACCCAAGTCGCAACCACGGATCACCCCTTGGACGGCGCGGATGTGGGGAGTAACAGCGCCCCTGTCTTGATAGATATAGATGGGGACGGGGATCAGGACGCCTTCATTGGGAACAGTAACGGTACTGTCAACTTCTACCGCAATGACAGCGGCATTTTCACCCAACTCTACGGCACCGGCAACCCCTTGGGCGGCGTAGATGTGGGTTACAACAGTACCCCCACCTTTGCAGACATTGACGGGGACGGGGATAAGGACGCCTTCATCGGGAACAGTAACGGTACTGTCAGCGTCTACCGCAATAACAGCGGCACTTTCACCCAATTGGGCGGCACAGATAACCCCTTCAACGGCGTGGATGTGGGGTATAACAGCGCCCCCACTTTTGCAGATATAGACGGGGATGGGGATTCAGACGCTTTTATTGGGGCAAGTGACGGCACTGTCAGGTTTTACCGCAATGACACCGGCACTTTCACCCAAGTCACCGGCACCGGCAACCCCTTTGACGGCGTCGTGGATGTGGGGTATGACAGCACCCTCACCTTTGCAGACGTAGACGGGGATACGGATTTAGACGCCTTCATCGGGAACGATGACGGCAATATCAGCTTCTTCCGCAATGAAAGCGGCGTTTTCACCCAAGTCACCGGCAGCGACAACCCCTTTGACGGCGTGAATGTGGGGTCGAACAGCAACCCCACCTTTGCAGACATTGACGGGGATTTGGATTTAGACGCCTTCATTGGGCAAGATGACGGCCACATTACCTTCTTGCGCAATGACAGCGGCACTTTCGCGAAAGTCACAACGGCGGGCAAACCCCTGGCCGGTGTGGATGTGGGTGACGAAAGCGCCCCCACTTTTGCCGATGTGGACGGGGATGGGGATTTAGACGCCTTCATTACGAATGACGACGGCATTGTCAATTTCTACCGCAATGACGGCGGCCTGTTCGCGGAAGTTACCGGCACCGGCAACCCCTTGGACGGGTTGATTGTGACGCAGGGCAGTGTCCCCGCCTTTGCCGATACCGATGGGGATGGGGATTTAGAGGCATTCATTGGCAACCAGAAGGGGAATGTCCAGTTCTTCGACAGGGCCATCAAAGCCAGCATCGCCGCCGGCACCCCACCCAGCGAAGCGGGAGATACAGCAGTTCCAGGCAATTTCGTCATTACCCTTAGCGAAGCGGCACCGGCAGGTGGCATCACGGTATCCTATACTGTAGCGGGCACTGCGACTGCCGGCACGGACTACACGGCGCTGTCGGCAACCGTCACAATTGCGGCGGGGGAAACCAGCGCCACTATTGACGTAACGCCGATTTTGGATAGTGTCCACGATCCCAACGAGACGGTAACAGTCACCCTCAACGAAGGGGCGGGTTTCCAGTTGGGGGCGAGAACTGCTAGCCTGAACATAGCAGACCAGCTGCCCAACACCTTCACCACGGAACTTACCGGTACGGACAATCCGTTTGCCGGTTTGAATGCCTCTGCGCGTCCCAGCTTTACCGACTATGATGGCGATGGGGATTTAGACGCCTTTATTGCGGACGTCAAGACCCAGAGTGTCAGTTTCTGGGAAAATGACGGCGGCACCTTTACGGAAGTCACCGGCACCGGCAACCCCTTCGACAGCATGCTTGGGGGCCTTTTCACCTCCTTCGGGTTGGCAGACAATAACACTGATGGGGATTTAGACGCCTTCGTTGGGACAAAAAAGGGCGCTGTCAACTTCTACAGCAACTCCAGCGGCACTTTCACCCAGGTCACAGATACCGGCAACCCCTTTGCCGGTGTGAGTTATGATGGTGAGTGGCTCATACTCACAGACATAGACTCGGATGGGGATTTAGATGCCCTAGCTGAAGACAGTATCAATTTCTACCGCAACGACAGCGGCACCTTCACTCCAGTCACCGGCACCGGCACCGACAACCCTTTGGGCGTCCTAGACGTGGTGAATTTCGGCGACCCCGTCTTTGCAGACATAGATGATGATGGGGATTTAGACGCCGTAATATACAGGAGCTGGCCGTCGGTGGCTAATAAGGTTTTCCGCAATGACAGCGGCACCTTCACGGAAATCACCGGCACCGTCAGCCCCTTTAACGGCGTGGATGTGGGTTCCTACAGCGCCCCCACCTTTGCAGACATTGACGGCGACGGGGATTTAGACGCTTTCATTGGGGAAGAAGACGGCAATATCAACTTCTACCGCAACGACGGCGGCACGTTTACCGAAGTCACCGGCACCGGCAACCCCTTTAACGGTGTGGATGTGGGGAGTGACAATAGCTCTCTGGCCTTTGCAGACATTGACGGCGACGGGGATTTAGACGCTTTCATTGGGGAAGAAGACGGCAATATCAACTTCTACCGCAACGACAGCGGCACCTTCACGGAAGTCACCGGCAGCGACAACCCCTTAGACGGGGTGAGTGTGGGTTCCTACAGCACCCCCACCTTTGCAGACATTGACGGCGACGGGGATTTAGACGCTTTCATCGGGGAAGAAGACGGCAATATCAACTTCTACCGCAACGACAGCGGCACCTTCACGGAAGTCACCGGCAGCGACAACCCCTTAGACGGGGTGAGTGTGGGTTCCTACAGCACCCCCACCTTTGCAGACATTGACGGCGACGGGGATTTAGACGCTTTCATCGGGGAAGAAGACGGCAATATCAACTTCTACCGCAACGACAGCGGCACCTTCACGGAAGTCACCGGCAGCGACAACCCCTTAGACGCGGTGAGTGTGGGTTCCTACAGCACCCCCACCTTTGCCGACATAGACGGCGACGGGGATTTAGACGCTTTCATTGGGGAAGAAGACGGCAATATCAACTTCTACCGCAACGACAGCGGCACGTTCACGGAAGTCA
This sequence comes from Oscillatoria princeps RMCB-10, assembly GCA_019359235.1. GTDB lineage: Bacteria > Cyanobacteriota > Cyanobacteriia > Cyanobacteriales > Oscillatoriaceae > Oscillatoria > Oscillatoria princeps. The sequence continues at coordinate 199,280 of JAHHHT010000015.1, forward strand.
ACGGCAGCGTCAACCCCTTGGACAGCGTGTCAGGGGACTTGACGGATCTCATCTTTGCAGACATCGACAGCGATGGGGATAATGACGCTGTACGGACCTGGTTCAATGTCACAGATTTCTACGAGTACGACAGCGGCACTTTCACCCAAGTCACCGGCACCGAGAACCCCTTCAACGGGGTGTCGGTGGAGTCCGCCCCCGAACCTATATTTGCGGACATAGACGCGGATGGGGATACTGACGCCGTATTTGGGGAATATGACGGCACTATCAACATCTGGCGCAATAACAGCGGCACCTTCACCTCAGTCACCGGCAGCGACAACCCGTTTGCCGGTGTGAAGATGGACTATGCCAGCTTCCTCTCCTTTGAAGACATCGACGGAGATGGGGATAGTGACGCCATCATTGCGGAAAACGACGGCACTGTCCAGCTTTACAGCAACTCAAGCGGCACTTTCACCCAAGTCACGGCTGCAGACGACCTGTTGAACCGCAAGAGTTTGGGGTTTTTCCTCACCTCCCCCTCCTTTGCGGATATTGAGGGTGATGGGGACTTGGACGCTTTCATTGGCACAAAGAAAGGCGTCAAATTCTTCCGCAATGACAGCGGCACCTTGACGGAAGTCACCGGTGCCGGCAATCCTTTTGACAGCATCCCGACTTTGATCCCCCCCTCCTTTGTGGACATTGACAGCGACGGGGATTTGGACGCCTTCCTGTCGGTATCTAACACTGTCGCCTTCTTCCGCAATGACAGCGGCACCTTCGCTTTAGTCACCGACAGCAGCAACCCCGTTGCCGGTGTGTCTGGTTCCACCGCCCCCACCTTTGCGGATTTTGACAATGACGGGGACTTGGATGCCTTCATTGGGATAAAGGGCAGTACCTTCGTCTACACCAATGACGCCGGCACGTTCACTCCCTTTCAACCCGTTGGCCCGCAGGGCACCTTGTTTGCAGACATCGACGGGGATGGGGATTTAGATGCCTTGGTTCCGGACAGCAAAACGGGGAATTACCGGCTGTACGAGAATTCCATTACCGCCAGCGTCACCGCCGGCACCCCCGCCTCGGAAGCGGGAGATACCCCAGTTGCGGGGACATTCACCATCACCCTCAGCGACCCGGCACCGGATGACGGGATTACGGTAAACTACACGGTGGGCGGGACTGCCACATCGGGCGCAGACTACACTGCTGCTTTCCTCGGAAGCGTCTCGTTTGCCTCAGGGGAAACCAGCAAGACGATTGTGGTGACGCCGGTCCTGGACACTCTTACTGACGCCAACGAGACGGTTACCGTTACCCTGCAGGAAGGGACGGGTTTTGAGCTGAAGGCCAAAGTTGCCACTCTGGGGATATTAGACCAGACTCCCAAAACCTTCACGGAAATCACCGGCACCGACAACCCCTTGGACGGCGCGAGTGTGGGTTCCTACAGCATCCCCACCTTTGCCGACATTGACTCAGATGGGGATTTAGACGCTTTCATTGGGGCACCAGACGGCACTGTCAGGTTTTACCGCAACGACAGCGGCACTTTCACGGAATTCACCGGCAGCGACAACCCCTTGGACGGCGCGAGTGTGGGTTCCTACAGCGCCCCCACCTTCGCAGACATTGACTCAGATGGGGATTTAGACGCTTTCATTGGGGCACCAGACGGCACTGTCTACTTCTACCGCAATGACAGCGGCACCTTCACGGAAGTCACCGGCAGCGACAACCCCTTGGACGGCGCGAGTGTGGGTTCCAACAGCGCCCCCACCTTTGCAGACATTGAGGGCGACGGGGATTTAGACGCTTTCATCGGGGCAAATGACGGCACTGTCTACTTCTACCGCAACGACAGCGGCCTCTTCACGGAAGTCACCGGCAGCGACAACCCCTTTGACGAGGTGAGTGTGGGTTCCAACAGCGCCCCCACCTTTGCCGACATTGACGCCGATGGGGATTTAGACACTTTCGTTGGGCAAAAACAGGGCACTATCAGCTTCTACCGCAATGAGGGCGGCACCTTCACGGAAGTCACCGGCAGCGACAACCCCTTTGACGGGGTGAGTCTGGGTTCCTCCAGCACCCCCACCTTTGCCGACATTGACGGTGACGGGGATTTAGACGCTGTTATTGGGGCAAGTGACGGCACTGTCAGGTTCTACGAGAATGCCATCACCGCCAGCGTCACTGCCGGCACCGCACCAGCAGAAGGCGGCGCAGATGGCACCTTCACCATCACCCTCAGCCAACCGGCACTCGATAGCGGCCTGACGGTAAGCTATACCGTAGGAGGCACTGCAACTGGGGTTGACGATTACGACACCCTGTCGGGCACTGTCACCTTTGCGCCAGGGGAAAGCAGCAAGACGATTACTGTCGCTGCTGTGGATGATGCCATCGATGATGATGGCGAGACAGTAACTGTCACCCTTACGGATGGGGCGGATTACAACCTGGGCGGTTCTGCCGAGGACACTCTGACCATCGCCGACAACGACACTGTAGGTGTCACTGTCACTCCCACCACCCTAACCACTGCGGAAGGCGGTACTGGCACCTTCAGCGTGGTGCTCGCGTCCGAACCCACGGCTGATGTCACTGTTGATTTAGTCAGTTCCGACACCCTGGAAGGAACCCTCTCCGTTTCAACCCTGACCTTTACCGCAGCGAACTGGAATACGGCCCAAGAAGTCACGGTAACGGCAGCGGATGACAGTGTTGACGATGGGGATGCCTCGTACACGATATCCACAAGCCTCAGCAGCAGCGACACCCTTTACGCGGCAATTGACCCAGATGACGTGTCGGTGACGAACACCGATGACGATGTTGCCGGCATTACCGTCACTCCCACCACCCTAACCACTGCGGAAGGCGGTACTGGCACCTTCAGCGTGGTGCTCACGTCCGAACCCACTGCTGATGTCACTGTTGATTTAGTCAGTTCCGACACCCTGGAAGGAACCCTCTCCGTTTCCACCCTTACCTTTACCGCCGCTAACTGGAATGTGGCCCAAGAAGTCACGGTAACGGCAGCGGATGACAGTGTTGACGATGGGGATGCCTCGTACACGATCTCCACAACTGTCAGCAGCAGCGACACCCTTTACGCGGCAATTGACCCAGATGACGTGTCGGTGACGAACACCGATGACGATGTTGCCGGCATTACCGTCACTCCCACCACCCTGACCACTGCGGAAGGCGGTACTGGCACCTTCAGCGTGGTGCTCGCGTCCGAACCCACTGCTGATGTCACTGTTGATTTAGTCAGTTCCGACACCCTGGAAGGAACCCTCTCCGTTTCAACCCTGACCTTTACCGCCGCTAACTGGAATGTGGCCCAAGAAGTCACGGTAACGGCAGCGGATGACAGTGTTGACGATGGGGATGCCTCGTACACGATATCCACAAGCCTCAGCAGCAGCGACACCCTTTACGCGGCGATTGACCCGGATGACGTGGCGGTGACAAACACCGATGACGATGTTGCCGGCATTACCGTCACTCCCACAACCGGGTTAACCACCACGGAAGCGGGCGGGACTGCGACGTTCAGTGTGGCCCTCAATTCTCAACCCACCGCTGATGTCACGGTAAACTTGGTCAGTTCCGACACTCTGGAAGGGACGGTTTCCGTTTCCACCCTCACCTTCACCGCCGCTAACTGGAATGTGGCCCAAGAAGTCACGGTGGCGGGTGTTGATGACAGTGTTGACGATGGGGATGTCTCCTACACGATATCCACAACCGCCAGCAGCAGCGATACCCTTTACGCGGCAATTGACCCAGATGACGTGTCGGTGACGAACACGGATGATGGGGACACTGCCGGTGTTACCGTCACTCCCACAACCGGGTTAACCACCACGGAAGCGGGAGGGACTGCGACGTTCAGTGTGGCCCTCAATTCTCAACCGACCGCTGATGTCACGGTAAACTTGGTCAGTTCCGACACTCTGGAAGGGACGGTTTCCGTTTCCACCCTCACCTTCACCGCCGCTAACTGGAATGTGGCCCAAGAAGTCACGGTGGCGGGTGTTGATGACAGTGTTGACGATGGGGATGTCTCCTACACGATATCCACAACCGCCAGCAGCAGCGATACCCTTTACGCGGCGATCAATCCAGATGACGTGGCGGTGACGAATACCGATGATGGGGACACTGCCGGCATTACCGTCACTCCCACAACCGGGTTAACCACCACGGAAGCGGGAGGGACTGCGACGTTCAGTGTGGCCCTCAATTCTCAACCCACCGCTGATGTCACGGTAAACTTAGTCAGTTCCGACACCCTGGAAGGAACCCTCTCCGTTTCAACCCTGACCTTTACCGCCGCCAACTGGAATGTGGCCCAAGAAGTCACGGTAACGGGCGCGGATGACAGTGTTGTCGATGGGGATGCCTCGTACACGATCTCCACAACCGTCAGCAGCAGCGACACCCTTTACGCGGCAATTGACCCGGATGACGTGGCGGTGACGAACACCGATGACGATGTTGCCGGTGTCACTGTCACTCCCACCACCCTGACCACTGCGGAAGGCGGTACTGGCACCTTCAGCGTGGTGCTCGCGTCCGAACCCACGGCTGATGTCACTGTTGATTTAGTCAGTTCCGACACCCTGGAAGGAACCCTCTCCGTTTCCACCCTCACCTTCACCGCCGCTAACTGGAATGTGGCCCAAGAAGTCACGGTAACGGCAGCGGATGACAGTGTTGACGATGGGGATGCCTCGTACACTATCCAAACGGCTGTCAGCAGCAGCGATACCCTTTACGCGGCGATTGACCCAGATGACGTGTCGGTGACGAACACCGATGACGATGTTGCCGGCATTACCGTCACTCCCACCACCCTAACCACTGCGGAAGGCGGTACTGGCACCTTCAGCGTGGTGCTCGCGTCCGAACCCACTGCTGATGTCACTGTTGATTTAGTCAGTTCCGACACCCTGGAAGGAACCCTCTCCGTTTCCACCCTGACCTTTACCGCCGCTAACTGGAATGTGGCCCAAGAAGTCACGGTAACGGCAGCGGATGACAGTGTTGACGATGGGGATGCCTCGTACACGATATCCACAAGCCTCAGCAGCAGCGACACCCTTTACGCGGCAATTGACCCAGATGACGTGTCGGTGACGAACACCGATGACGATGTTGCCGGCATTACCGTCACTCCCACAACCGGGTTAACCACCACGGAAGCGGGAGGGACTGCGACGTTCAGTGTGGCCCTCAATTCTCAACCCACCGCTGATGTCACGGTAAACTTGGTCAGTTCCGACACTCTGGAAGGGACGGTTTCCGTTTCAACCCTTACCTTTACTTCCGCGAACTGGAATACGGCGCAAACCGTGACGGTAACGGGTGTTGATGACAGTGTTGACGATGGGGATGTCTCGTACACGATATCCACAACCGCCAGCAGCAGCGATACCCTTTACGCGGCGATCAATCCAGATGACGTGGCGGTGACGAATACCGATGATGGGGACACTGCCGGCATTACCGTCACTCCCACAACCGGGTTAACCACCACGGAAGCGGGAGGGACTGCGACGTTCAGTGTGGCCCTCAATTCTCAACCCACCGCTGATGTCACGGTAAACTTAGTCAGTTCCGACACCCTGGAAGGGACGGTTTCCGTTTCCACCCTCACATTCACTGCAGCGAACTGGAATACGGCGCAAACCGTGACGGTAACGGGTGTTGATGACAGTGTTGACGATGGGGATGTCTCGTACACGATATCCACAACCGCCAGCAGCAGCGATACCCTTTACGCGGCGATCAATCCAGATGACGTGGCGGTGACGAATACCGATGATGGGGACACTGCCGGCATTACCGTCACTCCCACAACCGGGTTAACCACCACGGAAGCGGGAGGGACTGCGACGTTCAGTGTGGCCCTCAATTCTCAACCCACCGCTGATGTCACGGTAAACTTGGTCAGTTCCGACACTCTGGAAGGGACGGTTTCCGTTCCCACCCTCACCTTCACCGCCGCTAACTGGAATGTGGCCCAAGAAGTCACGGTGGCGGGTGTTGATGACAGTGTTGACGATGGGGATGTCTCCTACACTATCCAAACGGCTGTCAGCAGCAGCGACACCCTTTACGCGGCAATTGACCCGGATGACGTGTCGGTGACGAACACCGATGACGATGTTGCCGGCATTACCGTCACTCCCACCTCCGGGTTAACCACCACGGAAGCGGGCGGGACTGCGACGTTTAGTGTGGCCCTCAATTCTCAACCCACCGCTGATGTCACGGTAAACTTGGTCAGTTCCGACACCCTGGAAGGGACGGTTTCCGTTTCAACCCTTACCTTTACTTCCGCGAACTGGAATACGGCGCAAACCGTGACGGTGACGGGTGTTGATGACAGTGTTAGCGAGGGGGATGGTTCGTACACTATCCAAACGGCTGTCAGCAGCAGCGACACCCTTTACGCGGCGATTGACCCGGATGACGTGTCGGTGACGAACACCGATGACGATGAAGCCGGCATTACCGTCACCCCCACCACCCTGACCACCACGGAAGCGGGCGGGACTGGCACTTTCAGCGTCGTGCTCAATACCCAACCGACGGCGGATGTCACGGTTAACCTGATTTCCAGCAATCCCACCGAAGGAACTTTATCCACTTCTACCCTTACCTTTAACGCCACCAACTGGAATACGGCGCAAACCGTGACGGTGACGGGTGTCGATGACGGCGTTATCGATGGGGATGCCTCGTACACGATAGCCACAACCGCCAGCAGCAACGATATTCTGTATGCTGCTACCGACCCGGATGACGTGTCGGTGACGAATACGGATGACGATGAAGCAGGCATTACCGTCACGCCTACAACCCTCAGCCTAGCTGAAGGAGGGGCAAACGGCAGCTATGACATTGTACTGACATCCGCCCCACAGGGCCCGGTCACAGTCAGCTTTGACACCGGCAGTCAAATTAATCCGATTGCGGCCATCACCTTCGACAGCACCAACTGGAATGTCGCCCAAACTGTCACCGCCACCGCAACCGATGACGCGGCGATCGAAGGTGCCCACACCGGCACGATAGCCCTCACGGTAACGAGTGCCGATGCGAATTATAACGGCTTGACAATTGACTCAGTTAGTGCGTCGATTGCCGACAACGACACCGCCAACACGCCACCGACTTTGGCCAATGCGATTGCTGACCAAACGACACCAGAAGACAGTCTTTTCAGCTTCGCAATTCCTGCCAATACCTTTGACGATTCTCTTGGCGACACTCTCACTTACAGTATCGCCCCAACTTCCGGCAGTTCTCTGCCCGACTGGTTGAGTTTCGACCCTGCGACTGGCACCTTCAGTGGCACCCCGACAAACAGTGATGTTGGCCTCACCAGCATCAACGTGACCGCCACGGACAGTGCCGGTGGGTTTGTCAGCGATAGCTTTGACCTGGAAGTCACCAACGTCAACGATGCGCCAACGGTTGCCAATCCGATTGCCGATGCCAGCGCCACCGCCGGCACAGCTTTCAGCTTCACCATTCTTGCCAACACGTTCGCAGATATTGACATCGGAGACAGTTTAAGCTATAATGCAGCGTCGCTGCCCGACTGGTTGAGCTTCGATGCCGCCACCGGCACCTTCTCTGGCACCCCCGCCAATGGGGATGTCGGCGATATCAGTATTCAGGTGACGGCGACGGATATTGCCGGTGCCTTCGTTACCAATATTTTTGACCTGACAGTCACTCCGACGCCGGAACCGACTCCAACGCCGGAACCGACTCCAACGCCGGAACCGACTCCAACGCCGGAACCGACTCCAACGCCGGAACCGACTCCAACGCCGGAACCGACTCCAACGCCGGAACCAACTCCAACGCCGGAACCAACTCCAACGCCGGAACCAACTCCGACGCCGGAACCGACTCCGACGCCGGAACCAACTCCGACGCCGGAACCGACTCCGACGCCAACTCCGACGCCGGAACCGACTCCGACGCCGAATCCGACTCCGACGCCGAATCCGACTCCGACGCCGGAACCGACTCCGACGCCGAATCCGACTCCGACGCCAACTCCGACGCCGGAACCGACTCCGACGCCGAATCCGACTCCGACGCCGAATCCGACTCCGACGCCGGAACCGACTCCAACGCCAACTCCGACGCCGGAACCGACTCCGACGCCGGAACCGACTCCGACGCCGAATCCGACTCCAACGCCGAATCCGACTCCGACGCCGGAACCGACTCCAACGCCGGAACCAACTCCAACGCCAACTCCGACGCCGGAACCGACTCCGACGCCGAATCCGACTCCGACGCCGGAACCGACTCCAACGCCGGAACCGACTCCAACGCCGGAACCGACTCCAACGCCGGAACCGACTCCAACGCCGGAACCAACTCCAACGCCAACTCCGACGCCGGAACCGACTCCGACGCCGGAACCGACTCCGACGCCGAATCCGACTCCGACGCCGGAACCGACTCCAACGCCGGAACCAACTCCAACGCCGGAACCAACTCCGACGCCAACTCCGACGCCGAATCCGACTCCGACGCCGAATCCGACTCCGACGCCGAATCCGACTCCGACAGCAACCCCCGGCAGCGATACCCTCACCGGCACACCGGGCAATGACACGCTTGACGGGCTCGAGGAAAATGACTCCATCGCTGGTGGCGATGGTGCCGACAGCCTCAGCGGTGGCGATGGCGCAGACAGTCTCAGCGGGGATGCCGGTGACGACAACCTCAGCGGTGGCGATGGTGCCGACAGCCTCAGCGGTGGCGATGGCGCAGACA
>JAHHHT010000004.1 GCA_019359235.1 Oscillatoria princeps RMCB-10
GGTGGCGATGGTGCCGACAGCCTCAGCGGTGGCGATGGCGCAGACAGTCTCAGCGGGGATGCCGGTGACGACAACCTCAGCGGTGGCGATGGTGCCGACAGCCTCAGCGGTGGCGATGGCGCAGACAACCTCAGCGGTGGCGATGGTGCCGACAGCCTCAGCGGTGGCGAGGGCGCAGACACTCTCAACGGTGGTGGTGGTGCGGACACCCTCAATGGCGGTGCCGGCGGCGATGTCTATGTGGTGGAAATTGCCACAGGCGGCGGTACGGTCATCAACGACACCAGTGGCACTGACACCCTGGCTATCCCTGGGGCCACTCTGGCCATCAGCTTGGCCAGCGGCCAGACCGGCGTCACCCGAGGGGGCGCAAACAACACGGATTTGGTCATCGACCTCAACGGGGATGGCCAGATTACCGGTGCCGATTTGGTGATTTCTAACTTCTTCAACCCAGATGGCACAGCCGGTGCCGGCTTTGTTGAGTCTGTGGGCAACCTCAAGGGCAGTGACATTCTCGCTGGCTTAACGCCCACTCCCACTCCGGTTCCTGTACCGGTCCCGGTACCGACACCGACGCCGAATCCGACACCGACGCCGACACCGACGCCGAATCCGACACCGACGCCGAATCCGACACCGACGCCGAATCCGACTCCGACGCCGAATCCGACGCCGAATCCGACTCCGACGCCAACACCGGCACCGGCACCGGCACCGGCACCAACACCGGTACCGACACCGGCACCGACGCCCAGTCCAATTCCCACGGGCACACAGATCCCACTCGCCGGCACTCCCGGCAATGACCAACTCTGTGCCAGCGGCAGCAGCGATGATGTGATTGCCGGTTTAAGTGGCAATGACGAACTGTGCGGCGGTGACGGCAACGACTTGCTGTTTGGCAATCAGGACAATGACACCCTCGATGGCGGACTCGGTGAGGACACCCTGTTTGGCGGCATCGACGCTGACACCCTCACCGGCGGTGCCGGCAACGACATCCTCTCTGGCGACATCGGCGACGATAGCGTCAGCGGCGGCGACGGCAACGACTTGCTGTTTGGCGGTAAAGGCGCAGACATCGTTGATGGCGGTGATGGGGACGATATGGCCTTTGGCGGTCAAGATAATGACAGCCTCACCGGCAACACCGGCAACGACACCCTCTCTGGCGACATCGGCGACGATAGCATCAGCGGCGGTGACGGCAACGACTTGCTGTTTGGCGGCAAAGGAGATGACATCCTTGATGGCAGTGCCGGTGACGATATCGTCTTTGGTGGCCAAGATAATGACACCCTCACCGGCAACACCGGCAACGACATCCTCTGCGGCGACACCGGCAGCGATAGCGTCAGCGGCGGCGACGGCAACGACTTGCTGTTTGGCGGCAAGGGAGATGACACCCTCGATGGCGGCACCGGCAGCGACACCCTCTTTGGCGGCAAAGGTGCTGACATTCTCACCGGCAGCGATGGGGATGACTTCCTCTATGGCGACATCGGCAGCGACACCTTAACTGGCGGTGCCGGGGCTGATAAGTTTGTCTTGAAAGCCGGCACCGGAAGTGATACAATCGCTGACTTTGTCACTGGCACTGATTTGCTGGTATTAGCCGCCGGTTTAACTTTCGAGCAGCTGAAAATTACCTCTAGCAATGGCGGTACTTTAATTACTGTCACCGACAGTAATGATCTGCTCGCCACTCTCAATGGCGTGCAAGTTAACCTCACAGGGGAGGATTTCACCGCCATCTAGTCAGCAGCCGCAGCACAGGCTGAAACGGCCTGTGCCGCCCCTCTATGGGGCGCTTCCGCTCTAGCTGTTGAAATTTGCTGAGTTCATGTTTTTATATCAAGTCGAGTTGATTAACCTGGCTTAAGAGCGGACAGTTTAAAAAACCCGGTTTCTTCAAGAAACCGGGTTTTTCAATGCCGCAATTAATTGACTCTCGTCTCATGTCCAGTTCACTGCCCCGATTAATTTTAATCCCCCGCTCCCCCTGTCAACCTCAATCTTCATTGCGCTCAATCAATCGGAGATAATCTCAGCCGGTGGGGGCGGGTTTAGCACTGTCCACAACAGGCAGCTGAGGATATCTGTAAACGCGCCCCTACTAGGCACTAACCAGTATCTTAAACCAACTTAAGAGTCATGCCTTCGCGAGCGAGAAATCCATTAGGAAAAACTTGCTGTAACTTAGCTTCCACATCATCTAAAAAGTCATCGTCGTGAGACGGGTCGTGGTGAAAGATGACCAGATTCCTGACACCGGCAGCCTTAGCCAGATCCACCCCCACCTGCCAAGTGGAGTGTCCCCAGCCCACTTTCGGGGTTTTGGGGTGGTGATATTCCTCATCCGTATAGGTAGCGTCATAAATAAAATAATCCGCCCCACGGGCCAGATGCAGCACATTTTCATCCAGCCGGTCCGGGAAATGTTCCGTATCCGTGCAGTAGACTGCCGTGCGTCCCCGCCAGGTCACCCGATAGCCGGTGGCAGTGCTGGGGTGGTTGAGCAAAGCCGTCTCAACCGTAATGTCATCCAGGGTCACGAGTTCGCCCGGGCGGACGCTGTAGAACTTCATCTCCGAGCGCATCCCCTGCAGCGGGATGGGAAAGTTGGGGTGCAGCATCTGGTCAGACAGACGCTGTTTGAACGTGGCCCCGTTAGGGGCGACCGCCCCGTAGATGTGGAAGCGATTGCCCGGGACAAAGGCGGGGATAAAAAATGGAAACCCCTGAATGTGGTCCCAGTGGGAGTGGGTGAAGAACATGTGAGCTTCCACCGGCATCTGCGGCAGCAAGGTTTTTCCCAGAACCCGCAGGCCGGTGCCGCCATCAAAGATCAGGCGCTTGCCCGCCACGCGCATTTCCACACAGGAGGTATTGCCGCCGTAGCGAACGGTTTCTTTTCCGGGGGTGGGAATACTGCCGCGCACCCCCCAGAAGTGGACAGCAAACTCAGAGTTAGGGCTGGTTTCCATACGGGCTTTCGCATCAGAAGGCTCTGGACTGGGTGCCGGCGGATGAATATCTGGCATCTTTGGGAATTAGGCTAGCCTGCGGTTAACAGTTCATTGTAAGAGCGAATTTGGACAAGACGGTTGCGCTCGTCCACCAAAACCACTCTGGGCGAGTGGGTTTTCAGTTCTTCTGGGGTGAACTGTGCGTAAGCCATGACAATCACCACGTCGCCTTTCATCCCCAGACGCGCCGCTGCGCCATTGAGTTCAATAGCCCCTGAACCGGCTGGAGCACAGATCGCGTAGGTAATCAGCCGCTCCCCATTGGCCACGTTGACCACTTGCACTTGCTCGTAGGGCAATATGCCGGCAGCATCCAGTAAGCTTTTGTCAATACTGATACTGCCCATGTAGTCCAGGTTGGCAGCCGTTAGCCTGCAATGATGTATTTTGGCCAAAAGAAGCGTGCGATGCATTTCAGGAACCCGAAATCGTCACCCCTGGCTGAGAGCGGACCCCACCCTCAAAGGGAGAATGAAAGTCCGGTCAAGCGCAAGGTTTCTTTTCTAAGATATCTCTTTTGCCCCTGCGGCGGTTCGGTCTGGCCTTTCCCCCGCACTGAGGCCGTATCAAACAAACTGGGGGAAAGCCGGCTGCAACTGTTTCCGAGCGCCTAAAAAGCACGATCGATAGAACCTGTGGGATTGCTCCCGTTGCTGGCGTTGCGCGTGCTAGCTTTTTTCGCGCCCGTTTGGTAATATTTTATCACTTTTCTCTTCACCCCCTGCCAGACTCCCACCGACTGCGCTTTCGCTCAAGGGCGGGATAAATAGCTGAGCGGATAGTGTGAGAAAAGCTGTCAACTTGTCAGCTTCAAAGACGCGAGCAACGACCTCGCCTGCTACAATTTAAGCAAGACTTGAGTGAGTCCCGCTGTGCCTATCCAGGAAAAGTGTGGGGTTTTGAGCTGAACCCTTTGAGAATAGGGCTGTTTTAGCAACCGGGCTTGACAGGCCCCCACTAAACCCCTTCGGGCCAGTGGCAGGAATCTCAACTGACTTTCTAACATACCTGCAACGGTGTTGAGGTCAGGAAAGTTTGTCAAAGCAGGCGCAAGCGGTGCCGGTGGGGGATTCTCAGGAGCCCCACACTCAGGCGGTGCCGGTTGCGCCACACCGGCAGCCTGTGGGAATTGCCCGGAGGGCAGGGGGGCCGGTGAGGCCAGTATATCCCAGAGTGAGCGCAACTTCGGTCAAGTGACCATAATATCACTCAGTCAGGGCCGCCGGCGGTCGGGCCTCGGGCACTCGTGCCGGCTGGCGGCGACCCTGAAGGCGCAAAAGTCCTGCGGGCTTTTGGCGGGCTTTTTCCTGGCCAAAGCGGGGGCAGCTGACAGCTTATTTGCTGCCGGCTTTAATGCACTGTTCCACCAAAGGCATTACCGTATCGACATCCTTCCAGCCCAGGATTTGGGTCACTTTCTTTTCCAGATTTTTGTAGGTTTTGAAGAATTCGGCAATTTCTTCGAGCCGGTGGGGTGCCACGTCCTTGAGGGATTTGACGCTGGCGTAGCGCGGGTCTTTGTCGGGAACGCAGAGAATTTTCTCGTCGCGGTCGCCACCGTCGATCATCTCCAGCATGCCAATGGGCCTTGCCGCAATCACGCACCCGGGAAAGGTTGGCTGGTCTATGAGTACCATACCGTCGAGCGGATCGCCATCATCGGCCAGGGTGTTGGGCACAAACCCGTAGTCGTAGGGGTACTGAACCGAAGAATAAAGCACCCGGTCGAGGGCAAAGGCTTGCAAGTCTTTGTCAAACTCGTACTTGTTTTTGCTCCCTGCGGGAATTTCAATCAGAACGTTGATCAGGCCCGGTTTCGGTTGAGCGGGAATCCGCGATAAATCCACTGAGGTTGCTCCAAAGCTAACAGCTATTGCAGGGGTGCCGGTGCCCAAATCGCATCCAGCCTCCGGCCATCCCCCGAATAGCATTTTAGAGGAAGACGGGCAGCCGCCAACATATACTGTATTTAATTTGCATAATAAAATTATCGCTAACCCCCGTCTGGATCGCGGGCAGCAGGGGCGGGCTTGCAGAAAATCTTTGTTTCCAGCCTTCCCTGTCGGGCTTTCCTGCCTTAGCCACCACAAAATAGAGCGGGTTCGCAAGCGCCTGCAAAAAAAAAGCAATTTACCTCAATTACCCGCTGGGCCCCGCAACTTTAAATATATGCAGTTTAAATTAAAAATTAGTTCCGCCCACTCGTTCCCCTAACCCCTAACCTCGCCAAAAGGCGCTTCCCCAGGGGGGGAACGACAAGCGCCAGAGGGTAGAATTGCGTTGGAACAATGGGTCAGGCTGCTTTCCCGACCAATCCCGATCCTGTCAAACCGACATCACCACGGTTAATCCCGCGCTACTGGTAGCTGATAGGTCCGGGGTGGAAAAACTTCAATGTTGCTCGAAGAGTAGTGAGCGATGACAAACAGAGGTGCAGTCAGCGTCAGCAAAGCAATTAAAGTTCCCACAATATCTGCCAGTCCATGAGGAGGCTGGTCAGAAGCATTGGCAGACGGGCTACCGGATTCCATGATTGAGTAGGTATTATAACCAGTAAAGTCAACTTCCAGGCAGAGGAGAACGAGCACCCTCTGATCCTGATTGTAGCGATTTATTGCAGAACGACTGTCTCAAAATAAACAATCGGCACAAATCCTGAATAGCCCAGACTTTGAGGGGGCTCCCAGGGGGCCTTGAGGAAGCCAGCCAGCGGGGACAGAGCGTGCCGGTGCCGGTGCCGGGGGCGGCAAAAAAGAGAATCAGCCGGCACAAAAGCCTATTCCCCCAGCGAAAGCGTCTGCGAAAGCGATACCTGCCCCCTTTACGGTTTGCAGTGCCATCCCCCCCATCCCCTTTGCCCCCTCTGCCCCGGGAGCGTCCAGCTCGACCGCTGACAAGTGTTGCCAAAATGGGTTTCCCCCGGTGAGAGCAGCCCTGACCTTATCGCTCGCACCCGGACGGCGTCTTGAAATCAGCGTCGGTTTTCAGATTTTCCACTCCAAATCTGTAACCGTCCAGGCTCCATCCCAGTCGTCTGGTGGCGGAGATTGCAGAAAATGCTGGCAGCGCTCCAGCTGAATGGCTGCGGCTTTGTCGCTGCTGTCAATTTCCATAACTGTAGCGAACTCGCCCATCGCAATAGCGAACTGGCGCTTGAGGTATCGCTCCCGCCCTTTGTCGTAATACTCGACCGCCTGCTGCTTGTGTTGTGAAATTGAGTCGCTGCGCAGCGCCAAGACCTCATAAATTGCCACTGGGTTGCTTTTCCCTTGCAGGCGGAGCGAGTCCAGCTGTCTGACCCATATCCGGTCCTTACAGGAACGATAGGTATTTTCTCCAATGACTATCTGGCAGCCATATTGCAGGCTCAAGCGTTCTAGAAGTTGGCCCAGATTGACGCTCTCACCGATAGCCGTGAACTCCATCATGTTGGTGCGACCAACATGGCTGCTGATCACCTTATCGGAATTTATGCCAATGCCAATTTTTATTTGTGGGTGAGACGCGGCAGAGCGGCGGGCGTTGAATTCCGCCAAATTATGGCACATTTCCATTGCCGTTTGCAGGGCGCACCAAGCGTGATTTTCCAAAGGCAAGGGGGAGCCAAAAACGGCAATCGCTGCCGTGCCAATGCAGGCTGATTCTATCTGTTTGTCGAGGGCCTGTTTGTACTTTAAAACGGCCTCCCTCACAGATTCAAAATAGTCGTTGAGCAGGCTGGCCACCGAGGTGGCCTCTAGTTTTTCGGTCAGAGCGCTATACCGGTAAATATCTGAGAACAAGACAGAAATTTCCTTGCGCTCGCCTGCCAAATTGGCAGACTGGCTACCTAATTGCATATTCCACACACAATGTAAACAAACTCTGTTGTGCGAGACTCGCCTGCGGCGCTGTGAGGGGATTCTGCCATTGGAATGGCTCGCGGCTAGGACCGGCAGAATCCCTGAGTGACTGGGAACGCACAGCAGGGAGCGATGCGAGCGGGGCGCTACTTTTCGGTGAGCACCCAGACGCCATTCCAATCTTCGGGAGGTGGGTTCTGAATAAAATGCTGGCAGCGCTCCAGGTGTAATTTCGCGGCCTTATTGGCTTTGTCAATTTCTACCACTTGGGCAAACTCACCCACCGCTTTGGCAAATTGGCGATTCCGGTAATACTCGCGTCCCTTATTGTAATGCTCGACAAGCTGCTTTTTAGAATCCTCGAGGGGCTCGCTCTGCAGCCCCACAACTTCATAAATCCTCACCGGCTCGGTTTTTCCTTTCACGGTAATAAAGTCCAGCTCCCTAACCCAGATGCGGTCTGCGCAGGGCTGATACGTCTTGTCGCTGATCACGATGTCCGTACCGTAGATTTTGCTAGTCCCTTCCAAGCGAGAGCCGAGGTTCACCCCGTCCCCAATAGAAGTCAGCTCCATGCGCTTGCTGGAGCCAATATTGCCGCTCACCACCTGGTCGGAGTGGATGCCAATGCCGATGCTGATCGTTTTCTTACCGGCAGCGAGTCGCTCTTCATTGAAGATCGCCAGCCGGTGGCGCATTTCCACCGCCGTCTGCACCGCGCACCACTGGTGCTCGTCCAGGGGCAAGGGCGAACCGAACACGGCCATGATGGCGTCGCCGATGTACTTGTCCAGGGTGCCCTTGTACTTAAATACGGCGTCCACCATGCGCTCAAAATATTCGTTGAGCATGTCCACCACTTCTTCGGCACTCATGCCTTCGCTCAAAGTGGTGTAGCTGCGAATATCCGAGAACAGCACGGAGACTTCCTTGCGCTTCCCGCCCAAGCCGGTGTCGCCACTTTGCAGCAACTGTTCGGCCACTTCCTGAGTCATGTACCGGTACATGGTACTCTTGAGGCGCTTCTCATTGCTGATGTCCTCCATGACCACCAGGGCACCGTTGACCTTTGCCCGGTCGAGGGCGTCCGCTATGGTGTTAATGGACAGGTTAACGCTGTGCTGTTCGATTCCGTGAGACAGTAAGGTTTGCTCGGGGTAATACTGCTCTGGCTTGCCGGCTAAAGCATCTTGGAACCACTTGCCAAAGTCGCCCTTCTCAAAGCGGACTAATTCTGTCACCTGCATGCCCTCAACGCGCTGCTCTTTCAAGCCCAGCAACATCAGGGCGCGGTCATTGGCGGCGAGGACGTGCCCGCTTTTATCCGTGGAGATCACGCCATTGCTGAGGCTGCGCAGAATATCGCGCTGCATTTGCTCTTGCTGCTTGACGGTGGCAAACAGGGAGGCGTTTTGCAGGGCCACACCGGCTTGAATGTTAAACGCCTGCATGAATTCCAAATCGGCGCGATTAAAGCTGGCCTTCCAGCATTCCGGAGCGTTTGGCCAGTCCGCTTTATTGTAAGGCGGGAGTTCGCCCTGTCTCTTCTTGTTGATTAATTGCGTTACGCCAATCAGCTGTTTGTCGGCGTTAAACACCGGCATGCACAGCATGCTGCAAGTTCGGTAGCCCGTCTTCTGGTCTGTTTGCTTCGCCGTTTCCGATCCGGGCTGGTCGTACAGATCAAACGGAATGATCAGCGGCTCCCCGGATTCGGCGACTTGGCCGGCGAAGCCCGCATGGCGGGGGATGCGGAGTTCTTGCAAAACGTTATTGATCGGGATTTTTGTCCACAGCTGATTTTTCTCCTTGTCCAGCAGCCACAGGGTGCTGCGGTCGGCGTTCATCAGCTTCTTCGCCTCATCCATCACCTTCTTGAGGGTGTCTTCCAGATCCAAGCTGCTCTTGCTCAGCGACTCGATCGCCGCCATCAGGGCGGAAGCCGCTCGCTGTTTCTGGGTGGCCTTGTAAAACGACCGGGACGACTCCAGAATCAGGCGAATCGAAGGGGCAAAATCCGCAAACACCTCTTCATCTTCGTGGGTGAAGCCCCTGGTATCAATTCTGTCCGACAGAGCAGCGGTCGAGTTGTGGACCTTTTTCAACTTGTTGAGCAATTGCACGACGGCGACTAACCTTCCCTCCTCACTCAACAGGGGCAGAGTCAGCATCGTGTAAGTGCGGTATCCGTTTTTTTTGTCAAACTGCTTGGCCGCAGAAGAGCGCGGATCGTCATAAAAATCGAAAGGAATATTGACTACTTTTTTAAATGTCGCCACTTCCCCTGCGATTCCTTTATCTGCCGGAATCCGAATCTCTAGCGGCGCACCAGACGCCCCTTTAGCGACGATCGTATACAGTTCGTTTTTTTCTTCATCTAATAAAAAAATCGTCGTGCGGTCAGCCCCCAGCAATTCCCCTGTTTTTAAGGTGATGGAGCGCAGCATCTCGTCGAGAATGGCATCAAACCCCTGGCTGTCCAGCAGGCTGTCCAGCATGGACAGGGTTTGATTGACCACTTGCAGCTTGCTCTCGATGTCGGTGACGACTAGCTTGAAGTTTTCCTTGTTGAGCGGGGCTAGGAACGCCTTGAAAGTTCCCTGGGTTGTGGCAAGTGCGCTGCTAGATGCGCTGCTTGACGCACTGGTAGATGCGCTGGTGGGAGATGCAGACCTTTGATGGTGCGCATTCCTGCTTTCAACTTGGGCGGTGACGTCAATCACCGTGCCAGTCTGGTCCCAAACAGTTGGATTCGGAGATGCAGGTGTCATAGCTCTTTACTCTTAAAAGATGCCTGGAGTCAGAGAACGACTGGTGTGAGTCCAAGCTGGCTCGCTGCTGTCGCCAGCAGCGAGCCGATTCAAGACTACTCCTCAGTTTACTCTGTTGTTGCGGGTTGGGCGTAAGCTTAGCGTCAGGGTTGTTAAAGTGATAGCATGTTTTCAGCGATACAAGGCCGGCACAAGCCCAGACCCCTGCTGGGGTTGAGCCTGCAAGTAAGATTTTGACATCAACCGGGGAAAAATAGTTGTGCCGAAGCCTACCGATTGTGGCCTGAGCCCGGGGGTTAGGGGTCAGGTGTTAGCTGTTAGCCCAACCCCTATCCCCGATCCTCTGGGCGCTCGTGTAGCCTGTCCCTCTTGTCCGGAAACCCCTCACCCCTCACCCCTACCCCCCAATCCCTGACACCTGAAACATCGCCGCACTAATTCCCAGTTCCTTTTTGCCGCAGATTGGCAGCTTGGACGAGCAGAGAGTCGGCAAAGGCGATGGACTGTTGGGCCGACCGGCCCCCGGCTATGGTGGCCAGCTCTTCGCGGCGCTGGCACTCATCTAAAGGTGTCACCCGAATCACAGTGCGCTGCAAGGGTGAGGTTTCACCTGCAACCGGGGTTCCCCCTTCCAGAATTCCCTCTCCAGGAAACTCGATAACTTGTTTGTCCACCCGGAAGTGCCGGTCGGCCATTGCGGCGACCAGGGGCTGGTGGGTGACGCACAGGACTTGGTGCCGGTGGGACAGCTGGTGCAGTTTGCCGGCAATGGCGATGGCGACTCGCCCGGAAACCCCCACGTCAATTTCGTCAAACACCAGCACGCCGGCATCGTCAACCTGGGCGAAACAGGCTTTCAGCGCCAGCAGGAAGCGGCTCATTTCCCCGCCCGAGGCGGTTTCTGACAGCGGTTGCAGCGGTTCGCCGGCATTGGGGCTGAATAAAAAGGTGATCCGGTCAGCGCCGGTGGGGGTGGGGGCGATGGGGGCGAGCTCGACTTGAAACTGCACTCTCTCCATCGCTAGGGGCTTTAATTCTTCGATCAGGCGGGCTTCCAGTTCCTGCGCCGCCGCTTGGCGCAGGGCGCTCAGCTTTTCGCAAAGGGCAGCCAGCTTAACGCACGCCTGCTGATAGGCTTTTTCCAGGTCTTCCAGGGACTGACCGCCGCCGGTGAGCTCTTCGAGTTCGGCTTGGATGCGCTCGTGGTAGGCGATGGCGTCTGCTAGGGTCGGGCCATACTTGCGGCAGATGTGCTTGAGTTCTTGGATGCGCTCCTCTACTTCTTCAAGCCGCTGCGGATCGCTCTCCAGACTGGCGCTGTAGGTGCTCATCTCTCGCGCCGCTTCTATGATGCTGGCGTAGGCTTCGCTCACTAAGTCGAGTACCTGCTGCAGCTGGCTGTCGTAGCGCACCATGTCCGTGAGGGCTGTCTCTGCTTGGCCCAGCAGGTCGGCGGCGGCTTGCCCGTCGCTCTCGTTCTGGTAAAGTGCCTGGTAGACTAGGTAGCTCTGCTGCTGCAGCTCGACGACGTGGCTGAGGCGCTGGCGTTCGGCTTCTAAGTGCGCCAGTTCGTCGGGATCGCTGAGGTTGGCGTCTCCGAGTTCGCGGATCTGGTACTCGATCAGGTCGAGTCTCTGCAGTCGGTGCTGTTCGGACTGCCGGCGCTGCTCTAGGGCTTGCAGGGCTTGCTGGGTGGTGGCGTGGGCGCTGGCGACGGCTTGTCTGAGCGGGAGGATGGGGGCTCCGCCAAAGGCGTCCAGCCACTCGCGCTGGCGTGCCGGTTGGCCCAGCCCCAGGGTCTGGCCTTGGGCGGTGAATTCTACGAGGCGTTCGCGCAGGGTGTCCATCAGGGGGCGGTTGACGAGGGTGCCGTTCAGGCGCGACCGGCTGCGCAAACCGCCGGAAGTGACGCTCAGTTCCCGGCTGGCTACTACTGATGTGCCGTCTAGCAGGTCGATTTCTTGGGAGCGCACCCAAGAGGCTGTGGGTGCGTCGAGGTCGAAGGTGGCTTCTATTAAGGTGCGTTTTGTGCCGGTGCGGATGGCGCGGCTGCTGACTTTGCCCCCGAGGGCGGCGTCTAGGGCGTCGAGGATGATCGATTTGCCGGCACCGGTTTCGCCGGTGAGGACGTTCAAGCCGGTGCCGAATTCCAGTTCGAGCCGGTCTATTAGGGCAAAGTTGTCAATCCGCAGCGATAGGAGCATTGAGCGACGCGCTTAAGGGTTTCTACCACTTTCAGTTTAGTGTTTGTGTTCTGGGAAAGGGGGAGTTTTGGCAATTTTGTAATATCTGCCGGCACCCGCCGGTGGTCAAGCCCCTACTGGCCATCATTCGGGAGGCCAGATATGCCGGTGGGGCGATCGGTTCTGGGCTTTCGGCTATATCGGTTCTAATTGAGTTGTGAAAATTATTTTTTAAATAAACCGCCAAGACGCCATAGACGCGCCAGGGGCTAGCGCTAAGAGCGCTTAGGCGTTGCGCCTACCCGCAGGGTAGAACGCCAAGGAAAGAAAAGAGAGAGGTTTTCACAAATCATTTAGAACTGCTCTAGTTAAGATAGGACTGCGCCCAAGCTTATCGCACCGGAGCGGTCAAAACTGCTGCAATAATTTGTAATATGCGCCGGCTCTCGCACGCCGGTGAACAAACATCCTGACGTAGGACAGGCGTCTCGCCTGTCCTCAGCAGTAGGGTGCGTTCCTCCGGAACGCACCCTACTGAATGGGCTGCAAGAATTTGTAACTGGCACACCGGCTCCCTTGCCGGTGCACAAACCTCCCGGCGCAGTCGGGGCGTCTCCCCAGCCCTCAGAACCCACAGCGGAAAGGGGGCTGGGGGTTCAGGTATTTTTCAAAAATAAGACGCTCCAGAGGGAGCCCCTGTTTAATTATAGTACCATAGCTTAAAATAGGGTGACGCCAGGAGAAAGTCAATGTCTCGCAGAGTTTTTATTCCGATTGCGCTGTTAAGCCTGATTGCGGTTGGGGGGATCGTCTGGAAAGTGGTGAGCGACAAGAACCAGGTGCACCAGCTGACCATTGCGAGTGGAAAGAAGGGGGGCGATTATTACGGCTTCGCTCAGACACTGGCTGACGCCGCCGCCAAATATCAGCAGAACATCCAAATCCAAGTGGTGGAAACCAGCGGCTCGCTGGAAAATATGCAGCTACTGCAGCAGAAAAAGGTTGCTCTTGCTATGGCGCAAAATGATACGCCAACCCAGCCATCCGCCCGGATGGTCGCCTTGCTGTACTCCGAGCTTTTTCACCTAATAGCTGCGGAAAATTCTGGCATTAAAAAGGTGCCAGATATAAAAGGGAAACGGATTGGAGTGCCAGTCAAAGGAACCGGCTCTTATCTCTCTTTTCAGATGCTAATACAGCATTACGGTCTGCAGCAGAGCGACTTTCAGGTGGTGGAGCTTTCTTCGGCGCAAGCGAATGAAGCCTTGCGCAAAAACGAAGTGGATGCTATTTTTCGCAGTCTGGCGCTGGGAAACAGTCTGACGCGAGAGTTGCTGCAAACGACTCGGGCGCAGTTGGTGCCGGTTGACCAAGCGGCTGCTATGAAGATTTCGCGCCCCTATCTGGAAGAGACCATTATTCCTAAGGGAGCTTACAGGGGGGACCCTCCTATCCCAGACAGAGATTTGCCAACAGTAGGCGTGCAGTCGGCGCTCCTGACAGACAAGGATGTCAGTCCGGATATCATCCGCGAAATTACCAGCCTTTTGTTTGAGCGGCGCTACGATTTAACAGGTAAAAATCAGCTGTTTGCAAACATTTCTCACCCGGAAACTGACAATGGTCTTGGCTTGCCACTCCATCCGGGGGCGGAAGCTTACTACGACCGGGAAAAACCGGATTATGTAGTTGCAAATGCGGATTTCATTGCCCTGGTGATGTCGGTAGTGATGCTGTTTGGGTCTTGGCTGTGGGATTGGCGCTCCCGTCTGGGAGAAAAGCAAAAAAACCGAGCCGACAGGTACAACCTGCAAATTGTCACTCTAACTGAGCGGGTGCGCCGCACTGAGGACTTAGAAGAACTGGAGAAGGCGCGGCTGCAGCTGTTTGAAATCTTCCGAAAAGTTCTTGAGGATTTGGATGGGGACAAGCTCTCGCCGGAATCCTATCAAACGTTTACTTTTCCTTGGCAGGTAGCGATGAGTACCATTCAGCACCGAGAAATGCTCCTGCTGAATTTGCCCGGTTATAAACAACACTCTGCAGAAAAATCGCTGTCCGAGCCGTCAGTGTCTCTGAACTCCTCTGACCATTTTGACGAGTGATATAGCGGTTTTCAGTTGGATGCAGAACGCTCCAGAAACCCGGTTTCGCCGAAGTTACCGGGTTTCTCAGTCCCGTGACACCCGCCGGGTGCGGTTTCCCCAAGAGCGCCTGAGGGGGGAAGGCCAAAAAACCAGGTTTCTTTAAGAAACCTGGTTTTTCAATCCTGCGATACCCGCTACAGAATTAGGGTGCGTTTTCTCGTTGCCTCTGCACCCCAGGGAGCAGGTCTGCTCCTCTACCGCCTGGGAACGAGGGTTGAAACGAGAGTTGAATGGTGCGGCGGTGTGAGTTTACCGAACCTCTGCGGGACACAAACCCACACACCCTCTAGCAAATAGCTGTTACAATACTTCACATAGTAACCCCTACTCGGTCGTCCCTCCATGACTGTAAAGACGGTATCGCCTCCACCGGCCCAGCTCAATTCAGAACAGCGACGCCCCAGTCTGCCAGCAACACTCAGGGGTGCCGCACCGGCACAGGCAGTAACGGTCGATCCCGATCTGCCCTACGCCGCACCGGCACCCCTAAAATCAGCTGCCCCTATCCCCGCCTCTGAAATACAAGCCCTGCGCTACGATCCCGTGGCGATCGCCCAATACTATCGCCACCGCCCGCTACAGGTGTGGGGGCGACTGCTGAGCATTGTGGGGCTATTTGTCTCTTTTCGCCTCAGCCTGTGGTGGGATGAAAAGCTGAATCGCCTCAAACAAAATCAGCGGCGGCGAGCGGCGCGGCTGCGGGAAATTCTCACTCAGCTCGGTCCTGCCTTCATCAAAGTTGGACAGGCGCTCTCCACCCGTCCCGACCTCGTACCGCCGGTTTATCTGGAAGAACTGGGCAAATTGCAAGACCAGTTGCCCCCATTTCCCAATGAAGTAGCTTACCAGTTTATCGAGGAAGAACTCGGCGATGTCCCTGAAGAAATCTATGCGGAACTGACGCCAGCGCCGGTGGCTGCAGCCTCCTTGGGCCAAGTCTACAAAGGCAAACTGAAAACCGGCGAAACAGTCGCCGTGAAGGTGCAGCGACCGGGTTTAGCCGAGAGCATCACTCTGGATGTTTACATTCTGCGCAACCTGGCCGCTTGGACGCAAAAAAACATCAAAAAGATTCGCAGCGATCTGGTCGGCATCATGGATGAGTTTGCCACTCGCATCTTTGAAGAGATGGACTACACCCAGGAGGCTCACAATGCCGAGCGGTTCGCCCAGCTCTACGGTCATATTAAGGATATTTACGTCCCCCACATCTACTGGGAATACACGCGCCGGCGGGTGCTGACAATGGAGTGGATTGACGGCACCAAGCTGACCAATATAGAGGGGCTTCGCGCTCAAGGCATAGACGCCACTCACTTAATTGAAGTGGGCGTGCAGTGCTCCCTGCGCCAGCTGCTGGAGCACGGCTTTTTCCACGCTGACCCCCACCCGGGCAACCTTTTGGCTAAGGCCGATGGCAAGTTAGCCTATCTGGATTTTGGCATGATGAGCCAAGTCAAGCCCTACCAGCGCTACGGCTTGATTGAAGCGGTTGTTCACTTGGTCAATCGCGATTTTGAAGGTCTGGCTAAGGACTACGTGAAGCTGGAGTTTTTGACGCCGGATACCGACCTGACGCCGATTATTCCAGCTCTGGCGAATGTGTTTAACAACGCTCTGGGTGCCAGCGTCGCGGAGCTCAACTTCAAGAGCATTACTGACGAGCTTTCGCAGGTGATGTACGAGTATCCCTTCCGGGTGCCGGCGTACTATGCCTTGATTATCCGCTCTCTGGTGACGCTGGAGGGGATTGCGATTAGTGTCGATCCCGAGTTTAAGGTGCTCAGCAAGGCGTATCCCTATGTGGCGAAGCGGCTTTTAACTGACTCCGCACCTGAGTTGCGGTCTTCCCTGCGGGATTTGCTGTTCAAAGATGGCCAGTTCCGCTGGAACCGCCTGGAAAATTTGCTGAAAAATGCCAAAAGCAGCGATGACTACGATATCAGTCAGGCGCTGAATCAGGCGCTGGAATTTTTGTTCTCGGAACGGGGCGATTTTATTCGCGATTACCTGGTTGATGAGATTGTCAAGAGTGTGGATGTGTTCTCGCGCCAGGGTTTGCAAAACGCTACGGCGGTTTTGGGCGAGTGGTTTGGGTTGCGGGTGAACCAGCCGCCGGTTTCCGCCGCCGACGAGCAAAAGTTGCAGCACATGCAGCGGATTTGGGGGATTCTCCAAGAAACCCAAGGGTTTGACCCGGCGAAGGTGGCTTCGCTGCTTCCCCAGCTAGTGATGAAGCCTGAAACTCAGCGCATGGGTCAGCAAATTGCCAGCCGTCTGGCGCAGCGAGCGCTGGCGAGATTTATTCGCGAAGTGCTGCTGCGCGAAGAACCGAGCGAGACAAGCGCGGGCAATCAGTCTCAGCCGCTGGCTCTCCCGGCTGATCGCAGCGCCGGTGCTGCGGTTTCCAACTCGGCTTTGAAGGTGAGGAAATAAAGCTGTTTCGTTCCCAGCCGGTGTCTGGGAACGAGATAAGTCAATGCACCGGCTCGCAATAGGAATGTGCCGACTCGCAATGCCAATGCACCGGCTCGCATTAGGAATGCGCTGACCCCACACGCTCCATTTTCCACGGAAACGAATATTGCGACAAGCCCTTAAGGACAGCCGAGTTTTTCCTTCATGCGCTGACAGTGAGCCGCGATCCGAACCGACAAGACATTAAAATCGACAGGAGTATCTCCTGTAGAAAGTTTGCTCGCAAAGGTGCGGCCAGGATGTAGCTGATCCCATACAGAACGTTTCTGCCCAGCTCGCCCACTTCCAGGGTCATGTATCCCGAATCCCGATATTTCCCAGTTCCAAATCGGACTGAAGTGACGGATCAAAACAGCCTCTCCCCAGGAAACCAAATCGATTTCCATTGCTGCAACTTTGAAGAAGAAATCTTCAACCTTCAGGTTGTTTGCTGCCCCGATAGATTTTCTATGCTCTGATAAACGTCCGTAGAGTGTACTGCCAATGGTTGCGCGTCCTGTCCTGCGACCGCTAGGAGCGGCTTTACCTACATAAATGGGCATGCAGCATTCATTGAAGTTGGCTTGTTTAATTGGGTCATACATTGAAAAGTCGCCCCGGTAGTACAGCGCATACACCCCGACAGATTGGCTCAAGTCCAGCTTCATAGCATCTAGGTTCTGGAGGTTATAGCACTGCTGTCTCCCACAGAAAGCGATAAGGCTTTCTTCCAAATCGGACGGGATTCTAAATATTTCCAGCATACGGTAGATTCTACCAGACAGCGAGCCGGTGGCTACACCCCAATCGCCCGAAATGTCTCGATCCGCGCCCTGATACTAGAGGCAATGATCTCGGCCAAGGCGACCGGAACAGCGTTTCCCAACTGCCGCATGGTTTCTGTCGGGCAGTGAGGAAAGAAGTATTCGTCCGGAAAGGTTTGCAACCTGGCCGCTTCGCGAACCGTGAAATAACGCACCTGTCCGGTGTGAGAGGCTAGCATATTTTCCCCACCGGGGACACCGTGCACTCCCGCTTTAAGGGTTTTGGCGGGTTCATCTAAGGGGCTTCCAGTGTGGCCCGGGTACTTTTTGGCCCCCGGTATAAAAACGTGATTCAGCACGCTGCTGTGGTTTTTTTCTCCGTCAAAATCCTGCAGATCCCAGATGGCGTCACGCACCGTGCGCCAGGGCTTGTTTTGGGGCGGGAACAAGCTAGACTGGAGATGGAAAATGCGGGAGTAAAGTTTGCTCGGCGGGTCTGGACGCTCAGATCGGGGAACTTGGTGTCGCTCCCAGTAATCTCCCGTCACCCACTGTTCCCAAAGCAACGCCTCCTGGGAACAGGTTGCTTCCGGGAATGACCACTGTGCGCCAAAATCTGAGCGAAACCCCACAATAAACACCCGTTCGCGCTTTTGGGGAATGCCGTAGTCCGCCGCGTTGAGCTTGCGAAACACCAGGCGGTAGGACAGTCCATCGTGGCGACTGGCGGTGTGGTGCTGTTCTAACCGCGACAGGTGGTTTGCCCAGTCCTCACCCAGCTTTGGCACAATCTCTGGGTAAGTAAGTTGCAGGATAATGTACTGGAAATATTTGCTGAACGAAGGGCGCAACAACCCGCTGACATTCTCGATAAGAATCGCCAGCGGTTTGAGCTCTCGCACGGCGCGGAAGAAGTGGGGGAACATATCTCGCTCGTCGAGGCACCCTTGGTGTTTGCCTCCTAGGGAGAAAGGCTGGCACGGCGGCCCGCCGGCTAGCAGGTCAACCCCACCGCTGATTTTGAGCGCTGTAAAATCGAATTCAGTCACATCCGCCTGGAAAACAGGCCAGCCGACGACGAATTTTATGCCGCGCCGCTGATTCTCGCGAATTGTCTCGCAGGCATTTTTATCCAGCTCAATCACCGCTTTATGACAGAAGCCTGCATGAGCTATCCCTAGGGCTAAGCCCCCAGATCCCGCAAAGAGTTCGACCGAGTTCATTGCCAGCATTCTCTGAACCTTCTTCTCCCTAACTAAGGTTCGCTCACCTCTAAGAATAACACGGCTTGCTCTTGGGAGAGATCCCGTCTGCGAGGGAAGGCCCCCTAGTTGTGCAATAGTTCGCCGGCTTGCGGCGCTTCTAAATATTGCGGCGCGCACTCGACTGCCAAATCGGCGTGCCCGCAATCCAAGGATGCGATAAATTGTGATTCCAGGAGTACAAACTGCCCGTCGCTGGGGCTGTACGCAAAGACTTCGCCGGTTTCAATTTTATAAATCCAGCCGTGAATGTGAATTTTGCCGGCGCGGAGTTTGGCGCGAATGGCGGGGTAGGTGCGCAGGTTTTCTATCTGCGTCAGGATGTTTTCCTGAATCGCGACGCTCACCAGTGACGCGCCTGAGAGCTCTTTGTAGTTCTCCTTAATAACCTGGCGGGTCGCCTCCGCATGCTTTAGCCAATCGTACACTAAGGGCATCTGCTCGGCCAGTTGGCCCAGCTGCAACAGCCCTTTGATCGCCCCACAGTCGGAGTGCCCGCAGAGGATAATATTTTCGATCTCCAAAGCCTGGATGGCGTATTCAATGGCTGCGGCTTCACTCCCATTCGTAGCGCCATAGGGGGGGATGATGTTGCCCACATTCCGCATGATGAAGAGTTCCCCCGGCTCCGTCTGCGTGATCAGGTGCGGGTTAATCCGGGAGTCGGAGCAGGTGATGAACAGCACTCTGGGATGCTGTCCGAGAGAGAGCCGGGCGAACAGCTCTCGGTGCGTGCTGAAATAGTTCGTTTGGAATTCATGCAGACCTTTGATTAACTGTTCCATTTTCGCTTCCTTCTTCCTTGCCGGTGGCGCAATACAACACCATTCCTTACTGTACAGGCAATGGGCATAGATGTGCCGTTCCGGCGGCAGCGCCCATGCAATCTTTGTATGGATTGCATGAAATATCCGCAAAATAGAGCGGTTATGCCGGTTTAAAGTTAAGCGTTTTTTACTTACGGAAAGGTCTAATTTATCTTAGATTAATCAGCCGGCAGTTAGGCTGATTTTCACAAAAATTAATACTGATTAATCGCGGCTGGCAGCAGGGGAGTCGGGGCGGGGGCGCTTCCAGAGCCCCCGGGGGGCTGGCAAGGAGAAGAAATCCGATTTCTGGGATGACTTGACCGGCTGGGGCAGAGCCGTAAAGGGCCCTGACCCGATGCAGCCGGCACTGTCCTCCCTCCCCAGTCAGCCGGTGACTGCAGGAAGCCATCCGCCGCCGCGCCGGCTGGGAGTTAGTGGAGAGCTTGATTGCCCTAATCCGCAGCGATTACCCTCCCCTTGCCCAACAACTCCTTCAGGAGCGTCAGGAGGATTTTGAGTGCGATAAAATGCTGGATTTGATTGCGAAAGTAGGGAAGCAAGAAAATGCCGGTGCTGACTGATAGCAATTTTGGATTTTAGATTTTGGATTTTGGATTTAAATTTCGGACAGTGTTTATCAGGGGCAAAAATACTATCTCTCCCAACTTGCTATAAGCAGCAATCACCGGCAATCGCACTTTTATTCTGCTTTGTTTATTCTGCTTTGTTAGGAGCCGGCACGATCGGCTCTAACAGACGGGCCAGAAACCTGGTTTCTTGATGTTCCGTTTATTTGCGCCCTCCGGCTTACAATTAAGTTCTAACCCGCTCACGAGAGCGGGCGGGGCTGGGTCAGAGCGAATCCGCAACCCATCCTTCCCCCAACTCAACCGGCTGCACTGTTCCCAAAAACCAATTCTGGGAGTATAATTGGTAAACAGTCCGTTCTCTGGCATTCTAGCAGTGGGCCTACAGGAGAAGCTAATGAATCTCGCAATCAAACCTTTAAATGCAGATATTTTAGTCGTCGATGATATGCCGGCCAACTTGCGCTTATTAGTCAATCTTTTGAGAGATTGTGGGTACAAAGTGCGAGCGGTTACGGATGGCAATTCATCGCTTGAAATAGCTTCCGCCGCCCCGCCGGATTTAATTCTTCTGGATATTCTCATGCCAGGACTTGATGGCTACGAGGTTTGTCAAAAACTCAAAGCTAACCCACAAACTCGTGACATTCCCGTCATTTTCCTGAGCGCCCTCAGTGAAGGGTTGGATAAATCCAGAGCCTTTCAAGTTGGGGCGGCGGACTACATTACCAAACCCTTTCAAGTCGAAGAGGTACTGGCGCGGGTCGCTAATCAGCTCACCCAGCGCTCTCTGCAAAAGACACTGCAGGAGCAAACCGAGCTCCTCCAGCAGCAAAACCAGCAATTTCAAGCTGAAATTGCCGAGCGCAAGCTTCTGGAGGAAAAGCTGCTTGTTGCTGAGCAGAAAATGCGTGCGGTTTTTGAAGCCATGTCCGATATTGTAATCGCCATTAATATTCAAGAATGTCAGCTTGGCGATTTAGAGATTCTGCCCACCAATTTGGCCATATCATACCATCCTGACATGGATCTGGTCAGCCCTACAATCGAGCAATTGTTTCAACATGAAACCGCTCCAGATTGGTTGTCTAAAGTTCACGAAGCTTTAGAAAGCCGGCAGACCGTCCATTTTGATTACTGCTTAGAAATCGACAATAAGAAAGTTTGGTTAGCAGCCGCACTTTCTCCCTTCCGCGATGATTCAGTTATTTTGGTAGCGCGGGACATCAGCGACCGGAAGGAGGCAGAAGAAGCCCTGCGAATTGCTGAAGATCGCTATCACAGTATCGTGGAAAATGCCATCGACGGCATCTTTCAATCCACTCCAGCAGGGCGCTATCTGAGCGTCAATCCCGCACTGGCAAAGATGTATGGTTACGCTTCACCGCAAGAATTAATGGAAAGCGTACATAACATCGCCCTGCAGGTGTATGTCGATCCCAACCGCCGCCAGCAATTTATCGCCGAGATCGAAGCCAATCATGCTGTGTCAGGATTTGAGTCAAGGATCTATCGCAAGGATGGCAGCACTATTTGGATTTCTGAAACCGCCCGTGGGGTGAGAGATTCCACCGGCAAACTGCTCTACTGCGAAGGCATCGTTTCCGATATCACCGAGCGCGTGCTGGTGCAGGAAGCCCTCAACTATCAGCAGAAACGGACGGAGGAGCTGCTCCTCAGCATTTTACCTCAACCGATTGCGGAGCGCCTGCAGTTTGGAGAAAGTCCCATAGCTGACCACTTTGATGAGGTAACAGTCCTGTTTGCCGATTTGGTGGGGTTTACCGAGTTCTCCGCCAGCAAAGCTCCCGCCGAGTTGGTACAATTTCTAAACCAAATTTTTTCCGCGTTTGACCAATTGGCAGAAAAACACGGCTTGGAGAAGATTAAAACTATCGGCGATGCCTATATGGTGGCGGGCGGTTTGCCGGTTCCCCGTCACGATTCTGCGGAAGCAGTCGCCTTCATGGCACTGGACATGCAAGCAGCTCTGGCAAGCTTCAACGCCAAAAACGCCGCCAAGTTTCAACTGCGCATCGGCATTCATCTTGGCCCAGTCATCGCCGGCGTTATTGGGATGAGCAAGTTTATTTACGACCTCTGGGGCGATACGGTTAATACCGCCTCCCGCATGGAGTCTAGCGGACTTCCTGGAAAAATTCAGGTCAGCGCTGCTACTTGCGAACGTTTAACAGAGAAGTTCGAGTTTGAAAAACGGGGGACAATTGCCGTCAAAGGCAAAGGAGAAATGCTCACCCACTGGCTGCTAGGAAAACGCTGAAATTTGTCAAAGAAACCCGGAAGAGGGCGGTCTCCGTGGGTGCCCCGCCCCTACGCTCACCGGGTTTCTGGCGGTTTCTTTAATAGCCCCCTCCCCATGCGCGGGGTGGCGGTTGGGGGTGGGATTCATCCCGCAATTGTGCGCCGTCAGTTTTCACCGGCAGCTGCGCCGCCAGCAATTCCAGTTTCTTCTTTTCCCGCCTCAGCTCTTCTTCTAACTCTTGAAGTTGCTCCCGTCGCGCTTCCAGTTCCAGGGTGCGGCGGGCGAGATCCTGGCTTTGCAGCGTCAGCGACTGCCGCCACTGCTCCACTCGCTCGGCTTCTTGCTGCAAGAAAGCCGGTGTGATGCTTTTAGCTAGATAGTCCCGCACCAGCCCCACAACCCAGCCGGTGGCGTCTTCAATCTTGACAATCTCGCGGCTCGACGAAAACTCGACTAAAACCAGCGCGCCCTCACCCAGATATTGGGGGCTCTCCGCAGAGATGATCGCGTCTTCACCGGCAGCAACAGCCCAAGTGTCTTCAGTTCTTTGGCGAGCCAGCAGTCGCAAGCCGGTTTTGCCTAAGAACCCTTTCTTTTGCACCTGGGCTAGATACAGCATTGCCTCAATCTCTGACTAGGGTTATTTTTACCTCTCACTTCTATTTTACAGCGTCTCACACTCCACAATTGCCAATGTGGCAAATTTATCGCAGCCGCACACGCTTGGGCACCGGCCTGAAGAACCCGGCACCCCAACCCCCTCCCCGCAAGCGGCTACGGTTTATCAACAAATCCCCAGTCATGCCAATTTTCCATGTTTCGCCCGGGGTAGGGTGCGTTCCCTTTTAGGGAACGCACCCTACGAGTGCCCAAGATGTGTGTAAAACGGTCGCCAAACAGCGGGGAGGGGGAGAAGAGAGGGGGGGCACCCCACTGACTGCTAACTGAGTTGCGCGAGCCGCTCGCGGAGAATTTCAGCCTGTTTCTGTGCCTCAGCTAGAGCCTCCCGCGCACCCTGAACCACTTCAGGCTTGGCCCTTCCCACAAAATTGGGATTGTCCAACTTAGCGGCGTGGGATTTAGCTTCCGCTTCCACTTTAGCCAAATTTTTCTCTAACTTAGCACGCAGAGCGCCCACATCCACCACACCGGCAAGGGGAATCAGCACCTGCACCGTACCCACCACACCGGCCATCGTGGATTTCAGCTCAGTTTCCAGCGCCGGTGTCACAGTCAGCTGCTCAACCTTAGCCAAATCCTTAATATAAGACTCCCCAGATATCAAGATTTGGCGCTCCCGCTCACTCTCGCTTTGCAAAATAACCGGCACCTTAACCCCAGGCTTAATATCCGCCGCCGCTCGCAAATTGCGCACAGTGCGGATAGCCCCAATCAGCAGCTCAAACTCTTGCTCCAGCCCGCTGTCAATCAGACCGGCATCCGCCACGGGATAGGATTGCAGCGCCAGACTTTGCTCCTCACCGGCTTGCGTCAGCGTGTGCCAAATTTCCTCAGTAATGTGCGGCATAAACGGATGCAGCAACTTGAGAATCCCTTCCAGCACCTGCGCCAGCACCTGCTGCGCCACCGCCCTTGACGGTGCCGGCCCATCTTTTTGCAGCCGCGATTTCACCAGCTCAATGTACCAGTCGCAAAAATCGCCCCAGATAAACTCGTACAGCCCCTTCGCCGCTTCCCCCAAACCGTAACTCTCGATAGAGCTGCCGGTTTCCCGCACCACCTGATGGTAGCGCGAAAGAATCCAGCGGTCAGACAGTTCCAGATCCTGCGCTGCCGGTGCCCCCAACTGCGACGGTGTCAGCCCCTCCAGATTCATCATCACAAACCGGGAAGCGTTCCACAGCTTGTTCGTGAAATTGCGCGACGCCTGCACCGTCGCCGACTCATCCGTCTCGCGATTATACTCCAAACGGATATCCTGACCGGCACCCGCCACTTCCCTAATCAGCGTGTAGCGCAGAGCGTCCGTCCCGTACTTGTCAATCAGCAGCAGCGGGTCAATGCCATTCCCCGCCGACTTGGACATCTTCTTGCCATTCTCATCCAGCACCAGCCCGTGGATGTACACATCCTTAAACGGCATCTGCTCCGTAAACTGGCCCGCCATCATCGTCATTCTGGCCACCCAGAAAAAGATGATGTCGAATCCCGTCACCAAAGTGCTCGTCGGGTAGTAGAGCCCCAGATCCGCCGTCTGTTCCGGCCAGCCCAGCGTCGAAAAAGGCCACAGCCCCGAAGAAAACCAAGTGTCCAGCACATCAGGGTCTTGCTCCAGCTTGACATTTTCCCCAAATTGTGCTATAGCTTTTTCCCGCGCTTCCGCCTCAGTGCCAGCCACCACAAACGGCGTCTCCTCAGTTATCTCCCCACCCGTCTCGCTAACCGCGTACCAAGCCGGGATTTGGTGTCCCCACCACAGCTGACGAGAGACGCACCAGTCCTTTAATTTCACCAGCCAGTCGCGATAGACCTTCGTCCAGCGTTCGGGGACAAAAGCCGGTGAATTCTTCTCGTCCAGGCAAGCTAGAGCCCGGTCAGCCAGAGGGCGAATTTTCACAAACCACTGCGTAGAGATCAGAGGTTCCACCGGCACCTTAGCGCGGTCGCTGTAAGGCACCGTGTGCTTGTAATCCTCCACCTTCACCAGGAAGCCATCTGACTCCAGCCGGTGCACCACATTCTTGCGAGCCACAAACCGGTCTTGACCCCCGAACGGCCCCGCATTTTCATTTAAACTGCCGTCTTTATTCATAATATTAATAAACGGCAGCCCGTGACGCCGGCCCATTTCGAAGTCATTCGGGTCGTGTGCCGGCGTGACTTTCACGCAGCCGGTGCCGAATTCCGGGTCAACCAGCTCATCAGCAATTACCGGAATCTCCCGCTCCATAATCGGCAACTTAAGTGTTTTGCCTGCAAAATGCTTGTAGCGCTCATCATTAGGGTTCACCGCCACAGCGGTATCGCCCAGCATCGTTTCTGGGCGAGTCGTCGCCACTTCCAGGTATCCCGAACCATCCGTGAGGGGGTAGCGGAAGTGCCAGAGGTGCCCATTCACCTCCTGACTGTCCACCTCCAAATCCGAGACAGCAGACTGCGACGCAGGGCACCAGTTCACCATATACTTGCCCCGGTAGATCAGCCCTTCCTCGTAGAGGCGGACAAAAGCTTCCAGCACCGCCTTCGACAAGCCCTCATCCATCGTAAAGCGTTCCCGCGTCCAGTCCACCGACACACCCAGCCGGCGCAGCTGCCCAACAATCGTGCCGCCGGACTCCGCCTTCCACTGCCAAGCGCGTTCCAGGAACTTCTCGCGCCCCAAATCAAAGCGGGTTTTGCCTTCCGCCTTGAGTTGCTTTTCCAGAATCGTCTGCACTGCTATGCTGGCGTGGTCAGTTCCCGGAAGGTAAAGAGCGTTGTCGCCGCGCATGCGGTGGTAGCGCACGAGAGTGTCAATCAGGGCGTTATTGAAAGCGTGGCCCATGTGCAGACTGCCGGTGACATTGGGCGGCGGGATGACGATGCAGTAAGGTGTGCCGCCTGCAGCGGGGTCAGCTTTGAAAGTTTGGTGTTCTTCCCAGTATTGTTGCCATTTGGCTTCCGTGGCGAATGGGTCGTACTGGGGGGGGAGGGTTGGAGTCATCAGTTAGGATATTGGGGTTTATTTTAAGATTGTGCCATAGAGATAGGGGGAAAGAGGGAATGAACCGCAGAGGCCCATGTTCTCTTCAAGCTGAAAATGACCAACCATTCCCTCGCCCTTCTGATTAACTTCAACGTCTCAGTCCTCAAAGGCGGCATCCGCCGCATCATCCAATCCTCCTAATCTTCCTTGGCGCTCTTGGCGTCTTGGCGGTTAGTTAAAAAATCCCCTATCTCTCCTACCAGCCACTCTGTCTCCCGCTGCGTCATAAATTTACCAAATATAAAATACTGGCTCTTTTTCCACAGCCAGTAACGTTTATTTGACTTCAATCCTACGAAAATGAATCGGGATGAATTCAGGGTCTTCTTTTTAACACTATTAAATAGAAACCCAACTTGCACCCAATTGATGTCTTCCGTTATAAACTGGACTTTGAACTTGCGCCAGCCCAGCACGATGACCTGGCCTCGGAAATTATATCGGTCAATTTCTAGCTGCGTTCGAGCTACAGCAAGAGTTATAAATTCATCAAGCAAGCCAGCGATAATAGAGATTTTTAGAATCAGGATAATTACCCCAAAAAATCCTGACAAAAAGCCGGAGGTGTTCATGATATCTTGAATTTCCATCAGAAGGATAACCAGCCATAAAAGAAGCGAAAATAACAGAGTCATTAAAAAGCTGATAATTCCCTGCCGCCGGCTCTCATTAGGACTGAACCAAACCGGCGGAATCTCTACCATCAGTCGATTCTCAGTCCGAGTCAATCGGATGGCAGTGTCTTTAGGCCGGCGGGGCTTTTGTGTGGAGTAATTGGCCAGCGCCTTCTCGCCTCGCAATACGGCTAAGGCTTCCTCAGCTGAGGGGAATCGGTCTTCTATTACAGGTTCGAGGGTTTTTTCTAACCAGCTGGCAAACTCCTTAGAAATGCGCACATGGGGGCGGAAGTTAATTTTGAGAGAGCGCTGGGGCAAATCAGCGGGGGATTTGCCGGTCAGCAGGAAAAGAAGGGTGGCTCCCAAACCGTACAAATCGGTGGACAGAACGGCTTGCCCCCGAAATTGCTCTGGTGCCATGTAGCCGTAGGTTCCCACGACTGTGCTGCCGCCGGTGAGTGTGTTGTGATAGGTGCCGGTTACGGAACCAAAATCGACTAAAAACACTCGTCCATCAGAGGAGCGAATGAGATTTTGCGGCTTAATGTCTCGGTGAATAACCGGCGGTGTGAGCGAGTGCAGGTAAATGAGGATGTCTAAGATTTGAGTGGCAATATGCCGCACTTCGCGCTCATCAGGACGCCAGCCATTTTCTACTAGCGCCGCCAGGGACTTTCCCTCTTCTAGCTGTTGGGCGATGTAGAAACCGCGCTCGCGGGAAGTGTCGGTCTGGAAGTAGTCCAGGTAGCGGGGAATAGCGGGATGGTGGAGTTGAGAGAGAATCTGGGCTTCTCGCTCAAACAGTTCCAGGGTTTTCCAGTCAGCGATGCGGCGGAGTGACAGGGCTTTTAGCGCGACTTGCTGGCCGGTTTTCAGGTCTTCAGCTCGGTAGGTTATCCCGACTCCCCCCTGTCCCAAGGTGTCTAGGATGCGATAGCGCTCGGCAATGATTTCTCCGGAATTGTGCAGAAGTTCCATATAGATTTCCCTGGTTTATTGGGTGAATTTGATAAGGAGGCTTGAGGCCAAAACACCGCTCACTGTCTCCTGTAGGGGTAGCGCCACGGCTCTTCTTTTAGTCCGCGCAGGCGGACGAAAGTTTGTATAGCCGCGAATTCCATGAAGCTGTTGGCGAATTGATAGGGGGTTTTACCCTACGTCTTCTTTTGTGGGTAGGTTGTTCGGTTCTGACTAGCGCTTTGGGGTTGGGCGAAGCATGAGCGGATGTAATATTTTCCTTGAGTCCGACAAATAGTCGCGCTCATGCTTCGCCCCTACATCGGATCTTGTGTAGGGGCGAAGCATTGGCGTGACAAGCTTTGAGAACCCACCCAATATCTTCATTCGCCAATGCTTCGCCCTCAACGTTGGCCAAATAGGGGGTCTCACCCCTCACGAATTCGCCAACAGCAGCATTCCATTCGCCGGGTAGCTTAAGCTGACACCGATGCCAAGGCACTCACTCTGTTCCACCGTGACTTTTGAGTAATTCCACCAAGTTTGTGTGATGCTCGATTGCCGCTAGGTGGAGCGGGGTATGGCCTTTTTTATCCCTAGCGTTCACATTTGCGCCCTTGGCAATCAGCAGCTGTGCTATCGGCGAACTGTCTTTTTCTGCTGCTGCTGCTATGTGCAGGGGAGTGTGCTCGTCATTGTCCTTGGCATTCACATCTGCGCCTGCTGCAATCAGCACCTGTGCTACCAGATCGCTGTCTTGTTCTGCTGCTATGTGTATAGGAGTGCGCCCGTCATTGTTCTTGGCATTGACATTTGCGCCGGCAGAAATCAGCAGCTGTGCTGCCGGCGAGCTGTTCTTTTCTGTTGCTATGTGCAGTGGAGTATCACCCGAGTTATCCTTAGCATTGACATCTGCGCCCTTGGCAATCAGCAGCTCTGCTAAGTCGTACTTGTCCATTCTTATCGCATAGTGCAGCAGGGTTATGCCTTGTTCCTTGTTTTTAGCATTGACATCTGCCCCCTTGGCAATCAGCAGTTCTGCCATTTCCTTCTTCCATGATACTCTGTGCAGCGGAGTATCACCCGACCAGCTATTCCTGGCATTTACATCTGCCCCAGAAGCAATCAACAGTTCTACTATTTCTTTACTATGATAGCTTGCTGCCCTGTGCAGTGGAGTATCGCCCCCCCTGTCCCTGGCATTGACATCTGCCCCCTTGGCAATCAGCACCTCTAGGGCATCCTTCCATCCCCGAGAAGCCGCCTTGTGCAATGGGGTTTCGCCCCGCTCGTTATTCTTTACAGAATTGATATCTGCGCCTTTGCCAATCAGCAGCTCCGCTATGTCTTTATTCCTAGAATCTACGGCGCATTGAAGCAGAGAGTCATGGTCATAATACTTCTCTCTGGCGTTGGGGTTCCCACCCCAGTAGAGATAATCCCTAATCGTATTAATGTCTCCCTTGTAGATGGCTGGACACAAGAAACTTTCAATTCCTGCAAATCTGAACCAAGCCCACTTGAAGGCATTAGACGCAGTAAAAGCAGCACCGGCTACTATAACGAGAACTGCGAAGCTTTTCCAGGGGAAGGACTTCCGCGCTTGACTGGCCATCACCCGCTCGCCGCGCAGCACAGCTAGCGCTTCTTTTGCCGATGAGAATCTGTCTGCCACATCCGGCTCTAGCATCTTCTCCAGCCAGCCGGCAAACTCCTCGGAAATCCTCACGTGGGAGCGAAAGTCAATTTGCAGACCATCTAGGGGCAAATCTGCGGGGGAGCGGTGCGTCAGCAAAAACAGCACGGTGGCTCCTAACCCGTACAAATCCGTTGCCGGCACGGCTTGCCCCCGAAACTGTTCGGGTGCCATGTAGCCGTAGGTTCCCACCACTGTACTCCCCCGCATGAACGTGTTATAATAGGTGTTCTGCACCGCTCCAAAATCTACCAGGAACACCCGCCCGTCTTCTCGCCGGATAATGTTTTGCGGCTTGATATCCCGGTGGGTGACGGGGGGCTTGAGGCTGTGCAGGTAGGCGAGGATTTCTAAGATTTGAGTGGCGATATCCCGGACTCCCTTTTCATCCGTGCGCCAGCCACTTTCTACCAGCGCTGCCAGAGATTTCCCCTCGGCTAGCTGTTGGGCAATATAAAAGGAACGGTCTTCAGGGGTTTCCACCTGGAAGTAATCCAAGTAGCGCGGTATACCGGCATGATTGAGTTGGGCCAGGGTGCGGGCTTCCCGCTCAAATAGCTCTATCTTCTTCCAGTCTGTCAGCATATGGAGTGACAGGGCTTTCAGCGCCACTTGCTGGTTGTTTTGCAAGTCGATCGCTAAGTAAGTTGTCCCAGTCCCCCCAGAGCCTATGGTGTTTAGGATGCGATACCGGGAGGCGATAATTTCTCCCGACTGGTGCAGTAATTCCATGATGCTTCCCCGCTTTGGGAATATGGCGATGTCAGCGCCAGAGAGAGCCGGTGAGGAACCCGGCTTCTCCTTCTTTTTTTACAGTATACCCATCCGCTAGCTAAAATACATAGGGCGGCGGGAAATTGTAATATATCTTTACGATAAAGGCTGTGTCCCTGTCTGCGGTCGCGGCACCGGCAAAACCGATATTAACTCCGTATTAAGAGTAACAAAATACAGCTCCACGCTAAGTTCCGGATAGCGCTCGCGAATCGCCCAGTAAGCCAGATTCAAATAATCTGAGTGCACTTTCAGCTCTCGCTCGTAATTATTGCTCAAATTCGGGTCTACTTTCACAGCATAAGCCCCGCAGTCTTGATGGTCGAGGATGATGACTTTTTTGATGTGGTGCAGTTTGTAGGATAGCTCCAGCTGGTCCCAAAAAGCATCGGTGTCAGCTCCGTTGGGAAATCCGCTCAAGGCGAGAGAAGCGCCGGCAAGAGCTGTCCAGTCGTACTGATTGCTGAGATTTTGCAGGGAGAGCAAGTAGCGCTCCGCTTGCAGGAAGCGAAAGTCAATGCAGCTGAGAACGAGGGCTTTGGCGGTGTGTTCCGCTCTTGCCGGCTCGGCGGCTGACAGGACGGAAAGGGCGAGGGCACCAGGCAAGAGGGAGCGCAGAAAATGCCGGCGGCTGACACCGGCACACATCGGGCATTTCGGGGGGCAATTTGGGCTGTGCTTCATAGAATTACCTCTGAATCAGGGTGGGAAATTTGACAGGGGGTGGTTGAGCTAGGGAACGAGGCTATATCATCACACAAAAACCCGGTTTCTTCAAGAAACCGGGTCGGTCAAGCATGCTATTTGGGTTTTTCGCCGGTGGGGTTAAGCCGTCCGGGTTTCAGGCTGGGGAGTTATAGCGGGCAAGCATCTGGATGGGGTACAGTCTGGAGATCCCCCCAAACCCCCCTTAAAAAGGGGGGCTTTGAAATGTTCCCCCCCTTTTTAAGGGGGGGCTAGGGGGGGATCTAATATCTGTACCTCACTCGGTTGAAATCTGCTATACACCGGCAGTCTGGCTGCTGGCTCCGTCGAGCAGGTGGGTGAGGGAGCAAATCGCCGCATCGGTGGTGTCAAAACAGTTTTCTGTGCCGATTTTGGCGAGCAAGCCGCTGCGCTCTAAAAGCTGCTGCACTTCTGGCTGCAAGCCGCTGAGAATCAGCCGGCAATTGCGGTGTTTGAGTTCGCGGTAAATGTCTTCCAGCGCCACTAAGCCGGTGACATCCATGTTGGGGACGAAGCGCAGCCGCAAAATTAGGGCTTTCACTTCTGGCATGTCCCGCAGCAAGGTGGCGAACCGCTCTGCTGCGCCGAAGAATACGGGTCCGTCTACGCGGTAAACTGCGATGTGCCTGCCTAATTCTAGGGGGACGCCAGGGGGGAAGACTTCGGTTTCTGGCATTTTCCCCATGCTCAGCTCGCTCATGCGTTTGATAAACAGTGCGCCGGCGGCGATTAACCCGACTTCTACGGCGAGAACGAGGTCAAAACAGATGGTGACCAGCCAGGTGAGGAGCATCACGGAGAAGTCGGAATAGGTGGAGCGCAGCATTAAGCCGATGGCTTCCCATTCCATCATGCGCATGCTGGTCACCATCAGGATGCCGGCGAGGGCGGCGAGGGGGATTTGACCGGCCAGGGGTGCCAGTGATAAGACGATGATGGCGAGAGCCACGCCGTGGATCGCGCCGGAGAGGCGGGTTTTGCCGCCTGAGCGGACATTGACGGCGGTGCGGGCGATCGCACCGGTTGCCGGTATGCCGCCAAAGAAGGGCACGACGATATTGGCTAAGCCCTGACCGATGAGTTCGCGGTCGCTGTCGTGCTTCTCGCTGACGGTCAAGCCGTCTGCTACGACTGCCGAGAGTAAGGACTCTATGCTGCCCAGCGCTGCAAGGGCTAAGGCGGGATTTATCAGCTCTCGAATCAGCCGGAAATCATTCCAGTGAGGGATGCCTTGCGGCACCGGCAGCGATTGGGGAATGGCTCCAATGGTGGGAACGCTGAGGTGAAAGCCGGAGGCGAGGGCTGTGGCTAAAATCAGCCCCACCAGGGAGCCGGGTACGGTGCGGTTAATCTTTGGCCAAATCAGCTGTGTGGCAATCGCCGCCAGCGCCAGCCCAACGGCTGCCCAGTTGGCGGCTTCCAAGTGAGTGAGTGTCTGCAACAGTCCGGCGATAAAATGTTCGCTGCGGGGGAGTTGCAAGCCAAAAAAGTTGTTCAGCTGACCGCAGAAAATAATCACGGCGATGCCGTTTGTAAAGCCGGCGGTCACGGGATAGGGGATAAATTTTACCAGGCGTCCGAGTTTGGCAATCCCGAAGGCCACCTGGATGATGCCGGCCATCACGCCGGCAAGCCAAACCTTTTCCAGGCCATATTTGGCGACAATACCTACTAAGATAACTGCCATTGCGCCGGTGGGGCCGGTAATCTGGACGGGGGAGCCGCCGAAAATGGCGGCGACGATTCCCGCGACGATTGCCGTGTACAGACCGGCTTTTGGCTCAACGCCGCTGGCCACTGCAAAGGCCAGCGCTAGGGGCAGCGCGACCACTGCAGCGGTGATTCCGCCGGCGAGGTCGCCCCGCCAGTGAGCGAACAGGTGAGTCCACTCGCGGCGTTTGGTATTGTTGAATGTACTGACTGCTGTCATTTTTTTGAAATTTTCTACGTGTTAACACAGACAGGCTGTGTTTTCTGGCTGGTATTGCAGGCGTTACAAGGTGCGGTAAGGTTGTATTACATGGTGATTAAATGCTGACAGAGCGACATGCCAAACTGGATATATGAATCTTGGCAGGTAGTTTCAGGAGCGCACTAAATTCTTCAGGAAAAGTTAAAGTTTTATTCAAGGATTGGCTCTCCTGGGGAGTGCCGGCTGCCCCACGATAGTAGCCGGCTGCCGGTTGGGGTAGTGTCACACTGGAGGATGAAGCGTGAAGGACTATCACATTAACGTCTTCTACAGCGAAGAGGATGAGTGCTACATTGCCGACATTCCCGATTTGAAGTTTTGCTCCGCTTTTGGCTCCACACCAGAAGAAGCTGTGAGAGAAGTGGAAATTGCCAAAACTGCTTGGCTGGAAGCCGCTCGCGCCGTCGGCAAACCGATTCCTGAACCCAGGTATCGACCGGCAATTTATCAAATTGTATCTTAACAAACCACGAGCGATCGCCGGCAGCCTCCGGGAAACCCCCGCCGGTGACGCTTGCGAAGCCTTATCCGCCCCACCGGCATGCTAAAATAGCAGCGCTTCACCCTAAATTTTTCTGAGGTGTGGCTTCAGTACAGGGATATTTGTAGCCGTAAGCATTTCAATAGCTAAGCTAGTTAATCGCCTAAAAATATGGGCCAATTTGAAAAGGGAGGGCAGCTCGCCTGGTTTCACGACCAGGGGCATCCCGCCGGCTTCTTTCACACCTACGATAACTTTCAGGTGGCGGGGACAACCGATGCTCCCAGAAAAGTGCACGTCTTTCTCCCACGGGATTATGAAACTTCAAAAGAGCGGTATCCCGCTGTTTACATGAATGATGGGCAGACCGCTTTCTTCCCCGGCGGTGCTGTGGGCAAATCTTGGCAGACAGCAGAGAGATTGACAGAGCTTTATGACAGAAACGCCATCCGCCAGCTCGTCGTCGTTGCAGTTCATCCCCTCAACCGAGATCGCGAATACACCCACGCTCCTGTCCCCAAACGGGAGTGCTGCCAACTTGAGGGCTACACGCAGTATATCGCCAACTGGGTTAAACCGTTTATCGACCGGCATTACCGCACCCTGCCTCAAGCGCGGGAAACCACCATTTTAGGCTCTTCCCACGGCGGACTTGCTGCTTTTTATATCGCCTGTCGCCGACCTGACTGCTTTGGCAATGCTGCAGCGCTGTCCCCATCTTTTTGGGTGGGACTGGACA
Source organism: Oscillatoria princeps RMCB-10 (assembly GCA_019359235.1). Lineage (GTDB taxonomy): Bacteria > Cyanobacteriota > Cyanobacteriia > Cyanobacteriales > Oscillatoriaceae > Oscillatoria > Oscillatoria princeps. The sequence continues at coordinate 33,786 of JAHHHT010000004.1, forward strand.
CCGACTTGGGCACCTTCACCTCCCTTTCCAACTCACGCCTGATTGAGCTAACCGCTCACACTCTGCGCGACAAAAGTACAAGACCCAGGATCTGGCTGGATTGGGGGCTGTTGCGCGATCGGGGATTCCACAACTCATTTATCGAGCGCAATGCCACCAAACGGGGGCGAGAAATGGCCGGTCTTCTCCGCAGCACGTTTGGCTACCAGCAGGATCGGGAACTGCTCACCTTTGAAGATCCTCAGGGAGAGCACACAGAAGAATCTTGGTCCCGGCGTCTCCCGCTGGTGCTTGAAGCTTTTTACGGAAAAGGAGGTAAATAAGTTGTTAAGCTTTTAATCTGTTACGCTAATAATGCTGCTTATTACACAAAGGAGGCAGAGCCTCCTGAGGCTCGTTCCCAGGCTGAGCCTGGGAACGAGGTAACGAGGTAAACAGCATCATGACCTTCGCAGGCTCGCTGTAGGGGCGGCCCCCCGTGGCCGCCCTCCTGACACCAAGGTTTCCCGCCTATTTTATCTTACCCCAAACTCATCAAACTTCACCACCTCCGATTGCGGCTCCCGCGTGTCAAAATAGTAACTGCTCACCGTGCCGGCACCGGTGTCAAAAATGCTAAAAACCGTGATATCATTACTGGCAATATAGGGCACCGGCTCGCCACCCTCACCCCGCAGCGGCGCAATTGCCGGCACCACCGGCTCCAGCCCGTTCGGATCTCCCAGGGCAACATACTCCTCCTTATACCCCTCTGGCACAAACCGCTTTTTGTCCCCCAACGCAGCCCCGTAAGAATTGCCGACATTCGAGGATTCCAAAAAGTGCGTGCCGGCATCACTGACAAACCGGTTCCACAAATGCGAGTGCCCGAAAAACACCAGCCTCACGCCGGCACTCTCAAGCATTGGCACTACGTCTCGGATAATATAATCCTTATCCTTCGGGTACTCGTAGCGGATTGCTTTGACGCTCCCATCTTCATGACGCTCGATTATTTGCACCGGCTCGGTATAAGCCGGCACGATATTGTCTCCCAGGGTGTGCGGCGGGTGGTGGAACATCACAACTTTATACTTCGCTCGCTTGAATTCCGGACTGTTGAGTTCTTTCTCCAGCCATTCATACTGAGCGCTTCCCTTGGCAATTGGCTCAAAAATGTGCTGTCCGTAACCCCAAGCCGCTGGATTGTTCAAATCCTCCTCTCGCTCGCGGTATCTTCCCTTTGCTTTGGCATCCAAACTGGGAGTGCGCCACATGTTCGTGATGAAAAGTGTCACCAAGCGCACGTCGCCAAAGGTGACAGCATAATATTTTTCCCCACCTTTACCGCTTTGGGGTGAGGGGAAAATCTCTTCGTATGTGCTAGTATTAAAGGAGTTGTCTTTCAGCCAAGCTTCGCGAACCGCCGGCTCGCCGGTGGGGTTCAACTGACCGGCATGTTTCGCGTAAAGTTCCTCCGCTGCAGCGCGGGGGAAGGAATCAAAAATCTGCTCGGTGAGGTTGCTTTCGGTGGAAAAGCGCCCCATGACTTCGTGGTTGCCGACTGCCGGAAACAGCGGCGCGTGTTGAATGATTTGGGAGCCGGTGTAAACTGTTTTAATGCCGTTATTTTCCAGTTCGTAGTTGGCCCGACCTTGCAGGCAGGGGAAGAAAGCATTCCCGCGACTGTCGTCAAACCATTCTGAGGCGCGGTCGGGAATATTAACCAAATCGCCGGCAAAGAAAACCGCATCGACTCGCCCGACGGTTTCGGCAACTTTCTGGAGATTGGCAGCAACCATTGGCATTACCTGGTGATCGGAGGTCAGCAGGATTTTTTGGGGAGTTCCCGGTAAGGGTGCCGGTGCGAGGGTAAAGGTAGCGCTGCTGAAACTTTGTCCGTCTTCTCGCACGCTGGTGACGCGATACGGAATCCGCTCTCCGGGAGTCAGTTCGCCAACCTCTGCTTCGTGACGCCAGATATGGCGGGGGGTTGGCTTCTGGTAGACGGGGCTGTCCTGAGTCTGGGAACCCACTCGCGATTTTTGGTCTTCGCGAGTGCGGCTTAGCTTGCTGGTGGTGGCAGTTGCCTGCCGGTTGAGGTCTTTGCCATATGTTACCGTGTGGCCGGTGCCGGCAAACTCGGTAAACCAAACAACCCGCACGGAAGTCGGGGTTGGCAGTTGCAGGAATGGATCGGTCAGCAGTTGGGAGTCGGATATCATGGGGATGGGTGTTAAGATAAGTAATCCAACAGGTATGAGTATAGTGGATTAAACCGCCAAGACGCCAAGAGCGCCTTAAACCGCCCCCGTGAAGGAGCGCCAAGGAAGATTGGAGGTGTTAGCTGTATACCTTAAATTTAGCTTAAGACTTGCCGGCACCCCGCACTGCTGGCACTATGCTCTAAAAATAGCACTGCAAAAGATTGGCAAACTAATATGGGCAATTTTGACTTTATATTCAATTCTGAAGACACGCCCACAATCACCCTGACTCCAGAGGAGGCTGTGGCTGCAATTTTGGTCGTCACCGGCATGGCTAGCTCAAATCATGAGCTGCATATAGAAACGGCGGTCTCCGTACTGGAAGCTTTCGATGTGTTTTACGAATCCTCAGAAGAGGAACTCTCAGACCTCGTGGATAAACTCGCGAATCTTGCGGAGCGAGACGGGTTGGGAGCTGTGTTTAATGAGGCTTATGATTCCCTTTATTACGAGGATTTTCCTGATGCTTTTGCCGCCTCGTTTCTGCTGCTTGTTATCGAGGCCAAGGGAGAGCTGTCCGACCGGCAGGTTGAGCTGATCTGCGAGTTACAAGAAGCTTTAGGTCTGGAAGATGAAGAGGCTGATGAAATTCTAGATGAGGTTTTTGCGCAAATGACCGAACTCAAGGAAGAACAGGGTAACAATGTCGATAAAAAGGGGCGAATACATATCCTACCAATTCAGAAAGAATTAGGGGAAATTGCAGCGGAAGTTTATGAGGAGCCGCCAGACAGTGAGCTGTATGAGTCGCCCGCCGGCAATTTCAGCGTGCCGGTGCCCACTGACCCGCAGAAAGGCGGCCAAATCAGCTCGCAAGAAGTCTAATACCATTTGTGTTTAATGACGAAACAGTTAAGATCCCCCCCTGCCCCCCTTAAAAAGGGGGGGGAACTTTCAAGCCCCCCTTTTTTAGGGGGGTTGGGGGGATCAGATCCTGAATAGTTGGGAGAGCCTTTCCGGACATCTGTTGCGCGTATAAATCCAAATGGTCTAACATGGCTGCGGCCAGAAACCAGGTTTCTTGATGCTGTAGAAAAATGGATGCGAGCGACTCAGCGGCTGCTGCAGGAGGGCCAAAATACAGTCCCCCGGCTGCCAAAGCCGGGGGACTGCAACTAGATATTACTTCCGTTTCATCGCTCATAAGTAAGTTTTACTTTCATCTAAACATATCCTGAATTAGGCGAAATTATAAAAAAGAGCAATTTAGCGGTAATTCTACATGCCCCTGATGGGTGAGGTGCCACCGGCGCTTTTGGAAAAGACCGGCTTCCAGCGCATATTGCAGAGATTGCTTTAATATCAGGCGCTCCGCTTAACAGTCCCGTCAGCATACAGTTCCATTGGCACGAGCTCGACTTTACCGTTGACTTTGACTTGGCTGTAGACGATCTTAACGAATGCGGGGTGCTCTTGGTTGTGGTGGTAAGACATACTTGGTTTCCTCAATCAGGCTTTCTCTCTTTCTCTTACTTACCAGTGTGACTGATTTCTATATCACAGTCTGTGACCGGCGGCTCAGGGGAATGTGATAATTCCCTGACAAGGGCGTGATAGGAGGCTGGGGGTGATGTGACTGGAAGCGCACCGGTGAGTGATGCCGGTCACATTGCCGGTCGCATTGCCGGTCGCATGGGCCACCTCTGACGCCGCCGCAAGGCAGAGGAAACCATGAGGCTGCTGTGGGGACAAGGATTTATCGTGTCTTGTGCGGGAGAAGCTTGCTCCGAGGGGGGTCAGGGGAGTGCCCCCTGAAGGGGCAGGCCCCCGGGAGAAGCCCCATCCCCACATTGTGCGACGCCCTGCCAATTTCCCGAAACCGTTCCATCGCCGCACCCTTGGCGCTAAGCTACATTAAGAGGCGAACAGCCGCGACAAACTTGCAGGCTATTGCGAACCACTAGCCCCAAACCTATGCCCAGAAGTCAACGGAACGACAACTTCATCGACAAAAGCTTCACGGTGATGGCAGATATCATCCTCAAGATCCTGCCAACCAACCAAAAAGCCAAAGAAGCCTTCGCCTACTACCGCGACGGTATGTCCGCTCAGGCGGATGGCGAATACAAAGAAGCCCTAGATAACTACTACGAAGCCCTGCAACTGGAAGAAGACCCCAACGACCGCAGCTATATCCTCTACAACGTCGGGCTGATCCACACCAGCAACGGGGAGCACGAGAAAGCTTTGGAATATTATAGCCAAGCTCTGGCACTCAACCCCCGCATGCCCCAGGCGCTGAACAATATCGCCGTTATCTACCACTATCAGGCAGAAGAAGCTAAAGAAGCCGGCAGTGAGAGCGAAGCCGAAGCGCTGTACCAAAAGGCGGCTGACTATTGGAAAGAAGCTATTCGCCTAGCGCCGAACAACTACATCGAAGCCCAAAACTGGCTCAAAACCACCGGGCGCTCTACAATGGACGTATATTTTTAGGGACTTGGGCGCTGGGCATTGAAAGCGTTTTTCTTCCCCACGCCCGGTGCCCTGTGCTCTGTGCCCACGCCCCCTAACCACTAACAGCGAACCGATGATTGACCGCGAACAAGTTCACAAAGTAGCTCATCTCGCCCGCTTGGAATTAACCGCTGAAGAAGAGGAGAAATTCACCACCCAGCTGAGCAGCATTCTCGACTATTTCGAGCAACTGAGCGAGCTAGATACCTCGACTGTGCCGCCCACCACGCGAGCCATTGATGTCAGCAACATAACGCGAGCGGACGACCTGCAAATCTTTCCCGATCGGGAAGATATCCTCAGCTGTGCGCCAGACGGAGATGGCGACTTTTTCAAAGTGCCCAAGATTCTCAGCGAAGATTAATTTTATTGGCCAGTAGGGTGCGTTCCCTTTGGGAACGCACCCTACTATTTATTCTTCCGAGCGCTTCAACATAGACTGGTGCAGTTTTTCCTCGTGCAGCCGGTGATCAGCCATCAATTCCCGCGCTTCTTCTTGCGTCTGAGTGTCCGCAGGTGACTTGATTTCAGCTTCGGAACGGCTCAACCCCGACTGGTGCAGTTTTTCCTCGTGCTGCCGGTGCTCGATCAGTCTCTCTCTGGCGCGATCTTCCGAACTCATAAAAAACTCCTGTGCCTTGACAAAATATGCCTTTGCTCTCAACCTCGCACAGTTGCGGCGAAATGTAGCAAATATTACATAAAAATTTACGCAAGTGGCGGGGTGCCAGTCAAGGCGCACCCGGTATGAGAAACCCGGTTTCTTTAAGAAACCGGGTTTCTGCATAAGAGACGCGATAAATCGCGTCTCTACAAGACCGGCTCTCTCGCGCCGGCAATCTGGCTAAATAACGCGCAGCAAGCTGGGAATGCTGGCTACCCCTTCCAGGTTGCGAATTTCCTCTAGGGCTTGGCGGAAATTGCCTTCGCGGACATCGTGAGTGACGACGACAATTTCTGCCAAATCGCCGCGCATGCCGGTTTGCACAATCGATTCCAGGCTGACGCCATGATTGCCAAAGCAAGTGCCCAATTTGCCAATAACACCCGGCTCGTCTTTTGTCAAGAAGCGGGCGTAAAATCGCGTCACCACTTCGTCCATCGGGGCGATGGCGCAGTAGTGCTGGTGGGCGCAGCTGAGCAAGGGATGGGGTATGGGTTCGGTTTCCGTTTTCAGGATAGCGACAATATTCATAATATCGGACACTACGGCGCTAGCTGTGGGGCCCGCACCGGCACCCCGCCCGTAAAACATCACCTGCCCAATCGGTTCCCCCTCTACCAGAATAGCGTTGTAGACGCCATTTATACTGGCTAGGGGGTGGGTTTTGGAAACGAAAGTGGGGTGAACTCGCAACTGCAACCGGTCGGTGGGATCGGTGCCGGTGGGCTGTTCGCGCTTGGCGATTGCCAGCAATTTAATGACAAATCCCAGTTTGTCGGCGTAGGCGATATCCGCAGCGGTAACTTGCCCGATTCCCTCGCGGTAGATTTCTTCTAGTTTGATGCGCCCGGCAAAGGCTAAACTCGCCAAAATGGCAAGTTTATCGGCAGCGTCGAAGCCGTCTACATCTGCTGTGGGGTCAGCTTCAGCGTAACCCAGCCGCTGCGCGTCAGCGAGAACCTCACTAAAGTCAGCGCCCTCGGCTGTCATGCGGGTGAGAATGTAGTTGGTGGTGCCGTTGACAATGCCGGTGACGGATTGAATGCGGTTGGCACCTAAAGACTGTTTGAGAGGGGAGATGATCGGGATACCGCCGCCAACAGCTGCTTCCAGCATGACATAGATGCCTTTTTCGTTAGCAGCGGTGAAGATTTCGTCGCCGTAGCGGGCGATGACTGCTTTGTTGGCGGTGACGACGTGTTTGCCGTGCGCAATGGCTTTCAGGATCAGCGAGCGTGCCGGTTCGAGTCCGCCGATCACCTCGACGACAATATCAACAGCTGGATCAGTGACGATTGACTCCAGGTCTGCTGTTAGCACATCAGGGGAGATTTGTAAAGTGCGGGGTTTGTCGGGGGTGCGCACGCCCACCTTATGGATTTGCAACTCCTGCAGCAGCGGGTGACGCCCCTCTGGGGAGAGCAAAATTTCCGCCGTGCCGGTGCCTACTGTTCCGAGTCCCAACAAACCTATTTTGTATGCCACGATTTTAATCCGCAATCAGTGAGTTCTTGCTAAAACTATTGTGGCACTGTTGCACCCCATATAAAAGGTGCCTGTGCCGGTATCCCCCGCCGGCGCGGTGGGAGCGCCCCCACACCGGCTGACAGCACCGGCAGCTGTCTCCGGGGGGATGGCGGCTTTTCGCACTCTTCGCTCCCCTCGATCTGAGTGCCGGCACCGCTTGCTTCAGTCCAATTCAGCATTTGTGAGATAATATAAAATAGCGAGCGACAGCTAATCCTGCGCTGGCTCGCTAATGTCTGCTATTAAGGTAGAGTCATGGAAATTACCATTAACTGGAAGCCAGAAAAGAGCTTGCTGGAAAAATTGACAGCTATAGCGCGTCAGCGGGGACAATCTCCTGAAGCGCTCGTCACTGAAGCGGTGACGCTTTATGTAGAAGCGCAACCGCTAGAAACAAGTAATATTGATTCCGATCCGCTGGTCGGCTTATTTGTCGGCCCTCCCGATCTGGCTGCCAAGTCTGAGGATATTTTACAGCAGCAGTGTAACAGGAGGAAACCAGAAACCAGGTTTCTTTAAAAAACCTGCTTTCTAAATCCCCAGCTCACCTCCCCCCGACAGTCGCTATCTCTTCATCCGTCAACCCATACAGCCGGCAGACAATCTCATCAATCAGACTATCAGTGCCGGCAAGTCGCGCTCTCACCGGCAGCAGTTTATCCAAACTCGCCTGGTATTCCCGCTGCAATCGCTCCTGAAACCCTCTCGCTGAAACATCCGCTGACAGCCGCTTGCGATTCTTTTTCAGAATCTCCAGCAGTTCGTCAAAGCTCAGGGGGGATTCATCTTTCTGGTAATCTCCCAGGTAATTTTGAACGCGGGTTTTATTAGTGAGGCTGTCAGTGCCGGTGCCAATCTCCCGCTCTAGCCAAACCAGGAAGCCTTTCATTTCCGCCTGCTTTTGCTTGTTCAGCTCAATCATTTCACCGGCAAGGTAAGCCAGCAAATCGTGAACCACATCAGTGCGCCCCTGGCTGAGGTGTTCCCGCACCAATTCAAGAATAGCAGTTCCCTCACCTCCTGTCAAGCAACTCTCACAGGCTGATTTTGCTATTTCCAGATAGCCGGTGCGTTCGTCGGGTGGCGTGCTGAAGTCAATGCGCCGGATGGGAATCGGCTCCAGATATTGAGAAAATATGCGAGTGTAGCCGCCCCGGACAAATGTGTTGAGTTGCTTCAAAGCACAATCCCCAAAACTGCTATTCAGTAGCGCCAGCACATAGTTAAGCGAGTCAGGGCAATCCGCAGGTAGAGTAATGCCATAACCCGTAACAAACGTCACACTTCCATCAGAATCTAGAGTGTAGGCAGCCCTGCTGATAATGTCCCGGCTCAGAATTTTAGGAGCCCGGATTACTTCTAAATTTTTGGGATAGATAAACCCGTGCCATTTATCAGTTTGGGCCAGCCGGCTCTTCTCTCGCGCCTTCAAAATCCCCTCATTCGCCAGGAGGTACTGGTAAGTCTTTGGATACTCCTCCCGCAATTTGTTTAAAGAAATTAGCTCTACCTTAGTCTCTGTGGCTTTATACGGAATTATCGCCACGGCAGAGTTCCATGAAATTTCATAACGCTGAATTTCCTCGCCAGCTACAAAAGCCGCACACAAATCTCGCTCAACTCTCACTCGTTGCTGAAGGGAAGTAGAAAATCCCTCAAGTTCGCTATTTGCCTCGGTTACGCCTTTCAGGATATAAACTTCATTGGCACTTGTGCGAATGCCCTGAAACAAGCGTTCCGCTAGTTGGCAGAGCGGGATGCTATACTGAGAGACTTTCTCAAAAATCTGGCTGACGTTTAGCTCGGTGAAAGTCCAGGGTTTATCTGTTAAAGATACGGTAAGTGCCTTTCTAAATGGAAGCTCGCCCTCAAGAATATCTTCTGGAACTTCCAGCTTAAAATAGCGCGTCACCTCACACGGACTGCCACTTAAGAACAATAAACAGGTGTAGGTTGTAACCTCATCAAAAACCTGACCGTAAGTGAAATCGACAAGCTCCCACAATGATTTTTGCCGCGCTACCCGATCTCTGAATTTTTGACCGTAGGAAGCAGTCAATAATTTATTCGGCAGAATTAAACCCACCATTCCTCTGGGGTTAACTAAGAACTGGCATCGCTCCGCTACCAGCATATAAAGGTCGTATGAGCCAGAGGCGGTTTCATAAACATTTGAAAAGTAATTGGCTGCTAGAGCGTCCGCCTGTTTGACTGTCTGAACTCTCACATACGGCGGATTCCCCACCACAGCATCAAACCCCGGATTCTCCTTCCAAGAAGCAGTCTGCAAATCAATAAACACCTCTGGAAACTCCAAATACCAGTGGAAAAAGCGCTTCTCTTCATACAAGCGCCGCGCCGAACTCACCACTGCAGCATCCGCCTCACTCATCCTTTCTGAGCTGGCATTTATCGCCAGAGCACCGTAACGCCGCAAGAAGCTATCCGCACCCCTCACCCCAAAATTCCGGGAGACATATATATCTAGCAGTTGCTTGTAAGGTTTCGCTTGCCGGTCAAACTCTCGAAATAGCCGCTCGCTGGTTTCCACTTCCCCAAAAGTGGCATCACTCAAAACACTAATCCCCCGCATAATCTCAGCAGCGCGGAGTAACCCCACAAACGGTCCCGAAAACAGGTTCAGTTGCCCACTGGCATCCACCGCCATACTCGATTCCGCTTCCCGCGCCGTCGCCCCAATCAGGGAATTTCCGCAGCGCAAGTGATGGTCTAAAAATGACAGCGGTGCGCCAACAGTAAAGGAGTGCAACCACAAACTCAGCTTTGCCAGTTCCACCGCCATCGGGTTTAAATCCACCCCATAAATGCAGCGCTTCATCACCGCGCGGTGCAGCAGGTTATCATCTCGCAATCTGCTGGGATGAATCGAAATCCCCTGCTCTTGCAAGTTGGCAATAATCCCCTCGCGGATTTTAGCCAGCTGTTCCAATACCGGGTTATCCTCTGGATACTCGCTGAGAATGCGAATCAGCTCAGTGGTGATAAAATCCACAGCTGTCACCAAAAAGTGACCGCTCCCCATTGCTGGATCGCAGACTTTGATATCCAGCAGTGTTTCCCACGCTTGTCTTTCCAGACGCTGCAACTCCTTCTGCAGGGTGCCGGTGCTGCCAGAATTTCTCCTCCCATCTCCCAATTGCTGTCGCACTTGAGAAATTTGCCGCATCAACTCCTTGAACCGTTCGGCGCGTGACGCCAAAATTGGCTCTAAAGTATGCTTTATGATGTACTTGACAATATATTCAGGAGTGTAGTAAGAACCTGTGGCTTTCCGCTCCCCCTTGTCGGTTGCTAAGTGAACTTCGCCCCTAGCAGCATCATCAATAACCAGCCGGTATTCCAGCAACCCTTCATAAATCGCCCCCAGATGCCGCACGTCGATAAAACCGTAATCAACCGGCTCCCCGTCTATCCGCGCTAACTTGTCTAGTGCCGGTGCTAGCACTGCATCCGTTAACTTATGGTGCAGGAGAAACCAGTTATTTTCTCCCCCTCTCCCTTCCTGGGATAGAGAATTGGATGCTGAGGGGGCAACGTCAAACTTGAACAGCCCGCCGTTGTAGCGCGGCACTCCCAAACCGGCATCTCCCCGATCTATAATTTGAAATAGATTCAGCAACCTGTCATAAAAACTCGCAGAAGTCTGGCTAAGCCGCTGCTGCCGGTCAATCAATTCCGCCATCTCTCGCAGCATCTTGCCCAGACTGTAGTTGCGATAATCCCCATCCACCGGCAGCAAATTCCGCGCCTCAGCATAGAGCAAAAACAGTATCTTGTACAAAAATGAAAGCGTAGCCAGATAGACTCGCCGGCGGCTCGTTTCATCCGTCAGATTTTCTCCTCTTGCGGAGCCATAAGCAACAAATCCCCCCGCAAAAGAAGAAAACACCTGATTGAAAACCAGCTTTTTCAGCTCCCCCTCAATCACTCTAGCATACTTAGCGCTCCCTTCGCGCACCCGCTCTAAAAAATTCTTCCCCCTGGCATCCTTAACAAACGCCTCCCGCCGGAAGAAACACCAGAAATATTTGAACCCTTCCCCATCCCCCGCTGACAGCAGGTTAACCAAGTCAACTTCATAATATTCCTGCACCGGCGCAGCGCTGTGCCGGCAGTACAGCCGCCAAATCCTGCCATTTGTCAGAATTCCCCACTCAGCGCCAGTCCCCGTCAAGTAACTGGCAATTTGAAACGAAGGATTGCTATTTTTGAACGCATCGCGGGCGTCATTGCGAGACACCTCACTTAGAGAGCGCCCCCAGTATTTCGCATCCGCAACAGCCACAGTACGGGCGTAAAAAGCCGGCTCATCATTCTTCTGGAAGCGATAAGCCTCATTCTTGGTTTTCTCATCTGCAAATAGGGCGTAATCAGGACGCTGGACTTGCCCGCCCTTGCGCACAGGAGTTTGCACAATATAGGAAAAGCCCAATATTTCCAGCACCGGCTGAATAAACTCCGCTTCCGTCTGAGCTTCGTTAAGCGCCGGCAGAATTTCCTGTTTGCCGGTGTGCAGTGTTCGCAGCTGTGCCAAAGCATGCCTTACATCCTCACTCCATTCTGGACACGCTTGAATGCGGCGCTCTAAATAGTGCTGTGAAAACAGGGGCTTACTGCTGGTTATCATCGACGCTTCCCAACCTACATCTCCCTATTATATACCTTTATATCTACCCCTCAACAAGGGTTTAATAAAATCTAATATTTTCTTCTTTATCCCAACCGGCACGCTCCAGCCAGCCGCACTAAGATAAAAAGATAGCCGGCAATCGCTTCTTCTAACCGAATCATGCCGGTGAAAAATCCTCAATAGGCTTAATAACAGCACCGGCAGCCATTGCAGCGTCAGCTTGTCTGCGGTCAACCGTAATCAGCGGAAACCCCCTATCTAAAGCCAGAGCAATATAGAGAGAGTCATACACCGGCAGCTGATAGCTCAACCCAATTTGCAAAGCGCTCGGCAGAAGATTGCTGACCGGCAATATTTGAAACGGCAAATCCAGCATATCCAAAATAGATTGCGCCGCATCAGTCTCTGGCATTCCCCGAAACCGCACCTCCTTCCACAGAACATTGGCGCACTCTAGCAAGCCAAATTCAGGAATATATAGCCGGTCGCCCTCACCCATCCGAGCCACCAAAACCCGCGCTTCTGGCGTGTGAGTTTGTCTGATAAAATACTCAATCACCACACTGGTATCAACTAAATATGTTGCCATTAGCTGTCCCGATCCTCACGAATCATTTCCACAACCGACGGCGAACCCGGTGGCGGTGTCCACCTGTGCCGGTCAACCGAGTCCATAATCTCCTGCAAAGAGCGTTTTTTCACGGTTATTTGGGGCTGTTCCCCTTGCCGTATCCGCTCATCTACTATCTGCGCAATCAACCCTTTGAGTTCTTCCACCGTCATATCTACTATTCGTTCAGTTCCCATTTTCACTGTCCCCTTCTTTCATCTGAATTAATTTTAACACCGGCTCCCTTCACCCCCCCGCGCCCGCACCGGCACCACTTATCTCCCAATTCATTTCTCCCTCTTCCTTGGGCACCGTACAGGGGGCGGTTCAATCCCATCCCCCATCCCACCACTCGCCCTAAAAAATATAGGACAGGCGTCTCGCCTGTCCCACTTCAGAGATTAATTAAGCGACCGCAACTAAACTAGCGATCATCTAACTTGCAAAGAGCAACTCACCCTATCTTCTAGGACAGGCGTCTCGCCTGTCCCTTGCCGCCATACATAATGCAAATTAAACGCACATTAGCTTAGTACGTTTCAACGTGCCAGCGCTCTTGCTTCTTCAGCTGCTTCTGGTACTGAGCCCAATCGACGCCGAACTTGCCGGCTGCAGCAGACATCCCCTGATCGATGCCGCCTTCCATACCCTTCAAACCGCAGATATAGGTGTGGGTGTTGGGCTTCTGAACCAACTCCCACAGCTGATCGGCGTTTTCTTGAATCCGGTTCTGGATGTACATCTTGCCGCCCTCAGCGTTCTTCTGCTCGCGGCTGATAGCATAAGTCAGGCGGAAATTATCCGGGAACTCCTGCGCCAACGCCTCCAACTCTTCCTTATAAAGGATATTCGGAGTGTAGGCCACGCCGAAGAACAGCCAAGCCAGGCCCTTGAACTTGTAGTCTTCGTGAGATTCCTTGAACATCCGCCACAGGAAAGCGCGGAACGGCGCAATGCCCGTGCCGGTGGCCATCATAATCACAGTCGCCTCCGGATCTTCAGGCAGCAGCATTTCCTTGCCCACCGGCCCGGTAATCTTGACATCATCCCCTTCCTTGAGGTCGCACAGGTAGGTGGAGCAAACCCCATACACCGGCTCACCCGTCTCCGGATGCTTGTACACCAACTGCCGCACGCACAGGGACACCGTCTTGTCATCAACATTGTCCCCGTGGCGAGTCGAGGCAATCGAATACAGCCTCAGCTTGTGGGGTTTGCCCTTGTCGTCCGTTCCCGGCGGGATTATCCCGATACTTTGGCCTTCGAGATAGCGGAGGTCGCCCTCAGAAATGTCGAACAGCAGGTGGCGGACAGTGCCCTCCCCACCCTCGCGGACTAGCTCTTCATTGGACAGGCACTTACCAATATAGGGATTGTTGGGACGGTAAATGTTTACCGGAATGTCAGTTTTATGCTTCGCTTGAGTCATTGGTTTGCTTTTCTCTTCTGGCTGAGTGGCCTGCGATCCATCTCCTGAGGTGGTTTGGCCATTTTCTGCCTTGGGCGCTTGGCCATTCGCTGCCCCGTCACCAGTCAGGGGGCGGATGCTGACAATTTGGCCGCCCATGCGAGCGATCCGTCGCATCTCTTGATTCATGCGGTTGTAGGGCACTGTGACAAACACGCTGCCACTGCGACGAACAGGGGCAGTTATGCCGTCAGTTGGGTCGCACTGGTTCAGGCCCACCACTTCGTATACAAAGAGGCGGCTGCCAGACACTGTATTGGCCGCACCACCCGCTGCGCTTGGATTGTACATCGCTTACTCTTCCCTCACCCTACAGGGTCTCTAACTGCGAGAATGTTACTCTGGAGTCAATTTTAATTTTTTTTAAGACCCAATTAACCTTAGCATAGGTAACTAGCTATCCCAGCCCAGTCAGCCTTGTAAGGGAGATCCCCTTCTGGTAAGATCGAACTCAACACTTAGTATTTAATACTCAGCTTGAGGAAAGCTGGAGTCTTCCCGGCGCTGGGGTCGCCAGACTTCTGAGAGCCGGTGGGGGCTGCTGCCTTTGTCTCGGGGGGCCCTCGTCCCTGTCCGCCTGGGTTGTAGAGAGGCGATATATTGCGTCTGCGCAGCCGGCGATCTGCTCGGGGACGGGCGATAGAATCCGCTTTGCGGACCTGCGCCGCAGGCGATCTTGCCGCGTCTGCTAGGGGCGCGGCGACCGGCGGGGCTTACTTATCGGCTACCAACTCAACTCGCTCAGGACTCAGTTAGGAAATAATCTTTAGAGGGAATCTATGACCAGTAAGCCGGATCGCGTGGTTCTAATTGGCGTAGCCGGAGACTCCGGATGCGGTAAGTCCACGTTTTTGCGCCGCTTGACAGATTTATTTGGGGAAGACCTGGTCACCGTCATCTGTCTGGACGACTACCACTGTCTCGACCGCAAGCAGCGCAAAGAAACAGGAATTACGGCGCTTGACCCCAGGGCTAACAACTTTGACCTCATGTACGAGCAAATCAAAGCGCTCAAAAACGGTCAGAGCATCAACAAGCCCATCTACAATCACGAAACCGGCATGATCGACCCGCCAGAGGTGATTGAATCCAATCACATCATCGTGGTAGAAGGGCTCCACCCCCTCTATGACGAGCGGGTGCGCTCCCTGCTGGACTTCAGCGTTTACCTCGACATCAGCGATGATGTCAAAATTGCCTGGAAAATCCAGCGGGACATGGCAGAGCGCGGTCACCGCTACGAAGACGTGATTGCCGCCATCAACGCCCGACGCCCCGACTTTAGCGCCTACATCGAACCGCAGAGAGAATTTGCGGACATGGTGATCCAGGTGTTGCCCACCCAACTCATCCCGGATGACAAGGAGCGCAAAGTGCTGCGGGTGCGCCTGGTGCAGCGGTTTGGCGTAGAAGGTTTAGCCCCTGTCTACCTGTTTGACGAAGGCTCAACCATTAACTGGATTCCCTGCGGTCGCAAACTCACCTGCTCCTGGCCCGGGATTAAGATGTTCTACGGCCCAGACAGCTATTACGGCCACGAAGTCTCCGTCCTGGAAGTGGATGGCCAGTTCGACAATCTGGAAGAAGTGAGCTACATCGAGAACCACCTCAGCCACACTTCTACCAAGTATTACGGCGAACTCACCCACCTGCTGCTCCAGCACCGCGAATATCCCGGTTCCAACAATGGCACCGGCCTGTTCCAAGTGATTGCCGGTCTGAAAATGCGGGCCACCTACGAACGCCTCACCGCTAAGGAAGCTAAAATCGCCGTCGAAGTCTGAACGGGCTAGCGGCTCCCTCTCTCGCACAGGCGCGATAAATCGCCTCTCCGATTTATAGCGGGCAAGCATCAGGGTGGAGTACAGTCTGGAGATCCCCCCAAACCCCCCCCTTAAAAAGGGGGGCGCTTTGAGATTTTCCCTCACTTTTGTAGGGGCGGGCCCCCGTGCCCGCCCCTACGCTCCCCGGCTTTCTCACAGTTGCCAGTGCCAGAAACCCGGTGTCTCAAAGAAACCGGGTCTCTCAGACTTTTGAGAGCGATCAGCATATTATACCACAAATTCGACAAATCGGCGCAATCGAAAATCGATTTTCCAGAAAATTGGCACGGCCACTGAAAATCTCAACCGAGAAATTGCCGCCTCCCAACTTAACAGAGCCCGCTTTGGCGTCTGCTGACTGCGGTGAAACTTAAAGAAAGTTAGCAATTCTGGGGCAATCCCCGGCCCGATCTCCTACCCTCGAAACAGAGACGCTTTGCAGACGCGCTTAAACAGGGCGGATCTGGCAAGGCGCTGTGGAGTAGCGATCAATTTGGCAATCTTTCTATGCAACTTTCTCCAGAGACAGCCAAAGCACAAGGCGCACGCCCCAAGGGCGGCTCTTTGCCCCCCCCTGCCCGAGAGATAATTACCCTCGATGTCGCCGGCATGAAATGTGCCGGCTGCGTGAAAGCAGTGGAGCGGCAGCTGACACAGCATCCGGGTGTAGTGTCAGCCAGCGTCAATCTAGCCACAGAAGTGGCGAGAGTCGAGTGTGAAGCCGGCAGCGTTGACCCAGCAGACCTGGCCAAACGCCTGACGTCCACCGGCTTTCCCACTGAGGTGCGCCATTCCGGACGCTTGAACAGCACCGGCAGCACCAGTCGGGCAGACCGGCACCAGCAAGAAATCCAGCAGCAGCTGTGGCGGCTAGCGATTGCCGGCGCTCTGATCATCCTCTCCGGAATTGGCCATCTAGGGCAGCTGACTGGGGGAGAAATTCCCCTGCTCAGCAATATTTGGTTCCACAGCGGGCTGGCCACAGCAGCCCTCCTGGGCCCGGGACGCACCATCTTAGTTTCCGGCGGGCTGTCCTTGTGGCGCAACGCTCCCAACATGAACACCCTGGTCGGGTTGGGTGCCCTGAGTTCCTACCTAGCCAGCTGCGCCGCACTCCTATTCCCCACGCTGCAGTGGGAGTGCTTCTTCGACGAGCCGGTGATGATGCTGGGCTTCATCCTGCTGGGCAGAACCGCAGAACAGCTGGCCAGACGGAGAGCCGCAGCCGCTCTAGAAACCCTGATTGCCTTGCAGCCTGCGACGGCTCGTTTGGTTCCCAATCCAGCAAAGAACTCCAGCGCCGAGGGAGTGGAAATTCCAGTCGCCGATGTCCGGGTAGGGGAATGGTTGCGGGTTCTTCCGGGCGAGAAAATACCAGTGGATGGCGAAGTGGTTGCCGGCAGCACCGCAGTGGATGAATCGGCGCTCACCGGCGAATCCGTGCCGGTGTTCAAGCAACCGGGGGCGCAAGTCGCCGCCGGCACCCTAAACAAGTCAGGGGCAATCGTCCTCCGGGCCACCCGCACCGGCGAGGAAACCACCATCGCCCAAATAGTTGCCTTGGTCGAAGAAGCCCAAACCCGCAAAGCGCCGGTGCAGTTACTGGCGGATACCGTAGCTGGGTATTTCACTTATGGCGTGATCGCCGCCGCCGCTCTCACCTTTCTGTTCTGGTATTTTGCCGGCACCCACCTGTGGCCTGATGTTCTAGCCCCTGGAGGGGCAATGCCAGCCTCCGCGCCGGCAAGCCACTCCCACCTGCTTTCCGGGGGCGTCGCGGCTGCTGCCGGTCACACCTCCCCCCTGCTGCTGAGTTTGAAGCTGGCGATTGCCGTTTCAGTCATCGCCTGTCCCTGCGCCCTGGGACTGGCCACACCGACAGCCATCATGGTAGGCACCGGCATCGGTGCCGAGCGCGGGCTGTTAATTCGCGGCGGCGACATCCTCGAACAAGTCTTCCGGGTGAACACTGTCGTGTTTGACAAAACCGGCACCCTCACGGCAGGGCAGCCAGAAGTCACCGACTGCCTGCCGGTTGCCGGCACCCCGCCGTTTCTAGGGCAGGCACGGGGGCCTGCCCCTACAGGGTGGGAACGAGCAGAAAATTCCCAGAACCACTTGCTGCAGCTCGCCGCGACAGTAGAAAGCGGCACCCGCCACCCCCTGGCGGTGGCGATTGTGCGCGAAGCCAGCCGGCGAGGGCTGTCCGGGCTGCCGGCGGAGGATTTTCACACGGAACCGGGGTTGGGTGCGACCGCCAGAGCCGGCGGAGTTCAAGTGGTGCTGGGATCGGCGGACTGGCTGGCCCAACTGGGAATCCCGGTCAGTACGCAGACGGCAGAGCGGGCGCAGCAGCTGGCGTCTCAGGGGAAAACGGTGGTTTATGTGGCAGTTGGGGGAGAGTTAGCTGGGCTAATTGCCTGTGCGGACACGCTCAGATCCGACGCCTTAGCGACGGTAGAGAAATTGCGGCAGATGGGATTGCGGGTGATGCTGCTGACCGGCGACCGGCCTGAAGCGGCTCGCTCCATTGCCCAGAGCCTGGGGCTGGCAGCGGAGGACGTGATTGCCGGCGTTCGTCCGGAGGGCAAAGCGGCGGCGATTGCCGGTCTGCAATCCCGGGGGCAGCGAGTGGCGATGGTGGGAGACGGCATCAATGACGCGCCGGCGCTGGCCATTGCAGATGCCGGCATTGCCCTGCACTCCGGCACCGGCGTGGCAGTGGAAACAGCTGGGATTGTCCTGGTGCGGGACAGGTTGATGGATGTCGTCGAGTCAATTCAGCTGAGCCGGCGCACTTTCATTAAGATCCGCCAGAATTTGTTCTGGGCGTTTGCCTACAACAGTCTGGGGATTCCACTGGCTGCCGGTGCGCTGCTGCCGGCATTTGGCATTGCCCTCAGTCCCGCTGCTGCCGGTGCCCTGATGGCTTTCAGTTCCGTCAGTGTGGTCACCAACTCCCTGCTGTTGCGCCGCCAGTGATGGCTTTGGCACTGGCGAGCGCCGCTATGCAGCTCTCAACACCGGCCCGCAACTGCCGGCACCAAAGGGCCTCCCACAGTCGGGGGGGGCCGCCGGCCCCCCCACAGCGCCTGCGCCAGCGTTGCGGGACGCGACAGCGCCCAGTGCCAGGGCCTTGCGCCTGCGCACCGTCTCCCCAGAGTCAGCGGCTTCAGGGGAGAAAAGTAATGATGGGCAATTAACCGGGAGCGCTATCACTCTGCCAAAAGCAGCCGGCAGGAGTTGCGCTGCTGAACTTCCTTGAATTCCGTTTAATAAGTTTATTAACTTACGATAGGGATCATCACCGATTATCCCCGATTTACGGGAAATAATTCTTCTCCACCCAGCGGTTAGCGGCGGTTCGTAAGATAAGGATTCAAAAGGAATTGAAAGGGGTGTCAGGAGAGTTTCCGGGTTCTTTGCAATCAAGAGTTAATGCGAGCGGGGATCGCATGCCCCAGCTGCGGACAAGATGGGCTCCCACATCAGCAGCCGGACGGGTCTAATTGATTGCTCACTCCTCACGGCTCACTTGAGATGCGTGCTAGAGTTGAGGGGTCACGCATCAGAGGCTCTCTACCCGCGCCGGCTTTGGGGATCGGCCTTCGGCGCTCCGCCCCTAGCCAGCGGTACTTTCCACCACCTGCCACTGGCGGTTTTGTGTGATTGCCTGCCAAATATAATCAAACATCTGGCGGCAGTGGTTATCATATTGAAGGGGCAGTTCCTCGTTTTTCATCTCGACCTTCATGCGAATGTCCTCATTCTCGTCACTGGGCCGGTGGATGATCACTTCTGCTTTAACTAATTTGGGATAGGAGATCCTGCCCGGAATTTCGCGGGCCATCATATAGTCCCCAGTGTCGTAGATAACCTCACAGCCGCAGGATTCAAAAACGTCATAGAGCAATTGCCTCAGACGGTCAAAGGGAACTGCAACCACAAACAAACCAGTGTAGCGAGCCATAAGCAACTCCGGAGGAGCAATATTAATACCCTCCCGATCATACCCAACCCTTGAACCTCAGTTCTGTTTTATACCGGGAGGGGAAGTGACAGGGTGCCTGCACCCACGCCAGAGGTGGACAGGGATGCCCCAGGGTGTGTTTGAGTCGCGGTTGGCTTTTGAGCCTCCCGCAAGCAGAGCAGCCCTTATCTAGTTTTCCGCACCCCCGTCAGATAGGGGCGTCCCGCCAGTTACCGCAAGTGGCGGCAGGGCTTGCCCGCAACACTTGCGCCTCGATCGTGAGTAGCAGGGGGGGATGTCTCAAAAGCTGCCCGCACCGGCATTCTCAGGCCGGTGCCGCATTTCCGGGCGGGGATGGCAGCGGCACTGCCTGAGCAGAAGGAAGTGCGTTAAAGCGGAGGGGGCTCGTGCGAACGGGAGCCAGGAGGCAATCCGCAGGCGCTTTACCACCTCCAGGCGCTAGAGCTAGAGAGTCAGCTCAAAGGTGCCGGCTTGAGGTGCGAAAAAAAAAACTTGCCAAAACCGCATGTGCTGCGCTAAAAGAAGATAAGGCAGCTTCCCGACCGCCTGCATATCTACGCATAGGGAATAAATCGGTACACGGAAGCCTACGAGTCAGAAGTATTTGCCAAATTTAATCATGGTGAAAGTTCGTATGAACCAGCAGGTTATTCACCCGATGGTGAAGTTCCAGCGTCAGGTGCGTTCTCTTGTGGAATCCAAGCTGATCAAGCCAACGGATAGCATCTGGAAGATTGCCTTCCTCTATGGAGATGACTGGCCCTTTTGGAAAAAAGAACTGCAGGAATTTGACTTTTCCATGCAAGACCCCGTCAGCGAGCTGCTGGCGGTGGAAACCTGGGAGGAGGACGTCTAGAGGGGCGTTAGGGGCCTGCAGCGTCGGGCAGGCCCCTACAAACAATCAGCCAAAGCCCGGGCGAGCTCGCTTGCGGTCTGGTAGCGGTCGCCGGGTTTGGTTTCGGTCACCCGGTCGATGACAGCCCGCAAATCGGGTGCGATAGTGGGAATAGTTTCAAGGTTAAACCGGTAGTGCTGGCCTCGGCGGTGAAAAAAGCTGTGGGGGCTCCTGCCGGTGAGCAGGAAAATCAGAGTCGGGCCAAGAGCGTACAGGTCGGACTGAATCAGTGGCTGGCCGCGACTCTGTTCGGGGGCGCTGTAATCCGGGGCACCGATGCGAGTGCCTTGGGGAGTGCCTATCTCTTTGACGGCTCCAAAGTCGAGCACCACCACGCGACCGTCCAGATGGCGCACCATCAAATTGGCCGGTTTAATATCCCTGTGTACGATCGGGGGGTCTTGACTGTGGAGATAGTCCAGAACGTCACAGGTTTGAATCATCCACTCAATCGCCCGGGCCGGCACGGCAGGCCCGGTCTGAAAAACCAGCTTCTCCAAATCCTGACCGTGGATCAGTTCCATCGCCAGATATTTCTTGTGCCCCTCCACAAAAAAGTCAAAAAACCTGGGAATTCCCGGATGGCAAAGCGACTGCAGGGTGCGAGCCTCCCGCTCAAACAGTTCGCGGGCTTTGGCAATCTTGGCCATATCGGCATTCATTTCCTTGAGAACCAGCAGCTGGGGCGTAACGCCATACCCCGCTGGCTGGATCGCCAGATAGGTAGTGCCCATGCCGCCCTTGCCCAGGGTGCGCAACACCAGATACTGGCGGATGGTGCCCTCAACTTTGAGGGGTTGGCCGCAGTGGATGCAGAACAAGTTCGCAGGCTTGTTGCCGGCATGAGTGCAGCCTGGCAGTACAGGCGTCTCGCCCGCACTCTCGCCGGCACTCGATCTGTCTTGCCCCCTTTGAACTCCGACCAGATGACTCTCCCTAATGGGAATTTGAGACCCATTGGCTCTCAAATTCGCCCAAGGCACAGCGGCTGCCACGGGTGAGCCGATTTGAAATTTAAGCAGCGGGCCACCGGAAGCCAGCTGGATCAGGGCACCGTCGGAGATCGACCCCCGAGACACGAGGGTGCCGTCAACGAAGGTGCCATTGGTGCCGTAATTGACCAGGTGCCAAGTCCCGCCGGCACCGGGGCACAATTCCAGATGCTGCCGGGAAACCAAGAGATCGCTGACGACCACATGATTGTCCGGAGAGCGGCCAATGCGGATCGCCGGCACATTCTCAAACTGCCACTGTTGCAGGGGAGTTTGCTGTTGGGGATCTAAAAGGGTCAGGGTAACCACAAGCGATTTGAGAGTTTAGATTTTAGATTTGAGACGGGGGAGCAATCCAAAATAGAGCAATCCAAAATCCAAAACTGGCGGGCGGATGTCCGCAGAGCAGCCACGGGGGGCGGGCAGCCACGGGGGGCTGCCCCTACGCGGTGCGGCTGGGCTGCACTAGAGCCCGCACCAGCAGAGCTGTGATGTTGTCGTGGCCATTATACTGGTTGGCGAGGTCAATCAGCTGGCTGACTCCGCGTTCCAAACTGGCGTCTGGACTGAGCAGGGGAGCCAGGTGAGTTTCCCAGTGGGTTTCCAGCAAATTATTGTCCGTAAGGCCATCGGATGCCAGGAGCAGCAGGGTGTCTTCATGGAGTTCCAGAAACTGCACCTCAGGACTGATGAAATCCTCGCTGCGCGGGCCCAAAGCTTGGGTGAGCTGGTAGGCGTCGGGGCGGGAGTAGGCAATATCCGCAGCCACGCCCCGTTTAATTTCCCGCTGGCCCACCTCGTGATCGGCGGTGAGTTGCTGCAGCCCCTGCAGGCGGCTGAAGCGATAGAGGCGGCTGTCCCCCACATGGGCCACCGCAACCCGGGTGTCTTGCAGTAACGCCATCACTAGGGTTGTGCCCATCCGTCCTTGCCCTGTGCTTTTTTCTTTTTGGTTGAGGTCATAGATAGCCCGGTTGGCTGACAGTACCGCCTCTCGGATGCTGGCTTCCGGTGGCATTTGGTCAAGCCAGTGGGTCTGGAAATATCCCCGCAGGGTGTCAACTGCCCGGGCGCTGGCCACTTCTCCGCTGGCGTGCCCTCCCATGCCATCACAGAGAATAAACAGGCAGCGGGCGTGCACGGTTCGGCCTTGGGGGCTTTCCAGCTTTTCGATCTCCGTGTCTGTGCCAAAGTAGTCCTCATTGTGGTCTCTCTGGCGACCGATATCGGTGCGGCCAGCATAATCGAGGGCGAGCAACTGCACCGGCAGAATAATCGTGGGCATGTCTTCATCATCCTCTCCCATCTCCACCGGCACGCCAGGGGCGTTCGTTTCCAGTTCGTCGGCAATCGCTTCCAGACGGGAGCGCAGCGTTTCCACCGTCTGAATCTCTCCTTCGCTGCACTCGCGCAGCAGCTGGGTCACCGGCCCGAGCTGGGTGCGCCCGGACTGGTCAAATAACCGCTGCCACAGCTGGCCTAAATCCTGCAACCCTATGGGGGCGTCCGGTTTTTCAGCATACAGGCGTCGCAGGCAGAGGATCTCGTCCTCATCCACTCGCAGATTGCTCGCCACCAGCAGGCTTTGACGCTGCGACCAGGGTTCCAGCGCCGCCCACAGGTCGGCCATCTCGTACAGCCACTGCAACAGCTGCACCGGCGAAACGCTGTCATTGCCCCAGCGCTCTGAAAGCAGGGGTAAATCGGAGCGGTCTTCCAGCAGCACCACGGACTGTCCGCTCTGCCCCCACGCATCGTGGATCGCTGGCAGGTTGGGATACAGCTGCGACTGGAGCGCTAAATACGCCTGCGCCATCACGGGAATCTCCCGCTCTGCTAGATTTTTGACGCTGCCTCTCACCTCTGCCCTCGCCGCCTCCCCTTTTGAGCTGGCCGAGGGCTGGATCTGGGTCTGCCCTGCGAAGGCTTCGGCGAAGGCTGCCAGGGGAGGCAGCTGGAATGGCTTGCAATCCAGGACTCTTACTTCTGTCTGTCCCGTGTTTGCTCCTTCTTCTGGCGGCAAGGGTTCCAGGAGTTTGTAGCGCTGCTCTGCGTCTAAATACTCAGGGGCCAACCCCTGGGAGGGTGCCAGGGGCTCACTTTGAATCAGCGTGGGAGCGCTGCTTGTATATCCCGCTCCAGCCGTGACGCTGTTTTCCACCGGACTGTCTGAACTCACAGCTGCGTCTGCCCTCTTTGGCAGGGTGGCCTCTTGCGGGGCGGTTGCCGCCTTTGTTGAGCTGACACCTGCTGTCTCGCTTTGAGCGAGCTTCGATGAGGCATCCAACCGCCGGCTTTCCTCCTTGACACTTCCGACTTCAGAGGCCCGGCTGTCCTGAGTTGGGGCTGCAGTGACGGCTGAACTGGCTGCCGGTAGTGCGGGATTTGCCGAGTCGGGTGAAGTGAGTGCCGGAAGGCAGCCACGGGGGGCTGCCCCTGCGCGCTGCGGCCAGGCCTTAGCGCCCGCACTCTCTTCCCAGATAATGGCCAGCCACACGCTTCCTGCCGCAGCACCGCAGTTGTGGCAGTTTGGCGCGGACAGCGCCACTTTAGCGCCGCATTCAGAACAGACTTTGTGGGTCAGGGACGTGCCGCATTGCTGGCAAAACTTGTTGGCACTCGGGTTTTTGAACTGGCATTTGGGACAGACGAGCATGATCGGTTATCAATTAGTAGGGGCTGGTTTATGACAATCGGCGATTTTCACGAAGCTGTTGGCGAATCCGTGAGCGGTCGGGGCGGGTTTTTCGGCGGTACGGGCTGTGTGACACAGTTTTTGGGTGAACCCGCCCCTACACTGGCTCCCTTTCCTGATTTCCTCGTTCCCAGGGTATGACCCCTTATTAATTCGCCAACAGCATCTTTTCACTCTCGATTCCGCACCAGTACGCGCTTCCTAACACCCTTGTAGCACAGGCACCGTCGCCTCGCACGTCGCGTGCCGGTGGGGCGTACCCCTTGCCTTCGGGCGGTTTGATGGCAGGCTGCCACAGCTGAGTGTCACACCGGCATTCTCGTTAAACCGGCCCGCACCCTCGTTTTGACTGATGAGTTTCACGCTATTACTGATAGCTCAACATTCCAAACTCCCTAACTGGGGGTTGCTACTGTCTACTTCCAAAGCAAGGGGAGTGGGAATTAGGCTACCGCTCCCGACTTGCCCCAATTTGAGTGGCCCTCCATCCGTTAGCTGTCGAGTCTCACCGCGTAGGAGTGCCCTTTATTCTTTGGAGTTTTGGGGTTGGCGTTTCCCACCCCACTTCAGTCTAAAACTATTTCAGCAGCTTGTTAAAGGTTTCACCCGAATTTTGATAGAGCAATTCCCGTCTGGCGCTCTGACAAAATGCTTCGCGGGGCGGCTTTGCCTGGGGGAGCCGTCAAGCCGGCGAGCCGCTTGCCAAGGGAACTGGGGGGCGAGAGATTTTCATCCGGCGTGGCTAACTCGGTTCCCTAGCGCTGTCTGGAATTCGTCCGCAATTGTGACAAACACAAAAGCTGTCTCTCACTGTACAGCCGGCTGCGCCACAGCTCGCACAATCAGTTCATACAATCTCTTTAATTTTATTAAGCGCTCTCCATAAATGTTCAAATATTTTAGG
Source organism: Oscillatoria princeps RMCB-10 (assembly GCA_019359235.1). GTDB lineage: Bacteria > Cyanobacteriota > Cyanobacteriia > Cyanobacteriales > Oscillatoriaceae > Oscillatoria > Oscillatoria princeps. The sequence continues at coordinate 58,709 of JAHHHT010000004.1, forward strand.
AAATTTTCAGAAACCCGCGCTCACTCCTGTCTGACAGGGCCGACCGGCATGCCGCCCGCCGCTGGCTTAAAAAAAATGTATTCAATCGGAAATTATAGTATTTTTATTAGGTGGAGGGGGGAGGCGGCCCGATAGCGGGTCAGGGCAATCCCAGAAACCGGGGAAATAGGGGGCGGGAAAACCTCGCGCAAAACGCCGGTGAGGCGCAGATATTTATCAACCCGCCCGAAGCAAGACCTATGGCAACGCCCGCTCGCTCTGGAAGTTCAGCGACTGGCACAGCTGTTTCACCTCATCTCCGGTTAAATCCCGCCACTGACCCGGTTCTAGCGGCTCTAAACGCAGGGGGCCAATGGCCACTCGCACCAGCCGCAAGGTGGGAAACCCCACTGCTGCTGTCATCCGCCGCACCTGCCGGTTTCGCCCCTCTGTGAGGGCGATCTGCAGCCAAGCTGTGGGAACATTTTTGCGAAACCGAATCGGTGGGTCGCGAGGCTTGAGGGGCGGTTCCAAGGGCAGCCTCTCAACTGTTGCCGGTCGGGTGCGGTAATTTTCGATCTCTACGCCCGAGCGCAGGCGCTGTAGGGCGTCTTCATCCGGAATGCGCTCCACCTGCACCCAGTAGGTGCGGGGGTGGCCAAATCGGGGGTCAAGCAGCCGGTGCTGCAGTGGCCCGTTGTTGGTGAGCAGCAGCAGCCCTTCACTGTCGAGATCGAGACGCCCAGCTGGGTAGACGGAAGGCACCGGCACCCAGTCCTTGAGTGTGCGCCGGTCTGCAACGGCACTGCCGGTGTCTGTGAACTGGCTCAAAACGCCGTAAGGCTTGTAAAACAGCAAGTATCGGTAAGACTGTTTTTTGGGCATGGGGCATTGGGCGATCGGGCATTGGGCGATCGGGCATTGGGCGATCGGGCATTGGGCATGGGGCATTGGGCCTTATATCGCGGGTGAACCGGCCCCTACAGCTGCAGACTGCAACTGCAGAGAGTCGATGCCAGCAGACCAGAACCGCTGTTGTGCATTTAATTTGCTCTATATACCTCTAGGCCACAGTTACCACTAACTAACTTTTACCGATGCTCTGTGGCTGCCTACCATTGGCAAAAACAAGCAGATTAAAAGCATAAAATTTGGCGGGGCGCTGACCCAGCGCCCCAGTCCCACATCCGTTACATCAGTTCTCAATCTGCTGCAGCAGTCGCCGCGAGAAAATTATATGTGCGCTCGCCAAACAAGGGGCATCAAACAGAACTGATATTACTGTGGAATTCGACAGGCTGATAGGGCAGCTGACATGATAATTTGCTGGCCCTGCAATCCAGAGGCTTTGGGGGCGGCTGAAGGCGATGATATTGCCATCAGCAGGTTGAGCAAGAAAGTGATAATGGCGGCTTGTAGCAGTTTTTCCAGCATCGCAGACTCCCCTCTATCTGCATGTCACTGTTAAATTAAAATTGGCTTGCCCGAGAACACTTCATCCGGGTAATCCACCAGACGGGATGATTTTCTAGGGGTTCCCGAACAAGCCAAATTGCCAAAAGCCGCCTAATTTCTACTCTTGGCGCTCTTGGCGTATTGGCGGTTCGTTTTCTACAGGTGCCTCAGCATCAGATTCAGCTTCTTTCGCCTCAGCTGTTACTGTTTCCGAGGTGCTAGCAGCAGGTTCGGGGTTGGTTTGGGCAGGTGCCGGTGCTGTTGCTTCCGGGGTGGCGGCAGGTTCGGAGACGGTGGCTGCCGGTGCCGGCACTTCTGGAGTCACTTCCGGTTTCGGTGCCGGTGCCGGTGCCGGTGCCGGTGCCGGTGCGGGAACTTCAGGGGTGACTTCCGGTTGGGGTGCCGGTGCTGGTGCGGGTGCCGGTGCGGGTGCCGGTGCGGGTGCCGGTGCCGGTGCTGGCACTTCCGGCTGGGGTGCCGGTGCGGGTGCCGGTGCCGGTGTTGGTTCGGGGGCGGGTGGCTGGGCGATGTAGCTAGGATCTACAATGCCGCGAAGCTCCGCAGCCGAGAGTTCGCCGCGAACCAGCTTGGAAAGGGTGTCTTTTGCTTTCGGTTCGTAGGTGATCAGCCGCACTGTATTGTTAAAGGCGTTTTTAACCGGGTTTCCCTGTTCGTCGAGAAATTCCAGCTGCACCCAGTTTTTGCCCGGTTTGAAGCCTTTGAGGTAAATCGGCTCCCAGCGGTCGAGGACAAAGCTTTGGCCATTGACAGTGACGCGAATTCGCCAGTCGGCTATCTCGTCGTCCGGATTTTCTCGGGCGGCGAGGTGGAGTGGGGCGTTGGTGAGGTAGAAGTCGAGCATCACCGGCTCAGCCCCGTAAGTGCCGGTGGGACGGCTGTAAGTTAGCAGGGGCAGGGCCCGATCGGGTCTGCTGTCCTCGGTTTTGGCAAAAATGTGAAAGGTGGTTTGGGCGTAAGCACCCTCATTTTTATAGCTCTCGTGCCAGGGGCGGGAGGCAAACACTCGCAGGGTGTGGGTTCCTGGGGGCACATCCTCGAAGACCAGAGGCTGGTTGAGGTCGTACACTTCCTTGTAAGGTTGGTTGTCCAGGATCGCGGCCAGGTAAGGGCCAAGTCCCAGTTCTGGGTTCTGGAAGACCGGCAGGTCGCGAACCTGCAGGCGCACAGTAACAGTTGTGTCTTGCAGCACTTCTTCTGGCTGGGGGCTGAGAATGGCCACTTGAGGCCGGTAGAGGTCGGCAGTCTGGCGCAGCTCTTGAATGACGGAGGGTGGGGAGACTTCTGAGATTTTTGCCTCTACCCGAGCCGGTGGAGCGCCACCGCTGTCCAATTCCTTTGAGGGCTGGAGGCGATCCCCACAGCTGACCGTACCCAGTACCAAAACGACGGCCACCAGCGATGCCAGCAGGGCTCTCGCAGCAGTCTTTAGCCAATTCATCCCAAACACGCAGCCACTCTCCTATGCGTTCTATTGAAATATGTAATCGAATCCAGGGGAGGATTTCAATGGACTGACGGGGAATGGCTCTCTGGCAACTGATGCAGTTGCTGCCAACCCCCAAAAACCATATTGCCCTATCTGGGCCTTTGAGAAGAATTGCCTGCCATGCTGCCGAGCTGGATATACCCAAAAGCCGCGCTCAGTTGGGAAGCGAGGGATCTTTCCTTAAAGGATTGTTGCGTTTTGTTAAAAAATCGCCGCCCCCCTTGACTTTTTCTCAGAGCTGGGGGCGCAAGGGGGGATAAGAGCGGCGGCAGGCTTTTTTTAATTTTTGTTAAGTACACTCAGATAGCAGCGGCGGCAAGACATATAATTCAGCGACAGGACTCCTGGAGGTTGGGGCTGGAGCTTTCAGCCTGGTGCCGGATGGGTGATAAGGTGGGATGGGAGGCTGTTGGGTAGCCAACAGGCTCTGATTCTGAAAAAAGCCCTGGTTTTCCTTTACAATCAACAGGAGAGCCGCTCGGCTGATTGATGCGCTCGTGTCCGGCTGGTTGCAAACAATAACCGCATCCGGATCTCTCCCCATGTCTTTAAGGGGGAGGGGTAGATCCACTGCCGTTTGTGCCTGTAGGGATTTATTTTCCTGCTGGGCACAAAAAAATTGCCTTACATCCGGATATATTTAAGATCCGGGTAGATGCAGGCGAATTTTTTTAGAACGGTTGCGTCTCGAAACCAGGAGCTTGCTATACACTATAAAAAGTTAAGAAGCTCAACATCGGTTTAATGAGCGTCGCCTTTCAAGGGCCAACCAGCGCTCAACAGAAAGGCGAACCACTGCCTGTAGGCGCAACGCCGTGCGCTCTTAGCGCAAGGCCAAGTCTAGGGGGAAGAATTACTCGTTCGTAGTTATTAGAGAGGAGAGTCTCGATGACAATCAGTCCTCCTGAGCGGGGGCCAAAAGTCAAGGTGACAGTCGATAAAGATCCAGTAGCCACTTCATTTGAGAAGTGGGGCAAGCCTGGACACTTCGACCGATCCTTGGCACGGGGACCAAAAACCACTACCTGGATTTGGAACCTGCACGCCAACGCTCACGATTTCGACAGTCACACCAGTGACCTGGAAGACGTTTCCCGCAAGATATTTAGCGCGCACTTTGGCCACTTGGCTGTCATCTTCGTCTGGTTGAGCGGCGCGTATTTCCACGGCGCTAAGTTTTCCAACTACGAAGCTTGGCTGAGCAATCCGACCGGCATCAAGCCCAGCGCTCAAGTCGTCTGGCCAATTGTCGGTCAAGAAATCCTCAACGCCGATGTGGGCGGTGGCTTCCACGGGATTCAGATCACCTCCGGTCTGTTCCAGCTGTGGCGTGCTTCTGGCTTCACCAACAGCTTCCAGCTGTATGTAACAGCGATTGGGGCGCTGGTGATGGCAGGTTTGATGCTGTTCGCCGGGTGGTTCCACTATCACAAGCGGGCTCCCAAACTGGAATGGTTCCAGAATGTGGAGTCGATGATGAACCACCACTTGGCAGGCTTGCTGGGTCTGGGCTCCTTGTCTTGGGCAGGCCACCAGATTCACGTGTCCCTGCCGGTGAACGCCATGCTCGATGCCATCGATGCCGGCAAGCCGCTGACCTTCAACGGCAAAGTGATCGCCAGCGTCGCGGACATCCCCCTGCCCCAGGAATACGTCTTGAACACAGACGCCATGGCGCAGTTCTTCCCCAGTTTCGCCAAGGGCTTGACTCCCTTCTTCACCTTGAACTGGGGTGAGTATGCCGACTTCCTGACCTTCAAGGGCGGTGTCAACCCGGTCACGGGTGGCTTGTGGCTGACTGATACGGCTCACCACCACTTGGCTATAGCTGTGCTGTTCATCATCGCCGGCCACATGTACCGGACAAACTGGGGCATTGGCCACAGCATGAAGGAAATCCTGGAGGCTCACAAAGGCCCCTTCACAGGGGAAGGCCACAAGGGTCTCTACGAAATCCTCACCACGTCCTGGCACGCTCAGCTGGCTATCAACCTGGCGATGATGGGTTCGGTCAGCATCATCGTGGCCCATCACATGTATGCGATGCCTCCGTATCCGTACATCGCCATCGACTACCCGACTCAGCTGTCCCTGTTCACCCACCACATGTGGATTGGCGGGTTCCTGATTGTCGGTGCCGGCGCTCACGCCGCCATATTCATGGTGCGCGACTACGACCCAGCCAAGAATGTCAACAACTTGCTGGATCGCGTCATCCGCCACCGGGATGCCATCATCTCTCACCTCAACTGGGTGTGCATTTTCCTCGGCTTCCACAGCTTCGGTCTGTACATCCACAATGACACCATGCGTGCCTTGGGCCGGCCCCAAGACATGTTCTCCGATACGGCGATCAAGCTGCAGCCGGTGTTCGCCCAGTGGGTGCAAAACCTGCACTTCCTGGCTCCCGGCAATACCGCTCCCAACGCTCTGGCACCCGCCAGCTATGTCTTCGGCGGCGATGCGGTGGCTGTTGCCGGTAAGGTGGCCGTGATGCCGATTACCTTGGGTACGGCAGACTTCATGGTGCACCACATCCACGCTTTCACCATTCACGTCACCGTCCTGATCCTGCTCAAGGGCGTTCTGTTCGCCCGCAGCTCCCGCCTGATTCCCGACAAGGCGAATCTGGGCTTCCGCTTCCCCTGCGACGGTCCCGGTCGCGGCGGCACCTGCCAAGTTTCTGGCTGGGACCACGTGTTCTTGGGTCTGTTCTGGATGTACAACTCCCTCTCGATTGTGATTTTCCACTTCAGCTGGAAGATGCAGTCCGATGTTTGGGGCACCGTTGCGCCAGACGGCTCCATCGATCACATCACCGGCGGCAACTTCGCGCAAAGCGCAATCACCATCAATGGCTGGCTGCGTGACTTCCTGTGGGCGCAAGCCTCTCAGGTGATCCAGTCCTACGGTTCAGCTCTGTCCGCTTACGGCTTGCTGTTCCTGGGCGCTCACTTCATCTGGGCCTTCAGCCTCATGTTCCTGTTCAGCGGTCGCGGCTACTGGCAAGAACTGATTGAGTCCATCGTCTGGGCTCACAACAAGCTGAAGGTCGCTCCTGCGATTCAGCCTCGCGCTCTGAGCATCATTCAGGGTCGGGCTGTCGGGGTAGCTCACTACCTCCTGGGCGGAATTGCCACAACCTGGGCATTCTTCCTAGCTCGCATCATTTCAGTCGGCTAATAGCCCCTAGATTTTAGATTTTGGATTTGAGATTTTAGGTCAAACTAAACTCTCGAATCCAAAATCTAAAATTTTTTTGCTAAAGTCACCTTTTAGCATTAAACTAAAGACAGGCAATTACCATCGGTGCCTCAGTTCCGGGGAATGTTAAGAATCGATACGCTCAAAAGATACAGCAACTAATCTGTATCTTTTGATGTAAAATTTAGAGGAACTTGCTTCTGAAGCAGGCTCGATAAGAGAGCTGGCAGTCAGGAGAGGCTGCACGCAGCAGCCGATTTGCTAATGCTTGCCAAAGTATGCTATACTTTGCTTAAGGCAGCCGGCACTAGCCCGAGAACCAAAGGCGGACGGTTACCTTGAAATAGGGAGCCATCTTAACCTGAAAACCAAAGGTGGGTGGACTTCTCTCTCGTTTGGATGCCCGTTTCTTTAACTTTATAGAGCGGTAAACGGGATCTAGACTGAACTTAAAATGGTGCTCGTGGTATTTGACTGCGGGCATTGGTTGATACGCCTTGGTTGAGAGAGTCTCTCAAATTATGTATTTGTTAACAACTGTTAAAGGTTGTTAGCAAAAAAGTATCGGTTCAAGAGTCAGGATTCATCGAGACGTATGGCAACAAAATTCCCAAAATTTAGCCAGGACCTGGCAGCCGATCCGACAACAAGGAGGATCTGGTACGGGATAGCCACCGCCCACGACTTTGAAAGCCACGATGGCATGACGGAGGAAAATCTTTACCAAAAGATATTCGCCTCCCACTTCGGCCACCTAGCAATCATCTTCCTGTGGACTTCCGGCAACCTGTTCCACGTGGCATGGCAAGGCAACTTCCCACAGTGGGTTACTGACCCTCTTAACGTCCGCCCGATCGCCCACGCGATTTGGGACCCCCACTTCGGCGCACCGGCAGTAGACGCTTTCACGCAAGCGGGCGCGTCCAACCCTGTCAACATCGCCTACTCCGGCGTCTATCACTGGTGGTACACGATCGGCATGCGCAGCAACAGCGACCTTTACCAAGGTTCGGTGTTCTTGCTCATCCTAGCCGCAGTGATGCTGTTCGCCGGCTGGCTGCACCTGCAACCCAAATACCGCCCCTCTCTCTCCTGGTTCAAAAATGCGGAATCGCGCTTGAACCACCACCTGGCGGGCCTGTTTGGGGTCAGCTCCCTGGCGTGGACAGGCCACTTAGTCCACGTTGCCATCCCGGAATCCCGGGGCCAGCACGTCGGCTGGGATAACTTCCTGACCACCCCGCCGCACCCGGCAGGTTTGGCCCCCTTCTTCAGCGGCAACTGGGGCGTGTACGCTCAAAACCCGGACACCGCATCCCACGTCTTCGGCACCTCTGAAGGCGCAGGTACGGCTATCCTCACCTTCTTGGGCGGCTTCCACCCGCAAACCGAGTCGCTGTGGCTGACGGACATCGCCCACCACCATCTGGCGATCGCAGTGATCTTCATCATTGCCGGTCACATGTACCGCACCAACTTCGGGATCGGGCACAGCATCAAGGAAATCTTGAACGCTCACAAGCCCCCCAAAGGCGGTTTGGGTGACGGTCACAAAGGGCTGTACGACACCCTGAACAACTCCCTGCACTTCCAGCTGGCCCTGGCGCTGGCCTCCCTGGGGGTAGTCACCTCCCTGGTGGCGCAGCACATGTACTCGCTGCCGCCTTACGCCTTCATCGCTAAGGACTACACCACTCAAGCAGCCCTGTACACGCACCACCAGTACATCGCCGGTTTCATCATGGTCGGTGCCTTCGCCCACGGGGCCATCTTCCTAGTGCGCGACTATGACCCGGAACAGAACAAGAACAACGTGCTGTACCGGGTTCTCGAGCACAAAGAAGCGATTATCTCTCACCTGTCTTGGGTGTCCCTGTTCCTGGGCTTCCACACCCTGGGCCTCTACGTCCACAACGACGTAGTGGTGGCCTTCGGCACCCCTGAGAAGCAAATTCTCATCGAGCCGGTGTTCGCCCAGTGGATTCAAGCCTCTCACGGTAAAGCCCTCTACGGCTTTGACGTGCTGCTGTCCAATGCCGGCAGCGCCGCCACCAATGCCGGTGGTGCTTGGCTGCCCGGCTGGCTGGACGCCATCAACTCTGGCACCAACTCCCTGTTCCTGACTATCGGTCCTGGGGACTTCCTCGTCCACCACGCCATCGCCCTCGGCTTGCACACCACCACCCTGATTTTGGTTAAGGGTGCTCTGGACGCCCGGGGTTCTAAGCTGATGCCGGATAAGAAAGACTTCGGCTACGCCTTCCCTTGCGATGGGCCCGGTCGTGGCGGCACTTGCGACATCTCCGCTTGGGACTCCTTCTACCTGTCAATGTTCTGGATGCTGAACACCATTGGTTGGGTGACCTTCTACTGGCACTGGAAGCATCTCGGTATTTGGCAAGGCAACGTCGCCCAGTTCAACGAGTCTTCTACCTACTTGATGGGCTGGCTGCGCGATTACCTGTGGCTGAATTCGTCTCAGCTGATTAATGGGTACAATCCCTACGGCATGAATAACCTCTCCGTCTGGGCTTGGATGTTCCTGTTCGGACACCTGGTTTGGGCGACCGGCTTCATGTTCCTGATCAGCTGGCGCGGTTACTGGCAAGAACTGATCGAGACTCTGGTTTGGGCCCACGAGCGCACTCCTCTGGCGAATTTGGTTCGCTGGAAGGACAAGCCGGTGGCTCTGTCCATCGTCCAAGGCCGGTTGGTCGGTCTGGCCCACTTTACTGTGGGTTATGTCTTGACCTACGCCGCCTTCTTGATTGCTTCTACTGCCGGTAAGTTCGGTTGATTCCTCAGGATTAACTGAAAGCTTGCTAGAGCTTTAACTTAATAAACCCAATCCCCTGCCATAAAGCGGGGGATTTTTTTATAGGATTTGATTAATCAAAAGTAGGGGCGGCAAGCCGGTTGACTGACCGAGCTAAAGGCGTCCGATTAAGAAAATCTGTAAAATCCTTACCCAGTCCTGAGATAGCACAAGTGTTGAATCTTAACAATCCGACATAAAAAAAGCGCCCAAAACGTGCTATACTTGGGAGTACAGTCAAATTAATGTTGTTAATAACCTGTGATCAAATCATTTCCTAGCCTTGTCCAAAATCATTTTGCTCTTGTGGCGGTTTAAGAAAAAAACTCTGCTAGCAAGCGTCTCTAAAAGAGAATTATGCCTCTGTAATATCACCAGTTGAGAGCCGCTATAAAACAAAACCCTAAACAGCCGACACCACTTTTCGCACCTGGTCTTAGCAGTGGGGGATAAGTGCCAAACCAGTCGTGACATCTGTGGGAACAGAATAAAGGCTACAGCACACTCAAAACTGAAGATTAGGAGAATCCACAGCTTATGAAATTAATCCTTTACAGGCTCAAGGCTGTTGCCGCCACCAGCTTGCTCTGTGTTTTCGTGTCTTGGAGTGTTCCGGTTTCGGCTAAGGAGGCTGGAGCCGAAGAAACGCCCATCTCAGCTACCATCTCTGGGGAAGCGGTTCCTGACAAAGCCACGACGATCTCCGACCCCACAATTCCGATGGAAGATTTAAAACAGCTCCTGAAGCCCCTGACGTTAGAAGAGTTGCAGCATGAGGCAGCCGGGTGGCTATTATTGCTGAAGAACAAGGTGCAGAAAATCAGCGATACGGAAATCGCCATTAAGCGCCAAAGACGGGCGCTCGAGGCCAAAGACGAAGCCAGTAAACTTGTAGGAGAGGCGAAAACCAAGCTGGCGGAAGCGGAAACAGCTCTAGCAGCCGCGCCAAAAAATACCCCAGAATACCAGGCAGCCACTAAGCAATTTGAAGAAGCACGAGACGCGCTGAAGACAGCACAAACCGCCCTGAAAAAAGCTGCTGATGTGGCAGCAGAACTCGAAGGAGACACATCGGTGCGAGCTGCTTTGGGGGAAGCAGAGCAAGAAAAAGAAATCGCCGCAGCGGAGGAAACTTTTAAAAAAGCGAAAAAAGCTCGGCAAGAGATTCCGGCTGATTCCCTCAGATATAAAGAAGTGACCCCAAAAATCGATGCTTTAGAAGCCGCGATTAAGGAGCTAGAAAAAGCAGAAGAGAACCTCAAAGCCACAGTGCCGAAATCGCCGGAATACCAGAAAGCGAAATACCAACTTGACCAAGTTCGTGAAGCCGTTAAAACTGCTGCCCGAGAGCTGACAGACACCATGAGTGGGGGGGGTGACAGTTCTGCATTACCTGGTGCAGAGAGCGATGTAGGTGCTGGGGCTGACAGTGCATATGACAAGGTGGATGTAGAGAACCTGGAGCCGAAGGGAGGCCAAGCCTCTGGACAGCAGAAGCTAGAGAAAGTTACCACAGAAATTGAGAAAGCGGCGGAGAAGGACAAGGGATTAAAAACCCAACTCACCGTCAACGTCACGAATTTGCAAGCCGAGCAAACCGCCATTACCGATCGCTTGAAAACCGTTTTAGACGAAGTAGATATCAAAGGCGGCGATACTACTGGCTACCGCAAATATATTCAGGCTATCAGTGCGGTCGAAGTCGATCTCAAAGATAAGGAAGGTATGGGCGTTCGCCTGCTCAGTTGGCTGCAGTCAGATGAAGGTGGGATGCGCTGGGGAACCAACCTCGGAAAATTCGCAACTGTCTTAATTGTTACCATTATTGTTGCCCAATTGCTGGGTGCATTGCTCAACGCTATCCTACCTCGGTTTAGCGGAGTATCCTCGTTGTTCCGTGAATTTATCGTCGTCACGGTTAAACGCGGAGGAATTGTCATCGGTGTGTTATTAGCGTTGACTGCCTTAGAGGTGAGTGTCGCTCCCATTTTAGCCGTGGTAGGGGGCGTGAGCTTCGTCCTGGCATTTGCACTGCAGAGTAACCTCGGCAACTTTGCCAGTGGCTTGATGCTGATGGTGAACAAGCCTTTTGACGTGGGCGATGAGGTTAAGGTCAGCGGTTTGTGGGGATATATTAAGGCCATTAACCTAGCTAGCACGACCATTGAGGGCTGGGGCGGGCAGATTTATACAGTGCCCAACAACACAGTTTGGGGCAGTATTATTGAGAACCTCACCAGCAATGAAATTCGGGGCGGGTCGATTATGATTAAGATTCCCTTCGGGAGTGACGTTCAGCGCGCCCGCGAAATTCTGGCAGATGTTTGTAAATCCAATCCCGGCGTGGTGAAGTCTGGGACGTTTGTTTGGAGCTACGAGGATTATTACACCTCGATTTTCTGGTCGTTCAAGACCAAAAACGATGATTTTTGGACGGTTTGGGACGAATTGCACTCTGTTGCTCAAGACCGGCTGGCGCAAGCCGGGATTAAACTGGCTATCCCAACCCAGGATCTTCGCATTCAGAATAGTGGCAATGGTGCCAATGGGGCCCAGTCGGTGATGCCATCAGTGCGGACAAAAGAATCATCAGAGATGATGGTTAATGCACCTGGAGATGCTGACTTCGATCCTGACTTATAAAGAGAAACTCTGAAAACTTTGAGTTAGTGGAGGTTGGGGTTAGCTTGTGCTTTCCCCAACCTCACTGCGTTGCGTGCATCCTAGTTATAGCACTAGCCACTAAGGTTAGAACATTAGAGCTTGAGGTTGGAGGGAACGCCCGCCCTGCGCCTGTCATGCGAATATAAGGCGTAGGACAGGCGGGACGCCTGTCCTTTGTGTCTTAATCTAAGTGAATAATGCTATAGCTCATCGAGTTTTAATCCTTCTAGGTTGGCCCCAACTAAGGAGGCACCGGGAATCAAGTGATATAGCAGTATGCACTTAGGTTAAGACAGGGGCCAGAACGCAAAAGGGCCAGAACGCAAAAGGGCCAGAACGCAAAAGGGCATCATCGCCAGAAGGCATGTTTCTGTGAGTCTTTCCCATGTGCCACAGCAATGCGATGATGCCCAATGCGATGATGCCCAATGCCCATGTCTTAACCTAAGTGACTACTGCTATAGCTTCCCGCAGGTTACTGTCAGGTAAAATCGCTTGAGTTAAATCGAGATAGCTATTCCCCGCACGCCAGTAAAATGTCACGCGCTCTTTCCGAGGTTACAGCAACCCGGTTACTCCTAGTAACCGGGTTTATTAATATTAATAATTCCACAAAACATAGCCAGATCCGCCAAATTTTATAGAGCGCACCGGCAAGCTTTTGAGAAGCGGCAGGATACCGGCACTCCTTACCTATATCAAAAGCATATGAGCAGCTAAAATTTCCTGACACCAACAATTCTGACTGCCAAAACTAATAGATAGAGGTGAAGGAGTCAAACAAGATGAGCGATCCCTGTCTGCTGGCTGTCAGTCTGTTAACCTCTGCGCAGATATCAGCTTGCGCCGCACCGGCACAACCCCCGAGCCTGTTCTTCCAGACTGCTGCCGGTGGCCAGACAGTTCCAACTGCTGAAATCACCGCGCCTGAATTCAGCCAGCGCCTTCCGGGACCGGCAGCCCTTTTGTCGCAATTGGCCATCCCCTTGCCACTAGGAGCCAGCGTCTCCCCACAAATCTACCCTGACTCGGTGGCATATTCTCGCACCGGCACCCGAAAGCCAGCAACAGGAGCGCAACTGTATCACCAAAGGTTAGCAGCCCTCAGCTATGGCCAGATTTACACCCGCTTGCCACCGGACAGCTTTTGGTCATTCTGGGCCAATGCCACTGAGCAACCCAGCTACGAGGACTGGAAAGACCTCCTGGAACAGGAAGCCGGTGCCATAGCTCACGGACAGGGTTCCAACCTGCTAGCAATCTTAGTGGGAGATTCCCTGAGCCTGTGGTTTCCCCCAACCCAACTCCCATCGGGCCGGTTGTGGCTCAATCAGGGCATTTCTGGGGACACTGCCGGTGGCGTTCTCAGCAGGCTGTCAGCCTTTTCCCAAACCACCCCCCACACCATCTACATCATGGCCGGCATCAACGACCTGCGCCGGGGGGAAAGCGACAGGGCAATTCTGTGGAATTTCCGCCAGATTGTGCGGAGGCTGCGCCGCGAGCACCCCCACTCTCTAACGATAGTGCAATCCATTCTTCCAACCCGCCTAGCTGCTATACCCAACAGCAGGATTCGCAACCTCAACCGGCAGATCGCCGCCATCGCTTATCAAGAAGGTGCCAGCTATCTAGACATCTACATTTACTTTGCCGATGAGCGAGGGGATTTGCGACAGGAATTGACAACAGACGGATTGCATCTAAACCCCTCTGGCTATGCCGTCTGGCAGTGGGCCTTGCAGGAAGCCGAATCCTGGTTCGCACTCAACCCGATGCGGTGAAGCCGGCACCATTCTGGCAACAGCCGGTCAATCTCACAGCCATATCTTGAAAAGCTGACTCTTTTGCGCTATCATCCTTTAATAAGCTTTATTTTTAGCTCGCTCACTTGCAGTAGGATAGGGCGAAGATCATCAATCCTGACGTATGGCAACAAAGTTCCCAAAATTTAGCCAGGACTTGGCAGCCGATCCGACAACAAGGAGGATCTGGTACGGGATAGCCACAGCCCACGACTTTGAAAGCCACGATGGCATGACGGAGGAAAATCTTTACCAAAAGATATTCGCCTCCCACTTCGGCCACCTAGCAATCATCTTCCTGTGGACTTCCGGCAACCTGTTCCACGTGGCATGGCAAGGCAACTTCCCACAGTGGGTTACTGACCCTCTTAACGTCCGCCCGATCGCCCACGCGATTTGGGACCCCCACTTCGGCGCACCGGCAGTAGACGCTTTCACGCAAGCGGGCGCGTCCAACCCTGTCAACATCGCCTACTCCGGCGTCTATCACTGGTGGTACACGATCGGCATGCGCAGCAACAGCGACCTTTACCAAGGTTCGGTGTTCTTGCTCATCCTAGCCGCAGTGATGCTGTTCGCCGGCTGGCTGCACCTGCAACCCAAATACCGCCCCTCTCTCTCCTGGTTCAAAAATGCGGAATCGCGCTTGAACCACCACCTGGCGGGCCTGTTTGGGGTCAGCTCCCTGGCGTGGACAGGCCACTTAGTCCACGTTGCCATCCCGGAATCCCGGGGCCAGCACGTCGGCTGGGATAACTTCCTGACCACCCCGCCGCACCCGGCAGGTTTGGCCCCCTTCTTCAGCGGCAACTGGGGCGTGTACGCTCAAAACCCGGACACCGCATCCCACGTCTTCGGCACCTCTGAAGGCGCAGGTACGGCTATCCTCACCTTCTTGGGCGGCTTCCACCCGCAAACCGAGTCGCTGTGGCTGACGGACATCGCCCACCACCATCTGGCGATCGCAGTGATCTTCATCATTGCCGGTCACATGTACCGCACCAACTTCGGGATCGGGCACAGCATCAAGGAAATCTTGAACGCTCACAAGCCCCCCAAAGGCGGTTTGGGTGACGGTCACAAAGGGCTGTACGACACCCTGAACAACTCCCTGCACTTCCAGCTGGCCCTGGCGCTGGCCTCCCTGGGGGTAGTCACCTCCCTGGTGGCGCAGCACATGTACTCGCTGCCGCCTTACGCCTTCATCGCTAAGGACTACACCACTCAAGCAGCCCTGTACACGCACCACCAGTACATCGCCGGTTTCATCATGGTCGGTGCCTTCGCCCACGGGGCCATCTTCCTAGTGCGCGACTATGACCCGGAACAGAACAAGAACAACGTGCTGTACCGGGTTCTCGAGCACAAAGAAGCGATTATCTCTCACCTGTCTTGGGTGTCCCTGTTCCTGGGCTTCCACACCCTGGGCCTCTACGTCCACAACGACGTAGTGGTGGCCTTCGGCACCCCTGAGAAGCAAATTCTCATCGAGCCGGTGTTCGCCCAGTGGATTCAAGCCTCTCACGGTAAAGCCCTCTACGGCTTTGACGTGCTGCTGTCCAATGCCGGCAGCGCCGCCACCAATGCCGGTGGTGCTTGGCTGCCCGGCTGGCTGGACGCCATCAACTCTGGCACCAACTCCCTGTTCCTGACTATCGGTCCTGGGGACTTCCTCGTCCACCACGCCATCGCCCTCGGCTTGCACACCACCACCCTGATTTTGGTTAAGGGTGCTCTGGACGCCCGGGGTTCTAAGCTGATGCCGGATAAGAAAGACTTCGGCTACGCCTTCCCTTGCGATGGGCCCGGTCGTGGCGGCACTTGCGACATCTCCGCTTGGGACTCCTTCTACCTGTCAATGTTCTGGATGCTGAACACCATTGGTTGGGTGACCTTCTACTGGCACTGGAAGCATCTCGGTATTTGGCAAGGCAACGTCGCCCAGTTCAACGAGTCTTCTACCTACTTGATGGGCTGGCTGCGCGATTACCTGTGGCTGAATTCGTCTCAGCTGATTAATGGGTACAATCCCTACGGCATGAATAACCTCTCCGTCTGGGCTTGGATGTTCCTGTTCGGACACCTGGTTTGGGCGACCGGCTTCATGTTCCTGATCAGCTGGCGCGGTTACTGGCAAGAACTGATCGAGACTCTGGTTTGGGCCCACGAGCGCACTCCTCTGGCGAATTTGGTTCGCTGGAAGGACAAGCCGGTGGCTCTGTCCATCGTCCAAGGCCGTCTCGTCGGTCTGGCTCACTTCACCGTGGGTTATGTCTTGACCTACGCCGCCTTCCTGATTGCTTCTACTGCCGGTAAGTTCGGTTGATACACGCAACCTAGGTTGCAGGTAATTTAAAAATCCTCTGCCTCCCGGCGGGGGATTTTTTTTGTAGAATTTGAACCGCCCCCGTGAAGGAACGCCAAGAGGAAATTTCTTGGCGTCCTACCCTGCGGGTAGGCGCAACGCCTAAGCGCTCTTAGCGCTAGCCGCTGGCGCGTCTATGGCGTCTTGGCGGTTAAATAAAACAAAACCCTGCTAGCAAAGCAACCAAAAATGCTAAAATTACCCAGTCCGCCCCCACTCTTAGGTTCAGAACCCGGTTCTTTCACTCAGTTAACAGTGACCCACCGGCTGCCGGCAATCGTGCGGCGAGTTATTGCTGAAAACAGCTTCCCCCCCGATATTAACAACAAATTAGAGCGACTCGCTAACGACTTAGTTGATGGATGTGTTCCGCCGCTTGAAGATGACGGCGGGGCGGATGTGGCTGCCTGGCGCAACTATATCAGCCCCTATATAGGGCAGCGCTGGGTCGATATTCCCTGGTTTGTCACCGAGACTTATTTGTATCGCAAAATTATAGAAATCGCCGGTTACTTCCGTCCGGGCGAGTGGCAAGGCGCAGACCCGTTTAAGGCCCAAAAGCAGGCTAGCCTAGAAACTTCAGCAACTGCTATTATCGCTCTGTGCGGCGAGTTGAGCCAGTGGCTGCAGTCCCCATCCAGAGCCGAGTTTGAAGAAACTCGAAAAATGTTAGTCGCGCTGCTGTATTTTGCTTTGTGGGGCAATCGAGTTGATTTGAGTCTTTGGTCGGCGTTTGAGGGAAATCGCAGTAGCTTTGACATCCGACGCCAGCAAGAACACTTGCTAGCAGACGATACGCCACAAGTTGTGAATCTGCTAACCTCTAGCAAAAACAAGCGGATTGATTTGATTGCAGACAATGCAGGGTTTGAATTTGTTTGCGACCTCTGTTTGGCGGATTTTCTGTTAGAAAGCGGTCTGGCGAGTCAGGTTAACCTGCACTTAAAGCCTCACCCGACGTTTGTTTCTGATGCAACGCTTAAGGATTTTCACGATACTCTGGGATTTTTAGCAGGGTTTGAACAGCCGGAGGTGGTAGCTTTAGCGAAGCGCCTGGAAACCGGCTGGGAAGAGAAGCGTTTGGTCTGTGTTGAGGATTGGTTTTGGACATCGCCTTTGGCGGGTTGGGAAATGCCGGCACCGATGCGTGAGGAACTCGCGCGTGCCGGTTTGACTGTCGTCAAAGGCGATGCAAATTACCGGAGGTTACTGGGAGACCGGCACTGGGATTTTACGATTCCCCTCGGAGATATTGTCTGCTATTTACCTGCACCGGCGGTTGCTTTGCGCACCCTCAAATCGGAAGTGGCTGCAGGGCTAGACCCCGCACAGGTACAAGAACTCAATCGCTCTCACCCCGACTGGCTGACAAACGGACAGTGGGGGGTTATTCAATTGGTCTAACCGCGTTTTGGGGCATAGGGCATAGGGCATAGGGATTTTGGATGCAAGGATTTTGGATTGGGGCATCGGGTATAGCGCATTGGAGATTGTTCAGTTCCGCACTCCCGCCGCCATCCGTCAGCGTTGCGGCGGGAGTGGGAGCGGCGTGCCCAATGCCCGACGCCCCACGCCCGACGCCCCACGCCCGACGCACATTTCTCATTTCCGGAAGAAAGCATATATACAAAACCGGTCTCAAGCCGGGTATTTGTAAAAACCTTTCTTTCGGATATCCCTAAATTTGAGGTCTTGGCGTCCCCTGTGCACCTGCATGGGGCATATTCCCAGTGTCCAGTGGCCAAATTTCAGCCTGTGGCCCTTGGCTATGCCCGCCCGCCAGGTAGACATTTTTGTTTTCCGGAAGAAAGCATATATACAAAACCGGGCTCAAGCCGGGTATTTGTAAAAACCTTTCTTTCGGATATCCCTAAATTTGAGTGGGTGTGGCGTCCCATATCCACCTAGCATGGGGCTTCCAATGCCCAATGGGAGCGTGCCCCATCGCCCACTGCCCCATGCCCAATCCCCTATGCCCAGTGCCCAGCGCGAGCGTGCCCGAGACACACAGACTCTCAAATTTCACCGTTGACCTGCATCTGGTGAACCCGATCGGCCAGTTGTTCACGGCGCTGCTCGTCCAGTTCGTCTATGGCGAGCATCCCCATATAAATCACCTCTTTGAGCGTCAGTCGCGTCTCTAACGCTTTTTTCTGAACCATTTCCTTGATTAGGGGACTTACCCCAATTGCTGTACTGGCTCTCGTCACAACAGCTTTGGCCCATTAACGACTTCTGTTCCATCTTAGCACTTCCCACACAAGTCCTTTGTAAAGTTTTTATAAAATTTGAAGCTAGGCTTGACAAGACGCGACAGATACGCTACACTGGTATTAAGGACAAAAAAAGAACGCCCCCCAGCCGAAAGACTGAAGGGCGATACCAAAAAAAAACCTATACGGACAGCAAGGAACTGTCCAAAGCAGAAACCATGATAGCACAACCCTCACCCAACTCGCCCGCCATCCGAGAATCAAAAATCAACCACAAGTCGCCGGTGCTGCACCCCCTAGCCCGATTTGTGACCGAAGAGACCGTAGCGCTGATGTTCAGCATCAGGATTGAGGATATTCACCGCATCGACTGCAAGCGGCATGTGGTCTATGTCCACGCCAAGACGGTCAGCAGATTTGTCAGCTATGCGGACTTTCCCCCGATTTTGGGAGTCAGCCCGCCGCAATGGGAAGATGTGGCCCGCTGGTTAAAGCGGTGGCGCAAGCGCTGGCTTTCGCACCTAGCGCCGGAGTTCTGGACAAAGTTCTACATGTACCAGTTCCAGCACGCCCGCTCGGTAGAGGAGTCCCGGGAGTGGGGGAAATTGGTGGCCCTGATCCGACCGATTCTGTCGGTAGGGGCAGTGCAGCAGCTGCGAAAAGCCCAAAGACCGGACTCC
Organism: Oscillatoria princeps RMCB-10; assembly: GCA_019359235.1. Classification (GTDB taxonomy): domain Bacteria; phylum Cyanobacteriota; class Cyanobacteriia; order Cyanobacteriales; family Oscillatoriaceae; genus Oscillatoria; species Oscillatoria princeps. Next base: position 77,396 of record JAHHHT010000004.1, read on the forward strand.
CGGGCCAATTTTTGAGGGAGCGCGGCTGGTGAGGGACTAAAACCGCTGACCGGTGGTGAGTTCAAAGCGAATCTCCCCCCCGTCACTGATGCCCAAGTCACCGCGAATTAGACCGAGAGGCGACTGCACGCGCAACCCGATGCCGTAACCGAAGCCGGTGCCTGGTTTGTCGCGCACAGCAGCTGGGGAGCCCAGCACCGTATCGCCAGAGCCCAAATCTGAGGCGAAGTCAGCAAAGAGCACTCCGCCCACCGGCGCTGCGATGGGAAAGCGGTACTCCACAGAGCCGAGGACGTAACTGCGCCCGCTGCCAACTTTACCGGCACCGTATCCGCGCACGGAATTCAACCCGCCGAGATTGAACGCCTCCGAGGGTGGCAAATCGCCGATCGCCGTACCGGCTTGCAGGTTAAACGCCAGCACTTCTGCTAGTGCGGTCGAGCGTTCCGGCTCACCGGCACCCCTTCGCCCCACCGGCACGTACTGGCTGTAGTTCGCCCGCAGCCGGTGCGCGAAGATGTTGCCGAGCCCGACGGGAAGAGACTGTTCGGCGCTGAGAGTGAGAACTGAGCCGTCTGTCGGGTTAGAGCGCCGGTTGCGCAAATCGCGCGTCACCCCCAGAGACACGGTAACCAAGTCGTCGATACCTTCCCCGCTGATGGAGAGGGGATTCCCCTGCGCGTCCTTTCGCACCACATCCCAGTCGGAATCGCGCATGCTGATGCGGGTGTAGTTCAAGCCGAGGGAGCCATCCCAGCCATCGAAAGAGCGCAGCAGCGCCGCGCCGCCGCCAAGCCGCCCCTCCCGCACGCTGTCGCCGTCGGGAAGCTCGATTTCGTCGGTGAAGGTGCGGGAAAAATCCCGCTGGCGAAACAGCCCCAGACTGTAGCCCAAGCGATCTGGCTCACCGGCACGGTAAGGATCGGTGTAGCCGGCGCTGTACTGCACGTCTTTGCCGCTAATCTGCACTCTCCCCCGCACCTGCTGGTTCAGACCGCCGATATTCTGGTCTTCATAGGTTGCGGAGCCGTAAAGTCCCACGTCGCCGCTGTTGCCGGCACCCGGGGTGAGAGAGCGGGCGCGAGCCTCTTGCAAGTCATAGATGAGGGTGACACCGGCTCCTTCTCGCCGCGCAGAAACGCTGACGCGCTCAAAGAGCTTCAATCGCCTGAGCCGGCGCAAGTCTTGCTCGAGTAACTCCTCGCTGAATGCGTTCCCCGGCTGGAGTTTTAACTCGCCGAGGATGAAACTTTTGCTGGTGCGCCCCTCAATGGGCCGGCCATTTTCATCTGCCGGCGAGCCCTGTTTATTGACAAAGCGGATTTGGATGTCTGTGACAGTGAGCTGAGCTTCCGGGGGGGTGAGTTCTTCTTGGGGCACTTCTGGCAATTGCTTTTCATTGCTGTCCGCCACCGGCATGTCTGGGGGGGGTGCTAGATCCCCGGCGTCGGTGGAACTGCTTCCCGGAACGGGTGCTGTTTGCTCTCCAGTGGAGAGAGACAGTCTGGTTTCCTGAGGGGGAAAAGATGCTACCGTTTGCTTGGACAATTCAAAATCCACAATCGAAAATCCAAACTCGCTCTGTGCCGGTGGTGTTTCCGCTCCGGCGGGACTCATTCCCCCGCAGAGATTGCCGGCAAGGGTTGCTAAGGTAACAATGGCGACAGTGGGGGCGGGGATGGGGGTTATAGGGGGTTTCACCGAGGTAGAATACAACCTGTGTCTGGGAGTGTGATAGTGTTATCAGTGGTGCGCAGTTGGTTGGCGTGAATCCCTATGGGGGTTTGCATTCAAGCCGCACTGATTGAATATCTCAGATTTTTGAACCGCCAAGACGCCAAGAGCGCCAAGAGGGGAGATGGAGATGTCTGAGAGTTGGATGTCAGCCGGTTCGGCGGTGGGGCTGTCTTGGTGAGACAGCCGGTGTTTATAGCACAGGATAGGAATTTTGTCAAGTAGCCGGTGGGAATTTTTCCCTCTAACCCCCTTGTGCCGTCTGTCAAAAGATGCCGGTCTGCCAAAAGGCGTAGGACAGGCGTCTCGCCTGTCCATAAAAAGCGGCGAGAACCTCTACCCTACGATTAGCGCCGGTCTGCCAAAAGGCGTAGGACAGGCGTCTTGCCTGTCCAGAGGGGAGTAGGAGGTGTGGGGTGGAGTTCCCTTGCTCGAACGGTCGAGCTTTTTTCTCGGCGAGTGGAGTTCGGAACTCGTGTTTAAGAGTACATTTATTGCTCTCGGATTCCAGAGGAGATTGCCGAAACTTACCCGTGATTTATTCGGGATTTAAGCGAATGTTTTATAACAAGTTACACAATAAGGAAGCTGCCAGCAAGTATATAGCTGATGGGCTGGATTGAGGGGAACAGCCTCGCAAATAGCCAGAGTCTAGCCGGCACCTGCCGGTGTGGCGGGTGCGGAAGTTGAAAGCTGAGCACCGGCAATGAAGAAAGGCAATGAATCTGAGATATCTGCTGGCTGAAAAGGTAGAAGCGCCGGCGTGAAGGAGCGCTAAGAGGGAAGAGGGGACAGTTCATTTTGCTTCGCCTCAATGTGGGCGAGCGATGTGCGAGATTCGAGAGTGCAAAGAAGCGACTGCACCTCACAGATAGGAAGGGCGATAATTCTTTTGGCTTGACAGTGTTAAAAGTTGTTGATGATTACGGGTGGGCTTGAACGTGCCGGTGGGTAAACGGGATAGGGCATGGGATAGGCGGGGGGATATGCCGGTGGGGGATAGGCGGGATAGGTTGGGGGTGGATATGCCGGTTGTGGATATCCGGGATAGGTTTGGGGTGGATATGCCGGTGGTGGATATCCGGGATAGGTTTGGGGTGGATATGCCGGTTGTGGATATCCCGGATATCCTGGGGGTGGATATGCCGGTTGTGAGTAGGCGGGTTGTGGGTAGGTTGGGGGTGGATATGCCGGTTGTGAGTAGGCGGGTTGTGGGTAGGTTGGGGGTGGATATGCCGGTTGTGAGTAGGCGGGTTGTGGGTAGGTTGGGGGTGGATATGCCGGTTGTGAGTAGGTGGGTTGTGGGTAGGTTGGTTGTGGAGAATAGACGCCGGTTGCGTCAGGTGACGGATAAGCCGGTGGGGGATAGGCGGCTGGCTCGGAGCCTGAAGATCCAGCTATCTCTTGGGTGTAGGGAAATTGTTGATTGGCGGGTAATAGTTGGGTTCCATATCCAATACCGAAAAAACCCTCTATCGCACGCCGCCCCATTTGATCCAGTATGGGTTGGAGGGGTATGGCTAAAGTTTTCTGGGGACTCAAGGCAACCATTGGAATGGACAGCGCCACCCCAAGAGCTAGGTTGCCGAATGTCTTCGGAAATAGATTGTTTTGGGTAATCATGTTTGACTCCGGGATTGTGGCGGCGTGTGTGGGTGAGGAGGAGCGATCGCGCTGCACGAAGGAAGCGCGGTCGCCCAGACTAGATCAGAAAGACAGCAAGAGCAGCATGAGGTGATTGATATAGGTCGCAGTTGAATTTGAAAAAGATGCTGCCTTCTCCGACCCTCAGTGAACTGCGATATAGAGGTGCAAATCGAAACTCTAAACTAGCCCTTTTTTGAGTCTAATTAAAGAGTTGCTAGAGTTTCTAAGAGCTACCGCCTGGTTAAGGCTCTTCCTTGATAATCTGGCCGACCTGGTAAATCTGGCAGATCCCCGACTCCATTGAACTGAAATTTTTGTGCGGCAGTAAAAGGAACTGAGCGCTGCGGTACAGGAAGAGGACATCCAGCGCCGTTACGAGCCTCAATATGGATGTGAGCATATCCACCATTGGGTGTTTGATTTGCTCGAGACACTGTACCCAGCTGAGTGTCTTGATTTACACGCGATCCGTTAGCAACTGTGCGATTCATGTGACCAATCAGAAGGCTGCGACCAGAATCAAGTGTTAAACAAACCAAGTCAGAGTTGACGTATGAGACTGTTCCAGCCGCTGGTGCCAAAACTGGCTGACCTGCCGATTTGTTAACATTACCGTTGGCTGCCCAGCAGCCAGTTGACCCAATATCCTCTCGCGCCACTGTAAGGTCGAAGGAATAAGTATTTGAGTGGCTAATTGGCCCCTGATAACCTTGACAGACATACCAGGTTTGTCCGCTTCTGAACGGAAGGTTAATTTGCCCGCTACCATTACTGGGACCATTACTACAATTAGGCTGTATGGGAGGATTACTGGGCGGATACCCTATCATGTAAGCGCTGGGAACCCAAAGGTTTTGATTTTTCAGCTTATACCAGAGCGCATCAGGCTTTCCCGTCCATAAGTCATTGACGCTTTGACCGTAGGCCCAACCATCAAACTCAACCATTTGATTGTAAGCAACATTCTGGGAAGTACGGGCATCAAGTCGCCGGTCAGACCGAAGGTTAATTCCATTACTTGACCCGACTCGTCGGGAGAAATATTCTGTACGAATACTCGCGTCACAAGAAGCTGTCTGAGCAACAGCTGGCATTGGCTTAATACCAGCTTTCTGTAAGCTTACTCCCAATCCGCCAAGAGTAAGAAGTGAAGCAGCTGCGATGGCTGAAGTTAAACGTTTCGTGTTCATGGCTATTCAGAAAATAAGGTTATTTGCGAGCATTTCACGCATAGCGAACTGAGTCCCAGGCATGATGCAGGACTGTACAATCGTTGGCGCTTGATGCTGAACGATAGGAGTGGGTTCGCTTAGGCAGAAAATCTGGAGACTGCGAACCTCTTGTTTGGCTTGGCTTCAGGGCTAGTTACTTCCTCGAATGGAAGGTATTTGAAGAATTGCCGCCAAACTAAACTGACAGGCTTTCTCTTCTAAAGAGAGAAAACAAATCAGGGCGATGGAAGCCTGTCTCCGCAGGCTTCCGAGACAGAAAGTAATTAATCCCAATTTATAGGTTGTGGTAGGTTTCCACCTGACTACTTAAATTCTGTGCAATACCTCCCTGAACCTGGAACCTCAGCACATCCCCTGTTGGTGACGTATCCATTAGACATATTTCCATAGCTCCATCCAATCGTTTGAGTTGTATAGCGTCCGAATCGGTTTTGTGGGGGGGGTGATTCTTCCACATAAAGAAGTGTTCCAGAAGGCACATCTGCCTTAGTCCAGTTAGCTTTACATTTGGCTGAATACATGAGAACGACAGTAATTTGTCGCCGTTGACGATTCCACAAGGGGCCGTAAGAGTAGGAGCCAAAGGTTTGCCAGTCAACTACTCTCCCGTCAGTACAGCCTTCCTTTACTGGATCTTTATTGTTGCACGTAGAACCGAAACAAGCTGCCTCTGCTTTTAAAGCAAATGTGAGAGACGCACTCAAAGCAGCGCAAATACCAGCCATAAAGAGTTTGTAATTCATTTGATTTCCTCGCTAGAAGGGAAAATGACTGTGAGCGCAGAAGTTAAACGTTTAGCTTCCATGTGTTTCAGAAAATAATGTGGTTGGCAAGCATTTCAGGCATAGCTAACTGAGTCCCAGGCATGATGCAGGACTGTACAATCGTTGGCGCTTGATGCTGAACGATAGGAGTGGGTTCGCTTAGGCAGAAAATCTGGAGACTGCGAACCTCTTGTTTGGCTTGGCTTCAGGGCTAGGCGGCGAACTGCTTGAGGCTATCTCACCATTCGCCCCGGCCTTTTCTCATTTGCCTTTTCATTCGAGTGACGCTAAAGTAATTCATTCCGAGTGGAAATGTCAAGTTTGTGCGAGTTTCCCATTTTCTGCATACCCCTGTTCTTTGTTTTGCGAGTCGGCGAGCTATCTATTGGCTCAGACATTTGACGTAACCTCCTGAACTTGTGAGCAAAACCATCCACTACAATCTTGCTGCAAGTCTAAAAATTTGTCACCGGAATTTAAGGCTGTTAAGAACGGACTTAAAACGAACGGGAAAAAAGTCTAAAATTCAAGCCAGATAGGGTTTTATTACTTTCATGATCCGACACTAAAGTTCCTTAAATCCCTTAAATCCCTTAAATCCCTTAAATCCCTTAAAATTTAGAGAGAGCCGCTATATGCCCTATACTAGGCAGCATGGCCATCCCTTTAAACCGGGGCAGTTAAACCTGTTCCCCAACCCTGGCCCGACAAAAAGAGGGGAGCAACCCCCATCTCTCTGGGAGAAAGTCATATTGGTTAGGACAACAGGAGCAGGGGAGCAGGGGAGCACGGGAGCACGGGAGCACGGGAGCACGGGAGCACGGGAGCCAGAATATCCGTTCCCTAAGTGGCGACTGCTATAGTAATGGACAGTCAGTAGAAGACATTGGGACAGGGATTCCGGCCTGTCCTGCGGCGGTATCTCTAGTATTGGTGGTGCGGGTGACAGTGGAGATCGTCGCTGTGCGCACCAGTCACTCCACCGGTGCCGGTTGCCGCATGCTGTATTGTTTGGACCGGCGAGAGGCCACTCCTGCGCTGTTTGCCGGCTTTTGCCCTCCCCGCGCCGGCAACAATCGCGCTGAACCCCCGTTTTTCCGCCTTTCTCGGCGAACGCTTGTCAATGCCGGCGTTGGATGAAACGCAAAGCTTTTCCAGAACAGATACCTTGACGGGGCATTTTTACAGGCTATTTTTAAGCGGATATTATAGCAATAGCCACTTAGGGAACGGACATTCTGGCTCCCCGGCTCCCCGGCTCCCCGGCTCCCCGGCTCCCCGGCTCCTGTTGTCCGCGCCCAATAGGGTACTGCTATATCGCCAACACTTCGCGGCTGCTTGCAGGGTGCCAGTGTTGGGGTGCCGGTGGGAAGCATCCAGCAGAGAGACGGTGCTGGAGGCATGCCGGTGGCCTCAGGCTTGGGCGGGGGGTGTCGGTGTTGGGGTGCCGGTGGGAAGCATCCAGGAGAGAGACGGTGCTGGAGGCATGCCGGTGGACTCAGGCTTGGGCGGGGGGTGCGGTGATGCCATCCGACGGCATGGTTTGCGAACTGCGAACCCGTTACATCTATGTAACACTATCTTAATCTTAGTTAACAAAAAAAAGGTGAAATCCTCTTGACGCGCCTACATCTAAAGAAGTAGATTAGCTATGTCGGAAGAGTGCAATTCGTTCTCTCGAAACTCTACTATAGCAGTAGGCACTTAGGGAACGTACATTCCGGCCTCCCCCGCTCTTCCTGCCCTAACCAATATGACTGCTGTTATAACACGCGCAATCCAATGACCCCATCCAAAAGACGTGCTCGCGGTCGGATATTGACTGAGAAAGGATTGAAGAAAATCCAGGATGCAGTCCACAAAAAGTTTCCAGGTGGATACACCTGGCAAGGCATATCGGATTTGACTTACGATGCGGGCGGTTTGGTATCCAAAGATACGATTTCTAAAATCTGGGCTCAGCAGGACGGAGCGGATAAGAGTAAAATTAAGAGCCTTTTTAAAGTTTTTGGTTTAAAGCTGGATGAGGATGACCATATTTTGGCGCTTGAAAGCCACACGCCATCAGACTCGTTGGGGGCGGGTGAAGGAGCGATCGCCACTCCTTTGCTAAATCAGAACTTCGTGGGACGTGAAGGGGCCATCGCCCATCTTAACGCCTGTATTGGCCAGGGCGCAAGAGTTCTCGTCATTCAAGCTGCTGGGGGTGTGGGTAAAACGACTCTGGCGCGGCAATACCTCTATTCTCAAGGGTTTGACTTGGTGTTGGAACTGCTGATGGCCAAGGAGAAGGAGAACATTACCCCCGTCGAGAGCGTGATTGAAGAGTGGCTCAAGCGGGACTTTCAGGAAGAACCCGGTCGCGAGTTTGGGGTAACGCTGGGGCGGTTGAAGCGCCAACTCCAGACACGCCGGGTTGGGGTATTGATTGATAACCTCGAACCGGCACTGGACAAACAGGGCCGGTTTATTGAACTCCATCGCCGTTATCTGGAACTATTGCGAGTTTTGGCTGATTTAACCGTGCAATCCGTGACGCTGATTACCAGCCGCGAACGCCTGTGCGAATCCAGCGCGACTGTCGAGCATTACCGACTGCCAGGGTTAGACGAGCCGGCATGGCAAAATTTTTTCAGCAGCCGCCATATCAATATAGATGCCCCAACTCTGAAGGCGATGCATAACGTCTATGGAGGTAATGCCAAAGCAATGGGTATCCTCTGCGGTGCTATAGGAGAGGACTTTGATGGTGATATGGCCGCTTATTGGCAAGAAAATAGCAGCGATCCGTTGATTGAGAAAGACTTAGAAGACTTAGTTACCAGTCAATTTAATCGTTTGCAACAACTTGATCCCGATGCCTATCGACTCCTCTGTCGCTTGGGATGCTATCGCTATCAGGACGTGCCGGCTGTTCCCACTAAGGGATTGTTATATTTGCTATGGGATGTGCCAGAAGTACGGCACAGGCGGGTGATTGAATCCTTGCAAAATCGGTCTTTAGTGGAGGGAAAAAAGGGAGAATACTCGCTGCATCCGGTAATTCGAGCAGAGGCGATCGCGCGACTGAGGGAAAGTGAAGACTGGGAAAAAGCGAACCGTACAGCAGCCAATTTTTGGACGGAGAGCGTTAAGACGGTTGAAACTGTAGAAGATGCGCTAAGAGCTTTTGAAGCTTACTATCACTATATAGAAATTAAAAATTTCGAGCTAGCTGGGATCGTGATTGTAACTCGTAGAATTAACAAATGGGAAACAGACGATGGTGGCGAACATCTTGGCCGTTCCTTTTATAGATTGGGTTTATTACAGCAAATGATCTTAGGAATAAATCGAGTAATAAATTTTGTAAAAAATGGTGCATCTCTAGGAAGAATGTATCAGATATTAGGCGATTGCTACTGGCTGACAGGCTACCTAAATAAAGCTATAGACTGTCATCTAAAATCGACTAAAATAGGTATCGAATTCAATTTTATAAGATTTCATTTGGCGGGGTTATTCAATACAGCTCTTTGCCAAGCAGATATGGGAGAAATTACAGAATCAATTAAAATTCTTGAAGAAGTTGCAAGGCTTGCCAAAAATACGGATGATTGTAGAAGATATGCAATACAATCTTGGTATTGTTTAGCTTTTTTAAAATTATATTTAGGTTTTAAACAAGAAGCTTTAGATTTTGCCGAGAAAGCTTGCCAAGAATTATCAACGGCAAAATGGAGTGTGTGGGCTATAGGCTATAAACCTTTATTTTTAGGCATGGCTTACAAAAATTTAGGAGAAAATAAAAAATCTTTTGAAATGTATCGCCAAGCCATTTTATTTGCTGAAGAAACTCACTACCCGCAGGTTAAAGCCAAAGCTCTAACTGGTCTGGCAGAACTTTATCGAGAACAGGGAAATTTTACAACAGCACTTGACAATCATTCAGAATCCATCAAAATACTAGACAAAATCGGCGCTAAATGTGACCTAGCTGAAGCGCACTATCAGCTTGCCTTAACTTATCAAAAGATGGAAAATTTTGTTCAGAGCCAGGAAAATTTTGATAAAGCTATTCAGCTTTTCACAGAAATGGAGGCCCCTAAGCAAATTGAGAGAGTACGGAAATCCATGCAAAACCACTAAAAACTTATAAAACGCATTGCTTCGCACGGGGCTGTTCTGGGGGAATCCAGCAGCCATCGCTCAAGTTACTCATCCCCTGCCACTTACTAATCCCCTGTCCTCTGTTAGGGGCTGTTCAGTGTGTGGGTATATTTGCAATCAGTTCTAGTTTCAGGCCAGTATCCTGGCTGGCGTTAGCGTAGCGGCGCAGAATGCGCAGCGCGTGCCAGACGGAAAATATTAGCGCTAAATACTGCTTTTATCTCAGCTACTTTACGTTAAATATTCCACGTAGATTTAAACCAGCCGGTGCAACACCCACAATAGGGGCGGGAGACTGTACCACTGGTGTCAATTTAAGCTGTGTCCCGCAGCCTCTGGGCGGTTGAAACCGCAGCTACACAGACCAAACCCGCCTGCGCGGGTTTGAAAAGTCCTGCTCTTTTCTTAAGTCCGCGAAGGCGGACTTCGTTTGTATAGCCGCGATTTCAAGAAGCTGTTGGCGAATCGATGGGGGGTAAGACCCCACCCTATCCCCCTTTTGGGGGTAGGTTTTTTAGAGGTGGTCTGTGGCTAGCGCTAGGGGAAAGGGCGAAGCATGAGCGGATGTAATCTTTTCCCTGAGTCCCACAAATAGTCGCGCTCATGCTTCGCCCCTACATTAAATCTGTGTAGGGGCGAAGCATTGGCGCGACAAGCTTTGAGACCCCGCCCGATATCTTGATTCGCCAATGCTTCGCCCTCTTCGCTTCACGAGCGAAAAGGTCTAACCCCTCACGGATTCGCCAACAGCATCTTTCAATCGCCAGGAGCTTAAGTTGACACCGATGGAGACTCTACCCACTCGGCATCCCCCACCGGCACCCCGCAACAAGGACAAAACTCAAAACCCCGCACCATTCCGGGGCGGGGTTGGGGTTCTTTTCAGAACTATTTTAGCGGAAGCAATCTACATAGCCTGTCGCGAGACCAACTTTTCAGCATGAGCCTGAGTCTGCTGCAACAGCTGCTTTCGGCTGTCCTCCGCCTGGGTGAGGGTAGGAACCAACTTGCGAGCGTGTAAAGTCATGTGAAGCTGAAGCTCAGCCACGTACTCGCTGATATCTTCATGAAGTGAACAGCTGGGATATTGAAGATGCGAAGCCAAAGTGTTCTCCTTCCTTAACTCTTAGCCATTTTCCAACACTCGTAAACCTTACCACGCCTTCTCCCTTTGCTTCGTATTTTGTAATGAAGCTTAACATTTACCATCCGAGTGTTAAGGAATGTAAACGTATCGGGAGCGCCGCCGGCGGGCCAAACACAGCCCGAAACGGATTGTATCGCAACCGTCCCCCCGGGTCAAGTGCCGGCTGCCCCGACACCGGCTCTTTGGTGAGCAGCCACTCACAGCCGCAGGGGAGCGAGGGAGCCTCTGGGACACCAGGAATGGCGTCGGATGAAAGCGACTGTGCCACCGGCAAAAATATAAAGGATTTTAGCTGGGCAATCTCAGGGGCTTAGCTTCAGGATTTCAGCCCCGATTGCCTGAACGATAAAAAATACGTCCGTCGCCGACTGCAAACTTATGTTAGGGTCACAATATCGGAGGCGTTCCACAGCAGAAGGATGATTGAAACTTTTTCGGCGAGAACGAAAACTCCCTCTTACTCCCCCTCTCCGCCTGCGGGGAGGGGGTTGGGGGGTGGGGTTCTTCATCCCACTTGCTGTGCGAGGCCCTGTCGAACTTGATATAAACACCCAATCTAAAATCTAAAATCTAAAATCTAAAATCTATCTAACATGTACGCCCCAGACAATCCAGAGCTGCTCTCTGTATTTTTGGAACACACCCCAGCCGCTGTAGCGATGGTCGATTGCCAGATGCGCTACCTGCTAGCCAGTCGCCAGTGGCGGGCGGCTTGCGGTGCGGGCGACGAGGACATTGCCGGTCGCTCTCTCTACGAGGTTTTTCCCCTGTTTCAGGGATTTTTGTCGCCATTGAGCCCGAAGGAGGGGGAAAATAAAGAATCCCTCTGCTGCGTTCCTCTCGACCGGTGGCGGCAAATCTGCCTGAGGTGTTTAGAGGGAGGGGTGGACAGATTTGAGGAAGAGTATATCACTCTCGCCGACGGCGCGTCCTTGTGGGTGAAGTGGGAGATTGATTCGTGGAAGACAAAAGCCGGTGTTACCGGCGGTTTGATCCTGCTCTTGGAGGACATCACGGAGCGCAAAACAGCTGAAATCGCGCTCAAACAGAGCAATCAAGAATTGCAAATTGAGAGCGAGGCACGCGCCGAGGAGTTACAGCTCGCAGCGCAAGCGCTGCAGGCTGAGAAAGACGAGCGCCAGCGCATACAGGAGGTGTGCGACGTGGTGCAGCTGTCTATAGATCGGGCTGCCGATGCCGTCTTCTGGGTGACGCCCAGGGCGCAGTTCTTCTACGTCAACGATGCCGCCTGCCTCTCGCTGGGCTATTCCCGCACGGAATTGCTCGCACTCGACCTCTGTGACATCAACCTGGATTTCCCAGCCGATGTCTGGGCGGATTACTGGGACGAAATCAAGGAACTCGGCTCTCTCAGACTGGAATCCCGCCACCGCGCGAAGGATGGCCATATAATTCCCGTAGAAATTACCATTAATTACTTCCAAATCAGAGGCAAGGAGTACAATTGCATTTTTGCCCGTGACATCACCGACCGCGTGGAGGTGGAGACTGAACTGTACAGGGCTAAGGCAGCAGCTGAAGCCGCTAACAAAGCCAGGAGTTCCTTTTTGGCTAATATGAGCCACGAGTTGCGCACGCCCTTGACTGCCATTATCGGCTACAGCGAACTGCTCCAAGACGACGCCCAAGACCTGGGTTTAAGGAATTCAGAATTTATCAACGACCTGCAAGCCATCCACACTGCCGGCAACCAGCTGCTGGCAATTCTCAGCGAAATCCTCGACTTTGCCAAGATTGAATCCGGCTTAATGCAACTGGAACTGCAATCTTTATCGGTGCAGGGGCTAGTTAATGATGTGGTGAAAACAATCCGACCGCTGCTCGAACCAAACAGCAACACTTTGACGGTAGTTTGCTCTAAAAAACTCGGCACCATGCACGCCGATTACGCTAAAGTGCGGCAAGTGCTGCTCAACTTGCTGGGCAACGCCAACAAGTTTACCGAATGTGGCTCCATCACCCTCGATGTCAGCCGCACCGACACCCCTGATTTCCGCGCCCTCAGTTCTGGAGCCGGCCCGAGATGCCATCGGGCCTCCTTTGTCGAGTCCTGGATCCGCTTCCGCATCCAAGACACCGGCATCGGTATGACTAGAGAGCAAATGCGCGACATCTTCCAGCCCTTCACCCAAGCCGACCCCTCCTCCACGCGCCGGTACGGCGGCACCGGCATGGGACTGGCCATCAGCCGCAGCTTTTGCCAGATCATGGGCGGCGAAATTGTCGTCGATAGCGAGTTTGGTGCTGGCTCTACCTTCACCGTCTACCTGCCGGCTAATGTTAAAGACTAGGGGCGCATGGGAGATGTAATATTAACCCAAGTTCCTACTTATAAGTCTAAGCATCAAGCTCCCCCCCAAACGGGGCGGTCTCCGTGTGCCGCACCCCCCCTACAAAGGGGGGCGCTTTGAGATTGTCCCCCCCCTTTTTAAGGGGGGGCTAGGGGGGGATAGATCCTGACTCCCTTGTAAGTAGCAACTTGACTTAATATTATGTCCTTGAACTACCGCACAAATGCCCCTCACCCCCCAACCCCCTCTCCCACTTTGGGGTGAGGGGGAGTAAGAATTTTTGCCCTCCGCTTTGAATCTGCTTGTCTCTTGAAAGTCGGCGGAGCCGACAAAGGAGCGTTCCCAGGCGGAGCCTGGGAACGAGTGTAAACCGCCCATCTCTTTCTCCCCCTCCCCGAAGCGCGGGTTGGGGGTTGGGGGGTGGGGTTCTCCCCCCCTGGAATACGCAACGCCAATGGGTTCATTCTGGGTCAAATATATCGGGGGGGGGTTCTGCCGGTGGCTGGCGCTTACCGGCATCTTTTTTCCCCGCCCCTTTGCGCAGCCCCAGAGCAATTTTGCTGTGCTTCTCAATCTGCCCCATCACTTCTCGCGCCCGCTGAATCACCACTGCCGGCAAACCCGCCAAACGCCCCGCTTCAATCCCATAGGACCGGTCAGCACCTCCCGGATGAACTTGGTGCAAAAACACAATTTGGTCGGGCAACTCCCTCACCGTCACCTGATAGTTCGCCACATTTGGCAAAATCGAAGCCAGCTCATTCAACTCATGGTAGTGCGTGGCAAAAATCGTGCGCGCCCGAATCTCCGCCGCCAAATATTCCGCCACCGCCCACGCTATCGAAAGCCCGTCAAATGTTGCCGTCCCCCGCCCAATCTCATCCAGCAAAACCAGAGACTTCGGCGTTGCGTGATTCAAAATATTCGCCGTCTCATTCATCTCCACCATAAACGTAGACTGACCCGTCGCCAAGTCGTCCACCGCACCCACCCGCGTAAAAATGCGGTCGCAAATCCCCAGCACCGCCGAAGTTGCCGGCACAAAACTCCCCACCTGCGCCATCAGCTGAATCAGCCCCACCTGACGCAAATAGCAACTCTTGCCACTGGCATTCGGACCTGTTAAAATAATCAAATCCGGCCTTTCCCCCGCCTCCTCCCCCGCGCCCCCTGGGCTTTGGCGGTTCAGTAAATCCATCCCCAACCGCGCCGAATTCGGCACAAAGAAACCCGCCGGCAGAGATTGCTCGACGACTGGATGACGCCCGTCAATAATGGTAATCTCCCGAGTGTCGGCCATATTAGGCCGGCAGTACCCCTCGTGCACCGCCACCTCTGCAAAACCGCACAGCACGTCAGCAGCAGCAACCGCCTTCGACACCTTGCGAATCAGTTCCGCTTGCTCTCCCACCGACCTTCGCAATTCGGCAAAAATGTCGTATTCCAGCTGGTTCAAATCGTCCCGCGCCGTCAGAATTCGCGCCTCCCGCTCTTTCAATTCGGGGGTTATGTAGCGCTCCTCATTTGTCAGCGTCTGCTTGCGGATATAATTTGCCGGTGCCCCTTCAGTTTTAGACCGGCTGATACTGATATAATACCCAAACGTCTTATTAAACCCCACCTTCAGCGTCGGGATGCCGGTGCGCTCCCGTTCCGTGACTTCCAGCTGAGCGATCCACTGCCGGTCATCTTCCACTTGCCGGCGCATCTCATCCAGCTGCTCGTTCACACCGGCGCGAATCAGATTTCCTTCTTTGAGATGCAGCGGGGGCGAATCTACCAAATTCTCCCGCAAATGCAGACCCAGCTGCTCTAGCACAGGCGGCACATTTTGTAAAGCCTTCATGTAAGCCGATTTCCCCTGCGCTGCCAAATTCGCCAGTTCGGACAATTTTACCAAAGATTCCGCCAAATTGACTAAATCTTTAGCATTAGCCGTCCCCGAACCGGCGCGACCGGCGAGCCGCTCGATATCATAAATTTGGCGCAGCATCTGCTGCAAGTCTTGGCGCAGGGCGGTGTTTTCTATTAATTCTTGAATCGTATCCTGTCGGGCGCGAATGCCTTTAATATCGAGCAGGGGTTGCAGCAGCCACCGGCGCAGCGCCCGCCCTCCCATCGCGGTGCTGGTTTTGTCAATCGCCCACAGCAGGGAGCCATAAAAAGTGCCGTCGCGGACGGTTTGGGTGATTTCCAGGTTGCGGCGGGTTTGCTGGTCTACAATCAGGAAGTCGGTGATCGTGTAGGTGCGCACCGGCTGCAGGGGTATTTTAGATTTTGCCGCGTGTTCGGGATTGGGGGATTTCGATAAATCGCCGATTTGCTGCTCAAAGGTGTTTTCCAGATATTCTAGCAAGCCGCCGGCGGCGCGTACCGCCAGGGGCCGGTGTTCGCAGCCCATGCCTTCCAGGGAGCGCACTTTGAACCGCTGTAGCAGTCTTTGGCGGGCTTCGACTTGAGTGAAAGCTTTTTGCGGTCGCAGGGAGTAGCAAAATTGTGCCGGCAGACAGCTGGGAAGGTGTTGCGAGGTTTCGCCGGGGCGGAGCAAGCTGCCGATATCGGGGGCGTCGGTGGGGATGAGGACTTCCGAGGGCTGCAGGCGCATTAATTCCTGGGTGAGGTGTTCGAGGTTATCGCCAGAGGTGGTGAAGAATTCGCCTGTGGAGATGTCGGCATAAGCCAAACCCCAGTGGGTGCCGGCGGTGACTGCGGCGGCGAGGAAGTTATTGCGGCGGGCGTTGAGCATGCCTTCTTCGAGGACTGTGCCCGGGGTGATGACGCGGGTGACTTCGCGCCGCACGATTTGACCTTGGGCTTCAGAAGCGTCCTCAACTTGGTCGCAAATGACAACGGCATACCCCTTTTCTACCAGCATAGCGGCGTATCGCTCCAGGGCGTGGTGCGGGACGCCGGTCATGGTGACGCGCCCCACTTCTTCGCCGGCGTGCTTGCTGGTGAGGACGAGTTCTAGTTCTTTGGAAACAGTGACAGCATCTTGGAAGAAGGTTTCAAAGAAATCTCCGACTCGGTACAGCAGCAAAGCGTGGGGGTACTGCTCTTTGGTTTTGACGTAGTGTTCGTACATGGGGGAGAGCTTTTTCCCCTTGACGAGACTGCAGTCGTTGATGGGGGAGGTGCGCTGGTTGGGGGCTTTGCTGCCGGTGGGTTCCGGAGGGGTAGATGCACTGTAAGGGGTCATGAGCCGGGATTCAGGGGCCAAGTGAGGGGTTATAGATAATGGGATTGTACTGGAGAGCGTTTGGCAATGGGGCGACGATCGCAATGAATTAAGAATTGAACCGGGCCAGATGGGGTGCTGGCCCGTTCGTAGTTGGGCTTCAGCCCAAAAAGGTTCGTAGTTGGGCTTCAGCCCAAAAAGGTTCGTAGTTGGGCTTTAGCCCAAAAGTTCGTAGTTGGGCTTCAGCCCAAAAAGGTTCGTAGTTGGGCTTCAGCCCAAAAAGGTTCGTAGTTGGGCTTCAGCCCAAAAAGGTTCGTAGTTGGGCTTTAGCCCAAAAAGGTTCGTAGTTGGGCTTCAGCCCAAAAAGGTTCGTAGTTGGGCTTTAGCCCAAAAAGGTTCGTAGTTGGGCTTTAGCCCAAAAGCCTCGAAGAAAAGCGTGCACTCACCTGAAGCGGAACCCTCAAGGAAGGCGTGTGGCCTGCCGCAGGAGCTGCGAGGCCCACCGAGATAGCTATTATGGGTTTCAGCAAAGGAGAAAAGCCCCGCCCCTGAGGAAAGGAGTTGAAGAAGATGTTAAATGGAGATGAGGGTTTGAGCGCTGCCCAGATACTGGCAACCGACTACACCACGTCAAAAGGGTCGGAATTATTGCTGACAACCCTGCTGTCGGCGGCCAGTTCGCGGATGGGTGCAGCTCGCATAGTGATACAAGCGTCCGCAAATTACACTCAACCGGCCATCTTCCGCACTATGCTCGTCCTTCCACCAGGCTGTACAACACCGGCACAAAAGGTGATTATTCACCCCCTCGAACAGCTCGAACACGAGGACCATTCGCGCTGGCAAGAGCAAATGCGGCAATACAAGCGAGACATGGCGCACTGGAACCGCGCTGCCAAGAAGGGGCAAAATGCCGGCGAATATCCTACCCCCCCACCTGATCCCCAGCGCTACGTCGTCTCAGACGCAACGATTGTGGCCACAGTCCGCATCCATGAGAAAAACCCACGGGGTTTCCTTGTCTGCGATAAGCAAGATTCAGCAGATTTAAGCGAGCGAAAGAAGTACCGCAATGGTTTCGGGGAGGAGAGCGAACTGTTGCGGTCAGAATTCGATGGCGGGCCATTAATGAAAGACACGATTAAGGAATCACTCTATGTGAGCAAGGCATGCATCAGCCGCACCGGCTCAATACAATGGCCGGCGCTGAAGAAGATGATGGCCAAAGGCAATCACCTTACAGGTGAGTGGGCGCGATGGCTGTTCTGCGTTGCTGATGCGCCACCCAGCTACCTCAAACAGCTGGGTGAGGGAGGCAAGGATAGTGGACTGTCTGACACTCTGCGCCGGCTGTACCGAGGGCTGGAGAAGATTGAGCCGGCGGACTATTTGCTCTCGGACGAGGCGGAAGTGCTGTTTGACGACAAGCAGCACGAGCTAGTTGACATGTATCTGCTGGAAGATAATGAGGGGCTAAAAATCGCCTACCCGAAATTTGAGGGTTATTTGGCCCGGTTCGCTCTCTGGCTGCATCTGGTGAACGCGGTACTGGCTAATGTCACACCGGCACCGGCGGTGAGCGGCGAGACGATGCTTGGTGCCATCCGGCTTGTGGATTATTACATCGGCCAACTGCGACTGATATACGCTCAAAACGATCTTTAATCCCACCTGTCAGGGATTTGGCTCAAGATGGCGCGGTTGAGCTTCTGGCACTGCCAGCTACAGGGTAGGGCCAGAGAGAGCCGCCGGCAGCGTGCCGGTGCGGCGGATTGAGAGCCAACAGAAACCTTGCGTGCCGAAGAACCCCTTCTTCGGCACCGGCTCAAGTGGCGCGGTTGCCTGCCGCAGGCGCTGCGTCGCTCTCCCGAAAATATATTTTGCTTTTCAGCAAAACCTGATATAATCTTGATCAATCGCTGGAGCTTACGCCGGCACTCACAAAAAAAACGGCCCAGTCGGCGTAGCGCTACCAGCGACAAACAACCAACCAAGCCCGCTAACAAAAAATGTTAACTCCATTATGCCGCAAAATGACCAAAAGCGACATAACAGCGGGCAAAACTGAAAACGCCGGTGCTGGACAAGTTACAGCACGGACTGGGCCGGGACTTAAACAGGGTTATGTCCCACTCTGACAGCACATCTACCAACGCTTCTACCTCCGCCCACACTGGTGGCCTTCGCACCGTCTCCAAATCAGAACCGTGCCCCCACTGCGGCAAACCGGACTGGTGCTACTTTCTGGGCGACAACTTAAGCGCATGCAAGCGCAATGCCCCCCCGGCGTTCGGGTGGGTGGCGACCGGCATTGCAGACAAAGAAGGAACTCCGTACTACGTCCAAGGGGACAGCGCCGCGAACAAGACTGTCCGCCCCAAAAATTCTCGCACCTGGGAATACCCCGACCGCACCGGCAACCGGCGGGTGCGGGTGTGCCGGATCGATGACGGCGAGGGAAACAAAAAGATTTGGCAGGAACGCTGGAATGGCAGCAGCTGGGACAAAGGATTGAAGGGAATCAATCGCCAGGACATCCCAGTTTACCGGTATGGGGACATCCGCCAAGCGATAGAGCGGGGCGAGACAATATTTATAGTGGAGGGCGAACCTTGCGCGGACGCCCTGTGGGCCCAGGGGCTGCCGGCCACCTGCAACATTGGGGGAAGCGGCAAATGGAAGCCCTCAGACTCAAAGGATTTGCAGGGCGCAACCGTCGTGCTCTGCCCGGATCGGGACATTCCGGGGATGGCGCACATGGAAGCCATCGCCGCCAATTTTCCCGATGCCCAGTGGCTGTTTGTTCCCCCCAGCCAATCCACCTGGACAAACTTGCCGCAATCCGGCGGGCTGGACATCGCTGACTGGATTGCAGATGCCAGCCCCAGCGTCACCGACATCATGGCAGCTGTAGGGCAAAAATTGCACACTCTACCGGCATCCGCGCCGCAACAAAACAGTCAGAAAGCGACTCGCCCCACTCAAGTCGCAGCCATTGGGAATGGCGCACTGAAAGTGTCGGAGTACGCAGATTTAATCCTGTATCTGGCCAATTATATTGCCTCTCAAGAACTTTCCCGGGCCAAAAAAGAGGCAATAATTCAGGCGATAGCCAAGGAATATGGCAATCGCCCTCAGGATTTGTGGCGAGTCGTTAACGAAGTAGAGGCAGAGGCGGAAGTTGCTGCCGAGATGCTGGAAATCTCCGAAAAACTGCCGGGCTTGTTTGAGGCGAAAAAGGAACGCCTGAATTGGGCCCAAGTGATAAATGGAGATAGGGGTTGGCTCATTTCCCTGATAGTCGAAACCGCCGACTCCATGCCAACAGCGCCGGAATACTTGCTGACAACATTGCTGGCGGCAGCCAGTTCGCGAATGGGGGGCGCTCGCATCGTGATAAACGCTCAGGCAAATTACACCCAACCCGCCATTTTCCGCACCATAATTGTCGCTCCATCAGGCCACAAGAAGACGCCGGCACAACAGGTCATCCTTGAACCCCTGCTCAAACTGGAATCCGAGGAACTTCACCGCTGGAAAGAGCTTTCGCGGCAATATGAGCGAGATATGGCGAACTGGAACAAGGCTAGCATAAATGAGAAAAATGCCGGGGAACCGCCTACCCCTCCCCCCCCGTGCAAGCGCTATATCATCTCAGACTCAACGATTGAGGCAGTAGCTCACATTCATGAGGAAAACCCACGGGGCTTTCTTATTTATAGAGATGAAGCTGCGGGATATTTCACCGCCCGCAACAAGTACCGCAACGGGATAGGGGATGATAGCGAGCTTGAACTGTCAGAATTCAATGGCGGACCATTAATCAAAGACCGGATTAAGGAGTCAGTATATCTGGAGCGTTCCTGTATCAGCCGCACCGGCTCAACGCAATGGGGAAAGCTACAGAGGCTGATGGGGGAACACGACGATATTACCGGTGAGTGGGCTCGCTGGCTGTTTTGCGCTGCTGATGCGCCACCGAGCCACCACCATCTGCTGCCTGAGCAAAAGAAGAATATCGAACTGTATGATACTCTGCGCCGGCTGTACATAGGGCTGGACAAGATTGAACCGGCGGACTATCTGTTGAGCTACGATGCCAAAGTGCTGTTTCAGACCAAACAGCATCAGCTAGTTGACATGCAGCTCCAAGAAGATCATGAGGGGCTAAAAACCGCTTACCCGAAATTTGAGAGCTATTTGGCGCGGTTTGCTCTCTGGCTGCATCTGGTGAACGCGGTGCTAGCCGGCGTTAAACCGGCACCGGCGGTGAGCGGCGAGACGATGCTTGGTGCCATCCGGCTTGTGGATTATTTTATGGGTCAATTGCGACTGATATACGCTCAAAATGCTCCGCAATCGCAGCTGTCAGGAATTTTGCTAAAGATTCAGGATTTCGCTAAGGAGAAAGGTGTGCCAGTTGAGGTGCGGCGGATGAAGAGTGGTATCCGGGCTTTAAGGAAGTCTTCTAGCGCGGAGGTATCGAATCACTGCAAATATCTGGCGGCTCATGGCTATGGGGAATTTCGAGATAAGAAATATTTCGCATTCTCTGGGGGGAACACGAAACCTCCGTCATCTGGTGGCCCAAGCCCTAACAAGAACTGGCCGGTTGGGCCAAAAAACCCATCAGGATTGTCGCCTGAGGGTTATTCTCCTGACGCTGGCGAAAATGGGGAGAGTGCGGAGAAACTAACGACAGCTAACGATACTTTGACGACTTTTGTCAGCAGTCTGGAGCCTAACATCGGAGAGACTTTTCCGGATTTTGCTGACACTGACGACAACAAAACGGCTGATTTTTCCTTGACGCTGGAAACCCGCCCCGAACACGAAAATTATGCGGATGGCTCCGCCGTTAACGACAGTGGCGACAAAATCGGCAAAACTCTCTCTGCGGTTGAGTTTGAGGCTGCTGACACTGGGGGAAAAAGTGTCGTAAATTTGTCGTTAGTTAACGACACTTCTGGGAATGTCACCACTGAACCGGCAGGGGAAGGGGTGTGTAATAGCTCTATGGAAGTTGCGGCGCTAACGGAAAGCCGGTGCGCGTCTGTAGCTGAGGCACCGGCACCCACAAAAGAGATGCCTGTTTGTGGGGAGATAGAAACTGAGATTTTGGGCTGGGTTGAGTTGCTTGAATGCGCCGATAGTTTGGAATTTTTGGGGGCGGTATCAGCGCACTATCAGGAAGTTTTTGGGGAAGATTATGAGCGGCGCAAACAGGAGATGTGGCAGCGGCTATCGGAGAAGTGCCAGAAGGTTATCAGGCTGATAAAATCGGCTTTTATTCCACAGGATGTTCAGGCGCAGCTGCTTACCTATTGGCAGACCGGCACGGCACCTTTTTCTGGCGTGGGAGATCCCGACAGTTTGTCGTGGGCGTAAGTGCCTACTGCTTTTGGGGGGATGCCGGTGGGACGAAGGTGCCGGTGTTCTGGGGTGCCGGTGCTCTCTTGGGTGCCGGTGTTCTCTTGGGTGCCGGTGCGATTCAACATTCAAGCAAGGAAACTCCATCATCCGAGTGCCTATCTCGGACATCCGAGCTCTGAACTCCATCAGTCGAGCTCCGAACTCCATCGTTCGAGCTCCGAGCTCCATCAGTCGAGCTCCGAGCTCCATCGTTCGAGCTCCGAACTCCATCATTCGAGCTCCGAACTCCATCATTCGAGCTCAGAGCTCCATCGTTCGAGCTCCGAGCTCCATCAGTCGAGCTCAGAGCTCCATCGTTCGAGCTCCGAGCTCCATCAGTCGAGCTCCGAACTCCATCGTTTGCTACGAACGCATGAATGTCGTTTTTCTACAAGTGGAGCAAGTGTGCCCCACCGGCACCCCCAGCAGCCGGTTTCAGCTATCAAAATAACCCGTCACTCCCACCCCCCCCTGCTGGGGTTGTCCCCGCACGGGCACCTGTTGCGCCCGCAATAGAGCCGGTGGGAACTGAGGTGGTCAATTCCTTTCGGGGTTTGATATGTGGAGAAATTTCGAGTTTAACCCGGAACAAGTGACTGAGTATATTCGCTGTTGGTTTGCTGCGACGGAGGAGAGTTTAGACTCAGCATTGGTACACTCGAAAAATTCCCGTTTTAAGGAGTTGATTCAGAATTCCTTGCGGTTTAGGATGTTGTGTCAAATTTGGCAGATGGGGGGCAGGTGGCCAGAGACGCCGGCGAGGTTATTCGGCGAGTTTGTGGATTGAGTGTATCGCTGAAAGGCGGATGAAGCGATTTTAGGCCAGGGGGAGGCAATTGATACAGGCTTGGCGCGGTTCGTGTTGGCGGCGATGGAACACAAGCCGGAAGTTTCACGGTTGCGGTTGCGGGAAAGTCACCGCAGAGGTTTTGGGGAGTCGCCCAATTTGTCAGCGGTGATGGGGTTGGGGTGGTTGAATCGGGTAGAACGGTTATGCTGCTGTCCCCACAGATGAGTCAGCAGCCTAACATTCCTGTTGAGCGGCTGCAAGTGACCTTTGCAACACAACCAATATCACCCGACAGTCCGCTCCAACAGGGTTGTTAGCACGCGCCACAGAACGAAGTTGGAAAAGCAATTAACCTTGTGTTAAAGGTCATACAGAAGCTTTCCTTCAAGCTGAATAGCTTCAACCTTAGAATTTAAGAGAGATTCAAAATAGTTTTCTCTTTCTAAGAGAAGTACCAGCTCCTTCAATGTGAAAAGCACAATAATTTTTTGATTTAGGGCTTTTTGGATATCAAGAATTGCCGCCTCAGTGTACCCGGATGCTGAAATAAAGATACCACGAACATCATGCCTCTGAAAAATCCGCACCATATGCTGCGCTACCTCGCTTGGCCCTAACGCTTCTTTACACCATTTCATTTCAACAAGATAAAGATGACTTTTGACCTCAATTGCCCCGTCAATTTGCTGAATTACTCCTTCCTTATTTTCGCCTGTAATAGTAAAAGCTTCTCTGACTAAAATTCCCTCTAATTCAAAGAGACGATTCAATATTCCTTCTAATTGCTTCCCTCTTTTTTTAGCGTCAGTTTCTTTGTAAAGAGCGAGCAACTCATCTCTAATCCTCTGCCGTTTCTGTCTCTTTTGAGAGAGCAGTTCAAGCCTTTCGTTTTCCTCTTGTTGACGTTTTACCCTTTCTTCGTCAAGCTTAGATTCATATTCTTGCTGCAGTCTTGTAACAGCGTCTTTAACATTTACAAACTCTCTTACCTGAGCTACCAAGCCCTTAGCCTTTATTTGCTGATCAGGCCAGCATCTAGAGAAATCGTAAAACTCAACAACTCGTTTTACGATTTCTCTTCTCTCACGGAGCGCTGCATCACCAGCATCATTAAGTCGCACCAATATTTCTCTAGCAATCTCATACTTATTAATACTGTTTGGATCTTTGTGAACTCTGTTCGTGATATCTGCCAAGTGCTTTTGATTAACTCCAGCACTAGAGAAGAATAGTAGAACGTCTTTCTTACTTTTGCAAAGACTTGGAATGGTATCTACAAGCAGATTCAGAGAATCTGGTGGAAACTGATGGACTTGACCGTTCATGCTTGAAGTTTTCAGTTACGAGCGCTATTCTTGTAGGTTGGGTTGATGCAACGAAACCTAACACCCACCCATTCCCTAATTAACTATAGCATAGCGGCCTTCCAACCGTCAACCGCACCCAACTCCCCCAGCTCCTGCTTTTCACCGAAATTAACCTCCACCAAACCCTCCACCCCCTCTGCATCGACGCCAGCTTTTTTCACAGAACCCGATAAACCCCCCGCCGGCATCTACGGTTCGACAAGCTCAACGGCTGCCGATGGAAACTCAATCGAACGGTTGCCTATTTTTCCAAAATCTAGCTGAACTGCGGCATGACTGCATCGATATTTTACAAATTTTAACACTTCCTCCAACAGCACTCGCACAATGTCCGCTTTCTTGCGACCCAACCGCATGGCCAACAGGAACAGCTTCCTGTGCTGGGACTCTGACAGGTCAGTGGCAAACCGCACCGCACGGTGCCTTTCTTGTCAGAAATCTCCAGTGTGTCCGTCCAACTTAACTCCTCGGTGGTTTCAGCGGTCTGTTGTAACACCGGCGCGGCGTCGGAAAATGACCTGGCGTTAGCTGGATCTCACCACAAACAAACCCCACCACCGGCGCATCGTGCCGGCTTTTGCAGATTCTAGAACTACAGAGCCACAATTTCTTCAAACAGCCGCTCCCACTCCCCCACCGGCTCCTTTGGGAGTTGCCCAGATATCTTGACAGCCGCTTAATCAGAGCCTTTATATTTCAAGCTCTGACGAACAAAAGCGAGGTGCGCGGGATGATTCTACCTTCAGATAGAGGTGTGGCGAAGGCTTTCTCGGCCACCAACCGGCACTCCGCCGTGCCGAGTTGGGGACTGGGCATCACGCAAAAGGGCATCATCGCATTGGAGATTTTGGATGCCCGAATGCAAGGATTCAGGATCGGGGATTGAATGTTTTGCTCAATGCCTCATGCGCCATGCGCGATGCGCCATGCCCAAAAACCTATGTGGGGGTGGCTCAGCCGGACAGGGATAAACACAACCAGCAGCATCTGGTGCTCAGAGTGTGCCGGTGTTCCGAGGGTGCCGGTGCGACGGGAGGGTGCCGGTGTGCCAAGAGTGCCGGTGGCATGTGCCGGTGTTCGGAGGGTGCCGGTGTGCCAAGGGTGCCAGTGTTCTGAGAGTGCCGGTGTTCTGAGAGTGCCGGTGTTCTGAGAGTGCCGGTGTTCTGAGAGTGTCGGTGTTCGGAGAGTGCCGGTGTGCCCAAGGCGTGCCGGTGTGGGGTGGGTGCCGGTGTGCCAAAGGTGCCGGTGTGCCAAGGGTGCCGGTCTTCGGAGGGTGCCGGTGCTCGGAGGTGCCGGTGCGGGGGGGATGCCGGTGCGGTTCAGCATTCAAGCAAGGGAACTCCATCATCCGAGCTCCTATCTCGGACATCCGAGCTCAGAGCTCCATCAGTCGAGCTCAGAGCTCCATCGTTCGAGCTCAGAGCTCCATCAGTCGAGCTCAGAGCTCCATCGTTCGAGTTCAGAGCTCCATCATTCGAGTTCAGAGCTCCATCATTCGAGTTCAGAGCTCCATCATTCGAGTTCAGAGCTCCATCAGTCGAGCTCGGAGCTCCATCATCCGAGCTTGGAACTCCATCAGTCGAGTTCGGAGTTCCATCATCCGAACTCCTATCTCGGACAGGTTGCCCTCACCCCATCCGCACCAACTCAAACTCATATTATAGCAGTATGCACTTAGGTTAGGACATGGGCATCATCGCATTGGGCATCATCGCATTGGGCATCACGCAAAAGCTGTGAGTCTTCCCCATTTCTGGGGCCATGCGCCATAGGCCATGCGCCATGCCATTAATGTCCTAACCAATATGACTACTGCTATAATTTCAATCACTGTTAGGTCGAAAGCGCAAGCAATTAAACCGGCGCACCCTTTGAATTGTTTCAAAATCGCGGTCGTTATGAACTAGAGTAAGCTGGTGCTCTATCGCGAGTTCTGCAATGCAGCAGTCGATACTACTTCTGACAGTTAACCCCTGCCGTTGCAAATCGTAGTAAATTCGGGCAGCAGCCACCCAAGTATCGGCAGTTGGCTCGATGTAGTCTTGTTCTTGGAGATAAGTTTGTAAGAGTGCCCACTCGCCTTCATCTCGGCAGCCTTGCAAAAGTTCCATCTGAGTGAATCGAGTCAGAAAAATGGGTTCATCGTTGATGAGTGCTTCGAGGGATTGGCGGACTGCACCTGTCCTGTCGCGGAAAACATCAATCCAAACTGAGGTGTCAATCAGAAACATTTCGGTTGGCCCGCAAAGCTTTGTAGTCGTAATCAGGCGAAAATTGAATTTGTCCGCTTAACTCCAAGAGGTTCCGCTTTTTGCGGGTGCGGATTAGTTCTTGCAAAGCAAATTCAATCAATTCTTTTTCTGTTTTGAAGTTGGTTAGCCGCAAGGCTTCTTTAACCAATTCTTCGTTAAGTTCAAGGTTGGCTGTCATGGCTAATGGTTAATTTCATTCTCTAATGAATTCTCGCATGGGGAGCTGCCCTCTAACCCCTCGGCACCGACTCCGCAGGAGATAGGCACACTCCGCAAAAATCGGGGCAACCACGGGGGGATTGCCCCGTGGACTGGGACAAACAGTTCACCCTCATCTTGTACGAAAACCCCATACCCCTGGCCATTCAGAGGGGGAGGATGCCGGTGTGACGAGGGTGCCAGTGGGACGGGAGGGTGCCGGTGGGACGGGAGGGTGCCGGTGCGGTTAAGCATTCTAGCAAGGGAGTTCCATCGTTTGATATCCTATCTCGGAGAGGCAGGCTCCTACCTGGCGCTGGAGGTAGGAGCTCCATCCTGGACAGTCAGTTTAGGACAAGGTATATTGCTTGCACTTCCGGACATTGGGACAGGCAAGATGCCTGGACTACGAAATATATCCGTAGGCTGCGTTCAACCTGCCCTCAATGTCTAATGTCCTAATCAATGTGGCTAATGCTATAGAGACGCGACATGTCGTTTTTCTACAAGTGGAGCAAGTGTGCCCCACCGGCACCCCCAGCAGCCGGTTTCAGCTATCAAAATAACCTGCCACTCCCACCCCCCCCTGCAGGGGAAACCCCCGCACCGGCACCGGCTGTCCCAGATTCCGGGGAGGAAGCGCCCTGTTGGGCCCGCAATAGAGCCGGTGGGCATTGAAATGTTGCTCCGGGGCGGCGCGTGCGTCTGCGGTAATCTGTTTAGAAGCTGCGGACACCCCTTCCCTTCTAGGGAAAGGGGTTAGGGGGTTAGGTTTATTATGGGAAATTAACATGACTGGATATCAGAAAAAAGTTTTAGTATTTATATAGTCATAGCGGGAGAGATGTAAAATAATGAATCGATTGCAAGACAGTCGCTTTTGGACGCGCCGGCAAGCTATTTGGTTAATTGCCGGTGCGGTGGGTGGGGGCGCTCTCCACGCCTGTACAAACCGGACGCAAAACTCTGAAGCTGGCACGGTTTCGGCTTCTCTGGGGATTGTCACTTGGGTGGGGCTGACGCCACTGCACATTGCTGGGGAAAAAGGCTTTTTCAAAGAGCTGGGTCTGAATTTGGATGTTAAGGAGTTCAGCGCTAATTCAGATTCTAATGCGGCTTTTCTCGCCGGACGCCTGCAAGGAGTTGCGCCGGTGACGTCAGAGGCGGTTGTGCTGGCGGCGAATGGGGCGAATTTTCGAGCCGTTCTGGTTGAAGATATTTCCCTGGGCGCTGATGGCATTTTAGCGCGGAACAGTCTGGCTGGAGTTAAAGATTTCAAAGGCAAGCGGATTGCGCTAGAAAAAGGGAGTGTCAGCCACTTTTTCTTGCTGCAGGTTCTCAAAGAAGCCGGTTTGAGCGAAAAGGATGTCACCCTTGTTTCTATGCTCCCAGAGGCGGCGGCGGCGGCTTATCAAACCGGCAAGGTAGAGATTGCGGTGACTTACTCGCCTTTCATGGAGGGGGCGAATGCCGCTCAGAAAGATGGCAGAATTATCTATGATTCTTCCAAGATGCCGGGTGCGATTAGTGACCTTTATGTTTTTGAGACGAAGTTTATCGAAAAGCACCCTCAGGCGGTGGAAGCGTTTGTGCGGGGGATTTTTAAGGCTTTGGATTTCTTGAAGACAAACCGGCAGGAGGCTGTGGCGATTGCGGCGAAACGCCTGAATGTTGCGCCGGCTGAGTTGGAGGCGAATTTAAAGGGTTTGAAGTTGCCCGACTTGCAGACCAACTTAGACATGCTGGCGAACCCGCAAAGCGAGCTGTATTTGGGCAAAAGGATGAAGGATATGGCAGAATTTTTGAAGGGGCAAAACCAAATCCAGCAAATTCCCGACCTCTCGCAACTGCTGGAGCCTAAGTTTGTGAGAGCTATCCAGTCAGGTGCGTGACGTATCACTTAGAAACCGGGTTTCTCCCAGAAACCCGGTTTCTGGTTTCGGGCTTATCAAACCTGACTCTGACTCTGCAAAATTTCTCGGATTCGCGCCCGAAATGCGCGGACAGCGGCTCTCTGACCGGCAGTTTTACTTTGCTCGATGAAACCGGCAACTTCTGCCAGGGGTAAAAAGGGAAAAGCGAGACTTTGCTCGGCGGGCTGATAGTTTCCCTCGACAAGCCGGTAAACTTCCAGGGTTTGATTGCGATATCTCCAGAGTTCAGGTACGCCAAGGGAGGCATAAATGGTGAACTTGTTCAGAGAGGAGCTGGTGTAGTCTGACTCCACTGCTAAGTCGGGCGCGGGATCTTCCGAAAGGTTGATTTTTCGCCCTCGAACCCGGGCTTCATTCTGGATGTAGAAGCAGGTGTCCGGCTCTACAAAACTGGTTAAGTCTTCCCGCTTCAGGCTGAGGGCACCGAGGCTTCTGAGCTCGATACCCAGTTCGTCTACTAGGACTTCAACAAAGTTTTCTATCAGCCGTTTGGGTTCTTCATGTTCTTCGAGTGGCATCCTGATTTCTAACACTCCTTGGTCGTAAGCAAATCTACAGGTTCTGTCTTCTCCGATGTCTGCCAGCAATGCCTTAAAGGTTGGCCAGCTGACACCCTTTAAAACGACTCTGCCTTCGGAGCCAACTTGCGGCTCAGCCAGCTTCGGTGTTGCAGTAACCATCTCAACTGCCATTGGTAGCTCCATTGATTGCGGTTGCTCTTGCTATTATAACCAAAGTTGCTACCTACAAGTCATTGCATCCAGATCCCCCCAAACGGGGCGGGCACGGGGGCACCGCCCCTACTTTGGGGGGCTTTGAGAATTCCCCCCCTTTTTAAGGGGGGGCTAGGGGGGGATCTCACCTGACTCACTTGTAACTAGCAACTAGATTTATTCTAATTGATGCAGTGCTGATCTGTCAACTGCAGGCTGCCGGTTTTGCACCAGCTGAGATATCCCCTTGTCTCTCCAAGAAAAGGGAGAAAGGGACTCGCACCGGCAGCCTGATTTAAATTACAATATCCCCAGACAGGGAAAGGCAATCAAGTAAGAGTTGGGAGCGTACCGAGCGAGTGGTGGTGAGAGCAAAAGGGGGAAGACTGGATGACAAAAGATCCGAACTGTGCTAGGGCGCTTTGGCCTGACCGAGGTGCCAGAAGCGTTGGGGCGCTATCTATAGAGTGAGGGAATTCCTCAAGCCGGTGGGAAAAGATACAGCCGTGAGGTTTATACCAGGCACCCGTTAATTTGTAAAGTGATCTCGGAGACAGACTTGAAATGTTAGATATGATAAATTCAGGACAGCTTTGCCGAAGCGATTACCTGGTCTGAAGGGACTTGCTGTCAGGGACGGCTGCGGAGGCTTCTGTCTGCAGTGAAGTTACCTTTTAACCTCAAAGGTGCGATGAGTCAACCTACCTGTCTGGTATCGTATTCTTAAAGAGAGAAGAGACGTATGTATCGATTTCAGGTCAACGCACACACGAAAACGGGAGAATCCATCGGGATTGTCGGTTCGACTCCCGAGTTAGGACTGTGGGACGTAACGAGATGCCTGCCTCTGAGCACGAGTGGCGAGCGCTACCCTTTATGGTGGGCGGACATCGAAATAGAGGTGAATCCATCTGGGGAGCCATCCAGCAGCGAAACAATAGAATACAAGTATGTGTTACTGCGTTCAGATGGGAGCGTGGAATGGGAATCTTCCGGAGCCAACCGCTGGGTGCCGGTGGAATCTGACCGCCAGCAACCCACTATTATTGTGGAGGATGGCTGGTTCAGCCATGTGCCGCCCTGTCCATTCGGATATTTCGAGAAACCTCCTGTCAATCCGCCCCTAACTCAAGGAGTTCAGGGTCTAAAAATCGCGGTTATCGGCAGTTCCGTAGCCTTAGGATGCAATGGCTGGCTGTTAAGAGGTTGGGCTTGGAATCTGGAGCAAACGCTGCCTAAAAAATACGGGCACCAACTGGTGAATTTGTCGGAGGTGGGTGCGAATGTCAGCACAACCATTAAGAGGTTTACGGTGGCGGTTGCGCCAGAAAAACCAGATGTCGTCATCATTGCCCTTTCTTTGGGAAACGAGGGGCTGGCTCACTGTCCCCCGCACCAGCGACGGGCGGCGCAGCGGCGTTTTGAAAGCGGACTGCAGCAACTGATAAAAATGACCCGGGAATTGGGAGCACTTCCGATTTTGGGCGGAGTGTACCCCAATGGGGATTACAATTCCGAACACAACTGGCTGCTGCGAGACACGCACAACCGGATGCTGAGGTGGGGCGTTCCCGTGCTGGATTGGCTTGATGCGGTGGATGACGGTGCGGGGCGCTGGAAAGCCGGCACGTCATCCGACCCCGCTCACCCCAATATGGAAGGTCACCGCCTGATGTACCAGGCGATCGACCTTCGCCTCTTCCAGATGACCAGTGACGAATGGGCGAAAGAAAAACAGCTCCCCCGGCGGAAGGAGGGGCGACCAATCTACCGCGACAAACAGGGTTTCCAAATCGTTGCCGGTACAGACGAGAAGAGTTTGCGCGTCATCAATCCGTCGAAATATACTTACACGGTCGATCCTGATTGGAAATCCCTGCAAGCGGCGATTCAGAGCAAAGCGGGATTGATGCCCGGTATCTACATCGCGAAGAATGCCCAGAGCGGAACGCTGCCCTTCTTTTCGGTGCGGGACGATGGAACCATTGAAACAAAAGTGGATATTCCCCCTGATGCCGACTTGGAATACAGCCCCGCTTTCAATTTCTTTTCGCCGAAAGTCTCGCAAATTTTGTTCTACGACGGGTATCTGGGAATCCTGAAGGAAAACGAAGACTTCATTCGGGCGATCAACGAAACGGATCACGAATACAACATCCATCCGATGTGGAAAGAGGTGCGCAGCGCACTCAAAGCAATGCCCCCTGGTGTTTATGACGATCCGCTGCATCCGGAAGTGCCGTTTCGCACTGTGATAATCGGCAAAGGCGGGCTGGAAAGTCGAGTGAAAGTGCCGCCCAAATCCTCGGTGCTTTTCAAATACAAGTGCGAACTCTCAGAACTCAGCCGGGTGGCGATTGTACCGCTCGGAGATCGCTGTGCCGCCCGCATGCTCCTGTATAAAATGGAGTACGATGGGCCGGCTTTTCCTTTCGATCTGACGCGAACCACCAATCTCGGCGATGTTGCAGATATGATCGAGAGCAATTTTTATGATATGTGGGACCCCGCTCTGCTGCACTACAGCCATGAGGCGGGAAGGATATACCACGCCAAGTGGACAGGTTTGTCTTTTGCCCATGAAGTGGAGGAGACAGACGATCCCCGCACCAACATGTTTCCCGTATACGAACGAATGCGCGTCCGTTACACCGCACGCTGGGAAAGGTTTTGGCACACGCTGCGGAATGCTGACGAGCTGCTTTTCATTCGCACCGGCATTACCAGTCGCGGCTGTGTCACCGATCTGGTGAGCAAGCTCTCATTTAAATGCCAGGGGAAAGCATTCCGCGTCTTGCTGATTTCCCCGCAATCTTCCGACGAGTTTTCAGGACTTCCCAACGCGCTGCATTACAACTTGGAGTTCAATCCCGACCGCATGTACGAGGATTTGGGATACTGGATGCACTGCACGGAGGTGATGCGCGGAATTTTGGAATCGCTGGGGGTGTCGAGCAAAAATCTGTTTTGGTGTCCGCCCAATCCGCCGAAAGACGACCGCAAAGAGTGAGATGCCGGTGGTTGAGCTGTGGGGTGCAGAAACCCGGTTTCTTTGAGAAACCGGGTTTCTAGTTCAACCTCGCCTTGTCAAGCGCGAGGCACGGAGAGAACCGAAAAGATTCCGGTGGCTCATCTGGAATCTGTGCCGGCTGTGTAAAGCCTCGCATGGCGAGCGCCCTGTGCTACAATCGAGATTAACGGGCGCTACCTTGGGCCAATAATCAGGTGGGGAGCCGCAGCCTGTTAAACTTGAGGAGGAGATAGCAGAGAACGTTCTACATGGAATTTGAGTGGGACCCCAACAAAGCCGAGCTAAACCTTGAGAAACATGGTGTTTCTTTTCAGGAAGCCGCAACGGTGTTTAATGACCCGCTATCTGCGACCTTTCCAGATCCCGACCATTCTGTTAGAGAAAGCCGTTACATTATTATTGGTAGGTCTCGGTTGGGACAACTTTTAGTTGTCGCCCATACTGACCGAGGAGAAAAGGTACGAATTATCAGCGCCCGAAAAGCTACCCGACAGGAGAGGAGGTTTTATGAAGAAGGAAGTTGAGAGCGAGATGGAAGACGAATTGCGTTCAGAGTATGATTTCGCTCAGATGGAAGGCTGCATCAGAGGCAAGTATGTCGCTCGGTATCGTGCGGGAACAAACTTGGTGCTTTTAGATCCCGATGTAGCCCTAGCTTTTCCTGATGAAAAAGCGGTGAATGACGCATTAAGGCTGTTAATGCAAGTTGCCCGGCAACTGCAGCCCAATACTGCGGTGGAGCAGACGGAATAGAGGTTATTGGTGCGTGCGTTAGAGCGGATGCCGGTGCTGACTTAGGCTGCCGGTTTCTTGCGTCATGGCTTCGCCAACAGTTTTTTGGACTGAGTGGATATGGCTCAAATATCAGGTCATTATAAGTTTGCTATTTGTCTGACAAGTGAAGGCTGTGACGATCTGCAGGTCTGGAAACTGTACCGGCTCCTACCAGACGTTAAAGCCGAAGTTGATGATTATCTGCGTTGGACGATTCTGGAGAGGATTACCTGTACCCAGCTAGCCGGTTTGTAGTTGTTGAGTTTCCAGAGGGTGTTGAGCAGAAGCTTCTAGCTGCTACCACAGTAACCGCATAACAAAGCCCTGCAAACGTCCAGCCAGCCCCTACTCTGGAAGAGAGGCTAAAAAGTGCTATCATGACTTACGCAAACCCTCTATCTGTAGTGCCGATTAGCGATAGCGTAACCGGCACCAAACTACATTAAGTGTCGCTGCGTAAGCCTTGCGCTAACATGAAAATACTTGACATAAAAACCGATGCTCGACTCTCCTGAGCCAAATTTCAATAAAAATAGCCATCTTTCAGTCTTTCTCCCTGAGGGGCTGGGAGATTTAAGTGACCCTCAGAAAGCTATCCCTCGCCTAGCCAAGGATGAAAAACTTACCGCTAGATCAATTTATATTTTCACCGGCATGGCTTCCTAGCTTCTCACAAGATAAATTTACCGCTACAGCTCCTGGAGAGCTTCGCCCCATGCTATAATCAGGGTGGGGCGAGCGCCCTCTGTCCCAGCCGGCTGCGGGATTCCTCGCCAGCGGGGTATTAGAAGTCGAGCCGGCTGCAAACGGGAAGATGGAGGACTGGAGGTTGACATCCTTGCCACTCTGGTAAAATCCGTGCCAATGGACAGTCTACAAGCCTCTCAAATTACCGGTGATGCTACAGGGAGTCCATGAAGTTTGAGTGGGACGAAAACAAAGCAGCAAGAAATCTTTCAAATCACGGAGTTTCGTTTGAAGAAGCCAAAACGGTTTTCGACGATCCACTCTATGTTGACTTCTACGATCCAGACCATTCCGATGATGAGGCTCGTTATCTGATTGTTGGAGAGTCGAGTCGAGGGCACTTACTGATTGTATCATATACAGAAAGAGGCGATTCAATTCGCCTCATTAGCGCTAGAGAAGTAACACGATATGAGCGAGAAGTCTATGAAGAGGGTTAACCAAGATATGGAAGATGAGCTTCGAGCGGAGTACGACTTAAAGAGCCTGCGGGTGAGAAAGTTAGGCCCTGGCCGAAATATCTTTTGCGGGACAACCGTTCGGTTGGAACCAGATGTTGCGGAGATGTTCCCCACTGCTGATGCGGTCAATGAGGCGCTGCGGTTTATGATTAGAATTCTGCAGCAAAACCCGCCGCCAGCTCTCAAAACTCAGCCTGACCCAGCCTTGGATCCTACCGAGCCAAAGTGAGTTGGCGGAACTTTCATACTTGGTATCCCGCCGCTTAACGCAACCGTTTAGGGTGGGGCGCTCGCACAAAACTTCCTTTCGTAAGCCTTGTAGCTCATACCCCTCGGGCAATGGTATGATTTCACAATAACTCCTAAATCACAGAACTAACATGGAACTGCCCCTAATCGCCCGAGCCAAACCCAACGAACACAAAAGAGCGATTGTCGCACCCGAAGGAGCCTTTACCTACGGGGATTTGCTCCACACATCCGCCCAAATCGCAACCGCCCTTCTCGACAGCGCCCAAGACTTGCAGGAGCAGCGAGTTGCCTTTCTCATCCCGTCAGGATTCCAGTATGTCGCCACTCAGTGGGGCATTTGGCGTGCCGGTGGGGTAGCAGTACCCCTGTGCGTTTCCCATCCGCGCCCCGAGTTAGAATATGTTATTGCAGACTCAGACGCATCCACTCTGATCGCTCACCCAGATTTCGAGCCGGTATTGCGCCCCATTGCTGAAGAGGGAGGTTTGCGATTTATCCTCACTAACGACACACTCCCCGCTGATGCCGGTGTGCTCCCCGAAGTCGATATCTCCCGACGCGCATTAATCCTCTACACCAGCGGGACAACCGGCAAACCGAAAGGCGCAGTAACCACCCATCAAAACATTCAAGCTCAAGTGACAAGCTTGACTGACGCCTGGGAATGGACATCCGACGACCGCATCTTGCACGTCCTGCCACTTCACCACATTCACGGTATTATTAACGTGCTCACTTGCGCCCTGTGGGCTGGCGCTGAGTGCCACATGCTCCCCAAATTTGACGCCCAAACCGTTTGGGACCGAATTGCCGGCGGTGACTTAACCCTATTTATGGCTGTACCCACCATTTATGTCAAGCTAATTGCAGCTTGGGAAGCCGCAGATAGCGAGCGCCAAAAAAGCATGTCCGCCGGCTGCGCCAAAATGCGCCTGATGGTTTCAGGTTCCGCCGCTTTACCCGTCAAAGTCTTAGAAAAATGGAAAAGCATCAGCGGACATTTTCTGCTCGAACGCTATGGCATGACTGAAATTGGCATGGCGCTATCTAACCCTTTACACGGGAAAAGATTGCCAGGATATG
Organism: Oscillatoria princeps RMCB-10; assembly: GCA_019359235.1. Classification (GTDB taxonomy): domain Bacteria; phylum Cyanobacteriota; class Cyanobacteriia; order Cyanobacteriales; family Oscillatoriaceae; genus Oscillatoria; species Oscillatoria princeps. The sequence goes on from JAHHHT010000004.1 coordinate 112,573, forward strand.
TGGGCCAACCCTTACCTCAGGTTGAAGTTCGTTTAGTAGATGAGAGCGGAGATTTAGTCTCTCCCGGAACACCAGGAGAAATCCAAGTCAAAGGACCGGGAGTTTTTCTGGAGTATTGGCAAAAACCGGCAGCAACTGCCAAATCCTTTCGCCACGGTTGGTTCCGCACCGGCGATCTCGCCGCCTTCGAGAATAACAGCTACCGCATCCTCGGGCGAATCAGCGTCGATATCATCAAAACCGGCGGTTATAAAGTTTCTGCCTTAGAAATTGAAGAAGTGCTGCGAACCCATCCAGATATTCAAGACTGTGCCGTAGTTGGGGTTGCCGATCCAGAGTGGGGCGAGCGCGTCTGCGGGGCTTTGGTATTGCAACCGGCAAGCCATTTAACCTTAGAACCCCTTAGGACTTGGGCAAAAGAGCGACTGGCTACCTACAAAGTTCCCAGCAAAATTATGGCTGTTGAAGAACTCCCCCGCAACGCTATGGGGAAAGTTACTAAACCGGCAGTTGCGCAGCTATTTCAAGCCTAGCACAGTAGGGTGCGTTCCGGAGGAACGCACCCTACCAAACCTACCCTTCCGCCCAAGGCGTCAGAATCTTCGACAGCAGCTTGAAAGCCCAATCAATCGCCCAGCCAATTAACCCGATAACCGCAATGCTGAACAGCACCTTATCCGTTTGCAGAAACCTCTGCGCCTGCACAATTTTAAACCCCAACCCATTCTCAGCAGCAATCAACTCCGAAATCACCAGAAAGTTCCAAGCGCCGGCAATATTCACCCGCAGCGTATCCAAAATACTCGGAAACACCGCCGGCAGTATCACCCGGAACAGCACATCTCGGCGAGTCGCCCCCAAAGTGTAAGCAACATTTAACAATTCCCCCGGAATAAACTTAACCGCATCTGCTATCATTATAGCATTGTAGAACACAATCCCCAGAAAAATAATCAAAATCTTAGCTTCTTCCCCCAATCCCGCCCAAAGTATAATCAGAGGAATGAACGCCGCCACCGGCATGTAGCGAACCGGCCCAACAAGGGGGCTGAACAGACTCTCCATGCTGGGAAACGTCCCCATAGCAATCCCCACCGGAATGCCAACAGCAGCAGCCGCTAAAAAACCCGCCCCAACGCGCCCGCAACTTGCTATAATATCCTGCAGCAAATTCTCCTCAGCAAACATGCGGATGCCGGCACTGATCACCGCCGCCGGTGCCGGCAAAAACATTGCCGGCACCCACCCCAGAGAGCTGAGCAAAGCCCACAGCAGGAGTGGCACAACTAGCGCAGCCACAGTCAGCAGCACCCTAAGCCAGTTAGGAAAACCCTGGCGGATGCTCCAAAAGACAGACGGCTGGAGATATCGCTTTTTAGAATAACTTGGCAGCGGTTTTATCATAGCGCAAAAATTTTAGTTACACTCTATATTAACCCAACTTGCTACCTACAAGTCTAAATATTCAGATCCCCCCAAACCCCCCTTAAAAAGGGGGGCTTTGAGAATGTCCCCCCCCTTGTAGGGGCGGGCCCTTCCGCCCCGGCTAGGGGGGGGATCTCGCCTGACTCACTTGTAAGTAGCAACTTGAGTTATATTAACCTTCCCTCACCCACTCCACCGCAGGGTGCGCCGGCGCGCCGAGCGCCATCCGCGTTCATCTGCGTTAAGAAAGCGGTTACAAACATGCTCGACTCCTCAAACCCACCCAAACTAGAAGTCCGCAATTTATTCAAAGCCTTTCCCAGTCAGGGAAAGCAACTGATGGCGCTGCAAAACATCAACCTGCAGGTTTATCCCGCTGAATTTGTCTGTATCGTCGGAGCGTCAGGCTGCGGAAAATCCACCCTGCTGAATATTATCGCCGGTTTGACGCCCCCCTCCTCCGGACAGGTGCTGGTTGATGGAGAAAGCGTACCCGGTCCCGGACCGGACAGAGGAATGGTTTTCCAGCATTTTTCCCTATTTCCCTGGCTAACCGTAGCCGATAACATCGGCTTTGGCTTGCAGCTGCGGCGCATCCCCAGGAAGGAGATGCAGCAGCGAATTGATTACTACCTGGATGTGGTAGACTTAACTCAATTTGCCCGAGCTTATCCCAAACAGCTGTCAGGCGGAATGAAACAGCGCGTCGCAATTGCCCGCGCCTTAGCCAACGAACCGGAAGTTTTGCTGATGGACGAACCTTTCGGGGCGCTCGACGCTCAAACCAAAGAACAGATGCAGCAATTCGTGCTAGAATTGTGGGAGAAAACCCGGATTACTGTTCTAACCATCACCCATGATGTGGAGGAAGCGATTTTCCTCTCCCAGCGCATCTATGTGATGAGCGCCCGCCCCGGGCAAATCAAAGAGGAAATTCTCGTCGATTTGCCGGCGCACCGGGATTTGGAGATTAAACTCAGCCCGGAGTTTATTGAAATTAAGAGACGGTTGATTGCCGGTTTAAGATAATAACCGCCAAGACGCCATAGACGCGCCAGCTGCTTCCCGCAGGGTAGGACGCCAAGAAGGGAGGGAGGGGGTGAAGAAACCGGGTTTCTTGAAGAAACCCGGTTTCTGGCGCACACGCTCAACAATTACTTTCTAAATCAGCTTTTATGAAATCCAGCAAAATCTGCTGGTGAATGAGTCCGAGGGGGCGCAGCTCACCGGCTTTTCGCGAATAGCCCTCACCCCGCCGAATTTCTTCAGGGGTGAGCAAATCCATATCCCAGCCTTCGCCTAACACGAGCTGGCTCAATTCCACATCCAGTTCGCCGTGAAAAACATGGCGCACGACAGAAGAATCGGAATACAAGCCAAACTTTGACATCCCCGGCGGCGCGTAGCCAATTTCTTCTAGCAGTTCGCGCTGGACGGCGACTTCTGGCGTTTCATCAGGCTCCATGTGACCGCCGAAAAACGCCCAGTGACCGGGATAGAGAATGCCGGGGATGTTGTCTCGCAGCTGGAGCAGAAATTTCCCGTCGCGATACAAAATAGCGATGGCGACATGAATCGAGCTCTCACTCATGGTGATTTGGGGGCTGGTTTGCGCTGCAACTGTTCCTGTTCTTTTATATAAACCTCTCCTATCTCAAGACCGGCTACAGGAATGCTTTCATAATTGACACTTCCCTTAATTGAGACTTCATCTCCCTGATTTGGCAGCGTCTTGTTAGTGATCACCCAAATGCTGCCGGTGGCATCTTGCAGCTGGTAAGCGCCGGCACCCAGAAAAGGCGCTCGTTTTTCCACCTTCCCTTGCACGTAGACTGTCGAGTTTACCTCCCGCTTTTGCTGGATCTCTCCGATATCGGTAGCCCCGCTAGCTCCAAACAAGGCCATCTGAGCGCCTGCAGTCAGCCCCCCCAGAAGCAAAGATAGAGAAGCCAGTGCCAAAACCCGGGTTTTCCCCGGCCCAATCGCAATTAACCTGAGTGACATACAGCAACACTCTGTAACGCTTATTCGCACGATTATGCTCTATAGTGTCACATAAAGGCGCGTGTGGCAGCTAGGGCTTGAGCTCGGTGTCCCTATAACCCGCCTCACCTCCAAATGGCGGGCGGGCATTGGCGAAACAGAGACAGCCTTTTGCGCTCGCTGCGTGCCGGTGCTTTCGCATCGCCACAGACGCTAACCGCGCGAATCTTTTCGCTGCATCAACCCCAATGGACACCAAAACTGCCAACATTCTAGACGGTAAAGCCCTCGCCCAGAAAATCCAAGCCGAACTGCAACAGCGCGTCAAATCCTTGCAGCAAGCGCGAAATCGCCCCCCCGGACTGGCGGTGATCATGGTGGGCGACAACCCCGCCAGCGCCGTTTACGTGCGCAATAAAGAGCGAGCCTGCGCCAAAATCGGCATCGCCTCATTTGGGAAGCACTTCCCCACCGAAACGGGCCAAACCGAACTGGAGCAAGAGATTCACCGGCTCAATTCTGACGAGCGAGTGGACGGCATACTCGTCCAGCTCCCCCTCCCCAAACACTTTGACGCGATTTCCCTGCTCTACCAAATCGACCCAGACAAAGATGCCGACGGACTCCACCCCACTAACATGGGGCGACTGCTGCGGGGTGAGCCCGGTTTGCGCAGCTGCACGCCGGCAGGAGTGATGCGCCTGCTGCAAGAATACCAGATTGACCCCGCCGGCAAACAGGCCGTCGTGATTGGGCGCAGCATTTTAGTCGGCAAACCGATGGCGCTCATGCTCCTGGAAAGCAACGCCACCGTCACCGTCGCCCACTCCCGAACCCCCGATTTGGCAGCCATCGCCCGCAGCGCTGATATCCTAGTAGCAGCAGCCGGTCGCCCAGAAATGATCTCAGGCGACATGGTAAAACCCGGAGCCACTGTCGTAGATGTGGGCATCAACAGCGTCACCGACGGCACCGGCAACTCCCGCCTGGTCGGGGATGTCCACTTCGATTCCGTCAAACAGGTGGCCCAATTTATCACCCCCGTGCCCGGGGGCATCGGCCCCATGACCGTGGCCATGTTGCTGGCCAATACGGTAGAGAGCTACAGCAAAAAAAGCGGGCTCGGGAATGGGGAATAGAGATGAAAGCCGGGATTAGGGGATTTGGGGATTGTTGTATTTTCCCCTAATCCCCTAATCCCGGCTGCCAATCTCCCCTAAAATTGTTTAGGAAGTAACAGATCGAGGGATTAAGGGATGGTATCGACCAAGGACATTGATTCGCCTCACAAGGAAGAGGAATCTGGGTTTGACTTATCAGCCTACCTGGCAGAAAAACAAGCTCAGGTGGAAGCGGCGCTGGAGCGTGCCATCCCGGTGACCTATCCCGAGAAGATTTACGAAGCGATGCGCTACTCGCTGCTTGCCGGTGGCAAGCGCCTGCGCCCTATCCTGTGTCTGGCCAGTTGCGAGCTGGCCGGCGGCACCCCCGAAATGGCGATGCCGACCGCCTGCGCCCTGGAGATGGTTCACACCATGTCTTTGATTCACGACGACTTGCCGGCAATGGACAATGACGACTACCGCCGGGGGAAGTTGACAAATCACAAGGTGTATGGTGAGAATATTGCGATTTTGGCGGGCGACGGGTTGCTGACATACGCCTTTGAGTTTATTGCCGCCAACACCAAAAACGTGCCGGCGGATCGCGTGGTGCGGGTGATTGCCCGGTTAGCTCGCGCCTTCGGACCGGCTGGGGTGGTTGGCGGGCAAGTGGTAGACTTGGAATGGGAAGGCAAGCCGGATGTGCCGGTGGAAACTCTCAACTTTATCCACACTCACAAAACTGGTGCCCTGCTGGAAGCCTGTGTGGTTTGCGGGGCGCTTTTGGCGGGAGCGCCGGCAGATGACCTGCAGCGGCTGTCGAGCTACGCCAAGAATATAGGGTTGGCGTTTCAGATTGTAGATGATATCCTGGACATCACTGCCACCACTGAGAAACTGGGCAAAACCGCCGGCAAGGACTTGCAAGCCCAAAAGGCGACCTATCCCAGCCTCTGGGGGCTAGAGGAATCGCGGCGACAAGCTCGCCAGCTCATCGATGCGGCCAAGGCGGAACTGGCCCCCTTCGGGCAGAAGGCTCAGCCGCTACGGCTGCTCGCAGATTTCATTACCAACCGCAGTCATTAGGGTAAGTCAAACACCATGCAGGACTTTGGCCACATCCTCGACAACCAGGTGCTGCTGGTTGCTCTCGCAGCCTGTCTGCTCGCTCAAGTCTTAAAGGTGACGATCGAGTTGGTCAAAAATGGAAAGGTCAGCGTGCGCATTCTGGTGACCGCCGGCGGGATGCCCAGCGCTCACTCAGCCTTCGTCACCTCTTTGGCGACCGGCGTCGGACAGACACTGGGATGGGAAACGCCGGAGTTTGCCCTCGCGGCAATTTTCGCCATTATCGTCATGTACGACGCCGCCGGTGTCCGCCAAGCCGCCGGCAAGCAGGCTCGCATCCTCAACCAAATAATCGACGAGCTGTTTCAAGAACACCCCGAATTTAACGAAGACCGGCTCAAGGAATTGCTCGGGCACACCCCCTTTCAGGTGATCGTGGGCTCCACCTTGGGCGTCGCTGTCTCCTGGCTGGCGGGACCGGCTTATTGAGTGCGGGGATAGGGGATAGGGGTTTGGGGTTTGGGGTTTGGGGGTTGGGTGGGGGAGCCGGGGAAATTGCCCATGCCCCATGCCCCATGCCCCATGCCCCATGCCCCATGCCCCATGCCCCTACACCCTCGCTAGGGATGCCAGGGGATCGGGTATGGCATCCGAGGGAGCCTGAAATTCGCCGGTGAACACGTATTCCAGTCGCAATTTCAACCAAGTAATGAATTGGGGATTGGTGGAAATTATCGCCGCAGCGGGTTGGGGGCATTTCGCCTTAATTTCTGCCATCGCCGGCACCTCTAAAAAGGCCGGCTGCAAAACCAGCCAAAAGTCAATCTCTTTTTCCTGTTCTTGGTAGTTGCGAGTGCGCTCCCTGAGGACTTCGTCCAGAGGTTCTTCCACGGTCAAAAAGCGCTGAGAAGCCAGAACATAGTGGTAAGTTGTCATCTCAAATTATTCCCATTCTATCAGCTAAAAATCCTCTCGTTGCAGACGGGGGTTAGGGGTTAGGGCACTGGGCACGCTCTCATTGGGCATTGGGAATTTTGGAGTTTAGATTTTGGATTTTGGATTGATTGTTTTGCGATGATGCCCCACGCCGCCAGACCCGCGCCGCCAGCCCTATCCCCCTCGCATGGCTTGTTTCATTTCGCGAACGGCTCGCTCTAAACCCACTAGAACCGCTCTACTAATAATAGTGTGACCGATATTGAGCTCTTCCATGCCTTCGATGCGGGCAATGGGAAAGACATTCCAGTAGGTCAAACCGTGGCCGGCGTTAACTCGCAAACCGGCAGCGCGAGCTAGCTCGCACCCTTTGGCTAACACGGCTAATTCCTTTTGCCGGCTGGCTTCATCCGCCGCCTCGGCATAGCGCCCGGTGTGCAGTTCAATAAACTGCGCCTTGACCTTGACAGATGCTTCAATTTGTGAAACATCAGCGTCGATAAACAGGCTGACCGGGATGCCGGCAGACTGCAAGGTATCTACAACCGAGGCCATGCGGTCGAGCTGGCCGGCAATGTCGAGTCCCCCTTCTGTAGTGACCTCTTCCCGGCGTTCCGGCACCAAAGTGACGTAATCGGGTTTAACCTCAAGGGCGAGAAGCACCATTTCATCGGTGGCTGCCATTTCCAAATTTAAGTGGGTGCGCACCGTTTGCCGCAGCAAGCGCACGTCGCGGTCTTGAATGTGCCGCCGGTCTTCCCGCAGGTGGGCGGTAATGCCATCTGCGCCGGCAAGTTCGCAGAGAACAGCTGCAGCCACGGGGTCGGGCTCCACCGTCCGCCGCGCCTGCCGGATAGTGGCAACGTGGTCAATGTTGACGCCTAGTGTGGGCAATCCAAATCTCTCCTGCTCTCGGTGAGTGATCCGCCCTTGATTTTACTGCAGCTGCAGTGCCTTATTAGCGCACCCCACAGCCCGATTTATTGGAATTAATAGTAATTTAAACGTTAAACCGCCACGCAATTCTAACCCTTTTCCCCAGAAGCGGGCTCGCTGGGGAGCTAAACACTCAAGCCAAGACGGAAAATTTCACGCCCGCCATCCTGCCATTTTTCCGGTCCCGACAAATCAAATCTAGCGCTCCCCGGCACGCCGGCACAAAACTTGTAAAAAAGTGAGGGCCCTGGCGGTGCCGTGGGAATTCTCTTCCCGGACAAAAGCGTTTACTTAACTCGTGCCGGTACAGAGGTCGAGGGAACCGGCTTTGGGGGCGCAGCTCTCCTCAACCGCCACCCGGGGCTGGGCTCGTGAAAAAATGCCGGTCAGTGCAAGGGCGGACATCCTGCGGGGAAAGCGCCGTCGGGGTACAGGCGAAAAGCCCCGCGCAAAAATCAGTAGCTGTTCCCGGCATTTTTTTGCGCATATTCCAGGTAGCGCTGATACTCCTCTAGCTTCTGCTGAGCCTGTTCATACTTGGGATGGGACTGCGGCACCTGTTTGATCAAGTCGATGGCTTGCTGCCACTCAGTGGCCACTGCATTCCACTCATCCGGATAGTAAGCCGTTTGAACCAGAGTCGCCGCACTCATCGCCTTGTTGACCCCCAGCCGCCAAGGGTCAGACTGAGCGGGTGCCGGCTGGCCTGGGGGTTTGGGTGGGGCAGCCGGCGCTGGGGCCGCCGGCGTTGGGGCGGGCGCAGTGGTGGCTGCAGGCGGTGGCGGTGGCACAGGGGTGGGGGTGGGCGGTGGCGGTGGCGTAGGGGTGGCTTCCGGTGCGCTATCCTCCGGCAGCGGTGGGGGCGGCGGGATAGGGGGAGTGGGGGCTGCCGGCTTGGGGGCCACTGGCTTGGGGGTTCCTGCTGCCGGTGCGGCGGGTTTTGCAGGGGGAGCCTGAGATGCCACCGGCTCTGCAGTGCCCTCACCCGACGGCGAGCCAGGGATAAAGAATTTGAAAAAGGCGACTGCAGCGACACCGGCTATTGCCAGCAGCGCCAGAAGTGCGAGGAGCAAGATCCGTTTGTTGGGCCGGCGCTTTTCCTCCTCGGCGGAGGCATCCTCCGAGGAATCCTCATCGCTTTCACTGGATTCATCGAAATTCTCCTCATCTTCAATTTCTGGTGGCTCGGCATACTCCTCCTCATCCTGAGGCTCTTCAGGAGGCGGCACCCGATCTCCGTGGAATAGAGTCCCTGTCTCTAGGGGAAATTCGTCACTCCAAGCGGGAGTGTCAATGCCTGTCTGATATCCTTCCACCCTCACCGTGTGAATCGCTTCACTCTCCAATTTCACCATCCCCTGATGGATGAAGTTAACGACGGCTTCTTGATTTGGCACTTGAGCCGACTTGAGAACGATGTGTAAATAACCATCTTCCTGTTCGGCTGTGGCAGTAATGCCCCTGGGTTGAAGAGAACGGTTGAGCAGGGCGGCAATCGCATTCGGATCTCCCTGCTTAGCAAGTTCGAGAGGATTTGGCATGGCTAGCAAGACTTGACGCTGACAAGCCGGTGAGTGTTCAAAGAGAAGTCTAGCAAGAAAGCCCTCTTCTTCCAGCCCGTCGTGTGTTGCCGCCCACGCTCCCACGCTCCCACGCTCCCACGCTGGCATTGGGGATGCATGGATGCCCGGATGCATGGATGCCCGGATTGATTGTTTTGCGATGATGCCCCACGCCTCACGCCCCATGCGCCACGCCCCACGCCCCACGCCGCCAGCCCCATGTTAGGTGCGTTAGGAACGCCAAGCCCTCAAATTAAGTCATATCCGAAAGAAAGGTTTTACAAACAACGACGCCTTTCCAGCGTATTTTGTCATCGGCTTTCTACCGTAATTAAGAAATGTGTGCCGGTGGGCTCGCAAAATATCCCCGGGGGCTGAAATTTGGCCATTGGACACTGGGAATATGCCCCATGCTAGCCGCAGGACGCCAAGCCCTCAAATTCAGTCAGATCTGAAACAAAGGTATTCACAAAGACACGGCTTCGGACGCAATGCATGTAAAATGCGTTCTTCCGGATAAAATAAATATCTGCAAATGGCGGACAAAATATCCAAGGGCAGTTGGGTGAGAGCGCCCCCATGCGCCTGGGGCCACGCCCCACGCCCCACGCCCCATGCGCCTGGGGCCATGCCCTTTTCTTGCGTCTTCCAACTCAGCCTGAGCTTCAGCCGCATCCAGCCTCAAGAGCGAGCCACTCTGGAGCGCCGGCATTTCTGCAGGAGGAATTCCTCGCTTGTTCCAGCCAGCCATTCACCGCAGCGGGCAGCGCTGCGGCAATTCCGAGCCGGCGCTTCCCCTTTTCGGGCTTTTCTTTTGTCATAATAAATAACTACATTGGCGGGTAAGGAGCTTTTAACCCTGTTAGATTTTAAATTTTAGAGTTTAGATTGTCCGCTGTCCGCTGTCCGCTGTTTGTCGCCAGTAACATTTGACCGCCAGAGCGCGCTCGCGACAGACACAAGACTTTTGACCCGCTCAAATCCCATGCGTCACTCAACAGAGAGACGAAATGCAACTCAATATCTGCTAAAAATTCCCAAAGAAAGCTCCCTTGTTTTATCTATGTCTGCCCGCTTCCTGACAGATAAATGTTATTTAAACCATGTGGGGACTGGCGGCGTGATGGCCCGGTGCAGGCCAGCTCTATGCCCTTGAGCGGTTCCGTCCGCACCGGCGCTCTGCTGCGCGGTGCGGCTTTGCCGGCGGCGAAAAAGCGCAGTTTGTGCCGGCATTTCATTTCAATCCCATTTCAATCCCTAATAGGGATTCTTAAAAACACTCTCTGCCGCCGCCCTCCCACCCTCTATAAAAATAGCAGATTACGGGACACTAGTTGTATTCCACTCCAGCGTGAAAACCGCGCTTAACGTCCATGACCGAAACCGTTCTCGAAGTCCGTTCCCTGCAAGTTCACTTCCAAACCGACGAGAAACTGATTAAAGCCGTTGACGGCATCTCTTTTGAGGTGAAGCGAGGGCAAACCCTGGGCATTGTCGGGGAATCAGGCTCGGGCAAATCCGTCACCTCCCTGGCGGCGATCAGTCTAGTCCCCAGCCCCCCGGGCAAGATTGCCGGTGGGGAAATTTGGTTTCGGGGCGTATCTAAGGATGGCCAGATGCAAGAGCCGGTGAACCTGCTGCAGCTCAAAGCCCAGCAAATGCAGCAGTACCGGGGCAGCCAGATGGCGATGATTTTTCAAGAGCCGATGAGTGCGCTCAACCCGGTGCACACGATTGGCTTTCAGCTGACAGAAGCGATTCGGCTGCACCAAAGTGTAACGCCGGCACAAGCTCGCCGGCAAGCTATCGCCCTCCTGCAAGAAGTCAAACTCCTCCCCAGCGATGAGGAACTGCGCCAGCGCCACATCGAAAGCCAGAGGCGCTTGATGGGCATCTCCTCCCCGGACGATAACTGGGCGATCGACCTGCGAGAGGGGGAAATTGCGCGGCACATCAACCAGCAAAAGCAAGCTCTCCTGAACCGCTACCCCCACGAACTCTCCGGCGGGCAGATCCAGCGGGTGACGATCGCAATGGCGATTTCCTGCAATCCGGCGCTGCTGATTGCCGACGAGCCCACCACCGCCCTGGACGTGACCGTGCAAGCCACCATCCTCGACTTGCTGCGGGAGTTGCGCGACCGCCGGCAGATGGCCATGATGTTTATCACCCACGACTTGGGCGTGATTGCCGAAATCGCTGACTGGGTGGCGGTGATGTACCAGGGGAAAATTGTGGAAACCGGCTCGGTGTGGCAGATTTTCTCGAACCCCCAGCACCCCTACACCAAAGGCTTGCTCGCCTGCCGGCCTCAGCCGAAGCGGCGGCTGCGCTATTTGCCGACGGTTTCCGACTTCATGGAGGTTGTCACCACCGGCACCGGCGCTGTGGAAATTCGGGAGAAGACGGCGGTTGCGCCAGATGTCGAGACGGGATCGCCCTTGTCTGGAGCTCCTGTCGAAGAACCCACCGCAAGCGTTGGGGGAGGCGACAGCAACCTTCCAGCAGTTGGGGAAGCCGCCCAAACTGCGCCAAGCGCCGTGACAGACCGGCACTTTATAGAAGTGTCCGAGGCGGAGATGGAGGAACGGCTGGCCAAACTGCAGCAGCAATCCCCCCTGGTCAGCGTCCGAGATCTCCAGGTTGGCTTCCCGGTGCGGGGGATGTTTGGCGAAACGAAGCGCTACGCGATGGCGGTCAATGGCGTCTCGTTTGAGGTTTTCCCGGGCGAAACCCTGGGGCTGGTGGGCGAGTCTGGCTGCGGCAAAACCACTTTGGCCCGCACGCTGATGCGGCTGCTCGAACCGATGAGCGGGCAGCTGATTTTTGAAGGGCAAGACATCACCCACCTGACCGGCGTCCCGATGCGCCGGCTGCGCCGGGACATGCAAATCATCTTTCAAGATCCCTTCAGCTCTCTCAACCCGCGCATGAAAATTGGGGAAGCGGTGATGGAACCGCTGGTGATTCACGGTGCCGGTGAGAGCAGCAAGCAGCGCCGCGAACGCACCGCTCACTTGCTAGAGCGGGTGGGGCTCAATCCCGACTGGATGAACCGCTACCCCCACGAATTTTCTGGCGGTCAGCGCCAGCGGGTGTGTGTCGCTCGCGCCTTGGCGCTCAACCCCAAGTTCATCATCTGCGACGAGTCGGTTTCCGCGCTTGATGTCTCGGTGCAGGCGCAAGTGCTGAATCTGCTCAAAGAATTGCAGGGCGAGTTTGGGCTGACTTACATTTTTATCTCCCACGACTTGAGCGTGGTCAAGTTTATGAGCGACCGCATCATGGTGATGAACAAGGGCAAAATTGAAGAAATCGGCCCCTCTGAGCAAATCTACCGCGAACCGCAACAGGCTTACACGCGCCAGCTGATTGCTTCGATTCCCACCGGCACCCCCGAACGCATTCAGCAGCAGCAAGCCCAGCGGTCTGTGGGATTTTAGGGCATGGGGCATCGGGCATCGGGCATCGGGCATCGGGCATGGGGCATCGGGCATTGGGCATCGGGCATCGGGCATTGGGCATTTCTCTCGTTCCCAGTCTCAGGCTGGGAACGCGGCTTTGTCGGCTCCGCCGACTTTCTCCAATCAGCAGATTTTCAGCGCAGTTTCCCGGTTTACGATTAAATGCTTGTCAAAGAAAGCCGAGTTTAGACCTGTTTTGTATATATGCTTTCTTCCGGAGATTACACAATTTACTCCCCAGGTGCAGGCCAGATGCCGGTGGCTGCCGCCAAGTCACGAGGGACGAATAAATTGTGGATTGTAATTATACACCAGATGCGTTTATTTGTCAAAAGCCGCTCCGCCGACTTTCTCCAATCAGCAGATTTTCAGCGCAATTTCATGGTTTACGATTAAATGCTTGTCAAAGAAAGCCGAGTTTAGACCTGTTTTGTATATATGCTTTCTTCCGGAGATTATAGAATTTGCTCACAGGCGCAGGCAAGAGGCCGGTGGCTGCGGCAAGGAAACGAGGGACGTGGCAATTGAGGATTGAGATTATACACCCCCTGATTTTATTTGTCAAGGGCAGACGCAAAAATTTTTCTCGTTCCTCTGGGAACGAGAAAAAACCTTGGCGCTCTACCCTGCGGGAAGCCGCTGGCGCGTCTAAGGCGTCTTGGCGGTTCACCCGCCAAAAACCCAAATCCCTACCGGCTAACTAACAGCCTTTCGGTGAAAACTGAGAGCCAGCAGAGCTCGCCAAGCAAACACCGGCAGAGCGAGCATCCGCCGCCAGCGCCAGGGTTCTTGATACAGCCGGTACAGCCACTCGAGATTGTTGTTGCGCAGCCAGCCTGGGGCGCGGGTTTTAACACCGGCCCAAATATCAAAACTGCCGCCGACACCGATCCAAATTGCTTGCGGGCAGAGGTGCCGGTGCTGGACAATCCAAAACTCTTGGCGCGGCACGCCCAGCCCCACAAAAATCACGCGCGGCTGCAGCTGTTTCAAAGTTTGGCAAAATTCTTGCTGTTGAGCCGGCTGCAGGAAGCCGTGCTGCGCCCCCACTATCTTCAACCCCGGAACTTGCAGCTCCCACCGCTGCGCCGCCTTTTCTGCCACCCCCGGAGCTCCCCCATAAAAAAATACGGGGCACGCCTCCTCCAGTTGGCCAAGTTTGTGCAGCAGGCTCTCGCACAGCTCAATTCCCGGACAGCGCCGCACCTTTTGCCCAAGCAGCTGCAAGTAGAGCACCACACCGGCACCATCTGGCACAACCAGCTCAGCCTGACGGATGGCGCTCCCCAAAGCCGGATTCTCTGATGCCTGCACTGTCATTTCCGCATTGATCGTCACCACATGAGCTCCAAGCCCCTGCTGCAGGCGCTCTAGCAACCACCCCGGAGAGTCATCTAATAAGTGAACCGGCAGCCCCAGTACAGAAAATTCCCTTGGCACCTTTGACATCATCAATTTTTTCACAGCCACACTCTCACCCATTATCCCGAAAGAGCGGTTTTCAGCAACCGGTTTGTCCGAGTCCATTTGCACGTTTCTGCCCTGTGTCTCTAATTGCTTATTGGTAATTCGCGCTTGTCCGGGGTTTAGCCACTGGCTATTAGCCAGTGACCGGTGTCCCGGTCTGCGATCCGTCCGTCACGAGGTCAGCCCTTTTGACGGAGGGGGAAAGTTTTCTGATTGTAACGAGTTGACAGGTTAGGCTCTCTGCATGTTGAACCCATATCCTAAAAAACTTGACTAATTTCTACAGTTAACCTAATCTTAATATTATTTGTATATTTGCCGAGTTCGATTCAAGGCAAACATAAAGTGGCCAGGTTTTTTGTGAAGATTTGGTAAAGCCGCTTTCGGGAGACGGATTTGCCGCCCACCGGCCTTGAATTAGGTTTCATTTACAACGGTACAAACTCACAAGCAGCAAGACTTCAGCCCGGGGGCATATTCTGCGCTGGCCTTCCGTCAGGCTGGAGAAAGACTACATCACAACTCACTTAGATTCCGGAAAGAACCGGTAAAAGACATGTCGAAACCACCCGCCCAACTGCAAGCCCGTTTGGAGGATTACTACCGCCAGATATCGGGGGTGATTCTGAGGCGGCAAAACCCGATTACCGGGTTGCTGCCGGCATCCACGGCGATTAACGCCCACGGCGACTACACCGACGCCCTCCGCGGACAGCGTTTACAGCACACTCGCCACTTGGGGGTTAGCCCTAGCTAACCGCAAAATCGACGATATCTTGGGTCGCACATTTGAGCTAGAGCAGAGCGTCGTCAAGCTGATGCGGGGGTTGCTGTTCTGCATGATGCGCCAAGCCGACAAAGTGGAGCGCTTCAAACAAACCCAGTCCCTTCTGGACGCACGCCAAGTACAGCACCGGCACCGGCGACGTGGTGGTGGGAGACGAGCAGTGGGGGCATTTGCAAGTCGATGCGACGTCTCTGTTTCTCCTGATGCTGGCTCAGATGACGGCATCAGGTCTGCACATCATCTACACCACGGATGAAGTCAACTTCATTCAAAACTTAGTCTATTACATCGGTCGCGCATACCGAACACCTGATTACGGAATCTAGGAGCGCGGCAACAAAATTAATAAAGGCAATCCAGAATTAAACGCCAGCTCGATTGGCATGGCAAAAGCACGGGAAGCGATGAGCGGCTTGGACTTTTTCGGCGCCCGCGGCTCGCAAGCCTCTGTCATCCACGTTTTGCCAGACGAAATTGCCCGCGCCCGCATGACTTTGGAGTCCCTTTTGCCGAGGGAATCGGTGTCAAAAGAAATTGACGCGGCGCTGTTGAGCGTCATTGGTTTCCCAGCCTTTGCTGTGGAGAGCGGTGAGCTGGTGGAGCGGACTCGCGGAGATATTATATTAATAAGCAGCAGGGGCGCTATGGCTGCAAGCGCTTTATGCGGGACGGGCACCAAACGGTTTTGGAAGACACTCACCGGCTGCACTACGAACCGTGGGAGCTGAAACAGTTTGAGAATATTGAGTGCGAGTGGCCACTGTTTTTCACCTATTTAGTTTTGGATGGCTTGTTTCGGGGCGACCGGCAGCAAGTACAATACTATCAGGAGCGGCTGGAGTCTTTGCTGGTTGAGCGAGATGGGTTGCGGTTGCTGCCAGAGCTGTATGGCGTGCCGGCGGAAAGCGTGAAAGCGGAGCAATTAAATCCCCACAGCCAGAAGCGCCGCCCCAACGAAAATATCCCGCTGGTGTGGGCGCAGAGTTTGTATTTGCTCGGGGAGATGCTGGATCAGGGGTTAATTGCTGTTGGGGATATCGATCCGCTGGGACGCCACCTGTGCGTGAGGCGCAATTTAATGCCGAATTTAATGCCGGTGGTGCAAATCGCGCTGCTGGCTGAAAATGAGGGTTTGCAAGAGGATCTGGCGGCGCAGGGGATTGCGGCGCAGACGCCGAAACAGCTGGAGCCGCTACAGGTGCGCCAGGCGACAGAACTCTCTGCGGCTTACACGCAAATTGGGCGCAATGATAAATTGGGCCTCACCGGCTTTCCCTGTGCGCCGGTTGCGCAGTCTCACGACTTCGCGGGTGTTTCAGATGCGGGGGGAGACGGTTGTTTTCCTGCCGGCTTTTTTGGATTTGCAGCAGTTTTACCTAACGCTAGACTACCACTTTATGGTGGCTCAGATTAAACGGGAATTGGCTTACATTCACCGCCACTGGTGCCAGATTGGTCGCCCGACGGTGACTCTTTTGCTAACGGAGGCGATGCTGGACTTTGGGGCTGAGGCTTTGCTGGATTTGATGCAGGAGCTGAAAACGGGGGAGTGCAGTGGGGTGCCGGTGAAGCTGGGGAATCTGAATCAGCTGGTGCGAACTGCAGGCACTGAGCGGATTGATTTTCTGCACGATTTTGAGTTCGCGCAGTCGCCGGTTAAAGATGCGGGTATTCGCGGGTTTGGAGGTTGATGAAGCACTGCAAGGGGTTGGTGATTGGGGATAAGTTAGAGCGCCGCAACCGGCTGGACAGCGATTTGATGCTGTCGGAGATGACGCCGGGGGAGAATAATTTTGCCCTGCATGTGGAGCATTTGCTGAATAAGATTCAGGCTCCTCAGTACCGGCAGCTGAATATTGAGACGCTGGAAGAATTGGCGGCGATTGCTGAGCGCAACCCGAATTTGCGCGTTGAGGAGTATATTGTGCTGGATGTTTTGATTGGGCATGCGGTGCGTCTGGCGTGGCTGGAACGCTTCCCGGAAAAGGGGAGCCGGTATGATCAGGATAAGGCGGCGGCTTGGCGTGCGTTTTACGAGACATCTCCTTATGTCTGCGCGAGTTATGTTGTGAAGGCTTTCCGGTTCTTGACGCGGTTCGGATAGCCGGTTGGGTTAAACCCCACCCCCCAACCCGTTCCCCGCTTGCGGGGAGGGGGAGAATTCTCGTTCCCAGGCTATGGGAAGCCTGCGTCGCACCGTGGGGAACGCCCAAGTGAGGCTCTGCGTCACGTTTATCGTTCCTAAAATTAACCTAGCAGGGGGGGATGTTTGAGGTAATTTGGTGTAATGTGGGAGCGGGTAAATCTGTGCCTGCAGATAAGATAAGGCTGTGATTGCGCTCGTTTTTGGAGATTTATTGCAATGCCTGTCATTCAGACGAAAAAAGGTAAATTATGGAAGGGTTTGAAAAAACTATTGACCGGCTCTCTTCTAGTCACCGGCACTGCTGTTGCGGTTTTCCCGAGGGTGCTGTCTCATCTGGCTTTTCCCAAGGATGGCACCATCGTGAGCGGCTCCCTTAGTTACGGGCGGAAAAGCCCATTAAAATTATAGCGCAGAGGGGGCGTTAATTGCAGCTGAGGCGATTAAAGATTTGGGCAGCTTAAACACATTTAATTTCAAAAGAGTCCCCCTGGTGGTGATGGGTTATCCTCTGCCGCCCGCAGAGGTTGTTAAGCTGAGGGCTATTGTGGGGGGCGTCAGGGATTTATCCCACCCCAGCGATATTATAGCTTGTTTTCAGAGAGATGTTTTCCGATTTCCCGACTTCACTGATGTTGAAAACTGGTTTGTCATCAATCCAGACTTCAAGGAATGTCTGGCTGCCGGCAGAATAACCTATCACAGTGAAGGAGCTTACATCCAGCAGTATTTATTGGAAATGCAAGAGAATTTGGAGAGGATTCACCGGCTCGATTGATTGGGCTGCCGGCGACTGCATAAAATGATATCGTGTCCGGTTGCATCGCTGTTCTAAGACTGGGGCTCAGCTTCACGCTGTCGCCGACCGGGGGGTTTTGGGGGCTCTGGCGGGTTTATGACTTCCGACATGCGACAAATATCTCTCTAGAACCGGCTCCCACAGCGATATATAGCAGTTCTAAATGATTGGCGCAACCGCTCTTGGCCCAGAACCCCGGTTTCTTAAAGAAACCGGGGTTCTGAAATTTACACGAATGTTTGAGACGCGCTATATATACAAAATCGGTGCAGCCGGAGATGCTGTCAGAAAAACAGCACCCAGAGGCCGGCCCCTTAGGCCAACAGGGTGTGGGCCTCACAGAGCTGGCCCGGACAGCCCAAAAGCGCCGCCGCACGATTGGGGACAGGGAACGAATGCCGGTGCGGCAGTCAAGTAATATGAAGGCAGATGGAAAGGGAAGGGTTTTGGGGGCGTTGATTGAGGAAGCCAAACCGCTTAAGCGGGCTGACCGGCAATCGGTAGCGATAAGATATTCCTGACGCCACTCCACACACGACAGTAAACTTGTCCCCCAAGCGAAACTAAGGTAATGAGCCCACAGCAGCGCCGGCGAGCGCCGTTATCTAACCCTCCCCAAAGCCCTCAAAGCAGATGGAAGAGGGCCACAATTCTGGCGGCTCTCATCCGGCACAAGCCGGTCAAAAAGTCCCACTGGAGCGGATTGCCGGCCCTGAATACCAACCCGAGCGGTATTTCGCTCGAAAGCACGGCATTCTTCAGCCCGCTGAGGAGAAGGAAGGGACAGTCCTGCCGGTGGCTCTCCATCTGGGGTGCGAGCTGGGTTCAGTCGCCCAATTGCGGTGCCGGCGGAGGCACCTAGCGAGCTCACTCCGCGATCGGGGCTGTGGGCCAGACATTGCGCCCAGTCCTCAAGGGCGATAAGTTACCGGGGGGGTAAGGCTCTCAAGCGAGCCGGGAAGTTAGAGCAACTGCGCTCCCGCATTCGTTCCCGCTCCGGAAACCGCCCCCAGTTGCGAGTAGAAGTGACATCTATCCGGGCATATTTGCTTGACTTAAGGATCTCCATATCGAGGCAATATTTGACTGAACAAAAAATGTCTAGCGAACTGACTCAGACCGGGAAAGTAAACATTTTAGCCGTTGACGACATACCGGACAACCTTCGCCTTTTATCGTCAATATTGGCCGCTCGGGGGTACAAAGTTAGCAAAGCTATTTCAGGTCAGATGGCACTAAAGTCAGCCGAGAGATGGCTGCCCGAGCTGATTATGCTCGATATTAACATGCCCGAGATGGACGGTTATGAAGTTTGCAGGCAACTGAAGGCTTCGGAACGAACTCGTGAGGTGCCGGTGATTTTTATCAGCGCTCTGGATGAGGCGTGGGACAAGGTGAAAGCCTTTGCTGCCGGGGGCGCAGATTATATCACCAAACCCTTTCAGGCTGAAGAGGTAATCGCCCGCGTAGAAAATCAACTGACGATCTCGCGCCAGCGGTTATCACTGCAGGAGCGAACAGCACAGCTCGAACAGGAAATCAAAGCGCGCCAGCAAGCGGAAGAGGCGGAGCGGGCTCGCGCTGTCAAGCTGCGCAATCAGAACCTGGTTTTGACGCAATTAGCCAAAAGTCCTGCCCTGCATCAGGGAGATTTAAAAGCCGCTTTAAAACAAATTACTGAGGCGAGCGTTCAGAATATTGAGGTGGAACGCGCTAGCGTGTGGCTGTACGATAAAGCAAAGACAAAAATCCAGTGTCTCGACCTATTTGAAAATAGTAGCAACCTGCATAGCGAAGGCGTTGAACTGGCAGCCGCAGATTTTCCCGCCTATTTTTTAGCCTTGCTGCAGGACGAACCGATTGCTGCGGATGACGCCCACACTGACCCGAGAACCCGAGAATTTTCCGAGCCGTATTTGAGGCCATTAGGCATCAATTCCATGCTGGATATTCCGATCATAATAAAGGGAGAAACGGCGGGGGTTATATGCTTGGAGCACATTGGGCCGGCTCGCCAGTGGACGGCGGAAGACGTGAATTTTGCGCGTTCGCTAGCCGATTTAGTGTCTTTGGCGATTGAAGCGCGAGAGCGCAAACAGGCCGAGTTAGCCCTAGCAGAGAGTCAGCGCACCCTTTTGACGCTGATGAGCCACATACCGGGGATCGCTTACCGCTGTCTGAATGACCGAGAGTGGAAGATGCTGTTTGTGAGCGAAGGCTGCTATGAACTGACAGGGTATCCCGTCGAGGCATTTACTTCGCAAAAAACCGTCACTTACAATCAACTGATTCACCCAGAAGACCGAGAACCCGTCTGGAATCAGGTGCGAGCCGCTCTTGAAAACCGGCGTCCCTTTGAGCTCACCTACCGAATTGCTGCAGCGACAGGAGAGTTGAAGTGGGTGTGGGAGCAAGGTCAGGGAATTTTCGACCCGAATGGGGAATTGCTGTACCTGGAAGGTTTGATTACTGATATAACGGCTCGCAAACAAGCAGAAGAAGAAGTCCGGCTCCTGCTGACGATCGGTCAAGCCATTAGTGCTGCGCCGGATTTCGATACGGCTTTAGAGGTGGCCTTGCAGCAAGTCTGCGAAACAGCGGGCTGGATTTATGGCGAAGCCTGGGTTCCCACCACCGATGGGTCAGCCCTAATATGCAGCCCAAGCTGGTACTGCCAGCGCCAGGGAATTGACCCCACTGCAGTGGCTGAGATCGAGCGTTTTCGAGAATATGGCGAAGTTCTCACCTTTCTTCCTGGTGAAGAAATCCCCGGACAAGTCTGGTCAACCCGACAGTCCCAGTGGTTTGCCGATCTGACCGAGATGGAAGATCCCCTCCTGAGACTGGAACTGGCTGTGCAGTGCGGCTTAAAAGCAGGATTTGCCGTGCCGGTCGTCTCTCTGGGAAACTGGCAGCAGCAGACAGAGGAGCGCCGCAGTTATTTGCTCAGTTCCCAATCTCCAGTTTTGGCGGCACTCGTGTTCTTCACGCTCTCAACCCGCTCAGAGGACAAGTGGTTGAGCGAGTTAGTTAATGTTGTGGCGGCTCAGTCGGGAACCGTGCTGCAACAGAAGAAAGTGCAAGCTGAAATGAAGGCACTGTTTGCGGCTATGACAGATTTGGTAACGGTTCGGGATGTTTCCGGACGGTGCCTCAATGTGATCCCAACCAATACGGCTTTTTTATACAAACCGGCAGCCGAAATTATTGGCAAAAAACTCCAGGAGGAGCTGCCGCCGGCGCAAGCCGATTTGATTCTCAAGGGCATCCTGAAGGCCGTGTCTGGACAGAAAACTGTCGAGATTGAATATTGCTTGCCAATTGCAGGAAAAGATATTTGGCTGGCACAGACAATCTCTCCCCTTTCTGCGGAAACGGCGATTCTGGTAGCGCGGGACATCACGCACCGCGTACAAGCGGAGTCAGCGCTGCGTTTAGAGCGAGAAAAGTCGGAACAGTTATTGCTCAATATTTTGCCCGAGCAGATCGCCAGCCAGCTCAAAGAAAACCAAGGGGCGATTGCCGAACATTTCAATGAGGTGACGATTCTGTTTGCCGATCTTGTGGGATTTACGCCCCTGTCGGCTCGCTTGAAACCCATTGAGCTGGTCAGCTTACTCAATAAAATTTTTTCCAGTTTTGACGAACTGGCGGAACAGTTGGGATTGGAAAAAATTAAAACGATAGGCGATGCCTACATGGTCGCCGCCGGTTTGCCGGTACCGCGAGCCAACCACGCCGAGGCGATCGCCGAGATGGCACTGGCCATGCAAGCGGAAATCCAGCGCTTCCGAGCTGAACTGGGTGAGAACCTTCAAATCCGCACAGGCATTAATACAGGGGCTGTTGTCGCTGGAGTGATTGGGACGAAGAAATTTATTTATGACTTGTGGGGAGATGCGGTTAATATTGCTTCGCGCATGGAATCTTCCGGTCAGCCAGGAAGGATTCAGGTAACAGCGGCTACCTGCGAGCGCCTGAAGCATAAATACCGTTTTGAGAAGCGGGGAGCGATTCACGTCAAGGGGAAGGGTGAAATGGACACCTACTGGCTCCTCGGTTCGCTTTCCGATGGCCATTGAGGGGGGATGTTTACTTTTGTTAAACCGGCAAACAGTTAAAATTAAAAAATTTAAACTCAAAAGTAGCTTGACAGGAGCGAGAGCGTGCGTTAGTATTCAAATACTGGCGCTCAATACAAGGAAGGCAGGCAGTGAAACTCACGGGCACTCCACCAGCAGTTGGCTGTGGGCCGGTGTGACTTTCAAGCTAGGGCAATTTTTCCCGGGGCAGGCATCTCATTGGTTTATCTACTCTCAACCTTTGTGTTATGATTTTGGCCTCGCACCAGGATGATTAAAACTTTTTGCTGCAGGGAACCCAACCCCCCCACCCGGGACGGGGGAGGGGGGAAAAGAAAGGGGTTTATTCCCGGAGCTGTGTGAGGGACATTATTTGTCGGATTGGCCATTAAAATCAAAGTCGGAAGACTCCTTATATACTTATATACGGTACAGTTTAGATTTAATCTAAAATGGTGAAAAGCTCAGTGACAGTTCAACTGGACGGGTACGAAATTATCGGTCAAATTTACGAGAGTGCCAACTCCGTGGTTTATCGGGGCGTCCGACAGCAGGACAGCCAGGCTGTTATCCTCAAGGTACTGAAAGAAGACTATCCCACCCCCTCGGAACTCACCCGCTACAAGCAGGAATATGAAATCACGCGCAATCTGAATGTAGAGGGGGCGGTAAAAGCTTACAGCACAGAACCACTACAGAGGACTCTGGCGATCGTCCTGGAGGATTTTGGCGCGTCATCTTTAAAGCAATTGATGAGTGAGGCTCGCGCCGGCGGGGAGAGCCGCGCTTTTTCTGTGGGGGAATTGCTCAGCATCGCCATCAAAACGACTGAAATTTTGGGAGGGGTTCACGCAGCGGGGGTCATTCACAAAGATATAAATCCTTCCAATATCGTCCTCAACCCAAAAACAGGGCAAGTCAAACTCATCGACTTTGGCATCTCCACCGCTTTTAGCCGTGAAAATCCGACGCTGAAAAATCCCAACGTTCTGGAAGGCACGCTAGCCTATATATCGCCGGAGCCGATGGGAAGGATGAACCGTTCCTTAGATTACCGCACGGACTTTTACTCTCTGGGCGTCACTTTTTACGAATTGCTGGCGGGACAGCTGCCTTTTGAAAGCGATGATGCCTTGGAGTTGGTGCACTGTCATATTGCCAAGGTGCCGGTGGCTCCCCATCAGGTCAATCCAGAGATTCCCAAAGTCCTTTCAGACTTAGTGCTGAAACTGATGGCGAAAACTGCGGAGGAGCGATACCAAAGCGCCTTCGGGATAAAAGCTGATTTAGAAAAATGCCTCAACCGAGTATGACCTAACCTTAGCTCTGTATGAGGAAGCCGCAGAGGCGGCGCACCTCAATGGCGGCGTTGAGGAGATGGAGCGATTGGCTCTTGCGGTGCAAAATAGCGCCAAAACTGTGCTAGACAAAGTGAAAGTTTATGAGGTCAAAATTCAAGCAGCTGCGGCACAGGGCAATCTCAAAGAAGCCGTTAAGATTGGGCTGCAAGCGCTGAACCTGTTAGGGGTGTTCTTACCAGAATATCCGAGCCAGTTAGATATTCAAAAAGGGCTGGAGGAAACCGCTGCACTTCTGGACCGGCAGGAAATCGAAAACTTAATCGACCTGCCGGAAATGACGGAACCCGAAAAGCTGGCAGCTATGCTTGTCCTGTCGAGTATTGCATCGGCTGCGTTTATAGCGACTCCTGAACTTTTTTTGCTGATTGCGGCAGCCAAAATTAATTTATCTGTCAAATATGGCAACGCGGAACTGTCGGCTTTTGCTTACGTTCAGTACACCGCAGTGCTCTGTAAGAGATTCCAAGACATTGAGGTATAAATTTGGCAAACTGGCTGTAAGTTTGGCGGAAAAGTTAAACGCTCAGAAAGTCAAAGCCAAGATATGCTTGGAATTTGGCGCTCACACAATGCACTGGAAAGATCATTTCAAGGAAACCGTCCCAATTTTGATTGAAGGCTATCAAAGCGGAGTTGAAACTTGGGATTTTGAATATGCCGGCTTGCCTGTTACCTGTGCGAACATTTATATTTTATCGGCAACGAACTTGCGGAGCTAGAACAAAGGATAGCAACCTACAGTAAAGCTATCAATCGAATCAGGCAGGAAGGGCCTTTTAATTGGACAGCAATCTTTCGACAGGCAGCCCTCAACTTGTTGGGCAAAGCTGAAAATCCCATCCGTTTAGTTGGCGATGCCTACAGCGAGGAGCGAAGTCTGCCGCTTGCGATCGCAGCCAATGACCGAATAGAGCTTTTGTTTTTCTACTCCAATAAGTTGATATTGTGCTATCTGTTTGGCGAGAATTGGAAAGCTGTAGAAAATGCAGCGCTCGCCCAACAGTATACAGAAGGACTCTCGACAATGCTAGTTACGGGGGTGCTGAATTTTTATGACTCCTTGGCGCATTTGAGCGCGTGGGGCGATGCTTCCAACCCGGAAAAAGAAGCTTGGCTCGATCGAGTTAATGCCAGCCAAGAGAAGATGCAGCGATGGGCGCACCACGCCCCCATGAATTATTCGCACAAATTTTATCTAGTCGAGGCAGAGAGGGCGCGACTATTGGGTCAAGTCCTGGAAGCAGAGGAATTTTACGAGCGAGCAATTCAGGGTGCGGCTAGCAACGGATTCATCCAAGAAGAGGCATTAGCTTATGAGTTAGCCGCCAAGTTTTATCTAGAGCGCAGCCGGTTGAAGATTGCGCAAACCTATATGAAAGAGGCACATTACGCCTACACGCGCTGGGGAGCCAAAGCCAAAATCGAGGATTTAGAAGCAAAATACCCGCAGCTATTGCCTAAATCATCTGCCACAAAAAGCCTGACTTCTCACCCTACGACAACTGCCCATTCCACAACTGGCAGTCAGTCAGGCGAAGCGCTGGATTTAGCCACCGTAATGAAAGCTTCCCAAGCTATTTCCGGCGAATGCTGAATAAATTACTCGCCAACTTAATGAAAATTCTCATCCAGAATGCCGGGGCGCAAATTGGCCACCTCATTTTGGAAACCGGGGGCGAGTTGCGGATCGAAGCTTCTGGAGAGGTGGATTCCGACCGGCTCACAGTATTGCAATCACTTCCCCTTGACAGCCGCCTGCCAACAGCCCTGATAAATTATGTTTTACGCACAAAAGAAACAGTGGTTTTGAACGAGGCTACTCGGGAGGGCAACTTTACTAATGATCCTTACATCAAACAGCACAAAACGAAATCTCTTTTGTGTGCGCCCCTGCTCGATAGAGGTCAACTCACCGGCATTGTTTATCTAGAGAATAATCTCACGACAGGAGCCTTTACCCCAAACCGATTGGAAGTTTTACAACTGCTCTCGGGACAAGCCGCCATCTCGATTGAAAATGCCCGACTCTATCAAACTCTCGACGACAAAGTTAAAGAACGCACCGCTCAACTTGCCAAAGCGAATCAGGAAATCTCCACCCTCAACGAACTCCTCAAAGCAGAAAATCTGCGGATGAGGGCTGAGTTAGAAGTAACCAAGCAACTGCAACAGATGATTTTACCTAAACCGGAGGAACTCTCTTCAGTTGAGGGGCTAGAAATTGCTGGGTTTATGGAACCGGCTGATGAAGTCGGCGGCGACTATTACGACGTGCTGCATCAGGATGGCCGAGTCAAAATTGGCATCGGCGACGTTACCGGACACGGGTTAGAAAGTGGCGTTCTGATGCTGATGACGCAAACGGCGGTGAGAACTTTACAGGAAAGCAACCAAACCGACCCCGTGCAATTCTTGGACATTCTCAACCGCACGATTTATCGCAACGTCCAGCGCATAAACCCCTACAGAAACCTGACCCTGGCTTTACTCGACTACGCTGAGGGCACTTTGAGCGTGAGCGGTCAGCACGAGGAGATAATAATAGTGCGTTCTGGGGGTGAACTGGAGCGGCTCGATACCAGGCATCTCGGCTTTCCGATTGGCTTAGAAGAAGAGATTGCCGATTTTATCTCCTCCGAACAAGTGCACTTAAACGCGGGGGATGTGGTAGTCTTATACACGGATGGGATTACAGAAGCTTTCAATATGGAGCGCCAGCAATACGGACTGGAACGGTTGTGTGAGGTGGTCAGGCGCAACTGCTCCCGACCGGCAGAAGGCATCAAAGAAGCGATCGTTGAGGACGTGCGGCGGCATATCGGCGAGCAAAAGGTGTTTGACGATCTGACATTGGTTGTGCTAAAACAGAAATAGATAGAAGCCTAACCTTGAATATCGCATTTTATTCCCCACCGGATTCATCTTAGTTAAGCCTCCAAAATTTACCTCTAAAATCCCCCATGACTGTGACTCAAATAATTGGAGATTTCCGGGAAGACATCCTGGCCAAGCATCAACTTCTAATGGTGGACTTTTTTCTGCACTCAATTCCCTTGAACCGGCGCAAGCAAACCCGGTATTTATCTATCGCTTTTCTGTCTGACTTTTTGGCCAATATCTTTCCCTTAAAAGAGGATAATATAAAAAAATTTGAAAAGCAGCTGCACCTCAAAACAGCAGTCAGCTATATCGCCAATGAGTTGCTGGAAAATTCAATTAAATTTCATGAATATGCTGGCAGCCAACCGATAAAATTAGGGGTGGGCTCGACCGACCAGCTTTTAGTTTTTGTCTCTGTCAATTGTGTCAGTGAAACCACTTTAGGGAAGTTTAAAGAGTTCGCTCACCAGCTAGCCACTTCAGATGCTGATGAGTTATATTTTCGCCAGCTGGAAAAAGGTGCGGAGGAGAAGAGTGAAGAGTCTGGCTTAGGCTTATTGAGCCTGCTCAATGATTATAGCGCTAAGTTGGGATGGAAAATTGAAACCGTTAGCAAAGACCCTGCCATTACCACTCTGACTACAATGGTGCTGCTAACAGCCCAGTAATGGTAGATTATTCTGAGCGCAAGTAAGAGGCTTTAAAAGAATGGAAATTAAGACCGATGACTACAGGGTGTGGTACGATCCGGCAACGGCAACCTTGAACTTCCAGGGGTTGCTGCGGGAAGGTTCAATAGCCGACTACAAACCCATAGAGCAGTTACTCGATGAGGCGCTCGCGCAGGAGGTGCCGGCGCTCACCATAAACCTGAAGGGGCTAGAATTTATCGACAGTTCGGCGACGAGCGTACTGTCTCGATTTGTGATTGTCGTTCGCAAAAAGAAAACGATTCAGCTAGCAGCCAAAGGCTCGAAAGGAATACCCTGGCAGGAAAAGCTTTTGGATAACTGGCACCGGCTGATGCCGGGTTTGACGCGGGAATGGGAATAAGCTGTTAAGCTTTTAATCTGCTTGCGATCGAAAGGAGGCAGAGCCTCCAGCTCCTCGTTTCCAGGCAGAGCCTGGAAACGAGGGGAAACACCGGTTTTTAGTGCTTGACAAGGGGCGAGAAATAGGAAAAAAATGGATATACCTACTGAGCGACAGAATTAGTCGGGCGCATCAAAATTTCATTGACATTTACGCGAGCCGGTTGCGTCACGGCATAGACCACTGACGCCGCAACGTCCTCACTTTCTAATGGCGTAATTGACTTCAGCCACGCTTCTACCTTTTCTTTCGCCTCCGGATTCGTAATGCGATCGCTCAATTCCGTAGCCGTCGGACCCGGTTCGATAACCGTGACGCGGATGCTGTCTTCGCAAACCTCTTGGCGCAAAGCTTCTGAAAACGCGCCCACACCCCATTTAGTCGCGCAGTAGACGGCGAAATTCGCCCCTGTCGTGCGCCCGCCGGTTGAAGAAATATTAACGATATGCCCTTGCCCCTGCGCCTTCATCACCGGCAAAACGGCGTGAGTTGCGTACATCAAGCCCAGCAAATTTGTGTTCACCATCCGCCGCCACTCTTCCGTATCCGCACCGAGAACTGTTCCGGGAAACATCACACCGGCACTGTTAACAAGAATATCCACCCGCCCCCATTTCTCTAAAGTTTTCACCACCATCTCGTGGGCTTGCGCGTCGTCACCAACGTCACCAACAATTTCCATTGCCTCCCCGCCGCTATTTGCGATGCGTTTCACCAGCGCTTCCAGCCTGCCGGCGCGTCGCGCCGCGACAGCAACCCGAGCACCTTCCGCCGCCAGCGCCAGCGCTGTCGCCTCCCCAATTCCTGATGAAGCACCCGTAACCAGCGCAACTTTTCCCTCTAATTTACCTGCCACGATCTCACTCCTTTTATCCTGTACAAAAATGATATACTGAAAGCGTAGAAACCGGGTTTCTTCCAGAAACCCGGTTTCTGGCCCCAGGACAGGCATCTTGCCTGTACCATAGCTTTTTTTGGCACAGGCGTTAGCGCAGCGGCGCGTAAGCGCGACGCCTGTGCTACAGAAAATTTCTAGGAACGCACCCTATCGCTATAAATTTTTGCAAATTTGACTGGCAACCTCACTCCCAATTGCCAAGGAAGCCGTTGCAGCCGGACTGGGAGCGTTCAAAACGTGGAGTGCGTTGCGCCGGCTAATCAAATAAAAGTCTTCCACCAATTCCCCACTAGGCCATAAAGCCTGAGCCCTCACTCCCGCGCCTCCAGTCTCTAAATCTTCTTCCCGAATTTCCGGAACCAACTTCTGCAAAGATTTGCAAAACAGCTTTTTGCTAAACGATCCTTGCAGCTCATTCAAACTCATCTGCCAGTGCTTGCCGATTAATCTCCAAAACCCCACATAGGACAGCACATCATACAAATCTCTCACATCCACCTGGGATTTCCGATAGCCCTCCCGCTGGAAAGCCAGCACAGCATTGGGCCCGGCTTCAACTCCTCCGTGAATCAAGCGGGTAAAATGAACTCCCAAGAAAGGGAATTGCGGGTCTGGAACCGGGTAAACCAAATTCCTCACCAAAAACTGCCGGTCTGCCTTTATCTTATAATACTCCCCGCGAAACGGCACAATTCTGATTTCCCGCTTTTCTCCCGCCAACTCGCTAACCCTGTCGCAGTGCAAACCGGCACAGTTGACCAAAAAATCCGCCTGAAACTCGACCGCCGCTGTTTCAGCCACCCAACTTTCCCCGACTTGTTTCAAGCCGCACACCTTGGCTTTTGTTACAACCTCATTCCCCTGTTCTTGGATTTTCTCCTGCAGCTTCTCGCAAACTTTCCCGTAATCTACAATACCTTCCTGCGGCACCCTCACTGCCGCTACCCCAGCAACATGCGGCTCAATTTCTCGCATTTCCTCTGGATTTAACAGCTTCAACCCCTGCAGCCCATTTTTCTGCCCTCTTGACAGCAAATTGTGCAGGCGGGGAACTTCACTTTCACTAGCCGCCACGACCAACTTGCCGCAAATCTCGTGGGGAATCTCATTTTCCCTGCAAAAGGCTATCATCTCTTGGATGCCAGATACAGCCAGCCGAGCTTTCGCCGAACCGGGTTTGTAATACAGTCCGGCGTGCAAAACCCCGCTGTTATTTCCAGACTGGTGCTTGCCAACTTCACCCTCTTTTTCCAAGACGGTAATTCTCGCACCCGGACATTGTTGGCCCAGCTTGTATGCCGTTGCCAGTCCGACAATCCCGCCGCCAATAATTAGAATTTTCTCTGCTCCCATAAGAATTCCTTAATAGCATTGTTTGTGGGGGGGGTGGGTGACGCGCTTCGCGTTACCCACCCTACAATACTTAAGCACACATTTCTAATATCGGGCTGACTTCTTTATCTTTATTTCAGGAACCTTCCCCGCGAACGTGACCGCAAGCTCACACGAATTCCCCCGCTCTGTCCGACTCCCCTCACTTACTGTTGGCAATCTGATATTACAGCCAGACAGCACTGGCACTCACCGGCTCCCACTGCGCCCTGACGCTGCGGCCCAGCACATATCTGCCAAAAAGTCAAGAGTTGCAATTTCGTGAGAGCGGGTTGATAAAGTCACTGTTAAGACAGAGAGTGGCCAGAAACCGGGAATCTTGCTGCAGGATCGCAGGGGGGTTTATTTAATTTTATTGTAAACTCAATTAGACCCGCTATATAAATAGCAAATAGTAAAATAAAAATGTAAAAGCTAGTGCTATGTTCCAAACGACTCGCAGGCGTTTAGCGATCTGGTACACAGCCGTAACAGCGGTACTGCTGCTGCTGTTTGCCACGGGTGTCTATTTCTACGTGCGCAGCACCTTGATTGAGCGGATAGACGACACCCTCAACCATGTAGTGGAAGTGGTAGAGCGCTCGCTGGTCATCGAGCCGGTGCAGCGATCACCGGCAGGTGGAAACCAGTACCGGATTAACGTAGAAGCCAGCTTTCGCGACAACGCGCAGAACTTAGAAGACGACCACATTGACTTAGAATGGTTTAGCCCCACCGGCTTTTTGCTGAGGTCTACCCTGCACGAACCGCTAGACATTCCCCTGCAGCCCAAGCGTACCGGCTCCACAGTGCAGCTCTCCTCCGGTCAGTTGCTGCGACAGGTGACAGAGCGGGTAGAAATCGGGCGACAGGTGCTCGGATATTTGCGAGTCAGCCATCCCTGGTTTGAAGTCACCAAACCAATCCGCCAGCTGACATTAGA
Source organism: Oscillatoria princeps RMCB-10 (assembly GCA_019359235.1). GTDB lineage: Bacteria > Cyanobacteriota > Cyanobacteriia > Cyanobacteriales > Oscillatoriaceae > Oscillatoria > Oscillatoria princeps. The sequence goes on from JAHHHT010000004.1 coordinate 142,873, forward strand.
TTTGAGCTTAGGCATCAGTTTAATGCTAGTATCTGTTGCCGCCAGCGGCTGGTTTCTTTCCGGATTAGCGATCAAGCCGGTGCGGGAGTCGTACCAGCGCCTGAAACAGTTCACAGCTGACGCCTCCCACGAATTGAGAAATCCGATTGCCATGATTCAAACCAACGTGCAGGCGTCTCTGTCTGACCCAGATTTAGAGCCGGCGCAGCACCGGCAGCAGCTGCAAGTCGTGGAGAGACTGACGCGCCGGTTGGGGCGTTTGGTGGACGATTTGCTATTTCTCGCCCGACAGGATAGCGCCGCAGTAAAAAGCCGGTGGGTTGAGATTCCCCTAGACGCCCTGCTGATGGAAGTCATGGAAGAACAGCAGGCGGTTGCCGGTGAAAAAGGCATCACCCTCTGCGCAGACTTGATTGAGCCCCCCCTTTCTCTTTCCCTCGACGCCTCCGCAGAGAATCTGTTCGTACTTCAGGGAGACTGGGACCAGCTGGCGCGTCTGTTTACCAACCTTGTTTCTAATGCCGTGCAGCACACCCCAACGGGCGGTGAAGTGCGGCTGGAATTGGAGCGCACCGGCAGCCACCTGCAAGTCAAAGTGATTGACACCGGCACCGGCATTCCAGAGGACGCCTTACCTCACCTATTCGACCGTTTTTATCGCGCAGATCCCGCTCGCACTCACGGGGCGACAGCCGGTTCCGGATTGGGGCTGGCGATTGCCCGGGCGATTGTAGAAAATCACCAGGGGCACATTAAAATTGAAAGCCAGCTGAAGCGCGGCACCACGGTTACAGTCACCTTGCCGGTGTTTAACACCCATTAAAAATTTTTCTCGTTTTTCTCGTTCCCAGGGCAGCCACGGGGGGCTGCCCCTACTGCCTGGGAACGAAGATGAGGAGGCTCTGCCTCCGCAACCCCCGCAAAAAAATCGTTTTCTCGTTCTTCTCGCTCTTAGGCGGAGCTTAGGAGCGAGGAAATTAGATTATCCAGTTTGATCCCCCCCCTAGCCCCCCCTTAAAAAGGGGGGGACATTTTTCTCGTTCCCAGCCTCAGGCTGGGAACGAAGATGAGGAGGCTCTGCCTCCGCAACCCCGCAAAAATTATTAATTTTTAACTTTTACCTCCTCCTCAGGAGATTTAGCGAGTTCCTCTGAGAGCCACCTGGCAAATTTTCCCTCAAACACAAAAGCCTCCCGCTCCATTGTATTGCGCCGGTAGTTTTGACCGGCACGCTTGTATTCCTTGAAATACTGGTATCCAAACTTATCTAGCCCCCCTAATTCTTCATACTGTTTTACGTGTACGAGCTCGTGAGCCAGCAGAATAAGCTGCTTAACATCACCCGGTTTATAGGGGGCGGTAACATAAATTTTGGGCCCGTAAACTTGCGCGTTCGACTTGCCAACATCTATTCTTAAACTAGCCGCCACCCACTCATCCATTAGGGTCGCGCTGTAGACCACCTCAACCCGGTCTACTAAATCCCCAAAGTGAGGCCGCAAATATCGCTTTTGAAGGTCATCTAAGCCTCGCCCCCAGCCGTTATTTTTCGCCATGAATTGGGAGGCCCCTTTGTACGCTACCGCACCCACCTCGCCCCAGGCTTTTTCTGAAATATTTTTGGGAACTTTTTCCTTACCCATCTGTGCGATAATCTGAGATGAATATCCGATGTCAAAACTATTCACTGCCAAATGATAACCCCCTATTCCTAAAGTTGCTAACCCGACTAATGCTCCCAAACACCAAATTTTTCTGGCCCACTTCATAGCACAACCACTTCAACTTTTAGGCAGTTCTTCTTTGAGAGATTTTCTCTTCCCGTGAAAGTTTACATTTCTTAAGCCCTTGTCCCCAATTCTACTGATCTAGCTTCCTGATGTGACACGTTTCCCATGTTAAACAACAGGGTGACAGTAAATCAAGAGGCGATTGTGCTTCCCACGCCTGCGATCGGCTGCCGGTGCTGTGCCCTCCGCACCGGCACCGCAGGAATCGCCCACACCTCATGCGAGACAGGGGCGACACGAGCGCGAAACTGGCATTCAACGAACGCGACGTTTGAGCGGCGGCGTCTGTTCCTGCGCTCGCTTACTGTGGGGCAATCTCGCGGCAACTCGCCCCTGCGCCCAGCGCCTGGGTATAATTGCCGGGGAGCCGGCGAGCATCTGCCAAATGATTAAAAGTATTAGCCTCGCCGGTGGGGGCGATACCAATGCATGGATTTTAGATTTTGGATGCATGGATTTAAAACCCGGACATCCCGCGTTCCCAGGCTGAGCCTGGGAACGCGGATCGGTCGGCTCTGCCTTCTTTCGACCACATGCAGCATTATTAGCCTAACAGCTTAGAGACTGTTTATAAAGAAAAGTGAAGGAGCCAGAAACCGGGTTTCTTGGTGCGCCATTCCATATCACTTGACCCAGCAAAAGAAACCCGGTTTCTCAACCCCTGGCGGCCTTAACAATTATTTATAAACAGTCTCTTATAGCGGTTTTCAGTTGGATGAAGTACGCCCCAGAAACCCGGTTTCTTTAAGAAACCGGCTTTCTCAGTACCTCACAAAGGATGAAAAACGCTATATCTATCTCAACCCGGTCCGCTCTCATGTCCGGTCGCATCTATTGTGTTTCTTACTGCGATCCAAAGAACCTGCAATCTATCTCACCCGCTCCTCAGGGCAGCCACGGGGGGCTGCCCCTACCCCTGCTGTGCGAAAACAGCCTAATTGATACTAATGCCCCGCTCGTTCAGCCCCACCCATAAACTCAATTTGACTCCACTCGTTGAGCAACAGGACCTCCTCTTTCCCACCCTCCAGAGCGCCAGCCTTGCCTCACCGCTTGCCGGTAAAAACTGCGGGCTTTCGGGCAGTCTCCCACTTGCCGGTACAGTCTGGCAAATGACCGCAGCGTCACCAGCTCCTGACACCGGCTTTCCCGCTCCGTGGCCAATTTTAACCGCTCCTCCCGCAGCTGAAAAGCGCGGGAATACCGTCCCAGAGAGCTGCTAGAAGCCACCAAACCGTCAATCGTAAAGGAACTGGTTGCGGAAATCAAAACTCTGTTTCGCCAGCTGCAGCGCCATGCCGCAGTTCAAGCTTGCCTCTCGATAGTTGCCGGTGGCATGATAAGCCTCGCCCAAATTATTCAGCGTGTTCGCCTCGCCGGCGGGATCTGGCGCTTGCCGGCGAAAAACCAGCGCCGCTTCATAGCTTTTAATCGCCGCCTCGCAATCCCCCAACCCAGCCGCCACCAATCCCAGATTGCTCAGAGACAGCCCCATCCCGTCCAAACTTCTCACCCGGCGGGCAATTTCGAGCGCCTCATCAAAAGTTTTTTTCGCCTCCGCTATTGCGCCGCGCCGCAGCAGAACCGTCCCCACATTATTTAAACCGTAAACCTGCCCCAGCAAGTCTTTTCTGTCCCGGGAGCTCGCCAGCCGGCGGCACAGGGCGTCATCCGCCAAATCGTAGCGCCCCAAACTGCCATAAGTCAGCCCGATAAAATCATAAGTCAGACCCTGCGCCTGCAGGTCGCCAATCCGGCGATATCTCTCCAGCGCCCGCCACCAGTAATCAATGGCCTTGTCCAGCTGCCCCAGGCGCTCCGCTTGGCCACCCAAACGCAGCAGCAAGTCGGCCTCATCCCTGTTAGGACTTGCGCAGAAACCGGTTTCTCAACCAGAAGTCAAGACTTTCAGCCCTCGTTCCAGAACCAGAAACCCGGTTTCTTTCATAGTTGTGCCTAAGTCCCGCCTGTCTTTCCCTTGCGTGCCACTGTTGATGCCGGTGTCGGGCTGCCGGTTGGAGTCAGCCGCACCGGCAACCTTTGCGCCTGACACAGCCAGCAGCCCCACCGCCAGCCCTACGAACATTTGCCGAATTATACCATAAGCTTTTATATTTGTCAAGGAAATTTCTTCACCGGCGCACCTAATTAACAGCTGAGCCCTCAGCAGGAGGACTCGTCTGGCCATCGAGATAAATCGCGTGAATATCAGCCGGCAGCTGAGCTTCCAGCAGGCGATACCCTTCTTCGAGGATTTTGGCCACCTCAGCCGGTGTGAGAGTGTCTCCCTCCGCCTGAAGGTAAGCCGCAATCCGGGTTTCACTCCAGTGGAAAGTCTGAGCCATGACGACCGCCACCCGCTGCAGGGGCAAAAGCAAGTCCAGCGCTTGCTGGACATAACACCACAGGGGAGGGGGCGCAGCTTGCAGCGAGTAGTGGATCGACTCCACCGGCGGCAATTCCACCGAGTTAATGCACAGAGCCGTCGTATTGATCAGCCAGTTCTGCAAGCTCAGAACCGACGCCTTAGAGCTGGTGTCATAATCCGGGCGCAGATCCAAATCCCGCAGTTCGTAAAAGATGTGCCGCCAGGTGAGGGCAAACAGATAGTCAGCCTGCACCACCGATTTAGCCGAGTGAGAAATCAGCGTATAGACAATCGGGCTGTAGCGAGCGAAGAGCGCTGTGAAGAACTTCCCCTGGTCGGGATGGCGCTGAAACAGCGTCAGCAATTCCTGATCGCTGTGATGAAACAGCGACTTGACCACCGGATGGTTGCATTCTGGAAAAGTAGGCAGTTGCACAGTTTCTAACCACCTGCTGCTATTGTTTCCTAACTTACTATATCCAGTGAAACCAGCAACTGACACAGCCCGCTCGCCTGTAGGGGGGGGAGAGGGGGTAGAGGGGACAGCAGGAGTAAAATCTCAAACCGGCACCCCAGCTCCCGGCGGCCACCGGCTGCGGGATTGATGTGGCCTTGATAGAATAATTAACAATAGCCTGCTTTCTGACTCTAAGTCCCAGTCACCAGACCGCCTGTCCGCAGATAAATTCTAGATAGCGTCGTTCATCCCTCATTGTTGGCTCATGCCTCTAACAGTTAGTATCCCTCCCACCCTCAGCTCGTTGTTGCCCTCCCTGCCTCTGGACAGCCTGTTTTCCACCCAGGGGATCATGGTGATGCTGCTGGCGGCCTACGCCGGGGCCATGTGGATGTTTCTCACCAGCGCCCCCAAAGTTTACACCATCATGGTGTCCGATCTAGAGATAGCGCGACAGTTCTATGAAGGGCTGCTAGATCTGCCGGTGGCAGAAGTTCCCCTGCACTACTACTACAACTACGAGCAAACCCTGGGAGCCACCGGCATTGACCCGCTTTACATGTCCGCCGGTGTGACAGCGCCCAAAACTACCTTGAACACCTCCGATGGGCTGTGGTACCAGCTCCAGAAAAACACCCAGCTGCACATTATCTCCGGGGCGAGTGTGGGGCAAAAAAACCGGCAGCGCCATGTCTGCTTCGATCGCGACTGCCTGGAGCAACTGCTGATGCGAGTGCAGACGCAGGGCGTCAAATACAAAATTCGCCAGGACAAGCCCCTGAACTTTTTGGCCAAAGATATCGAAGGGCGCGTCATCGAGATGTCCGAGGTGTCCAACTAGCTCTCAGCTGCCCGCTTGCCGGGTGGGCCACGCCCGCCCCGGCACCACCGGCACCCCCGATCTCAAGTCAAGTTGAACACTCAGCAGCTCTCTTGTAGAGACAGCGGTTTATCGCCTCTCTTTGTGGCCCTCGCTTAAATCGCGTCTGAATCGCGCTCGGTCGAAAATTAATCAGCCGGCGGACAGTCGCTTCAGCAAAAGAGCGCGGATTTCACCTGCAGGTGGGGCGCGGGTAGAACAAAGCAAAGCTCAACCCCATCCCCAAATCCCCCAATCCCGGCTCTCAAAACTCCCGCCCGCAAAGCGCGTATCCCGACTAACTCGTAATTTTAATAGCCGCAGTTTCCTCAGCCACCCGCTTTCCCTCATCCAGCAAATAGTCGAAAAAAGTGCTAGCAACCACAGACAGCTGCTTGCCGGTGGGATAGACAACATACCACTGCCTTGGAATCGGAAAGCCTTCCACATCCAGGATAGTCACCTGACCCGTATTGCCTTCCAGCGCCAAGACGTGGCGGGATAAAACAGACACTCCCAAACCGCCGGCAATCGCTTGTTTAATCGCCTCATTGCTGCCCAACTCCAGGCGCACCTTGAGCTTGAGCCCGCGTTCCTCGAACAGCTTTTGCACAGCTCCCCGCGTTCCCGAACCGGGCTCCCGCATAATAAAAGGCTCCTCGGCAATGCGCTCCAGGGGGATATTCTTTTGCCCAACCAGCGGGTGATTCCACCACGCCAGCACTTCCAGCGGGTTTTCCAGAAACGGCTGACAGTGGAGGTCGGAACCTGCCGGTGGCTGGCTGAGAATATACAGATCGTCCCGATTGAAGCTGAGACGTTCCAGCAACTGTTCGTGGTTGGTAACTTGCAGCGAGACATCAATGCCCGGGTAGCGCCGGCAGAACGGGCCCAGGATGCGCGGCACAAAATATTTGGCCGTTGTCACCACAGCCAGCCGCAGCTGGCCCTGCTTGAGCCCTTTCATATCCGCCACCGTGATCTCGAACTCAGACAGCCGAGCGAATATCTCGTGACAAGTCGCCAGCAGCTCTCGACCGGCATCCGTGAGATAGAGGCGCTTGCCCACCTGCTCGAACAGGGGCAAGCCCACCGCTTTCGTCAGCTGCTTCACCTGCATCGAGACAGTCGGTTGAGTCAGAAACAGCTCTTCAGCGGCGCGGGTAAAGCTGCCGTGCCGCGCCGCCGCTTCAAATACCTTTAACTGATGGAGCGTTGCCTGTAGCAAGTGACCTACTCCTGACCCCAATCATAGGGTTTTATCTATTATACCAATCAGCAACCTTTACTTCTCTTTATGAAATAGGCAAGCTATCATCAAACAAATCTCATGAGCGTAATTCCCCTTCCAGATGGCGTTGCGCAGAGAGGTGATGGTGTGTTGGCGGAGTTACCCCTCCTGTTTCGCCCGCAACTGGGTTTCCTGTAGGAACCGCCGGCGAATTGTCCGATGCCTTCCCATCCCCGCTCTGCAGCAGCGCCTTTTTCTTGCCTCTCACTCCCCCCTGCGATTGGGCAATGGCTTCAAATCCGGCAGTTCCACCAATTCCTTTTCGGTTTCCTTGACTGCCGGCAACTTCTGCAAGTCCGGGAGTAAGACCTGTTGTGTTTCCAGTTGCTTCTCTCTAACGCTGACCGGCATCAGCAGCGGTTTCTGTTCCTCAATCCAGCAGCTCGCCACCGGCAGAGTTTTCTCCAGGTCATCGAGAGGTCTGGGAATCACCATCAAGGTGCTGAATTCCCCAATCCGCTCAGCTTCGTACATGCCTGCTTCCACCGCCACTACCACATCCGCCACTCGCCCCCGGATAATCGCAGTGCACAGCCCGTCGCCAGTCGTTTCATAGGATGCCAGGTGCACCTCAGCGGACTTGAGCATAGCGTCGCACGCTCCCACCATTGCTGGAAATCCCCTTGTTTCCAGCAACCCCACAGCTTGATTGCTCAACCGGCTGTAACTGTTTCCTTGGGCCAAGTCAGTCAAGCGGCTGCCAATCGGGAACACGGCTTCCAGGTTGGGCATGGGTCGGGCGATCACCAACTTGGAGATTAATTGGCCATACTGGGCGGCTGTGTCCGCCCCCGCTTCCACCGCCAGGCGGACATCTGCAATTCTGCCCCGCACAATTGCCGTGCAGTACCCGCTGCCTGTTTTTTCGTACCCGACTAGGGTCACCCCTGCGGACTTCAGCATCGTATCTGCAGTGCCGACGATGGCTGGAAAACTCCGGGTCGAGACTAACCCCAGGGCTGTTTCCCGCAGGGGGTCTAGCTGTCTCGATTCTTCCAGGGAGACTCGCCGTTGCCTTTGTAATTCCATCATGTTGTAGATTTCAATTAAACAAAAGAATAAATTTCACAATTTTTCTGCAACCTTTGTCTTTTGCAGACACGCGACAGGTCGCTGTCTGAAGCATTGGCTTCTCCGTTTCGGCGAACGTCAGCAAAGGCGGCTGGTCGCTCTCTACTGCGTTTTGACTGTTGTTATTAAGTTTTTCCGGCTTGGCTTAACCGCCGTCTGTCAAACCCGACGCTTGCGAGGGGAGAGGGGGAGATTGGGAGAGTTGAGAACTTTGAACTTTTAAGTTTCCCTTTTCATTCAGAATTCATCATTTCTAATTCTTTTTCTCCCCTCACCCACGCTCCTGTTTCTATATGTAGATTAGATGTGTTAATCTCAGGAGTCACCGACAGGTGGCCCCTGAAAGGAGTTGCGGTTTAAGGACTGACCGTTAGGGAACAGGGTCATCATCAGCCGGTTCAGGTGACGCTGGCTGTACGCTGGGGTTGGAGACACGGGGGATTGAGGCTCTGGCGGTGCTGGGGCGGGCTCTGCTGCCGGCGGGCCGGTTGCGGCGCTGTCCTGGCTGTTTGCGGCCACCCCCTCAGCGGGAGGTTGGGAGCCGGTTGGGCCCACTCCCACGGGGTCTGGCGTCAGAGCGACTTGACGGCTGGTATCTCCGATAATCGATGCCGCCGGCACCACAGAGGTTGGCTGGATCGAGCTGTTTAATACCGTCGTTGCAGCTCCCACACAAGCGTTGGCTCCAATCTTGCCGGTGCCCACGATCAGGACGCCCGCGCCGAGGTTGGCACCGGCCTCCACTTCTATATTTCCCTGGTGAGCGTGGAGAATTGCCCCCATGCCAATACAGACACCGGCAGCGATGACAATCCGACTGCCGGCATCTGCTTGCAGGATTACTCCCGGCCCGATCGCCGCACACTCATCAATGACCACATCGCCACTTACGAAATAGCTAGCTGTGCTAATCGGTCGCAGTAGCGGCAAATGCATGGGAATGGGAACCTCTTTTTTGTTCTAAGTCAGCTGCCAGCTGCCAGCTGTCGGGAGAGCGCCGGCATGCGGCGCTATACCTTGACAAAATAGCGCAGTTGTGCTATATGTCACTCCTGACCGCTGACTGCTGACCGCTTTGTAGAGACGCGACATGTCCCGTCTCTACATTGGCCGTTAGCGACTCGCCAGAGCTTTGGGCCGCTGGATAATGGTTTCCAGCACCCGGCGCTTGGCTTTGGGATCGATGCCAATCAGGCGCACATATTCGCCGCTGTGTTCAGCGACGCAACCGGCAAGAGCCGCCATCACTTCCGACTCCTGTTTGGACTCAATGGGAGCGCAACTCTTCCAAGAAGAAGTTTGGAAGCGGCGATCGTCGGCGTGTTCGGTGCCGATCTTGTACCCTTGAGCCAGCAGCTGGCGCACTTGCTCTTGCACTTGGCCACTCAAGCCGCTGGTGTCATTAGCACTGCTAGAGCTGGGTGCCGCAGCAGGCGTTGCTGCCGGTGCGGAGCCCGACGACTTGGCTGCCTTGTCACCCGGACGCTGGATAATCGATTCCAGCACCCGGCGCTTGGCTTTCGGGTCAATCCCAATCAGGCGCACATATTCGCCGGTGTGTTCTGCAAGACAAGCTGACAGCTCAGCCACCACAGCCGCCTCTTGCTTTGCCTGAATCGGAGCGCAACTCTTCCAAGAAGAAGTTTGGAACCGGCGCTCATCGGCGTGTTCGGTGCCGATCTTGTACCCTTGAGCCAGCAACTGGCGCACTTGTGCGACCGCTTCGGCGCTCAAGCTGCCCGAAGCTGCCGCAGCGGGTGCCGTGCTGGTGGCGGCGGGTGCCGGTGCTGAGCCTGCAGCCGCAGGCGAGCGTACCTGCCCCTTGTCACCCGGACGCTGGATAATCAATTCCAGCACCCGGCGCTTGGCTTTCGAGTCAATGCCGATCAGGCGCACATATTCGCCGCTGTATTCGGCTTGAAAAGCTTCCAGCTCAGCCACCACTCCGGCTTCAAGCTTTGCCTTAATCGCCCCGCAAGTCTTCCAAGAAGAAGTTTGGAACCGGCGCTCGTCAGCGTGTTCCGCGCCTATCTTGTACCCTTGAGCCAGAAGCTGGCGCACCGCAAGGACGGTTTCGCTGCTGAGCTTAGAAGAGTTCGCCGCACCGGCGCTGTAGCCATTAGATCCCGTGGCTTTCCCGAGTTCGTCCCGCACCGGCGCGATGCAGGCGACGTCCTGAGCGCACTGGTAGCCTGCCCGAAGAGCCTCGTTAATGCCCACAACGTGGCGGGAAAATTTCAGGTCCGATTCCTGAACGTCCGGCAGCCGGTCGGCTTGCTGCTGGTTGGTAATCACCGCTCCCGAAGGAACGTATTTGCCGGCGGGAATCTCAACGTCTTGGATCAGGGCGTGCATCATCACGATGCAGCCTTTGCCGACGCGAGCGTTAAACACTGTGGAGCGAAAGCCGATAAAGCAGTCATCCCCAACGTAGGCCGGCCCGTGAATCAGGGCCATGTGGGCGATGGAGCAGTTTTTGCCAATCCACACCGAGTAGCGCTCTTGGTCATCTCCAATCACCCGACCCGCTTCCAGACCGTGAACCACCACCCCATCTTGGACATTGGTGCTGTCACCAATGTAGAAAGGAGTGCCCTCATCTGCCCGGATTGACGTACCTGGAGCGACCATAACATTGGCCCCGATGCGCACATCCCCAATGATGTTAGAAAAAGAATGCACGTAGGCTGTCTCGTGAATTTTTGGCTCAGCCAAATTTCTCGACCACGGGGTGGGGGGTGCCGCGAGGCTGCGGACTGCCATATCTATGTTTCTCCTTTCTTAAAAAGCTACGCAGAGCTGTCAGCTATCAGCCCGCCGTGAATTGCCTGCGGTTGGCTGACTGCTGACTGGTTAACGATATTGGTCTTTCTTGCTGTAAAGCAGGCGATTTTCAACCGTCACCGTGTCGATAATCGCCACCACCAAAGCGTCGAGGGGACGGTGTTCGCTGCCTGGAATCTGGCGGGCGGCACTGCCACGGCTGACGAGAACCCACTCATCCACACCGGCACCGACAGTATCCCCCGCCACCTCGTACTCCGGAAGCTGGCGTCCTTCCTCATCTAGCAATTGCAGCAGCAGAAATTTGCAGCCTCTGAGACTGGGGTCTTTTTGGCTGCTGACTACCGTGCCCTTGACTTTGGCAATTTGCATCGGTTCTTACGGTCTGCCGATCGGGCGAATGCCGCCGGTCGCTTCGCGGAACTGCTCGACTGCTTCGGTGTAACGAATGGGCAGAACGTATTCCAGGTTTTCGTGGGGGCGAGCGATGATGTGGGTGGACAGGACTTGCCCGCCGTTGACTCGCTTGACGTTCTCGATGGCCGCGCCGACGGAAGCTTGCACCTCCGACACATCCCCCCGGACAATCACGGTGACGCGACCGCTGCCGATTTTTTCATACCCCACGAGGGTGACGCGGGCGGCTTTGACCATCGCATCTGCAGCTTCCACGACAGCCGGAAAGCCCAAAGTTTCTACCATTCCTACGGCAATTGACATCTGCTGTGCTCCTAAAACAAGTTTAGCTCAAACGATTTGTCCAAAAATCACGCTCGCCGCGCCGTTGGCGAGGTCGGCGGGCCGTCTGAAGCCCGTGGCCAGCCCCCACCCCAGGCACGGGGGCCTGCCCCTACAGCTGTTTTTGGACGCCCCCCAGTGGGCAAGGGGAGTGAAGACGGTGGCCACCCTTGCTGGCCACCTGCGGCGCTAGTAGCTTCGGAACTGTTCAACTGCTTCGGTGTAACGAATCGGTAGAACGTACTCCAAGTTCTCGTGGGGACGGGCAATGATGTGGGTGGACAGCACCTCACCGCCATTCACCCGCCTGGCGGATTCAATCCCCGCTGCGACAGAGGCTTGCACCTCCGACACATCCCCCCGGACAATCACGGTACAGCGACCGCTGCCGATTTTTTCGTACCCCACGAGGGTGACGCGGGCGGCTTTGACCATCGCATCTGCAGCTTCCACGACAGCCGGAAAGCCTTTCGTTTCAACCATTCCAACTGCGATTGACATCTTGGATCTCCTGTAGGATGAGCGTAATTCACTGGGCCTCGCCCAGCTTGACCCCGGAAACTTTTCACGGAAATGCCCTATTTTCCCCTACGGAGAAAAACGCTTAGCACTCCCAAATTCAAGAATAGGGAATAGTGGCTTCCTTGACAATATAAATCCTTATGATAAATCTTGATTGCAAAAATTAACAAAATTTAACATTCGGGCCACCCGCAGGGTGCCAGGAGGAGAGCGTACCGGTTTGTGGCAGGCGGCGGCTGTTTTATAATTTCTTTATTACTTTTCCTAAAACTAGACTTTTAACACCGGCAAGATTGCCGGTTCTGACCTGAGGGAATCGGGCATGGGACATGGGGCATGGGGCATGGGGCATGGGGCATGGGGCACCGATGTCCAGGCCATTCCCGTCTCTCACCTCTCGACATTTATTATTTCCGGAAGAAGGCATATATACAAAACCGCTCTATAGGCCGGGTTTTGTAAAAACCATTCTTTCGGATATTACTAAATTTAATAAATTGGCGTCCAATACCGCACCCGGGAGGGGGCTAGCGGCGAGGGGCTGGCGGCTGCCGGCCACCCTGCTGTTGGGGCTAGTTGGCTGCGACCTAGGTAAAAACGCTCAACGCGGTTGACATGTATAAGTAAAAGTTAGAGTGGCAATTGACTTTATTTTTAGCTCACAAGTTTTACTTTCTGGCAAGCCATAGGTTAAACTTAACAGAACAAAAGTTAAAAAATATTCATCTAACGTTGACACAGCAGCGCCGGAACCCTGAAATACCTTCAGGGACAGATTGATCATTTTGTATAGTTCGTAATCGCAAGGGGTTGGGCTTTGATGAATCAGTTTCTCCTCCAAACCAGTTGGTGGATACCTTTCTATGGCTTAATCGGTGCCGTCTTGACCCTGCCGTGGTCCGTGGGGGTTATCCGCCGGACAGGACCGCGACCGGCGGCGTACTTCAACCTGCTGATGACCGTCGTGGCCTTTGCCCACGGCTGGGCTGTCTTCCGGCTCACCTGGAACCAAGAGCCGCAAGAATTAATCATCCACTGGCTTCGAGTAGCCGATTTAGATTTATCCCTAGCTCTGGACATCTCCTCGGTGAGTCTGGGAGCAATGCAACTGGTGACCGGCTTAAGTCTGCTGGCGCAATTCTTCGCCCTGGGATATCTGGAGAAAGACTGGGCCCTAGCCCGCTTCTTTGCCTTGATGGGATTTTTTGAGGGGGCGATGAGCGGGCTGGCTGTGAGCAACTCCTTATTTCTAAGCTACGCCCTTCTGGAGATGCTCACCCTTTCCACCTATTTGCTGGTGGGGTTCTGGTACGCCCAGCCCCTGGTGGTGACTGCAGCCCGAGACGCCTTCTTGACCAAGCGGGTGGGAGACGTACTGCTGCTGATGGGGGTGGTGGCGCTGGCGTGCAGTGCCGGCAGCTTGAATTTTAACGACCTCTATGACTGGGCGGAAACAGCGTCTCTCTCTCCCGCCGCAGCGACGCTGCTGGGCTTGGCCCTGATTGCCGGCCCCACCGGCAAGTGCGCCCAGTTCCCCCTGCACCTGTGGCTGGATGAAGCGATGGAAGGCCCAAACCCAGCCTCGATTTTGCGAAACTCGGTGGTGGTGGCTTCCGGGGCTTACATCCTAATTAAACTCCAGCCGATTTTGGTACTCTCGCCGGTGGCACAAACAGCCCTGATCGCCATCGGAACAGTCACGGCAATAGGCGCTTCCTTGGTCGCCATCGCCCAAATCGACATCAAGCGAGCCTTGTCCCACTCCACCAGCGCTTACTTGGGGCTGGTATTTATCGCCGTGGGGATGCAGTGGACGAATTTCGCCCTGCTGTTGCTGTTCACCCACGCCTTTGCTAAAGCGCTGCTGTTTATGAGCGCCGGCTCGGTGATCGCCACAACCAACAACCAAAACCTCACCGAAATGGGCGGGCTTTGGTCGCGCATGCCGGCAACCACTGCGGCTTTTGCGGTCGGTTCAGCTGGGTTAGTGGGACTGCTGCCCCTGGGAGGCTTTTGGGCCTTCCGGGAAGGGATTGACGTGTTTTGGGTCAGCCATCCCTGGGTGGTGGCTGTGCTGCTAGGGGTCAACTTCTTGAGCGCTTTGAATTTCACCCGCGTCTTCCGCTTGGCGTTTTTGGGCAAGCCCCAGCCGAAAACTCGCCGCGCCCCAGAGGTTCCGTGGCCAATGGCGGTGCCGATGGTGTCGCTGATCCTCCTCACCCTGTTCCTGCCGGTGATGATGCTGCGCTTGTCCCTGCTGCCAGACTGGTCTTACCTGAACCTCGCTGCTGTGGTGCTGCTGGTTTTATCTGGGCTCGCCGGCACTGTCGCTGGGGGAGCGATTTCTCTGGACAGAACTTGGTCGAGGCCGGTTCAACCTCCCTTGCGATTCCTGCAAGACTTGCTGGCTTATGACTTCTATATTGACCGGCTTTACCGCTTGACTGTGGTGTTTGCCGTGGATCGGTTTTCCAGGATCACCGCCTGGTTTGACCGCTATGTGGTCGATGGCGCGGTTAACCTAGTAGGGCTGAGCGCTATTTTCGGCGGCGAAGGCTTGAAGTACAACGTTTCCGGTCAGTCCCAGTTCTACGTCCTGACCATTGTCGTAGGCGTGGGTCTTTTAGTGATTCTCATGAGCTGGCCATTTTAGGGGGGAAGGCCCAGAGGAGGGACAGGCGTCCCGCCTGTCCTACGTCAGGTTATAGATTACAAATTTAAAATTAGCGATAGGCAAAAGCAGGTAAAATTTAATCCTGGATTTCTTGCGCAATCCTACAAAACGTGATACAATCCAGACGGCTCTGAGAAATTGACAAAGGCCCCGGTCAGCTCCGAACAGGCAAATCGCGATTTCAATTACCGCGCTTATTTTTCTGCCAACCTCCCTTGACTTCTGACACGGTTGCCGAGGGCGAAGCGAAAAATCAGGTCTAAAACGGCGAGAGCGATGCTCGGTAGGCGCACGACCAGTTCAAAAGTTCAAAATGACTTTAAAGCATCAGGCTGAATTGACGGGAACCACCGTTGTGGATGTCACCGAAGAATTCACCAGCCAGACCTGCACTCGCAGCCGGCAAATGTCCACACCCGCTTAGGTGGCTCTAAAGTTTTCCACTGTCCGAGCTGCGGATTCCCGCGCTTAGCGGGACTGGAAAGGTGCTTTTGGGATGTTCCTGAAAGCTTTGCGGGATACCGCCTCTATCACTTTTACTGGTGATAGTGCTATCGTTGCATTGTCCGGGAATACCTGGAATAATGTCGCGTAAATGTATCAGAAAGAACCATTGATGCTTAGTGCCTTGATTTGGGTGCCAATATTAGGTGCCGCTCTCATCGGGTTTTGGCCAGGAACGGTGACACCGGCTCGCACCCGTCAAGTCGCCTTGGCGATTGCCGGCGGCATTTTCATCTGGACAGTCATCCTGGCCAGTCAGTTTGACCCTGCGGCGGCGGGAGTGCAGTTTTCTGAGTCCGTACCCTGGATTGAAGCTTTGGGTTTGACCTACCAGCTGGGAGTGGACGGCTTGTCTTTGCCGCTGGTGGTTTTAAATGGTCTGCTGACCTGGATTGCGATTTACAGCACGGATGAGTCTGTGCTGCGCCCGCGCTTTTACTACAGTTTGCTTTTCCTGCTCAGTGCCGGCGTTGCCGGTGCCTTCCTGGCTCAGGACTTGCTGCTGTTCTTCCTGTTTTACGAACTGGAAATCATTCCTCTATATTTCTTAATAGCGATTTGGGGGGGACAGCGGCGCGGCTACGCGGCAACCAAGTTTCTCCTTTACACCGCTGTGTCTGGGATTCTGGTGCTGGCGTCATTTTTGGGGCTGGTTTGGAACACCGGCGCAAATAGCTTTGCTTACCAGCCGCAGCTGGCTCAAGCTTTGCCGGTGGAGACGCAACTGCTGCTGCTGGGAGGAATCCTGGTGGCGTTTGGCATCAAAGTTCCCCTGGTTCCTTTCCACACTTGGCTCCCTGACGCTCACGTTGAGGCTTCGACGCCAATTTCTGTGCTGCTGGCTGGGGTGCTGCTGAAACTGGGGACTTATGGGCTGTTCCGGTTTGGCTTGGGCTTGTTTCCCGATGCCTGGGCGACTTTGGCCCCCTGGCTGGCGGGCTGGGCGGTGGTGAGCGTGCTCTACGGCGCACTGGCGGCTATTGCCCAGACGGATATGAAAAAAATGGTCGCCTTCTCGTCGGTTGGCCACATGGGCTACATCCTGCTGGCGGGCGCGGCGGCGACGCCGGTGAGCCTGGTAGGGGCTGTTTTCCAGATGATCAGCCACGGTTTGATTTCGGCGATGCTGTTCTTGCTGGTGGGTGTGGTTTACAAGAAGTCGGGAAGCCGCGATTTACAAGTCCTCACGGGGCTGCTCAACCCGGAACGGGGGTTGCCTGTGGTTGGCAGCCTGATGATTTTGGGGGTGATGGCGAGTGCCGGCATTCCGGGCATGGCGGGGTTTATTGCTGAATTTCTGGTTTTTCGCGGCAGTTTCCCGGTTTTTCCGGCGCAAACGCTGCTGTGCATGGTGGGCACCGGCTTGACGGCTGTTTATTTCTTGCTGCTCGTTAACCGCGCCTTTTTTGGCCGGCTGTCCGAACGAGTGGTGAATTTGCCGCCAGTGCGCTGGCGCGATCGCATGCCGGCGATGATTCTAGCAGGGGTCATCGTTGTGCTTGGAGTTTGGCCGAGCTGGATGGTGCGCTGGAGCGAGAGCACCGCGACGGCAATGCTGGATGCGCCGCCGGCTGTCGCGCAGGTCTTCCCAGAAAGCGCCGCCGAGTGATTTTTCTCCCGGAAACCAGAAAAGAGGCTCTCATATATGGGTTCCCAGGTGGAACGATAAAAGAGGCAGAGTCTCTTATACATGCGTTCCCAGCCAGAGGCTGGGAACGAGAAAACAGCGAAAAAATCTGCGATTATTTTATGAATTGAGGAGAATTCGGTATGACAATTGCAACTTTAAAACCTTCTACTCATCCTCTGGCGAAGTATATTGAGCGCCTGGAAGCCGGTGTTGCGCTGCTGCCGGATTCGGGGGAAAACCTATTGGAAGTTGTCGGTATTTTAAAAAGCTATGGCATCGTTTTGGATGCTTACTCCCGCAACCTCACCTACATTGCTGACCATCAATTTTTAGTTTTGTTCCCCTTTTTCAAATACTTTAACGGGGAGATTACTCTGGAGAAGCTGCTGCGCCACTGGTGGCATGACCGGATTAATTTTGAGTACGCTGAGTATTGCATGAGAACCATGCTCTGGCACGGCGGCGGGGGGTTGGATGAGTATTTTGATTCTCCTGAATTTTACCAGCTGGCTGAGAAGGCTATCCGGGCAAAATTGAAGGGCGATGTGCTGATGGGGGGACTGCACCGGCTGTTTCCGGAGTTTTTGCCGGAACAAATCCGCATGCTGGCCTATTACAGCGGTCTGGGTCAGTTCTGGGAGGTAATGCGAGATATTTTCCTGACGCTATCTGACCGCTATGACAGCGGGGAAATCAAATCGATTCCGCAGGTGGTGGAGCATATCAAGGCGGGTTTGGTGGCGGCGGCGAATAACCCGATTACCTACAGCGTGAATATCCGGGGCGAGGTGTATGATATCCTTCCGAAAGAAGCCGGTTTGACGTTCCTTGCGGATACGGCGATCCCGTATGTGGAGGCGGTTTTCTTCCGGGGGACGCCTTTTCCGGGGACGGTTTCTTTCAATGCGCAAGCGCAGCAAATTCCTGTGGGTCAGGAGGATTTTGCTTATGGGGCTTTGTATGCCGATCCGCTTCCGATTGGGGGTGCCGGTATTCCGCCGACGCAGCTGATGCAGGATATGCGGCATTTTATCCCGGAGTATTTGCATGAGGTTTATCGCAAGAGTTGCCGGGGTGAGGATGACTTGCGGGTGCAGATTTGCCAGACGTTTCAGAAGTCGATGTTTTGCGTGACGACGGCGGCGATTGTCGGGTTAGCGCCCTATCCGCTGGATACAGCTGATGCGAAAGAACGGGAGGCGAATCGGGTTTATTTGGAAGGTTGGATGGACAGGTTTGTGACTTCTCGCTTGCGTGAGGTGAATCAGCCGACTGAGCGTTACTGCCAGAAGTTTCCGGAGCGGTAGAAGGACACTCGCGCCTGTCCTACGCCTAGGGGGAGGGACAGGCGAGACGCCTGTCCTGCGGTAAGATAAGGTTGCGATTATTGCAGTTTAGGGCCAATGTAACCGATGATTATTTTTCCGGGGCCTAATTCGGCAGAAAAATGAAGCCGCCAAGCTGCCGGTGTCATGCGGAGGTGCAAACTGAAGAGGCGTTGCTGGCCATCAGGACACTTAAAGGTTAGTTTCTGTTTCAACTGCTTCAGTCTTGTCTCACTCTCCGGAGATGCTTTACTGGGAAGACTGTCTAGATCGAACGCTCCGACTGTCCAACTGTTACAGCACTGCTCAAGCTCAGACAGCCGTTTCACAACTTGTCTCAGCATGGGGTTGCCGGTGTTTAGGCTTTGCAATTGCTCGCCAACAGAATCGCAGAATATTAGCTTGGAAAATAACTCATCTTTACGTTCCCAGAGTTTCACTCCGTCGTCCACTGCTATTCGGATACGTTCCTTAATCCAATCAGCGTGTTCTCCCACATGGTTGCTGCGACTTGCGTGAACAATTTCGACTCGCTCATCGATTAATTCTTCACTGTCGTCAAGTCGGGTGACTTCCAACTCTAATTGGCTGCAATCCCATCGCGCCTCCGAGTTCAAGCTAACCGCGAGTGCGTCACTCACCAAAGCAAAGCCTAGTCCTATAGCTTGCTTTCCTTGGTGCCCAACTTCCGACAAATCAAAGTCGTTTTTAATTTCTTCAGCAACCTCAGTCCAGAAGGGAGCTTTTGCTGTCAGAGTTCTGAAGAAACTGCGCTCCTCTCGATCTACCTCCCCATCATTGCGCCAACAAGCCACCGGATATCCGGGAGCGAGTTCGATGGTGTTAAGCTCGCTGTGAGTGCGAAGTACCCGTTTTGCACCACTGACAGTTGCTTGGCGTACCGTACTAATTAAGTCTGACATCCGCTGTCGTGCTGTTGGGATATCAGCAGCGGGAGTCTGCAGGGAGAGTTCATTCAATACCATCTCCAGATCCATGTCTTATTCTCCCGCCGGTTCTAATAAAGCCTCTAAACTCTTGTCCCACTCATCGAAAAAGCCATCTGGCCATCGGTCAATTCGTCCGTTTCGATCAATGCGGGGCGATACTACCTCACTCACAGCTTGTCCTTGTTTTTCCTGGCGCTGAAAGAAGTGCAGCTGCACATCTTTGGGGTCAAGTTTGCCGCCATGAACCGCAAGGCGAATCCCATTTAAAACATGGTCGCTGTGAGTTTCTATCACAACCTGAACGCCGCAGCTCGCTGCAAGTGCCAATAACTGACCCATTTGGGATTGTCCTTTGGGATGGAGATGGGCTTCTGGGTTTTCTATTAAGAGCAATGTGCCTGGCGGGGATGCAAGCACGGCCACAAGAATGGGTAAGGTGTAGCTAATTCCAAACCCGACATTGGTGGCGCGGTAATTGTTGCTGAGTCCGTAGGAGTATTGCAAACTCACCAGATCCAAAGCCGGGTTGGAGTTAATTGTGAGGCGTGTTCCCGGGCTGACTTCTCCCATCCATGCCTCGACTTGCTCTCTCAGATTCAGTGAGTTTGCGTTCGGATGGCTCAGGGTGCTGTTGCGAATATGTTCATCCCTATAAATTGCCAGGAAGTGTGCCGTGTATTCGCCTCTGGTGCCGAGTTGCCGGTGCTGTCGCACTTGGAAATCCGATATCTCCAAGTATGTGCGGGAGCCAATACGTTCTGCCTGCAAGTAGTGGAAGTTATCTGTGAAAAGACTTGATTTATAGACTTCACGAGTAGCTGGGGGTGAGGCAAGCGCTAGCACGTCCGTCTCTCGCTTGTAGTTGAAACGCCAGCTTCCCTTACTGTCTTTTTCCCAGACAATATCAAAACCGATTGAGTCCTTTTTTGCCCCCTCGAAAAGAGCATCTTGAGCCGTACCGATACAAACCAAGTCGCCATTCAGCGCCAAGCCGGTGTTTGGCAATAAACCCTGCTGGTAAGATTGACGCAGCAGCAGCAGTGCTTGAAGCACTGAGGATTTGCCGGTGCTGTTAAGCCCAGAAAGCAGAGTGAGCGGTCTGAACTGAAGGGACTGATCCTCAAAAGGTTTGAAGTTTTGCAAGCGCAGTGATTGAATCATGATAATACCTCTTTGATGAGTTGCTCGATGGCACTAAATCGCCGCTGTACATTTTTAATCTGTCCGGTACTCTCCGAAACCGCTTTATTGAAATCGCTATTATTCATGAGTTGCATGAATTTCTTATTCACCTCATCCTTTCTCTCTTTTAGTAGCTGAAGCTGTTCGTCACTAAGTTGATTCAGGCAAACTGACCAAACCTCGAATAATGCTTTGTTAATTGGATACATCCTTGCATTCGCTTGATAGCGCTTGCGAAAAGCATATTTACCGAAAATTTCAAAGGCTGCCATCATCGCCCGCCTGAATCTCCGGTCAAGGTCTTGCAATTGCCGGTCATACATTTTATTTATAGCGGTCATTGTCTCATTAAAAAACTCATCAAAATCCTGAATTTTGTATTCAGTATAGGGAGTAATTGTAAAGGCCAAAAACCGAAGCCCAAACTCACGGTCTTCCATTCTGTAATCGCGACGCAGGCTGTTACCTGTTGCTTTCTTGAACTCGTCAGATTCAGCGAGTGTCGCAACAATTTCAGTTGCCTTTCCCTGATAGAGTGCGTGGCGTATCTCTTGCGGTGAGAGGGGCAACCCCCCAGTATTGATGCGCTTGAATATATTAAATTTGAGTTGATGTGGTGTCCCTTTCTCAATGAGATATACGGTTACCTGGGTTTCCTGGATTCGGCGCTGTAAATTACGTGGGAGTTCATTGTAAGTTTTGCCCTCCAGATCCTTGAGAAACTCCAGATCGCATAGCTTGAGATCCTTATCAAGCACAAATCGCTTCATTGTTGTAAGTCGTTGCTGCCCGTCCACAACCAGCCATCTCTCGTCATTGGTTGCATCCATGTAGAAGGCTGGAAGCGGGATGCGAATCAGAAGAGATTCTATCAATCGGCTTTGTTCTTTTGGCTTCCAAAGGCCACTTTTTCGCTGAAAAGTTGGCGTTAAGTCCAGTTCACCCTCTCTAATTCTTGTGAGTAGCAAGTCGATTGTCATCGGCCTAGTGTCGATCCGAATTAGGGCGGGATTGAATGGTTCGGTGATGCTTTCTTCTTTATCAGTGTCCTCTGCCTCGATTTCCTCCTCGATGCCGGTGCCACTGTCAATGTAGGCGAAGTTGTCTTCGTCAGGGATTTCCACGTTTGTTGTTTTCTTATCTGTCACAGCCTGCGCTCCTTCTCGCCAACTCTCATGTAGTCTCCCCCGGTCAAGCTGGATTATACTGCATCAGCCACCGGCAGCTTTGTTGCATGTCGATATTGTATCGCACTCTGTCGCAGATTGTGCCAGATGGCTTGGAAAAGCGAGAAGCGCTAACCCGCGAAGCCGACTATACCACCGGCAGCTTTGTTACATGTCGATATTGTATCGAACTCTGTTGCAGATTTCGCTAAGCTTGGAAAAGCTGCGTTAGCTTTCCCGGCGCTTAAGCGCAGCGCTAACCCGCTGAGGTGGGCGCAGCCACCGGCATCTCGAAGCCCTAGCCCTGGGTTCAACCGGCAATATACCCACCGGCACCTGAAACAAAAACAGTGGCGATCCCCTCTAGTACAGGGGTGCTGGATTCCCGGAGGTGAAGGCCCAGAATTGGCCAGCCTGTGCGGGAGTGGGAGGGCTAAAGCCCAACTACAAACGGGAGGGCTAAAGCCCAACTACAAACGGGAGGGCTAAAGCCCAACTACAAACGGCCAACCGGCAGTGGCAGGGCTGAAAGCGGAGAAACCCGGTTTCTCAAAGAAACCGGGTTTCTGGCCACGCTATAACGCCTAATCCCCCTAGACAACGGAGAAGTTATAATCTATCTATAGATGAGGGCAAATCCTGTGTTCAAACAATCGCTTATTCCCCTGACTTCCGCAATAATACTGTTGACAGCTATCCCGGCGAGAGCCCAGAAATTTGAAGAACTCTTACCGGAACTGCTGACGCCGGCGGAAGCGGAAGTGTACAGTCAATTGGGTAACGAGCAAGCCACGAAACTCGCGAGCGATACCTGCAAGTCTCTTGATTCTGGTGTTTTAATTAGAGATTATGCCTCTCAAGTAGCCCAGTCAATCTCATCGCAAGGAGTGCCGCAAGAGCAATTAGAAGCCAGAGCCTTGTTTTCGGGAAAAGTGATAGCAGCTGCTGTGGTTACTTTGTGCCCGAAACACATGCAACAGTTGCAAGAGTTGCAACCCTAAGCTATTGCGTCTCTACTTGAGTTGTGAAAAGGTAGAAACCCGGTTTCTCAAAGAAACCGGGTTTCGTAGGGGCGGTGCCCCCGTGCCCGCCCCCGGTGCGCCCGTGCCCGCCCCCTTCCGGGTTTCTCGCCATTTCTCGCCACCGGCGGCGAGCGCAATCATGTCAGGCTGTGGGCGCGGGCGATCGAATCCGAGAGCCGGCACTCTAGAATCAACCCTTCTGCCGGCGCACCCATTGAATAGCCGGTGCGCAATCGCTGCAAACTTGGCGGACTTCCTCAAGTGAGGCTGGGGCTGCCGGCTGGCTTGGTGCGTTATAGCGACCCCTGCGGCTCGCCTTTCAAGAGAGGGTTTTTTGGGGGGAGGGGCGAGAGGCTTCAGGGGCGCAGGGGAGAGGGAGAGGGGGAGCGAAGGAGTCGGGGAGAACTTTTCTTCATTCTTCCTGAGATATGATTCTACAAACTGTCCCCGCTTTAGCCGGCAGCCACAAATCCGCACTTGCGCCCAAAATAAGGTGAGAGAAATTCTGCATTCTACAGCAAAATGCGCCCCATAGCCTAAATTTTTATGGCCAAGCCCCAGAACTAAAAAAAACTGCCAGAGTGTGTTTCCGCTGATCCCTATCGGGTATATCCTGTTGAGAGCAACAGTTGTCATTGCTGAACCTCCGTTCTATGACTGTGATTCACTCTCCCTCAACAGGTCGTCAATTCTCCAGCCGTACAGTGGGAAAACCTTCCCAGTCGCTGATTGTAGGGGGGATCACCCTCCTGATGCTGTCTGTGCTGGGGGCTAGACTTGCCTACCTGCAACTCTTTGAGGGAACGCGCAACCGGCAGCTGGCAGATGAAAACCGGGTTCGCGTGCTCCCGTCGCAACCGGCACGGGGCAATATTTTTGACCGCAAGGGCAGAATTTTGGCCTCCAGCCGCCTGTCCCACGCTGTATTTCTATCCCCCTGGGCGCAGAAAAAGACAGAGTGGCCTGCCACCCTGAAGCGCCTCTCGCAAATCCTGGATATCCCGGAATCCGAACTTCACAAGCGCCTGGAAGCGGGCTATCGCTCGGCGCAGCCGGTGCGGGTTGCCCGCAATATCAGCCTTTCCCTGGTCACAGCCCTGCAAGAAAACAGCCACGAACTTAAGGGGGTGACAGTGGATGTGGAAGGGGTGCGGGTTTACCCCAACGGCGGTGTGGCGGCGCACGTGCTCGGCTACACCGGCGAAGCGGATTATGAAGATTTAGACCGGCTCAAAGAGCAAGGTTACCGCATCGGCGATATCATCGGTAAGATGGGAGTTGAGCAAGCCTTCGACAGGGAATTGCACGGCGAATGGGGAGGGCAGCGGGTTGAAGTTGACAGCAGCGGCCAGATCCTGCGGGTGATCGGTGAAAAGCAGGCTTTGGGCGGTCGGGACATACATTTAACCCTGGATTTAGACTTGCAAAAGGCAGCAGAAGCCGCCCTCGGCTACAATAAAGGCGCGCTCGTGGCGATCAACCCGAACACTGGCGAAGTCTTAGCAATGGTGAGCCGCCCCGGTTTCGACCCGAATATCTTCTCGACGCGGATTTCTGAATCAACCTGGCAAGAACTGCAAAGTGAGGACCACCCTTTTGTCAACCGCGCTATCCAAGGATTTCCGCCGGCGAGTACGTTTAAGATTGTCACCACCACTGCCGGTTTGGAATCCGGAGTGTTTTCTCCGGACACGGTTTTGGCAACCTATCCTTCCCTCACCTTCGGCGGGATTGAGTTTGGGGAGTGGAACCGAGCCGGTTTTGGCTACCAGGGATTTGTGGGGGCGATGGCTTGGAGTAGCGACACCTTTTTCTATCAAATCGGCGACGGCATTGGCGGTAAAACCCTGATCGACTGGACGCGAAAATATGGATTTGGCGCAAAAACGGGCATTGAAATGTCGGAGGAAGAATCCCCTGGATTAGTCGCCGATGAGGCTTGGAAGCAGAAGGAATTGAAGGAAGGCTGGTATCAAGGCGACACCATAAATATGTCAATCGGTCAGGGGTATTTGCTGGCAAGTCCGCTGCAAGTTGCGGTGATGTTTGCGGTGCCGGCGAATGGCGGCTACAGGGTGCAGCCTCACCTGCTAAAGGACAACAAGCCGGTGCAGCAGTGGCGGGAATCGCTGAATTTGAAACCGGTAACTGTGGAGATCCTGCGAGAAGGATTGCGGAGCGTGGTGGCGGGGGGAACAGGCAAGGCGCTGAATGTGTCCAGCATCCCGCCAACGGCGGGAAAATCGGGCACGGCTGAAGATCCGCCTCGAAAGTCTCACACTTGGTTTGGGGCGTATGCGCCGGCTGACAAACCGGAGATTGTGGTGGTGGCTTTTGGGGAGAATTCTGGCGAAAGCGGCGGTTCTTTTACCGCGCCGATGGTGCTGCGAGTTCTGGAGGCGTATTTCCAGCAAAACCAGCCGGTTGAGCCGGTGCCGGTTCAGCCGCCAGAGTAGCAGTAGGGTGCGTTCCCTGAAGGGAGTTGGTATGGAGTAATGGAAAATCGGGAACGCACCCTACCTCTAGGCACAGGCGAGACGCCTGTGCTACAGTTGATTGCCGGTGCGGGGCACAGGCGAGACGCCTGTGCTACAGTATGTTGATTGCCGGTGCCACAAGATGTGCCACCTGCGCCCGGCACCCAGCCGGTGACAACCCGACCGCACTAACAATTTAGTCAGATTTACTTATTCCAAACTCGTTCTGGTCGGGGGTACAATTGTGCTTATCTCAACCAACCGGGCTGTCCAGTCATCGTTGGCTAACGCGAGCCGGTGGTGAGTGCTAGTCCAACGCAGATGCTGGCCTAACGCGACGTTGAGCTTCCGATCTGTCAAGTTCATTCCGCAATTAGCGGAGATATTCCTGGGCAAATACTTTGCGGCTGGGCAAACAGTGCTCGATCCTTTCTGCGGCTCTACCACAACCCTGGTTAAGGCCAATGAAGTGGGGATTAACTCCACCGGCTGCGATGTCTCTGCCTTCAACGCGCTTCTTTGTAGCGCTAAAACTGCCAAGAGTCTATTATACTAATTAGAAGAGAGACTGCACGCACTACTGATAAAGGGGCGCAAATGTGAGAGATGTGTCTAAAAGCAATGACAGTAAAAAGCCGATCGTTCACTCAGTCCCTAGTTTACCAGTCGATGAGGACTCTGAGGGGCGATCGCCGCTCACTGATTTATTGGACAAAATCATTCAAGGGGACTGCCTGGATGTATTGCCTCTCATCCCATCAGAATGTGTGGATTTAATTTTGACATCTCCACCCTATGCCAATAAGCGTAATAAAACATACGGTGGCGTTAATGCTGATCAGTATGTTACTTGGTTTCTACCGATTGCAGCCGAGTTACAGCGCGTTTTGAAACCCACCGGCTCTTTTATCCTCAACATTAAAGAACCCGCTATCAATGGGGAGCGCCATACTTTTGTCATCGAGCTGATCCTGGAGTTGCGCAAACAGGGTTGGTTTTGGATTGAGGAGTATTGCTGGCACAAGAAAAATTGTTATCCCGGAAAATGGCCAAATCGTTTCCGTGATGCCTGGGAACGCTGCCTGCATTTCACAAAAAACAAACAATTCGCCATGTACCAAGAAGCAGTTATGGTGCCGATGGGTGATTGGCGACATCAACGTTTACGCAACCTGAGCGAGACAGATAAGCAGCGTGACAATTCAAAGGTTGGTAGTGGATTTGGCAAAAATGTCTCTAATTGGGTTGAGCGGGACATGGCTTACCCTACCAACGTCCTGCATTTAGCAACCGAGTGCAGTAATCGCGGACACAGTGCCGCTTTTCCAGTTGAACTACCGAAATGGTTCATTAAACTGTTCACCCTCTCTAATAATGTTGTGTTAGATCCTTTCATAGGTTCGGGCACAACCGCTGTTGCCTGTCAAGAATTGAACCGTCGCTTCATCGGTGTCGAATTGAATGCAGAATACTGTTCTATTGCCCGGAAGCGCGTGGGTAATAGCACTCAACTAACTTTATGGTAGGAGCGAAAGGAGTACATATTTGATGGAGGTTCATGAACTGGAGAACCTAATCAAGCAGCAACTTGATGTTTTTTATGAGCGCCGCATTCTGACGCTCTCAAAATTGGATTTGGGGAAAACTTTGAAACGGAAAAATCCCTATTTGTTTCGCGCCCTGGGTATCCAAAAGGCATCCGAGATTGTAGAACAGTTGTTGCAAGCCTTTATGTCTGCTTCGGATGAGAGTGTTTTTGGTACGGTTTTTCTAGAGCCAATCGCCAAGCAAATTTGTGGCGGCATTACAGCAGGTACGTCAGGTTTAGATGTGATAACTGAAACCCCGGAAATTTATACGGTGATTCAGATAAAGTCAGGCCCTAACTGGGGAAACTCAAGCCAATGGAAGCAACTGAAGCGTGATTTTTCTGAGGCTCAAGAGGAGTTCATTAGAAAGCAACTAAAAAAACAGTTTAGAGCCTTACTCGGACAGTGCTATGGACGGAGGAATAGCGAGCCTGATGCGAGGCGCATTTATGCTATCCGCTCCGGTCAAGCTTTTTGGGAAGAAATAACAGGCGATTCCGACTTCTATCTCAAACTTATTCGATTAATGAAAGACTATCCTCTTCAGCACCGTATAGAATTTGAAAAAGCGTGGGCTCAGGCAGTCAATCGCTTTGAACTAGAATTTTTGAAAGACTTTGCTACGCCTGAGGGGGCTATCGATTGGGAAAAAATTGTTCAGCTGAGCAGCGGCAAGTCTCCCCCAAAGAAGAAGAAAAAACAATCTTAAAAAGCCGGCTTATAGGTTTTATTGAAACTCAGTTGCCTACTTCCTGGCAATCTGTCTGAGAGAAAAGCTTGATTGTAAAACAAAGGCCAGTCTAGGCGGTGCTGTAACAACTTTACGAGATATTAGCCTTTGTTTTGGAAAATCAAGTTGGCATTACCACAAACAGCGCTCGGTATCCAGTTACCAATTTGCCGTTCGTAATCCAGCCAGTAATTGACTGTTGTCAAGGAGATAATTTGACCACTTACGAAGTGTTATTTTTTAGCCCATATCCGATGCCCGCCTACTATTTACTTGCGGGTGTAGAAGGGAAAACACCAGAACAGGCTTTATCAGAGAACATCGCTCACATTACCCGGCAAGTCAGAGAGGAATTAGACTGGCTTGAGGGAATCTCTGATGAAGAAATTCAAGCTCACCTCTATATAGTACGCGAGGGGGGGTTAGTTTCGTTGAGAAATATAAGAACCTTCTGAGAACGTTGGGCGAGAGAAAAGCAAGTATATGTTCGATGCTCTTGCATTTGGATTTTAGAGGTTGCCGGCTTCCTGGCAATCTGTCTGGGAGAAAAGCCTCCCAGTGGAACAAGGGCTTTTTCGTCGCCACCGGCACCCGGCACCCTCCCCCCAAAAAACCCGTAGCACAGGCGTCTCGCCTGTGCCACCTCGCCTGTGCCACCCAGACAACCTCACCCAAACACCACCGTCTTATTCCCATAAACCAACACCCGATTCTGCAAGTGCAACCGCACCGCCCTCGCCAAAACCACCCGCTCCAAATCCTTCCCCTTGCGAATCAAATCCGCCACCTCATCCCGGTGACTCACCCGCACCACATCCTGCTCAATAATCGGACCCGCATCCAATTCCGCCGTCGCATAATGCGCCGTCGCCCCAATAATCTTCACCCCCCGCTCATACGCCCTCTCATAAGGATTCGCCCCCGCAAAAGCCGGCAAAAACGAATGGTGAATATTGACAATTTGCGGAAATTGTGCTATAAAATCAGCCGTAACAATCTGCATGTATTTCGCCAACACCACCAAATCAATCTTGTACTGGCGCAACAGCTCTAACTGTTTCCCCTCCTGCGCCACTTTATTCTCCTTCGTAATCGGAATGTGGTAAAAATCCGCACCAAATTGCTCCGCCACACCCTTAAGATTCGTATGATTGCTGACAATCAGCGGAATCTCAGCCGAGAACTCCTTAGCTCGCTGACGCCAAATCAAATCCAGCAGGCAGTGGTCCTGCCGGCTCACCCAAATCGCAATCCGCCGCACCGCATCCGAAAAGTGCAACTCCCAAGTGGCTTGCAGCGGTTCCGCAATCTCCGCAAATGCCGGTGCGATCTCCTCGCGGGCAAAATCGAACCCCTCCAGCTGCCACTCCAGCCGGCTGAGAAACAGCCCAGCCGCAAAATCCGTGTGGTGGTCAGCATGAATAATATTCCCATTGTGGGAATAAATGAAACTAGCAAGTTTTGCCACAAGTCCCCGCTGGTCGGGGCAAGAAACAAGCAGTGTTGCAGTAGGGCTGGTCATCTTACTTCCGTTTGATTAACTCAAATTATTATTCAAGCGTATCTCTCTCTTGTAGATCCGCGATAAATCGCAGATCGCAGGCAGCATCTCACTGCACGCAAATATACCACAGTACCTCTTATTTCTCCCCCTCTCCCCTTGTGGGAGAGGGGGCTGGGGGGGCTCGGGGCCCCCTCTGGGGATGGGGGGGAAGAGGGGATGACTTTAGTGAGATGCACCTGTCTCATAAAACAGTCGCTCATCAACTCAACGTTGTCTGCATCAACACTATCCCTTCGGGCAACTTGCCGGTGCGCAACCATTCCTCCATATCCACCGGCACTAACGCCCGCTTCAGGAACTCCCGCAATTGCTCCCCTTCCAAAACCTCCTGCAGCAAAAGCCTTTCAGCCGCCTCCTCCAACAGCTGCCGGTTCTCACCCAGTACAGACAGCGCCATGTGGTGCGCCCCATCCACAATCCGCTTCACCTCCCGGTCAATCTCCTCCGCAATCTTAGGACTAACCGGCCTGCGGGGATTAGTCAACCCCTCCAGAAACTGCTGCTCAATCTTCTCAAACGCCACCGGCCCGAGTTCATCGCTCATCCCATAAATAGTAACAGAACGCTCAGCCAAATCAGTCGCCTTCTGAATATCATCACTCGCGCCAGTAGACACCTTGCCGAACACCAACTCCTCAGCCGACCGGCCACCCAACAGCGTAGCAATCCTGCCCCTAATCTCATCCTCCACCATCAAAAACCTGTCCTCCTCAGGCAGCTGCAGCGTGTAACCCAGCGCCCCGGCACCCCGAGGCACAATAGAAATCTTCTCCACCCTGCCCGCTCCCGGCATCAGCGTCGCCACAATCGCGTGCCCCACTTCATGATAAGCCACCGTCTTTTTCTCAACCTCATTGAGGACGCGGGATTTCTTCTCCAAACCCGCCACAACCCGCTCAATCGCCTCATTAAAATCAGCCATCCTCACCGCGTCCAGATTCTTTCGCGCCGCCAGCAGCGCCGCCTCATTCACCAAATTTGCCAAATCCGCACCGGCAAACCCCGGAGTGCGAGCCGCCAGCGCCCCCAAATCCACATCCGCCGCCAGCTTCACATTTCTAGCGTGCACATTCAGAATCGCCTCCCGCCCAATCTTGTCCGGGCGGTCCACCAACACCCGCCGGTCAAACCGCCCCGGACGCAGCAGCGCCGGGTCCAGCACCTCTGGGCGGTTCGTCGCCGCGATAATAATCACGCCGGTGTTGCCGTCAAACCCATCCATCTCCGTGAGGAGCTGGTTGAGAGTTTGCTCCCGCTCATCATTCCCACCCAGCAGAGAACCGGCACCTCTAGATTTGCCCAAAGCGTCCAACTCGTCAATAAACACAATACAGGGAGCCTGCAGCTTCGCTTGCACGAACAAGTCCCGCACCCGCGACGCCCCAACACCCACAAATAGCTCAATAAACTCCGATCCAGAGATGCTGAAGAAAGGAACCCCCGCCTCACCGGCAATTGCTTTTGCCAGCATCGTCTTGCCGGTGCCCGGTGGCCCGACCAACACCACCCCCTTGGGGATTTTCGCTCCCAAACGGGTGTATTTAGCCGCATTTTTCAAGAAATCCACAATTTCTTGCAGCTCAACCTTCGCCTCATCCACACCGGCAACATCGTCAAAGCGGACGCCGGTGCTGCCTTCGGAATAGATGCGAGCCTTGCTCTTGCCCACCGTCAGGGCAGCCGGCCCACCCCCCTGAGAGCGGCTGAGCAGCCAGCCCCAGATGCCAAAGAAAATCAGCGGCGGCGCGACCCAGCTGATTAAAGTCCAGAACCAGCCCAGACTGTCCGGAGGCGCAGCCCGAAACTCCACCTCGTGCTCTCGCAAAATCTTCGGCAGTTCCAAATCAATGGCCACCGGCCTGGTGGTGAGCACCTTACTCGACCCGCCTGACTGCTTGCCGGTGACTTCACCCGGGTCAGATTTAAGCTCGTACTGAATCAGCTCTTGACCCACAAGCGCCCGCGCCACCTTCCCGGCTTCTACCTGATTTATAAATTCGCTGTAGGGAACCTCGCGATACCGGGGGCTCACCCCTGGAAGCAGCAGGTTCAGCATCAGCAGCGTTGCCAGCAGAATCAGTATACTGCCCCCAAACTGCCTCGGTTCGGGCGGTTTGAGCCGGCGACTGTTATTGGTCTCAACAGGCATAATAGATAGATCCTCCACGCTCAGCTGTCAAACTTCAGGCGCTAGGGCAGGGCAACCGCAGACCACAGCAGCCGGGGCGTCCGGGGGAGCGAGGGCGGTGCGAACCGCCACCCTTTACTGCCGGTGACGCTGAACACTCAACCGGGCTTTCCGCGCTTTTTCTCGCGATCGAAGTTGAGATTTATAGCCCTATGCTGATTGTAGGCAATCTGATGCTCGCACTTTCGACCGGTCTTTACCCAGTGAAAAATGGGTATGCCCGTCGCGCCTGCCTTCGCTTTTGATGCCATGCTGCTGTGCCCACTTTCTCGCCCATAAAGCCGGTGCTATGAATAGCAATGCCTCATTCGTTCTCAAAGTTCTGGTCGCCTCCACCGCTGTTTCTGTTTTGCTCAAGTACGGAGGCCCCACCCTGTCCATTCCCGCCACCCCCGCCAGCGCCCTGATCGGGGTGTTCCTTTTGCCGGTGATCGTGGCAACCGCCCTTTGGTGGCGGGCTGCTGCAGCGCAAGGGTGAAGCCCAATCAGCTAAAAGGCACGCCAACAAAAAACTTGACTTTTTAGTTTTTACTTTCCTTCCCCCCAGCCCCTAGATGAAAAGGAGTCAGCACCGTGGAACTAGGTCAGTGGATCGGCTTATTAGCCTTAACGCTTTCCCTATACATACTATGGCAGATCCGTCAAGTGCTGTTGCTGGTATTTGCCGCCGTTGTTCTGGCCACGGCATTAAATATGCTGGCTCGACGGCTGCGAAAGTCGGGGCTGCAGCGCTCCTGGGCTGTCCTGCTGGCGATTAGCATTTTCGCCGCCGTACTGGTGGGCTTTTTCTTGGTGATTGTGCCCCCGTTTGCGGCTCAGTATCACGAGCTGACGACAACCAAGCTGCCTCAGGTATTAGAACTGTTAAACAGCTGGCGCAATCAGCTCAAAACCATTATCCCAGCCCAGGCGATGGAGTATCTCCCGGATTTTAGAAACCTGAACAGAGAACTGCAGCCTGAACTCCAGTCTTTGGGCAAGCAACTATTGAACAGTTCGTTTGCCTTTTTCTCCAGTTCCCTAGGAGCTATGCTCAATTTTCTGCTGGTGCTGATTTTGATGCTGATGCTGATCGCCCAGCCCCTGTCTTACCGCAAGGCATTTGTGCGGCTGTTTCCCTCGTTCTACCGGCGGCGGGTGGAGGGGATTCTTGACCAGTGTGAGGTGGCGCTGGGCCGGTGGATCGTCGGCGCTCTGATCAGCATGAGTGTGGTGGCGGTTTTAAGCGTGATTGGCTTGTCGGTTTTGGGGGTTCAACCGGCACTGGCGCAGGGCGTCTTAGCCGGATTGCTCAACTTTATTCCCAATATTGGCCCGACTTTGAGTGTGGTGCTGCCCATGTCCATCGCGCTTTTGGACGCCCCTTGGAAAGCCGGTGCGGTGTTCATTCTCTACTTCCTGATTCAGCAGTTTGAGAGTAACTTCCTGACGCCCTACGTCATGGCGCAACAAGTGTCTCTGCTGCCGGCGCTCACCTTACTATCCCAGGTATTTTTCGCCACTT
Organism: Oscillatoria princeps RMCB-10; assembly: GCA_019359235.1. Classification (GTDB taxonomy): domain Bacteria; phylum Cyanobacteriota; class Cyanobacteriia; order Cyanobacteriales; family Oscillatoriaceae; genus Oscillatoria; species Oscillatoria princeps. Next base: position 175,258 of record JAHHHT010000004.1, read on the forward strand.
TCTTCGGCTTTTTGGGGTTTTTACTGGCGCTCCCCCTGACTGTTGTCGGTCAAGTTTGGGTGCAAGAAGTGCTGATTAAAGATGTGCTGGATAAATGGCGCGGTCAGGAGCCTGACACAGCTGTCAAGCCGGCTGTTGCGGCTGAGGTTTCCGGTGCTGAAGTTGAGCAGCCGGCACCCCTGACTGACAGCCCGCCGGCACCCAGTCCGCCACATCGTGACCGCCCTGCAGTTGATGACGCCGCCGGCGCTCAGTAATGGAAGGGTTGAGAGGGTGCCTGCCGAGCGCTTACAGCTAAAATATGGGAAGGTTTTGCTGTCGCTTTCCCACCCTCCCAGCCTTGACAGACTGTTTATAAAGAAAAGATAAATAAACCCGCTCTGGCGCAGTAAGAGAGTCTTTATAAAAAAAAGTAGGGGCGGGTTTACAGATAGCCTTTGCCACTACTAGGGGCGGGTTTACAGACATCCTTTCCTGCCAACAAACATCTGGAGTGAGAGACTGTTCGGTTGAATGCCCATAATATCTCTAAATGGGAGCATTGGGGATTGCGGCGGGGGTGGGGCATCACTGCTGCGCTTCAGGCACCCCTCCGGTGGTTTTCACCGGCATCCCCCCCTGTCCCACAGGAAGCGCAGGGTGCCGGGTTTAATATTTTAAGCGAATGCGCGTCTAATTTGCTGTTCTGTGAGATTTGGGAGAAACGGTCAATTCTTCTCCCGATATCACCTGAGTTCCCTCTCCCCTGAACTCTTAGCAAGTAAATTATATGCTTAACAGCAGGTCTTTAATTTTGCTGGCCTACTTAGCTGAAAACTCAAAACTCAAAACTCAACACTCAACACTCAAGAATTGACCATGCGAACCATTGCCGAAATTAACGACAAAATCGCCGGCCAGCGTGCCGCAGTTTTAACCGTCGAGGAATTGAAAGCCCGCGTGGCGGAAGTGGGCGTCAGCCAAACAGCCAAGGAAGTTGATGTAATTACCGCCGGCACCTTTGAGCCGATGGAATCCTCTGGAGCGATTATCAACCTTGGCCACACCGACCCGCCGATTAAAATTCGCCGCTGCTGGTTGGATGGCGTCTTGACTTACTCTGGCTTTGGGGCGGTAGACCTGTATATCGGAGCCACCCAAGTCAGTGAATCCCCAGACGGGGAAGAATTGCGCGAAAACAAGGGCGGCGGTCACGTCATCGAAAATTTGATTGCCGGCAAACCGGTACACCTGCGAGCCGTTGGCCAAGTAACAGACTGTTACCCTCGCTCATCCTTTGAAACCACCATCACCCGCGAGACAGTTAACCAATTTTACCTGTACAATCCCCGCAACTTGTACCAAAATTTTATTGTCGGCGTCAATGGCGGCGAGCGCCCCCTGTTTACCTACCTCGGTCCGCTGCAACCCGGGTTGGGGAATGCTGTTTACTCCAACACGGGTGCTCTGTCCCCCTTGCTCAATGACCCTGACTTGCAGCTGATTGGCATTGGCAGCCGGATTTTTCTGGGTGGGGGGATTGGGTACGTCGCCTGGGAAGGCACCCAGCACTTCCCAATGCAAAAACGCTTGCCCAATCGCACTCCCATTGGCCCAGCTGCCACGCTAGCTTTGATTGGCGATGCCAAGCAGATGCACCCTCGCTGGGTTCGCGGTTGTTACTTCAAAAATTACGGTCCTTCCTTGATGCTGGGCGTTGGCGTCCCCCTGCCGGTGTTGGGCGAAGAAGTTGTAGCCAAATGCGCCGTGCGAGACGAGGATCTCGTGGCACCGGTGGTGGATTTTTCCATCCCCCGCCGCGTCCGTCCCACCTTTGGTTTGGTCAGCTACGCCCAGCTAAAAACAGGTCGGATCGCCATTGACGGCAAGCCGGTGCGAGTCGCACCCCTGGCCAGCATTTTTCTGTCATCTCAAGTGGCATTGGAATTGAAGCAGTGGATTGAAGCAGGCCAATTTACGCTCAGCGAGCCGGTTGCCCCGATTCCCATGGATCGATCCTTTTTGCCTCAAGACTTGTGGGGTGCTAATTTTACCCTGGAATAGCAGACTTGTCAAGTGTCCGCCTGCCGGTCAGTCGCCTGACCGCAGCCGGCAGGGCGAACAGATGTAATATCTGCAATACAGGCAGGCAACTCACTGACAGCAGGGGTCATCCTTCCCCCCCTGGCTTTCCTCCTTCTTCTGGTTCGGAATTCGGGGGACGGCGCTTGACCACCGGCTTGGCGATCGGTTCCTTGCGTTTGGGTGGAGCTGGAGGTGCCGCAGGAGCCCCTGGTGCCCCTGGTGCGGCAGGCGGGCCTTTGCGGGGGTAGGGTGCGGCACCCTTCGGCGGTTTCCCACCGGGCGGACGCCCGCCTTTGCGGGGCTTGCCCGGCTTCCGCTTCGGCTTGCCGCCGGGAACAAGGCCAATATCTTTCGCCTCCTGAATCAGGAGATTCTCAGCTTGGCGCTGCACTTGCAAGTCCCAGAAGTCCCCCACTGCTTTGCCAGGTAAAGTTCCGCTGAGCTTCAGCTTGAAGAACTTAGGCGTATCGGTAGGCTTGCGGGGAGCCTGGCGAATCTTGACGACGATATATTCCTGCTCTTGGGACTGGTAAACCACCTCGCCGCGAATGGAAAAATAGCCATCGCCAATCGGGGCGGAAAGATCCGCCGCGCCGGCTGGCTCAGAGGGCGCTAGGGTTTCCGGCTCCCACACCCCGACAATTTGGGTGTGCAAGTTGCCGTCTTTCTGGCGGGTGCGGGGATAGACCACCCACAGGTGCTCTTGTTCCAAACTCAGGTGGTTCTTCACCAAACTCATGATCCGACCCAACAGCACGGCATCAATCACCGTACCGTCTGAAGTCAGCAGGATGCCCTGAGTGAATTGATTGGCCGAGGGCATGTAGCGGCCACGCACCAAGCCAATGGCCCGGTACTGCATTGGCTCAGAGGGCGGTGGAATCGGTTCAAGTCGCGCCACTGCCGGTGCGGGAGAGGGACTCTCACCACTGGGGGCGCTGCTGGCTTCAGCTGAATTGCCAGTGTTTTCGGCATCGCCGCTGACGGAGGGATTGGCTGGTGATGGGGCAGCCGGTGGATTGACAGCCGGCTCATCCAAGGGCTGGCCAGAGTCAGATGCGGTTGAATCAGGTGGTTGGGGTAACTGCTCAGGAGAGATACTCATAAAACGTCCTTGCGGCGGAGACAAATTCCGATCCGATCAGTCGGGTTCTTTACCTTGTCTGGTTTGAGATGCCCGCACGCTGACAGCTTTGAGCGATGAGCGACGAGCACCACCATCAAAAAACGTGCCGGCGGCAGACTCCCGTTTTCAGGCAGGGAGTAGATGGCATCAGTCAGCTTATTTTACTGAATGCAACAAGCCTAGGAGACGATCAGCAAGATTTCTCCATCAACTAGCCTGACACACCCTCTGCCCCCGCACGCAACGCGCGAGAATTTTGACTCAACCAAACCATCTAAAGTGAGCCCTCCGGGCGCTCCACGGTTCCAAAGCGATCAATAATGTTAATAGAGTTCAAAGCAGTTGTGTGTCCCAAAAGCCCGGTCGCTGGATAATTCAAGTGGTGATGGTGCTTGCACTGATCGCCTTTGTGGGATTTTCCCTCTTTCCCCTCTTAAGCAATATTTTCAAGGACAATCAAGTGCGCAGCGAGACCGCGCCCGCACCGGCCCAGCCGACACCGGCACCCGCACCCAGCAGCCTGCCCTCACCCAAGCAGTCAGATCTGGAAGCCCAGGCGCGGGGCTATGAACTGGTTTTGCAGCGGGAGCCGGAAAATCAAACGGCGCTTCAGGGGCTGCTGCGGACTCGCCTAGAACTGCGCGACATCAAAGGGACGATACCGCCCCTAGAAAAACTGGCCAAGCTGAATCCCGACGAGCCGCGTTACGGTGTCTTGCTCGCCCAAGCCAAGCAGTACCTGGGCGATGTCGAGGGAGCCGCTCAAATTTATCGGGCCATTCTCACCTCTAAACCCGGAACTCTGGAAGCTTTGCAAGGGCTGGTGAACCTGCTTCTGGCGGAAAACCGCCCTGAAGCTGCTATTGGGCTGCTGCAAGACACTCTCAAAACGGCAGCCGGCGCTAATCAGGTTCAGCCGGGAAGTGTGGATGTCCCCTCCGTGCAGCTGCTCCTGGGAGATGTCTACGCCCAGCAGAAACGCTTTGACGAAGCGAACGCCATCTACGATGAACTGATTAAAAGCAAGCCAGATGATTTTCGGCCCGTGCTGGGTAAGGCGCTGGTGCTGAAAACCCAGGGTAAAGACGCTGATGCCAAGTCACTTTTCTCAAAGGCTGCTACCCTGGCTCCCGCGACTTATAAAGATAAAATCCAGCAGCTGGCCTCTCCGAAGCCGGCACCGGCACCGGCAACCCCAACTGGAAGTGACAAACCACCCAGCAATTAGTCACGGCATGGGGCATGGGGCATGGGGCATGGGGCATGGGGCATGGGGCATGGGGCATGGGGCATGGGGCATGGGGCATGGGGCATGGGGCATGGGTTGGAGTGCGACCTGAAACCTAACCCCTAACCCCTAACCCCTAAACCCTAACCCCCAACACCTTCCAACAAGGCGAGTGCGCCAAAAATCAGGAACAGGCAGCCCCCGATGCCGGTGACTGTCCGCTCTGAAATCCGACCGCAGATCGATCTTCCCGCCACGACTGCAATCGCGGCACAGATGCTGTGTCCCAGAACCGCACCGACAGTTACTCCTAAGGGGTTATTGGCTGCAGCTAGATTAATTGTGGCAATTTGGGTGCGGTCGCCCCACTCCGCAAGAAACGTCAGGACAAACGATTGCAGCAAAATTGCTATCTGAGGAGACTGTAAAGAAATAGCGGCTCCGGTTGCCTTCCCACCCGCCGGCGGCATCTTCAACTCAGCTTCCTTAACCGCAGCTGCAGCTTCTTCTGCTTCCTCGCAAACGTCCGCTTTGGCCGGCATTTGACTGGCTTCATAAAGCAATTTTGCCCCAAAGGCAAAAAATAAAGCAACTGCAGCGTAATGAATATAAACCTTGGGCAGCAGGGACGCGGCGGCTTGTCCGATTATAACCGACAGCACCGTCATCGCTGCTAAAGCTGCTACTGCGCCGGCAAACACCAGACGCCTGGGGTGGCGCATGGCCAATATAGCGGCTATAAAAAAAGTCTTATCGCCTAATTCCGAAACCGTAATCAGCAATAAACCGGCAGTAAAAGCTGTTAACACTTTCTCAAACTCCTCAGAACAATCTACCCCTCTGAGTGAGCTTGATTTCAGTCGCAAGACTTCACCAAGCTCACATCAGCTGTGAACTCAGTGAAAGTCTCGCTCCCAAGTTTTTCAACTTTCCACTCAGCCCGGACTCACCGGCCTGAGGGCAAAAAAACTTGTCACCTGAACCAGGCTTATCGCCAGTATGTTGATTCAGATGGGCTAGCTGGATGGTTGGCTAGCAGCTACTCCCTTTCGCATATAGGTAATCTTACATCTACCTCTGGGAAGATGCAATACCCCTGGGGAAAAATTTTTTCTGGGCGGGGGCATGGGGCATGGGGCATGGGGTATGGGGCATGGGGTATGGGGCATGGGGTATGGGGACGATCTCACCCAACTGCCCTTGGATCTTTTGTGCGAAATACACATTTCATATTTCCGGAAGAAAGCATATATACAAAACCGGTCTAAACCCGGGTATTTGTAAAAATCTTTCTTTCGGATATCCCTAAATTTGAGGGCTTTGCGCCCCCCGAACACCCAGTATGGGCCATATTTCTAGGGTTCAATGGCCAAATTTCAGCCGGTTCTGGGGGAGATTTTGTCTGCACATGGCATAATTCTCTGATTTCCGGAAGAAAGCATATATACAAAACCGGTCTAAAGTCGGGTATTTGTAAAAACCTTTCTTTCGGATATCTCTCAATTTGAGCGAGTGGCGGCGCATGGGGCATAGCGGATGGGGCATAGCGCATGGGGCATGGGGGATTGCGCATGGGGCCAATGCCCAATGGCCAATGCCCACCGGCCTTAATACTTCCGCTCTTGGGGCTGGAACATGGTAACAGTCACCGGCTTGTACTGCAAGTCAATCCCCGCCTGCGAGTAGTAAGCAAAAGTGTGCTTGAGGAAATTGGCGTCATCCCGATCCGGACAGTCCTCCCGGTAATGGGCACCCCGACTTTCTTGCCGGTTGAGCGCCGAGGTCAAAATCAGCTGACCGACAATCATCAAACTGCGCAATTCCAGCGCTTCAATAATTTCCGTGTTCCAGCGACTCCCCTTGTCATCCAAGTATATCTGCTGGTACTGCTGCTGCAGCACCTCCACCTGCTTCAACCCTTCGCGCATAATTTCCTCGGTGCGAAACACACCGCAGTGCGCAGTCATGCAGTCTTGGAAAGCTTGACGCACTTGGCCAATCCGGTACTTGCCCTCCTTGTTGAAAAGCGCTTCAATTTGCTGGATGGCGGCGGTCAGGTAGCGCTGCTCATTCACTTCCGGCAGCTTGCGGTTTTGCACATATTGTGCTATTGCCGCGCCGGTGCGACGCCCGTAGACCACGCACTCCAGCAGGGAATTGCTCCCCAGCCGGTTGGCACCGTGAACGGAGACGCAAGCGGCTTCACCGGCAGCAAAGAACCCCTCAACCAGCCCGTCCGGGCCACTGCGCACCTGGCCATCGACATTCACCGGTATTCCGCCCATCGAATAGTGGACTGTGGGGCGCACCGGCATGGGCTGGTGCACGGCGTCGATACCGAGGAGCCGGTGGGCTTCCTCCCAGCAGAAAGGAATCCGGCTGATAATTTTCTCGCGCCCCATGTGGCGCAGGTCGAGATAGACAAATGGCCCGCCGGCGCTGCCATCGGGATGACTCCCGCGTCCGGCGCGAATTTCCCGGCTGATGGCGCGGGAGGTGATGTCGCGGGGTGCGAGTTCCATGCGGCTGGGGGCGTAGTTGGCCATAAACCGCTCGCCCTCACTGTTAATTAAGTAGGCACCCTCCCCCCGCACCGCCTCAGAAATCAGCACGCCGACGGGATACAAGCCGGTGGGGTGGAACTGCACAAACTCCATATCTTCCAGGGGGACGCCGGCCAGGGCAGACATGGCCAAACCGTCGCCGGTGGAGGCGTAGTCATTGGAGGTGGTATTGTAAACCCGACCGTAGCCGCCGGTGGCAAACATCACCGCCTTAGCGCGGACGACTTCAATCGCGCCATCCTGGATGCGATACATGACGACGCCCTTAGCTTGGCCTTCTTCCAGTATCAGCTGCATCACATACCACTCGTCGTAGATGCGGACGCCATACCGGCGCAGGTTGCTAACCAGTTCGTGGAGGATGGCGTGACCGGTTTTGTCGGCGGCGTAGCAGGCGCGGTTGTGGCTGTGTCCGCCAAAGGCGCGCTGGGCGATGCGCCCGTCGGGTAAGCGGGAGAACAGCACGCCCATGTGTTCCAGGTCAATCACCACGTCTGGGGCTTCGCGGGTGAGGATTTCTACGGCGTCTTGATCGGCGAGGTAGTCGGAACCTTTTACGGTGTCGAAGGCGTGGGCTTCCCAGGTGTCGGCTGAATCTACATTTTTGAGGGTGGCGGCGATTCCTCCCTGGGCGGCGACGGAGTGGGAGCGAATCGGGTGGGTTTTGGCGACTGTGGCTACGCTCAAGTTGGGGTACAAGCGGGCAATCTCTACTGCGGCGCGACAGCCGGCAAGTCCACCGCCTACGATGATGACGTCGTGTTCTAGCATGCTCTGGCTTTTATTCAGAATTCCTACCATCACTATGGTGCCGCACAACAAAAATTCCCCGCCAAAGGGCAGGGAAGTTTTTAGAATGAAGGAATGAAACGCCGGGATTGGGGGATTTGGGGATTTCTCCCCTCTTTTCTTGGGACGGGGTTAGGAAACCCGGTTTCTTTAAGAAACCGGGTTTCTGGCGTTTCTGGCAGGGTTTCTGGCTTCCGCGATTCCAGCTGGTGGAAGATTCTCCGAAGCTTCAGCTGGTGGCTTGGATGGTTTTCTGGCTGGGCGCGCTGCCGGCTGGCGAGGGTTTGTCTGCTGTTTCTATGGGCGCGAACTCGATGTGGTTGAGCAGGGTGGTGACGAAGGCAAACAGCAGGAAGGGCAGAGACAGGACGAGGATGAGGCCAAAGGTGGCCAAGGCGTAGATTTGGCGAGCGCTGCTCCACAGGGCTAGTGCTGAGGCTAGGCTGAGGAAGATGACGATTAGCCAAATGATGATTTGACCGTAGATATCGCCAAAGGTGAGGGTGCAGACTAAACGATACTTTGAGAGTTTATCCATGTATGTGATTCCTGGCTATATTGGTTTTACAAGAGGCTCTGACTCAGTTGTAGGAGATTTCTAAATATTTTGAAAATGTTTGCAATGTTACTTTACAATCTGCCCGGATTTTCGAGCGGGGCGCATTCGCCTGACTCCCCTCTGTGCCTCCTTTACACTCCCTGACAGTAGGGGCTGGGCTTGTGCCCGCCCGGGAAGCTGGGGGGTTGGGGGGTGAAGCTTGACGCACAAGGCGTCTGGCACAGCAGAATTGCAGATCGCCAGAGTCAGAGTGGGGTGGAGCCTTCGCGCTTACAGGGAAGGGAATGTAAAAATTTTATAACATCTCAGTTAATCTTGCTGGTTCCAGTTCAAGGAGTTGAGCTAAGCGAGCGCCAAGCCCAACATCAAAGGCGGCGCAACCGGCTCAACTGTTCGCCCCAAACAGAACACAATATTTTTACAACTGCCTTTTTTATAAGATTGTTTTAAGATTTACCCGGCGAGCTAGGTGAGGAGCCAGGGGGGTGCCGCACGGAAGTGGTAGTTATATATACTGATTGCGGGTTTAATTAAAATTTAACTTTTTGGGTAAGAATTTTTAACCGGAATTGTTAGAATAACTACTATTAAATTGCAAAGCAAGGGTGTAGAGTATTCGCACAGAAAAAAGAAATCCCCGTAAGTTAAGGGGAATTTCTTAAGAAATAACGATCGTTTTCGGGAGAACCGATATGTCTAGCTTGCCAGCTGCGTGGGCGGGAATCGTCAATAGGTTTTCGACTCTGCCCCACTCGAAGTGCCGGCGTCAGGAATGTTCTGAGGAGGTGCTGGCGGTGGAGCAACCCTCGGTGCCGGCTGTCGGGGAGCTGCATCTCGAAAATGCACCGAATCGCCCTTCGCCGCCGCCAGCTGCTCGAGCCGGTGCGTCTGGGCTGAATGACTGTGAGGCGTGCAGCTTTGAGGGCAATCGGTTGCTGGCGGCGAAGCGCTATGAAGAGGCGATCGCGGTTTACGAGCGAGCCTTGCAGCTGAAACCGAATGCCTGTTATGCGTGGCAGCAGCGAGGTGAGGCGATGAGGCGGGTGCGGCGCTACGCAGAGGCGATCGCATCTTGTAACAAAGCGATTGAGTTTAGCGCTAATCCGATTTCTCGCTACCAGGCGCTAAATGCCAAGGGTGCGCTGCTGTTCGAGTTGCAACTGTATGAGGAAGCGATTGGGGTTTACAATCAGTCGCTGGCAATTTTCCCGAATGGCATGGGTTCGCTTCACATTATGGAAATGAAAGGCATGGCGATGTCGAAGTTAGAGCGCTATGACGAGGCGGAGGCGCTGTTTGAGAAAGTTTATCATAAAGCGGTGGAGGTTGCTGCGAGTACGGCTGGCTTTGCGGGAAGGTTGGCTGCCGGTTAGTTTGTGGGGGGTGCCAGAAACCGGGTTTCTTTAAGAAACCCGGTTTCTTATAGCAGTTTTCAGTTGCGTGAAGTACGCTTTGATCCCCCCCTAGCCCCCCCTTAAAAAGGGGGGGAACATTCTTAACGCCCCCCTTTTTAAGGGAGGTTGGGGGGATCTAATATCTGTACCTCACTCAGTATAGCAGTAGGCAGTCAGTTTAGGACACGGGCTCGGAGGAAAGGCGTAGGGCAGGCGTCTCGCCTGCCCTCAAGGTCTCTGGGACAGGCGTCTCGCCTGTCCTACGTCCTAATCTAAGTGGCTACTGCTATAGCAATCTGCTATAGCTGTGAAGATGATCTCACTCGTGACATGCGGGTTTCCGCTGGCGCTTGCGCAAGGTAAACGCAGCAAGTGCCCCAAAGCTCAACAAGCCAAAAACTGTGCCCGGTTCGGGAACTTTTTCGGTGTTTGAAGCAGGAGACAGATTCTCAAAACCGCTATCCCAAAGCCAAGAAACCTGATAGGAGTCATCAAAATAATCAAATTCCGGTGGGAGAGGGGCTTCAGATGGAGTTTGTGCGCCTGAGGGAGACGAACTTCCGCCACCGCTTGTTCCAGAGGTGCCGGCAGTTGGTGCGCTAGCGGTGTTCTTTCCTGCAAGCGCTCCAATGGCACCATTTATCCAATTCGTGTGCCGCGAAACGCGAGTTGCGGCTGAAATATCGGTGTAACTGGAATCTGTTCGGTCGTCGTATAAGCCACTTATGAAGGAGTTGACACCGGCTAGCAAACCGTTAATGAACATCCCCCCGCCACTATCCCCAGGTGCCACTTGGTATTCTAAGTTTAGAGGTTGGCTGAGAGGGTCCCAAGACTTGGCTGTGCGGGGATCGTCAAAGTCAGATATCAGTAAATTGTCAGTATACCCCTGACTGCTAAGTTTGCTCCCAACTGCGATGATGTTCTGTCCAGCGCGTTTAGTTCCCACTGTGTTAATATTATAGCCGGTTGTGCCGGTACCTGTAGCGCCGAAACCAACGTATGTCCCCTGTTGCATGTCCTCACCGGCACCGGAAAACAGGCTCGCCTTTGTGACATTCCCGACATTGCTCGCCAGACGCAGAACGGCAAGGTCATTGCCGGCTAGCAAATTGCGATTGCTAGAAAACCAGCTGCCGTGTGCTGTGGCACTTATCACTGAGTAACTGCTGCCGCCCACCCAAAAGGTGCCCTGGTTGAGAAATTGGTTTTGACTTTCAATACAGTGGGCTGCTGTCAGCACATAGGCAGATCCGATCAGCGTTCCCGAACAGCTCCAAGATCCAGCAGAGTTTCTGGCTCCGAGATACCCAACACTGGCAAATGAATTTGCCAGATTTCTGTATTGCGAATCTGAGCGATCGTGGCGGATGGTGCCGGCTGCGGCGAGTTCGCTCGCGCCGGCTGTTGCCACTAGCGCTGTCACAGCGGAGGCAATCACGCGGTTAACTTTCAGGCTGCGTGTTATTGCGGTAACAGTTTTTCCCATGTTCATAGCAGACAACCCTGTCAGCGTAGTTGTTAGTGCGGGCAATCTCCAGAAGGCCATAAGTCAAGCTGGAGCTATCGCCCTTCGCTGCAAGACGAAGATTGCGCTGTTGGGGTGCCGGTGGGAGCTAACTACAAATCACCGGCACGGCTGGGCGGCTAATTTCTGCTGGCGCTTCCGCAGGGTGACGGCACTGACAGCGCCGAAGGCCAATAGACCCAAAACTGATGATGGTTCTGGGACTTTTTTGGGGTCTGATTCCTGATAGCCTAGCGTGTACATGTCGAAACTGGCTACATCGGTGTCAAAATCGAGTTTAATCGGGAAAACCGCAGGGTTAGTTGGGTCAACGTTGAGGCCGGTGACGCTAAACTCCTTAACACCGCTACCGAATAGGGAAACAAAGTCTATGCTGTCGCCGCCGGTGAATTCGCCGAGAATAGTTTCCCCGACTGAAACGGTAAAAGGACTGTCAAAACCGCCGGGTAAGTTGAGAATTGAGGTAAACAGGGAGTCGCTAGTCATCTTGAAGGTGAAGCCAGTAGCAGATGGTGGGTAATCCCTTTTCTGTCACTTTGGCGCAATTTGACCAATTTGCGTCATTTCATGGGAGGTGAGTTTCTGCGCTCTCTAGTCTTTGAAATCGTCTGAATCCGGGGGGACTCGCCTTTTTCCTGACTAGCCGGTGGAAGATTGCTTGGATTTGCAAGAGGCGTCGCCAAGTGCGTTACTCAAGGGAGAAGCCCCTCACTACTGTGACACAAAAGCCGCACCCCCTTAGAGATGCGACAAGCGATGGGAGATTGGGTTTGTGGTGTGCCGGTGGAAACCAACTAGATCGCCGGCACCTTTGGCAGCGCTGAGGGTGCGTTTCCGGGGGGAACCCACCCTACTGCTACAAATCACCGGCACTTTTGACAGCGCTTCCGGTGCGTTCCTGAGGGGAACGCAGCCTACTGCTTGGGTTAGTAATATCATGAACGGTTGCGACGGCATTGTAGAGAGACGCGATTTATCGCGTCTCTACAAGAGTTTTGCAATAAGGATGCCACCGGACTTGATATAAGTGGGGTGCCGGTAAAAACCAACTACAAATCACCGGCACCTTTGGCGGCTAATTTCTGCTGGCGCTTCCGCAGGGTGCCGGCACCGAGAGTGCCGAAGGCCAATAGACCCAAAACTGATGATGGTTCTGGGACAGACCGGTACGCATGGTTGTCGTTTTCAAATGCAATGCCATCTGACCTCAGAACTACCTTGTTAAAGGACTCACCTGCTTCGGCGAAGAAATTGACGTAAACGTTGTCAGTAGATCCAGTCCAACTCCCACTGGCAGTAGTTGAAACATCACTGCCACTAAAGGTTTTAAGAAGGGTATTGCCACTGTAGAAATCAAGGAAGTTATACGTATCCACTGACCCCCAATACAAGCCAAAGTAATCCAGTGGATTAGCAAAGCTAATACTGACAGGACTAACTCCGGGTGCGCTGTTGCCCACTGGGTCAACAGTGAGGTAGGGTGTTGTGTCACCGGCAGGTGTAGCGTATCCACCGCCGACGCTACCTGAAACTACAGCAGCACCGGGACTGGGAGCAGAGTAAACAGCGAATCCGGAAGTCGGTGCTGCGCCATTATTGAAATTGATTGTAGTAGCGCCAGACACACTAGAAACATACCCTTCCCCAGAGACTGACGTGCCCCCGACAGATAGCGTAATAGCCTTAGCTGGATAAGCACCTAAGGTAGCAACCGCTGTTCCGATTAGAGCGATTGATAACTTTTTCATACCAGTAGAGGTAGCCATAAAACTTGTTCCTCCAAAAAGCTGAACGTTGGCTTCCCATACCTCTATAGTGGCTTAAGTATAAATGCTTGACGGCTCATTTGGCTCACCCTAAGGCTCACCCACCGGCTCACCCACCGGCTCATTTGTCTCATTTGGCTCATCTTTCGGCTCACCACGCTGAGCTATAATCCAACTTAGGCGAAATTGTGCTAAAGGAGCGACGATGGCGGGTTTGCTCAGGGCATCTGAAGAGGGGCTGAGAATCGTGGATATGGTCAGGCGCAACCTCGACTGGAACAAAACCGAGGATGCCTGGTGTCTGGCTGCCTTAGTCTCAAAAGCCACCTTGAAGCGGTTTTGGGCGCGGACAGGAATTCGACGAGAGAACTTTATCAATATTTGTAAGGCTGTAGAGATAGAAAACTGGGAATACATCGCTGAGGGCTACGAGATCCAGCAAACAGAGCCACTCCTGGCTGCGGCGATGACCGACTTACCGGCATCGGGCGAGCCGGCTCAAAGCTTCCCACTCCCAGACAAACTCCCACCGGCACACACCCCGACAGGGCGAGCGCAGGAACTCGAAACCCTTAAAGCTCACATTCTCGACACCCATCCCGGGGAAAATCCCACCGGCATCTGCATTGTCGGACTAACCGGCACCGGCAAAACCACCCTCGCCAATCAGCTGATCCGCCAACTCCACACCGAAAAAGCCCCCTTCGCCGCCGCCGCATGGGCCACCTTGCGCTCGCCCACCGGCAAACCCCTCCCCTTTGACACAATTGCCGATTCCCTCTCCCTCGCCCTTTCCAGCACAGATCCCCCCAACCCCTCCCAACTTCCCGGATTTGGGGGAATCGAAGCCGGCTCCCCTCAAGATAACTGCCTCAAAAAGACCGAAAACCTGCTAAAATTGCTCCAAGAAAAACCCTGCCTAGTCGTCTTCGATGGCGTCGAGACAGTCTTGAAAACAGGACAAGCTCAAGGCGCGGGCTATTTTGCCGAAGACTGCGCCGAGTACGCTTGGCTATTCAAACAGCTGGCAGAAACAGAACACCAGAGCACAATCATTTTTACCAGCCGGGAAACTTTGGCAGAATTGCCGCAGCGGGAAACTCACACCCTGACACTGACTGGACTCGATGCAGAAGCCGCAGTCGCCCTGCTGCAATCTTTTCACCTAACCGCTACCCCCACAGAACTGCACGAACTGCAAGCCCGCTATCGCGGACATCCGAAATCCTTAGAACTCGTCGCCGCATTGATTCGAGACGATAGCGAATACGGGGGGAAAGTCGGCAGATTTTTGCAGGACAGAGACTGGTTGCTGACGCGCGATATTGAGAGTATTCTAGATGAAGTGATGGAACGCCTCAGCGATGGGGAGCGGACTTGCTTGTGCCGGCTTTCCGTCTACCAAACCTCAGAATATCCCCTCACTTGTGCCGGCATTGCCGCCCAGATGCCAGAGGTGAGCCGGTACGATCTGAAAGAAAACATCCTCCAGGCGCTGAAACGCCGGCAATTGCTAGAATATGACAGGGAGCGAGAATCCTACCAGCTTCACCCCCTCATCCGAGAAAAAGCCGGTCATATCCTGTACAAAAATCCTGAAGCCTTCCGCACCGCTCACCGGCAAGCTTACCACTATTTTATCACCCTTCCCCTCAAACCTGAATCTGAATGGAACGATATCGAGGATATCAAGCCGGTGCTCAGGGCGCACTACCATGCCTCTCAGGCAGAAGATTGGGAGGAAGCAGAGCGGATAATTGCCTGGATGGATGAGTGCCTGCGCCGGTGGGGTTATGGAGACGATAAACTCTCACTTTCTTTATTGTATCACACCTCACAAGTAGCTGTCAATCTTGACTGTGAAGTCAGGGAGATACTGGGCACAAGTGAGGAATGACACGCTGATTGGGCTAAAGCCCAACTACAAACTTTGGGCTAAAGCCCAACTACAAAGATTGGGCTTTAGCCCAACTACGAACTTTGGGCTCAAGCCCAACTACAAACTTTTTTAAGGCAGAGTCTCTCAAGAGGCGTTCCCAGCCTCAGGCTGGGAACGAGAAACAGGTACAAGCAGCCGTTAAACTGACGGGTTTTCAACAACCGTCTTCTCATACAGCTTTCTGAGCTTGTGCAGTGCTGGCTTCTCGATTATAAATGTAATTGCCGCCGCCAAACATCCAGACAGCGCAATGGCGATTAAGATGCTTGCGTTAGGATTCACCCCATACTGGTAAAGCCATCTGATTGCCGCATAACCAATGTTCTGATGGACGAGATAAAGACTGTAAGAGATAGTCCCCATAAAAATGAGCGGCTTCCAGTTGATAAACTCCAGGTATCCTTTTATTGCCAGAATGAATAAGAGAGCGCAGCCCGCCACAAAAATTGTGGTTTCCCAGGAATTTTCCCAGGAATATGCAAACCTTTGGGCTGCCACGCAAGCCACAATCAGAGCAGCTCGATAGGCGGAAAATCCATTCTTTTTTATTTTGTATAGCATCATCCCCGCTATAAATAGGTGAGCGTACTTAAATATAAAAAAGTCCCGGAGTTTAGTTTTTAGGAATTCGACCGCAGATGAACTAGCAGTGGAGACACCTAGAACCATTAAGTGATAGTGCCCGCCGAGATTCCCTAGATTGCTTCCATCGCTAAAAGATGTGGGTTCTTCTAGGGAATAGCCCCAGCGAGCTATATAGGTTTTTACAGAGTAAAATGACGCTACTACCAGCCAGCCGGTGGCAACAGCATCAAGCCGCTTCAAAAGTCTCGTTTTATACAAAATTGCCATCAGGATATAGAAGCAAAGCTCAACTTGAAGAGTCCAGTAAACATCATCCACATTGGGCGCGTCGAAGAATCCCTGGAACATGGTAAGGTTTAGCAAGGCATTAGGAATGCTTACCTGCATGCCAGGAAGTCCGGCAATACTGACAGCAGTGAAAGTTAGAATAACAGCTGTCCAGTAAGCGGGATATAGACGAGAAAATCTCCCCCATATAAAGTCTAAAAGTCTTTGGGTTTTCTCTAACGTCATCAAGATAACAAAGCCGCTAATCATAAAGAACAGCTCGACTCCGTGACGCCCCCAGCCAAAATAAAACAGCAGTTCTGGGGAATGCTTGTAGAGTGTGCTGTACTGACTTGTGTAATGGAACAAAACAACGCCTAGTGCAGCAATACCTCTAAAAACGTCAAGTTCAATAAACCTTTTTGAATGACTCATATCAGTGGCTGTTCTCTCAGGGGAAGTGGAAGGATGTTAATCGATCGGTAGCAACCTACAGTCTAGCAGAAATATTTTCAGCTGACAAGCTCCTCAAGCGGTATAGAGTGTGGATTTTAACTCTCTTGGAGTCCCTTCTATGAGTGAGCGCAGCCCCGGGCGCTGCGGCGGTTTGGGCGCGAGAATCTGAGAACGAGGTGCGAGCCCCCTCCCGGTTTCTTAAACCGGCGCAGGTTCGCTCATCCCAGCGCCCGTTCCGCACGAGAGCGGCTAAATTATACCATTACCGCCGCCTTTTTGCAACCCCCTAGCAAAAAATCTTAATATCCTTCATCATTAATGATAACCCCGAACCTGATTCGACCTTAAACATGGAGTTGCCTGACAATGGTACTTATCCGCATTCCTAAATCCTGGGAACTTCCAGATCGAGAAGTGACACCCTCTGACGTTTTTTTCCACCGGCGTCGCTTCCTGAAAACCCTGATAGGTGCCGGTATCGGTGCCACTATCATGCCGGCACTCACCGGCTGCCAGAACAAATCCGAATCGCCAAGCGATCCTTACGCCGGCACCCTCAAACTCGACTCCATCAAGCGCAATCCCGTCTTCGCACAAGTTGACCGCCCCGTCACAGACCAATCTCTCGCATCCACATACAACAACTTCTACGAATTCGGCGGCACAAAATCTATTTGGAAAAACGCTCAAGCTTTGCCTGCCGAAAACTGGAAACTCGAAGTAAAAGGACTCGTTAAAAACCCGCGCACTTACGACTTAGACGACCTGCAAAAAAAATTCCCCCTCGAAGAGCGCATCTACCGGTTCCGCTGCGTGGAAGCGTGGGCGATGGTGGTGCCCTGGATTGGATTCCCCATGAAACTGCTGCTCAAAGACGCCGAACCCACATCTGCAGCCAAATTTGTCCGCTTCACATCCTACTACAACCCCCAAATTACCCCCGGTCCTGGCTTCCATCTCGGCTCCTTGCCCTGGCCTTATACCGAAAGCCTGCGCACTGACGAAATGGCAAATGATATGGCCTTTTTTGCCACCGGCATTTACGGCCACACCCTGCCCAAGCAGCACGGCGCTCCCATCCGCATGGTCACACCCTGGAAGTACGGCTTCAAAGGAGCCAAATCCATCGTCCAAATCGAATTTCTCGACAAGCAGCCGGCCACTTTTTGGAACACCTTGGTGCCCAGCGAGTATGACTTCGAGGCCAATGTTAACCCCAGCAAGCCGCACCCCCGCTGGTCCCAAGCGACAGAACGCATGATTGGCAAAGGGCCGGCGATTGCCTGGGAAGTGCGCCCCACCCTGCCCTACAATGGCTATGGCGAATACGTCGCCAAGCTTTACAGCTAAGGCAGGGGCTTTGACCCAGCGGGACACTGACCGTTTGTAGCGCCATTTTCAGGGGGGGCTGGCATCGCTGGCGGCGAGGTGGAGGGGGCATTCGTTTGACAAATGACTCGCACTGTCTCTTCCTCCCCATTGCTTTTTCTGACAAACACCGCGCCGGTGTAGCTGGTGAGCCCGTCCGCCTTAGCTTGGGCGGTGACCGTTACGCTCTGGGCGCGGTCGCTTTGGGCTAAAATCTGGTAGCGATACTGATCTGTTTCCGGGGGGACGCCGATGCCGAGATCCTCAAACTTTGTGGCAAACTTAGAATATTCCATATAATAAGCCTGCTGCGCTCGCGTCATCACGTCAATCACCACTTCGCCCTCACGTTCTGGCGATCTCGTCTTTTTCATATCAACGAGCTGAGCGTTCTTGGGCAAAGTGGTGGCGTCGGAAATTTTCTCGAACAGCGTCCCCCCCTCTGTAAAAGCTGCCGGTCTGGGCACTCCGGGATTCGTGCCTTCCAGTTGCAAGCGCATCTTGCCGTCGGCGGTGAATTCCACAATTGTCAAGACGGTTTCATCGCTGTTAATTTTTACGTCCAGGTGCATCGGCACAGACGCGGGATTGATTTGATACCCCATCTCGACTGCCGGTGAGGGCTCCTCCGGTGACGGGAGCACGATAAACAGTTTGCCTTCGGGCGCAAAAATGAATGTTAGCAGCCGCTGACCGGATGGGTCTTTTGCTTCCCACTGCCCCAGCAATTGCTTGACAGTTTGGCCCGATGGTGCTGCCGGTTGAGATTGAGGGGCTGCCGGCGCGGCGGATGGCTGGGCTTCGGGGGCTGCCGGCGCGGCGGATGGCTGCGCTTCAGGGGCTGCCGGTGCGGCGGATGGCTGGGCTAGCACGGGCGCACCGAGACTGCCGAGCAGACTCAAACAGAGGCTGGCGGCGAAGGCAGGAAGGCGGAGGTGCCGGTGCAGGAGGCTTTTCTTCATAAGAACCCGGAAAGGCATTTTCTGGATTTTAGCTGAAACGCCGGCATCCCCGCCTGCAACCCGAGTCGGACGCAAGAAACCGGGTTTCTTAAAGAAACCCGGTTTCTGCCCCGGTTTCTGGCCTCGCATTGGTGGCTGCGGCGGCTTGGCTCAGGCGCTCAGGTAATAATCCCTTGTGCCTTTGGCACTAATCGCTTCGCCCAGCCGGTTTAGTGCGTGGACATAAGCTGCAGTTCGCATCGAGATGCCCAACTCCTGAGAGAGCTGCCAAATTGGCTCAGTCTCTTCCACCATTTTCTGTTTCAATCGCTGATTGACTTCCTGCAGCGTCCAGTAAAGCCCGCTGCGATTCTGCACCCACTCGAAATAGGAAACCGTCACCCCGCCGGCATTCACTAATATATCCGGAAATACATAGATGCCTTTTTCTTCCAAAATTTTGTCTGCTCCTGATGTCGTCGGGCCATTAGCCACTTCAAAGATAATTTTTGCCTTGATGTCTTTGGCATTCGCCTCAGTGATTTGATTTTCTAAGGCTGCCGGAACCAGCACGTCTACATCTAAAGTTAGAAGCTCTTGGTTGCTGATAATTTCATGCTCCACAACGCTGCAGACAGAATCTTCGCAGTAGAGGGCTTTAATTCCTTTCTGAGATTCTTTGAATCGCCGGATGCTGGGGATATCCAGCCCTTTTTTGCAATAGACTCCGCCTTGAGAGTCGCTCACCGCCACCACTTTATAACCGGCTTTGGAGAGCATTTCTGCGATGTGCGCCCCCGCATTGCCAAATCCCTGCACCGCCACGGATGTCTCTTGGGGTGGCAGGTCAAATTTGGGCATCATGGCTTCCATGACAAAGAACGCCCCCATTGCGGTTGCGGTATCTCGCCCCAAACTCCCGCCTAAGGTAATCGGTTTGCCGGTGACAACCGCTGGGGTGAGCTGACGCCGGATAATGCTATACTGATCCATCATCCACCCCATGATCATGGGGTTCGTATAAACGTCTGGGGCGGGAATATCCACATCCGGGCCAATAAAGTCGGCTATGGCGTCAATATACCCCCGACTCAGCCGTTCCAATTCCAGCTTGGACAGCTCTTTGGGATTAACTGTCACCCCACCTTTCGCGCCGCCAAACGGCAGGTTTAACACCGCACATTTAAAGGTCATCCAGAAGGCCAAGGATTGCACTTCGTCTAGGGTAACATTGGGGTGATATCGCACCCCTCCTTTCCCCGGACCTCGCGTATCGTCATAGCGCACCCGGTAGCCTTGGAAAATTCGCAACGAGCCATTGTCCATGCGCACCGGGATGGAAACGCTCAAGCTGATTTTAGGGTGTTTTAGGTGTTCGAGAGCGTCTTCTGAAATGGACACATATTTCATGGCTCGCTCTAGCCTTTGGCTGGCATCCGAAAATAATGATTTAGACATTTTAGTCGTTTTCTCCTGTAGTTGTTAAGCCCCAAAAGCAGTGCACCGGCAACAGCGTTTGTGGCACAGGCATCGTTCGCCCGCACTCACCGCGCTATGGCTTCTCTGGCGCAATCAGAAAAACTGTATCTTTCGCTACTGAAATTTATCTTAGCATGTGTTTTGGATTCTCAACAACTCGTTGGGGATCAAGAAAAAACCTGCGGGGATCGCCGGTGGCCGCAGTCCGGGCGGCCAGCTGCCTGCTAAAAGAGACAGGGAAAAAGGGGGAAGGGACAGCGGCATTGGCCAAGCTAAATTGCAGACTTCAAGGACGGGCGAAGACCATCCGAAACTGGAAGAGAGAGGGTGAGGGAGTGAGGGGGTGAGGCCAGAGGGGGAGAGGGGGTGAGGGGGTGAGAACAGGCCAGCACCTCTGTGGGGTTTGGTATATTGACAAAAGAGAGACGCTCCTCCGACTGCGGACAACCGGGCGGAAAGCGCCGCACCGGCACGCCCGCAACCGCGCCGCTCACCGCAAACATACCTGCGCTTCCAAAAGCCAAGCCGGTGAAAAACCCCCGACAGGGGGATGTGGCGAATCTATTGGGGGGCGACCGATTTCCTGGCCACAGTCGGGGAGACAGACATATAATAGGAGAAAGCGGGTGGGAATTCTGGGGTGCAAAAATCTGCAACACCGCTCCCAGGCATGAAAGCAGGCGGGACAGGCGTGAGAATGAATCCCGGACATCGGACTGAAACAAACAAGCAAACTTTGCAATTGCGATTATGACAGAACTCCTAGCCGCGCTATCCGCCTCTGCGGCAGGGGGAATGAGAATCGCCCTGCCCCTCCTTTTAATTGGCCTATTGCACAGCGACCGTCTCTGGGATCGCGTTCCGCTTCTGTCAAGGATTCACCCGCAGGTGGTTGTGGCGATTTTGGTCAGCTGGTCGCTGTTTGAGCTGTTTGCCTCGAAAAAACTTTTGGGCCAGCGCGTCCTGCAAATTGTCCAGCTCCTGTTCAGCCCGATTGTTGGCGGCATGATGGGGATGGCGATCGCTCAGGCAACTTTTATCGAGGGAAATCCCTCTCCCTCGTGGCTTGTCTGGATTATTGGCACAGTCGGCGGCTTGCTGGCGCTCGTCCTGCAGCTGGTTCAAGCCGGCTGGTTCTACCGGCTGCGCGGCTTGCCGCTGCCGGTGATTTTGGCCCAAGATATCCTCTGCGTTTCCCTGGTTCTGTTCGCCTTTGACGCACCCAAGCAGGGGGGCTTAATTGCTTTGCTGCTGCTGTGGCTGGCGATTCGCAGCTCTAAGGAGTGGTATCGCTGGTATGTCTCCCAGGGACCGGCTAAAAATCCCCGTCGCTATAAAAGAAGTCCCGATTGAGTGAGCCGCCACAGACGACGGCAGAAGTTATGCGTCAGAATGAATTCTGCCGCTATACAGACTTTCGCCCGCCTGCGCGGGCTTTAAATACTTAAGTAATTAACCGGATTATAGTACAGCCGGCACAGCCGGTAAGTTCCACCGGCCAATTCCTTTCCTTATTAGCCGGCAGAAGTTATCCGTCCGAATGAATGATGCTGAGCCGCGCACTCCGTGAAGGGTAACACCCCACAAAAGCTCCCGCCGCACGCCTCTAATACCATATCCGGTTAATTGCCCGCAATTAATTTTTCCATCCCTCCTCCTCTTTCTTCTTCCTTCTTGGCGTCCTACCCTGCGGGAAGCCGCTGGCGCGTCTATGGCGTCTTGGCGGTTTATTATCGAGCTTAATCCGCGCATCCATCTCGACAATTCCACTGGAAGAGAGCTATTTTCCCGGCTCGCGTCCTTTGAAACATTTGTTTACGACCGCCAGGGCGTGCACTACTAGCTGTCAGAAACGCTCACAACTGACATCTAGCAGAACCACTATGACCAAAGTTCTTTTGGCGGCTTTCAGATTGATTCCCACTATTGTAACAGCTGTCTTGCTGGCAGCGACTAGCGCAACAGCCGCTCCGGAGGGTGCCGCTGAGCGCAACAGCGCTTTACAGCGTTTCAAGAAACACACCCAACCGGCTCGCGCCCAGCTGTTGAATCTCAACTCCCCGCCTCTGGTGGCTTCCTTTAGCAGTGCTCCTGAGATAGCCGGCGCTGAAGCAAACCCCCACCCAGTCAGTGCCGGCACAGAAGAATTGAGCGACTCCGCCGAAGCGACCTCTGTCTCGCAGCTGTCGGACGTGCAGCCTGAGGACTGGGCTTTCCAGGCTTTGCAATCTCTGGTAGAGCGCTACGGGGCGATTGCCGGCTATCCAGACGGCACATGAACGCGGGAACCGCGCCATGACGCGCTACGAATTCGCTGCCGGTTTGAACGCAGTTCTCGAACGCATCAGCCAGCTAATCGCCACCGGCTTTGAGGGGGTGCGCCAAGAAGACTTAGCCGCACTGCAGCGCTTGAGCACCGATTTCGCCGGCGAACTGGCAACCGCCAAGGACAGGGTGAGCGCCAAGGACGCTCGCACCTCTGAACTGGAAGCCAACCAGTTTTCCACGACAGCCAAACTGAACGCTCTTGTGACCTTCAATATCGTTGGCGCTAGCGCTTCAGGGGATGTGAGAGTGGAAAGAACCGACCCACAAGACAGCTCCAGTGCGGCGGCTCGGCGGGCTGATGGCAAGCCGGCTGTCACTAAAGTCGAAGAAAGTCCCGGCATCACCTTCAGTCATGTGACAGCCTTGTTTCTCACCGCTTCCTTCACCGGTCAGGATCTGCTGACACTGACTTTAGCTGCGGGGAATGGCAACTCGCCGGCGAATGTCTACACCTCTGCCGGTTTGTTCAACACCTTTGGCGTTCCGGGAACAGATTTCACGCCCAGTACCAACGCCAATGACTTGATTTTGGCAGAGGCGTTCTACTCTTTGCCACTGAGCCCTTTCCTGCAAGTGGCTGCCGGTGCGAAGCTGTTGTGGCTGCGCTACTTTGACACTAACGCTTTCACCGGCTTGTTTGACAAAAATGCCAGCAGCTTCAACACCTTTGGCAGCACCCCAATGACGCCGGGCGCGGTGCCGGTGGCGTTGCGCTTTGGCGCTTAAACGAACAGTTAGACCTGCGTCTGGGCTATATGGCCAGCCCCGATGCCGGCAGCCCGACCTCAGGGTTCTTTCACAGCACTCGCGCCTTTACGGCTCAGCTGACTTACTCGCCCATCCCGAATGTTAATCTCAGGCTGCTCTACGATCGCTCAAAAATTGAGCCCTCTGACGGGCAGATTAAAACTAGGCCAATCGTCGGGGTGGCGGATGACGGTTTCGGCGGCGAGCAGGAAGACGCTACTGCTAACACTTGGGTGGCGAACTTCGACTGGTTGGTCACTCCTAAATTGGGTCTGTTCGGGCGCTATTCCTACGCCAGCACCCACTTGCAGCCGGCGGGTGATGGGGTGAGCGCCGGCGATGTCCGGGCGCAGTCTGTTCAACTCGGGGTGGCTTTCCCTGACTTGGGTAAAAAGGGTGCGCTGGCTACTCTGTCGTATGTGGTGCCGTTCAGTGTTTTGGACGGTCGCCGGTTCCTCGTTTCTGGCGGGGGCGATGGGGGGGCGCAGTTCCAGATTGAGGCGACTTATTACTTGCCGGTGACGGATAATATTGCTGTTATTCCGGGTTTTTATTTGATCGGCAACCCCAACAACTTTAGTGACAATCCCAATATCTACGTCGGCTCTCTGCGGACGCAGTTCAGTTTCTAGGGTTGGGCGCTAGCAGGGTGCATTTATTTTGCGTTTTATTGAACCGCCAAGACGCCATAGACGCGCCAGCTGCTTCCCGCAGGGTAGGACGCCAAGGAAGAGGTGGAAAGGTGATCCCAATTTTGGATGCAAGGATTTTGGATTTTGGATTGAAAAAGGTTGCATTACAGCCTTTTCAGCCCCCAGGGAAATACTGTCTGTCCCAACTTGGTATGAGTGCGGAATGGGAATTCGCCAGCCGGTCGCTGCAAAAGGCTGGGGGATAATGTAATTTAAATGTAATTTCAGCTAGCCGTTTAATCTGCATGTGGTCGAAAGGAGGCAGAGCCTGTAGGGGCGGGGCACCCACGGAGACCGCCCCGTTCCCAGGCTGTAGGGGCGGCCCCCCGTGGCGGCCCCAGGAACGAGGGGAACGAGGGGAATTCCCCGCAAGCTGCAGTTGCAATCTTTCAAAGTTTTATGTTAGTATAAGTGAAAGCACTGAGGCAAGAGGGGGGACACTCTCCTGTGACTTACAGTAATACGCAAAGTTAACAAGGGCTTTTAAAAAAACATCGAAAAAATACGGGTATTGCAGGAGGAGGAGCGATGAAACTGAGAATGGTGGCTGCGGCGGCGCTGCTGGCTGCAACAGTGGGTGTGGGGATGCCGGTACTGGCGGAAAATCCCGCCCAGGTTCAGCAGTTGCTGGAAACTGGGCGAGGTCCGGGTTTTAATCTCAGCGGCGCTAACCTCAGCGGTGCTGAGGAAAGCGAATGCGGATCTCAGGGGTGCCAATCTCAATGGCGCTAACCTCAGCGGCGCGAATTTGAGCGGCGCTAATCTCAATGGTGCTAACTTGAGCGGTGCGAACCTGAGCGGTGCTTGCCTTGAGCGGCGCTAATCTGGCTGTGGCTAATTTGGTGAGTGCTAATTTGAATGAGGCTCGCCTGAGTGAGGCTAGTTTGAATGCGGCTAACCTGAAGGGCGCTGATTTGGTTGGCGCTAATTTGAGGGAGGCGAATTTGTTTAGGGCAAATCTGAATAATGCTAACCTGAGAGGTGCGGATTTGTTTCAGGCCAATTTCAATGGGGCGAATCTGTTTGGCGCGAACTTGCTGGGGGTGAGGGGTGCCAATTTGACGAATGCAGTGGGATTTTACCGCTAGTTGGGCAATGCTGCGAGGAGCCGGTGGGGGGAAGGGTGCCGGCGCAACAAAACTTCACACCTGAAAAACCGGCTTTCTCAAAGAAAGCCGGTTTTTTCAGTCAAAAACCCGATTTCTTTAAGAAACCGGGTTTTTCTGTTACCGTGAAAACCCGGATTGGTTTGGGGGTTTGCCGGTGAGAGCGAGGGCGCTGTTAGTGGGGGGCTGAATGGGGGAACTCTATAGCTCATGAAGAGGCTATAGATGGGGAAAAGATGAAACTTATAATTTTAGGCTCTGCAGTCCTAGCGCTTGCAATCAGTGTGGCGGTGCCGGTGAAAGCTGAAAAGCCAGAACACGTTAAACGCTTGCTGGAAACGAAACAGTGTCAGGAATGCGATTTGAGTGGGGCAAATTTACAGGGGGCTGACTTGGGTGAGGCGGATTTGAGGGGGGCAAATTTAAGTCGGGCTAACTTGGCCGGCGCTAACCTGTTTAAGGCTAGTTTATCTCGCACTAATCTGGCGAATTCCAATCTAATTGAGGCTAATCTGTTCGAGGCGGATCTGTCTCACGCCAACCTGAGTGAGGCGGATTTGGGCAATGCTAATCTGAGTTATATCAATTTGAGCCAAGCTGACTTGAAGGGCGCAAATCTCAGTAACGCTAATCTCGGCGTTGCAGATTTGATGGGTGCTGACTTGAGTCAGGCTAATCTGAGCGGCGCTAATTTAATTGATGCTAAGCTGAGGGGGGCTAGCTTGGATGATGCTAACCTGCTAGGTGCCAATCTGGAGGGGGCTAACTTGGATGAAAATAACTTGCTGGGTGCCGGTGGCATCAGCTGGACGGCTCCAGCTAAGTTGCGCAAATCTTCAGGGAAATAGCTCTGCAATGCCTCTCTTATATTTAGTGCATCTAATTTGTCAGGAATATACTATAGCGGTTTTCAGTTGGATGAAGTACATGCCAGAAACCCGGTTTCTTTAAGAAACCGGGTTTCTCAGTACCTCACCTCGGATGAAAACCGCTATAACTAACTCGATAAGTGATTCAAGGCGTAGGACAGGCGTGCCGCCTGTCCCGTCTGGCGGTTTCTCGGGGGGGTGCACAGGCGAGACGCCTGTGCCTAAAGCAACCCGACGAAGTGCAGGAGTCCGTGGCCACTGATCAGCTCGACGATTAAGGCCACAAAGCCAATCATTGCCAGACGCCCGTTCCAGACTTCAGCGGTGGTGGTCATGCCCCACTCCCAGCGCTCTTGCGGGTACATCTTGACTGTTTTCTTGGGGTGCATTACTTGGTCTAGCTTGAGGCTGGGGGATTCGGCAGCTTCGACTACGAGATCGGCTAATTCCTCAATAAATACGGGATGGGTGTTGAGCGCCGGCACGCGGTGGAAGTTGTGAATGCCCGACTCTTCCGCCAGTTCTCGATATTCTATGTCAATTTCTTCTAAGGTTTCGATGTGTTCGGAGACGAAGCTGATGGGAACGACGAGCAAATCGCTGACTCCTTGGGCGGCGAGTTCCTTAATGGCGTCCTCAGTGTAGGGTTTGAGCCATTCCACCGGCCCGACGCGACTCTGGTAGGCTAGGGTGTGGGCATTTGGCCGGTTGAGCGTTTTCATGATCAGCTCGGTGCAGTGCTCGATCTCTTCCTGGTAGGGATCGCCTGCTTCTTCGACGTAGCTCACCGGTACGCCGTGGGCGCTGAAGAAGATGTGCACTCCGTCAGGATTGTCAAACTGGTCGAGTTCCTGGGCTACCAGCTGGGCCATCGCTTGCAGGTAGCCCGGTCGCTGATACCACGAGGGGATGACGGTGTGTTCCATCCGGTCGAGGGATGGGTCTTCTTGCCAGAGTTTTTCCAGCAGCCGGAAGCTCGAACCGCTGGTGCTGATGGAAAATTGGGGGTAAAGGGGCAGAATGACCAGCTTTTCGAGCCGGTCGCGCTTGATTCTGGCGATTGCTTCCTCGGTGAAGGGGTGCCAGTAGCGCATGCCCACATAGACTTGGACGTCTTGTCCCTTTTGTTGCAGGTGCTG
This sequence comes from Oscillatoria princeps RMCB-10, assembly GCA_019359235.1. GTDB lineage: Bacteria > Cyanobacteriota > Cyanobacteriia > Cyanobacteriales > Oscillatoriaceae > Oscillatoria > Oscillatoria princeps. Next base: position 202,192 of record JAHHHT010000004.1, read on the forward strand.
TTGCAGGGCGCAGGCTTGCTCCTCAGTGATCCGGCGCAGGGGGGAGCCCCCGCCGATTTGCCGGTAGTTTTCCTGAGATTTCCTGGCTCGCATGGTCGCAATCATCCATGCTAGGGGTTTCTGCAACCAGGGAAAGGGCAGACGAATAATTTCTGGATCTGAAAACAGGTTAAATAGAAAGGGGCGGACATCGTCTAGCTGATCCGGCCCACCTAGATTGAGCAGTAAAACCCCAACACGGCCCATAGCAGTAACGTTTTCTCAACTTTTTCATTTTCGTTACCTATTTTAACAATAAAATGGTTGGATAAATAAAACCGATATCACAAGTAACAGATTTTAATAAGAGGGGGGAGCTGTGGCCACCATTCTCAGGGACTGGAGTTACCGCTATCAGTGGCTGTACGATGGGATCTCGCGTCTGGCTGCTCTTAGCGTTGGCGGTGAGGGGCGGTTCCGCCGGCTGGCTCTGGCTGGGCTGACTGTCTCTCCAGAGACGAAGGTGCTAGACCTTTGCTGCGGCAGCGGTCAGGCGACTCAATTGCTGGTACAGTATTCGCGGGATGTCACCGGCTTGGATGCTTCCCCCCTGTCTCTGAAGCGGGCGCGGCAAAATGTCCCTCAGGCGTCGTATGTGGAGGCGTTTGCTGAGAAGATGCCGTTCCCGGATGAGCATTTTGACTTAGTTCATACGAGTGCGGCGATGCACGAGATGGAGCCGGCTCAGCTAAGGCAAATTATTAAAGAAGTTTATCGGGTGCTCAAGCCAGGTGGCATGTTTGCGCTGGTGGATTTTCACCGGCCCACCAATCCGGTTTTTTGGCCCGGGGTGGCGCTGTTTCTGTGGCTGTTTGAGACGGAGACGGCGTGGGCGCTGCTCGATACGGATCTTGCCGGTGCGCTCAGGGAGGTGGGGTTTGCGGTTGGGGAGCCGGTGTTGTATGCGTTCGGGAGTTTGCAGGTGCTTCACGGGAGGAAGTGAACCGCTACCCACAGGGGAGACGCCTATCTTTGTAGGACAGGCGGGACGCCTGTCCCAAATGTAAGCTATTGGCTAATTCATAGGGGGCTCAAACCCCACCCCCAACCCCTCCCCGTTAACGGGGAGGGGAGCTTTTCCTCGTTCCCAGCCTCAGGCTGGGAACGCCTGAAAGGAGGCTCCGCCTCCCTTTCTCCTGGCAATTAAGCGATATCCCACGGCGCGGGGGGTCTAACCCGCCATTAATTCGCCAACAGCTTCGTCCCAATTGCGCCCCAAGGGTTGGCGAACAGATAGCACGGCTTTAATTTTGTTTACCTTTTTACCCTAGACAGTAAACACGTCTTCATAGATTTCTGCAAGTGTCACGGTTAACCCGACAGACTCAAATCGGAGTTGATCGTCTTTGCCCAAGGTTTCTAGTGTCCAGTTTCCTTGGGGGTCTTTACGGTAGATTTCTATTTTGATTTCTTCTTGGGAGACTAAGATGTATTCTTGAAGGCTGGGCAGTTTTTGGTAGTTTAACAATTTTTCTCGCCGGTCGGTGGATTCTGTGCTTGGGGAGAGGACTTCGACTATTAAGGTGGGGCTGGTTTTGACATATCTGTCTCTGTCTTGGGGGTCACAAACTACCATGACATCAGGATAGTAGCCGGTGTTTGCAGCTTCTATCCTGACTTTCATGTCTGACATGAATACTCGACAGGATGAGCCTCGCAGGTGGGGGTGCAAACGGGCGTGGATATTGCCGGCAATCAGGTTATGCTCTTGGCTGCTGCCGGTCATGGCAAAGACTTGACCGCCGACGTATTCGTGGCGAATCGGGCTGTTTTTTTCAAATTCGACGTATTCAGCAAAGCTGAGGTATTGCAGCTGGACTTGCATAAGGATTAGTCAAGGGGGAGGAACTGGTATTATTATAGCACGCTGTTGGCTGAAATGTTGGGCGGGGGAGGGATTGCCGGTGCTGCCGGTGAGCGGGATGAATGCCAAAACTGCCGTGCCGGCGCGACTGCCGGTTGAAGTCTGGAGGGGCGATCGTGCTATATTTAGTTTAGCGGCGTTAAATTTTGAGGCAGAAAAATATGACGCAAGAACTGACGGACTTAAGAGCGAGTATCCTTGAGGGGCGCTACGCAGATGCTTTGGCGATTGTGGATGAGCTAGAAGGGATGAGTAAAAAGGAAATTCTGCGGAAAATCAAGTCTTTCTTGAGAGTGCTGCTAATTCACTTGATAAAGAATCAAGTAGAGCAGCGCTTAACGGGGTCTTGGGTGTCGTCCATTCGGGTGGCTCTGGAAGAAGTCCAGGAAATTAATCTCAAGGAAAACAAGACTTCTTATTATGTCAGTTCTGATGAATGGGCGACCTTACTGGAGGAAGAAGTTATGGAGAAGGCGATTGCCGGTGCGAGTGAGGAAGTGATGGGGGGAAGATTTAGTCGCGCTCAATTATCAGAGATTGTGGATAAACCACAAGTCATACAGACTGCAACAAGACTGCTAGGTCTGACTCAAACTTATTCAGCCAAAGAGTTACCGGCTATATTGGATGAGTATTTAGCTCAGTTGCCCGCTGGGGAGGATTGGTTAAACCGGCATTCCTAAAATTGCTATCAGGGTAGGGGCGCTCTCCGGGGAGAGCGAGAGCGCCTGCCGGTTGAATCCTAGAGGGAGCGCTCGTGCTATATTGAGCTTAGCAGCCTGAAGTTTTGAGGGACAGAAATATGACGCAAGAACTGACAGACTTAAGAGCGAGCATCCTGGAGGGGCGGTACGGAGATGCTTTGGCGATAGTGGATGAGCTAGAAGGAATGAGCAAACAGGCCATTTTGCGGAATATCCAGTCTTATCTTCTGGTCCTGCTGGTTCATTTGATAAAGAACCAAGTAGAGCAGCGATTAACGGGGTCTTGGGCAAATTCGATTCGGTCTTCCATCCGAGAAATTAAAAAACTGAATCTGAAGGATAATAAAACATCCTATTACATCAATAGCGATCAGTGGAAAAATGTGCTAGAGGATGTGATTGAGGATGCGATTGCCGAGGCAAGTGAGGAAGTGATGGATGGAGCCTACAGTCCATTTGAACTTGCAGAGATACTGGATCGACCCCAAGTTATGGAGACGGCTCAGAAGTTCTTAGCTCTGACATATTCCCATTCAGCTAAGGAGTTACCGGCAGCGGTGATTGAGTATTTAGCTAAGTTGCCGGGTGGGGAAGATTGGATAAACCGGCGCAAGTAAGATGGCGTTAACCGCAATAGACAAGGGTAGTGGCTTCCCGCAGGGTTCACGCTGAGGAAGCGCCCGGAAGAAGGGGAGGGCTATCTTCCCTGCGCTCTTTACCATATAATTGCGCTCTCTGTCTAGAGGGTTAAACTAATTAACCGCCAAGACGCAGAGGACGCCAAGGAAGAAGGGGAGGGGGATCTCTTGTGCGCCAGATACTATATCATGGGGCTGATGTCTGGATGCCGGTGTGGGAGGGAGGGCAGGATCGGCAATTGACAGTCTAGTTTTGTGTTGCGCTTGCGCTGAAGATGTATAATCTTGTTATCCCACTCTGTATTCCTCAATGGCCAGGGGTGTTCCGATGAATCGCTCAGAAGACTCGCCGCTTTTCCAGTCGCTCAATACTCTGATTGACCGCTTGACAGAAATCTGGGGAAGTGGTACGGGCGAGCCATCGGTGGGTGAAATTCTGAACACGGCGAGGGCGATTGAGCAGATAGGGAAAGAGGGTCAGGGATTTTTGGCTGAAATGCAGGAACTGCTGGAAAACTCAGCTGTGCGCGAGGAACTAGCTGAGATTGTTGCCCAGTGTCAAGAGGAATCACCGGCTTCCCTGCCGGTGCGAGAGCTAATCGCGCGGTTGGGCGGATGGCGGGATGGCTTCCGGGAAATGCTTTCCAAGATTAGGGAGCAAGAGCAAAGGCAGAGAGCGCAACAGAGGTGCCAGCAGCTGCGCCAGAATCTGGAGCAATTTCAAACTGATGTTCTGGGAAGCGATCTACTTAAACCGGCTCAAAAGCGCCAACTTATAAAGAATCTTTTCGATTGGGAAAATCGTCTCCTACCCGATGCGGATTTGGAGTTGCTCGCAGCAGAACTGGAAACGTTGAGGTCAGCATTCGCGGAGGCGACTGGAGAGCCGGCTGCGCCGCCCCCCGAACAGCCACCCCTCACCGAGACAGCTGCGGAAACCGCTGAAGTGACTCCAGATTGGCTGCTCGACCGGCTGCGCCAGATTCAGCCGAAAGAATCAAATTCCATCCCTGAGGTGCAGAAAATCCAAAAGCAAGTCACAAGCGAGGCTAATCACGAGGTTCTGGTTAACACCATTAATCTGCTGGAAGCCGAAAAACTGCCTTCGGCAACCTGGCTGAAGGCAATGTTTGTCTCGTCATATTTGGAAGTGGCTCGCAGCGGGAGCGAATCTCTGTCCGGGGTGCTGAATTTTCTGGAAGCCAATTCCCAAAATTGGCTGTCGGGAAACTGGAATTTGGAGGCTGTCGCTATCCGGGTGTTCCAATCTCTGGAAGAGTTTTCCAGCAGCTACCCGTCTTTACTTTCCCTAGAAAAAATTTACGCCTTTTTCTCACGGCTGCAGGAGGAGATGGGCGACAGCCCGCATTTTAGAATAGAAATTATCCTGGCACGCCTGTCCTTGGAGTTGGCGAGGTTGAACTCACCGGCATTAGAGCACCTTCAGAAAGCGCTGTCACACGCGGAGCGGGCGCTGAACCTAAAGCCCAACCTTGCAGAAGCCATACTGATCAAACAGCAGGCGGAGTTTCTGGCGAATTTAGAAGAGTTGTGGGGCGAGAACGACAATTACCTGCAAGAAGGCGGTATAATGAAGGCGGTTCCTCGCAAAAGAATTGAGGACGCGATTCGGGAGCCGGCGATCGGGAGACTTGAGAAGCTGTACAGCCAGCTGAAAACGGCTAACAAGCCTTGGTGCGCTTTTGCGTTCTTCGATGTCCTGTCCAAACAGAGCCCGGACAACCTGACGGTGCGGTGGTATCGCGCTAGGAGCACCCAAGAACCTGAGGGGAAAAGCGATTATTTTCAGACAGCGCTGCTCTTTTTGAACAGTAAGGATGCCGGTGTTACAGCCGCCACTGTTGCGACTGTTGCTAGTGAGTTGCTGAGTCTGGATCTGTGCGGTTTGGCGCTGGCGGTGGCTAAATTGGAGAGCGACTCCGCTGCAGCGGGGATTAACATTACTGTCAATTCGGCTGCTCAGAAATGCCGGCTCCAGCCTTGGGAGTGGCCATTGGCGCTGCAAAAAGCTCGGCAGAAATTCCAGATGTGCAAGGGGGAGGGCAATTGGGACAATTGGATTGACGCTGCCGACGGAATTGTCCAAGCGCTGCTCGCCGCACCAACCCACTGGGCGAGCTGCATGGCTTTTCTTAATATCTTCACCCGTCCTAGCGACGATAGCGAGGAATGGGGCAAAACAGCGATCGATCTGGCGCTGGCAATTGTGCGGTATCTCAATCAAGACCGGCAATTCCCGGAGCAACCTGAATTGCTGGTGTTGGAAGCTGAGTTGCGCTATTCTGCGGGCAAATTAGAGAGCCGGTTCTTACCGGATGCGGTTCGCAATAAGTGTGAGGAACTGTGCCGGCGAGCGCATCCAGACAGGGGCGCATTCGCACCCGCGATTCGCCTTCAGGAACGTCTTGCGCCCAAGCTGGTGACGCTGGCTTCCGGCGAAACTTTTGTGAATCGCTATCGCATTGTTTCGCCGATGCGCACAGGTTCATTCGGTCAGGTTTACCGGGCTGAGGTCACGGATGAGAAGTGGTCAGGGCCAAAGAGTGTGGCCCTGAAGTTGGTTCGTACCGACGCAGCTACTTCAGAAAAATTGCAGCACTTCACCAGGTTATTGGAGCAAGAAGCAAAAATCGCGCTGCGGCTGGCTCACCCGCACATCGTCAAGACGTGCGATTTTATTAAAGAGCATAAATGCTTGGTCATGGAGTTTATCGATGGGGAGACTGTGGAAGACAAGCTCCGCAAAGAAATTACCCTGCCTTGGAAAAGTGCTGCGGAAATCGGACGCCAGATTGCTGACGCTTTGAGCTATGCCGGGGAAGTCGTCGAGCGCGATTTTGGCAAGTCCGATTTCGCCCATCGCGATATCCATCCTGGCAATATCATGGTGATGGGAACGACCGAAAATCCTGACGGCAAGCTTTTAGACTTCGGTTTGGCCCGCATTCCGGGCGGGCCAACCAGTACGGTAGCGCTTGAGGGTGTGGATCGCCGCATGATTTATCGCGCTCCCGAATATGGCAATAAGATGGACTTGCGGGCTGATATGTTTGCCCTGGGCGTGATTCTCTACGAACTGCTTGCCGGCGAATTTCCCTATCCGGTGGATAAGTATAGCGAGTACAAACATGATATATGTTCGGGTAGCGAAGTCGCACAGTCGCTGCGCCCATTGCGGGACATCCTCGCGGATACTGACGCGCCGACTCAACTGGAATCTGTACTCCTGAAAATGGTAGCCTTCAATAAAAATGACCGATACCAGAGTTGGAAAGAGCTGATTGCTGAACTAGAGCAACTTCTTGCTTACTAAAAATATCCTGCGCAGTTTGAATTTGAGATAGCATTGTGATGAATAACAGCTCCAAGTTGCAGAGAGTCAAGCAAGCCCCGCCCACAGCTAGGATTGGTGTCTCTACGCGAAAAGGCACAAGTGCCGGCAAATCCGTCAATGAAGATGTTTTTTTCATTGCCCCTATAGCCGGTGGTAAAATGTGGCTGCTAGCAATCGCTGACGGAGTGACAGGTTCCCCGCATGGCTGGTGGGCTAGCAATAAGTGCGCTGAGCTGATTTGGCGCACTCTGCCAAACTACGAGCAAAAGTTGCTCTCCCCTAACTCTTCGGAATCAGAAGATAAAATTATGCAGCAATGGCTCGACGAGATTCACGATACCTTTCGCACTGAACGCCGGAAAGAGCCTGATGAGGAGTATCAAAAAGCGACTTCGACGCTGACTTTTGCTGTCGTGCGCGAGAGCAACTTCTTCTGGGCGCATTGCGGCGACAGTCGGCTGTATACGCTATCGCCCTATGGCGAACTCTCCCTAGCCTTTCCCGTGGATGACCAAAAAATCAAGAGTAGGGAAGGGCGTACCAGTTTGTCGAATCACATCGGCGCACTGCCCAAGGACTGGAAGGGTATAAGCGGGAGAGATACTATTCCGCTTGACGGTTTGCTGATTTTGTGTTCTGATGGTGTGATATCAGGAAACGAGGGGTTTCATAAGACCAACCTCCTCAAGACAATTCGCGACTGTACAGATAATCTTCAGAAAGGGGTCGAAGAGATTACGAAAAAACTGGCTGACTCGGGCGAGACGGATGACTTGACTTTGATTGCTTTTCAACCTGGAGATAACTGATGCCTCTGGAATATACCTCACACCCTGTCGGCAATGCTTTCGAGGGTTCAGTGGTGCGGGAGCTGAGCCGGCTCGATGAAGATGGCTTCATCGCCCACAATATCCTGCTGCCAAATGTTAACGATCGTTACAATCCCAACGAACACGATATCGTCTTGCTGCTTCCTTGGGCTGCATATACCATCGACGCCAAAGAGTATCAACCTGGCTACTACAATATTCCAGGAAACAGTGATGTTGAGTGGCGCACATCCTCCCCTGAATTCACAAGGGAAGATGGCAAGACAAAAAGACTCCGACATTTACCCAACCCCTTTCACGTCGCCAAGCAGAAAGGAAGTATCTTGCACGCCACTTGCAAGGATATAGATAAAAAAGTCTTGGCTCACTATCCCGTCCAATCTCTTATCGTTGTGCCGGCTCATGCTGAGGTGACTCCAAATAATCAGTCACATACCCAGGATGGGTTTGTCTTCAACCTGCGCGTGCTGAAGTTAAGCGAACTTGTGGGTGCCATTGTTGCGGACGGAAAAGCTCACCAAGAGCGCACCTACACAATGAATGAGCGACTCCTGATTTTTGAGAAACTCCAGGCACTTCCCCAACAGCTGAAAGGTGGGATTTCGCTGTGCGGCATCCGTCTTGACAAACAGCTTAACCGCAGCGAACCCGGATGCCCTGTTTCCATGACTGCTTACGAGGGAGTAAAAGATCCGCCGGGAGTGCCGGTGGAGGTGAGGATTTACCAGAAATGGCCGTGGAATGACAATTCTGACAGGTTTCTCGACCGCGTGCAGCGTCGCATGAAAGCCCTTTACGAATTTCCAAGTCGGCATGTGATGCATGTCCTCACTTTCGAGGAACTGCCAGATATGGTGGTGATAGCGTTTAAACGCTTTGAAGGCGAGACGCTGGCTGAATTGCTCAAACGTCGTAAATCACTGTCGGTGGCAACTGTCAAGTCTTTCCTGAGACATCTCGCTAATACTGTCAAGGAGTTGCACCGGCAAAACATCATTCACCACGATATCAGACCGGAACACGTCTTAGTTGCTCCCAATCTCGAATCTCACGGAGGAGAAGAACATTTAATCGCAGGACTGACGAGTCCGCTGATTGATGACAGGTGCTTGTCCACACAAGTATTTGGCAATGATTTTGAGGCTTCTTTCTCGGCACCGGAGATGCAATCTCACCGGCAACCAGACCGAGAAAAGCCCCAAAATGACATTTTCTCCCTCGGACGTTTAGCTGCGTACTGCGTGCTGGGCGATGCTGAATACCGGCGGCGCTTGCGGGATGGTAAAATTGATTTGCAGGGAGTAGATCCCCATCTCGCCGGCATCATTAACCGCGCAACTCAATACCGCAGCAGCGACAGGTACGGCGACATCGATAAAATGCTCGCCGCGCTATCGGAAAGTTGAGGGGTTCCCCCCCCCTGAACCAATTAACCGCCAAGACGCCAAGGACGCCAAGGAAGAAGGGGAGGGGCATCTCTCTGTGAAAGCGTAGAAACCGGGTTTCGCAGGAGTTACTCGGTTTCTGGCCCCACCCACAGGCCGGTGTGGGAGGTAGGGGTGGGCCGGCAATTGGCACTCTGATTTTGTGTTACGCTGAAGATGTATAATTCTATTATCCCACTCTGTATTGCTCAATGGCCAAGGTTGTCCCGATGAATCGCTTAGAAGACTCGCCGCTTTTCCAGTCCCTCAATACTCTGATTGACCGCTTGACAGAAATCTGGGAAAGTGGTAAGGGCGAGCTTTCGGTGGCTGAAATCTTCGGCACGGTGAGGGCGATCGAGCAGATAGGGAAAGAGGGTGAGGGATTTTTGGCGGAAATGCAGGAACTCCTGGGAAACTCAGCAGTGTACGAGGAACTCGCTGAGATAGTTGCCCAGTGTCAAGAGGAATCGCCGGCTTCCCCGCCGGTGCGAGAACTCATCGCGCGGTTGGGCGGATGGCGGGATGGCTTCCGGGATATGCTTCCCAAGATTAGGGAGCAAGAGCAAGCGCGGAGATCGCAACAGAGGTGCCAGCAGATGCGCCAGAATCGGGAGGAATTTCAAACTGAGGTTCTGGCAAGTGAGCTACTTAAACCGGCTCTGAAGCGCAAACTTATAAAGAATCTCTTAGATTGGGAAAATCGTCTCCTGCCCGATGCGGATTTGGACTTGCTCGCAACCGAACTGGAAAGGTTAAAGTCAGCCTTCGCGGAGGCGACTGGACAGCCGGCTGCGCCACCCCCCGAACAGCTACCCGTCACTGAGACAGCTGCGGAAACGGCTGAAGCGACTCCCGATTGGCTGCTCGACCGGCTGCGCCAGATTCAGCCGAAAGAATCTAATTCCATCCCTGAGGTGCAGAAAATCCAAAAGCAAGTCACAAACGAGGCTAATCACGAGGTTCTGGTTAACGCTGTCAATCTGCTGGAAGCGGAAAACCTGCCTTCGGCAACCTGGCTTAAGGCAATGTTTGTCTCGTCTTATTTGGAAGTGGCTCGCGGCGGGAGCGAATCTCTGTCCGGGGTGCTGAGTTCTCTGGAAGACAATTCCCAAAATTGGCTGTCGGGAAACTGGCATGTGGAAGCTGTCGCTATCCGGGTGTTCCAATCTCTGGAAGAGTTTTCCAGCAACTACCCGTCTTTCCTTTCCCTAGAAAAAATTTACGGATTTTTCTCGCGGCTGCAGGAGGAGATGGGCGACAGCCCGCACTTCAGGATAGAAATTATCCTCGCACGCCTGTCCTTGGAGTTGGCGAGGTTGCACTCACCGGCATTAGAGTGCCTTCAGAAAGCGCTGTCGCACGCGGATCGGGCGCTGAACCTCAAGCCAAACCATGCAGAAGCCACGCTGCTCAAACAGCAGGCGGAGTTTCTGGCGAATTTAGAAGAGTTGTGGGGCGAGAACGACAATTACCTGCAAGAAGGCGGTATAATGAAGGCGGTTCCTCGCAAAATAATTGAGGAGACGGTTCGGGAGCCGGCGCTCAAGAAGCTTGAGAACCTCTACAGCCAGCTGAAAATGGCTAACAAGCCCTGGTGCGCTTTTGCGTTCTTCGATTTCCTGTCCAAACAGGAGCCGGACAACCTGGCGGTGCGGTGGTATCGCGCTAGGAGCACGCAAGAACCTAAGGGTAAAAGTGATTATTTTCAGACAGCGCTGCTGTTTTTGAATAGTAAGGATGCCGGTGTTACAGCAGCTACTATTGCGACTGTTGCTAGCGAGTTGCTGAGTCTGGAGCTGTGCGGTTTGGCGCTGGCGGTGGCTAAATTGGAAAGCGCCTCCGCTGCAGTGGGTATTGGCATTACTGTCAATTCGGCGGCTCAGAAATGCCGGCTGAAGGCTTGGGAATGGCCACTGGCGCTGCAGAAAGCTCGGCAGAAATTCCAGATGTGCGCGGGGGAGAATCATGGGGACAATTGGATTGAGGCTGCGGACGGAATTGTCCGAGCGCTGCTCGCCGCACCAACCCACTGGGCGAGCTGTATGGCTTTTTTTGATATCTTCACCCGTCCTAGCGACGATGGCGAGGAATGGGGCAAAACAGCGCTCGATCTGGCGCTGGCAATTCTCCGGCATCTCAATCAACAGCCGCAATTCCGGGAGCAACCTGAATTGCTGGTGTTGGAAGCGGAGTTGCGCTATTATGCCGGCAAATTCGACAGCGGGGTTCTGCCGGATGAGGTTCGCAATCAGTGTGAGGAACTGTGCCGGCGAGCGCTTGAAGCCAAGAGCGCATTCGCACCGGCAACTGACCTTCAGGAACGTCTTGCGCCCAAACCGGTGACGCAAACTGCCGGCGAAACTTCTGTTATCTAAAAACCCAGGTCTTCTCCCCCCTCCCCGCATGCGGGAGTGGGGTGCGAGCGGAGTTGCTCAAGTTTATTTATATCCACCTGCGCAGTTGTAATTTGAGATAGCATTGTCATGAATAACAGACCTAAGTTGCAGACAGTCCAGCAAGCCTCGCGCACAGCTAAAATTGGTGTCTCTACGCGAAAAGGCACAAGTGCCGGCAAATCCGTCAACGAGGATGCTTTTTTCATTGCCCCTATAGCCGGTGATAAAATGTGGCTGCTGGCAATAGCTGACGGTGAGACAGGTTCCCCGCATGGCTGGTGGGCTAGCAATAAATGCGCTGAGCTGATTTGGCGCACTCTGCCAAACTACGAGGAAAAGTTGCTCTCCCCTGACACTGCGGAATCAGAAGATAAAATTATGCAGCAATGGCTAAACGAGATTCACGAAACCTTTCGCACTGAACGTCGCGACGAGCCTAAGGAGGAGTATAAAGAAGCGACTTCGACGCTGACTTTTGCTGTCGTGCGCGAGAGCAACTTCTTCTGGGCGCATTGCGGCGACAGCCGGCTGTATACGCTATCGCCTTATGGCGAACTCTCCCCAGCATTTCCCCTGGACGACCAAAAAATCCAGAGTAAGGAAGGGCGTACCAGCTTGTCGAATCACATCGGCGCAGCGCCCAAGGACTGGAAGGGGATAAGCGGGAGCGATACTATTCCGCCTGACGGTCTGCTGATTTTGTGTTCTGATGGGGTGATATCAGGAAACGAGGGGTTTCAGAAGATTAACATCCTCAAGACAATTCGCGACTGGACAGATAATCTTCAGAAAGGGGTGGAAGAGATTACTAAAAAACTGGCTGAGTTGGGCGAAATTGGTGGCGAAACGGATGATTTGACTTTGATTGCTTTTCAACCTGTAAATAAGTGATGCCTTTACAGCACACTCCTCATCTTATTGGAAATGATTTTGAGGGGGCAGGGGTGCGGGATATGAGCCGGAGCGATGAAGATGGCTTCACCGCCCACAATATCTGGCTGCCAAAGGTTAACGACGGTTACAATCCCAACTAACACGATATCGTTCTGTTACAACAATCTACAGCAAAAGACACCTGTGAAAGTCATCTATGACCCTGAAGTAGACGTTTTGCGTATCCTTTTCAGCCCCGCACCCATTAAAGAAAGTGACGAAGACAAACCGGGCGTGATTCTGGATTACGACAGAGACGGCAATCTTGTAGGATTGGAAATTTTAGACGCTTCCAAGCGGGTAGAAAACCCTCGCTCCGTTGAGTATTCCGTCCTAGAAGTGAGTGCCGGCACCCCGAACGCCGGTAGTGCTTAGAACAAGGGTTCGCTCGCTCCTCTTCTAGGGCGCGGTTCCTTTTGTCTGGCGAAGAGGAGCGAACGCCCTCCAACGAGCGAGCTTACGCTTGCCGGCCCGTATCTTTGCGCAGTTTCTCAAGAAACTCCGGATAATTTTCCATGTCCTCCATTGACTTCACGGGGTGATGTTTTACCCTGTCACCTTCTGCCTTTATCTTGTCCACATAAGCATAGAAAGCCTCATCATCGTCTCGATGAGCCAAAACATAGGCTCGTAACTCTTTGCGAGTCATTTCCTGAAAATTGGGTTTCATATTACTCAATCCACTCACCATTTGGGTCAATTTCAATTTCCATTTCTTCGCCTATCAGAATGAACACATTCCCGGTGCGATCATCTATGCGGACTAGGTTAACAGGCAGGTACATCTTTGTCCCCCAACAACAAAGAACGAAGCACTGCCATAACTGCGCTGCTGTGGGAATAATCACTCCTCCAGAAACTCTGCCCCCTCTATTATACACCGTTTCGTCATTTTTGGCTAACACCGGCACTCCCCCCGCACCCCTAGTTCCTGATGCCAGTTTTAGGGTAGCCTAGATAAGACTCCTGAATACTTCCTAAAAGCAAAGGAACTTCAACATGACAGAAGCCGCCACTCCTCCCAATGCCTTTCGAGAATTTGAATATTGCGGATGGCAGCAATCCGCTGACCAATATCACTCCTCTTTTGGCTCTCTCACAAGCCAGACGATTGACCCCCTGCTCGATGCTGTCAGCACCGGCACCGGCACAAAATTGCTCGATATCGCAACAGGTCCCGGCTATGTCGCCGCCGAGGCGCTCAAGCGGGGATGCCATCCAATCGGGGTGGATTTTTCCGAATCCATGCTCGCCAAAGCCCGACAAATCCATCCCCAAGTCGAATTCCAGCAAGGCGATGCCGAATCCTTGCCCTTTGAAGACTCGCAATTTGACGCCGCTGTCATGAATTTTGGGATTTTGCACCTCTCCCAGCCAGAAAAAGCAATCTCCGAAGCCTTTCGCGTCATTCGCAGCGGGGCGAAGTTTGCCTTTACTATCTGGGAAAAGCCAGAACATTCAATCGGACTCAAAATTATGATTCACGCCATCGAAACCCAGGGCGATGCCGGTGTCTCTCTCCCAGAAGGGCCACCCTTCTTTAAATTTAGCGACCCAGAACGCTGCGTAGAGGCTTTGCGAAGTTCCGGTTTTGCAAATCCCTCAGTCCATAAAATCCCCCTGACTTGGGAACTTTCCAGCGGAGACGAACTGTTCGACGCTTTTTATAAAGGTACGGCAAGGACCGGCGGGTTGCTGAGAGTTCAGAACAGTCAGTCGCTGGAAAATATACGCGCCGCCGTCAATCAAGCCGCGTCAAGCTATATGAAAAATGACAAACTGGTTCTGCCGATGGCGGCGCTAGTTGCCTCAGCTCAAAAGTAAATGTAGGGGCGGGGCTAACCCGAAATAGAAGCCACACAACTCAGGATATTGATAAACCCGCCCCCACTCTGCGGGTGTCTTCGGTTGATAGCGGTTTTCAGTTGGTTGAAGTACGCCTAAGAAACCCGGTTTCTTTAAGAAACCGGGTTTCTCAGTACCCTTCGTGGGTGCCGGCAGGGGGCGCGAAACCGACCGGCCACCCGCACCCAGAAACTTAACTTTCCCTGCGCTCAGTTATACTTTTGAGCCAGAATATGATAAATCTGGAAAGTGTCATAACCCTAACAAACAGTCAGCCGTGAAAATTAAAGCAGCAGTAGCCCGCGAAAAATCCCAACCTTTTACCATTGAGGAATTAGAGCTTGACACTCCCCGAGCCGACGAAGTGCTCGTGCGCATTGTCGCCACCGGCTTGTGCCACACCGACTTGAGCGTGCGCGACCAATATTTGCCGCTGCCGCTCCCAGCGGTACTGGGGCACGAAGGAGCCGGTGTCGTCGAGCGGGTTGGGGATCGCGTCACCAAAGTGAAGCCGGGCGATCGCGTCGTCTTGAGCTACCTGTCGTGCGGCAATTGCGTCAATTGCAAAAGTAGTGCACCGGCTTACTGCCAGCAAAATGTTAGCTATAACTTTGGCGGCGCAAGGCTGGATGGCTCTCCCACCCTGCGCAAAAATGGCGAAGTCATTCATGGCAACTTTTTCGGGCAGTCTTCACTCGCAACGCACGCTTTAGCAACAGAGGGAAATGTCGTCAAGGTGTCCGAAGACGTGCCCCTAGAAATACTCGGCCCCCTGGGTTGCGGGATTCAAACCGGTGCCGGCGCAGTCATCAACACCCTGCACCCCAAAGCCGGTTCGTCGATTGCCATTTTTGGCACCGGCTCGGTTGGGTTAAGCGCTATTATGGCAGCAGTTTTGGTTGGCTGTACCGCCATCATTGCAGTTGACATCAATTCCGCCCGCTTGAAGCTCGCAAAAGAATTGGGTGCCACCCACACCATCAATCCAAAGGAGACAAATCCCGTTGAAGCCATCCTGGAAATTACTGGCACTGGTGTTAACTACTCTCTGGAAGCTACCGGGCTGCCTCAGGTGTCTCGGCAAGCTGTTGACTCCCTCGCGCTGCTTGGCGTATGCGGTCTGCTCGGGCTCTCACCGCTGGGTACTGAGGTGAGCTTTGATATGAACAATATTCTGTTTGGCCGCACAATTCGGGGGATTCTCGTTGGGGACAGTATTTCCGATCTTTTCATCCCCAAGCTAATCCAGCTGTACTTGCAAGGTCGCTTTCCATTTGACCGGCTGATTTCCTTCTACAATCTGGAGGATATCAACCAAGCTACTGCCGATTCCCTGCAGGGTACAGCCATCAAACCTGTTTTGCGGATGGCTTGAGGCACAGGACAGGGGCAGGGACATTGGGACAGGCTTTTCGGCCTGTCCTGCGAGGTAAGCTATTACGCTTTTAATCTGCATGTGGTCGAAAGGAGGCAGAGCCTAAGCGAGCAGCGTTCCCAGGCAGTAGGGGCGGGGCACCCACGGAGACCGCCCCGGAACGAGGGGAGTTTTTCAATCCAAAATCTAAAATCCAAAATCCAAAATATAAATCAAAACACCAGCCGTCGCCCCGCACCGTCATCAGCAAAGCGCTGCTCTCCCACGCCAACCACTTCCACAATTATATCACGCGCCGGCGGCGTCCAATTGCCCTCCCGCGCCCCAATAGCTACGAGAATTTCTTCCCCATGCAACTGCACAATATAAGTTGTTATCGCCCAAGCGCCGGTTTGATATTCAAACGTCTTGCCGTCATCTTCATAAAGCGCCCACTCACCATGTCCCGGCCATATTCGCAGCCTCAACTCATCCAGCGGACGCTCATCAGCGTATTGCATCACCGGCATCATCGGAATCACCGCACCGGCACGCACATAAAGCGGCATTCGCTCCAGCGGCGCGTGCGCTAAAATATGAGTGGCTCCTTCATAGCGCTCCCCACTCCACCAATCATACCAAACCCCTGCCGGCAGATAAACAGCGCGGCACTCAACTCCCGGGCGATAAACCGGCGCAGCCATCAGCCAGGGACCGAGCAATACCTGGTCGTAAAGCGCGTAAGTTTTGCTATCATTAGGAAAATCATAAAGCAGCGGTCGCAAAATCGGAGTGCCGGCGGTCGCCGCTTCCCAAAACAGCGTGTAAATGTACGGCAATAACTGGTAGCGCAACTCAATATACTCGCGGCAGATTTTCTCCACGCGCTCCCCAAACACCCACGGTTCGTGCCGCGCCGTACTTACTGCAGAATGCCCCCGCATCAGCGGGTAAAGCATCCCCACCTGCACCCACCGCGCAAATAGTTCAGCCGTTGCGTTGCCGGAAAATCCGCCAATATCGCAACCCACAAACGCCACCCCCGACAGCCCCATATTGCACAGCATCGGTAGCGACATCTCCAGATAATCCCACAGCGACTGATTGTCGCCCATCCACACCGACGACCACCGCTGCACGCCGGCATACCCCGATCGCGTCAGCACAAACGACCGCTCCGCCGGACGGTGCCGGTGCAGCCCTTCGGCGCACGCCTTCGCCATCATCAGCCCATACAAATTGTGCGTTTCTGCATGAGTCGCGCGTTCGCCCTCTTCCCCCTGCGGCGCATCCAGAGGGAACCATATCTTATTTCCCGGATCTCCGAATGGCCGGTCGTCGAGCGCCGGCTCGTTCATGTCGTTCCAAATGCCCGCCACCCCCATATCGGTGAGGCTTTTCTGCAAATCCCCCCACCACCTCCGCACAGCAGAGCGCAAAAAATCGGGAAAAACCGCTTTATCCGGCCAAACATACCCGTAGAAAATCCGCCCGTCAGCGTGTCGCACAAAATAGTCGTTTTTTATTCCCTCATCGAATACCTGATAATCTGCCTCTGGCTCGTACTTCACCCCCGGGTCAACAATCGTCACCGTCTTGAAACCATCCCGCGCCAAATCCCTCACCAACTGTTTCGGATTTGGGAAGCGTTTGGGACTCCAAGTAAACACGCGGTAGCCGCGCATATAGTCGATATCGAGATGAATCACATCGCAGGGGATGCGGCGGGAGCGAAATTCCCTGGCGAGCTCCCGCACCACCGCTTCCGATTCATAACTCCACCGGCACTGGTGATATCCCAGCGCCCACTTAGGCGGGAGCGGCATCCGCCCCGTTAGCTGGGTGTAGGTGCGCACAATATCTGCCGGTTCCGGCCCGTATATAATATAGTAATCCAGCTCGCCGCCCCGCGTTTCCATCCGCCAAACTCCCGGCTTTTCGGCACCAATATCGAACTGGCTCCAAAATGTCGTGTTGAAGAAAATCCCGTAGCCAACGCCAGGACGCAGGGCGATAAAAAATGGAATCGCCTGGTACATTTCATCGGTGAGCGAGTCGTAATCCAGGGAATCAAACGTCCAGTTGGTTTTTACCTCGCTCAGCTTGTCAAGCAAGCCGGTGCGCTCCCCGAAACCGTAGAAGTGCTCCTCCGCTTCGATGCGCTTCCAGCCGGCAGTCGCACCCAGACGCCAACCCATGCCAAAATCACTATCTTCAGCAAAGAGTTTACCCTCTTTTGTATAGCACACAATCCGGCATTTGTCAAGCTCTATCCGCACCCCCATCCGCTCAGTTTCGATTTCTGCGGCGTCAGCTGTTTCCCGAAACTCGAAAGGCACCACCGGCCACTCTTGATCATCCCGCGTCACCGCCCAAGAGCGGCGCGGCGCAAACGAGCCGGTTGGCGTCATCCGCACCCTTACCAGATTCGGTGCCAGCACGCTGACAGACAGGCGCGGGCCACCACAATTGACGCGCACATAGCGCTCCTCGCGCCGCACGTCCAGCACCGCCCCAATGGTTGACCAGGGCTGGTCGGTGGTTGGAAGTTTTCCGAAGTATTGCGGCATATCATTCAAAAGCCTAAATTTCTACAAAAACTCTTGTTTTATCAGTAGGTTTGCATAAATAAACTTAAAAGCCTCCCACCCCCTACTTCCTACTCCCCGCGTACAGCCTGCAGGCGGATAATTACCCCCTCTGCGTACCGGTTGGGGGTGTTTCGGGGAGAGGTTTTTCATTGAGGATATCCTATTTTATAGCAGTTCTCAGTTGCATGAAGTACGCCCCAGAAACCCGGTTTCTTTAAGAAACCGGGTTTCTCAGCACCTCACTAATATGAAAGCCGCTATAGCTTTTAATTTAAAATTAAAAATTTTAATTTTAAATGAGCCTACAGATAGATAAGCTTGCAGGCGTTCTTCCCTCTGGAGACAGATACGCTTCTCGCTCTGAATCACCTATACTAATCCCAAGCAAAGATGAGAGGAGATGACTGCGTGACGCAAAAATAAGCTGTTGCGCACGAGCCAGCGCTCAACAAAGCAGCAGAACTGGGAATAGCCCGCCAACTGAATGAAGTGGCGCGATTGCGGGTAGCGGTTGAAGCTGCTCCTTTCAAGCCGGTTACAGGAGAGGTCGATGCCGTCGCCATAGTTGGCGTTGGTTTGGCGATCGACCAAGACCTGCGGGTGGAGCCTGCAAGCCCTAGCCCGATGCAAATTCCCACAGCCTAGTAGAAAGACTTCTGACAAAAGACTTTCAGCCCTATCGCCCCGGTCCCTACCAGCCTCCGACCGGCTTGCTGACAGCTAATAAATGAAGCCCCGCTTCCAGGAGCCTGTAAATTTTTGCAACAAAATGCCAAACTGGCAACCAGGGTGAATTGATTTTTCATTACTTTATAGAGCCGTATTTATTATGCCTGTATATTTAGGTAAAAATGCTGTTTACTGTTGCAGCTGTCCTGCAGCAGCTGTCAGAGCTGCTGCAGACAGGATATAACCATCGTTTCAGGTTTTTTGCTCGCTTGCTTAATTGCAAGTTTTAAATCTAAAACTAAAAGCGGGCGGGAGCTTTTCACCCAGCAGCAAGCTGAAAAGCTCTGCTGACATGTCTTTTTACTTTTAACTTTATTGGAGGTAGACTGTGACTGCTGTTGCCAGATCCGAGCCATTTCGTAAACACAGGGCAAGCCGAGGGTTTAGCTTTGGCCTCAATCAACTCGAAATTGCGTTTGCCAAGGTGACGGTCAAGGATAAAGCCGTTTTTTCGCGCCAGCTGGCGGTAATGTTCAGCGCCGGTCTTCCCTTAGTGAGAGCCTTCAGCGTTTTACACAATCAATGCCGCAATCCCAAGCTCAAAAAAGCTCTCAGGGAAATTAAGATCGATATAGAAGGCGGGGGAGCAGTCGCGGAGGCGATGCGAAAACATCCGGACTGCTTCGACCGGCTCTACTGCGCCATGATCCAGTCGGGAGAAATCGGCGGCGTTCTCGACATGGTGCTGAACCGATTAGCCATCATGCTTGAGAAGTCCACTCGGCTGCAGAACCAGATCAAGGCAGCGTCGGCTTACCCTAAAGCCGTCGGGACTATAGCCCTCCTAGTTTTCTTCGGAATGACGACGTTTCTCCTGCCCACCTTTGCCAATATTTTCGCGGATTTGAAGACTACATTACCTCCCTTCACCCTATTCATGCTAGCCTGCAGTGCGTTTTTCCGCTCTCCTTGGAAATTCGGCTCACTCATCGCTGCGATTTTTGTGGGCAAGATAGCTTTCGATGCTTACTACAAAACCACCGTCGGTCGCGTGCAAATTGATGGCCTTATGCTGAATCTCCCTTTAATTGGAGACTTGCTAAGAAAAGCAGCGGTCGCTCGCTTTTGCAGCACTTTTGGCATGCTGACCGGCGCTGGGGTGCCGCTCCTGACTTGTTTTGAAATTGTCGCCGATACGGCGGGAAATCAGGTACTCACCAATGCCATCTTACATGCCAAGGCAGACGTTGAGCAGGGCGGCAGTTTAACCGCTGCCTTTACCAGAGAGAATGTCTTTCCCGAGATGGCACTTAGCATGATGGCTATTGGTGAAGAAACCGGCGAACTCGACAAAATGCTGCTGAAAGTGGGGGAATTCTACGAAGATGAAGTGGAGCAAGCCGTTAAAGGGCTAACCAGTATTTTGGAGCCGGTGATGATGGTTGGCATCGCTGGTCTGGTCGGTTCCATTTTGATGTCCATGTATCTCCCCATGTTTAAGGTCTTTGATAAACTGGGCTAAAACTTCAGTCAGAATTAGGGATTTTGAATTAGACTCTTACAAAGTCTCATTCAAAATTTACAATTAAAAACTCCTAATTAACCGGAGGTTGCCCGGTCAATTCGCCCCACTTCTTCCGCAGTCAGCCGCACATCAGCGGCACGCAAGGAGTCCACAATGCTGGAAACCTTGCTGGCACCGGGGATAGGCAAGACGCAGGGGGATTTAGCTCGCAGCCACGCCAGCACGAGGCAGTAGATTGAGACGCCTTTTTCTTCAGCCAGCCGCACTATCTCCGGAATCTCTTGCAGCATGGAAACGCGACGCCTCCCGCCCAGCGGACTCCAAGGCAAAAACGTCAGCCCTTCCCCTTCGCAGTATTCCAGAACGCCGTCAAATTCCGGCTGCCGGTGCCAGGGGTTGTACTGGTTCTGTACCGAAACAATTTCAACCTCATTGCGGGCGCGTCTGATTTGCTCGACCGAGAAATTAGATACACCGACAAAGCAAATCAGCCCCTCATCCACGGCTTCCTTTGCCGGTGCGAGCGATTCCTCAATCGTGTATTCAGTATCCGGCGCGTGGTACTGCCAAATATCGATAGGTTTCTCCCCCCCCAGCGCCGCAAAACTTTCCCGGATTGTCTTGCGCAGGCGGTCGGGGTTGCCGTTGCGCGTCCAGCGACCACCGGGAAGGATGAAACCGCCCTTGGTAGCGACAATTGCATTGCTGGCATCGCCACTGTACTGCGCGAGTGCCTTGGCGATGAGTCGCTCGTTGTGGTGCTTCTCGGATTCGTCTTGGCAGTAGGCGTCTGCTGTGTCAATTAGGGTGACACCGAAGTCGAGAGCTTTGTGGCTAACCTCAATGGCTTGCGATTCTGGGGGTCTGTCATTCACGGACAGTGGCATCGCACCCAGACCGATTGCGCTGACCGTGATGCCGGTGTTTCCCAGCTGTTTCGTTTCCATTGTTTAGATTGCCTCCTAACTCTTTTTATTGTCCCATTTTTGAATCCCTGCTCGCAGTATAACGCGCAAGGGCGCGTTATACAATTAGCCCCACGAGCTTACCGGCGCAGCCACAGCCGAGACGCCTGCCGGTGGGGAACGCATCTAGAGCCTGCAGGGGCTTTCCGGCGGCTCCACCCTACTCGCTTTAGTCGGATGCACCCTCTGTTGCTTTTGTCTTTCTATCCTGACTCTACCTCTAAAAACTCAACCTTTTGGCAGAGATGCCGAGAGGTCTGTTTGTGGTATAATAAAGTAATTGCCATTGTATCGTAACCTGAAACTTTATGCAAGTTAGCACCTTTGATTCTGTTGCTCGACAAATAGCCCTTGGCTGGATCGATGCCTACCAGACCTATATTTCTCCCAGAAAAGGCTTTTCCTGCGCCCACAGAATGCTGCACCAGGGCGAGTCTTGCTCAGATTATGTCAAGAGCCTGTTTGCCAGTCATAATTTGATGTCCGCTGTGCTTTCGTCTCGCCAGCGATTCCGGGATTGCGCAGCTGCAAGCCAAACCCTGAGAGCGACGAAATCCAGTTTCAGATGTATTGTCATCCCCTGCTGTCTGCCAATATAAACCATCCTGCGCCATCCCACAATCCCCAAATCCCCTAATCCCGGCGAATCACTTTTCACTCCCCTAGCTAGAAGCGCTCGTGTAGAAGCGCAGCGCAAACCGCCAGAAGCCGGTGGAAGCGAACAGCAGCGCCACCGCCAGCACCCCAGCACCGGCTATCCAGCCAGACGTTCCGCGACCGAGAAGCGCCTCAGCCGGCACCGTAGTCAGGAACGCCACCGGCACCACGAAAGTGAAGAAAAACCGGTAAGCCTCCGGATAAGCCACCATCGGGTAGCGACCGGCTTCCAGCAACCCTCGCAGCACCTCAGTCACATTGTAGATTTTCACGAACCAAATGCTAGTCGCTCCTAGCATAAACCACAGGCTGTAAAGGATTGCCATGCCAAATAGAAGCGGGACGGCACCTTGGAGGTAATTGGCTATTCCCAGACCCAGTTTGGTGCCGGCATATCCCAACAGTATGGTTCCAAAGACCAAATCTGGCAGCCCCCAAGGGGTAACCGTGCGGGTGGAAAGCCAGAACTGGCTGCTCACCGGCTTTAACAGCACGAAGTCCAGGGTGCCCTCCTGCACCTGCTCCACGATGCGGCTCAAGTTGGGGGCGAGGAAAGTGGTGGAAAACCCTTGAAGCACCGTGAAGACGCCCAGCACCACAAGAGCTTCTTCCCACTTCCACCCCGCAAAGGTGTAGCCGGTGCGGTAAAATAGGAACAGACCGAACACGCTCCCACAGAGGCTCCCGAAGCTGCTGAAGGTAGAGATCGCGAAATTGATTCGGTACTCCAGCTCCGCAGCGATTGCCGCACTCCAAAACAGCCCCAGGACTTGCAGGTATCGTCTCATATCGATTTTAGATTTTAGATTTTAGATTTTAGATTTCTACTCTAATACTACCCCAATCAATTCTCGCCTCTCCCCCTCATATCCTAGCCCCTTGCTGTTGCCGAATACTCCTGGGACAGGCAAGATGCCTGTCCTACAAGGTATAGCAATAGACAGTTAATTTAGGACAAGGCATCTCACTTGCTAGTAGGGATAGGGACAGGCGTCTCGCCTGTCCTACGTCCTAACCTAACAAAGAAACTGACTTTTCTCGCAATTTACCGCCTACTCTTTATAAGTTCGGCCCTTAGCAATGCGGTTAATCGCATGATTGCTGACGCCGTACACCTTGGCAATAGAGCGCTGAGACTGTCCTTGAGCGAGTCGTTCCCGTATCTCTTCGACTTGCTCATCCGTCAGCTTTCGCAGGCGCTTTCCCGAACCAGAAAATTCCGGATTAGGCGCGTACTCTTTGGAGATTTCCGGATAGGCCCGTCCCCGGAAAATATAATTGATAACAGCTTTAGCAACCCCATATTCTTCAGCCAGTGACTGCTGTGTCCGCCCCTGGTTCAGCTTTTCCCAAATTTCGCGCACTTGGTCATCGCTCAACTTGCGGCGCTTCTGACCAAATCGCCCTTTCGCTACGGAATCGTTAGTGTTGTCCTTCGCTTTTCCCTCCCACAGGTGCTCTGGATTGACGCACGAAGGATTGTCGCAAGTATGGCATGCGTAATAGCCTTCCCGAATGGGACGGCCCAGTTTTGCTTCTAGCGCCAGCCGGTGAGCGCGGCGCGTTTTCCCTTTATACCAAAATCGACCGTAACCATCCTTATCGAATTTTCCTTGGAAAATGATACAGCCCGATTCCTGTTGCTGACCCGGCAATCCGGGGGCAACCAAGATAAAATTAGACATGTTCGACGTGTTCCTTTTAGTATTGACGTTGGATACAAGTTTAGTTAGTGTTACTTACACTTTCTAAACTCATTAGATTATACCACACAAACCGAAAAGATAGAAACCCGGTTTCTTTAAGAAACCGGGTTTATGAAGTTTATTGGCCCGCCGGCCTATAATATAGGACTTGCCACATGGGTTGGGACATTAGACATTGAGGGCAGGCCCCTTGCCGGCGGGCGCGGCACGCCGCACTCCCACCTGCGGATATAGCTCGCAGGACAGGCCGGAATGCCTGTCCCAATGTCCGAGCTGTCCATTGCTGTGGGGGGCGGCTATCAAACCGCCCCTCAGTTTACCTAGTAGTGATCGTCGTCTTCAGGTTCGTCCTCCTCCTCGTCAATCTCATCCTCGCTGATGTCCTCCTCTTCCAGGGAGGGAGAGAAGGCATCGGTGTGGGACAAGTCGAAAGTCTTGCTGGGACGCTTCTTCCGACCGGCACCTTCAGAGCTGTCGCGGTCGAAGAGGCCATTACTCTTCAAAGAGCTGGGGTTGCGGTCGTCGTAAACCACCTCTTTCAACTCTTCGTCTTCATCCAGGACGCCGGCACCGTCATAGCCCACATCACCATCCGCATTAGCGTCTTCATACGCGTTATAACCCGTACCAGCGGGGATAAGTCTCCCGATTATAACGTTTTCCTTAAGACCGCGAAGCCAGTCAGACTTGCCCTCAATAGCGGCCTCAGTCAGGACGCGAGTCGTTTCCTGGAAGCTAGCCGCCGAGATAAAGCTATCGGTATTCAAGCTAGCCTTAGTAATGCCGAGGAGCACCGGCGTGTACTGGGCGGGAGCGCCCCCAGTAATAGACATAGCCTCATTCACCTGAGATATCTGGCGCAACTCCACAAGCTCGCCCGGCAGCATAGTGGTGTCGCCGCCGTCATCGACCCGCACCTTAGAAGTCATCTGGCGGACGATCACCTCAATGTGCTTGTCAGAAATGTCAATGCCCTGAGACTGGTAAACGGACTGCACCTCATTGACCAAGAAAGTCTGCACCTTCTGAAAGCTTTCGATCGACGCCTCGTAAACCCCCATCGTTTCCATGTATAAATTGAAGAAAATCTCCAAAATCTCGTGAGGGTTAGCCGGCCCGTCGGTGAGCGCTTCTGCAGCCTTTACTTCTTGAGTGTCGGACACGATCAAGTTCTGGCC
This sequence comes from Oscillatoria princeps RMCB-10, assembly GCA_019359235.1. Classification (GTDB taxonomy): domain Bacteria; phylum Cyanobacteriota; class Cyanobacteriia; order Cyanobacteriales; family Oscillatoriaceae; genus Oscillatoria; species Oscillatoria princeps. The sequence goes on from JAHHHT010000004.1 coordinate 226,868, forward strand.
CGGGCCAAGCGGATACTCTTCAATCGTCCCGTCGTGGGAAATCACCTTAATTTCCACGCTTTCGTCTTCAGCGTACTCCACCTGAGCCGTCCCTGCCATGCGAGCCAGAATGCAGGCTTCTTTGGGCTTGCGAGCTTCCAGAAGTTCCTCAATCCGGGGCAGACCCTGAATAATGTCCCCCGTCTTAGTGCGCTCGAACACCAGCAGCACCAAATTGTCGCCCCGCTGCACCAGACTGCCGTCCTCAACGTGCAGCACGGCACCGGAAGACACCCGGTAGGGGCGAGCGATGCGCAGGGTTACGGTGTAGATGTCTTCTCCGTCAGCCGCCCCCTCGCTCGCTTGCGGCTGGGAGGTTCCCGGCAGAGCTTCCCTTGCCGGTGGCTTCTGAGCCGTGATCGATACCACCTGGCCTGATTCTGGCACAGGGACGCCCGGTGCGACTTCATCCTTACCGCCTACGAGCAGGTCGCCCTTTTTGAGTGCCGGCTTGTAGGTGCCGGTGCGAACACTCACCCGGTCGGCATCGCGCACCAGAAGAATCCGGCGAATCGCCTCCCCTCCAGAGCGAATGCCGCGCACCTCACCGGCATCCTTGCACTGAATTTCCGTTCGAGCCACCACCGCCCCAGGCTGAATAACCTGACCGTCGCGCACCATCAGCCGCGTGTGGGTGCTGCCTTGCAGGGCGTCCGCTGCCGTATCCCGGCGAATCACCAAAGATTCCAAAATCACCAGCTGCAGGCGCATCACTTCCGGGTCGTTGAGGTCCGCCACCAGTTCGATATCCGCTGCCAGTTGCGGCGCGTCCTTGCCAATTTCCAGCACCAGCTGAGTCCGCACCAGCTCCAGGCCCTCAACCGACTTCACCCGCTCTCCGTCCTTATAGGGCAAGCGCTGAACGGCTCGCAGCTCGATCGCCGCGCCTTCCGTGTCGCCGCGCGAGGTTTGGGAGGGCACCGGCGGCTCGTCGGGAACGGCAAACTCGATAACCGGACGCAGCAGCAGAGCCGGCCCTTCGGGAGTTTCCACATACTCGATGTAGCGCAACTCCTGCACCACCAAGCCAGAGATGACTTCGCTCCCCGGCTGAGCCAGGGTGCCGTCTTTAGCCATCACCTCGTCCGGGTCATCCACCATATACAGGTCGCCCGGCTTGATCACCATTTCCCGCAGGATTTCATTTTTCTGGGTCACTTCCACCACGCCGTTGTTCTGGCAGAAGATGTCCTTGACCACTTCCATGCCTGCTTCCACATACTGCCCGTCTTCGACCAGCAGCAAGGAGATGTCCTTGTTGACCTCGTGGCACTCTTCCGGAATCCACAGCAGGGTGCCGCCTTTAATCACCTCGTAGCCCAGCTTGGCTTTGCCCCGCTTGGCCACTTCCACACCGGCATACTTGATGATCCCGCCGGTCTGGGTGCGATAGCGCCCGTCCATCAATTCCGCCACCACTTGATTGTTTTGCACCTTCGTGCCCGGGGTGGCTTTCAAGGAAAATTGCTGGCCGTTGCTGGTTTCAATCACGTAGTGGTCGCGACCTTGGTAGCTTTCAGCGCGGACGCGAGCTTCGGTCAGCTGCACCGAGGCGGTGATAATTTCCACTTCTCGGGGCAACTCAGAAGCCGCCTGGCTCAGCGGGGAAGCTCCTGCCAGTTCCGACTCTTGATTCGCCCCTTCCTCATACGCAACCGGCTCCTTGGGCAGCCGCACCACGCCTCCGTGCTCGGTGACCAGCTTGGTTTCTGCCAGGACGCTGCCCGGTTCTACGCGCGCGCCATTTTTGATAGTCGGCTCCGCACCGGGGGGGAGGTTGTACACTTCCCCAGACAGAATCCAAATCAAGCCCCCCCGCTGGGCGATGCGGGTGGTGTTCCCCTGCCGGTCTATCTTTTCTTCCGGCAGCACATCAGCAAACAGCACCTCGCCCGCTTGGTCGGTGGCCACGTCTTTGGTGGCTTTTTCCGTACTTTTGCGGGTGGCGCGTCCGGCAATCGGCACTTCTGCCAAGATTTGGCCAGCTTGAACTTTTTGGCCGTCCTGAACGTAGAGGATGGAGCCTTGGGTAATCGCCACTATCTTGCGGGCGCTGCCGCCATCCCCAGGAGGCACCACCTGCAAGTTGGCATTGCTTTCTGCGATCGAGGCGTCTTCGCCGTGACGGGTGCGAAAAGGTCGAGTCCGCAGTCCTGTCTCGAAGTGCACCGTGCCTTCTATTTCAGCCGGCAATTGTCGCGCCACCTCGCCGGTGAACACGCCGCCGGTGTGGAACGTGCGCATGGTCAGCTGGGTGCCCGGCTCGCCAATCGACTGGGCGGCGATGATGCCCACAGCTTCGCCCATATCTACCAGCTTGGCGTGGGCCAAACTCCAGCCATAGCAGTGCTGGCAGACCGACCGGCTGGCTTCGCAAGTCAGCGGCGAGCGCACCATGACTTCTGAAATGCCGGCGCTGCCTATTTCATTGGCCAGTTCTAAGGATATGGCTTGGTTGCGATCCGCCACTAGCTCGCCCGTGACTGGGTGCCGCGCAGGCCGTGCCAAAACCCGGCCCAGCAAGCGATCTTTCAGGGGGATCAACACGCGGTCGCCATCGGTCATGCTGCGCATGGGTATGCACCGCTGGGTGCCGCAGTCTGTTTCCCTCACGATTACGTCCTGGGACACGTCCACCAGCCGGCGAGTCAGGTAGCCGGAGTCTGCTGTCCGCAAGGCCGTATCCACCAATCCTTTGCGAGCGCCGTAGGAGGAGATGATGTATTCCGTGACTGTCAGCCCTTCCCGGAAGTTGGTTTTGATGGGCAGGTCGATGATTTCTCCTTGCGGGTCCGCCATCAGTCCGCGCATCCCCACCAGCTGCCGCACTTGGGAGATGTTCCCGCGAGCGCCGCTGAAGGCCATCATGTAGACGGAGTTTAATACGTCTGTTTCTTTGAAGTGGCGCACTACTTCATCTTTGAGGTCTTCGCTGGTGCTGTTCCAGGTGTCGATCACTTTTTGGAACCGCTCCACTTCCGTGATTTCTCCCCGGATGTAGCGGCTTTCCGTGTTGCGGATTTCCGCCTCTGCTTTTTCTAGCAGCTGCCGCTTGCTGGGCGGCACTTTCAGGTCGTCCACCGAGATGGACACACCGGCTCTCGTGGCGTACCGGAAGCCCAAATCCTTCAGGTAGTCTGCTATTTGGGCTGTCCGGGCTGTGCCGTATTTTGTGAAAGCCCAGGCGATCAGCTTTTTCAGCTGGCCCTTGTCGATGATCCGGTTGCGGAAAATCATCTTTTGCTCTGCCATCCGTGTTCCTGCTCCTTTGCTTACCCTATTTTGTAATCCCTATTGCCTGCCGGGACTCCTGTAAAATTAAAATTGTTAATATACTCCGCACCTCCTAAGCCTTTTACAAAGTTTATCTTCACTAAGGACGCTTGACCATGATAGCACTTTTAGATGACACTAAGTATTTTTTGGGGCTTCTCTGCAAGCGGAGCCACGACTTCCAGGGGACGGGGCTGAGCCAGCGCTACAAAAAGAACCAAGTTTGTGTCGAGTGTGCCGTGATGCGCAGCCGATCGCAAGTGCAGCAAGCCCAGCAAGCCCGGACTTATTATTCCCGAACCGAGGGCGGTGCGGCCCGACGGGAAGCGCAGGCTGCAGGTGTTAAGTTTTACCTCGGCACGCTGTGCGTTAAGGGACACGATGCCGGTCAGGGGAAGAGCCGGCGCTACACCAAAAGTGACATGTGTGTGGAATGCTGCCAAGAACGCAATCAGAAAAATGACCCGATTTATTATCGCAATAATCGAGAGAGGCTACTGCAACAAGACCGCGAGTACCGCGCTACTGAGCGAGGCAAAGAAGTGCACCGTCATGCTGCCAGCAATTACGCGGCATGGCATCGGGCGCAATTGGAGAAAATCCACTTTGTTCCGTTTACCGATGCGGAGTTCGAGCAGCGATGCCGAGATTTCGGCAATGTTTGCGCCTATTGTGGCTGCCGGCCAGAAAAATTGACACAAGACCATTTCTTGCCCGTTGCGTATGGTGGCCCGCACTGTCTGGGGAATATAGTCCCCGCCTGCGGAAGTTGCAACTCTTCTAAGAATGATTCTGACCCCTTAGAGTGGTATCGCCGGAAAGCGTTTTATAAGGAAGAACGATGGGCGAAGATAGTCCGCATCCTCGGAAAGTCTCATATCGATTATCGCCAGCTTCCACTGTTCTAAAAACTCCTTTGAGTGAGGTCAGGGCGGGCCTTCGCCCGCTCATTTTTGAGAGAAGGTAGGGCCGGCGAATCCCGGCCCCCTTTTAGTGGGGTGCTAGTAGCACCCCATTTTTTATTTCAGCGCCTCTTCAATCGTTTTATTGAAGATAATCCGACCGGCTGTAGTCCGGATGTACTGGGAAATCCGATTTCCTGCAGCATCTTCCCGAACCTGGCGGAACTTATAGAGTTTCCTCACGGTGCCGTCCGCATACTGTTCCACTTGTTGCGGTTCATTATCGGGAGCGTCCGTTTCCACCATGCCGTCAAATCGCACCCAGATGAAGGCGTGCAGGTCTATTTGCTTCTGCTCGTATGCGAGAATCGCATGATTGAGGTTGGCAAAATAAAGACCGGCACCTTTTTGTTTTTGCGGACTTTCAGCGGTCAAATAGTAACAACCAAGCACCATATCTTGAGAGGGAGTTACAATCGGACGCCCCGTTGCCGGCGACATAATATTGTTAGAAGCTAGCATCAACAAACGCGCTTCTGCTTGCGATTCTAACGACAAAGGAACGTGTACCGCCATCTGGTCACCATCGAAATCAGCGTTAAAAGCTGGACATACTAACGGATGCAATTGAATGGCGCGACCGTCTACCAAAATGGGTTCAAAAGCTTGAATCCCTAATCGGTGAAGTGTCGGGGCCCGGTTTAGCATAACCGGGTGCCCTTCAATCACTTCTTCTAATACGTCCCACACACTCGGATCGTTTCGCTGAATCAGCTTTTTAGCTGCCTTAATGTTATTTACCAACCCCTGACGAATCAGCCGGTGAATCACAAACGGTTGGAACAGCTCAATCGCCATTTCCCGTGGCAAGCCGCACTGGTGGATTTTCAAGTTCGGCCCCACCACAATCACGGAACGCCCGGAGTAATCCACCCGTTTGCCCAAGAGATTTTGGCGGAACCGGCCTTGCTTGCCCTCAATAATATCGGACAGCGACTTGAGTGGCCGGTTGTTCGCCCCCACCACTGTCCGTCCCCGGCGACCGTTATCAATCAGAGCGTCCACCGCTTCTTGCAGCATCCGCTTTTCGTTGCGGATGATAATCTCGGGGGCCAAGATTTCCTGCAACCGCGCTAAGCGATTGTTGCGGTTAATCACCCGCCGGTAGAGGTCGTTGAGGTCAGAGGTGGCGAAGCGACCGCCATCAAGCTGCACCATTGGGCGCAAGTCCGGCGGAATCACCGGAATCACCGACAGCACCATCCAATCCGGCTTGGAGCCGGTGGCGACGAAGTTGTCAATCACCCGCAGGCGCTTAATTAGCTTGGCCCGCTTCTGCCCTTTGGCATTGCCAATGTCCTCCCGCAGAGATTCCGCTTCTCCTTCGAGGTCGATGTCTTGCAGCAGGCGCTGCAGCGCTTCCGCGCCAATTCCCACCTCGATGTTTTGCAGTTGAGAATCTTCGCTGTAAATCTGATCCTCAATTTCCATCCACTGATCTTCGGTCAGCAGCTGTTTGTACTGCAGGCTGTCGTGGTTGCCCGGGGCCAGCACGACATAAGCGTTGAAATAGACTATCTGCTCCACATCCCGCAGCGGCATATCCAGGAGGATTGCCATGTAGCTGGGAATGCCTTTGAGATACCACACATGAGCCACCGGCGCAGCAAGTTTAATGTATCCCATGCGATGCCGGCGCACTCGCGATTCTGTCACCTCCACTCCGCATCGTTCGCAAACAATACCACGATGGCGAACACGTTTGTACTTCCCACAATGGCATTCCCAATCTTTTGCCGGCCCGAAAATTCGCTCACAAAACAACCCATCCATTTCGGGTTTTAAAGTCCGGTAGTTAATTGTTTCAGGCTTTAAAACTTCGCCGGTAACCTGACCATTAGGCAGTGTGCGTTCCCCCCATTGTCGGATTCTGTCTGGACTAGCCAATCCGATTTTCACATAGTCAAAGCGTTGCTCGATTTTTGCCATTTATCTTTTTCCTTTATTGAAAAGAGTAACAAGTTTCACTGTTAGCATCTCCGATCTCTCTGCTATCTTTTCTGACCGTTGCGGTATGACTCCATTCTTAATAAAGTTACAGCTCTTTGTAGGTCGCACCTCTTTTTATGTCGTAGATTACATTTCCTGACACTCCCAAATCGCGAGCTATATCGGCCATGCGAGCGCCTCTCTTCAGACGGCTGCGCACAAGCATGAACCTGCTCCCCAGTCAACTTGCGTTCTTTATATCCTCCCGTTACAGGGGCAGGAACGATAGCGCCTTCCACCTTCCAAGTCTTGTGATATTTAATGTCGTGAATAGTCTTGCGACCCACAATTCTTCAGCTAAATCCTTCATTCTTGCTCCGGCGTCCAGCTTCCTCCTAATTTCCTGAACTTTATCCCAATTTAATTTGGCATTTCCAAGGGGATGACTTTTCCCTTGAGTGCGCCCCTTCTTAGAAGCATCTAACAAATTTTGGGAGCGAGTTCCTGGCCACAGATGCTCTGGATTAATACAGCTTGGGTTGTCGCAAGTGTGACAAGCATCAATATTGTAAGGGAGGTTATATCCAACCTTGGCTGCCAATACAGCTCTCGATACTGTTCCCAGTTTTCCATCATCTGTGCGGTACCTGCCATAACCTTTACCGTCTTTTGCCCCCAGAAAAATGATACAGCCATTGTCTTGAATCTCTCCCAAAAAACCAGGGTTTACGGTAGTCCAGTTCTCAGGAATATTTGCCTTGACTATCTTGGTTATAGTCTGCTGGTTTACCCCATACTCTCTAGCTAGCTGTCTCTTACTAATTTTCCCGGCATACTTTGCCTGAATTTCCCGAAGTTGGTGGACAGTCAACTTGCCGCTACCAGGAAGACTTTGACGCCGAGAGGTTTTCCGACCGCGCTCCATCATCTGGCGGGTATTATCAGCAGCAGTTCCCGGCACTAAATGTTCTGGATTAATACAGCTAGGGTTATCGCAAGTATGGCAAGCCAGATAACCCGATTCTAGAAAGCCTGGGACTTTGGACTCAAGGACTAATCGATGTACTAATACCAATTTGCCATCCATCCAAATTCGCCCGTAACCGTTTCCCAGCTTATTGCCTTGCCATTCTATACAACCGGCATCATTTAAAACGCCTGTCAGTCCAGGGGCGACTGTGACAAAATGAAGAGACATATCAACGTAGTTCCTTTAACTTTGGACGTTGGTTTGAATCTCGCGGTGTTTGCGCACCGTGGAGATTACTTCATTATCCCATTTTTTAGCATCCGCTGTCTAGAGACGCGACAAGTCGCATACGCCACATGTCGCGTCTCCACATTACCGGCCCGAAGCGCAACTATTCGTCGCCCTCGTCAAAGTCCCGAGACAGCGACTCATAAGTTGGGCGCGAAGGAGCCCGGCGAGTGGACACATCAGCCATCAAATCGACCTCCACATCGCGACTCGTGCCGTCCTCCTTAGTTTCCACCTTGTGAACCGCAATATCCAAGCACAGGGACTGCAACTCGCGCATCAGCACCTTGAAAGACTCCGGCGTTCCCGGACGGGGAATCGTCTTGCCTTTCACAATCGCATTCAGGGCCTCATTGCGCCCCTGCATGTCGTCCGACTTGACCGTCAGCAGTTCTTGCAGCGTGTACGCCGCGCCAAACGCCTCCAGGGCCCACACTTCCATCTCCCCGAACCGCTGGCCACCCTGTTGCGCCTTGCCGCCCAGAGGCTGCTGCGTCACCAGAGAGTACGGGCCGGTCGAGCGAGCGTGGATCTTGTCGTCCACCAAGTGAACCAGCTTCAGCATGTAGGCTTTCCCCACCGTAACTGGCCGGTCAAAAGCTTCGCCTGTCCGCCCGTCATACACCAGAGTTTTCCCGGCATTTTCCGGGTCAAACAGCCAGTGCTTGCCAGTTTTCTCCGCCGCTTGCTGCAGCTTGTAATGCACCGTCTCCCGGGACTTCTCGGCCCCGTGCATTTCATCAAAAGGCGTGATCTTGAACCGGACGTCCATATTCTTCGCCGCCCAACCCAGAAGGCACTCAAAAATCTGGCCGACATTCATCCGCGAGGGCACCCCTAGCGGGTTGAGCACGATATCCACCGGCGTCCCGTCCGGCAGGAAAGGCATGTCCTCCTGCGGCAGAATCCGGGAAATAATGCCCTTATTCCCGTGCCGGCCTGCCATCTTGTCGCCCACCTGAATCTTCCGCTTCTGGGCCACATAGACGCGCACCACCATATTCGCTCCCGGCGGCAGTTCGTCGCCCTGCTCGCGGGTGAACACGCGCACGTCCACGACGCGCCCCTTCTCGCCGTTCGGCACTCGCAAGGAGTTGTCGCGCACGTCCCTCGCCTTCTCCCCGAAAATGGCCCGCAGCAGCTTCTCTTCAGGCGGCTGGTCCGATTCCCCTTTAGGAGTCACCTTACCCACCAAGATGTCGCCGGACTCCACCCAAGCCCCAATCCGGATGATGCCGCTTTCATCCAGCTGGCGCAGGGCGTCTTCACCCACGTTGGGAATTTCCCGCGTAATTTCCTCGGGGCCGAGCTTGGTTTGCCGCGCCTCAATCTCGTACTTTTCAATGTGAATCGACGTGTAAACGTCATCATAGACCAGGCGCTCGTTGATCAGGATGGCGTCCTCATAGTTGTAGCCCTCCCAGGGCATGTAGGCCACCAGGATATTCTGACCGAGAGCGATTTCTCCCCCTTCGGTTGCGGAGCCATCTGCGAGCACCTGACCGGCAACCACATCATCCCCTTCCGACACCAGGGGGCGCTGGTTCAAGCAGGTGTCCTGGTTAGAGCGCTGGTACTTCTGCAACTCGTATTCGATATCTTGGGGCGCAGCCGGCTGCACTGACTCCCCTGCCTGTGCCCTGCCGTCTGGCGCAGAGCTTGGTGGGACGAAAGGACGGACGCGAATGCGCTCCGCATCGACGTAGACCACTTCCCCGTCGGTGCGGGACACGATCACCATCCCGGAGTCCCGCGCCGCTTGCGCTTCCAGGCCGGTGCCCACCAGAGGGCGCTCAGGGCGCAGCAGGGGCACAGCTTGCCGCTGCATGTTCGACCCCATCAGCGCCCGGTTGGCGTCGTCGTGTTCCAAGAAAGGAATTAGGGAGGTGGCGACGGAGATAATTTGCACCGGCGAAATCGCCACATAGTCCACCTGTTCCGGCGTCGTAGTGGTGAAGTCCTGCCGGTAGCGCACCGGCACGGTGTCGCCCAGGATCTTGCCGTTTTCATCCATCGAGATGTCCCCCGGAGCCACCCGCAGGTCATCTTCCTCATCTGCCGTCATGAACACCGGCACGCGGTCGCGCAGCACCCGCCCGTTTTCCACCGGATAGAAAGGCGTCTCGATAAACCCGTAGGCGTTCACCCGGGCGTGGGTGGCCAGAGAGCCGATCAACCCCGCATTTGGCCCTTCTGGCGTTTCAATCGGACACACCCGCCCGTAGTGGGAGGGGTGGATGTCCCGCACGGCAAAACCGGCCCGCTCCCGCGTCAGCCCGCCCGGTCCGAGGGCGGAGAGCCGCCGCTTGTGAGTCAGTTCTGCCAGGGGGTTAGTCTGGTCCATAAACTGGGACAGCTGCGACGAGCCAAAAAACTCTTTGATCGCCGCCACCAGAGGTTTAGGGTTAACCAGCGATGCCGGTGTCAGGGTTTCGGCGTCCGAAACCGTCATCCGCTCCCGGATAATCCGCTCCAGCCGGTTCAGCCCGACGCGCACTTGGTTTTGCAGCAGTTCCCCAACCGAGCGCACGCGCCGGTTGCCCAGGTGGTCGATGTCGTCGGTGTTGCCGATGTCGAACTCCAGGTTAATCAGGTAGTCCACTGCTGCCAAGATATCTTGGGGGGTGAGCACCCGCAACGTGTCGGGGACGTTGAGCCGCAGCTTTTTGTTGAGCTTGTACCGGCCCACGCGACCGAGGTCGTAGCGTTTGGCGTCGAAGAAGCGGGAGTCGAGCAGCTGCTGTCCGCCGGAGACTGTGGGGGGCTCTCCGGGGCGCAGCTTGCGGTAAAGCTCCATGAGGGCTTCTTCTTCGCTGAACTGGCCTTCTTTTTCGATGGTTTTTTGGAAGTATTCCGGGTGGCGCAGGGCGTCGAATATTTCGCTGTCCGTCAGTCCCAGAGCTTTTAGAAGCACTTGCGCTGACAGTTTGCGGGTTTTGTCGATCCGCACCCAGACCAGGTCGTTTTTGTCGGTTTCAAATTTCAGCCACGCGCCCCGGTTGGGTATGAGGCTGGCGTTGTAGGTGCGGCGTCCGTTTTTGTCGGTTTCCGACTTGTAGTAGACTCCCGGAGAGCGCACGATTTGGTTGACGATCACTCGCTCGGCACCGTTGATAATGAACGTGCCCCGGTCTGTCATCAGGGGCAGGTCGCCGATGAAGACTTCTTGTTCTTTTATTGTCCCGTCTTCTTTGTTGATCAGGCGAGTGGGCACGTACATCTGCACCGCGTAGGTGCTGTCCCGCCGCTTTGCTTCATCGACGCCGTATTTGGGGCGCTTGAGCTTGTAGTCTTTGCCCAGAAAGTGCAGCTCTAGCTTGCCGGTGTAGTCGGTTATCGGCGAAAAGCTGTTGAGCTCTTCTATCAGTCCCTCTTCCAAAAACCAGCGAAAGCTAGCCCGCTGGATCTCCACGAGGTCTGGTAAGGTAAAGGACGGTGTCGTGTAAGTCTGATTAGTCATGCCTCTCCAGGAAACGGGTTAGCGAAGAGCGCGAACTCCATATTTTACCTGACATACGCTTCTATGTCAACAGCCAAACAAGGACCTCAGCCGCGAGCCGCCAGCCTGGCGGCTGGTGGCTGGTGGCTAGATCGTCACAAGCGGTCACGCTTCGCGCAATGAAAGCGCGGTTGAGCGCCAGGGCGTTGCGCCTGCAGGAACTTCAGGGGGCTTTTCAACTTTTGCCAGCTCTATTATTTGCGCCTTAACTGCGTTCATTTATCTTCCCGCCCACCCGAGCCCGCCACACCGCCGGTGAGCGGGGAGGAAAGGCGGGGCAGGGATTGTGCCTTTTCTCGAAATAAATATTTTTCTGGAAATCTGGTTGCGTGCAGGGATTGCACTCCCCTTAGTGGGGTAACGTTTGCCATAACCAGCCAAACCGCTCCCCTAACAACAATTTAGGCCGGCGGTTGTGTCAGCAAGACACCGCCTTTCGAGTGGTTTTGACTGAACAAGCCGGTTGAACGCAGCGCTCAAAACCGGCTGAACACCCGCCACCGGGTCTGGCTGTCCCACCGGCAGCACATCCCCTTCCCCGCGCCCCAAGGAGTGGGAAATCTCCGGCTGACTCCGGCCCTGGGGGAATTTTGCCAACAGCCCCCGCACAAAAGTCAGCGTTCAGTTTAGCGGCGGGTTGTTTGCCTGGGTCATCCATTATAGCGCAGCCCTGGCAACCGCTGCTTTAAGTGCCCCGTCCGGTATCTCTGACGATTGAGTCACCGGCAGGCCAAACAGCTGGCAAGCATTCTGAGTCGTTTGGGCGGCTAGGGTTTCCAGGGAGACATTTCTTAGTTTAGCAACTTTTTCGGCTACATATCTGACATAAGCCGGTTCATTGCGCTTTCCCCGTTTTGGCGCAGGGGCGAGGAAGGGACAATCTGTCTCTATTAACAGTCTGTCCTCCGGAACCGCGCCAGCCGATTCCTGAATCCCCGTGGCGTTTTTGAACGTCACAGTGCCGCTAAAGCTGATGTAAAATCCCAAATCTAGAAACCACTGGGTTTCGTCTGGAGTTCCCCCCCAGCAGTGCATCACCCCTTTAACCGCACCGAAACGATCCCAAAAATCCCGCAACAGCCCGGCCATCTCAAGAGCCGCGTCCCGGCAGTGGACAATCACCGGCAGCTTCAGCTGCAGCGCCACAAAAAGCTGGGCCTCCAACGCTGTTTTTTGCAGCTCCTTATTGTCTGCCTTGTAAAAATCCAAGCCGGTCTCCCCAATGGCCACCACCCGGGAGTCGGAACTGGCCAGTGCCAAAATCTCCTCTCGGGTAGAGTCTGTCCACTTGTGGGCGTCTAGGGGGTGCAAGCCAACGGCAAAAGCTATTTCCGGGAAGCGGGAGGCTATGGCTTGAATGCCGGCAAACTCAGCCGGCTCGACACACGAATGTACGAGACGGACTACGCCCGCCTCCCGCCACCTGTCCCGCACTGCTTCCAGATCGGCCTCAAACCGGTCAAAGTTGAGGTGGACGTGGGTATCGATCAGCTGCATGAGTCAAGGGCTCGCTTATTACTAATTGTCAACTGATAATTGATAATTGCGGCGGCGGGCAATTAGCAATATGGCATCAGGCACTGGCTGCCGCGTCAGGGGCTCCCTGGGCCGGAGCGGTGTGCGGTTTGAGGGCTTTGGCCAAGCGGGATTTTTTGCGAGACCCATTATTGGGATGCAGGACACCTTTTTTGACCGCTTTGTCAATTTTGCTGTAAGCATCTGCCATAGACCGGCTCACCTGCTGCATGTGTTCCGGAGTGGGAGAAGCAGCGTACTGCTCCACGGCGGCAAAATACTTCTTAATCAGCGTTTTGACCGCTGAGGTGTAGGCTTTGTTGCGCAACCGATTGCGTTCGGCGATTTGGACGCGCTTGATGGCGGATTTAATATTGGCCACGGTTGGTACTGAAACAGCTCTATTACTGCAGAAACATTCAAACTCCTGGAAAAACTAATATAGCATCTCCAGCAGACTTTATCGCGCTCCAGACCGAAAATCCGAGTTAAGCTTATAGAAACAGGGAGATCGGGTAAGTCTGGCACAAGCCAGGGCAGCAGGCAATCTAGCAACAGGCAATCTAGCAATAGACCCACCGCCTAGCGCGCTATATGGCCTGACGCCGGTCCCGGCTCTCGGACGGGTAAGACCTAGATTGGCATTCCTACTCCATGCTGCGAATAATCACTCAGCGGGCTGAGGCAGAGGCTGAACTGCGGCGTATCTGCGAGCGCACCGGCGACGACTCTGTCGTTCACAAAGAGGCAACGGTTCGGGAGGTGCTACAGGCGGTGAAGCGCCAAGGCGACCGAGCCCTTTTGCATTACACGGAGGAATTCGACCGAATTTCCCTGAAGCCTGACGGGCTGCGCGTCAGTGGCTCAGAATTAGATGCCGCCTACCAACAGGTGCCCAAGGAATTACTAGACGCCATTCGGCTAGCGGCGAGACAAATCGAAGCGTTCCACCGGCAGCGCGTCCCCAAGTCTTGGGTGAAATTTGGGGACGACGAGATCGTGCTGGGCAAGCGATACACGCCTGTAGATAGAGCCGGACTGTACATTCCCGGGGGCAGAGCCGCCTATCCCAGCACGGTGCTGATGAATGCCATTCCCGCCAAAGTGGCCTGCGTGCCGCGAATTGTCATCTGCACCCCCCCCGGAACTGAGAAAACGATCAACCCTGCGGTGCTGGTAGCGGCGCAGGAAGCGGGAGTGCAGGAAATTTATCGCGTGGGGGGCGCTCAGGCCATCGCAGCTTTGGCCTACGGCACGGAAACCATCCCCAAGGTGGACGTTATCACCGGCCCGGGCAACATTTACGTCACCCTGGCCAAAAAACTGGTCTGCGGGACGGTGGGGATCGACTCACTGGCGGGGCCATCGGAAGTGCTAATTATAGCAGACGCCGGGGCCAATCCCACCCATGTGGCGGCGGACATGCTGGCGCAAGCCGAACACGACCCAATGGCGGCGGCGATCCTGCTGACAGCAGACACCCATCTGGCCAGAAAAGTGGCGGGAGAAGTAGAGCGCCTGCTGATGGATCACCCGCGCCGCACCCTGACGGAAAAATCGATCGCCCACTACGGCTTAATCGCTATCGTGGAATCCCTGCAAGCCGCGGCAGAACTCTCCAACCTGTTCGCACCGGAACACCTGGAACTGGAAGTCGCCGATCCCTGGGCGCTGCTGGAACACATCCGCCATGCCGGTGCCATTTTCCTGGGGCGCTCGACCCCGGAAGCTGTGGGAGACTATCTGGCCGGCCCCAACCACACCTTGCCCACCTCGGGAGCCGCCCGCTACGCCTCCGCCCTGGGCGTCGAGACGTTTATGAAACACTCGAGCCTAATTCAATACTCCCCTGCAGCCCTCCAGAAGGTGGCCAGTGCTATCCAGCTGCTGGCCAATGCGGAAGGTCTTCCCTCCCACGCCGACTCCGTGCGGCTGCGAACCCAAAGCGCCGATGGGGGATGGGGCTTAGTGGATGGGCAGAGCGATGAATAATAAAAAGTGAGCCGCGTTGGAACGCCAGCAAGTTGCGCCCCCACTTCAGCTGTAAAATTGGCAGAGAGTGAGGCGGGGTTTCCACCGGCTTTTCCCAATTTAAGGCCGAAATGCCGCTAAACTGACTTTGGGAGGGACTCTCCTATCTCTTCTGGCCTGGATGTCCGAGTTTCGCCCCTATCAGATACTGCGTCTGGGGGCGTCTGGGAGCCAAGCTTCGGAGGCAGTGCTTTTAAGTTTCAGGAGATTCGATCGGTGCTCAAAACAATTCTGGTGGCCCTTGACGGTTCAGACTTCTCGGAGCAAGTCATTCAGACTCTACGCGAACTGCAACTCCAACCGGCGACCAAAATCATCCTCTCCCACGTAATTCCCCCGCGAAGCGCCGATCTGGAACTGCTCGCCGCTGACAAACCCCACCCTCCTGAGGAAATCGTCTACCGGCAGATAGAAAAACAGCTGAATTCCTACCAGGCTGACTTAGCTTGCCCGAGTGAATTAGAAATTGTCACCGGCGATCCAGCTGAAGAAATTCTCCGCTTGGCGAATATCTACCGCGCTGATCTCATTGTGATCGGCAGCCGGGGATTAACGGGCATGAAGCGGATTTTGTCAGGCTCAGTCAGCAGTCAAGTCGTCGCCGACGCTCCCTGTTCCGTTCTGGTCGTTAAGCCCAGATAGCGAGCCGGCAATCTTGGCGAGGGGAGCGGGGGAGAGGTTTGGCGTCAAGGCGGGCAAGGCGGGACACCCCACACCTGACACCTGACACCTAACACCTAACACCTGTCCAAAATCGGGACGCTCCCCCCAGCTATTGACAGCGACGCCCCAGTGTGGTAAGAAATAAAAAAGGGGAGCGGCAGTCAAAGAAATCCTGGCAACCGGATTGAAGTAACAAACGAAACCAAACCAAACGAAACTAAACGAAACGGGAAAATGGGGACGGCACCCTTGGTAGAATGCTGCGGTAAACCTTTCTCAGGTTCCTATGTCTCCCGAAACCACCTCAGGTCTTGAAACAACCACCGGCGCTGATGCTATTGATGAAGCGATAGCCAAGGGAATTGATTTTGACGGTTCCCCCATTCCACCGGCCAAACTGGAACTCTACCGCCAAGTGATGGCCCTAGAGGCAGGCCGGCAGCGCAGCGGCGTGTCCAACACCATGCGTTCGCGAATTGTGCGGATCGGAGCTAAGCACATTCCCCAGGAAGAACTCAACCAGATGCTCGCCGCCGCCGACTTCGCTCCCCTGAAAGAGAAAGAGATTGCTTTTTATTACGGCGGGAAGTAGGACAGTCTGGCAGGGAGCATCCCATTTCTGAGAAGATTTTTCCCCTCACGCGCCCTTCTCTTAGGCGCGATTTATCGCCTCTGTGCGAGAGCGGGAGAGGGGGACAATAAAAAATTTCCCCTCTCCCTCCTTGGTGGGTGAGAGCCTTTGCTCGCGGGTGAGAGCTTTTTTAGTGACGAGGCAAAAACGGGATGCTCCCCAAGCAGGAAAGTCTCGCAGCCGGCACCCCACTTTTGTAAACAGGTTCTTTTGGTGCGTTCCGCCCTGGGCGGAACGCACCCTACTTGTGCCGGTGAGTGCTATACTTAGCATATATAGCGTTTCTCATCCTTTGTGAGGTACTGAGAAACCCGGTTTCTTAAAGAAACCGGGTTTCTAGGCCATAGTTCATCCAACTGAGAACCGCTATAGAGCAGTTCTAAATAATTTGTGAAATTCTCTCCGATCTCTTTCCTTGGCGCTCTTGGCGTCTTGGCGGTTTATAAAAAAATTTACCCCAACTCAATTCTAACTGCTCTATAAGATAAAGCTCCAAAAAACCAGATTTATTTAACAAACCTGGGTTCTGAAGTCTAATCCTTAAAACCCACCGGCACCCCTCAACATTACAGCCCGCAAGTTTCAATGCGAGACAAAAAAGCCAGACCAAAACCCACCACCGCCCGCCCAAATGCCACCGGCAGGTGTCCTGGAGGAGCATTTAAAGTGAAGTTGAGGTCAAACCAAGACAGCCAATCCCCACTCACGCGCCAGCCCACCCGATCGACAAAACGGCAGTAGGTGGCGTAATCCGGTTTCCCTCCAACGCTGTGCCAGATTTGTTTCTGGAGGCTGAAGCCAAAGCGCCCATTGCTATATTTTACCCAGAGATAATCGATGGTGCGCAGGTCTGTACAGGGAAACTTTTCCATTTCTTCTTTGCTCAGCCCTTCTTTTGATTCTCGGCGCAATATCTGGAGCATAACAGCCTCAGTTTCCCGATCAGCCTCTTGCCATTTCTCAGCTGCGAGAAAGTCGCGCAGTCTGCTATAATCTATTCCAACCGCTGAGCTGAGTTCCTCAGGAGCGAGCAACTGTTTCTCACAGATTGCCAGCCTGCAGATGAGGGCGCAAAACCAAACCAGCAAACCCAACCCGCACACTCCCAGACGCCCTGCGCCCAAAAGCGCCGGAAATTGCCCCACCGGCGCATTAGAGGTTTTGTCGAGATCCGCCCACAACAGCCAAGTGCGGTTGCGACGCCATCCCACGCGAGCGCCAAAACGGCACCAGGTTTCTATATTGCCGTTCTTTGTGCCGCCGAGACTCTCCCAGATGCGCTGCTGGACGCTGAATCCAAAGCGCCCGTCACTGTATTTTACCCACAGTTGGTCTATGGTGTAAAGGTCTTGACAGGGAAACCTTTCTATGTGCTCTACTTTCAAAGAGCCGCTGTTTTCTCGACCGGCTATTTTGAGCATCACCGCCGCAGTTTCCCGATCTGCTTCTCGCCAGTTGCCGGCGGCTAGGAGATCCCGCAGTTTGCTGTAATCCGCGCCCACTGTGGAACTGAGTTCGTCAGGGGCGTGCCGGTCAAAGGTGGGGGCAGTGCTGGGGTTAAACGCGAGCGGGAGTGGGCTGATGTGCTCTCTGAGCAATTCAAACAGTTCTACAGCCGAATCCGTCACCCCATTCCCGCCGGCTGCTAGCACCTCATTTATGGCTGTTACCCTTGCCGAAGTGTACACGAAAATTGGCAGATTGATTCCGGCTTCTCGCATGGCTTCGATCAGGGAAATGCCAGCCTTGGCTCGGTACTCGCCCTCTTCTGTGCGCCCCATATTGGAAATAACCGCGTCGAAGGGTAAATGGTTGGACGTGAGCAGCTGCATCGCCTCAGCAGTGGAAAATGCTGGAACGATTTCCACACCCATGTTTTGCAGTTGATCGACAATCCAAGGATTGCTTGCAGTCTGGTTATTCACCCAAATAATTCGCCGCTGTTTCCCAAATAGTGTGGAGTCAGGAGTGTTGAAAAACAGCACTTGATCTGACGGGGGTGCGTAAACCGGCTCAGTCAGGTCAAATCTTTCTGACTCCAATAGTTGCAACCACTCCTGCACCGACTGCGGGCGATCTGCCGGTTCAAACGCCATGCCCTTGAGAATCGCTTGACTCACCCTGTCGCTGATGTGGGGATTGAACTGCTGCGGTGGGTTGAGGGCAATTCTAGCAGCGCGAGCCGGTGCCGGTACCGGCACTTCTGCGGTGAGCAGATAGTACAGGGTTCCAGCCAGCGCGTAAATATCGGTGCACTCTCCGCGTCTGGCTTTCTCGGCATACTGCTCGATAGGCGCAAACCCGTTTGAACCGGCTAAAGTGTGAGTTACGATGACGTCAGGGACAAACTCCCGCGCCACTCCAAAATCAATCAGAACTGCTTCCGCCTTGCCGGCACGCACGATGATGTTGCGCGGCTTCACATCCCGGTGCAGCAAGCCTTTCTCATGAATGGCTGCTAGCGCCGAGCCAATCTGCCGGATGTACAGCAGGGCAAGCGCTTCTGACAGTATACCTTGCCGTTTCACGAGATTCCAGAGGTCTTCCCCGTCCACATATTCCATCGCAATGCAGGGCAAGTAACCCTCATAGAAGGCGTTCTCAATCTGCACGATGTGCGGGTGCCTGCACAGGGCTAGCCGCAACGCCTCATCCCGAAAGTTATGCTGGTATTTCTCCCCGAACTGGGTTTGGTTGGGGTCGGTGAGCACCTCGTCTTTCAGGGTTTTGATGACGACGAGCTTGCCCCTTTTATTCCTCGCCAGGTAGGTGATGCCAAAACCACCCTTGCCCAGTTCCCGTTCGATGATATAGCGATCGCCGTATAACTTCTGCCCAGCCGGCCAAACCACCGATGACGCCTCCCTTGACACCTGCGTTAATTTTGGCACATAGCTGGGGTAGTTCTTTCCCTTTGGCTCTCCTTCCCCTGCTGCTGGGGGGGCGGGAGAGCTCGGTCGCGGGGGAACTCGGTTGCGGGGGAGAAGGGGAAAAATGCCCCACGCCCCACGCCCCACGCCCCATGCGCCACGCCCCACGCCCCACGCTCCATTGCTATTCTATATATCTTACCCTGTGCAGTGACGCTCGCGCTCACTGTAGGCGAACGAAAATCTCTGTTACCGCTAACAGCTATGTCAGACATCCAGCAGTTGATTGCCGAAATCCAGCTTGAAGCGCAACGGGAACCTTTTCCCATCGATGAGCCGGTGTATCGGGCTGCCGGCTTAGAGCCAACTCAGCCGATTCTATATGCCGGCAATCTGGAAAGCGAGCTGTGCTTTTTTGCCCGCGATTTGGGGGCTGATGAAGTTCGGGCGGGACAACCGCTTTACGGTGCAGCCGGCTCCCTTGTCCGCCAGGGGGTTTACCGAGCCCTCTACGGACAGGTGCCGGGCCAAAATGCCGACATGAAAATTGTCCTCAATCGCGTCGCGCTCACTAATACTGTACCTTACAAACCGCCCGGTAATAAAGCTTATGCAGAAGCAGTCAAGAAGCGATTTCGCCCTTTTTTAGAGCGGTTTCTGGTATTCCACTGGAAAGGCTCTCATATTATCACGCTGGGGAATGAAGCGTTTAACTGGTTTATTCCTTACGCTCCCAAAGGGGCGATAAAGCAGTTGTTTGAGCGGGGCGACCGGTACGCGAGCAGCATTCAAGTCACGCTGCAGGCGTCTGATGAGGGAGGGATGAAGCACCAGCGCCTTGCTTGGCTGCGACCTCTGCCTCACCCTTCGCCACTGAACCAGCAATATTACGCGCAATTTCCGCAGCTGCTCCAGTACCGGCTTACGGAGGTATTCCCGCAGACGACAAGTTTTATCTGATCGGGTTTGTCGGGAGATGCTGAATTTTCCTCGCCCCTAATTTTTGGCGATCGGGGGCGAGGGAGAATTGCCGGAACTTGTTTGGGAAAGGGTTCGGGAGCGGGGGATTTGCGGGGAGATAAAGGAAGCGAGCCGGTGGGGTTGGGGAGAGTCGGAATTTCTTGCCGGGGGTTGACAAAAGTCTGCGCTTTGTTCTATCTTGGTAGTGTGGGAATCTGTGCCGGCATATAAGGTCAAGTGTGGGCCGGCGCGACCGCAAGATTTGAAGCTGTAGGGTGGGTTGCGCTTTGCGCAACCCACCTCCCCAAGGTGCAATTGAAACACAGAGAAACTCTGAAAAATTTTTCCCAAAGGGGTTGACAGCACCGGCATCTTGCGCTAGATTGGTAGTGTGGGAATCTGTGCCGGCATATAAGGTCAAGTGTGGGCCGGCGCGACCGCAAGATTGCGTGCAGGTTTGTAGTAGGGCTTTAGCCCTAAAGTTTAAAGCTGTAGGGTGGGTTGCCCTAAGAGGGCAACCCACCTCCCCAAGGTGCAATTGAAACGAAACTCAGAAAAAATTTCCCCAAAGGGGTTGACAGCACCGGCATCTCGCTCTACATTAGTAGCATGGGAAACTGTGGCGGCATATAAGGTGGCCGGCGGACGGGGGCAGGATGAGGTATTGGCGGGGGTTGATTGCTTGTGGCGCTATCGCACTGTGAGCAGCCGACTGTTGGGGGATGACTCAGCTAAAGAAAGCCGGTTTGTTACCGGCGGAAGCAGCCAGAAACCGGCTTTCTTGTGAAACAATCGCCCGCACACCACTCGCCGGCGAATATCTTTCTTTAACGAAGCCGGTTCTCCCCCTCAAAACAAAGCCGGTTTCTGCCAATCCCCATATCAGCATGAATCCTATCAGCCGACTTATCAAATCCCAACCCCCTATCAGGGCGACACCCGCCAAATCTTGACAGTTTTGTCACGACTGCCACTGGCAAGCCACCGCCCGTCCGGGCTAAAGGCGACAGAAATTACATAGCTGGAATGCCCGGTGAGGGTGCTGGCGAGGGCGAAGCTTTGCGGTGCGAATGTGGGGGATGGGGAGGGTTGGGGGGTTGAGATGGGCGCAGGGGAAACGGGTTGCGGTGAGAATGTGGGAGTTGCGGTGGGCGCAGGGGATGCCGGCGGCTTTGATGAGAACCCCCCTTTCGCCCTGTGAGTCGGGGAAATGGGGGGCTGGGGTTTCAATTGCGGCTGCAGGATCGCCGCACAGACAGCCACTCCCACTGCTATGCCAATCAACATTTGAGCTGCGCCCTGAGGTGCAGCCGGCGGTGGTGGACTAGCAGCAAAAGCGGGTGCGACCGGCACCGGTGAACTGTTGCCCAACCCCAGCAATTCCAGCCATTCTCCCACCGACTGGGGGCGGTCTTGTACTTGGAGGGCCATGCCTTTGAGTATGGCCCGGTTCACCCTGTCGCTGATACTGGGATTGTGCTGCTTGGGCGGGGTTAAGGGCTTACCGGCAGCTATGTTTGGGGCAGGGGTAGGCTCTTCCCCGGTTAAAATTGTATAAAGCGTCGCCGCCAAAGCGTAAACATCGCTGCAAGCGTCCCGTTTGGCTCGCCGGTCGTACTGCTCAATGGGTGCGAAGCCATCGGACAAAAATTGTGTGTGTGTTTGAGTGAGATTGGGGGTGAATTCGCGGGCTATGCCAAAATCAATTAATACCGCTTCCGACTTGCCGGCACGCAGCATAATGTTTTGCGGTTTGATATCCCGGTGCAGCAAGCCATTCCTGTGAACCACCGCCAGCGCCTCACCAATCTGCTGGATGTAGCGCAAGGCTTCGGGTTCTGGCAAAGTTCCCCGATTCACAACGCGGTTGGCTAAATCTTCCCCGTCGATATATTCCATCGCCATGCAAGCCCGCCCTCTTGGAAGAGTTCGTAAATCTTCACAACATGGGGGTGAGTGCATTTTGCCAGTCGCAGCGCCTCATTGACGAAATATTGCTGAAACTTGTCAAAATCGGGCCGGCGCTGCACGGTGTCATTGAGGGTTTTGAACACCACCCGCTGTCCTTTGCTGTCTGTAGCGCGATAGGTGATGCCAAAACCACCTTGACCTATTTCTTTTTGGATGGTATACTGGCCATTTTTAACCCGCTGCCCTGACGCCCAAGCCATCGGTAATGCCTCTCACACGCTTGGGATTATTGTGGCACAGTCTGTGGGGAATGGCAATGGGGACTCAAAGCCCCCCTTTTTAAGGGGGGTTTGGGGGGATCTAGATGCAAAGACCTTGTAGGGCGCAATATCGCTTAATTGGTTCTTTGAGAAGGAGGCGGAGCCTCTAAATAGGCATTCCCAGGCGGAGCCTGGAAGGATATACCCGGACTTGATAGGATAAATTGCCCTTACCGGCTAGAGGCTAATGAGACTGACTGATTGCGAGGTGCGGGGGCTCCGCGCAGCAACCCTTCCGTGCTGATATCCTCATCAATTTCTTCCCAGTGGATGCCATAACCACCACCACAGATTTGCCACTGTTCCCGCTGTTCTTGCGTCGCATTGAACAATCTGGGAAACCACGCTAAGGGAACTGAAATTGTCCGCCCATCCATCAGTTCAACACTGAGGGTGTCTTCGTCTATCTGTACTGCTTTGACTCGCTCATCTGCTTGAGGTGCCAAAATACCCATTCCACGCCTCCAAAAACATTTGTTGATTGGCTTCTACTATTGACTGGAGTTTCCTCAACTCCCTAGCACTAAATCCAATGTTACGGGCTAGGGCGACTGGTGCTAGCCAAAATTTGGCGGATTGACTCTCTCGATCTACATGAATGTGAGGGGGTTCGTTTGGTTCATGGCTGTAAAAGTAAAACCGATAGCCTTCAAACCTTAAAACAGTTGGCATTTCACTCACTCGCGATTATTCAATTATAGCACCTCCAGTAGGGTGGGTAAGCGTTGCGTAACCCACCCTACTGATAGAGGCGCAAGAACCCGCCCCTACATGGAAATGCTTAATGGCCCCAAGAATGACCTTATATGCCGGCACAGATTCCCATGATAAGAGAATAACACAATCCCGCGCAACTGTCAACGGTTTTGAGAAAATTTATTGCGGTGAGCGAATCAATTTCCGAGGTGAGGTGCCGGTGGGATTGGCACCATGAGAACGAGACTCCGCCTCCATGCCGGCGTCTCCCATAAGGAGCCTGGGAAAGAAGCCAGAAACCGGGTTTCTTCAAGAAACCCGGTTTCTTATGACTTCACTTTTCCTTTATAAATCCCCTCTAAGCTGAACGCCGGCGGGGAAATTGCTGCTGCTGCAACTGGTGCATGCGATCGAACAGCCGCCAGCAATACTCTTCCGGCAACCCGCAAGTCACAGCCCCCCGCAACACTACATTAAAATACCAGTCATTCGGAGCTAATTCTTCTGGCAATTTATTAACTACCACATACGTCCGCACGCCGGTGTAAAGCTGTTTCCGGCAATAAACTTCTACCATTTCGTGCCGGTAGCCGCCACGGGGGACATCTTCCCGCTCGTCCAGCAGCTCGCTCAAGCGCCACGGCAATTCATAGAGTACCCCCTCCACCGAGGATGCTGCATCTGGCACAACGTCTAGCACCCCGCAGTTGCGCCGGCGGGAGTGACAGTAAAAACCCAGCCGGTATCCTCTCAGCGTCCCTGGGCCCATCACATAGTGATGAGTATTTTCGCCTAGCGTGCGCTTCAAATCCACCGGGCACATGCACGAACCGTAGGCAAAATAGAGGAATTTTGGCTCTGGGAGCACCGGCTGTTGCGGATTGCCCACCGGCTGGGAACTCTTAACAGAGTGTGTCCAAGTGCTTTGAAGGTGTCCGGGCTCAACAATCATAAACTGCTATGGATATTTGTTTTGAGAGGTATTCTAGCAGACCGACACCGCCATACAACACTATCCCGATAGACAAACCGTAGATTGGCAATTCAGACTGCCTGCTGCTGGCGCGGGTGAAGCGGACACGCCCCCCCTTTCCCACTCAGGGCTAAATTCTGGGAAAGCACTTACCATAGACATTAATCCGGTGATGCGTTGCAAGTATGAGCTATTGTCTCAATCCTGACTGCCAGAAGCCGCAGAATCCCAGTGACGCCAAGTTTTGCCAGAGTTGTGGGTCAAAGTTGCTGCTTGGCGAGCGCTACCGGGCGACCGAACCCCTCGGCACCGGCGGCTTTGGCAGAACCTTCTTGGGTGTGGACGAGTTCAAGCCCTCTCAACCGCGCTGCGCTATCAAGCAGTTCTTCCCCCAAGATCGGGGCTTCGTCACTTCCGTCAAAGCGAAAGAACTCTTTAACCGAGAAGCCGTGCGGCTGGACGTTCTCGGCATTCACCCCCAAATTCCCGAACTGCTGGCTCATTTTGAACAAGACGAACACCACTATTTGGTGCAAGAATTCATAGAAGGGCGCAATCTGGCTCAGGAACTCGCAGACGAAGGCCCTTTCAACGAAACCAAAATCCGCCACTTGCTCAGCGATTTGCTGCCGGTGTTGCAGTTTGTCCACAGCCACCAAGTCATTCACCGCGACATCAAGCCGCAAAACATTATTCGCCGGCGCACCCCCAACCCCCAAACCCCAGGACAGCTGGTGCTGGTCGATTTTGGCGCAGCGAAATTCCTCGACACAGCCTCCCTGGAAAGAACAGCCACCTTAATTGGCTCTGCAGCCTACACCGCTCCCGAACAGCTGATGGGCAAAGCCGTTTTTGCCAGCGATATCTACAGTTTGGGCGTCACCGGCACCCACCTGCTCACCCAAGTCTCTCCTTTTGACCTGTTCGACAGCCGGCAAGGCACTTGGGTTTGGCGCGATTACTTGGGTCAGCTCATTAGCGCTCAGTTAGCTGATATCCTGGATAAAATGCTGGAAACTGCCATCAACCGGCGCTATCTGTCGGCGGCGCAAGTCCTCAAAGCATTGAACGCCCAGCCGGTCAAACCCCGGATGCCCCCCGTGGCTAGCGCACCTGCTCCCACCGCTCCTGTTACCCCCCCGACACCCGTGCCGGTTGCGCCCGCCGCTCCTCAACCCGCCCCCCCACAAACCCCCAATTCCGCCTCCCCTCCGATCGCCCACCGGCTCGCCGAAATTCAAAAAGCTTTGCAAGAAGCCCTCGCTCCTTACAGCCTCAGAGTTCAAGTCAATTTGGCAAAAACTCACCTAACCATTGTCATCAACCGCTCTGAAAACACACCTGTGAATTACGCCCGAGTGTCTAAAATAATAGCCACTCAACTAACCGCTCTCCGCCTCACAGGAGTGAGTCAAATTAAAGCATTCGGACGCATCAAAAACCAGAGCGCTCCAGAATGGCAGAAGCGGTTTAAAATCACCCCCTTGCCTGAGAGTAGCAGCGCATTAGTCCCCGCCGCCAAGAAAATTCAAGCCGGCAGACCGAAGCTGTTTCAGCTAAAGAACAAAACCTTATGGGAAGATGCAATCATGTTCTTAATGGCTTTGTTTCTCTTTAATAAGATTGTCCTTTACAGCCCAGTCTGCGCCCTGGCAGTTTCCTCAGGCTTTCTGATTGTAAAAGAGGCAGTCGGGCACTATAAAGAAATGAGGACAGACCAGCTATTCAGGGAATTAGGGATAGCCTCAGCACTGGTGGGAGTCTTAAATGTCAAAATGGTAGTAACGGATGTGTTTGGCATCCTTTGGGCGTGCTTGTTTGTTGCCTTACCCTTTCTGTACGTCAAGAACAATTTTGGGGGAGAGTGAGAGCTAGCGTTCCTCATATATAGCTTCTCTCATATAAGTGAGGTACTGAAAAACCCGGTTTCTTTAAGAAACCGGGTTTATGGGCCATAGCCCACTCCAAAATCCCAAATCCCAAATCCAAAATCCCAAATCCAAAATCGATAGATCGGATTGCTTGCATCTATGACTTATTGCCTGAATCCCCAGTGCCAGAAACCCCAAAATCCCGAAGGGAATAAGTTTTGCCAAAATTGCGGATCGAAATTGCTGCTCAGCGGTCGCTACCGCGCCATCAAACCCACAGGCATTGGTGGGTTTAGCAGAACCTTCCTAGCGGTGGACGAGGGAGAAGGCAAACGGCGCTGTGTCATCAAGCAGTTTCGCGGACAAACCCAAAACGCAGCCGAGTTATTTCGCAAGGATATCGCGCGGCTAAAAGAGCTCGGCAAACACCCCCAAATTCCCGAACTGCTGGCGCACTTTGAACTTGACGACCGGCAGTATTTAGTGCAAGAATTTATCGAGGGGCAAAACTTAGCCGAGCAACTTGCTTCCGAGGGGGCGTTTAGCGAAGCTCAAATTCGGGAGTTGCTCGCTGAATTGCTGCCGGTGCTGGACTTTCTCCACGAGGGAAAGCTGCTGCACCGAGACATCAAACCGGCAAACATGATTCGCCGCCAGTCTTCCGCTTCCTCTGGGGAGCGAGGGCAAATCGTTTTAGTCGGTTTTGGCGCGGCTAAATACGCGACAGAAACGGCTTTGGGGAAAACGGGAACGCTGATTGGAAGTGCGGAGTACGCCGCCCCTGAACAGCTGATGGGCAGAGCGAATTTTACCAGCGACATATACAGTTTGGGCGTTTCCTGCATCTATCTGCTGACAGAAATTCACCCGTTTGACCTGTTCGACAGCATGGAAGGCACTTGGGTTTGGCGAGATTACGCCGGCAATCGCGTCAGCAGTGAGTTGGGGGGCATTCTCGACAAGATGCTGCAGCAGACAGTCCGCCGGCGCTATCAATCCGCTGAGGAAGTCCTGAAAGATTTAAATCCCGGACTGATACCTGTCCGCCGCCAGCACTTTCCTCTCAATTCTGGAAGCAGCGAATCTCTTGTAGAGCGCACAATCTCGTCTAAACGCACTTCCCCACCGGCACCACCGGCAGTGCCGGTATCCGAGTTGCCGACACGGATAGCCCCACCGGCACCCCCACCGGCACCCCCACCGGCACCCCCACCGGCACCGAAATGGAGGTGCGAAGCCACTGTGGAGAGTTCAGACTCCGCTGTTGAGGTGACTTCCGTTGCCTTTAGCCCGCAAAGTAGAATCATAGCGAGCAGCAGTTGGGACGGAACAGTCAAACTGTGGGATTTCACTGCCGGCGAGTTCGGACAGCTGTCCTCCGAACCCCTGCACACCCTGGCGGAACACGCGAATGGGGTAATGTCCGCTGCCATCAGTCGGGATGGCCAGACTTTGGTGAGTGGCAGTGCGGACTGTACAGTAAAGGTCTGGCGGTTGTGGCAGCTTTCCCCAGCAGAACTGAGAACCCGCACACCGCCTGTCCTGGCGCTCACCCTTGCCGGTCACACCAACCTGGTTGCGTCTGTTGCGATTAGCCCAGACGGGCGGACAATCGCCAGCGGGAGTCGAGACAGGACGATTCAGCTGTGGGATCTGAACACCGCAGAACTGCTGGGCGCGCTCACCGGCCACTCAGATCGGGTAACGTGCGTCACTTTCAGCTCAGACGGGCAAATTTTGGCCAGTGCCGGTGCTGAGGGCACCATCAAAATTTGGCAGGTGAGCACCGGCGAATTGAGAAGCACCCTGAGCGGACATGCCGGTGCCGTGAATACTGTCGCCCTAAGTCCGGATGGAAAGACAGCGATTAGCGGCAGCTGGGACAGGACAGTGAAACTCTGGAATCTCCAGGACGGCAGTTTAGCGCACACCCTTTCCGGGCATTTGCTCTCCGTCGCTTCCGTCGCTGTCAGTCCCGATGGCCAAACCCTAGCCACCGGCAGTCTCGACGCCACGATTAAGCTGTGGGATTTGCCGAGTTCAGACGGAGGTGCCGGCAATCCGACTGCAGCGCAAGAGTTTCTCTTGCAGACACTTTCCGGACATTCCAGGGGGGTGAGCGCGGTAGCGTTCAGTCCGGACGGGCAGACTCTTGTGAGCGCTTCTCAGGATGGAACAGTCAAGATTTGGCGCTGTGACTGGAACTGCAGCGCTGCGCCGCAGAAAGACGATTGAAACTTTTTCCATTCCTGGAAAACCCCCTCTTACTCCCCCTCCCCGCATGCGGGGAAGGTGGGGCCCCCTCTGGGGATAAGGGGCTGGGGTTGGGGGGTGGGGTTCACCCAACAAATGGGTAAAAAGCTGTACCATAGTGAGTAATCTGTTAGTGCCGGTATGAGCTACTGCCTTAACCCCAATTGCCAGAAACCCCAAAATTTGGACGGGACGAAATTTTGCCAAACTTGCGGCACAAAGTTGCTGCTGAAAGATCGCTATCGCGCCCTCAAAGTCATTGGACAAGGCGGCTTTGGCAAAACGTTCTTAGCCGTGGATCTGGATAAACCCTCCAAACCCCGCTGCGCGATCAAGCAGTTTTTACCCCAAGCCCAAGGCACCAACACTGTGCAAAAAGCAGCTGAGCTATTTGAACAAGAAGCGGTGCGTCTGGATAGCTTGGGCAGACACCCCCAGATTCCGGAACTTCTGGCGTATTTTACCCAAGATAGCCGGCAGTATTTAGTGCAAGAATTTATCGAAGGGCCAAACCTAGCCCAAATCCTGGACGCGGAAGGCGCTTTCACTGAAGAGCAGATTCGCGACTTGCTGAACAGTTTGCTGCCGGCGCTTCAGTTCATCCACTCTCACCAAGTCATTCACCGAGACATCAAGCCAGAGAACATTATTCGCCGCCCCGAAATGCAGCTTGTTTTGGTGGATTTTGGGGCGGCTAAACACGCTACAATAAGTGCTTTAGCGGTGATGGGAACGGTGATTGGCAGTGCCGGCTACACCGCACCCGAACAAGCCAAAGGTAAAGGCGTTTTTGCCAGTGACCTCTACAGTTTGGGCGTGACTTGCGCTCACCTGCTGACTCAAGTTAGCCCCTTCGACTTATTTGATGACAGTGACGGAACTTGGGTGTGGCGAAATTACTTGAAAGCGCCGGTGAGTGACGAGTTAGGTCAAATTCTGGATAAAATGATAGAAGGCGCTATCAAGCGGCGCTATCAGTCGGCAGAGCAGGTGATCGCAGCTCTCAATCCCCAGCATAACCAAGACACAGACGCACCGGCTGCCCTTTATGTTCCTGCAGTTGCCTCAACGCCACAAAAGAAAAACTGGCGGTGCGTCAGCACCCTAACTGGGCATTCATGGGTGGTTCATTCGGTTGCCATCACTCCCGATGGGAAGACGGTCGTCAGTGGCAGTGAGGACGCAACGATTAAAATTTGGAATTTAGCCACCGGTCAATTGCAGCTCACCCTTACAGGGCATTCAAACGAGGTAAAATCTGTCGCCATCAGCCCCAATGGGCAGACGATTGTGAGTGGGAGTTGGGACTGCACAATTAAACTGTGGCACCTGAGTACCGGGAAGGAAATCAGCACTCTGGGGCACGGGTACGGAATTAGTTCAGTTGCCATCAGCCCCGACGGCCAGACAATTGCCAGTGGTAGCTGCATGACCGGCAACATGTTCGCTCATGAAGTCATCAAGTTGTGGCAGATGGGAACTGGCAAAGAACTCTGCACACTCACAGACAGTTCCAACGAGATTTATTCCCTCGATTTCAGCCCCGACGGGCGAACGATAGCGAGTTGCAGTCCGGGGAATATTCTGACGATTTGCCATCTTGCTACCGGGAAAAAACTCCGCACGCTCCGGGGGCGTTCCGTCGCCTTCAGCCCGGACAGGCTGACCCTAGCCAGTGGCTCGGATGAGGGGACTGTAGAGATTTTGCAGCTGGGTACGGAAAATGTTCTCCGCACCCTAGAGGGGCATGCAGGCGCGATTTATTCTGTCGCTTTCAGCCCGGATGGAAAAACTATTGTCACCGGCAGTGAGGACAGCACAATCAAACTGTGGCTTCCCGACAACGGCAGGGAACTGTGCACCCTAACCGGGCATTCAGGCGCAGTGAATTCTGTCGCTATCAGCCCGGATGGGCGGACTGTTGTCAGCGGCTCTCAGGACGGAACTATCAAGATATGGAGGTGCGATTAGAACTGCTGAGAAACCCGGTTTCTTAAAGAAACCGGGTTTCTGGGGCGCACTTCACCCAACTGAAAACGCATATTCCGGGGATGAACCCCACCCCCCAACCCCAGCCCCGCACGCGGGGAGGGGGAGAAAGAGATGGGGGTTTCGATGAAGGTAATTTGTTTCCGTTCTTCCTTCTTTAGCCCAGCCCCTAAAGGATACAATCTCTCAATAATGTTAAGCCAAATGGCTGCCAACAAATACGCGCTCGCCCTCCACACCACCAGCCCCCAACTGGGACTGGCGGTCAGCAACTTTGCCGGTGACTCCCGCTGCCAAACCTGGGACTTGGGGTGGGAACTTTCCACCCAGCTGCACCGACTTCTGGCTGAGTTTATGCTGCCGCAAACCTGGTCGGACTTGGCATTTATTGCCGCCGCCAAGGGTCCGGGAAGCTTCACCGGCACCCGCATCGGCGTCGTCACCGCCCGCACCCTCGCCCAGCAGCTGGAAATCCCCCTGTTTGCTATCTCTACCTTGGCCGCTGTGGCCCACTCGCAGCAGCTGGCACAAGCTCGCTCCGATAGCGCCCCTATCGCTGTCCAAATGCCGGCAATGCGCGGGCAGATATTTGCCGGGATCTATCAACCTTCCGGTGCCGGTGGATTAACCCCCGTTTTCCCAGATACCGCGCTGACGCCTGAGGCGTGGCAGCAAACCCTGGACAAGCTGGCCCATCCCTATCACCTGATTCGCGCTCAGTCGGGGTTGGCAAACGCTGCGAGTTTGCAGGAGCTCGCCTATCTGGACTGGCAGCAGGGGCTGCGCCCCCACTGGTCAGAGGCGCTGCCGTTCTATGGCCAGCATCCGGTGGAGGGCGCTGCCGGTCAGTAGTGCGATGGCCCGAAAAATAAAAAACGCCCTTGCGGGGCGTTGCCATCAGGGTGCATCTACTAAACATCACTATAGCGCCGGGGGTAGGGGGTGTCACCCCCCACAAGCCCCCGATTTAGAAATTTCATCAAATCTTTATCAAAGATTAAAGAATACTTCACAGTCGGTCTGCGGTGGGACTGGGGCCCGAAAAATAAAAAACGCCCTTGCGGGGCGTTGCCATCAGGGTGCATCTAATACACCTAACTATAACGCGAGGGGTAGGGGGTGACACCCCCTATGACCCCCGATTGAGAAACTTCATCAAATCTTTATCTAATTTTAAAGAAAACTTCACAGTCGGTCTGCGGCGGGACTTGGGCCCAAATAAAAAACGCCCTTGCGGGGCGTTGCCATCAGGGTGCATCTACTGCATATAACTCTAGCGCGTGGGGTGCTGGGTGTCACCCCCCAGTGACCCCCGATTTGGGAATTTCAGCCAATCTTAAGGAAAATTTTATATTCGGGGGAGGCCGGCGCTGTCCCTGACGCTGTGACATTTGAAAATCCGTCACAGGCTCGCACCACGGCTCCCCCGCCGGCTGGGATACTCAAAAGTAATGAAAAAACCCAAAACCCATTTGCGTCCCGCGCCTAAAGGTGCGGGATTTCTGTTTTGTGGTATGGGGCATTGGGGATTGGGCATGGGGCATTGGGCATTGGTTGGAGTGCGACCTGAAACCTAACCCCCAACCCCTAACCCCTAACCCCTAACATGGCTACCTTTGCAAACTGCGGGGGTCGAGGACATCGCGCAGGGCGTCGCCCAGCAGGTTAAATGCTAGCACGGTGAGGACAATCAGGAGTGCCGGCGGCCAAACCAGCCAGGGCTGCAGCACCAGAATGGAAGCGTTGGTGGACAGGGAGAGCATGTTGCCCCAAGAGGGGTCAGGCTGCTGGATGCCCAGCCCAATCAAGCTGAGCACGGATTCAGATACGATAAACCCGGGCACCGATAGGGTTGCGGCGATAATGATGTATGTGGCTGTTTGGGGAAGGACGTGACGGACGATGATGTAGAAGGGGTTAGCGCCCATCCCTCGCGCCGCTTGCACGAATTCCCGCTGTTTGATCGACAGCACTTCTCCCCGAATCACCCGCGCCAATCCAGCCCAGCGGATGAAAGAGTTGATCAGCACAATTAACATAAACCGCTGGGTGCTGGTTAGTCCTGGTGGCAGGACTGCGGCGAGGGAAATCAGCAGGTAAATGTCGGGAATTGTCATCAGCACTTCCACTAGGCGCATCAAAACGGCGTCAGTCCAGCCGCCGAAATAGCCGGAAATTCCCCCGATCAGCAAGCCGAGGGGAAAGGAAATCAGAATGCCGACCAGACCGATGAACAGGCTGATGCGACCGCCGTGCAGCAGCCGGCTGAATTGGTCGCGGGCTTGCTCGTCTGTGCCTAAGATGTTTAATTTGCCAACACCGGCAGTTCCGAACAGGTGCCGGTCGAAGGGGAGAACGCCGAACAGTTTATAACTTGGCCCTTTAACAAACAGGCGCACCGGCGAGGGTTTTTGCCGGTCTTGATTCAGCTTGCGATCTCCGGTTTCCAGCTCTACCGGTCCCTGGGTTGTGGGGTAGACGTGGGGTCCGATAAATTCCCCTGCAGAGTTCTGCCAGTATATCGCCGTCGGCGGCAGCAGCGAGCCGTCGGGCTGAGAGTCGTAAGGGTCGTAAGGGGCAACAAAGTCAGCTGCTATCACCGCCAGATAGAAAATTAATAGCAACCCCGCTCCAAACCGAGCTAAGGGATTTTTTTTCAGCTTCTGCCACCAGTTCATAACAATTATTCGGAATAATTAAGGTTAATTTGTTATGAATTCAGAATTGACCGGGACAATTCTGAATTCTTCTTTTTGCCTTTTTAGGGGTTACTTTTTACTTCCCGATTGCTGTCAGGTTCCGAAGCCACTGGCACCACCGGCAGGCGGCTCTCACCGGCTAGGGGATTGTGGAAGAAGGAGCCGGTTTGGGGTGGCAGGGTTGGGTCGAGGATAATTTCCACGATACTTTTCACCACGCCGGTCAGGGGAATTGCCAGGATGACTCCCAACAGCCCTCCTACTTTAGCACCTAAGAGCAGGGAGGCAAAGATAATCACCGGCGACAGGCCGGTCAAGTTGCCCATGATCCGGGGCGCGATTAAATTATCCTTCACCTGCTGCAGGGCGATCGCCACCGCCAGCACTTGCAGCGCCAGCCACCAGTTAATAAACGCCACAATAATGCTGACTGCTCCAATTCCTAAGGTAGCCCCCACAAAGGGAATGACTTCCATAACGCCGATAAACACGGCAAACAGCAGGAAAAACGGCACCCGCAACCACCAGAACGCCACGGTCAGCGCGATGGCCATAAACAGTCCCAGAAGCAGCTGCCCGGAGACAAACCGCTGCAGGTTGCGCTGCAGAGACTCCGTGAGTCCGTCTCGGATTGTAGGGGAGAAAATGCCGGTCAGACTCCGCCAAACCCGTTCGCCATCCAGGAGCATGTAAAACGAGATCACCAGAATCAGTATCAAGTCCACAAACCAGTTAAAGGTGCCCACCACCAAGCCCACACCTCTAGCGGCAATGGCTTCTGCCTGGGCTTGCACCCGCACCAGCAGCTGCTGGGCGAGAATCCGGACATCAAACGGCAGGTTGTGTTCCGCACTCCAGGTTTGGAAGTTGGCCAGTTGCTGCTGTGCGGACTGAACCAGGGACGGGAAATTTGCCGCAAGCTGCCGAGCTTGGTTAAATACCGGCGGCACTACCGTCAGGGCGACCAGGGCCACCACCAAGCCCGCCGCCAAATAGACGAGGCCGGCGGCGGCACCCCGAGGCAAGACCCGCTGCAGTCTGGCCACTGGGTAGTTTAGTAAAAAGGCAATCAGCCCAGCTGTAATCAGAATGCTGAGCAGTTCGCCGACGTAGTTGAGCGCACTCAGCGCCGCCCAACCCGCCAAGAACACCAGCAACCAGGTTACCAGTAACTGTTGGACGGGTGAAAAAACTTTATCCATCAATCTTACATCTCAGTCGCAGCAGATTCAATAGCTGTTTTTCAATTGTAGGGGTTCCGGGCGGCGGGCTTCACTAAACACAGCAATCCACAGCGAGAGTTCTGCCGAAGCCCTTGAGGGAATTAGCAAGTCCCCGCACCGGCGCTCATGCCGGCTCAGTTCTCGCCAGCCTGTTCGTGTTCGACGACGAACACATTAGAGTGGAGGTTGGCAATGATTTGTTTGCCGTGCTGCGTCAGATCCAGGTAATTGAGGCCATCTTGGATATAAGGATAAACCCCATTCCAGTAAAATTTGGGATAGTTTTTGCGCAGGTGGCCCGGGTGCTGGTAGCCCAAGTGTTTATTGGTGCCGGTTTCTTCAAATTCATAAAACAGGGCGCTGATTTTTTTCAGATAGCGCGGATCGCTGAGCTGCCCGATCAAATCGGCTGCCCGAACTAAACCGGGATAGTTGACCGTATCTTGATGGTCTTCCTTTGCCGGCACGGGAAAGCGGGTCAGTTCTATATTGCGCTTAATCACTTCTGAATCAATCAGTATGTGCCCTCCAAACCGCTCATCAATAAACAGTTTGGCCCGGTCTACGTGATAGGGAGTCAAGCCGGCATCTGAAGCTCCTGGCGGAAGCTGCACCATCACTCCGTCTTGACCTGTGGCGTACAGTCCGTTTTTGTCTTGCCGGCACACCCCCTTCACATACCCAATATCGTGGCAAACCAGGGAAATAATGACGTGCAGCCAATCTTCGCAGGAAACCCCGCCCTCCCGGATCTGCTTTCCCCGCAAAACCTCCTGCCCCACGAGGGCAACCAAAATGGTGTGCTCGACATTGTGATAGAGGGCGTCGCTGTTGGCAATATTTTCCAGAGCCATGCTCCCCGCCCAGGCAATGATATCTTCGTAGTCGGGCTTGTAGCCTCCGTAGGTGCGGCGGTAGCCGTCCCGAAGCCGGCCCACAAAGGCGTCTATCAGAATTTCAGTGGCGTTGAACATAATTTGTTACTTGCTTGTCTGCGATGGGTTTGGGAAAGAGACGGGCGGCAGAGGCTCGTTATAAAAGCCGGACTTATAGCGTGTTTATAAACTAATGATTATATCCATCAGGGGGTGAGCAACAGGGTTTCTCTTGCTGGCAGGGGGGGTGACTCGACATATAGCAGTTAGAAATGATTGGTGAGAGCCCTCTCTCTTTTCTTCCCTTGGCGCTCTAAGAAAGCGGGAAGCCGCTAGTGCGTCTATGGCGTCTTGGCGGTTTATTAAAAAAAAATCACAACTCAATTCTAACCGCTATATCTGCAGCAAGTAATTCTGGCTGATTCGAGCGCATGGGAGTCCCATCTCTCAAGGTCAGTTTTTGCGGAAAGCACCGGCAGGCAACGTTCCCACAGAACATGGGGATCGACGGGGGGCTCGGCTTGTTCCTGATGTATTTTAAAGTCCCGGGCTTCCGGATAACCACTGTCCCAGCCCCCCCACCAAGGGCCAGCCCCTTCCCCACCACCGGCGCTTGGGCCCAACCAACCTCTTTTCGTTCAGTCTTTACTGAACATTCAAAACGTGTTAAGATTTTTTATCGTAAACGTCCACACCGGCAGCGCCGGCTGGGACGAGGACAAGGGCTGGGACAGCGTGCTGGCGGGCTGGAGCGCTGTCAGGGCATAATATTAAAAAACAGAAATAATTCGTAATATTTTCTGGCCCAAAAATAACATAAGTTAATAAAAGGCAGGAGGAGTGCGGTGGCATACAGAGCTTTCACAGAAGCGGAGCCGGTGGAGTTGGTCGAGGTGCCGGCATTAGGCGTCAAAGCCCACGAGCCTGTAGAGTGGGCAGCAAAAGCACCGGCACCGGACACAGCAGACCCCGATGTCGGGACAGAGGCAGCAGAGCCAGAGCCAGAACCCCCACCGGCAGCGGAGGGCGACGAGAAGCCCCGTGGCTGGCTGTCAGGCGGGCGGGGCGTCATGCTGGGGCTGGCCCTTGGCGCTGCGGTAACAGCCGCTGGGATGCGCTTCATGCCTAATGCCAGCACCCCCCCAGCCGCCAAAACGCCGCCAGGAGCAGCCCTCGCGTCTGCCAAACCGGCAGCCAGTCAAACTGTCACCGTCGCTCCCGTCGAGACCGCCAGCGTGTCGCGCACCCTGTCCGCCACCGGCACCGTTTTTGCCCACGACTTGCTGCCGGTGCTCCCCAAAGCCACCGGCTTGCAAATCAAGCAAGTCCTGGCTGACGAAGGGGACTTGGTTCAAGAAGGACAGGCGATCGCTATCCTGGACGATTCCGTAATCCAAACCCAAATCGACCAAGCCAAAGCCGGGGTAGAATCGGCAAGCTCCGGAGTTCAGCAAAAAGAAGCCGCTGTGGGCCAAGCTCAAGCCAGCTTGGAGCAAGCCCGAGCCAGCATCAGCGAAGCCCAAGCCAGCCTAATTCAAGAAGAAGCCGGTTTAACAGAAGCCGAAGCGGGCTCAGCCGAGGCGCGGGCGAACCTCGCCAGAGCCAAAGCCAACCTCGAACAAGCCCTCAGAGAGCGCGACCGGGCCCAACAGCTCGCAGATCAAGGAGCACTCAGCCGTCAAGAACTGGAAACCCGCCTCACAGAAACTCAAAACGCTCAGGAAGCAGTCCGAGTCGCCGAAGCCAATATCAGTCGCGCCGAATCCCGGATTGCCAGCGCCCGAGCCAACATCGCTCGCGCCAAAGCCAAAGTCAGCAGCAGCGAAGCCAGTCTCAACAGCGCCAAAGCCAGTGTCAGAAGCGCCGAAGCCAATGTCAGCACCGCTTCAGCAGATGTCCGCAATTCTTCTGCGCGAGTCAAACAGGTGGAAACCCAGCTCGAACAGACCAAAGTCCTCGCACCGGCTTCCGGGATTGTCGCCGAAAGAATCGCTCGCGTTGGGGATGTCACCGGCGGCGGGCAAAAACTGTTTTCCATTATCCGCAGCGGCAGGCTGGAACTGCACGCCGAGGTGCCTGAAACCCAGCTGCCCTCGGTGCGTCCCGGCGCAGCTGTCCGGATCTCCTCCGATGCCGACTCCCGCATCGAAGTGCAGGGCACAGTGCGGGAAATTGCCCCCACTGTCGATGCCAAAAATCGCATCGCTACCGTCAAAATCGACCTGCCGGCTAGCGATTTTCTCAAACCGGGCATGTTTCTGAGAGCCGCTATCACCACCGCAACCGCTCAAGGGCTGACTGTGCCGGCGAAAGCCGTTTTGCCGCAAGCGAATGGCAGCGCTATTGTTTACGTCCTTGACGCTGAAGACAAAGTGAAAGCCAAGCCGGTGGAAGTTGGGGAGGTTGTCGGCGGTGCCGGTGGGGATTTGAGCGCGGCCAAAGTGGAAATCAAAAGCGGTCTGACTTCCAGCGATCGCGTCGTGGTTGCCGGTGCCGGCTATCTCAAAGATGGCGACACGGTTAAAGTTGTTTCCGAGGGTGATGCCAAGCCCAGCTCCAAGTGATAGATGCCGGCATGGGGTATGGGGCATTGGGCATTGGGCATGGGGCATGGGGGAAAAGAATCAATCCCCAATCCCCAATACCAAATCCCAAACCCAAAACCAAAATCTAGAGCGGTTTTCCTATTAGTGAGGTAGTGAGAAACCCGGTTTCTTTAAGAAACCGGGTTTCTGGAACGTACTTCATCCAAGTGAAACCCGTTTAAAAATCCAAAATATGGGCCTCCAAAATCCAAAATCCAAAATCTAAAATCCAAAATCCAAATGTCTTTAAACCTGTCAGCCTGGTCTATTAAAAAGCCGGTGCCTACGCTAGTCATTTTTTTAATCCTGACTTTTGTGGGCTGGACATCGTTTGGCCAGCTGGGCATCGACGCCAATCCCAACATCGACATTCCTGCAGTTTCCATCACCGTCACCCAGCCGGGTGCCGGCCCTTCGGAATTAGAATCCCAGGTCACAAAAAAGATTGAAGATGCCGTTGCCAGTTTGGGGAATATTGACCAGCTGATTTCGACGGTAACAGATGGGGTTTCCACAACAACCATCAACTTTGTTTTGGGGACTGACAGCGATCGCGCCACCAACGACGTGCGCAATGCGGTCGCCCAAATTCGCCAAAACTTGCCGCAAGACATCAACGAACCGATTGTCAAGCGGCTGGAGTTCGCCGGCGGGCCAATAATGACCTACGCTGTCACCTCAGACCGGCGCGGTGTGGAAGAATTGAGCGATCTTGTTGACAGGACCGTCAGCCGCGCCCTGCTGGCGGTTCCCGGAGTCTCTCAGATTCAGCGGGTCGGGGGTGTGGACAGGGAGATTAGGGTTGAGCTCAACCCCGACCGGCTCAAAGCCCTCGGCATTACCGCCACCCAAGTCAACGACCAGATCCGCAGCTCCAACACCAACCTCCCCGGCGGGCGCTCAGAAGCAGGCGGCAGCGAGCAGAGCATTCGCACCCTCGGCAGCGCCGCCACTGTGGAGATGCTGAAAAACTACCGCATTGTCCTCCCGGGCGGCGCTGCAGTGCCTTTGCACAGCTTGGCAGAGGTGTCGGATGGCCACGGTGAAGCCCGCAGGGCGGCTCGGCTAGCCCCTGGCAAGGGAGCTGATGCTGGGGAGGAGCCAATTGTGCCCGCCGGCAGTACGGTGGCGGAGGAAAATTTTGCAAATCCTATTATACCAGATAAATCGGTCACTGTCAAGTCCGGGAGTGGGAAATCTGACGTTGGCACGCCGGTGGTGGCTTTCTCGGTACTGCGCAGCACCGGCAGCACTCTGGTAACAGTGGAGGAGGGGGTTCGCAAAGCTGTCGAGCAACTTGACAAAACGCTGCCGGATGATATAGAATTTGAACTCATTTTTACCAGGGCGACGAACATCCGCGAATCCTACGAAGCGTCTGTGGACGCTTTGGTAGAATCTAGCTACATGGCGGTGCTGACAATTCTGATATTTTTGCGAGACTGGCGAGCTACGTTAATTACAGCCATGTCGCTACCGCTGAGTATTTTGCCGACTTACTGGGTGATGAGGCTGCTGGGTTACACCCTCAATGGCATGACGCTGCTGGCGCTGGCGCTGACGGTGGGGAACTTGGTGGATGACAGCGTGGTGGAAATTGAGAACATGGACCAGCACTTGCAGATGGGCAAAAAGCCGCTGCAAGCGGCGCTGGATTCTGCTGAGGAAATTGGGCTGGCGGCGCTGTCTGGGTGCGCGACCATTGTGGGGGTGTTTTTGCCTGTGGCGTTTATGGGCGGCATACCGGGGCAATTTTTTGGCCCTTTTGGGGTTACGGTTGCGGTTTCTACGCTGTTTTCTACGTTTGTGGCGCGCACTATGACTCCCATGCTGTGCGCGTATTTAATGAAGGAAAAAGGTCAGGAAAGTGCCAGCCCTTGGTCGTTAATTGTTGGTTTTTTTAAAAAGAAAAAAGGGAGCCTTCCTAGCCGGCAGTCCTCTCAAAAGCGGCAAGGGGGTGGCATTCAACCGTATCGCGGGCTGCTCACTTGGGCGCTGAGGCACCGGATAACAACGCTGCTAATTGCGATTGCTTTTTTTCTCGGCACTTTGCAGTTGCTGCCTCTGATTCCTAAGGGGCTGTTTAATAGCGGCGATACGGGGTTGAGTACGGTGAATATTGAGCTGCCTCCTGGCTCGACTCTGAAGGAAACGGACGGCGTGATGCAGCGGGCAATGCAGCTGTTGAAAGAAAGTCCGATTGTGACGAATGTGCTGGGCGCAGCCGGTGGGAGCAGTGGCGTGAATTCGGCGACGCTTTATGTTAATCTGACGCCCCGGGAAGAGCGGAAAGTCTCGCAGCAGCAGTTTGAGCGGGAAATGCGGGAGGCGTTTCAGGAGATTCCGGGGGCGCGAATCAGTTTCGCTGGCGGCGGGGCAGCGGGAAGCAAAAAAGATGTTTCTATTGTTCTTAAGAGTGAAAATCCGGCGGCTTTGAATCAAGCTGCTGACGCTTTGGAACGGCAGATGCGGGATATTGCCGGTTTGGTGGAGGTGAGCTCTAGTGCGGCTTTGGTGAAGCCGGAGATTTTGATTAAACCCGATCCGGCGCGGGCGGCGGATTTGGGGGTGTCGGTGCAGGCGATCGCGCGGACGGCTTCTCTTGCGACTTTGGGGGATAATGAGTCGAATCTGGCTAAGTTTGATTTGCCAGACCGGCAAATTCCGATTCGGGTGCTGCTGGCTCCTGAGTTTCGGGACAGTCTGGAAACGCTGAAAAATATTCTGATTCCGGGTCAAAATGGCCAGCTGGTGCCGCTGTCGGCTGTGGCCAATATCAGCCTGGGCAGCGGGCCGGCTCAAATCAGCCGGTTTAACCGAGCCCGTCAGGTGTCGGTGGAGGCGAATTTGCAGGGGATCTCCCTGGGAGATGCGATGGGCCAGGTGCGGAAGCTGCCGGCGATGAATCAGCTGCCGCCGGAGGTTGCGGAGGAACCTGCCGGTGATGCCAAGATTATGCAGGATATTTTCAGTCGCTTCGGTCGGGCGCTGGGGCTGGCAGTGCTGTGCATTTATGCAATTTTGGTGCTGCTGTACAACAGTTTTCTCATTCCTCTGGCGATTCTGGTGTCTTTGCCCCTGTCTATTGGCGGTGCGCTGATCGGGCTGATGGTGATGCAGCAGGAGTTGGGGCTGTTTGCCCTCATCGGGATTGTGCTGCTGATGGGGCTGGTGACGAAAAACGCCATTATTCTGGTGGACTGCGCTCTGTCGAATCAGAGGGAAGGGATGCCGCAGTTTAAGGCGGTGGTGGAGTCTGGTGCCTCTCGTTTGCGCCCGATTATGATGACTTCGATTTCGACGATTGCGGGGATGGTGCCGATTGCGATGGGGTTGGGGGCGGGATCGCAGACGCGGGCTCCGATGGCGGTGGCGGTGACTGGGGGCTTTACGACTTCCACGCTGCTGACTTTGGTGGTGGTGCCGGTGCTGTTCACTTATATTGACAGCTTCCAGGGACGGATTGGCCGGCTGGTTAAAGGATCTCCCCTGGGGTTCTTGAAGAAGTGGGGCGGGGGCGCTCTCAAGCGGGGGAACTCTGGCGCGGAGGATTTGTCCTAGGTCATCCCTGTCCTGCGGGGGGGCGGGTATCTGATAGGGGCGGGTATTAATCTGCTTCGCGATGTCCCAAACATTTCGGGTGAAGCCGCCCCTATAAAGAAGCTGTTGGCGCTTTCGGTGAGGGGTTAAACCCCCATGCCGGTTTTTCCTGGTTCTGGGGCGGGTGATTGTGCCACCGGCACTACTTTGGGTAATGCCTGAAACGAGACGCCAGGGGTAGGGTGCGTTCCCTCTGGAAGCAACCTCCATCGGTGCCGGTAGGATAGGGAACGCACCCTACCGGTAGCCAGGTGGCGGAGGGTTATACCCCCCATTAATTCGCCAACAGTCTCCTACAAATTCCCCATCCCCCACGCAATCCTGCCGCTGCCCTCATGCCCTATGCCTAACCTCAAATGAATCCGTTCCTATAATTACGGGATAGGTGGGGGCGGGTTTATGAAGATTTGGTAAAGTGTCACAAACATTTAGGGTCAGTCCGCCCCTGTAAATTCCCGTGCCGCCAGCCCAAAGTTAAATAAACTCTCCCCTGCAACTCCGGCTGCCGGTGGGGGCGGTTTATGAAGATTTAGTAAAGTGTCACAAACATCTCTGGTGAACCCGCCCCTGTCAATTCCCATGACCCATGCCCGGTGCGATCAAATTGATATTACGAAATATTAATTAGATATAAGTTTTATGTAAAGCTCTTGCGGGCAATCTGGAGTTGGGCTAGTTTAGGGTTAGGCAATAAAGCTCAAGTATAAATACAGAAAAAGTCGGTGGATTAGGCGGAAGTCTCTTAATGAGGCGGGACGTCCTAATGGGAATATTGGCAGGATCGAGGGTTAAACAGCTCTCCAGGGACGGGGGAGTTGGAATCGGCTAAAAGAATCGAGAGTTCGAGGGTTTATAGTGGCCAATACAAGGGCTCTGACTTGTATTAAAAAGGAAACCCAGTTCTTAGGCGTGACAGCCAGAAGAAAACAGGTGTTGGTTTCCTGGCAGAACATAAAAATAGAATTGACTCAGGCGTTCAAATAAATAGATGGCCCAGGGACAAGAAATTGTGACTTGGGCGCGGTCTTCGTGATGGAATTGTTGAGGAGAATGCTCTCATGCCTGATATTTATGAGGCCAATGACAGCTTAGAAAGCTCAGCGGCTTTGGGTTTAGTTCAAGGATTGAATTTCTTCGATGCTTCGATGGAGTCCGACGGTGCGGACTGGTTCAGTTTCCAGACGGAGGAAACAGGACAAGCCGGAAACGCCTTCAGTATTGACTTCGATAATGAACTCAGCGACCTGGACTTATCGCTGTACGATGAGTTTGGAAACTACCTTAATGGGTCTGGCGGTGCGGGTAACAGCGAGACGGTCAGCTTAGAGGGACTGCCGGCGGGGCTGTACTACGCACAGGTTTACAGGTACGCTGGAGACAGCGACCAGAACTACACGATAACTATCTCAGCGCCGGGGGGTGCCGGTGCGGGTGCCGGTGACGACTACTTTGAAGAGAATGACGATTTCACCACTGCTGCAGACCTGGGGCTGTTGCAATGGTCTAACCCCTATTACGGTCTGGCTATTCAGTCAAACGACCCAGACTGGTTCAGGTTCGAGATTCCAGGCACCGGCGCGTATGGCGACGAGGTGAGGATTGACTTCCAGCAGTACCTGGGCGACCTGGACTTATACCTGTACGATGCAAACAATGCCCTAGTTGGCTCTTCCACAACTGCCAGTGACAGCGAGACGGTTAGCTTAGAAGGTTTGGCTGCTGGAGTGTACTATGCGGAAGTAGTTGGTTGGGGTGGAGCCTCTAACCCGGACTACACATTAAGCATTTCAGCATACGGTCAAGGCACTGGGGACGACTTCTATGAAGACAATGACGATTTCAACAGTGCCACCTTCCTGGATTTGCAGCTGCAAAATACCTACGATAACCTGGCCATTATATCTGGCGACGAGGACTGGTTCAGCTTTGATATTGGCTCCACCGGCTCGGCGGGAGATGCGGTCAGCATTAACTTCGACCATTTCCAGGGAGATTTGGACTTAGAGCTGTACGATGCTTCTGGCAACTTAATTCGTGGGTCTAGCACTACAGACTACATCGAGACAGTTAGCTTAGATGGTCTGGCTGCAGGGACTTATTCCGCGAGGGTTTACGGGTACGGTGGAGCCGCCAACCCGTACTACAACTTGAGCGTCTGGGCACCCAACCAAGCAACTCTCGGCGACGACGGCTATGAAGAGAATGACGATCTCGCCAGCGCCACCGTTCTGGATTTGCAGCAACAGTCCAGTTTGAACAATCTGGTCATCCTATCTAACGACTCCGACTGGTTCAGCTTCGATACGGGAGCCACCGGCCAATTTGAGGATGAAGTCAGGATTGATTTCTATGGCTACCTGGGCGACCTGGATTTACAGCTGTACGACGCTTCTGGCAACTATATTAGTGGGTCAGGCGGTACAGGCGACAGCGAGTCGGTCAGCTTACAGGGTCTGGCTGCAGGGACATACTACGCAGAGGTTTACGGGTTCGGTGGAGCCGAAAACCCTTACTATAGCTTGAGCGTGGTAGCGCCGGCCACCGGCGGCGCAACTCTTGACGATCGCTATGAAGAGAACGACGATCTCGCCAGCGCCACCGCTGTAGATTTGCAACAGCAGTCCTATTTCGACAATCTGGTCATTCAATCTGGCGACTCTGACTGGTTCAGCTTCAATCTTGCCGGCACCGGCGGCTATGGCGACGAGGTGTGGATTGACTTCTGGCATCAACT
Source organism: Oscillatoria princeps RMCB-10 (assembly GCA_019359235.1). Classification (GTDB taxonomy): domain Bacteria; phylum Cyanobacteriota; class Cyanobacteriia; order Cyanobacteriales; family Oscillatoriaceae; genus Oscillatoria; species Oscillatoria princeps. The sequence goes on from JAHHHT010000004.1 coordinate 270,227, forward strand.
GGGAGATTTGGACTTACGGCTGTACGATGCTTCTGGCAACGAACTCTATAGCTCCACAAGTACGGGTGACAGCGAAAGTATCAGCTTAGAGGGGCTGGGAGCTGGAACCTACTCTGTGGAGGTTTACGGGCACAATGGAGCCAGCAACCCGGACTACACGTTAGATATATGGGCGCTAACCGCTGCCAGTGCGACCGGCGATTCCTATGAAGAGAATGACTCGCTCGACACAGCCTCTAATCTGAGCCGGTTGGAAGGGCAGAACTATTTTGACGCGCTTTCCATTGAGTCTGGCGATGACGACTGGTTCAGTTTCGAGCTTCTGAATCCGGGCGGATATGGCGATGAGGTGAGGATTGACTTCGGGCACTACTTGGGGGATTTAGAGTTAGAGCTGTACGACGCTTCTGGCAACGTGCTGACCGGATCTTACAGTACCAGTGACAGCGAAAGTGTGAGCTTGGAGGGGCTGGAAGCTGGGGAATACTACGCGCGAATTTACGGGGTCAGTGATGCCAGCAATCCCTACTACAACTTAACTATCACTGCGCCAACAGGTTCTTCTGCTACGGCGGGGGATGACCGCTATGAAGAGAATGATAGCAGCGAAAGTGGTGCAGACTTGGGTTCCTTGACAGGGGTAACATCCTTTGAGGATCTGGTCATTGAGTCTGGTGACGATGATTGGTTCAGTTTTACAACCACCGGCACCGGCGGGTTTAGCGACGCGCTCACGATTGACTTCTGGGGCGCAGAGGGGGACCTGGACTTAGAGCTGCTCGATGCGAATGGCAACTCTGTTGGTGGCTCCTTTGGTGCCGGTGACAGCGAGACAGTTAGCTTGCAGGATTTGCCGGCTGGGGAATACTTCGCGCACGTTTACGGGTTTGCCGGAGCGAGCAACAACTACACGCTGACAGTCACAGCCCCTGGCGGAAGCGCAGCGAGTGCCGGTGACGATATCTATGAAGAGAATGATTCCCTGGAAACCGCATCGGACCTGCGCCAACTGTCAGCGGGGGCGAACACCTTTGAGGATCTGGTGATTCAGTCGGGCGACGACGACTGGTTTAAGTTCTCGCTCGGTGGCATTGGGCAATTTGGCGATGCCCTCAGCATTGATTTCTACCACGGTTTCGGCGACCTAGATTTAGCGCTGTACGATGCAGATGGCAACTATATTAGCGGCTCTGCTGGGGTCACGGACAACGAGACGATTAGCTTACAGGGTCTGCAAGCTGGGGACTACTATGCGCAGATTTACGGGTTCGCAGGAGCCAGCAACAACTACTCGCTAACGATTAATTCTACCTTGGGCAGCAGCGCTCTGGGTGGGGACTATCTGGAGTCGAATGATTCCTTTGATACCGCCACGGAACTGCGGGAAGCGCAAACGCTGACGGGGCTGAGCGTTCACGAAGCTAGCAATGACGACTACTTCAAATTCACCCTGAATGAGGACGGTCAGTTCGATGACAGCGTTACGATTAACTTCACGCACGCCAGCGGGGATTTGGATTTAGAACTCTACAACTCAGACCAGGAGCTGGTGGCCAGTTCTGGCGGTGTGGGGGATTGGGAATCGATAAGTCTCAATGGGCTGATTGCCGACGACTATTTCGTTCGGGTTGTCGGCTACGCCGGCGCGACAAACCCCTATTACGACCTGACTGTTGACGCTCCTATTGGCAATGCCGGTGGAAACGGCACCGGTGCAACAGTCGCTGACAGCAACGAGCCGAATGACTCGGCGGATACTGCCTCTAACCTGGGCACTCTGCGCGGTGCGAACAGCAATATCGCCGCCAATCAAAGCATTCACGAGTCTGGCAACGAGGACTGGTTCAAATTCACCACAACTGCTGCTGGGACAGTGGGGGTTGACATTGAATTTGAACACGACTGGGGCGATGTTGACTTAGAAGTTTACGACGCCACCGGCACACAGCTGCTGGGCAGTTCTAACGGGACTAGCAACAGCGAGACGGTGACGCTGGACAATCAGCCGGCTGGGGATTACTTGGTGAAGGTGTACGGATACGCTCTGGCGACCAATCCTAACTACAACTTGAGCGTCAACGCTCCTTTGGGTGGCCAATCTGGCATTTTGCCCGATGGCTATGAGTCGAACAACTCCCTCGCTGAAGCTGCTGCGATCCGGGTTGGGACGCCGCTGACTGACCTCACTATTAATAGTGCTGCAGACCAAGACTGGTTCCAGTTCACCACCACTGCTGCCGGCACTCCTGACAGCCAGGTGTTCATTGATTATTCCCAAGGGGGCGGCAATCTCGCCTTGGCCCTGTATGACAGCAGCGGACAGCTGTTAGACCAACCGAGCACTGCATACAACGGTGTTGAGGCCATCTCGCTAAGTGGACTGGCAGCCGGCGATTACCGCGCTCAGGTTACAGGGGTAGACGGCGCGACGAGCTCCAGTTACGACTTGACGGTGAGCGCACCGGCTGGCAATCCGGGGGCTGGGGGTGCCGGTCAGGACTCCTGGACAATCATGGTTTATGTTGCCGGTGATAACAACCTGGAAGGGGATGGCATCGGAGACATCAATGAAATGGAGGCGATTGGCCTTCCCGACAACGTTAATGTCGTCGTGCAGATGGATCGCGCAGGCGGGTACGATTCCTCGAATGGAGACTGGACGGACACCCGTCGCGGTTTAATCCAGCACGACTCGAATCCCGACGTGATTTCCAGCAACCTGCAAAGCCTTGGCGAGCTGAATACGGGGGCGGGCCAAACCCTGCAAGACTTCGTAACTTGGGGAGCCCAGAATTATGCAGCCGATAACTATGCGGTAGTGGTCTGGGATCACGGTGGCGGTCTGTCCGGTGTTGCCAATGACGATGCAAGCAACGACAACCTGAGTGTTGCTGAAACAACGCAAGCCCTGGCGGGGGCTAATCTCGGCGACAGCCTGAAACTGGTCGGTTTCGACGCCTGTCTGCAAGGGATGGTCGAGCAAGCTTACGACCTGAAAGACGTGACGGATGTGGTGGTGGCTTCCCAGAACCTCGAACCGGGGGATGGCTGGGATTACGAGGCGCTGCTCTCGCGCTTAGCTGCCAACCCCCGGATGGGTGCTGAGGAACTGGGCGCGGCGATTGTAGACACCTATGGCGCGTTTTACGGGAACACCGAAACCCTGTCCGCTACGCGCACAAGCGCTTACGAGACGCTGAAAACGGCGATGGATGACTTTTCTGCTGCCGTGAGCGCCAACCCCTCCCCTGAAAATTGGCTGGCCATGACTCAGGCTCGCTTTGAAGCTGGATACTTCTTCGAGGCTAACAATCGGGATTTGGGCGGGTATATGAATGGCATTGCTGCCCGCCTGTCTGAAAGCAACCCGATTGGCTCGGCTGCTCGTGCGGTTTCGCAAGCGTTGGGCAGTGCCCTGATTAACCAGGTTGACGTTCAGGGGGCTTCCGGTCTGAGTATCAATCTGCCGGCACCGGGTAGCATTGTTGACAGCTCTTACAGCAGCAGCAACTACAGCTTCCTCAATAACAGTACCTGGGGGAACTTCCTCTCCGCTTTCACCGGCGCGTCGGATCTCGCGCAACTGGCACTGAACCGCATAAATCGCATCGTTGCTGACTTTGCTGAAACACTGGACCGGAGCGGAATTGTCACCCGTTCGAGCAACGATCTGTCACAGCAAGCCTATGATTTGGGACCCTTGACGGGTTCTGCCTATAATTTGTCTGACCTGAGCATCCACCAACCGGGGGATGTGGACTGGTTCCGGTTTGATGTCCCAGAGGGCGGAACTGCCGGCACTCTCGGCATTACCTTCAACAGTGCTGAGGGCGACCTCAACCTGGAAGTGCGCGATGCCAGCCAACAGCTTGTGGCCAACCCTGTCACGGTAACAGATGCCGGCGAACAGATATCCCTGGAAGGACTGGCGGCGCAGCGGTACTTTGTCCGGGTTGCCGGTGCGGATGCGACGACTGTCAACCCATCCTATGCGCTGGCGGTGACTCCAACCGCAGGTGCCGGTGATGTTCCAGCAGACTGGGCGGAAACTGATTCTGGCTCGAACAACAATAGCTTCGATAAGGCCACGAATCTCGGTTCTATCGGCCAAAACCAAGCGCTGCCCACCTTGACTGGCTTGACGCTGGATGCCGGTGACGCCCAAAGTGGAGCGCAAGGGGGTGACTGGTATTGCGTCCAGCCGGTGCGGGGCACTCAGTGGAACCCGAATGCCATTACCATTAATTTTGATAATGCGCAAGGGAATCTTGACCTTTTCGTCTATGACGAAAATCAGAACCTGCTGGGATCTTCGGAAACGGACAGGGATTTCGAGTCCGTCAGTTTCCCGGAAAGCAGCTCGGCGGTTTATATTCAAGTCGTGGGTGCTGCCAATCCCGACTACACCCTTGACATTGCCCGCCGGCAGTTAGATATTGATGGGAACGGTCAGGCAGACGCACTAACGGACGGTCTGATCAATTTAGGCTACCTCTTCGGAGCGGATTCCAATCAGCTGGCTGATTTTGCAGCGGCAGGGGCAAATCGCTCATTTGGGGATGACATCGACCGCTATTTGGCTTCAGCCCGGAACGGCATGCTCGACGTTGATGGCAACGGTCAAGCGGACGCACTGACGGACGGGATGATGGTCTTGGGCTACCTTTTTGGTGCTCCTGGCGAGCAATTGGCTGGTTTCGCCGGTGCCGGTGCGACTCGCACTACTGCCGACCAGATTACGCAGTTCCTGCAACTTCACTACCCTAACACTTCAGCAAGCTCTCGCGCTATAACTGTAGACGAGGTGAGTCAAGCAGATGAATTGTCTGTAAACTTGGAAACAGACCCACTCACGGGCGCAAATTTAGACTCAGCGCCAGCCGTCTCCGATCAGTTGGCAGAAGACCCATTAACCGGCAACACTAACAGCGGCGATCTAGCCGGCAACGGGGCGGACGATTTGATTTATGGCGGTTCCGGGATTTCTACCAGCACAATTCCGATTGAAAACTTGGTGGTTGCTGAAGACGCGAGTGGGGTGAATGCGGGTCTGGGAGCGAGCGGCGATCCTGAACCCATCGCTGCGATAGCGCCGAGCGGTTTTTCAACAGAAGGTTCGCTTTTCTCTCAAGGTGACGCACTGCTGACAGAGCCCAACCAGACTGTGCTGTAAAAGGTTCGCCCAGCACATGGGAAAAAATAATTTCAGGGGCGGGCGTGATGCCTGTCCCTGAAATTAGTCCGAGCGCGCTCTATTAGTCCTCAGGGAAAAAAATTAGTGCGGTCGGCTAATAGTTGAAAATTTTAGGGTGTGAGGAGACACGAAAAATGGCAGAGCAGAAAATTACTGTTACCCCTTCAACATTAAACGTATCACCGGGTGAAAATATCACCTTTGATGTTATTTATGAAACGGCAAATCCGGAGGACGAAAGTCTTTTGGGGTTGGGATTGCGGCTGCATTACGATCGCGACGCTCTCACTTTCAACAGTTTAGACAATCGCCTGCAAACAAGTCTCCAGCCTTTTGGAGGAACGCAGCAAGATGACACTCAGGACTTTGACAGCGATCCGGGAACGGACTCTTTTGTCCTACTTTCCTGGGCGGATTTAGGCCAAAATTGGCCTGGTGCGGGAACGACGCCGGCAACGCTGTACACAGCAAATTTTACAGCTGCGCCAAATTTTAGCGCTTCCACACCGATTAATTTTACTGCTAGCAGTACAGCACCCACATATACTTTGGATGCTCCTCCGGATCTGACTGTGGAGTTACAAACCAATGCTCCGCCGGTGGCAACAGAGGACACCATCACCACGACTGCCGGCACGCCTGTCACGATTGATGTCCTGGCCAACGACACCGATCCCGATAACGATACCCTATCTCTGGGAACCTTTGACACCCTCTCAGGAAACGGCGGTACGATTGCCTTAAGCAACGGGGATCAGCTGCTGTACACACCGGCTGCCGGTTTCACGGGGACTGACACGTTAAACTATACCGTCAGTGATGGCACTGACACCGCTGCCGGTGCGGTAACGGTAACAGTCAATCAAGTCCCCGGCATTACTGTCACCCCAACCACCGGCTTGACCACAACGGAAGCCGGTGGCACTAGCACCTTTACTGTAGTCCTTGACAGCGCCCCAACTGCTAATGTCACGATTGCCGTCAGCAGTTCTGACACCACAGAAGGGAGTGCCTCACCGGCAACCCTAACCTTCACGCCGGCAAACTTCGCCACGGCGCAGACGGTAACAGTCACCGGCGTGGATGATGACACGATTGATGGGGCTCAAACCTACAATATAGCGCTGGATGCCACCAGTACGGATGGGGCTTACGACACTCTGACTGCAAGTGTGGCGGCGAGCAATACCGATGACGGAGAGCCGGTTCCTCCGGGGATCACTGTCACCCCAACCACCGGCTTGACGACTACGGAAGCCGGTGGCACTAGCACCTTTACTGTAGTCCTTGACAGCGCCCCAACTGCCGATGTTACCATTGCCGTCAGCAGTTCTGACACCACAGAAGGGAGTGCCTCACCGGCAACCCTAACCTTCACGCCGGCAAACTTCTCGACGGCGCAGACGGTAACAGTCACCGGTGCGGATGACACTCTAACCGATGGCAGCCAACCCTATACGATCAACCTGACAGCCACCAGCGATGATACTATCTACGGGGCGATTGACCCAGAAGATGTGTCGGTGGTTAACATAGGATCGGGTGTCACTATCACCCCCACCACCGGCTTGACCACTACGGAAGCCGGTGGCACTGCTACCTTCACTGTAGCCCTCAACACCGCCCCAACTGCCAATGTCACGATTGCTGTCAGCAGCAGCAACGTCCAGGAAGGGACTGTCTCCCCGGAAACCCTGACCTTTACTGCAGCCAATTTCTCTACTGCGCAGACGGTCACACTCACCGGGGCAGATGACACTGCAGTCGATAAAGACCAGACCTACAGCGTCACCCTGACAGCAAGCAGCGATGATACCATCTACGGGGGGATTGCGCTGGACACTCTGTCGGTGACGAACATTGACGATGATGCCCCCGCGCTGTTTACTGTCACCCCCACATCCGGCTTAATAACTAGCGAAGCTGGGGACACCGCTACCTTCACTGTAGCCCTCAGCACTCCCACTGCCCCAACTGCTAATGTCACCATTCCTGTCAGCAGCAGCAACCCGCAGGAAGGGACTGTCTCTCCGGCAACCCTGATTTTCACGCCGGAAAACTTCGCCACGGCGCAGACGGTAACAGTCACCGGCGCGGATGACACTTTAGCCGATGGCAGCTCATCCTACAACATTGTGCTGGCACCGGCTGTCAGTGAGGACACCATTTACGGCGGCGCTGACCCAGTGGATGTGGGGGTTCTCAATATCGATAACGACGGCACTACGCCGGGAATCACGGTCATTCCCAGTACCGGCTTGATTACTACAGAAGCCGGTGGGGCTGTTACCTTGAGCGTAGCTCTCAGCAGCGCCCCAGCGGATACTGTCACGATTGCTGTCAGCAGTGATAAGACCACAGAAGGGGCAGTCTTGCCAGCGACTCTCACCTTTACCCCGGAAAACTTTGGCCAAATCCAGACTGTCACAGTTACCGGCCAGGCGGACGACACGCTCGATGGCAGCCAGCCCTACAATATTGTCTTCAACCCCGCTAGTGTCGGCGACCCGGGTTACGATACGCTTGCTGACCTCACTGTGCCGGTGACGAACACGGAACCGGGGATTGTGGTCAATCCCACGACCGCATTGACCACTACGGAAGCCGGTGGCACTGCTACCTTCACTGTAGCCCTCAACAGCGCCCCAACTGCCGATGTTACCATTACCGTCAGCAGTTCTGAGACCACAGAAGGGAGTGCCTCACCGGCAACTCTAACCTTCACGCCGGCAAACTTCGCCACGGCGCAGACGGTAACAGTCACCGGCGTGGATGATGACACGATTGATGGGGCTCAAACCTACAATATAGCGCTGGATGCCACCAGTACGGATGGGGCTTACGACACTCTGACTGCAAGTGTGGCGGCGAGCAATACCGATGACGGAGAACCCAGCATCATTGTTACTCCCACTACCGTCTTGACCACCGGCTTGACTACCACGGAAGCCGATGGCAGCGGTAAAACGGCTACCTTCACTGTAGCCCTCAGTAAAGCCCCAACCGCTCCTGTGACGATTGCCCTGACCGGTGTTGACACCACCGAGGGGGCTGTCTCGCCGGCAACCCTAACCTTTACTGCGGCAAATTTCTCTACTGCGCAGACGGTAACCGTCACCGGTGTCGATGAATTTGATGTCGATGGCAGCCAGACTTACACCATTGCGCTGAACCCGACCAGTACAGACACTACCTATGACACTCTTACTGGGAGTGTGGCGGTAACTAACACTGATAACGACGTCACCCCACCCCCAATCAACCCCCTTCCCCAACCCCAAAACACTGCCCCGACGATTAGCGACATTGCCAACCAAACTGTCAGTACAGGGGCGGCGACTCAGGCAATTGCGTTCACTGTCTCGGATGCGGAGACTGCTGCTGCCAACCTGACGGTTACCGCCAGTTCTAGCGACAAGAACATCGTTCCCGATAACAGTATTGTTTTGGGCGGTGAGGGGGCGAACCGAACCATTACTGTCACCCCTGCCGCGAATCAATCGGGCGCGGCTACGATTACGGTAACGGTTTCTGACGGGGGGAATACCACTTCTGACACTTTCACCCTGGACGTCTCCAACAAGGGCAGCGGCAACGATACTGTCACCGGCACTGACGGCGGCGAGACTCTCAGCGGCGGGCTGGGAAATGATTTCGTTTCTGGCGGTGCGGGGGACGACGTGATTGATGCTGGGGATGGCAATGATACCATAGTTGCGGGCACCGGCAATGACGGAGTGTCGGGTTTCGGCGGCAATGATATCCTGATTGGCAGTGAAGGCACAGACAGCCTCAATGGCGGTGATGGCAACGATATCCTCTATGGCAACACCGGCACTGACATTCTTGATGGCGGTGCCGGCAACGATACCTGCCAGGGGGGTAAGGACGCGGATTCTGTAACCGGTAACATTGGGGACGATGTGGTCGGTGGGGACATCGGCAACGACAGCCTCAGCGGCGGCGACGGCAATGACCGGCTGTTTGGCAATCAGGGCAATGATTTGCTCAATGGCGATGGGGGCAATGACACCCTGGCCGGCGGCAAGGACAGCGACACTCTCAACGGCATGACTGGGGATGATGTGCTTTTGGGCAACATCGGCACCGATAGCTTGATGGGGGGTGACGGCAATGACTTGCTGTTTGGCAACACTGAGGCGGACGTTCTGGATGGGGGCACCGGCAATGACACCCTCTATGGGGGTAAGGGCGGTGACACCCTCAGCGGCAACACCGGTAACGATATCCTCAGTGGCGACTTGGGCAGCGACTCCCTCAGCGGCGGCGCGGGGAACGACACGCTGACCGGCGTTTCCTCCGGTCCGGGGAATCCGGGTGCCGGTGAGCTCGATACCCTAACCGGCGGAGATGGTGCTGACGTCTTTGTCCTCGGGAGTGGTGGCCAGTTCTACTACACCAGTGCGGGCAATGCTGACTACGCTTTGATTGCTGACTTCAGTGCCGGTGAGGATGTCATCCAGCTGGAGGGCAGTGCTGCTGACTATGTGCTGGCTGCCCCTGGTGCCGGTTTGCCCAGTGGGACGGCGATTTTCCGCAATACTGCCGGTGCGGACGAGCTTGTGGCCATTGTTCAGGGGAGTGGCAATCTCAACCTTGCCGGTGGCTCTTTCAGTTTCGTCTGATCCGCGCTTTCGGGGGAGGGGGACAGTCCAAGAACCCCACCCCCAACCCCCTCCCCGCAAGCGGGGAGGGGGCTAAGATAAGGGCTCTGGCGGGGTGTGCCGGTGGCCACCCCCTGTCGCCGGCGGCACTCCAGGGGCGCTAAACCCGCCCCCCCTGTACTGAGAAAAAAAGGTTGACAGCCGGCTGGCGAATAGTGTATTATTGATTTCAGGTGTTGAGTTGCCGGTTTTCTGCCGAACGGCTAAAATAGGTAACGAGGTGCTTGACGCGGATGTAATTCAGTGGTAGAATGTCAGCTTCCCAAGCTGAACGTCGTGGGTTCGAGTCCCATCGTCCGCTTTAATGACTCAGAATAGGGCTAATACATGGCCTGCTTCCCCTCTGCGAGACTGATATACAGTCCGGTTGCATCGTTATTGCAGGGTGGGGGCGGGTTTACAGATAGCCTTGGCCACCGTGCGGACATCTCGGTAAGCCGCCGGTCGGGGCGGCTGCTGGCTATTTGGGTTCAGCCGCTCTTTTGCAATGTTGCAAAAAGTTGGCGGCGGCTATATTTTTATCCACCGGCTGCTGCTAGAGCATTTCGCCCAGATGTCGCTAGATTAGAATAATAATAGCACTTTAACCTGACAGCCAACTCAATTTATGACTGCTCTAAGTGAGGTACTGAGAAACCCGGTTTCTTAAAGAAACCGGGTTTCTGGGCCATAGTTCATCCAACTGAGAACAGCTATAACTGAATGCCCCATGCCCAATGCCCAATGCCCTATCACGGATGACGTTGCCGCACCGGAATTTCAATCCAGAACTCCGTCCCCCGTGCCGGTTGCGACTCGCACCAGATTTTTCCGCCATGTTTCTGTGTCACAATCTGATAGCTAATCGCCAGTCCTAATCCGGTTCCCTGACCCACCGGCTTTGTCGTGAAAAAGGGGTCAAATACATGCGCCTTTACCTCCTCTGTCATGCCGCATCCGCTATCTGCAATCCGAATTACCGCGCGGTTGCCATCTCGCACTTCTGTGCGAATCCGAATCGCAGGAGATGGGGCGTGGCGCACAGGGGATTGTTTTACTTCGCCCCGCCCGATTCCTAATGCCCCGCGCCCCATTTCCAAAGCATCAATCGCATTGCCCAGCACATTCATAAACACCTGGTTCAGTTGCCCTGGATAGCACTCCACTAAGGGCAGATTGCCATACTCTTGAACGACTTCAATGCCGGCGCGATCTGCCTTGGGCTTTAGCCGGTTTTGCAAAATTAATAGCGTGCTGTCAATTCCGTCGTGAATGTCAACTTTCTTCATGTCCGCTTCGTCGAGGCGCGAGAAATTCCGCAGCGACAGTACAATCTGGCGAATGCGCTCAGCCCCTGCTTTCATAGAAGACAGCATTTTGGGCAAGTCGTCAACTAGGAAATCGAGGTCAGCGGCTTCAATTTCAGCTTTAATCTCCGCCGGCGGCTGGGGATAGTGCCGCTGGTACAGGTGCAGCACGTCGAGCAGGTTTGTAGTGTACTCACCCATGTAGGAGAGATTTCCGTAGATGAAGTTAACGGGGTTGTTAATTTCATGGGCGACACCGGCGACCATTTGCCCGAGGCCAGACATTTTTTCTGTCTGAATCAGTTGAGCTTGGGTCTTTTGCAGCTCCCGCAGAGTTTCCTCCAACTGCAAGGCTCTCTCTCGCTCGCGCAATTCCGATTGCCGCAAGGCTTCTTCCGCTCGCACGCGGTAGGTGATGTCTTCAATCGTACCGAGAATGCCAATGACTTTTCCTTCAGGACTGTGAATCGGAAATTTGTTGATATCCAGCCACATTTCCCGAGCGTCTGCCCCGATTCGGCGCTGGATATGATGCAGTTCGGGCGTATCCGCATCCATGACTAGCCGGTCTGCCTCGCGGTATTTGTCTGCCGATTCCTCCTCGCACAAGTCGCAGTCTGTCTTGCCAATAATATTCTCCGGAGCGCTAATTCCGACTATTTCGCACCACTTCTGGTTGCAGCCTAAATAGACCGAGTTGCGGTTTTTCCAAAAAATCGCTTGAGGGATGTTGTCCAGCACCATTTGCAGCAGCTCAGCGCTCTTGCGAATTTCCTCAGCCCGCTTGCGTTCCGTAATCTCAAATCGAATGGCTAAATACTGAAAGGGTTTTCCCCGCTCGTCCAAAAAAGGAACAATTGTTGTCTCCACCCAGTAATAGGTTCCATCCTTGGCTTTATTCTTAATTTCACCGTTCCAAATTTTGCCCTTGGCAATGGTTGACCAAAGATTTTGGAAAAATTCTCGGGAATGATAGCCAGAATTGAGGATGCCGTGGGTTTGACCGATGAGCTCTTTCCTGGAATATTTGGACAGGTCGCAAAACTTATCATTAGCATAAGTAATAATCCCCTTAGGGTCAGTTATAGCAACGATAGCAGACCTGTCCAGTGCAAATTTAAGGTCTGATAGCTCTTGGAGTGACGCTCGCAATTTTTCCTCAGCTCCCACAGTCACGCCGTCAGGCGCTATCCCGACAGCCTGTGCCGGTGTCTTCTCGATAATGAATCCTGTACAGTCGCGCTGTTTCTGCAGTTCCTCCTCTGCGCGGTTGCGCTTTTCTATCTCCCGATAGATGAGTTTGTACACCCACAAGAGAATGCTAAAATTTAGCAATACTCCACCCGAGAATGCAATCAGCGCGTTTCGAGCCCTAATTTTTGCCTGCCGGTGCTGCTGCGTCAAGACCTGTTTCTGCTCAATCTCCATTTTATGAATTAACCGGCCTATTTCATCCATGACCTCCTTGACTCGATCAGTTTTAACCGCTGGCTGCGCTGCTGCAAAGCCCGCCCTCTTTCGCCACTCAACTGTCCGGTCGATTTCAGCAAATAACCGGGCTGTCAGCCCCTCCATGCTGTGAAGTACCTGCAGGCTTTCGGGATTAGTGGCAGTTAACTCTTTGAGACTCTTAAGTTTTTGACTGACGTCCTCTGGGGCGGCGCGACCGGCTTCTAGATCAGCCCCGTGTCCTGTTATTATATAGCTGAGCTCTCCAGTTTCAGCGTCTTTGATTTTGGAGAACACATCATCGAGCTGTTTAAGGACTGTAAAGGTGTCTTCCACTGAAGCCGTGGTCTGAACGAGTTCAGTTATGCTCCGGTACGAAACCCCAACCATGAAAATCAGACTGGCGGTTGCCAATCCCAAACCGCCGGCCACCTTCTGGAAAAATAGCCGGCGCACTTTCTTGACCCGCGTGGGGTGGGGGGGTGCCGGTGCTGGATCGGTTTTGCGCTCGGTCTGTAGAACTTGGATCATCTTGTGCTTACCTTCACGATCGGGCTCGCGGTGTCACGGAAATCTGTAGCTGCTCCCCGCTGCTTAAACCCAAAATTGACCGTCTTTCCTGCGCCACGCGCGACTGGGCCGTCGTTTTTATAACCCACATCTGGAGTTGACTGCTTTTATAAGTATCTAACAGAAGGGCTTGATTTTGTGAAATAATTTTATTATTATTTTACAAAGTGATTCGGAAAGGGAAAGGGGGCTTTCCCTCCCCAGAGCTGCGATCAGGGTGCGACGGTGAGAGTTTAACGTTAAACACCTGTCATTATAAGAATAAACAGCCAAATCTGTCCGCCACTGCATTCCAACCTTCAGCCATGAAACTCTCTTGGACTGTCGCCAATACCATCGGACTCGCATCCGTCTGCGGGGGGCTTGCCTTAACGCCCCTGCCAAACTTAGCCCATAACCCTCTTTCTCGCTCCCAGGCTGCAGACGCGCCCCGTCAGGGTGCCTGGGAAATGAGGGCGGAGCCTCTTGCTGGGCGTTTTCTGGCGCAACCTGGCAACGAGAAACAGCAACCGGCACAGCCACCGGCACCGGCACCCAACCCCCTGGGAAAAGAACTCCTGCAACAGCTCCTGCAGTGTGTTGCGGGGAGAGTCTCTAATCCCCAGCAACCTTCTGCGGAACAGCTGCAAACTGCTTCCACGCAATGCCTGTTTAAAGTTGTCATGTTAGCGCCAGATGGCAGCGTTCGCCCGGATGCCAGCGCTCGTCTGACTGCGCTGCTGAAAACCACCGGCATCACCCTCCCCAAACCCGTCAGTGAGGGACAAGCTTCTGTACCGCTGAAACCCCTGACGGACAGCCAGGTGTTTACCGTGCCGGTGAAAATTGCCGGACAGTCCAGAACTTTTTTGCTCGACACCGGCGCATCCAATTCGATTCTCGACAGTCAAATCGCCCAGCAGTTAAAACTTGCCGGCACCCCTATTCCCAGCGATATTTTAGCATACATGGTTGTCGGCGACAACTGCTCTAATGTGAAAGCGACGACGCACAGCTTGCCGCCCTTAAGCGTGGATTCTGCCAAAGTTGAAGGGCTCACCGGCATGGGGCTGTCCAAAACAGCAATTCCCGGGCAGCAGTCCGGCGTTCTGGGCATGGATTTTTTAAGCGGCTTCGATGTAATTATAAACCCAAAAACCTTGCAATTGCAACTGCTGCCGCACTCTCGCCCCCCTGCCGGTGCCATTCCGCTAACAGGAAAACTGGGCGTGATGACAGCACAAGTTCAAATTAACGGTAAAGGCCCTTTTACATTTTTGCTGGACACCGGCGCAGATGTGATGGTCGTTTCCCAGCGACTGGCGCAGCGGCTGTCTCTCAACACCGCCAAGGCAAAAGACACAGAAGTGCGGGGGTTTTGCGGCACGGAAACCGGCAAGCAAATCACCTTACAAGGAGTGAATTTGCGCGGTCGCCAAGCCACCAACCTCGATGCCGTGATTTTGGAAAATGGCGTGCTAGACTTGCTAGGAGTTGAAGGCATCATCGGTCAGAACTTCCTCACCCGATACCGGCAGCACTGGCGATTTGAGCAATTCAATCAACTCGGCTTTCCTGATGCCGGCAGTTTAGTTTTAACGCCACTCTGAGGACAGGCAAGATGCCTGTCCTGCGTCCTGCGGGAGCGAGCGAGTCTAAATCATTCGTGTAAATTTCAGAACCCCGGTTTCCCCGGTTTCTTTGCCCTCCCACCTATTAATTTCTGCCCAGCCCCGCAAGACTTGCCACTACCGCTGCCAATTCATCTGGCTCCGCCGGCTTGGTCAAGTACATCTGAAAGCCAGCAGAAAAAGCTTGGATTCGAGCCTCTGGGGCGGCGTGTGCCGTCAGCGCAATAGCGGGAATTGTTCCCCCTTGCGCCGCTTCCAAATCCCTCACCCTGCGGATAAAATTGTAGCCATTCTCTCCTGGCATTTCAATGTCGCTAACTAGAACATCTGGCTTTAATTCTTCCAGCCGGTCGAACCCCTCACTGGCAGAAAGTGCCACTGTTACTTCCGCCCCGAAATATTCCAGCACGGAAGCAATCAACTGGCAGGTATCGGCGCGGTTGTCAACAACCAGCAACCTCAATCCCTGGAGAACCGGCTGTCTGCCGGCTTGCACTTGGCTTCCCACAGATGAAAACATATGCTGCGAATCGGTATCGCTCGGCTTGATAGCAATCGCCGCTACCGGTAGCTCTACAGTAAATGTCGCCCCCCGCCCAACTCCCTCACTGGCGGCGCGAACTGTCCCTCCATGCAGTTCTGCGAGGTGGCGCACGATTGCTAACCCCAGCCCCAGTCCGCCATTTCCCCTTTTGCCTGTGGGATTGCCTTGGCTAAAGCGGTCAAATACATAGGGGAGAAAGTCCGCACTTATTCCGCAGCCGGTGTCGCTGACTGATATTTCAACATGCGAAATCTTGCCCTGGAGCTGAATCCGAATTTGTCCCCCTTCGGGAGTGAACTTAACCGCATTGGAAAGCAGATTCCAAAATATCTGCTGCAAGCGATCCGGATCGCCAATCACCTTGCCGGCGGACAAATCAAGTATGGACTCCAGTTGAATGGATTTCGCTTCAGCTGCCGGTCTGACTGCATCAATCGCCGCATTAATGATGGGTTCGAGGTCGAGCAGGCGGGTGCGCATGCGGAGTTTGCCCTGAATAATCGACGACACATCCAAAAGGTCGTCAATCAGCTTCAACTGTATCTTTCCGTTGCGCTCGATTATCTCAAGCGCCTTCAGCACAGCAGCATCAGACTGCTTGCGGCGGATTGCTTGAGTCCAGCCAAGTATGGCATTCAGAGGCGAGCGCAGTTCGTGGGAGACAACCGCCAGGAACTCATCCTTGAGCCGGTTGGCTTGCGCTAATTGCTCTCGTTGCAGCTGCAACGCCTCCTCCGCCCGCTTGCGAGCGGTGATATCGCGAATCACGCTAGAAAAACCTCTGAGATTTCCCACCTCGTCTGGCACTGTTGCTATCGCCACATGCGCCCAGAACTGCGACCCGCTTTTGCGCAGCCGCCAGCCTTCTTCTTCCGCTCGACCTTCAACTGTAGCGGCTTCCAGCAGTTGCTCGGGTTTGCCCAGCTCAATGTCTTCAGCAAGATAAAAGCAGGAGAAATGCCGGTCAGTGATTTCTTCTGCTCCATACCCCATAATGCTTTCTGAACCGGCGTTCCAGGTGAAAACGCGCCCCGAAGGATTTAGCATGAAAATCGCGCAGTCCTTCAGGCTGTCCACCAGCAGGTTTCCTATCTCTTGACTTTGGCGCAGAATTTCCTGCTGCTTCTGGGCTTTCTCCTTGGCAGATTTTAGGGCTGCGATCGTCCAACTCACCAGCAGCGCCTCCAGCACAAACACGCTCAGCTGCAAGCTTTGTCCAAAGCTGCCGACCGGCAGGGAATGGAGCGGCGATAGAAAAAAGTAATCGCTGAGTGCAGCAGCTAGAACAGTGGCTAACACCCCTGGCCCTAAGCCGCCATACCAGGCGCTCACTATCACAGCCCCAAAAAACAGGAGAAAAGGGTTATTCATTTCCAGCACGGTGCCCAGCCGCAGCTTCAGCAGCAGCGCTAGCAGCACAGTTAATACAGCCATGCTGTAGCCTTTGATACAAAATTGCAATTTTTTCAGCATTTTTCGGTTTTATCTCAGCTCTGTTATGTGAGAGTTTTAATTGCAAAAACTTATCAAAATTTAACAAATCTCAGAAACCGGGTTTCTTTTGGCGAGAAACCCGGTTTCTTAACCTCGATTTTAATGCAATTAGGTTATCGGCTGGGGATTGGCAATGCCAGTGTGCGAGCGTGCCAGCGTGCCTGCGTGCCCTGACTTGATTAGGACAAACGCAAAACTGCCAGTCTTAGATCCCCCCAACCCCCCTTAAAAAGGGGGGCTAGTATTCTTCCCCCCTTTTTAAGGGGGGCTAGGGGGGATCTGGGGAGTGAGACTCAAGCGTGCGTAAGTCCTATTGATATTAACTTCTGTTTAATCCTGCAAGGCTAGCCACCACTGCAGCCAACTCTTGTGGCTCAGCCCTCTCAGTCAAGTACATCTGGAAGCCGGCGGAGAAAGCGAGCTGCCGAGCCTCTTTAGTGGAACCCACATTGGCCAATTCAGGCACAAGAAAACTTTGACAGTATCTCGTTCCGCTGGGCGTTGGAAAGGCTTCGCCAACAGCAAGCTCTCGCCCCGGTGCAAAGACTTGCTGGAGGTTCTGATTCTATTTTACCACTTTTTCCTGCAGGATTCCTAATTCGGTAAAAGTTTTACCCATAAAAGTGTTGCTCCCTCTTCCTGCCGAGCGTTCTGCTACAGGGATCGCGCCAGCGAAATTCCCTGTCAAACCGGGCAATAACGTCAGGCGAATTTTCTGCCAGCGCTTTGAATGCCCGCTCGCGCCGGGAAAGTTCCTCCTCAGCCTGCTTGCGATCGGTGATCTAGCGCGTCTAAATCATTCGTGTAAATTTCAGAACCCCGGTTTCTTTAAGAAACCGGGGTTCTGGACCCAAGCGCGGTTGCGCAAATCATTTAGACCTGCTATATCAGTGAACCTCCCACACATTGCATAAGGGACACCACCGGCATCGCGCAGGGGCAACTTGATACAAATCCAGGTGTGCGGCTCATTTTCCTGAGGGATAACCTTTTCCAGTTCCAGCTGCTGTTGGCTCTCCCGGAGCCCCGCAAAATCTTGCTTAAGCTCGCCATTACATAAATAAGCGACCGCCGATGGCTTCGCCCCGGGCGTTAAACACTGGCACAAGGCGGCGGAGAAACCAGCGACAGGTTCCATCAGCCCTCAGGGGCACTCGAATTGGGTGGCGGTGCCGGTCTGCTGCAGTCGCTTGTAGCGTTCCTCCAAGGGGAAACGCACCCTACTTCTACAGTGCCAAAGAAGCTTCCGCCCAAAATCGCTGGCAACAAAACTGTTCGGACAGGAGAGAATTCCAAAAACAGAGTATGCTAGAGATAAAGTTACAATCACGTTTCCCATGCTGAAGCTTTATCACCACCCCGTATCTTTCAACTCTCGACGTGTGTGGATTGCCCTACTGGAAAAAAGCGTTGACTTTGAGCTGGTGTCGCTCAACCTGGATGGGGATCAGTTGCGACCTGAGTTTCTGGCAATTAGCCCCTTCCACCACATTCCAGTTTTAGAGGATGATGGCTTTCCCGTGATAGAATCTTTAGCAATCCTTGACTATGTAGAGGCAAAATACCCGGTGCCGGCCATGCTGCCAGCCGGTGCCAGAGATATCGCACTTGTGCGCGTGGTGGAAATGGTGGCTGTGAATGAACTGCTGCCGGCGATGAATCCGCTGATCGGTCAGAGCATGGGGTTTTCCCCCACCGACGCCCAGAAGTTGCGGCAAGCAAAAGAAAAATTAGCCACGGTGCTGGCGTTCTTGGAGCGCCAGCTCGGCGAGCGCCCCTACTTTGGGGCTGAACACTTAACCCTAGCCGATCTCGTCGCCGGCACTGCAGTCCCTTGGTTGCCCAGTCTGGGTGTCCCCCTAGATGACTTTCCAAAACTGAGCGCTTGGTGCGCGCGATTGACCGAGCGTCCTTCCTGGCAAAAAACCCATCCCACCCCGGAAATACTCGACGCCTTTAAATCTCGAATGAAGGAGCGTATGGCAGCGCGGTAAAAGGGCTGATATAGCAGGTCTAAATGATTTGCGCAACCGCTGGGTGCCCAGAACCCCGTTTTCTTTAAGAAACCGGGGTTCTGAAATTTACACGAATGATTTAGACGCGCTATATCAATTTGGGATTTTAGATTTTGGATTTAGGATTAAAAACCCGGATATCAAGGGGTTTACCCTCGCTCCCAGACTCCGCCTGGGAGCGAGGGGAATGCCCCACGCCCGACGCCCTACGCCCTATTTCCAAAATCAATCAGTGTTTGCCGGTAGGCATCTGGATTGCCGGTGTCAAAACACCGGCCCCTCACAAACACCCCGGTCATTCCCTCCTCTTCCCGCAATCTATCCAGACTGGAAGTCAGCTGAAATTCCCCCCGTTCGCGGATATTCTGGGTGATCTGATATTCCAGACAGTCAAAGATTTTCGGAGTCAGCGCGTACAGCCCAAATACGCAGAGAAACTCATCCTCAGCCATTCCCCCCACGCGCAGGTGCCGGCGCGCGTAATCAACAGCCGGCTTTTCAGCGAGTTGCGTTACCTTTAGAATCGAGCCCGACTCCTGCCAAACACCCGCAACGCAGCCCGCTTTATGGAGCATTTCTGCCGGCATGGCAGTCAAACTAACAACACTCTGCCCCACCCGCTCGTAAACATCTATAACTTGACCGGCACAAGACCTTTCCGTGTCAGACGAGTAAACGTGATCGCCCAGAGACAGCAGGAATGGCTCCCCACTCACCCATGCCCTCGCACAAAATACCGCATGTCCGTAGCCTGACTGAGTTTCTTGTGTTAGAATAGTAATGCAAGTTCCTAAATCTTGCAGATACCGGCTGTATTCCTGATTTTGCGGAGACAGCTTGTGGAAAATTTCGGGTGCCGGTGGATGTTTAAAGAAATCCTCAAAAAGTTCGCGGTCACTCGGCTGCACCACAATCCCAATCTCTTCAATGCCGGCACTGAGAGCTTCTTCCACAATCGCCAAAATCACCGGCTTGGCGCGACCGTCCTTATCAACAATCGGGAAAAACTCCTTTTTGACCGCCTTAGTTGCTGGGAACAGGCGGGTGCCGAAACCCGCCGCCGGAATAACCGCCTTGCGAACTTTACTCATCTGACTTTTGCTTAACTCGTCTCTTGTAGAGCGGGCATCCTGCCTGCTATAGCAGTTCTAAATGATTTACCCTCGTTACCCTCGTTCCTAGGCTCTGCCTGGGAACGCCGCTTTGGAGGCTCTGCCTCCTTAAGTAGCAACTAGGTTATTATATAATTATAACTCAAGTTGCTACTTACAAGTGAGTCAGGCGAGATCCCCCCCTAGCCCCCCGTGAACAAAAAAATTTCCTCTGGCTCCCCCCTTTTTAAGGGGGGCAGGGGGGGGATCAAAAGGGGGGGAATTCTCTTGCGCCCCCCTTTTTAAGGGGGGTTTGGGGGGATCTGGATGCTTAGACTTGTAGGTAGCAACTTGGGTAATTATAAAACACCGGCAGCGAGTGCCCCTACTTCCGAATCGCCAGCTTGAGACATTTCATCTGGGGAAAATCGCGCTCAATAATTTCGATCGCCCGCTCTTGACTTGACTCATCTTTTACGATAAACTGCGCCGAGCCATCGCCCTGAGAGCCAACACCCTTTCCCCCCAGAATGTGTGGCTGAATGGGTGGGTAATGGAGGAGTTGGTGCAAGACAGGAGCGGTCAGTTGCGACCGGCAAGCCGGTGTGAGATGCCGGTCGAATTCCGCCTGCGCCCTGTTCATCAAAGCGCCAATCCTTTCAGCATCGCCCTGTTGCAGAGCCTCAGCCGCCTCCAAAGTAATTTGAGAGCTAATCGGGCCGAGATATTTCTGGACATTCTGCTGCACTCCGTCAGTAGCGAAAGGATAGCACTGATTCAGGCTGCTGAGAATTGCCTTAGTATCCTTGCCGGCACCCAAATCCACGATAACAAAAAACAAATCCTGCGGCACCTTTAGCTCGATAACATCAGTCCGGTCGCCATCAAAAGTCATCAGAATGGGCCGGTTGCCGTAAGCGCAAGCCTGATCCATTCGCCCGCAGCGGGAAGGCGTCGAAATCTCGCCCAGATAGGCAAACTCCATTTCCCCCCGCACCGTCATTTTTAGATCGTACAAGCGATTGAAAGCGCGAGCCACCAGGACACAGATAGCAGCGCTAGACGACAGACCTTTTTTCACCGGCAGATCCGTCAGGTAATTGTCAATTTCCAGTCCCCCCACCTGGAAGTGAGTGAGAAATTGGTAAGCGACACCGGCAGCGTAGCTGAAAAAACCGCCCTTTTCCGCTTCCGCAAGCAGCGCCGGTCTTTCCAGAGGAAGCGCCACCGGCTCCAGACGAGTGCCGTCATTCAGGGAAGCCCGAAGAATCAGGTGAGTGGGGTGAGACTTCACCTCAGCATAAAGCCCCTGATTCGTGCCGGCAATCAGAGTGCAGCCCTTTTCCAAATCGGGATTGAGCCGGCGGTAGCCCCCCGCCCAGTCGCTGTGTTCGCCAAACAGACAAAGCCGGCCCGGGACAAAAAGTTTCATGATTTACCCCTTCCTGCTTCGCACATTTAAATCTAAAATATAGGTCCCCCCCCACTTTGGTAAATTTATCCCTCTCCCCCTATAAATTGGGCGCTCTAAGAAAGCGGGAAGCCGCTGGCGCGTCCTGTGGCGTATTGGCGGTTCGGCTAAATTTAAAAAGCCAGCAAATCGGGGTTGTTTGGCACCTCTCCCACCCCGTTCCAATCGATTACTTCTATCTGATAGCCGCCGGCTTCCAATAATTCAGTACACTGTTTATGCATAGGCCGTCCGTGCACAGCCAAGAAGATTTTGGGATGAGCCCGAGCCAGCCAAGACTTAGCACCGGCTAAAGCCCGCGCCTCACCTCCCTCAATATCCATTTTGATGCAGTCCGGTAGGGGAATTTGACCGCTGGCAATCAGTTCATCCATAGTCACTGTATTGACTTGCACCTCCCCCGCTGATTAGAGAAATCCCTGATAGCCACTATAACTGTCTTTAAAGAATGCCACCCCACTGCTATTGGAAACAGCAGCCTCAATCACGGTGACATTTTTAATGCTGTTAAGCGCTAGGTGTTCCTTCAGGTATAATAGATTTCTCGGCAGAGGCTCAAACGCGAAAACCCTGCCGGTGGGGCCAGCCATAACCGAAGCCAAAAGCGTGTAGAAACCGGCCTGCGCTCCGATGTCGAACACAACGCTCCCCGGTTTTACCATTTTTTCAAAAAAAATCTGCTTTTCGTACTCATAAGTTCCCAGCCAGCAGCCATGCCTGCCGGCTTTGACTATCCACCGTTTGCCTCTTATCTTGCCACGCAATACAGGCATTTTCATATCGGGCGGGATTAATCTCAACGGCAAGCGCAGCAACTGGCCCACAAATGTTTTCGGTGAAATTCTTTCAAAATCCATTTCTCCCCCGCACAACTCAGAGTTTCTATCATTATGGCATCTTATCTCTTTTAAAAGCAATCTGAACAGCAACTCTAAAAGTATCCGGTTAATTTATGCAATAATCTTTCAGCCCCGCACCGTAGGGAGCCATATAAAACAGGCCCAACCCACCGCTCCACCGAGCCATTAAATAATAACTGTTCAAACGAATTTGTTAGGGGGTTTCCAAAATTTGCCGGTAAGCTCCGACAGTTTGTTGCGCGATGGCATCCCAACTGTAGTTCTTCAAAGCATGCGCCCGAGCGTTCAACCCCCGCCGGCGGCGCTCACCGGCACCCTGCAGCGCCATCCTGAGTTGCTCGGTGAGCGCTCCGGCATCACAGGAGCACACCCAGCCAGCCTCCGCCTGCAGCACCTCCTCCCAAATATGCACCTCCCGCGAAACGCACACCGGCGTGCCGGCAGCCATCGCCTCCGCCACCGCAATGCCAAAATTCTCGTAGTAAGACGGCAGGACAAACAGATCCGCTTCCCGCAGCAAAGCCGCCTTCAAAGTGCCGGTGACAAAGCCGGCAATCGTCGTGCGTTTGCCCAGGGGCGACGCCTCCACCTGCGCCCGAATCTTCGCTTCATAGTCTGGATCTTGCGGATTGCTGCCAGCCAGAACAAAGTGAAAATCTAGCCCCTCAGCCAAGAGATTTTCCAGCGCCGGCAGCAGAAGATTCAGCCCCTTTTTCGGTTCAATCCGCGACATGAACAGCACCAAAAGCCGGTCAGCTGGAATGCCCAACTGGGCGCGGGCTTGAGTTGCTCCTCTATCCTCTGGGGAGCTCGGTTGGGGGTGAGGGTTTTCCGGGGCGGGGTCGAGAAAATTAACGCCTAGCGGAATCACCAAATCCCGCGTAACCGCCCCAAATCGTTCCGAAATCTTGGCTTCCTGTGCGCTGGTGAAGTGAATCGCCGCCGCACCGGCCAAATTGGGCCCCTCGAACAGCGCCGCATAAATCCGCTTCAGCTGGTTTTTTTTGCGCAAGTCAGCGGGATCGAGAGTGCCCAGAGGGCGCAGGATGTAAGGCAAGTGGCGGGATCGCGCCACCGCCGCCGCCGCCGTGCTCACCGGCGAAAACAGGGCGTGGATGTGAGCCAAGTCAAACTCCCCGGCGTGCCGGTGCAGCCAGCGCAGCAAATCCGGGGAAAATTTGTAGCGCCGGAAGGGAAAGCAGCGGAAATAGCGCACTTGGAAGCCATCGAGCTCGACAGGCCGGTCTAGGGGGACATCCAGTGGGGGCTGGCCCACATCCCCGTTGGAGTCCGTCGTCAGCACAGTAACCCCGACACCCTGACGGGCGAGCGCTGCTGAGAGTCCCAGCACCATCTGGCTGGGACCGCCGTAAACCAGGGAGATTGAGGGAACGATTTGCAGGATGCGCACAGTTTTTCCTGTTGATTGGGCAGTGGGCATTGGGCATCATCGCATTGGGCGATGGGGCAATTTTTCTTCGCCACGCTCATGAGCCACTATAGCGTTTCTATTCGAGTTGTGAAAAGGTAGAAACCCGGTTTCTCAAAGAAACCGGGTTTCTGGCCCCTCACAGATTTCACAAATCATTTATAACCGCTATAGCCATTAGCTCCTTGTAAAAATCCAGCAGCTGTTTGGCGAGAGCCGTGTTTGTATAATTAGCCATTGCCCGTTCATAGCCGCGCGTTGCCAGATCCGCAGCTAAGGCTGGGCTGTCCATCAGCTGCCGCAGGCAATTTTGCAGCGATTCGGCATGGCCTTCTGGAAAGACTAAACCGGCATCTGCAATCACATGGGGAATTTCTCCCGAATCGGAACCAATCACCGGCACAGAGCAAGCCATCGCCTCAATTATAACATGCCCGAACTGTTCTTTCCAACCGGCAGCCGTCAGGGTTTTAAATTTGTAGGTGGTTTCGGAGGGCAGCACCAAAACATTCATCAAGTTGATGTACCGCTGAACGCAATCGTGGGGAACGCTTTCCACGAAAATGAGCCGGTCTTGTATGCCCCACTCGGCGGCTTTTTCCGCCAGCACCGGCTGCAAAGGCCCGCGCCCCAGCAACAGCCATTTCCAGGAAAAGTCGCGCAAACCGGCAAGCGCTTTACCGAGAGTGAGCAGCCCTTTTTCCTCCACAAACCGCCCCACAAATCCCACTACAAAATCATCGGTATTGATGCCCAGCTCGCTGCGCAATTCTGGCTGGGGTTGGGGGCGGAACAAGTTTTCATCCACGCCCAGTTGCGGCATCACTTTTACTGGCCCTTGGTAGCCGCGCTGGCGCAGAATGTCAGCGCCATCTTGATTGCCGGCGACCAACCCGTCGGTGTTGCGGAGGTTATAAGCTTCCAGCAGAGAAACCGGCCATTTCAAGTCGTAAGGAAGATTCCACCAGGTAAAGAACAGATTTTTGGCTTTCAGTCCCAGCAGCCGGTTGAGCGCAATCAGCTGGGCGTAGGCCAGAGATCGGGAACCCTGCTCTACCTGGATAATTTGTGGGCGAAACCGGCGCAGCAGCCCGATCAGGTCAGCCCCGAAGGTGAGCAATCCTTGATTGTTCTGGCTGAAATTGGAAACCGGCACCACTTGAAACGAGCCTTCCTGGAGGAACTGCGTTTCCACCGTTTTATTTTGCACGCCCCCCGGTTTCCACCGGTTCGGCACGACAACCCTCACCTCAATCCCCGGTTCGGCAACAGCCAAAGCCCGCAGCTTTTCGCGGTTGAGGTCAACGATATAAGTGTGGCTAGCGACTAGAATTCTCATCTCAACCTTATTGCAAACGTTCCCAACCCAATCCTTTTAAACAATATAGCGGGTTTCAGTTGGATGAAGTGCGCCTCTGAAACCCGGTTTCTTTAAGAAACTGGGTTTCTCAGTCAGTACCTCAGGAATATGAAAACCGCTATAAAGGGGAAATTTTCAACTCGTCTTCCCGGCTGTAAATCTGGCCATCGTCCCAATAGGCTTGCAGGACGGTAGCGACAGCTTTCGCAAAGCCTATCGTGTAGAAAGCCGAGCGCACCAAAGTCTTGAGTGGGGAGCCGCTTTTGTTGCAAGGGGGGTGCCCCAACACCTGACAGTCGAACAAGCGGGCAAAAAAACGCACGCACTGGAGAGGGGTCAAGTTTTTGAACCCCATGACAAAGTGATTGTGATAGAGGTTAATCTGATATTCGGGCGAGCGCGTACTGATGTCGTGGCAGCCGCCGGTTTCCTCGCCCAGGTGAATGAGATAGGCTTCTGGATCGTACCATATCTGGCAGCCGGTTTTGCGAAACTGCAGGCAAAAATCCGACTCTTCCCGCACCGCACTGCCCTTGAACCGCTCGTCAAATCTCAGCCCGTACTTGGTAAAAAGCTCTCGGCGAAAAGACATATTGCAGCCTCTGGCTGAGATAACTTCCTGGGGTTTCACCGTATGCACCAAGTCAATATAGTACCAGGCTATGCTCGGGTCCATTGCTTCTGGGGGGAGATAGTCGATGGTCAATTCACCCTTAGAATCAGCGAGTTTCATACGGTCGAATACCCGTCCCGCCACCGCGCCAACTGCCGGTTTTCTTTGATAGTTCCGCGCGTGAGCTTCCAGAAAGCCCGCAGGGAGCTGAACGTCATCGTCAATAAACAGGATAATTTCCCCTGCCGCCCGGCGCACCGCAAAGTTGCGAGCACCGGGCAAACTCGCCCAATCAACCCGGAACAGCTGTATTTTACCAGCCGCTGCCAGTTCATCCAAGTAAGCTTGAGTTTCGGGCTCGTGGTTGGCGGTTTGATCGACGACAAGCACTTCAAAGTTCGGGTAGTCCTGCTTCAGGACATCTGTCAGAGTGTCCCGCAGGGGCTGCTCACGCCCATAGGTGGGTACAATCACGGAAATCAAAGGCATTACCACAGGTTGATGCTCCTGTCAATAGATTTTGGATTTTAGATTTTAGATTTTGGATTTTGGATTCAATCCAAAATCCGGGCGTCCCAAAAAACTCACCTAAGTTTTTTCTTTTTAGCTGGTAGCGGGTCTGGCTCTGCCTCCAGGAGTTTTTCTTGCTCCTGCCGGTCAAGCTCTGGCAATTTGAGAAGCACACCAGCAAAAAGCCAGTAATAGACTGCCACCGGATCGACATCGAGGGGGTAATAGTAGGTGTTGTAGCTAATAAATAAGATAAACACCCAAAAACAGGCTCCATAGCTCCGCAAGCTCCGGTCTTTAACCGAGCGGTAAACCTTGAAGGTAATCACCGTCAGGACTGTCACAAAAAACAAAAACGCCAGCAGTCCAATCGGCCCTAGTTCATAGAGAACTTTAGGAAACCAGGTTTCGATCAGCTTCGTCTCGCCAAAGATGCGAGCCGAGTTTGTGGCTCGCCCCAAGCCTTTCCCCAGCAATCCCGCCCCCTCAGAGGTAAACTCCGCTTGATTGGCAATAAACTCCGTAGGGGGTGAAGCATTCCACCGGTCGATAAAGCTCTGAACTCGCTCTGCAATCACTTGGGGGAACAGGGCCATAGCAATCGCCCCCAGACCCCCCAGCCCCCCCGCAATCGGCAGAAACCGTTTCAGGTTGGCAATTTGGCCGGTGAGAACCAGCAGGATAACGACAAATACCGGCACGAGGGCGAGAGCAATTCTTTGACCGGAGATAACAGCATTGACAAACACCGATGCCAGACCGGCAAAACTGGCAATCTGCCACAACAGTGACGGATCGCTGAAAGCAGAGGCAAAAGTAAAAAACGTGTTGGAAATCAGAAACCAGGCCCACTGCCAGGGAGCGACAAACGTCCCCGGCAAACGGATCATACCGACCTGAGGGCTGTAGACGAGAGAGCCGCCTATAAGACACCTGGCATCTAGGGTAGCCTTAAATAAGTCAGCTCCTGTAAGATTGCGGGTGCCCACACACCGGCCCGTCACCAGGAACAGGTACTGGACAATACCGAGCCCGCAGCAGATCAGGGCCAGAACGACGTGCAGGCGAGTCAGGAAGAGGAACTCCTTCTTGTTGCGGATCAGATAGTAACCGCAAGTCATCAGGGGAATGTATCCCATGAAAACTTTCAGGCCCAAAATTCCCACACCGATGGGCATTTTGTCTCTGCACAGCATACCCCTGCCGCCATTGGGCAGACTGCTGCAGGCGGCAGCGAACTGCTGCGAGCCGTTAACCAAAAGTATCGTCAGTATACAGACCCCCAGCAGAATCATCAGCGGCGTCATCAGCTTTTTGTTAACCACAAAAGGCAGCCGCCGCCGTTTCCACTCCTGAACCAGTGCGATCAGTGCTGGAAAGTAGAAACCATCTTTAGCCAGCTGGAACAGTGCGTTCCCCTTGCCCACACTGTAGGTGATTGTGCCAGAGAAGGGCATGTAGATGAGGAAAAACCACAGAGCCTGGCGGGGATATTTAAAGGAAAGTACCAGCACCAGCAAGCCGCCCGCACCGCCAACGCCAAGCACGGGCCCTTTGACGGCAAAAAGCAACAGGCCAATCAGTGCCGCAGCCACCGCCACCGGAGTCAGCACCTTAAACAGTTCTTGGCGCTCCCGAGCCGCTTGGCGCTTTTGCGCTTGTTCCTCCTTCTTACTGAGAGGTGGCTTGTCAGTGCTGGGTTGCTGTTTGGCTGTCCCAGATTTCCGCTTTGATTTCGGCTTACTTTTGGGCATGAGAGAAGTTTTTAGCTTTCAGCGAGCAGCCCTCCTATCAATTTTAGATTGAAAACCTTATAAGTAAGCCGGCACAAACTAAACCGAACATTAAGAAACCAGGTTTCTTAAAGAAACCTGGTTTCTGGCAAGCATGGTTTCTGATGGGCCAACCTCTCCTCACCACCTCTCTTGGCGTCTTGGCGTCTTGGCGCTTGATTCAAACGGTGCCCTCAAAACCCGAGCCTCACGCTACTATATATTGCTCAACCGCTCGCACGAGATTTTCTGTCCAGTAGTTGGCCAGTTCAGCGCTGGCGGCTTCCACCATGACGCGGATCAGCGGTTCAGTGCCAGAAGCTCGCACCAAAATCCGCCCCCGGTCGCCCATATCCGCTTCAGCTCGCTCGATCGCAGCTTGCAGGAGCTCGCAATTTTTCCAGTCAAGCCGGCGCTGCCGGTCTTCCACCCGCACATTGAGCAGCAGTTGGGGATAGGTTTGGAAGCTGCCATCGACCAGTTCTGCCAGGGAGACGCCGGTCTGGCGCACCAGTGAGGCCAAGTGCAGCGCCGTCAGCAGCCCGTCGCCGGTGATCCCGTAGTGCCGGCAGAGAATGTGGCCAGATTGCTCCCCGCCCAGCATTCCCCCTGTACGCAGCATTTCGGCTTGCACGTACTGGTCGCCCACCTGCGTCCGCACCAGCTGGCCACCCAGCTGTTTCCAAGCGCTCTCAAACCCTAAGTTGGCCATCACGGTGGCCACAATCAGGTCGCCGGGCAATTGCTGGCACTCTTTGAGGGTCTTGCCCCACAGATAGAGAATGTAATCGCCATCCACCGCCCTGCCCGATCCATCCACCGCCAAAACCCGGTCGGCATCGCCATCAAAGGCAAATCCCAGATCGGCGGCGTGTTCTTTGACAGCAGCTCGCACCGGCTCGAGATGGGTTGAACCGCAGCCGACATTAATCCGGTTCCCATCAGGCCGGTCGTGCAAGCAGATCGTCTCCGCTCCCATTGCCCTGAATATCGCCGGTGCCAGATAAACTGCAGCTCCCCAAGCCAAGTCCAGAACGATGCGCATTCCCCGCAGGCTGACCTGAGGCAGCAGGGGACGCCAGAGAATATCCGCATAATCGCTCACCAATTCAGGCCGGTGGTGCTGGTGCCCCCAGCTGCCCGGTGCCGGTGCGAAATTGGCTTTCCCCCGCAAGCCCGCTTCAATCTGCTGTTGCAGCGACGCCGGCAGCTTAGTGCCGTCGCGCCCGAAAAACTTAATTCCGTTATCTTCTGGCGGATTGTGGGAAGCCGAGATCATCACCCCCCCGACAGCCCCAGTAATACTCGTGAGATAGGCAACGCAGGGAGTCGGGCACAGCCCCAAGTTCCAAACCTCAAGCCCAGCTGAAGTCAGACCGGCTCCTATGGCCA
Organism: Oscillatoria princeps RMCB-10; assembly: GCA_019359235.1. Taxonomy (GTDB): domain Bacteria; phylum Cyanobacteriota; class Cyanobacteriia; order Cyanobacteriales; family Oscillatoriaceae; genus Oscillatoria; species Oscillatoria princeps. The sequence goes on from JAHHHT010000004.1 coordinate 299,572, forward strand.
TCGCCAGCATGTCGCTGGAGTTTCTAGAGTCCTGCCCCACAATAATCGGGCCCGGATGGGGGGCTTGCGCCTTGAGCACCTGGCCCGCCCAGAAACCAACTTGCATCGCCAAGGGGGCGCTCAGGATATCTCCCACTCGCCCGCGAATCCCGTCTGTGCCAAACAAGGGCGTCGCTGGCAGCCCGATGGCGTTCCAAGCTGGATTGGTATCCGTCCGGTTTGCCGGCGGTGCCGAACCCTCTGCCAAAGAAAGGGTCGGGTTGAGCTGGGCTTGTTCCTGAGTCCGAGCAGGTATTAGTACCATGTTTGATTCACTCCTCACACAAAAGCTCTTAGAGCTGCAAGCCGGTGCCATCTTACCACCGGCTGCCAGCGCTATTTATTTGTTTCTCCAACGCCAAGAAGTGCACTTCCAAGCCTTGGCTCTCTTTTATCAGACGATCTCGCACTGCTGAAAGCGTAGAAACCGGGTTTCCCAAAGAAACCCGGTTTCAGGCCCCCTGAGGTTTCACAAATCATTTAGAACTGCTATATTAGGATGCGGCTATCTAGCTATCAACAGGTTCTTGCTCCTGAACGCACCGGCTTTAACCTTCTTGGAGCTTGAGCTGGTCAGCTCCTGGCTGGCCGCTCACAAGCCTCCGACTTCTAGAACAAGGGTAGCTTACTCCAGAGATCGCACACTCCAAGTGGAGGTTGGCCACAGCAAGTGATTTGCGTTCCATCTTCCAATCTATGCTATACTTTACTCAAGACAGGCACCCGAACCTGAAAACCAAAGGCGGGTGGCTGCGCTGAAAAGCTCAAGACAGTCACCATGACCTGAGAACCAAAGGCGGGTGGCTGTCCCGGAAACTGCCACAAAGCCTGAAACCCAGGGATGAGTGGCCTTCAAGCTAGTTCAAGTGACTTCTTCTTAAAAGAAGGTGGCCAATATCATGAACTTGGCTGTTGTGCTCGCGGGATTTGACTGTGGGCATTGGTTGATCCGCCTTGGTTGAGAGAATCTCTCAGCTTATGTATTTGTTGGCAACTGTTAAAGGTTGTTAGCAAAAATGTATCGGATAGCATTTCCAAGAACAATCTCACTTAACGGTGCCCTTCCCTGCAATCCGGACAGACAAGAGCCCGGGCAGGCACAGTGGCGAAAAACGGCTCTAAAGGTATCGTTGCAGGATTTCAGCCGTCTTCTGGCCAGTTTTGGCCCAGCTGAATCGACTCGCTCTCGCCAGCCCCTGTTCCCGCAAGCGGGAGCGCAATCCCGCACTGGTGGCCACTGCCTGCATCGCCTCGGTAATTTCTCCCACACTGTAGGGATCGACTAAAATAGCGGCATCACCGGCAACCTCTGGCAGCGATGACCGGTTAGACGCAATCACCGGCGTCCCGCACGCCATCGCTTCCAGCACCGGCAGCCCAAATCCTTCCCAAAGGCTGGGGAAAACAAGCGCGATTGCCTGATTGAGAAGCGCCGGCAGCTTTTCGTAGGGAACGTAGCCCGGGAATTTCACCAAACTGCCCACACCCAGCGCTTCGGCTTGGGCCACAAGCTGCGGCGTGTAGCGCCGGTCGGCTGTCCCCGCTAGCCACAGCTCACAATCCGACCTGTTGGGCAAAGCGGCGAATGCCTCTATCACCCGGTAGAGATTTTTATAGGGATCGTGGCGTCCGATGTACAGAAAATAATTGCCCTCTGGCAAATCCAGAAAGCGAAAGTGACTGGCGTCATGCGCCAAGAGCACCGGCGTTACTTTGCTCGCTGGAATGTGCAAAAAGTCCGTAACATCTTTCGCTGTCGCCATTGAGTCGCAGATAATATGCTCGGCAGCGGCTAAAACCCTAGGAAGGTAGTACCGGTGGTAAGGGGTCAGGGGAGACAGCCATCTGGGAAAGCGCAGCGGGATTAGGTCATGCACCGTCACTACATACCGGCAGCCAGACATTACTGGCGCTTCCGGGATTGGGGAGAACAGCAGGCGGGAGGAAAGCTGCCGATAAATTTTAGGCAGCTCCAGCTGAGTCCACATCAGTCGGGCCATATGCCCTCGCCTTCCTTGAGCGGCGGTTAAATTCGGCGGAACTGGGTAGCAAGTACAGTTGGCAATAGGTTGGCCCACCAATAACGTCGGGTTCAGAGCCTGAAGCTGCGGGAATAGATTGGTGGCATAGGTGGCCAACCCGGTCGGTTCAGGAATCAGAAAAGACAGATTAATCAGTAATGAATTCAACAACGTCGGATGACTCGCTTCAGATAGATTGCCACGCCTGCCAGTTTACCAATCCCCACTTGGGGTCGCACGCACAGCAACAAGAGTGCGTGACCGCTCAGGCGGATGAATCTCATTATAAAGGCGGACTTAGCAGCATACCTTTCCATTGCCACTAAATACCCGCAGGTACTGTATTTAAATTTTGTGAATAAATTTCGGTTGGCTATCGAGGAAGGATAGTGCACCACACCCATTTGGCCTGTCACTCCAATTAAATGCCCCTGCTTAGCGTAGCGCTGGCAAAAATCAAAGTCTTCGTAATAGAGAAAGTAATCCGTATCGAACTGCGGGCAGCGGTCAAATTTACTCAAGTTTATTAAGAGGCTGCAACCTGTCACCCAGTCACTGCGAACCCACGCAACAGCCGGACTGTCACTCAACCTATCTTCGCAAAGCATCGCCCCCGTTTCGGGCACAAATCGACCCCCAGCAAACCAAATCTTCCCGCAGGGTTCAGAGACAGTCGTCCCCACTATTGAAAGTTCTGGGTGAGTCTCAAAAAACCCTTGAACTTTCTGCAGGGAGTCTGACCGCACCAGGGTGTCTGGGTTAATAATCCAAACAACTGCCCGCGAATCTTGCCGGTAAACCCAGTTGAGTCCCAAGTTGCAAGCCGCCCCAAACCCTACGTTCCTGCCGGCATCCAAAATCAGCGCTGAGTCCAACTCTTCGCCATCAATCAGCCTGTCGTCTGGGGAATTATTCACCACTAAGAATTTCCAGTCCGTTGCGCCGGCGGCTTGAATGGATTTTAATAGATTGGCAATTAGCTCAGCTGAGTAATAGTTGACGGTGATAAAATAAATCACAGGGAAAGTATTGACAGAATTAGCCAGCCATCAGTCACGGATGCGGATAGCACCTAATACCACTTTTAAATTTTCAATTTTGGATTTTATATCTCAAATTGGTCTAACACCTGCGGCGTGAGGGCAATAGGTTTCAGCTGTTAAGTCTTCCACCTAACACCTTCCACCTTCCACCTAACACCTTCCACCTTCCACCTGATATATTTCTGGCCTCAGTAGGAATCAGGAACGAGAAATCTCTCGGGACTGGCGCTCAAGCCGCCGCACCACTCGCTTGCAATACATGAACACCCCTTTGAGTTTGTTAATCGCCTCCTTGCGATTGGCCGGTACATGCACTAGCGCCGAGAAAACTGTGAGCACCAGCCGATATAATAACACGAGGCGAGTCGTATGTTTTTCGAGAGCGATGAGGTAACTGCAAATGCTGTGTTGCAGCTTTAAATCCAGGTGGCGATTGGTCATTGAAGACGGCTGCTGAATCACCCCGATTTTACGAGTCACTCCGATGATATGCCCCTGGCTGGCATAGCGCCGGCAGAAATCAAAGTCCTCATAGTACAGAAAGTAATCTGGATCGAACTGAGGGCACCCATCACCAAAGCGTTTCAGGTTAATCAGCATACTGCAGCCCGACACCCAGTCGGCCTTCATGTAGGGCAGTGATGCCGGCAGCCGCTGGTCAGTGCCAACGATAGTACCATTTTTCCGCACAAATTCGCCACCGGCAAACCAAACCTCACCGTTCGGCTCGTAAATTGTGCTGCCTAGAACAGAAATCTCTGGGTTATCCTCAAAAAAATGGGCAGCTTGTTTTAGGGAATTTTCCTCCAAGCAGGTATCTGGATTGATTATCCATACCGTGGCCTCGGCCTCTCGCTCGTAAACCCAATTTAACCCTATATTGCAGGCTCTGCCATACCCCAGGTTCTCTTCTGCATTAATAATAGATACCCGCTCATCCTTTAAATCATAAATGAAATAATCCTCAAAAGAATTATTTACAATTAGAATCCGGTAAGAGATTTCAGCCTCTCTTTTGATTGAGCTGATTAATTTAGAAATTAAGTTAGTGGAATAATAGTTGACCGTAATAAAGTAAATCACACCAGTTCAATTTGGCAGTCATCACCAATCATAAAACGAACCGCTTTTGGCCGTTGGGGAGCGACACCCAGCTGAGCCCTGCGCCCAATCACGCTATCCACAATCCGCTGGTGAATACCGGCAATTTTAGCGCCCTGCAAAATTACGCTGTGTTCCAGGTCGGCTTCGACAAGGGTAACACGATCGGCGATGCTGCTGTACGGGCCAATAAAGCAGTTTTCCAGATAGCAGTCGCTGCCGATAATCACCGGGCCTCGAATTGAGCTGTTGATGACTCGGGTGCCGGCACCGATTTCCACCCGCCCAATGATTTGACTCCGGTCGTCCACTTCCCCCCGCACTGAAGGCGTCAGTCTGGTGTCCAGAATAATCCGATTGGCTTCCAGGAGGTCATCTTTTTTCCCCGTATCCAGCCACCAGCCTTCTAGGGTACAGGCTTCTACTTTTTTTTGCCAGTCGATGAGGCGCTGAATTGCGTCTGTAATCTCCAGTTCCCCACGGGCAGAGGGCTGGATCTGGGCTATCGCCTCGTGGATGGCCCTCGAAAAGAAATAAATCCCCACCAGTGCCAGATTCGAGGGAGGCTCTTTGGGTTTTTCCACTAGCTGCAAAACCCGACCGCTGGCGTCCAATTTGGCCACCCCGAAGGCGCTGGGATTGGAAACCCGCCGCAGCATAATTAGCCCGTCCAGCTGCTGCTGCTTAAAACTCTCCCAAAATGGCTGCAACTCACTCTCAATGATGTTGTCGCCCAAATACATAATGAACGGAGACTCTCCCAAAAAGGGCTGGGCGACTTTGACGGCGTGGGCCAGACCTGCCGGTTCCGCTTGCAAGATATAGGTAATGCTAGCACCGAAGCGCTCCCCGCTGCCGGTTGTGGCCTTCACCTCCTCGCCGGTTTCCGGACTGATGATGATGCCAATGTCCCGTATCCCGCTAGCGACAATGCTTTCAATCCCGTACCACAGGATGGGCTTGTTCGCCACCGGCACCAGCTGTTTGGCACCCGTATAGGTCAGGGGTCGCAGGCGTGTTCCTTTCCCGCCGGACAGAATCAGGGCTTTCATAGGCTCTTACTTCTTAGCTGTTAGCTCTCCGATGTTCAATTTTCTTGCGCCGGCAGTGCCCGCACTACCGCCGTCACACTGTGTCTATTGCCAAACCTTGCCCAACCTCCCCACTATACCATGAAACGTTCCGATCAGGCAAGCCCACAGCTTGAGACTTTTGGGTTCCGGATCGTACAGCCCCACCAAAATCATCGTGTGCGCCATATATTTTAGCCGTCGCAAAACGCTGCTGCCGCGATGCCATCCCCGAGCGTAATGAATTGCCAGATAGGTGTGGTTGCGGCAAATATAGTAGTGCCGCAGTGGCGGGTATTTTTGCAAAAAAACGTCTCGTTGAAAACAGCGCCCTCGTATGGGGTTGCCAAAATGATGGTACAGAATGGCATCCGGCACTATCAGGTTGCGAAACCCCTTTAGCTTCAGGCGCAGTCCGTAATCCATATCAATCCCATCAATAAATAAATCAGCCCGAGGCGGCGAAATCATTTGAGCCGCCTTCAAGCTGATTAGGGAGCCCGAGGTAATCGGCGCGTCGCATTCATAAGGCTCGGTTGAGCTGGGGGGGTGGCGGGGGAGAAAAGCGTCGCGCTCGAAAACAGCGCCCTCAATCACCCAGTTTGTCCGGGGGTCAATCGCTGTCGGCCCCACAATCCCAATCGGGCAATCCTGTATATATTGAATTTTATATGTCTGCAAAAGCCTCTCCAGGCAATTGGCAGCCGGCACGCTGTCTTGGTCGAACGCCCACAAAAAATCATATCCCTGTTCAATCGCCCATTCCAGTCCTCTCCTCAAACCCCCTGAAACCCCTATATTCTCTGGGCGATATTCAACCCATATTTTTTCCCAGTCTGGCAAAGCTATGGGATGGCGGCGAGAGTTATCGAGAATAAAAATTTTTTCTACCTTAATGGACTGGTTTTGTATAGCAGCTACACAGGTTTGAATAGCTTTTGGTTCTTCATAAGCAGTGATATATGCTGCTACCCGGTAGCTGTTCACAGTTGCGCCTCCTCTTTGCTATCAAAGGAAATTTTTTTGAAACCCGCAGAGGCGCAGAGGACACAGAGGAGTTGCTAGCAGCCAATCGCTTTTAGCTCTGCAAGCATTTTCCTGAGTCCGCTTCGCCAGTGGGGGGGGTGCGTTCCCAGAACAGCGGTTATTTTCGCACAGGATAGCACAGAATAGGCGGGCCGGCGGGCCGGTGTGGGGTACTCGGCTGTGGAAATCGGAATCACCCGCTCCACCTTTAGCGGAAAGCCCAGCGCACCGGCTTCTTCAAAAATGGCCACTGCAAAGTCGTACCAGCTGGCGACGCCACTGTTGGTGCAGTGATAGGTGCCGGCAATCTCTGGACTGATCCGGGAAATCAGCTGCGCTATGGCACCGGCCAGATCCCCTGTCCAAGTCGGGCTGCCAACCTGGTCTGCGACCACCCGGATTTCTTGGCGCTCCGCACCCAGGCGCAGCATGGTTTTCACGAAATTGCTCTTGCCAAATGCGCCGTAAACCCAGGCGGTTCTCAGGATAATGTGGTGCCCGCCGGCTGCCCGAATCGCCTCCTCACCGGCAAGTTTGGATTTGCCATACACCCCCAGCGGATTTGTCGGGTCGGTTTCCAGGTAGGGGCGGCTTATTATACCATCAAATACATAATCTGTCGAGATGTGAATCAGGGTGGCACCCAACTTGTGCGCTTCCTCAGCCAAAATACCCGGGCCGGTGGCATTGATTGCGGTGGCCAGTTCGGGTTCGCTCTCAGCTCTGTCCACAGCGGTGTGAGCGCCGGCATTGACAATCAGGTCAGGCTGCACTTCGCGCATCACCCGGCGGATGCTGTCGGGATGGGCCAAATCCAAGGTGTCCCGACCGCAGCCGGTAATATTGCCGGCACCGGCCAGGGTGCTAGACAGTTCTTGGCCCAGTTGGCCGGTGATGCCGGCGATCAGGATATTCACGGAAAAACCTCCGCTGTTTTAAAGGGCTGACCGGCTTGGTCTTTTGGCGACAGCACCGGCACCGCACCGTTTAGGGGCCAGTCAATGGCCAGGTCGGGGTCATTCCAAATAATACACCGCTCGTGCTGCGGTGCGTAATAGTCGGTGGTTTTGTAGAGCACCTCAGCGGCGGGCGAAACCGCGAAAAAGCCGTGGGCGAACCCGGCGGGTATCCACAGCTGCCGGTGGTTTTCGGCACTGAGGGAGAAACCCACCCATTGGCCAAAAGTGGGCGAGCTTTTTCGGATATCCACAGCAACGTCAAACACCTCGCCTACCGCGACGCGCACCAGTTTACCTTGCGGCTGCTGGATCTGGTAGTGCAAGCCCCGCAGGACATTTTGGGCGGAACGGGAGTGGTTGTCTTGGACAAACTCCAGACTAACGCCGGTTTTCTCGGCAAAAGCCCGCCGGTTGAAGCTTTCATAAAAAAAACCTCGCTCGTCTGAAAACACCCTCGGCTCGATCAGCAAGACATCGGGAATTTCAGTGGGTAGAATATTCATCGCTTATTGGGGATTGGGCATTGGGTGTGAGGCATCATCGCATGGGGCACATGCCCCATGTCACTTAACAGTCTTTAAAGTTTCCACCTTCCTGTCCATCCGGTCAAGGAACATATCCATAACAGTCCGCTTACCGATTTTGATAGTAGCCTGAACTGCCATGCCAGATTGTAACTTAACCTCCCGGCCATCATCCACTTTAAACGCTTGCCGGTCCAGCTTAATTTTGGCAGGAAAAGAATAGTATTGGCGTTCTTGAGTCGGTGGCAAAGCATCTTTACCAATCGATATCAAGGTGCCTTCTATCGTCCCAAATTCCATTGAGGGAAAAGCTTCAATGTTGATATCCACTTTCTTGCCTTCGCTCACCAGCGCAATATCCTTATTCTGAATGTATACCGAGGCAACCAGAGTCTGGTTCGGAATAATTTTCAGGATAGGATTCTGCTCGACTTCCCTTGCCACATACCCCGGTGCCGCTTTCAGATCGAACACATAACCATCTATAGGCGAACGCACTTCTTGATACTGAAGTGCTTGTTGAGCCTTGGTTAACTGGCCATTGAGCTGCGTCAGCTGCTTTTGGTTTTCCAGTTTCTTCTGACTGATTTCGTTATCAAGCTGTGCGATCCGCTGTTTGTTGCTTTGAATTTTGTCTTGTTTATCTCTTAACCAGGAAGCTTTCGAGCTGTTCCACTCTTCCGCTGTCCGCTCCATTTCGACATTGATACGCTGTTCTTCCGCTTGCAGCCTGGCTGCCTCAGCTTGTCGGGCATCCATCTCATTTTGACTGTTTAAGACCTCCCTTTGGCGGGTAACGATTTCATTTTGGGCGGTCAGCAGTTGAGATTCTCCGGACAATACTTCCGCTTGGCGGGTCAAGACTTCTTGCTCCTGGCGCTGTCTTTGCAGCTTAGACACAGCCCCTTCTTCTACCAGAGGAGACACCTGATCCAGAATCTCTTTATTCAGCGCTAGCACCTCTTCGTTCTTTGCTTTTTGTTGCTGGATTTTTTCTAATTGCACCTGGGCGGTTGCGACTTGGCTGCGAGCCTTTGGTAACTGTTCGTTGGCGATTGCGACCTGTCTGAGAGCAGCTTCTTTCTGTCCGATCACCTGGCTGCGCTGTTTGTCCAATTCCTCAACCTTCAATCGCCCCGCAGACTCAAGAGCGATATATTCCCTTCTGTGGGCTTCCCAAAGAGTTTGTTGGGCGGTGTTGAAGTTTCGCGGTGCCCCCACTCCTAGCAGGTTGCTCCCATCGATCAGCGCCTGGTAAACGTCATTCTCTGCCTGCAGGGCGTTGCGCTCCCGCGACAGGGATTCTAAGTCTGACCCAGCCCCCACCGGGCTGCCGCCACTGAGGGCTTTGTCGTAAAACTGATTTTCTCGCAGCAGAGCCTCTCTCTGGTTGCGGAGAGTCTCGACGTCAGCTTGGGGGGAGGTGGGGTCAAGCGTCAGCAAGATTTCGCCTTTTTTAACAAAGGCTCCATCTTTAACCAGAACCTCGCGCACCACCCCGCCGGTGGGCGGTCTGACGTCTTGGGCGGCGTCTTCCGGTTCCAATTTGCCGACTGCAGGAACGGCTTGATCGATTTTGGCGAAATAGGCCCAAAGCAGGGCCGATGTCGTCACGCCAACAATCAGCCAGACAAAGATTTGCGCCCAGATAGCAGGCGGCTCTAAAATGACGGGCTGGTCGAAGGCTTCTGCCGGTTTCACGGGCCGGTCGAATGGTTGTGCGGATTTCACAGCTGTGACTCCTGTTGTTGATAGAGGCAGTAGTAAAGCCCTTTAAGGGCCATTAATTCGTCGTGGGTGCCCTGCTCAACCACAGAACCCTGATCCATCATGATGATCGCATCGGCACTTCTAACCGTGGACAGCCGGTGAGTGATGAAAAAGACGGTGGTGCCCTTAAAGGTAGCCCCTAAGTTCTCGCTGACTTGTCGCTCCGATTTGTAATCGAGGGCGCTGGTCGCTTCATCCAGAATCAGTATTTTAGGCTTTTGCAGGACTGTGCGGGCGATAGCAATCCGCTGGCGCTGCCCCCCGGACAGGGATGAACCCCTCTCTCCCACCAGCGTGTTGTAGCCATTGGGCAGACCCATAACGAAATCGTGGGCGACTGCTACTTTCGCCGCCTCGATAATCTCCTCCGTACTCGCTTCTGGATTGTGCAGGGAAATATTCTCCTGCACTGTGCCGTTGAATAGCAGGGTGTCTTGCAGCACCATGCCAATCTGGCGGCGGAGCGAATACAGCTCTACTTTACTGATGTCATACCCATCAATTTTAATCCGGCCAGACAGGGGCTCGTAAAGACGCTGCAGCAACTTCATCAGGGTACTCTTGCCGGAGCCACTCTGACCGACAATGCCAACAAACGTGCCGACAGGAAACTCCAGGTTGACATTGGCCAGTTGCAGCGGGCCGCTCTGGGTGAAGCGGAACGACACTCCGTCAAAGGCGACCGCGCCTTTCACTTCCGGAAGGGGGATGTTCGTGCGGTTGTCCTCGTCCGCTTCTTGGGGTGAGTCGAGAATGTCGCTGAGCCGCTCAATCGACAGAGCAGTTTCTTGGAAGTTCTGCCACAGCTGCACCAAGCGCAGCAGGGGGCTGGTGACATAGCCGGCAATAATCCGGAAGGCGATCAGCTGCCCCAAGGTCATTTCATTCTTTAACACCAAATACGCCCCCGCCCACAGCAGCATCAGTCCGGACAGCTTTTGCAAGAAGCCGCTCACAGAGCTAGCGGTGCTTGAGGTGAGGACTGATTTAAAGCCGGCACTGACGTATCGCGCATAGCGGTCGAGCCACTTCCAGCGGGATTGCAGTTCTATGTTCTGCGCTTTGACGGTTTGAATCCCGGAGAGCACTTCCACGAGATAGGATTCTGTATCCGCATAGCGCTCGGCTCTGCGGCGCAGCTGCCCTCGCACGATTGGGGACACCAGCAAGGTGAGGATGGCAAATAGGGGCACCGTGGCCAGAGCCACAAGGGACAGCACCCAGCTGTAAATAAACATGACGACGATGTAGATCACCGAAAATATGGCATCTAGCACCACCGTCAGGGCTGTGCCGGTGAGGAACTGCCGTATTTTGTCGAGTTCGTTCATCCGTCCCGCCAGCTCGCCCACCCGCCGGTTGTCAAAGTAGGTCAGTGGCAGCCGCAGCAAGTGGTCAATCACCTCCGTACCCAGACTCAGGTCAATCCGGTTGGTGGTGTCCACAAACAAATAGGTGCGCAAGGAGGTCAGCAGCGCTTCAAACAGGGCCATTCCCAGCATGAAGGCCCCCAGGACATCCAGAGTTTCGATGCTCCGCTGCACGAGCACTTTATCAATGATCACCTGGGTGATGATCGGGTTAGCCAGCCCGAACAGCTGGACAAAAAATGAAGCGACAAAGACTTGGGTTAAGACGCCGCGATATTTAATGATTACTGGGACAAACCAGCTGAGGCCGAATTTTTCCTTTGGCTCGCCTCGGGGAGGCTGCAGCAGCAGTACCTGCGCCACTTCCCCCCAAGCTTCGGCAAAATCCCCGGGAGGTTTGCGAATAATGCCCCGCTCTGGCACCGCCATCACGATTTCTCGCTCGCTGATGCTGTAGAGGATGGCGAAGCTCTCTTGCCAGGGAACGAGTGCCGGTGCTTTGAGTCTGCCGACAGCTTCAGTTGGGACTTGCACCAGTTGGGCGCGTATGCCCATCATTTCCACGACGGCACCGCAGGTTTGCAGGGAAATCTGCCCTTTGGTTTTTAGCTGGTTGTCCAGCACCCGGCGGATGATGTCCCGGCGAAACGTTGCGCCCATATACTTGCTCAACATCTCGAAGCAAGCCGTTGGGGCACCTATCTGGCCTTTCCCCCGCACAAACGGAAATTTCACCGGCGCCGCGTCTGGCTCTGGGGGCGGTTCGGGAACTCTCGCCGGCGCGTCGATTACTGCCAGCCCCCCACTGCGACCGTTTTCCTGGAATTGCGTGACAGCAGGCGGGCTCTCACCGACGCTTTCCGCCGGTGGGGCGCTCTGCCCGTTGCCTGTTTCCTCTTGCCTGTTGGCTTCTAATGTGCTTAGCTGCAAACCTAGCAACCGAGCTCCTCTTTTTCCGGGCACCGACAGGGAGCGTTCGGGTTCGTCCAGAAACAGCCTGCTGCCGACCGGCAAATCTCCCAACGGCCCGCTGCTGACTAGCCAAAGCCAGTTCGGGTCCAATTTTGCGATATCCAGTTTGCCGGGGGGCAAGTTCAGCACTTTGACCTCTGGCAAAACTCGCAAAACTGTCTCTTTGAGATTGGCTGTCCCATCCGCCCGCCGCTGCAGTTCGGCGCTCAACAGTTCAAAGACTTCACTCAAGTCGGCCCGCTCCCGAAAAGCTTGGCCAAAATTCGGTTGCGTGTCCAGGCACTCTAAAAAGTCTGCCGCCGGCAGGGTAATGGCGATTGCTTCTTTGGATGCGATGGCGGTTTCCCCCGGCACTCCCCGCACCAAGCTGGCCCATCCTAGAATTTCTCCCGGGCCTGCCAGTTTCAAGCTCACCGGCATCTGGCTGCGCTGGTCATAGCCGAGCACTCGCGCCTGTCCCTCATAGATAATGGCGGCCATGACCGGCATTTTTTCCCGCTCAAACAGCGGCTGCCCTGTGCGGTAGCGCAGCAGCTGGCATTTGCCTGCTATTGCTTCTAGGGCCTGCACGCCGAGCCGGTCGAACGGAGCCGTTTGCGCCAAAAAATCTCGGATTTCGGTCGGGGAAACAGTTTGGGTCATACGGGAAGTGCTGAACCTGCTAATCTAAAATAGAGCGTCGCACATCAAAAGGGTGAAACTTGGCAATTGGGCAGAGCGTGGGCTCAACCCCACCCCCTAATCCCCTCCCCGCTCGCGGGGAGGGGGGACAAGAGGGGGTTTGAGCGATCAGTGCTTTCAAGTTTCAGTTCTCCGGGCGCAACTCCTCTCATAGCTCTGTTCCGATGGTAACTGCAAGTAATGTTATATTGCGCACTTTGCCGCTTTATAACGCGCTTTAAAGCTAGAGGGGAGATGTGGCACTGCTGCCAAGGTGCGGTAAAATAGGCTGCACGCCAGCCCCCCTATCACACGCCTGCATGTGAGGGCGGCGTGAGCGCCAGTTGGCAAATCTATTGTAGCTCACATTTGTGATAGCCAGCCCGCCCGCTTTCCGCCCCTCTCCCCAGCCCAAGAGCCAGTTTCCCTCAGGCAGACGTCGGGGAGGCTGACCACAGGGACTGCAGCGTCTTGACTTTCTGGATTTCTTTTTTGATCCAGTCTTCAAACATTTCATCAATCAGCTGACGCCGCATCGCTTCATCCAGCCGGGCTGGCATGTATTTTTCCAGCCGGATAATCACCATCCACTCTGCCAGCGCTCGCGGTGGCCACAGCTGGCCCGGCTGGCTGACAGAAAGCAGTTTGGCAATGGCTGGGTGCGGCTGAGAGAGGGGCACCGGCCCTAACAAACCGCCGGTGCGGGCTTCTGGCCCCTGAGAGTATTCCTTGGCCAACTCAGCAAAGGACTGTTCGCCTTCTTGAATGCGAAAATAAATCTCGTTGGCTAGCCCAAGGTCTTGGGTGCGAATTAGGGAGTACACTACTTGGTCTAAGCTGCCCTTGCGAGTCATAAAGTAGGATTCTACTTTGGCCCCCCAAGTCGCTGCCTTGAATTTTTCTAGCAAAACTGGCCGCACAGCCAGTTCCTCCACCTGCGCTTGGGTCATGCCCTGGCTTTTCAGCCACGCCTCCCGCGCTTGGGGGGTTGTCAGCTGCAGCTGCTGGCAAATCCGCTCCACCGCTGCTTGACGCTCCTCGTCGCTGCAGGTAATGTCGGCTGTGGCTCCATCAACGATAATGCCCCGCAAAAATTGGGGCATCAGCTGGTAGCGACTCAACAGCGCGGGGATTTCGTGTCCTTGGATGACTCTATTGCCTACTTGGAAAAGTTCTGTCATGACTTCGGATTGACCCATTCTCCTCAGGTTTACTCGGGGATCTGCTGCGGCTCACTCTCTTGTGTTTTGATTGCCGGTATTATAGCGATTTTGGTTTTTGGATTTTTTATTTGGGATTGGCAACCTACTGGTTAAAACTATGATAAGATAGACGTTCAGATTTTTGCCAGCCGTAAAAATACTGAGTAATCAAACGTATTTTATATTTTTACCTCTTCGGGGGTGCCAGCCTTCAGAGGTTTCAGGGGTTGGGAAGAGGTTTGGCGGGAAGGCAGTTTCAGGGACAGCCGGCTCTGTGCCACCACGCCACCGCGCCACGGTGCCGGGAAAGACAAAATAATGTTAATGCTAGAAGTGCCTCGGCGCGGATTCAAGGAAAGCACGATCTATGCGAATTCTCTTCACTATTGCCCATTTTTTCAACCCCCAAGGTGGCGGACGCCACGCTTCCCAACGAAAAGACCCACAGCCACGCATCCAAGCTTTGACCGCCTGCGTTAGTGCGCTGCACCAGTTATTTGGCAAATCGCAGTGCGTGCTTGACATTGCCCAGCGCCAAGCCTTGCCGGCCAACCAGTCTCAAGCACACGATATTGATGTTGTTGTGTGCACTACCTCTGACTTTCATCTTCTGTCTCAGGTTCCGCTGCCGCCCCAGTTCTACACTCACCATGCTACCAGCGCCGAGCCGATGCTGCTGGGCTTTGAGTGTCAGGCTGTGCTCGCAGACGGCTTGGGCAAGTATGATTACTACTGCTTTCTAGAAGACGACCTGTGCTTACACGATCCGTGGTTTTTTGTCAAGTTAAACTGGTTTACCCAAATCACGGGGGATGGCAACCTGCTGCAGCCGAATCGCTATGAGGTGTCAGCTGCCGGCGCTGTCCGCAAAGTTTATATTGATGGGGACATAGCCCCACGGGCGACAGCCAGATTTCAGAACGTGGGGGAGCAGCCCGAACTGAACGGCAAGATCATGGGAACGCCGGTGCCTTTCCGCCGCCCTCTCAATCCCCACTCTGGCTGCTACTTTCTCAACGCCAACCAGATGGCCTACTGGGCGAAGCAGCCCTATTTTTTAGACCGGGATACCAGCTTCATTGGCCCGCTGGAAAGTGCGGCCACGCTAGGGGTGATGCGGACTTTCAGAATTTACAAGCCGGCACCCCCCCAGGCGGCGTTTCTGGAGATTGAGCACGCCGGCACGGGGTTTTTGGGCCTGATAGGGGGGCAAGTGGGCCTGTCACCGGCCTTGCAGGCGCAGATGGGCGGGGCGAATGGGGGAGATAACAGTTCATTAATCATTTTGTAAAAAGTTTCTACCTGTGACGCCTTTGTGCCCCGCCTGAGGCTGGAAATGAGGGGGACAGTGTAAAGGGTTGGGGAATGGGGGCTGTCAGCACGAAAAGAAAGTGTGTGGCAGGATGCGAGCAGCTGTTATGCTTTTAATCTGCTTATGATATATAGCGTTTTTCACATTAGTGAGGTACTGAGAAACCCGGTTTCTTTAAGAAACCGGGTTTCTGGGGCGTACTTCATCCAACTGAAAACCGCTATAAATGATGCAGCGCTACAAAAGTGCCCAAAAATTCTGTGATATAGCAATAGACAGTCAGTTTAGGACAGTGGGATACTGAGTATAGGCGTAGGGCAGGCGTCTCGCCTGCCCTTAAAATCTCGCTTGACAGGCGAGACACCTGTCCTACGTCCGCGCCCTAAGTGGCTAATGCTAACCCAAGTTGCTACTTGCCAGTGAGTCAGGTGAGATCCCCCCCTAGCCCCCCCTTAAAAAGGGGGGGGACATTCTCAAAGCCCCCCTTTTTAAGGGGGGTTTGGGGGGATCTAGATGCTTAGACTTGTAGGTGGCAACTTGGGTTAATGCTATAGCAGTATTCACTCAGGGAACGGACAGTAGGTCGGAGGGAACGCCTGTCCTACGCCTTTTCTTAGGACAGTAGGTCGGAGGGAACGCCTGTCCTACGCCTTTTTCCCTAGGCCACTGATGTCCGCGCCCCATATGACTGCTGCTATAGTTAGCGATGCGATAACGATTTATAACGCAAATTAAGTGTGTAACAGCTTAGAGGGGGGCGTGCCGGTGGCCGGTCACAGCTGACAGCAAAAAGCCAGGGAGGGATCTCCCTGGCCTCATGTTATGTGGCTGTGAGTTCAATCAGAGCCATTCAACGTCGCGCTCAGCTCAATTAAAAGAGCACGATGTCGCCAGCGGCCATAGAGCCGGTATTAAGCGTGAAGAGTAGTGTGCCCGCCACCTGGTCAGCAGTGTTACTGTCATACCGCACCTCTCGGCTATTAGGATTGAACAGTATGACAGCCGCAGTCGTTGCGCTGGTAGCAAAAGTCGCTGTTGTTGATTGGAAGGCAACCGCACCGGGGAACAAGGAAGTGGTAAGGCCGGTAAACGCACTCTTCGCCAGGTATATCTTGTCAGTGCCGGTGACAAAATCAGTGATGCGTTCGCTGGCACTGCCGTCACTGAGACCAGTGTAATAGAAGCGGTCGGCCCCATCCCCGCCGGTGAGAGTGTCGGCACCGATCCCGCCAATCAGGCTGTCGCTGCCGGCACCGCCGGTTATGACGTCGTTACCGCTAACCGTACTGTTATTTTCCTCGCCATGCAGGTAGTCATCGCCGGAACCGCCGGTGAGGTTGTCGTTACCCTGGCCGCCAAATACGATGTTATTGCCGGCACCGGCGTTGATGGTGTCGTTCCCCGCAGCGCCTAGCAGGCTGTCATTGCCGGCACCGGCGCTAATGTTGTCGTTCCCCTCACCGCCATTTACGGTGTTATTGCCCTCACCGGCGCTAAGACCGTCGTTACCCGCATTGCCAATCAGGTTGTCATTGCCGGCACCGCCTGTAAGAGCGTCGTTACCCGCACCGCCGGTGAGGACGTCGTTGCCATCACCGCCGTCGGCAACCATACGAGCCCCTGTAGCCGTATCCGTACTGTCAAAAGTTATTTTGTCATCGCCGGCACCGCCCCGCAAGGTGTCGTCCGCCTTGCCAAGCAAGCTGTCGTTGCCATCGCCACCGATGAGGGACTGCAGGCCCTTCCCTACTAAGGTGTCATTACCGGCACCCCCATCCATGTAGGTTCCTGAACTGCCCTGCGATCCTCCTGTTTGGGTATCAAACACTCCTCCTGTCGCGGTGTCTCCGCCTCCTGTCGTGGTATCATCAGCTGCTGTGCCCGCCACACCAACGAGAGAGTCATTGCCATCCCCACCGAGCAGGGTATCGGTCTGCTGGTCGGTCACCAGAATGTCATTGCCGGCAGCGCCATCTATAAGGCTTTGTCCGTCGGTTCTGGTGGCATCTATGCGGTCGTTGCCCTGGCCCCCGCTCACCGTAGCTTGCGTCGGAGCTGCCAGGGAGTCATCAACGCCGCCCGCTACAGTGTCATCTGAATTTACTATTATGATGTCATCGCCTTGATTCCCAAAAATCAAAAGCTGTTTTGCGTCCGCCCCACCGATGATAACGTCGTTGCCGCCGGCTGTGTCAATATCGCCAAGCAGGGTTTCGTTGTCTCCCGCACCAAAGATCGTGTCCGCACCGATGTCGCCGGACAAGTAGGTGCGCTCTGAATTTGCTGCTGCCCGTATCGTGTCGTTGCCTTTGCCGCCTCGCAGGGTGTCTTTGCTCCCGCCCCCTGCAATGCTGTCGTTTCCTGCGTTGCCAAAGAGGTAGTTGTTCGTGGCGGCGAGGACAGAGCTGACGGTATCCAGTCCAGGGAACAAGGAGCCTGATGTATCTGTTTGTGTGGGAGTAGTGCCGGTCAGCGTGTCATCGCCATCCCCGCCAAGCATAGTGTCATTGCCGGCACTTGCTGCAGTCAATGAGTCGTTGCCGTCCTTTCCAAACAGCAGACTCGACCCCTTGGTACTGGTGAGGTTGTCATTGTCCTTACCGCCGTCCAGGGTGTCGTTTTGGCCTTGAGCGAGCAGCCGGTCGCCACCGGCGTTCCCGAAAAGTTCACTCTTTCCCCCAGAATAACTTTGGATCAGGTCAGCGCCACCCAGTCCCAGAACCGTATCTGCGGCGTCGAGCAGCTGAAGTACGTTGCTGTCATCGTTTAATATTCTCACCATTTTCTGGTTTCACTCCTCTGTTGCGCGTCGTAGTCCTTGCCATCACTGCGAGTTCGGCTCATGCCTGAACCCCTTGACGTTGAGTTGGCAGCGGTCTATTCTACCAGTCCGCAGCAAGTCTAGCCTAGATTGCAGGTCTGTGTCTAGCCTGTACGCCTTGAGAACTCTTCATGGCTTGCCTCCCTCACTGCTGGCCTCGCTCCGAACCTGTGCTGGCCAGTCCCCTGCCCTTGCCTCCCGGAATTCTCTCGCAGTCACCAGTCTATATAAAAATTAAACCTTGGCGGCACGGTTAGCTGTGCCGCTTTATACTGTGTCTTTAAAGGATTCTGTATCATTTCAGACACAATTCCCGCTTTCCGAGTTCCCCGGGGGGTGGGGGCGCGGCAGAAAAAAAGTTGACTCAACAGCCTTACTGGTATTAAATCACTAGGGGTGTGACAGCGCCAGCTCACCCCCTGAAGTGAACGGACTGTGCTGCTGCAGATGCGAGTTGTTATTCTTGCCGGGGGGTTGGGCTCCCGCCTAGCCGAAGAAACCCAAGTCAAACCCAAGCCGATGGTGGAAATTGGCTCAAGGCCGATCCTTTGGCACATTATGAAGCACTACGCCCACTACGGCTTTCAGGAATTCTGCATTGCCTTGGGCTACAAGGGGGAAGTCATCAAGCGCTACTTCTTGGACTACCGCACCCTCAGTGGCAATCTGACGGTCAATCTGGCCACCGGCGACGTGCGGGTGTCCGGTCAGGAGTCAGACAGTTGGATTATACACCTAATCGATACGGGTGTCAATACCAACACGGGTGGCCGCGTCAAGCGTCTGCAACCCTGGCTGAAAGACGAGACGTTCATGCTGACTTACGGTGACGGAGTAGCTAACGTTGACCTGCAGGATTTGCTGCGCTTTCACCGGTCGTGCGGGCGTCTGGCGACGGTGACGGCGGTGCGCCCACCGGCACGATTCGGGGGTTTGGTGTTTGCCGGCGATTTGGTGGCTGAGTTCACGGAAAAGCCCCAAATTGGCGAAGGCTGGATCAATGGCGGGTTCCTGGTCTGCGAACCGGCCATTTTCGACTGCCTGGAAGGAGATAATACCAGTTTGGAGGCGGATGTCTTGGAGCGGCTGGCGGCGGATGGCCAGTTGGCGGCTTACCGGCACGACCGGTTCTGGCAGTGTATGGACACGCTGCGGGACGTGCGGCTTTTGGAAAGCCTGTGGCAAAGTGGCCACGCCCCTTGGAAGGTGTGGGACTGATGATCGGGCATGGCCCCATGCCCAATGCTCTAACATCTGGAATCAAATCATGGTTGAGGACGATTATTTCTGGCAAGACCGGCCAACTCTGGTGACGGGTGCCACCGGCTTGCTGGGGGGGTGGCTGGTGCGACACCTGCTTGACAGGGGTGCGGCTGTGGTGTGCTTGGTTCGCGACTGGGTGCCGCTCAGCGAGCTGGTGCGGGGGGGGCTGGTGGAGCGGGTGCCGGTGGTGCGCGGCGACATCTGCGATCTGGCGCTGCTGGAGCGCACAATAGGCGAGTACGAAATCGATACGGTCCTTCACCTGGCCGCCCAGACGATTGTGGGCATCGCTAACCGCAATCCAGTTTCGACTTTTGAAGCCAACATTCGCGGCACTTGGTCGCTGCTGGAAGCGTGCCGGCGCAGCCCGTCGGTGCGGCAGATTCTGGTGGCGTCGTCGGATAAAGCCTACGGTGAAACCGGCGAGCTGCCCTACACTGAGGAGACGCAGCTGGTGGGGCGTCACCCCTACGATGTCAGCAAGTCTTGCGCGGATCTGATCGCGCAGTCCTATGCCGCCACTTACGGGTTGCCGGTGGCGGTTGTCCGCTGCGCCAATCTCTACGGCGGCGGCGATTTGAATTGGAACCGGCTGGTGCCGGGGACAGTCCGCTCGGTGCTGCGCAACCAGCAACCGGTGATTCGCTCTGATGGCCACTACCTGCGCGACTACTTCTATGTTGAGGATGGGGCAGCCGCTTACACGCTGCTGGCCCAGCAGCTGGCCAAAAACCCCGACCTGCGCGGCCATGCGTTCAATTTTTCTTGCGAGACCCCCGTGCCGGTGCTGGAACTGGTGGAGCGGATTCTCGCTATTATGGGATCTGACTTGCAGCCTGAGGTGCGCAATCAGGCGAGCAACGAAATCCGCTGCCAGTACCTGAGTGCGGCCAAGGCGCGGCAGACGCTCAACTGGCGTCCCCTGTTCGCTCTGGAGGAAGGCTTGCAGCGCACTGTTGACTGGTATCGGAAGTTTTTGGGAGTTTCTGGATGAGGAATGGGTCGCCAGTTTGCCGGTCGTGCGGCAAATCGGGTTTGCAGCCGGTGCTATCTCTGGGTCAGATGCCACTGGCGAATGCTTTGCTGTGTGCGGAGCAACTGCCGGCAGCTGAACCAACCTATCCCCTTGACTTGACTTTTTGCCCGCACTGTGCTTTGCTGCAGATTTCGGAAACAGTGCCGCCGGAGCTGCTGTTTCGAGAGTATTTCTATTTCTCGTCTTTTTCGGACACGGCGCTGCAGCACGCTGAGGCGCTGGTGGGGGGGCTGGTTGCTGAGCGCGGGCTTTCCAGCAACAGTCTGGTGGTGGAAATTGCCAGCAATGACGGCTATTTACTCCAGTATTACCGCCAAAAGGGGGTGCCGGTGCTGGGGATAGAGCCGGCGGTGAATATTGCGCGGGTGGCGGAAGCGGAGCGGGGAATTCCGACTCTGTGCGAGTTTTTCGGCGAGGATCTGGGCAAGGAGCTGGGGGGTAAGGGCAAGCAAGCTGATGTTATCCACGCGAATAATGTGCTGGCTCACGTGGCGGATCTGAATGGCTTTGTGGCTGGGATTGGCCATTTGCTGAAGGATCGCGGGATAGCGGCGATTGAGGTGCCTTATGTTAAGGATTTGATTGATAAGGTAGAATTCGATACGATTTATCACGAGCATTTGTGCTATTTCTCCCTAACCGCTCTGACTGAGCTGTTCCACCGGCACGGGCTGCGGGTGCTGGACGTTGAGCGACTCTCGATTCACGGTGGCTCGCTGCGCCTGTTTGTGGGAAAATCTCCAGCGGAGGGAGATCAGGGTTTGGTTCGGGTGCGGCAAATGTTGCGGGAAGAGGCTGAGTGGGGCGTGGGTGAGATAGGGTTTTACCTGCAGTTCGGCGCGTCTGTTGAGCGGCTGCGAGGCAATCTGCTCTTGCTGCTGCGCGATTTGAAGGCAAAGGGCAAGCGGATTGCGGCTTATGGCGCTTCGGCGAAGGGCAGCATTTTGCTGAACTATTGCGGCATTGGCGGGGAGATAATTGATTTTGTGGCGGACCGCAGCCCGCACAAACAGGGGCGTTACATTCCGGGGGCTCACCTGCCGGTCTGTGCGCCGGACAAGCTGCTCGAAGCGATGCCGGATTGCGTGTTGCTGCTGGTGTGGAATTTTGCTGAGGAGATTTTGGCTCAGCAGGCTGAATACCGGCGTCAGGGCGGGTGTTTTATTATTCCCATTCCTGAGTTAAAAATTGTATAATGCAGAAAAAAACGGCATCCAGGCGTAGGACAGGCGTCCCGCCTGTCCAGAAACAAACAGCGGTTTTTAGAGGAAGAATTGAGTGAGGTTTTTCGGTGAAGTCAGAGTCAGCTGAAATTCATTTTAAGACCGGCAATGAACTGAAAGATGCCGGCAAGTTCGATGAGGCTATTGACAGCTACCAAAAGGCGCTGGAGATTGAACCGGACAGTGCCGAGGCGCTGAACCAGCTGGGCGAGGTTTATTTTCTTCGGGGGAGGTTGGCGGAGGCGCTGGCGGCTTGCCAGCAGGCGCTGAAGATTCAGCCGGATTTCGCCGAAGGGTACAAGACGCTGGGGAATGTGCTGCAAGGGCAAGGTAAGATTGATGCGGCAATTCGGGCTTACTCGAAGGCTGTGGAAATTAAGCCTGAGTTTGCGCAAGCGCACTCTAATTTGGGCAGCATGTTTTACAGGCAAGGTCAGTTGGAGTCGGCGGTTGCTTGCTACGAGAGAGCGCGGGAACTGAAGCCTGATTTGGCTGCTGTCCACTCGAATTTGGGTAAGGTGCTGCAGCAGTTAGGCCGGCTGGATGAGGCTGTGGCTTGCTGGCGGAAGGCTCTGGAATTGAATCCGGGAGCTGGGAGTGCGGATTTTTACTTGAATATGGGCAGTGCTTTTCTGCTGCAGGGCCGGCTGGAGGAGGCTTTTGGCAGTTTTCAAAGAGCGATTGCCCTGAAACCTGACTTGGCAGAAGCGCACATCAATACAGGATCGATTCTTTTACAGCAGGGCAAGCCTGAGGAGGCGATTGCTAGCTGTCAAAAAGCCCTGGAGTTGAAACCAAATCTGGCAGAGGCGCACTCTAATATGGGTCTGGCACTTCAGCAGCAGGGGAAAATTGAGGCGGCGATTGGCAGTTTCCAGAAAGCTATCGAGTGGAAACCGGACTTGATTGAAGCCCATGAGAATTTGTGCGGCTTACTCAACACTTTATGGAAAACTAATAATTCAGAGCTAAGACAAGCGGCTGACAGGTTTGTGCTGGGGGCTGGGGAGAAAGGCCAGCTGAAGGCGGCAACGTTTTTTATCAACGCTTATCTGGAATCTGGCTTGAGTAAGGTGGCTGCGGAGAAGTTCTTGCAAACAGAAGCGCTCATACACGAAAAGGCTGGCAGTTTGAGCGGAAAGGATGCGGTCGCGCTGTACAGTATATTTTTATTTCTCGCGCCGCACTTGCGAGACGATCTGGAAGAGAATGCTAAGTTGGCTCGATTAGTGGGGGGGAAAATTGTCCAAGAGCTAGAGGGAAGAGCGGGGCTTAAAAATAGCGGTGAAGCCTGGGAGCGGGTGCGGAAAAGTAGCGAAGGCAGTCAGTTAAGGATTGGGTTTATATCGAGGCATTTCAAAAAGCATTCTGTTGGCTGGTGCTGCGCTGACATCATTCGGGAGCTATCCGCGATTACTCCTCACATTTTTCTGTATGTTACGGGCAAGTTGGTAGCGGATGAGCGAACGAAGCTATTTGAAGGAGTGGCTGAGAAATTCTATTGGCCAAAAAAATACCCGCTTAATGGAGAGTTGGCGGATGCGGGGGAAGTTAGGGAGCAGATATTGCAGGATGAGTTGGATGTATTAGTGGATTTGGATTCTGTGACGGTTCCGGTTCACGCAGAGATACTCTATGGACAGCCGGCTCCTGTGTGTGTGTCTTGGTTGGGTTGGGAACCGCCGTTTGTATCGGGGAGCAATTATTTTGTCTGCGACTGGCACACGCTCCCCGCAGGCACGGAACAGCACTACACAGAGCAGTTGGTGAGGATGCCTGATTCGTTTATGGCAGTTTCTGGGTTTGAAAGTGCGCCTCTGGAAGGGGAGTCTACGCGAAGGGCGCTGCGGATAAGTTCGGATCAGGTTGTGTATATGTCTGTATCTCCGGGACGAAAGTTGAATCCGGATTTGGTGAGAGCGCAGGTGGAAATCCTCAAGCATGTTCCCAGCAGTCTGCTGTTACACAGGGGCAGGGCGGATTTGGAGGTTGTTCAGTCGATGTATAAGGAAGAGTGCGCTCGTCAGGGTGTGGGTTTGCACCGGCTGAAATTTATGGGGTTTGTGGAGCCTCCAGAAAAGCACCGGTCTAGATATTTGCTTGGGGATGTGCTGCTAGATTCTTATCCCTGTAATGGCGGGACTCTGACTTTGGAGGCGCTCTGGTTTAATTTGCCGGTGGTGACTAGAAGGGGTGAGCAGTTTTACTCGCGAGTGGCTTACTCTTTTCTGAAAAGTCTGGGGATTGAAGCGGGGGTTGCTGGCAGTTGGGAAGAGTATGTGGAGTGGGGAGTTAAGTTTGGTAAGGATGCTGATTTGAGGCATGCTGTCAGGGAGCAGCTGGTGAAATCTAAGCAGCCGGAAAATTTAGCGCCGGTGTGGAATCCTCAAAAGTTCGCTCGCGATATGTATGGGGTTTTTCAGGAGCTTTTAGCTAGGAAAGTTAGCGCTGCCGGTTGATATTCCAGAACGAACCGCTCAGCTTGTAGGGTGCGTTCCGCAGAGCGGAACGCACCCTACTTCCAGGAAAATTAGGGGTGCCGGTTGAACCCCACCCCCAGCCCCTCCCCGCTCGCGGGGAGCAAATATTTCCTGGCGATTGAAACTCACTGCGACAGACGAAACCCGCCTGCGCGGTTTTTCTTGTTCCCAGCGAGAGCTGGGAAGGAGAAATCAAGCCTTAACAAATTTATGGTAGTGGTTGAGAAACCAGTTGGGGAGGTGGGGGACGGAACCGGGCACCGGCATCTGGGCTGCTGGGCGGTATAATATGGCAGCAAGAAGGTATTGGATGAATTTTGGCTCATCCTGTCCCTCAGCAATGCCTGCTGCTAATTCATCGGCGAAAGTTTGCTCTGTTTGGGTTAGGGGCTGTTCTTTTATGCCGCTGCTCAGGAGGATTTGATGGCTTTTACCTGCATGGCCTGAGTAGAGGTTTTCCAAGTCGTCTGTTGTGGCGCTCAGCCAAAAGTCAGCTATCTGTTTGCGAGCTTGTCGCAGTTCGGCTGTGACAGATGGTTCGGAGGGATCTATCTCGTAGAGATTCACGCAGCCGGCTAGCTGCTTTAAGAATTCCGGTGAGCCGACGTATTTTTGAGGTGGCGCTGGTGTTTCAGGGTTTTTCTGTTTAGTTGGAGCCGGTGAAGTCTTCTGCGGTCCCAGCGGGCGTCCCGTCTTATTCGTAATTCTGAGAGTGCTTATCGGGGGCAAAATTCCGCGAACTAGCATAGCGGCTTGAGCGACATTGGTTATGCCGGCTTGCTCGCAATTAATCGCTAAGGAAGCTAGTGAGCCATCAGAGTCTAAACTTGGCCCTTGCGGTGCTTCTGGCTCTTTGGTAAGTTTAGGCGGTATGTTGAAGGCTGAAAGAGGGATTCCGTACTTTTGCGCTAGGGCTTTAATCTGGTTCAAAGTAGTGTCATAGTTGGCCGCATCTACATTGATGCGCAAAGCCATGCGGCTCAAACAACTTTTTATATCGATTTCAAAATTGCCGTCATCGGGAAAGAATAGTTCTTTGGTGCGAATGAAAACGTCGGCAAGGATGATATATTCGCTGTCTGAATTGATGAGAGCGGGATGTCTCTCTGTGATATCTGTCTTGTGCTCTTGCAAGTAATCTTTATAAGGTTGCGAGTCCATACTCCGATAGGCGTGTGACGCACCTGTGCTGTGTCCGGAAATTCCAGCGACTGAGAGCGGGCGGTAGGAGTATAAAAAGCTGTCGAAGAAATAAGAGTTGACAATACCGGAATAAAGATCGGGGCAATAAGACATAAAGTATCTGCCGCCGATAGACTTCACCTTTTCAATCACATCTCGGTGGATAAAAGAATTATAAATCGTGGGCAGGTTTTCGTAAGTGAGCTGATATTTGCAAACCTTCTGCAGTTGATCTTTGGGATTCCAGATGGTTGCTTCTTGCGATAAGATGACGCTCAGCAGATTGCGCCTCCAAGGAGCAATGGCCGTTGGCCACCAATAAAAACTTCTGCGCCAAGATACAATTTTTAAGTTGACAGCATTTAATATTTTAAAACAAAGTTCAAGGCCGTCTGGCATTAAAGCGTCATCATCCCCCAAAATAAAGACGTACTCTCCGGTAGCGTGGGAGAGCCCCAACTCCCAGTTGTCGGACATGGAGAGTCTTTCAGGTGCCCGACAGTATTTGATTCTCGGATCGTCAAATGATTTGACAGCCTCAGCGGTTTCTGGACTGCTGAAGTTGTCCATAACCACCAGCTCAAACTCTCTGTATGTTTGATTGAGAACACTCGCGATTGAATATTTCAGTGTGTCGTGTCTTTCGCGGGTTGGGATGACGATAGAAAAAAGATTCCCTGACATGAGTCAATCCTCCAAAATAATTTAACTTGATTAGATACGGATAAAAGAGAAGGGAAGGCTGAACCTGTTGCGAATATGCTAAAAATATAGCACTTTTCACTTGCGTGGAGTACACTTAGATCCCCCCAACCCCCCTTAAAAAGGGGGGCTAACTTCTTCCCCCCCTTTTTAAGGGGGGGTAAGGGGGGGATCAATATCTGTACCTCACTCAGTTGCAATCTGCTATAATGTCGCTTCCTGCAGGTCACTGTCTCCGCAGCCACGCACCAGGCCAATGCGTGACGCTCTCACTCAATTCACTTTCATTAAAAGGCCAATTGGGTGGCTCTAAAACAAATTCTCGGTGCTTTTGAGCGAACTCAGCTGCCGCCGCTGCAGGGTTATCCCAAATCCATTCGGGATTGCCACGCGGCACATCGTTAAGTAGTCTCATAATACCGTCTGCAGCAATGATGTAAGAACCAGGAGACACCAAGTCGTGATAAGCTTCCAATTCCGCCAAAACATGCTGTTTATTATGGCAGGAATCCAGAACAATTATCACTGTTTCGCCTGGGTTAACTAGGGATTTTACATGACTGATTACCTCGGGTGCTATTGAACTCCCTTCTACCAGTGCAATCAGGGGAAACAGCTGATGGGTTTCCAGCGCCTTGCGGTTGTGAGGTCGGATTTCGACATCGATTCCAATCACCCGCCCTTTTCCCATCGCTTTGCACAAACTGGCGTAGTAAACCAGTGAACCGCCATGAGCCACACCTGTTTCGATAATGACATCGGGTTTGACTCTGTACAAAACTTCCTGAATCCGAAACATGTCTTCAGGCAGCTGAATAATGGGCCGTCCCATCCAGCTAAATGTATAGGTGTATTTTTGATTCCATCCCACTTTGAGCCACTGGTGGGAGATTAACTCAAACCCTTCTTTTGAGAAAAGCTCAATTTCCTCTCGCTTTCCATCGATTTCTTTAATTATTTTTTGAGCTTCTGTATCTATTATCAGCTTCATATTATGGCCCTTATGCAAATCAATAACTGAGGGATGCTTTCCACCATTCGATTGTTTTTTCTAATCCCGCATCCAAGTCTGAGCTTGGCGACCAACCCACTTCATGAGTCAGCCGGCTCACATCAGCGACTAGCAAGTGGGGATCGCTGGCTGGGGTGGGTAGGGAACCCAACTGAATCAGGTCTGGCCGGCCCATTTTTTCGGCTATCTTGTAAATAATCTCTCTGAGAGCAACCGGCTGCCCGGAAGCAATATTTACCGCCCCTGAAACCTGACTGTCTAGCAAGGTGACAGAGGCTTGCGCGACATCCCAAACGGGCAGAAAATCGCGAATCTGATGGCCGTGAGAGCAGCGGGCTTTTTCCCCTCGCAATAAAGAACAAATCACTGAGGGCACTAATCTGCTGGGATGCTCGTGGGGTCCGTAAACAAAGAAGATGCGCCCCCAAGCCGCACTCAGTCCTGTCTGTGCGGCAAAGGCTTCCACCATCAGATGGAGAGCGTGCTTGCAGCTCCCGTAGGCGCTAGCGGACGAAAGCGGCGTTACTAGCTCGGAACAGTAGCCATATTTCCAATCATACTCCGCACAAGTGCCTGCCATCACCACCCGCTGCCCACCATATTGCGCAAAGACTTGCAATAAGTCAAGACTCGCCTGAACCCAACGAAAATTTTCCAAGGCAGTCAAATACTTTCCTGGCACTGCAAACCAGGCAAAATGCAGGAGGTGAGTCGGCTGCACTTTGGCTATCAAGTTCGAGACTTGCTGTGAGTCTAGCAAGTCAGCTTGATGCCAGTGTACATCACCCTGGTTTGGCTGGGGTGCCTTGCTAGAAACCGCATGGACTTCACTGCCTTTCCCTGATAGCAGTGGCAGGCAATGCCGGCCAATAAATCCTGTGGCTCCGGTCAGCAAAACTCTTTTCATAAACTAAAGTCTGGATACTGCCGGTCCCTGGCCGAGACGATCCGCTTGTCAGGCGGCCATTCAATATTGAACGCCGCATCATTCCATCTTACACCCTTTGCGCACTCAGGAACATAAAACTCCGACATTTGGTAAAAAACCTCGGTATTGTCCTCCAAAGTCTGAAACCCGTGAGCGAACCCTTCAGGAACGTAAAGCATGCACCGGCTCTCTGCTGACAGCACCACCGCCACCCATTCCTTAAAAGTGGGCGAACTGGGGCGCAAGTCGATGATGACATCGTAAATCGCACCCCGAGTGCATCTTACCAGCTTTGCTTCCTCATGGGGAGCCTCCTGGTAGTGCATGCCGCGCAGCGTGCCCTTCTTCTTGTTGAACGAGATATTGCACTGCACCAATTGCGAATTCAGCCCGTGGGCTTCAAATTCACGCCGGCACCAAGTCCGGGCGAAAAAGCCGCGATCATCCTCAATCGGTTCTGGCTCTATTATAAATGCACCCCTGAGTTTTGTCTCGATAAAACGCATATATTCTCTCGCTATCCCTCGTTCTGGGCGGGCACGGGGGCCCGCCCCTACAGGCTGGGAACGCCCTCCTTAGAGGCTCTGGCTTGAAAATGTTTGTAGTTGGGCTTTAGCCCTACCGGCTCGCCCGCGGCAGGACAAGTTTTCATGGGTGGCGGTGTGCGCAGTTCCGAAGCGACTGCCTCCTCGCTATTCGCGGGTCAAAGGAGCGAGCCAGTTCTGCCAACTTTTATTTTACCCTACTTAGAACCTTTGCCCTTACTCACCGCAAACCCTTTACTCACCTTCTGTTTCGGGGCTTTTTCTTTTTCATTTTGCAGCGGCGGCAGCTTGCGGGCGGCAACATCTTTAATCAGCTGGATGTGGCGGGGGAGCAACTCGGCGTGGGAATAGCGCTCCAGAGCGGTTTGGCGAGCTTTAGCGCGGATTTCGGCCATGCGTGTCGGGTGATCCAAAACCTCATCAATTCGGTCAGCAATTTGCTTCGGCGAGAAGAAATCAACCAGCAAGCCATTTTCGCCGTCGCGGATGACTTCTGCCACCGGCGGCGTGTCAGAGCCAATCACCAGACAGCCAGTGGACATCGACTCAATCATCGACCAAGACAGCACAAAAGGTCTGGTCAAATAGACGTGCGCCGAGGAAGCCTGAATCACTTTCAGATACAAACCGTAGGGAAGAGTTCCCACAAAGTGAACCCGCGACAAATCCAGCGGCACTTTCTTGAGCATCTGCTGTTTATAAGTCTCGCCGTTGGGCAAAGCTTTGCCGTAGCAAACCCTGTCCGCTCCCACAATCACGACATGGCAGTTGGGGCGTCGCTCCTGTACATAGGCAATCGATTCGATGAATTCCGGGAAGCCTCGATAAGGCTCCATCCCCCGCGCTACATAGGTGACAATTTCATCGGCACCGGACAAATCCAGATTTGGCAAAACCAGTTTTGCCCCCGGATCGGGCTTAAAATAGTCCGTATCCACCCCATCGTGCAGCACGCTAATTTTGCTGTGGAATTCTTTGGGAAACTGGGTGCGCTGCCAGTAGGTGGGCGACAGCCCCCAGTCGCAGGAGTACAAATCCAGCAGCATTGGCGAATTTTTTACCCGGATGCGCGGAACATCATCCGCATTCAGAGGATCGGCGGGGTCAAAATTAGCGTCCGATCCGAAGGCGTGATAGAACCATTCAAAATAACACATCAGCGATGCGTTGGGAAAGACATCTTTCATGAAAAGCGTCGGTCCCCATCCGGAGTGGCCGTAAATAATATCCGGCACAAATCCTTCTTTTTTCAGCTGCTCAGCCTCCCGAAACATGGCCTGCCCCTGGAGCACGGCATTTTCTAATGGACGGACATAGTGGTGAGTCTCCTGACGAGCCTCGCGGCTGGGTGTGAACAGGACTTTTCTAACACCCGGTATAACCCACTCCGGACGCTCGTTTTTCGTGCCGAAAACAACCTCATTATTTGGGTCGCTTCCTAGAACGGTGGCGACATGGCGGAACTGGGCTGGGAAGTTGGGGTGAAGGAAGAGGATTCTCATAGTGTTCGCAAAAACTGACGCTTGCTTGGTAGGTGGACATCTATAAACTAAACCGAAAACCCCACAAAGCTTGTGCCCGGTTAGGGGTGAGAAAACGTGATGCCAAAATTTTCCTCTAGGCGTTGGTTGTGGGGCTGGAAATACTCTCTCAAATAACGTTGGGTTGAATCGCCGATCTGAGGGTATTCTCCTGCATTGTACTTGCTGTACTCAGCCAGCCGGCAGTCCGGCAACCCCAGGAACTCCAACACCTGCTTGACGCTTTCAGCAGGATTGGCGTAAAAATCTTCGCTTTTCAAAATTAAGAATTGTTTTTTGGGGAATAGTTCCATCCAGCCAAGCAGCTGCTCGGCGTATGCGCCCCGTGACAGGTAAGTGCAGTGCTGGTGATTGAAGCTGTAGTAAGTCTCATCTGCTAATATCTTCTCGGTTTCTCCCTGGAGCCTTTCCGGTTCGAGCGCGATGGCGTCCTCAAAGGACAGCTTTTCATATCCTAGCCTAACTTCATGATGGTAGTGCGACCACGCTCTGGCCACCGGCTCGCGCAGCAGCACTATGAGTTTGACCTCCGGAAACAGCCGCCAGACTCGCTGCGCCACCAGGGGGTGAAAGATATAGTAAGGGCTCGACTCGCCGGTGAGCCACCCAGCGCCGGCGGTGCGGCTGGGAAATTGCTCCAGATACCAGTCAGCTCCTTTACTGAAGAACAGGTCAAAAAAATGCACTTCTTTTTGTGCAGCCGGTCGAATCTGGGGGTGCTGGATCAGATAGTGATAGAGGGATGTCGTCCCGCACTTTTGGGCACCAATAATCAGGAAATCTGGCATGGCGGTAGCTTTGACGGTGAATTATCGTTTGTAGTTGGGCTTTAGCCCAAAGTTTGTAGTTGGGCTTCAGCCCAAAGTTTGTAGTTGGGCTTTAGCCCAAAGTTTGTAGTAGGGCTTCAGCCCAAAGTTTGTAGTTGGGCTTTAGCCCTACCGGCGCACCCCACCCCCTCTCACACATTGATACTGTAGTCCTCGCGATCCCTGGTTAAATTCGGGCTGTAGCAAGGATCGTGCGCGATAACATTTTTCCACTTGCGCCGCATGTAGTCTATCTCTTTCCCAAATCTCGCTTGCTTTTCTGGGGTGTCCTCAAACCCGCGACTCTTCGATTCGTGGTGGTACAGCACTACATGAGGCAGGTAAATATTCCTGTACCCTCTTTCGGCAATTTTCAGGCACATGTCAATGTCGTTGAATGCGATCTGCAACTCTTCCTCAAACCCGCCCACTTCCTCAAAGACTTCCCGCCGGCACATTAAACAAGCCGCTGTCACCGCCGAATAGTTATTCACCGTCTGCAGCTGATAGTAGTACCCCGGCGAGTTGGGAGGAAAGTGCTTGTGACTGTGACCGGCAACTCCCCCAAGTCCCACCACCACACCGGCATGCTGAATGGTGCTGTCCGGGTACAGCAGCAAAGCGCCCACAGCTCCAATGCTGGGTCTTTGAGCCTGCTCCACCATAGCATTCACCCAGTCCGCAGCCAGCACCTCCGTGTCGTTGTTCAAAAACAGCAGGTACTTCCCCTCACACTGCTTTACCGCATAATTATTAATCTTAGAGTAATTAAAAGGAATATCCAGCACCTCACACCTAAATCGATTCGGCTCCCTGGTGCGCCACTTGTCGATGACATCTGCTGTCTCTTGCTCCGTGCTGCCGTTATCGATGACCAGCACTTCATAGTTGGGGTAAACCGTTCGCTCAAAAATCGAAGTCAAGCACTTGTTTAAAATGTCTCCTAAATTCCGTGTGGGAATAATGATGCTGACAAGGCTGTAATCTTGAATATGATACCGAACAATCGTGTGACCGCCCGAGGTCAGCGTCACCAATCCCGGTTCGGATCGCCGGTAAAGGGCTTCTGTTATCGCCTTAACAGCTGCATCTGTCGCGTAAGTTTTGTTTTCTATATCAGAAGCCGTTGAAGCGGGGTGAATCCGCCAGTGATAGAGAATCTTGGGAATGTGAAAGATTTTGTCTGTTTTTTCGGTTATCCTCAAAACCAGATCGTAATCCTGACTGCCCTCATAGCCTTCTCGAAAGCCTCCTATCTCGCTGACGAGGGAGCGCCGGTAGGTGCCCAAGTGGCAGGTGTACATCCTCGACAGGAACGAGT
Organism: Oscillatoria princeps RMCB-10; assembly: GCA_019359235.1. GTDB lineage: Bacteria > Cyanobacteriota > Cyanobacteriia > Cyanobacteriales > Oscillatoriaceae > Oscillatoria > Oscillatoria princeps. Next base: position 331,501 of record JAHHHT010000004.1, read on the forward strand.
CCGGACACCAATCTGGCTTGAAGAAAGGGTCTCTCAGCTGATTGCTCTCGTCAATCTTGTCTTCATCAGAATAGATCGCGTCCGCCTCCGGATGCCGGTTGAGCAACAGGGCAACTTCATACAGCGCGTCCGGCGTCAGCACGTCGTCATGATCCAGCAGCGCCACAAAATCGCCGGTGGCGATTTCTAGGGCTGAGTTCGAGGCGCGGGAAATATGGCCATTCTCCGTCCTGAAAACGACTTTTATCCGCTCATCTCTAGCGGCATACTCTTTTAATATATGCTTGACGTGAGGAACTGTTGAAGCGTCATCCGCCACGCACAACTCCCAGTAAGGATAGACTTGATTGAGCGCCGACTCAATCGCCTCGTGCAGAAAACGCGCCGGCGTGTTGTACACCGGCACAATAATGCTAATGACCGGCTTATAATTAAAAATCTCCACCGTTTCCGCCATTTTGCGCAGGTCTGCAGGGCGGGGGAAGTTCTGCTTCAGCCATATCTGATAGGTATCTTCAGGGTGAGTAATTGTGGGAGCCACCTCCACAGGAGCCGGTGTATCATCTAGCTTCAAATACAGTTTCTTGAACACTTTAGCCCAGGCATGCCGTGTTCCTCTCGTTCTCCAAATCTCAGACAGCTGCTTTATCCGTGACAGCACACGTTTAGACCGCGAGACAGCATTTTCAAACATCAGTCTGTAAACCTATAAACTTGTTCGCCTACCCGAAGGACATCAGGGATGCCACTACGCGCTTAAGCGTCAGCTCCCAAACCCATAACCTTTTTTAGCTTAAACCACTGCGTCCGCAACTTCCAGAATTTGCTCGTCTGTATGGCGGCGAGCGCCGCTTGCGACGCCTCCAGTGCGGACTGCTTTTCTTGCAGCTCCCCCTGCCAGCGGGCCAATTCCCCCTGCCAGTGGGTCTGGGTCTGCTGCAGCTGAGTCTGGGTTTCGTGCAGCTGAGTCTGGGTTTGCTGCAGTTCTGCCCGGATTTGCTGCGCCTCGTTTCGCGCCTTTAGCAGTTCTCCCTGCAGCCCGATGTGCTTTTGCTGCGCTTGCTCCAGCTGGCTCTGCGAGCGCTTCAGCTCCGCTTGCAGCGCCGCCTGAGTTTGCTGCAGCCGGCTCTGCGACTGCTCGAGCTCCGCCTGCACCACCTGCAGTGCCGCCTGAGTTTGCTGCAGCTGCAGCTGCGCCCTTTGCTGTTCCCCCACCCACTGCGCCTGCGCTTGCTGCAGCCGCGTCTGCGCCCTTTGCAGTTCCCCCATCCACTGCGCCTGCGCTTCCAGCAGCAGCTCTCCCGATTTTTCCAATTCCGCCTCAGTTTGCTCCAGCTGCACAAGCAGGCTTTCAGCCCGGGCTTTCTCCGTTAAATAAGCAAACTCTTTGTCCGCCCAAATATTCGCAAAGTTAGTCGCGTAAAGCCCGATATGCTTAGTCGCTATATACCGCAACAGTTGCTTGCGATTTTCTGGAATATTGCAAAAACTCACCATCGAGTCGGAGCGAAGCCGGTAGTCGAACAATACTTCTGGAATGTGATAAAATCTCCAGCCCTTCTCTGCCGCACTTAACCATAAATCCCAGTCTTCATAGCCTAATTTATTTGGAATTTTCGGGTCGTACCCCCCGCACTCTTGCCAAAGAACCTTGCGGAAAACAGCGCAGGCATCAATATAGTTCCCCCTGAGCATTCTGTCCAGGTCAAAATCGGGGACTGACCTCACCCCCGTCTTGTCTCCAAACAGCTCCGCATCCCCATACACCACCCCCACATCTGGATATCTGTCCAGGATCTCAATGGCTTTGGTTATATAATCCCCTCGTATCTTATTGTCAGCGTCTAAAGGCAAAATGTATGGCCCCTTGGCCAGTTCGATTCCCTTATTGCGAGCTTGCGCCAACCCCTGGTTGTTCTGCTCGACGACTTGATAGCCACTGTCTTTCAAATAGGTTAAAACTTTCTGCGTCACGGGATCTGTAGAGCCGTCATTGACGACGATCGCTTCCCACACCGGCTCGCTGCAACTCTGGACACTAGAAATGGCGTCCAGGATAAATTCACCTTGGTTGTAACAAGGAATCACAACGGATACCGATATCTCCTCGCTTGGCCATTTCCCTGATGTATACATCTCTTTTCACTCTTTCTCGGTTGTGGTGCCAGAAACCGGGTTTCTTCGAGAAACCCGGTTTCTAAAACCTAAGGATTTTCTTCAACTTCGCTAACTTGCTGCGCAATTTCCACACCTTCGACATCTTGAGGGTAGCAATCTCTTGCTTCAGCTGCTCGATTTGCGACTGAAGTTCTACTTTCTCTTGCTGGCACCGGCTAGAAATACTCTGAACCTCTATCTGATTCGCCAAACCTTGCCAGTGCAACAACAAAGGCCAGATTTCTGCCGGTAAACCCCCTGCTTCTAAAGCTTCCAAAGAAAAATCACTCGGCAAATCCGCTGCCCTATCTAACTCTTCTAGCAGGGAAAAATATTGCGGTGCGATACGCCGCAAAAGCTCGACGACCGGATGAGTCAAGCTCACGCTCTGAAAAAGGCGGTCGTCGTAAATCTCTCGCCAATTGGCAATAGAAAAACTCGCTGCTTTAAGGTTGAGCTTAGTCTCTAGCAGTTCAGCCAGCCGGTTTGGCGACTGGAGTAACGTATTAATATTGAGCAGGATGCAGCGTTCCGGATTTCGGCGGTAGAAGTCTAGCACATGCCGGTTATAATACGCCCAAATCCGCAGAATAAAGTCAGGCCGGCTGTAGAAAATAGGCCGGTTTTGGCGGAGGATAGAATCTGCCACATCCCAGGGGAGCCGGTAAACAAACAAGTATCGCGCCTCAGGAATTAATTCATCCCAAAAATCCAGCATTAAAGACGTGCGCGGATCTTTCCAACCCCAGATTCCCGGATTTTTATCGCGAGATTGAATTAAATCTCGTGCCGGTTTAACGTAATCTTGAAACTTCTCGCGATCCAGCCACTCACTTTCCGTCCAGCCCCAATCTGGCCATCCCGCCTCCCCACACCGGCAGCTCTGTTGCAGCACCGAACGCTGAAATTCAACGAAATCAACATCTTCAAAGTAACCCTTTACATTAAAACAGTCAGCTTCACAGAGATTATCTCCTAAATTCACTCCCATCGCTTTTAGGAAGGAAGCGATTAGGGATGTTCCCGACCGGTGCATTCCAGTTATTATCAGCGTCGATGCCATTCTTTTTACCACCTCCCTATAAGCTTTTAAAACATTTTACTAAATAAATTTACTGAAGAGCCTCTTTTTCTGGCCAGTCCTCTTGAGGCAGATCATTGATCACTGGCGATGACAGCAAGCGCACCGGCTGACCTTTAACCGCCACAAATGTACTCCGGTCGGCTTCCTGTCTGGCTCTCATCACTTCATACTTTTTCACAATCGGGCTGTGACATTCGTAAACCGAACTAAACCCCACACGCGCCAGCAAATTGTACAGAGACGGGCGCGTCAGCCAGAAACTGTTGATATTGTCCACCGATGACCACAGCGACTTCGCCCTTTCCTCCAGAGTCGAATCGGGACTGTGCTCAGCATAAACTCTCCCCCAGTAGCTGTTCCCCTTGTAAGCATAACACTTTTCCGCAACCGCACTGACATGGGTGTCTATTACTGCCAGCCGGTTGCAGACATCCGCAACGCTTTCCAGAAATTGAAAAACATCGGGATAGTCCAGATGGTAAAATATCCCCAAGCACAAAACCACATCGAACTTGCCGTACTTTTCGGCAGAGAGATTGCGGACATCATCCCGAACAATATCAATATTCTCCAGAGAGAGAGCCTCCTTGGCAAATCGCGCCTTTTCTACATTGGCTTCTCGCCCTTCTATCCCGACCACCTTCGCGCCCTGAAGTGCCATCTCTATGCCATAAAGACCTTCCAAGCAAGCCAAATCTAACACCCGGAGATTTTCAAAAGACTGCCCTGACAAGTCAGCAATCGTTTGCGCCACCCGCCTTAACTTGACTTCAGCCCCCGTAACGGCTTCCTTATCAATTGTGTAAGTCTCGCCGGCAAGCCGGATGTTGTGATTCGTCCACTCCCCAAACTTTTTAACAATTTCTGCTTTCTGGTGCCCTAGGCTATCGCTGTTATTCATCTCAATGTCTCAAAATCGCGTTAGGGGACAGGCCGGCGGTACTGCGGTCAAAAGTATTATATCAAGAGTTGGCTCTCCACTCAAAGGGGAACGCGGAAAAACCTAACCCCTCAGAAGTAGGGTGCGTTCCGTTTTGCGGAACGCTACAAGTTTTGTAAGGTGCGTTCCCGGGGGGAACGCTACAAGCTTGCAGGGGAGGGGCTGGGTGGGGTTTGTCCGCCGGCACACCGGCACACCTCAGACAAATTCCACTTTTTTCCCTTTCTCCAGCACAGACAAACTCGGCTCGATCGTAAAATCAACGATCCCGCTAGCCTGAGAGTTGCTTTGAGGCTGCACCCTAAACATCGCGACATCAATACAGCGAGCCAAGTAGGTAAAATTCCCGTCAACAATGCCTGACACACCGGCATTTAAAAAATACACGCCCGGATTCAGCAGGCATTTGAACTGGAATTTCACCACCAGAGTCGTGTCCGCCTCAACATAGCTTATCGACTGACTGGAAGCCGAAGCCGAAGCCCCCCCAAGCTCAAACCCACTCAGGGTTTTCACCAGCATGCCACACCGGATTTTAGCAGCCGGCTTGTAAAAAGCAACCGTGTAAGTGTAGATGTAACTGTTCCGGCTGTTCAGGTGGTTGACAATTTTGCCGTCGGGTGTAGTGATGTGGGGGTTGAGAATCCGGGCACCCCGGGGGACATAGGAAATTGTATTCGCCGGCACCAAATCCGGGTCATAAAATTCCCGCAGCCACTTCTCCTCCGCACTGGCGCGGCTGGGCACAACGGAGAGCGGGCTTTTCTCGCGACCGGCAAGATGCGGTTTCAAAGGAGTAACAGTCGCCTGATTCAAACTGCGTATTTCTTCCCGCAAACCCTTTTCCTTATCCGGCGGCGCGTAAATCAATTTGTGATATTTATCTATCACCACCTTAGGCTTGTGAGACAGCAGCAATTCCCCCCGATCCATCAACACCGCAGCGTTGCAGAGTTCTATCACCACCGAGGCGGCGTGAGAGACAAATAGAATTGTGCCCCCTCTGTCCTGAATCGTTTGGATGCGGGCGAAGCATTTGCGCTGGAAAGCTTCATCCCCAACCGAAAGCGCCTCATCTACAATCAGAATATCCGGCTCCACGCTGGTCGCCACCGCAAACGCCAGCCTGACGAACATCCCACTGGAATAAGTTTTCACCGGCTGCTCGATAAAATCGCCAATATCGGCAAACGCAGCAATGTCATCGAACTTTTCCTCAATCTCTGCCGGCGTCAGCCCCAGCAACTGGCCATTAAAAAACACATTCTGCCGGCCAGTAAATTCCGGATTGAACCCACTCCCCAGCTCCAAGAGCGCTGAAATGCGCCCGTTCACCTTAACTTCCCCTCCTGTTGCTCCCAGAGTGCCGGCAACAATTTGCAGCAGGGTACTCTTTCCAGATCCATTGCGCCCGACAATCCCCAGGGTCTGGCCTTTTGGCACTTCCAGATTGATATCGCGCAGCGCCCAGAATTCCTCAGCTCTGCTCTTCCCGGGCAATAGAATCTCCTTTAACCGGTCGGCGGGATGTCTGTAGCGCTTAAAGCACTTCGACACATTTTTCAGTGAAATTGCGACTTCAGGCATGGCTGCTATTAAAACTGAAAATAATCAGGTGAATACCGTAACTTTTTACCAGGGCTTTAAACCCTTACAGGACATCGGCAAATGCCGGTCGCAAGCGGCGGTACGACCACAAGCCCGCGCCAAACACTATTAACGATATCACCGAAGCCGTTCCCCACTCGCCCCAGTGCTTCACCTGTCCCACCAAAACCAGATCGCGGTAAATTTCAGCAAACGCCGCCATCGGATTCAGCCAAAATACCGCCGCCCGCCAATTTTCCGGAATCACAGAAGCCGGATAGCAAATTGGCGTCAAATAAAACCAAAAATTGAGAATTACTCCCACAGTTTGGGGAATATCCCGCAAAAACACCGTCAGACCCGCCCCCAAGTACCCCAAACCCGCCGTTAACAGCAGTTGAGGCAGCCACACGAGCGGCAGCAGCCATAAGGTGCTGTGTGCGGTGTGCGCGGTGAAGGCCACGAGGACAATTAAGGCCATCAGCCCCATCGAACTCTCGACGAACGCCGCCAGCACCGGCACCACAGGCAGCAGCACTAGCGGAAACACCACCTTCTTAACCAAGTTCGGCTGCGCCACCACGGAAGACGACGCCTGCAGCAACCCGCCGGTGAATGCCATCCAAGGCACTAACCCGGCAAACAGCCACATGCCAAAAGTCAAATTATTTTCTGGCAGTCCCTGCAGGCTGAGCTTCACCTTCAGCACTATCGAGAAAACATACGTGTAAATCAGCAGCTGCGAAATCTGATTTACTAACGGCCACAAGTTCCCCAGCACTGACCCTTTATACCGCGCCTCTAGCTCGCGCCGCACTAAGGTCTTCAGCAGATCCAGTTTCAGCCACCACCCGGACTCCATCACCGCCCAGCGGTTAGCCCTGCCAGCTTTCCTGACAGCTCCTCTAATTGTTCTGACCAATTCCGTACTCCTCACCCACTACACACACACACACACACACCTAAACACACCGCCGGCAGCGGCAACCACGGGGGGATTGCCCCTCACAGTTTCAGCGACTTGCCCTCACCCCCCTAACCCCCCTCTCCCAAGTGGGCAGAGGGGGGGATATCCCTGACCCCCCCAACCCCTCTCTCCCAAGTGGGGAGAGGGGGCTGGGGGGTGAGGCCAATAGATTGCCCCTGCATTTTGTCCAGATTGAAGGCAGTCAGCGGCATCGTATACCTTAAATTAAGATTCTAGGCATATTTTTTATTTTTTTTGCAGGATCAGCATGTCCTGGTAGGTGGTAAACTCCGCACGCCCGCACCACGACCCGCCGTATTTTCCCAGCACACTGAAGCCTCGCTCGGCAATCCACTGCAGCAGGAGCGCTTCCCTGAAGCCAATCGCACCCTCCGGCACCTCTGGACTGGCGGTGAAACAGTCCTCCAGTTCACAAACCAGATTTTGGGAACTCTTTCCCGCCGCCACCAGCCATTGCGACTCTTCGTTGAGCAGGAAGCAAGTGCACAAGCACCGCCCTCCGGACTTCAGCACCCGGCGGATCTCATCGAGGTAATGGCGAACCTCACCGGCGCGCATGTGGGTGAAAACGGAGCTGAGCAAGACAAAATCAAAACTCTCCGCCTCATAGGGAAAGACAAACTCCTCCGCCGGCACCCTTCCGTTCGGGCTGTACATCGGGTTGCAAATGTCCGCCAGACGGAATTTAAAATTCGGAAACCGAGGAGAAATCGTCTGCTGCGCCCACTCGATGGCATTGGCCATAATGTCAAACCCCTCGTAGCGGGCTGCCGGTGTCAGGTAGTGCGCCAGGGAATAAGCCATGCGCCCCAAACCGCAGCCGACATCCAGCACGCAGTCGCCCGGCTGCAAACCGGCCCTTTGCAACAAGTGGCCCAAAAACTCAAAGGCAATCAAATAGAAATTGCCACCGATTAAATCCGCCTCCTCCTGACTGGGAACCGGCAGGGAATCCCCCAAAATCCTGAACAGCAGACGCCCCTCGCGCCCGCTGAACAGGGGAGTCAAAATCACCAAACCCTCTCGCGCCGGCTCCCACTCGTCCAGAGGGGCGCGAATGCTGAATTTAGCCGTCTCAGCGCAGTCCAAGTCCGGGAAAGCTTTTTTCACCCCCGGACTGTACAGCCCCCTTTCCACCTCAAACTCGGTGAATTCCCTGCCGGCAAAGGCAAGCTTGAAGCCGTCGGCAGGCCCAGCATTAAATGACGCCACCCAGCCCCCAACGCGCAGCACGCCACTCTCTATGGCCACTTTAGCCAGCTGCCCCCGACTGGCCACGGGTTCTGTCCGGTGGCTCATCTTCAGCCGGCGGCAAACGGTTGCAGGACTTGGGCGATAACCAGGCGCTGCTCGGCATCGTAGCCCCAGCGGTCGAGAAACGCCTGGTAGGCACCCGAGCCGGTACTCGCACTGTCTCGCATTTCCTTCGCCACAGTTGGTATAGCTGGCAGTTCCAGGTTTTGGATTAAATTGACGCAGCGGGAGCGGACTCGCTCAGAACTCGCTGCCATCTTCTCATCTTGCCTGCGCCGGTGCGCCACAGCCATCGCCGAGGACATCACCACAGTTTTCAGCAAAAATTCCCCAACAATCTCGGCAGAAGACTGCAATCCTCGAAGCACAGCGGGAGAAGGACTGTCTGCCAGAGGTCTGCCGTCCGTCAGATAAATGCCAAAAAACTCGCGGGCGCTGTCCTTAGTGCTCACCAGCCCGGCGATCGCAGCTTCAATCTCTGACTCCTGAGCTTCGCCCCGATCCATCCGCTCGAGCAAAGATTGGGTCATGGCCATCACCGCTTCAGCGGCCTCATCTTCTGGGACTGACAAAAGGTCTTCAACAGCCATAATTTTAAAAATCCTCCAGCCAGAACTTGAGCAATGCTACTCCAACCTGCTTTTCAAGATAACTTGAACTTGGGGAATATTTTAAGACCGGCGGCAATCATGGCAATCATCTCTTCCAGCAAACAGCCTCAAGAACCCAAGCGGCGCAAGAGCGCGGCTGAGTCACCTGCAGCTTATTCCGCGCCGCCTGCTCCCTCCCTGCTAGCTCCCGAAGCCACCGGCGACGAGCAAAACAGCAGCAAGCTGGAAGAAAAACTCCGCCCCCAGCGACTCGCAGACTACATCGGCCAAAAAGACCTGAAAGACTTGCTCGATATTGGCATCAAAGCCGCTCAATCCAGAAACGAATCTCTGGATCACCTGTTGCTCTATGGCCCCCCGGGCTTGGGCAAAACCACAATGGCCGTGATTATGGCCCAAGAAATGGGCGTCGGGTGCAAAATCACCTCCGCACCGGCACTGGAGCGCCCCCGCGACATTGCCGGTTTGCTCGTCAACCTCCAACCGGGCGATATTCTCTTCATCGACGAAATTCACCGGCTCTCCCGCATGACAGAGGAAATCCTCTACCCTGCGATGGAAGATTTTCGCCTCGACATCACTGTCGGCAAAGGTCAGAGCGCCCGCACCCGCAGCATTCCCCTGCAGCGCTTCACCCTGGTGGGGGCAACCACGCGAGTGGGAGCCCTCAGCTCGCCCCTGCGCGACCGGTTTGGCTTGATTCAGCGGCTGCGCTTTTACGAAGTCGAGGAACTCAGCCAGATTGTGCTGCGAACCGCCCAAATCCTCCAGACACCCGTCACCTCGGATGGCGCAGCAGAAATTGCCCGCCGGTCGAGGGGCACCCCTCGGATTGCCAACCGGCTGCTGAAGCGGGTGCGCGACTACGCCGAAGTCAAGTCAGCGGGGGCGATTAGCGAAGCCGTCGCAACCGTTGCTTTGCAGCTGTTCAGCGTCGATCCCTGCGGCTTGGACTGGACTGACCGGCGCTTGCTGACCGTAATGATTGAAAATTTTAATGGCGGGCCGGTGGGTTTAGAAACAATGGCCGCCGCCACCGGCGAAGACGCCCAAACCATCGAAGAAGTCTACGAACCCTACCTGCTGCAAATCGGCTACCTGAACCGCACCTCTCGCGGTCGCGTCGCCACCCCTGCAGCCTGGAAGCACTTGGGTTACAATCATCCGGGACAGCAGCTGTCTTTATTTTAGGGGTTAGGGGGTAGGGGTTAGGGGTTAGGAGTTAGGGAACCGGAATACGGTACGTCTTGCCGGTGCGCTAATTCGCCCCGCCGTGCTACCATATAAAACTCGATTTATTTATTTCACTTAAAGACGTTCGCAGTTGCGCTTTAAGCTGTGGCGCATTGAATTTGCGCTATCCATCTTTATCCCCTCGTTATCCCCTCGTTCCGGGGCGGTCTCCGTGGGTGCCCCGCCCCTACCGCCTGGGAACGGGGCGGGCACGGGGGCACCGCCCCTACAGGCTCTGCCTCCTTTCGACCACATGCAGCATTATTAGCCTAACAGCTGAGGGCTAAATTGCGACTGCAACCCCTATCTTTTTTGTAAATTATATATACGGAATTCAGATGATTAGTTTGATTTTGACTGGAGTGTGGGCACTGCTGGTGAGCGTGACCGGCCCTTTGGGGCACATCGTTCCGGGGATGGCGGCGCAACTGCCGGCACCGGCAGCGATCGAGCAGCCAGCGCCCGACGATCTGGCCAAAAAGGCTTTCGCCGCCACAAATGCCGGTGACTTCGCCACAGCTGAAGGGTACTGGACTCAGCTGATTGACCGGCTTCCAGATAACGCAGCGCTTTGGAGCAACCGGGGCAATTCCAGAGTCAGCCAGAACAAACTAGAAGCGGCAATCGCGGACTACAACAAGGCCATCGAACTCGCTCCCGACGCGCCCGATCCCTACCTGAATCGGGGCACGGCGCTGGAAGGGCTGGGCCAGTACGGAGCCGCGATTGCGGATTACAACCGGGTGCTGGAACTCGACCCGCGAGACGCTGCCGGTTACAACAACCGGGGCAACGCCGAAGCTGGGCTGGGCCAGTGGGAGGCGGCGGTTGCGGACTACCGGCAAGCGGCAGATCTAGCGCCAGACTATGCTTTCGCCCGCGCCAACTGCGCCCTCGCCCTCTACCAAACAGGCCAAACAGAAGACGCAATTCGCACCATGCGCAATTTAGTGCGGAAATACCCCAAGTTTCCCGACATGCGGGCGGCGCTGACGGCTGTCCTCTGGGAACAGGGACAGCGGGGAGAAGCTGAAAGTAACTGGGTGGCTGTCGTGGGGCTGGATTCGCGCTACAGAGACATCAGCTGGGTTGGCAGCGTCCGCCGGTGGCCTCCTAAGATGGTGTCAGCGCTCGATAAGTTTCTCCACCTGCAGTAAGTTGTTGCGCATTTAATTTTCGCTATTCACATCAATTACCTCGTTTCCAGGATATTCCTGGGAACGCGCTTCTGGAAGCTATGCCTTCTTTGTGTAATAAGCAGATTAAAATCGTAAACGCTTGACACTTCTCCCCGCCATTTTGTTGCCCATTGGGCAACAAATTTTCCACTCGCCCGCCGAGCGCGATCAGCTGCGTTGGGCCGCTGGGGCGTCAGTCACAGCTTCAGGACTTGACACTTCTCCCCGCCATTTTGTTGCCCATTGGGCAACAAATTTTCCACTCGCCCACAGAGCGCGATCAACTGCGTTGGGCCGCTGGGGCGTCAGTCACAGCTTCAGGACTTGACACTTCTCCCCGCCATTTTGTTGCCCATTGGGCAACAACTTTTCCTCTAGCCCACAGCCATGACCAACTGCTCAATCAGCTGGGGCGTCAATTCCTCAACATTGCTCAACACGACAACAGCACCGGCTCCCTGCAGGGTAGCGGCATAAGCGTCCCGGCGTGCCGGTGTTTCCTGTGCGTGGGGCGGCAAAACTCCCACCCCAATCCACCGGCGAGACGGGTGCAGCTGTTGGGCTTTCTGGACGGTGTGCATGTCAGCTACGGTGTCTCCGAGATAGATCACCGGCGTGTCGGGGTTCGCCGGCTGTCCCTGTTCCAGCTGCAGCACCGCAGCTAGCAAGCCGGTGGGGTCAGGCTTGTCAGGGGCGTCTTCCATCGCCACGAGCACCGGCGACTTCAATCCCAAGCGTCCTTCCAGCACATAGGTCGCAGAGCCCCGCGTGGCCCCGCTGAAAAAGCCCCAAGGAATCCCCGCTGCAGTCAGCTGTTCCAAATACGCCGGCTGCAAGAGCAAAGGCTCTTGACAAATGTAGCCGTTCCAGTGTATTGGGTCAGTGCCGCGATAGCGGGATTGGAAAAAAGCGACGAGGGCGTCGTAGTCCAGGGCAATTTGCGCTCGCGGCTGGCCTTGCGCCTCGAAGTAGCGGTAAATTAATTCTCGGGAAGCGTGCCAGTCGTTGTTCCAGATGCCTTCCGATTTCAGCCGGTCGATGTCCGCCTGAGCGGGCCGGTAGCCACCGCCGGTGAAATGCTCTACTGTATCTGCCAGAGCGCGGCGGTAAGACCCGCTCACATCCCGGACTACGCCGTCAATGTCAAAGACAGCGACAGCCGGGACTGGCTTGCTCGCTGTGGTGGGTTCTGTTTCACTACCGAAACCGGGATTCACTCTCACGCCCTCTGCGCCCATGCGCCTCCGCCTTCCAGCTACCGTTTCCTCTATTACGTTTACCACGAGCGGGCGTTGAAGTCCACCGGGTTACAGGTGGCCAGCAGGTGTTGTGGCGATTTTATCACCGCTGTGCCGGTGAAAAAACGAAAATGTGCGTTACAATGAAAGACTGTAGAGTTTTTAAACAATCCCGAATCTGCCCTGGAGGTGTGATTGTCCAAGTTCATTCTCAAAGTTCTCTGGCTAGAGGAAAACGTGGCACTGGCGGTTGACCAGGTGGTGGGCAAAGGGACAAGTCCTTTGACTTCTTATTTTTTCTGGCCTCGTAACGATGCCTGGGAACAGCTAAAAAATGAGCTGGAAGCCAAACACTGGATTTCCGAGCCGGATCGCGTCGAGTTGCTCAACAAAGCTACGGAAGTCATTAACTATTGGCAAGAGGAAGGCCGGCGCCGGCCCATGTCCGAAGCTCAGACGAAGTTCCCAGAAGTTACCTTCACCGGTAGCAGCTGAGCCGCAATTTAAAAAATTCCTTGAAAGCGGATGCCTTTTCCTGGTAGGGGAGCGAGGTCATCCGCTTCTTGCTTTATCATGGCCCAAGCCGGCCCGCAAGAGCGATGCCCTTAAAGGGCAGTCTCCGCCGGTGGCCGGTGGCGTCAGGGCGGCCACGGGGGGCCGCCCCTACTGGGGCCGATCTTCCCCCCCTTTTTTAGGGGGGCCGGGGGGATCTCCTCCGCTTATTCTGCCGTTTAACATTGTGTTTATAAAGGCGCTCTCACTTATCGAGTTGGGCCATCGTTTAGCTCAAATAGGACTTGCGCAGAAACCGGGTTTCTGAACCAGCAGTCAAGACTTTCAGCCCTCGTTCCAGAACCAGAAACCCGGTTTCTCTCACAGTTGTGCGTAAGTCCCGTCAAAGTCACCGTCAGCCAGCTGCCCTTGCTTATGGATCTATTGCAGGCATCTCCCGCCTCTTCTGAAAACTCGCCCTCTGATATGGAACAGCGCCACACAGCCGATTCAACCACTATCGAGCTCGCCCTCTCAAAAAGAATTGATTCTTGGATCGTTGGCCGTGGCGAACTGTCCCTGCCTTGTGCGCCAGCACTGACAGACAATTACATGCAGCGCCTGACACTGCTGTTCTCCACAATGGGCAAAAGCTGGTCGGAAAAGGAACTGGAGCAATTGCGCCAGCTGCTCGCCCGCAAGCTTGAGGAAGGGTTTCGGACGTCGCCCCATTCCCGGTTGATTGTTCGCTACGAATCAGAAAAGTTCCCTTCCTTCCCGACGATTCGTTTATCTGTGAGTGTCTCGATTCTCCCTTCATCACTGGAAGACCAGTACAAGAAGTGGACTCAGACCCGAGAGCCGCCTCTATTTGGCAGCCATCCCGACGCCAAGGTGATGGCAGTGGCGGCTGAACTGGGCGATCCGAAAACCGCAGCGATTTTGGATGTGGGCGCAGGCACCGGCAGAAATACGCTGCCGCTGGCAAGGCTGGGCCATCCCGTTCAGGCCATCGAGCTAGCGCCGGCATTTGTCCAGCAACTGGTTTCCGCTGTGCAAATAGAGGGATTGCCGGTGATGGTGACTCAAGCTGACGTGCTCAACCCCCAGCTTCAGCTGCCACCGGCTCACTACAAACTGGCGATCGTCGTCGAGGTTGTCTCTCATTTTCGCAGTGTTCAGCAGTTGAAACAAATGCTGGCTAAAATGTGCGCCACCCTCCGTCCGGGCGGACTGTTACTGTTTAACACCTTTCTCGCCGCAGAAGATTACGATCCCAACCAGCTCGTCAGGGAGATGTCTGAACTGGCGTGGTCGAGCATTTTCACACGGGGCGAGCTGACCGCCGCCAGCGAGGGCTTGCCCCTGGAGCTGGTATCGGATGAATCGGTGTTTGAGTATGAGCGCCAGCACCTGCCGGCAGAAGCTTGGCCTCCCACCGGCTGGTTCAACCAGTGGGCGACCGGTCGGGATTTGTTCCCTGTCGTGCGCAAGGAACCGCCGATGGAATTGCGGTGGCTGCTGTACAGACGCCAGTGATTTTAAAATTCCCACCTAAAACTTAAAAATTTAAGAAGTCACTCCTGAATTTTTAAGTTTTAAGTTAGAATTCACTCTCACTCTTTCCACAGCACTAAGATAACCCCGAAAACAATCAACCCCAAACCCAGGACGCGCTTCAGGGGAATCGCTTCCCCAAAAGCGAAGTAGCCCAGCAGAACTGAAAAAACGTAGCCCGAGGCGAGCGCAGGCCCGGCAACGCTGAGTTTCACGCGAGAGAGCAGCAAAATGTAGGCGAATACCCCCAACCCGTAGCAAGCGAGGCCAGCAAGCAGTTCTGGGCTGGCCATCGCGCCCGCCAGGAAGCTGGCCAAACTGCCGGTGTGGGATTTTCCGATCTTCAGTGCGCCGGATTTCAGGAAAAATTGCCCCGCAGCGCTCGTTAAAATCGAGATAACCAACAAACAAAACTCTTGGGGGGTCACAGACCTCTCCTCGTGCGCTGGGCTCAGGATCTCAGTTTACAGCAGGTGGCTTTCAGCGGTGTAAATATAGCGGCTCTCATATTAGTGTGGTACTGAGAACCCCGGTTTCTTAAAGAAACCGGGGTTCTGGGGCGTACTTCATCCAACTGAGAGCCGCTATAAATCGCGGCTATTGGTGCCGGCTGTACTGTCCCCGGCCAGAAGCCGGGATAAACTTGACCCTTGAATCCGGGTTGGCGATCTCCAGAAACCAGTGGTAAAATCAGAAAAATTGTTCAAATGTGCTGGTTTAAATTGCAGGCGCGGGGGATGCAGTTCTCCCAGTGGGGAACACCCCCAAACAAAAACGCGGGAAAGTTTTCCAGCTTTTTTGAAAAAGCAGACACTCAACAGGTAGAATTGTCATGACTGGTGTAGTTCAATCTCCCCTGACGACCGAGCAAATTTCTGTCTGGCTGCGCGGATTGCTAACCATCGCTTGGGCAGACGGACACTTCGATCCAGAAGAGCAGGTCTTCATTGCACAGCTGACTCAGGAAGAATTAGCCCCCCAAGCGGATTTGGGGTCGTTGGAGCAGATTTCTAGTCAGGAGTTAGCGGCAGGTTTGGGCTCTGACCGGCGCACGCGCGAGAATTTCTTGAGAACAGCGGTGATGGTGGCAGTAGCCGATGGGGTCTATTCGGACACCGAAGATGAACAATTGCATCAGTTTTGTGAGGCGTTAGGAGTGAAAGTGGAAGCGCTGGAAGCGCTGCGCTACACCCTGTGCGCTCGCGTCGAAGTTGAGGACTTTGATTCAGAGACAGGAAGTGCCGCTCAGCTGGTGCCGGTGGCACCAGCGGCACCCAAAAAACCTCACATCGACCCGCTCCACCCCGTGCGGCACTGGCTAGACGGCCTGGAAATCCAAGACCCCCGGCTGGCGAGATTCTTGTGCAAAATGATTCCGTCCCAGTGCCCGTTTGAGCGAGATGTTCAGCTGTTTGGCCAGAAAATTGTTCACATTCCCCCCCTGTGCAAGCTGAATCCTCTCTACGACCAGCTGGTCGGTTTGCGCTTCCGCTCTCTCTCCTATTTGGCGGATAAGTGCGGGGAGGATGTGTCGCCCTATATTTAAGATAGCCGGGGGGGAAAAAAGTGAGCTCTTAAGCTTTTAATCTCCTGGTTGGAGAAAGGGGGCAGAGCCGACTGCTCCGCGCTCCCAGGCAGAGCCCCGGAACGAGAGAATCCAAACAGCAGCAGTCAGGACTTCAGTCCTGACTGATAAATATTTTCGGATAAATTTATACCTCTTAAAATGTAGAGATTTCTAAGTAAAAGTTATGAAATTTATCGATTTAGCTGAAATTGAGGTGCAAGCCGGCAACGGCGGTGACGGGCTCGTCGCCTTTTTGCGGGAAAAGTATGTGCCGGCGGGCGGACCTGCCGGTGGGAATGGCGGAAAGGGCGGCTCTGTGATTCTGGAGGCGTCTGCAAATCTGCAAACGCTGCTGGACTTCATGTACTCCCACCAGTTCAAGGCGGAAGATGGCCTGCGGGGCGGGCCTAACAATCGCACCGGCGCTAACGGTGACGACCGGCTTGTCCAAGTTCCCTGCGGCACTACCGTCTGCGATGCGGACACCGGCGAACTTCTCGGCGACCTCGTTGAGCCGGGCCAAACTCTCTGTGTGGCCAAAGGCGGCAAAGGCGGTTTGGGCAACAAACACTTCCTCAGCAATCGCAACCGCGCCCCAGAGTACGCTCTCCCCGGACTTCCCGGAGAAGTGCGGCGGCTGCGCATGGAATTGAAACTGCTGGCGGAGGTGGGGATTATTGGCAAGCCAAATGCCGGCAAATCGACGCTGATTTCGGTTCTCTCGGCGGCGCGACCCAAAATTGCCGACTACCCCTTTACCACATTAGTGCCGAATTTGGGCGTGGTGCGCAAACCCAGCGGCGACGGCACGGTTTTTGCGGATATCCCCGGGCTGATTGTCGGCGCTCACTCGGGTGCCGGTCTCGGACACGAGTTTCTGCGCCACATTGAGCGCACTCGCCTGCTGCTGCACCTGGTTGATGTCACCAGCGAGGACCCGATTGCTGATTTTCAGACGATTCAGGATGAGTTGGGCGCTTACGGGCGGGGGCTGGCTGAGCGCCCTCAAATCGTCGCCCTCAATAAAATCGATGCGGTGGATCTGGAGAGTGATCGTGTGGAGAAGATACGAAGCACAATTCAGCAAATAAGTCAAGCCCCAGTTTTCCTAATTTCTGCTGTGGCGCGGATAGGGCTGGAGCCGGTGTTGCAGCAAGTTTGGCAGAGGCTCGACGAAATGGCGGCTGCAGCTAGCGCGGCGTGAGAGCGTCCCAAAAACCCAAGACGTAGGACAGGCGTCCCGCCTGTCCCAAAACCCCCGGCACCGCCTGTCCAAAAGGCTAGGACTTCCCTCCGGGATGGCTGAAATACTGGTAAACCTTGCTGGAAAACTGGCGGATCAGCTCCTCGGCGCGGGGGTCATTGTGGGGGCGCTTGACCATGACAGCGGCAATGTAGCGCTTGCCGGTGGGCAGGTCCACGATGCCGGCGTCACCAAGCACAGAGCCAATATCGCCGGTTTTGTGGGCAATCGTGGCACCCTCTCCCAGTCCTTGGGGCAGCAACGAATTATTCACGGTGCGCTGCATAATCCCCAGCAGGCGGTCCCGGCTGCGCAGCGACACCAGCTCGCCTTGATTCACCTGCGCCATCAAAGTCCCCAAGTCCTTGGGACTGGTGGTGTTCGTCCCATCCAAATCGGGAAGTTTATTGCGAATTGCCGTTTCTGTCAAGCCCCAAGAGGTAAATCGCTGGTTGAGCGCTTCAGCGCCACCCAAACGCTCGACCAGCATGTTGGTGGCGGTGTTGTCGCTGATCGTAATCATCTTGGTGGCGGTTTCCAGGGCGGTGTAACTCCTGCCGGGATTATCGTACTGCATATCGCCGGAGCCTTCAGCGATATGCTCTTCCCGCAGTGTCAGGGTTTCTTCGAGGCTGATTTTACCGGCATCCACATCCTCGAAGAAGGCGATCAGAATCGGCACTTTAATCGTGCTCGCAGCTGCAAAGCCTTGGGAGCCATTCAGCTCCATATAAGCGCCGGTATCGAGATCGGCGAAAAAGGCTCCCGGCGTCAGATCGGGATTTTCCGCTGCCAAGGCTTGCAATTGGGTTTTCAAATCCGTCAGTTCCGCTGTCAGCTGAAACGCCGGCTGGGCGGTTGCTACCGCTACTGGGCTCGCCTCCTTAACCGCTTCCTGCTGGGGCTGGCTGTTGGATTTGTCAGAAACTGCCCCCGAATAGCGGCTGGCGGGATCGAACATGGACAGCAGCGTGCCGGCAATCACCCCAATTCCCACCCCCAGGATCAGCAGGCGCAAACCGTACACCAGCGGGGAGGTGGATTTCTGCTGCCGGCGAGCTGCTCCTTTTCGGGGCGCTCTGGAAAGTTGGGAGACAGAGTTTTGAGGGTTCAGCTGAGCCGGCGGCTGGCTGGCATTTTTGCGGGCCACACTCCGGCTGCGGCGGCTGGCTGCCGGCGGCGGGCTGACCGGCACATTTGAGGAGCGCTCCTGGCGCTGTCCGGGGGGCGACACCCCTGACCGGCTCGCCTGCGCCCCTGCGTTGGGGGTGCCGTTCTGCCGGACGAAACCGGCGTCGGGGACACCGCTCAGCGGGAACTGCCGCAGGTTGAACATTTCCGGCTGAGCCGGGCGGCGTCCGGATGGGGGTGGCGTCGCCTGCTGACGCCGGCTGCGACGGTTGGCCCTATCAGCCACGGGCAACTCAGATGCCGGGGGGGCGGTTCTATCTGCCGGCGGTCTGACTTGTTGCTGCTTTTGGGGCTGCTGTCCGCTCTGCCGGCTCTTTTGCGGCTGCCGCTCACGCCGGCGGCGCGACTTGTCTGCCGGCGGGCTTGACGCGCTTTCAGAAGGCTGCTCCTTTGGCGTCTCGCCAGACTTTTGCTTTGAGGGTACTGCCGACAAAATTCTCTGAATGGGGGTTCTCTGAGCCACACCGAACTCCTTTATATTTCGCTAACGACAGGGTTTTTTCTATGCAGGCGACGCCGCCTCACGGCCTCTTTTATCAATATCCACCGGCGAGAATAGTCTCTTTAATTCTAGACGTTTATCCCACTGTCTCAGTTTACTGGCAGTTCTTTCCCGCCGCACTACCTTTAGCTTAATTCTCACTCCTCACTGACATCAGGGAGCTGCTTTAACATTTCCACCGGCGGCTGCTGCCCTCACTGGTGCTTTAATCTTGCTGTGGCGGCCTTTTGCCCGCCCTCAACATATTTTGCCCAACTCCGAAGTAAATTCTCTCCTTTTTGCCTAAGCTACTTCATTTACCCACTCTCCTAACTAACCGCAACTGTCCCGATTCTTCCTTAACACTGTCAGCCTCTTTTTCAGACCTTCGGCTCACCTGACGCTGCTCTTTTTAATGTCCTAAAATGTTTTACACCTGCCTGCATAAACTCGTAACCGGTTAAAAAATGCGCCTGTGCGGAGCTCTGGCGTGCTTTTCCGAGTGGGAGCCGCGTGTCAAGAGGGAGTCAGACCGGCTCGCCGCGCTCGAACTATCTTAATTCATCCCGAATCCTTCATACTTTATCTTTTCACAGGAGAGGAGAGTGTCAGTTCCGCTCTGGCGCAATTCCATTCTTTTTTAGGGGGTGGGCGTCTGTCAAGCATTCCGCTGCTGTTCGGGGGGCTCTGGCGCGGTATCTGGACAGATGGGGGTGCCGGCAGGAGAATCGCCAGACGCCTTCAGAGTATGATCAGCAAACCGCTGCTGGCTTAAGGCCCACTCAACTTGGGCCAGAATCCCCCGCAGCATGGCCACCTCTGAGGCGGACAGCCCGGCGCGGTTGAACAGTCGCCGGAATTTTTCCATCCTGCTCTCTGCTGTGTGGGGATAGAGATAGCCAATTCTGAGCAGGAGCGCCTCCAGATGCTGGTAGTATCCCTCCAGAAGGTCGAGCGGGGCTGCCGGTGCCGGTGCCGCAGAAGGCGGGATTTCGCCTGTGCTTGGGGCGCGATTCGGCGTTCCGCAAGATAACTGATACAGCTCGTAGCAGCAAATGGCCACTGCCTGAGCCAGATTCAGGGAGGGATAGGCGTCACTGGCGCGAATGCGGATCAATCTCTGGGCGTATTTTAATTCGAGGTTGCTCAACCCCCGGTCTTCTGGGCCGAAAATTAAGGCTGCCGGCGCTTCTAGCAACCAGGACAAGCTGTCGCGGGGGTCTTCGAGGGGTGCCGGTGAGGAGCGCTCCCGACCGGTTGTGGCCATTGCCCGCTGGCACCCTTGCAGGGCGGCGGGCAAACTGTCCACGACTTCGGCTGCTTGCAAGATATCCGCAGCGTGCACTGCCATTTTCCGGGCGTCTTCTCCTTGGGGGTCGCAGTGCGGACTGACCAGGACGAGCCGGTGCAGCCCCATGTTCTTCATCACCCGCGCTGTCGCACCCACATTCAGCGGGCCCGCCGGCTCCACTAAGACAATCCGCACTCTCTCTAATGCCGCCTGATTCATCTATTTTCGGGCTTCCCCCTTGACAAATACCAGTTTTTATGCTATTATATCTTACCGCTCTAGCAGGAGAGCCGGCGAGCCGGTGGGCGCGGAGGGAACGCCTGCCCTACGTCTATACCTTGTAGGACAGGCGTTCCCTCCGCTCAAGCCTACCGGCCCCCTTTTGCGTAAAATTGAAGGGACAATTTATTGCTAAATTAGCATGGCACGCCAGCGCTCTAAATCTGACTTGCCCGCGAAAATGTGCCCTGTTTGCCAGCGCCCTTTCACCTGGCGTAAAAAATGGGCCGATTGCTGGGATGATGTGAAGTATTGCTCTGAACGCTGTCGTCGCCGCCGGTCGCAGGCATTACCCGGATCTCAATTGTAGGACAGGCGTCTCGCCTGTCCGAAAAGCCGGCACGGGGGTGCACAGGCGAGACGCCTGTTGCACTTCCAGCGTTCTTCAGCGCAGAGCCGGTTTTCAACGCATTTTGTTCAAGAGGTTTAAGCCATGACAGCTGGGCAGGTACAACCCAAGCTTATTATCCACGGTGGGGCCGGCAGTTCTCTCAAGGGGAAAGGCGGGGTTGAAGCAGTTCGCAAGTCTCTCTACAAGGTCTTGGAAGAAGTTTACTCCCTGCTGCTTGCCGGTGGGAGTGCCCGGGAAGCAGCGATTCGGGGGTGCCAGTTGCTTGAGGACGATCCGCGCTTCAATGCGGGAACGGGTTCTGTCCTGCAGTCGGACGGTCAAGTCCGCATGAGCGCTTCGCTTATGGACGGTTTCGCTCAGCGGTTCAGCGGGGTAATCAATGTGTCGCGAGTCCAGCACCCGATTGATTTAGCTTCTGCTTTGCAGACTTCTCCGGATCGGGTGCTTTCGGATTTCGGTTCGGCGGAATTGTTGCGGGAGTTGCAGGTTCCTATTTACAATCCGCTGACGGATAACCGGTTGCAAGAGTGGATGCAAGAACGTCAGGAGAATTTTGTCCGGGAAGCTGCTGGGGTGGTTGCTGAAAATGAGCCGGTTGGAGAACCGGGGCGCGGGACAATTGGGGTGGTGGCGCTGGACAGTCAGGGGCGCTTGGCTGCAGGGACTTCCACCGGCGGTAAGGGGTTTGAGCGCATCGGGCGCGTCAGCGATTCGGCTATGCCGGCGGGGAATTACGCGACTTCTCACGCTGCTATTAGCTGCACCGGCATCGGTGAGGACATTATTGATGAGTGTCTGGCGGCGCGGATTGTGGTGCGGGTGACGGACGGTTTTTCTTTGGAGGAAGCTTTTAAGCGTTCTTTCGGGGAAGCTGAGAAGAACAAGCGCGATTTGGGGGCGATTGGGATTGACGCCACCGGCGCGATTGGCTGGGGGAAAACGAGTCAAGTTTTGCTGGCTGCTTATCACACCGGCTCGCAGTTGGGCGACACCCTGGAGTTGAGCGAGGTTTGGCAAACCGGCTGCCGGTTGTAGGAGTTTAGGCACAGGCGTCTCGCCTGTGCTACGTCGATTTTTATTGTAACACCGGCATGTCGGCGGTGCCGACAATTTCGGCTTGCCAATCCCACCAGCATCTGGGCTCGGAAATTGATTTGCCGGTGGCAAAGAATTTTTCTCAAAACTGTTGACAGTTGCGCGGGGTTGTGTTATTCTATTATCATGGGAATCTGTGCCGGCATATAAGGTCGGTTTTGGGCCGGCAGGGGGCACAGGCGAGACGCCTGTGCTACGTCGTTTTTCTCCAGCGGCTCTCGATCGGGCTGTGCTTTTCCCACCGGCATCTGGCCTTGGAAATTGATTTGCCGGTGGCAAAAAATTTTCTCCAAACCGTTGACAGTAGCACCGGCTTGTGTTACCTTATTATCATGGGAATCCGTGCCGGCATATAAGGTCATAATGGGTGGGACAGAGGGAGGCGGAACCTCTGCCTGACAACGAGAATTCCACCGCTTGGGGAAACTCCGTCTGCTCTTTAGCCCGCGTAGGCGGGCTTTGTCTGTATAGCCGCGATTTCCAATCGCCTGGAACCCCGGTTAATCGCCGACGAACTAGCTGTAGGTTTAACCCCCCTGTTAATTCGCCACCGGCATCTTTCCAATCGCCAGGAACTAGGCGAATCGCCCGGAAACTAACTTTCGCTTCAACTTAGCAAGCTCTGATTTGGGAAAATGGCACCTACCTATCAGCAAAGTCCAGATCCGCAGGAAAGGAAGATATTCTACATCGGGATGTTTATTGGACTCGCAGTATTGGCACTCCTTTCCTTTTGGGCTAAAGAAACCTTTCTGGTTAGCCCTAAGAGTCGGTTTTCTTGCGCTATCCAAGCGGATTCCGAACGAGGCGGGGATGTGTACGCGGTTATGTACCAGCATGACAGTGAGATGAAACCTTGGTTGAGGATGGTTAACACTCTTGGGGGCGGTTATACGCCACAGAGGCGCTGTCTGGAAATTGCGGATCGCATGGAGAAGTTGCGGGAGGAAGGTTTGAGGGAGTTGAGTTATCGCGCCGATCCAAATACGGAGAAGCAATGGGTTATTTGCGCGAAAACAAAACAGGGCGGCGATACCTGTAACCTGGTTTTGACTTTGCAGGTGGGTGCCGATCCTTATGAGGAGTTGAATAAGGTTCTTGGGGCGCTTTTACCGGGGGGTACTCCCAGTTACCAGTGCAGCAATCCGTCAAATTGTCCCGCCCCTAAACCGCTGAGTGTGCCTCTTAAAGATTTTTTGGCTAAGGAGGATAGGGAGGCGGGTGATTGAGGACACTTCCCTGTGGGGGCGGGTTTTTGGGCTGAAGGGGTAGGGTGCGTTCCCTCTTAGGGAACTGAAGGGGTAGGGTGCGTTCCCTCTTAGGGAACGCACCCTACGAGGGAACTGAAGGGGTAGGGTGCGTTCCCTCTTAGGGAACTGAAGGGGTAGGGTGCGTTCCCTCTTAGGGAACGCACCCTACGAGGGAACTGAAGGGGTAGGGTGCGTTCCCTCTTAGGGAACGCACCCTACGAGGGAACTGAAGGGGTAGGGTGCGTTCCCTCTTAGGGAACGCACCCTACGAGTTAGTAAGAACCTTTTTGGGCTGAAGCCCAACTACGAACCGTTTATCAATATCTTGTGTGGTGTGTTAGAGATTGTCGGCAAACCCCGGTTGTAAAAAAAATCGCGATCGCGCGAAGCGCGAAAGGGAAAAGGGAAAAGGAAAGAAGGGCAAAGGGCAAAAGGGGAAGAGGGCAAAGGGCTACTAAGTCCTGAGCAAAGAAACGACCGCGCGAAATCCGATGTAGCCATTCCTGATCTCCGGCTCGTACCCGTCGCGGTTAGCCGCAGGGCAATGCCTGGGGTCGCCGACCCAAGAACCCCCACGCCGCATCCGGCGATCTTTGTTTCCGCCAGAATTCCAGACACTCCCATCGGAGGGCGCACCGGCATAATTATCGTGCCAGGGATCGGCGCACCACTCCCAGACATTACCGTGCATGTCGTACAGTCCAAAGGCATTCGGCGGAAAACTCCCCACTGGCGTTGTTTCCTGGCGGTATTTGCCTTTTGGGCCAGAAGCGTAAGTATAGTTGCCGTTGTAATTAGCCAAATCAGTCGTAAACGTCTCGCCGAAGTGGAACGGAGTTGTAGTTCCCGCGCGACAGGCATATTCCCATTCCGCCTCGCTGGGTAAGCGGTAGTCGCGCCCAGTTTTTTTGGACAGTCGGGCGCAAAATTCCATCGCATCATCCCACGACACATTCTCCACCGGCCTGTTTGCGCCTTTGAAACGAGACGGATCTGGATTTAAGTCGAGATTTACCTTGGGCAAAGCTGCCACAACTTTCCACTGCGCCTGAGTTACGGCGTACTTTCCCATAAAAAAGGGCTGCACCGTCACCCAGTGTTGCGGACTTTCTCTGTCATATCGCTCTTTTTCCGAATTTGGCGAACCCATGCCAAAAGTTCCCCCTGGAATGGAAACCATTTCTAGCATCAACCCGCCTCCCAAGTCTTCGGGGAAGTATTCAGCTTGCCGGCGACTGCGGTTGGTTT
Organism: Oscillatoria princeps RMCB-10; assembly: GCA_019359235.1. Lineage (GTDB taxonomy): Bacteria > Cyanobacteriota > Cyanobacteriia > Cyanobacteriales > Oscillatoriaceae > Oscillatoria > Oscillatoria princeps. The sequence continues at coordinate 355,817 of JAHHHT010000004.1, forward strand.
CTCGCCCCTGCGCGTCTACCGTGATTGCGTCGAAGGCAAATGAACTGAAAGGCAAACCTCTTACTCCCCCTCCTTGAGATGAGGGTTTCGGAGGTTGGGGCGCACTCACTCCCTTTGGGGAAGAATAATTCCCAGATGAGGGAGAACTCCGAAACCCAAACAATCGCGCCCCCAACAAAAGCCCACCGGCAATCCCCCCAGCAATTAGCCATTCTGCGGATACCGGCAATTCCAGAACACCGGCACTCCTGACACGAACATCCGGAAAACGCGCCAAATAAGCATTAATCGGAATCCCCCAGCGAAACGTCAGGAAATTCTCACCCAATCTCCCCTCAACATCAGCTTTCTGTTGCGGCGACAGCTTCGACAAATCCGCCATCCCGTGCACCGCCACAACTTCCCCCGCCGCATTAACCACCGGCCCGCCGCTCATCCCCCCGTAGGTGCTAGCATCGTAAGATATAGCGTAGCCTTCAGGCAGTGGCGGATTTTCCACCGCCGTCACCTCCCCGCCGGGGAATTGCGCCACGAGCACCGATGTACCCAGTCTTTGTGGATAGCCAAATATCCGCACCCTGTCGCCCGACTTGAGTTTATCAGAATTCCCCAATACCAGTGCGGGATAGGGGCAATCTCCCGCTTCCACCTCAAACCTCACCTCCGCCAAATCCAACCCGGGAAGCGGTTTCCCCTCAACCCGCTTCCAAAGCTTCTTATCATACGTTTGCACCAGCAACTGCTGGCTGGCATTTGACACATGGGCGGCGGTGAGTGCGGTGCAGACTCCCTTATTTCTCCCCACCACAAAGCCGGTGCCATGCCCTCCTTTATCCCCGTAGCTTATCAGCACCACTCCCTTCTCAAGGGCGGCGCGAATTTCGTCGGGCGACTTCTCCCCCCAACAGCCGGTTACTGACAGTGCGATAGTGCCACAAGCAATCAACCCGCGCCAATACTTCATGGTGCCCCTCCCCGCTGACCTACCTTATATATATATGCCGGCACATTTTCCCACAATACCAATATAGAACAAGGTGCCGGTGCTGTCAACCCCTTTTGGGGGAAATTTTTGGGCTTTGGGGTAGGGTGCGTTCCCTAAGAGGGAACGCACCCTACGAGTTACTGCGAACTTTGGGCTAAAGCTGTCAACCCCTTTGGGGGAAATTTTTGGGCTTTGGGGTAGGGTGCGTTCCTTCTTAGGGAACGCACCCTACGAGTTACTGCGAACTTTGGGCTAAAGCTGTCAGCCCCTTTGGGGGAAATTTTTGGGCTTTGGGGTAGGGTGCGTTCCCTCTTAGGGAACGCACCCTACGAGTTACTGCGAACTTTGGGCTAAAGCTGTCAGCCCCTTTGGGGGAAATTTTT
>JAHHHT010000026.1 GCA_019359235.1 Oscillatoria princeps RMCB-10
TTTTTGGGCTTTGGGGTAGGGTGCGTTCCCTCTTAGGGAACGCACCCTACGAGTTACTGCGAACTTTGGGCTAAAGCTGTCAGCCCCTTTGGGGGAAATTTTTTGGGCTTTGGGGTAGGGTGCGTTCCCTCTTAGGGAACGCACCCTACGAGTTACTGCGAACTTTGGGCTAAAGCTGTCAGCCCCTTTGGGGGAAATTTTTTGGGCTTTGGGGTAGGGTGCGTTCCCTCTTAGGGAACGCACCCTACGAGTTACTGCGAACTTTGGGCTAAAGCTGTCAGCCCCTTTGGGGGAAATTTTTGGGCTTTGGGGTAGGGTGCGTTCCTTCTTAGGGAACGCACCCTACGAGTTACTGCGAACTTTGGGCTAAAGCTGTCAGCCCCTTTGGGGGAAATTTTTGGGCTTTGGGGTAGGGTGCGTTCCCTCTTAGGGAACGCACCCTACGAGTTACTGCGAACTTTGGGCTAAAGCTGTCAGCCCCTTTGGGGGAAATTTTTGGGCTTTGGGGTAGGGTGCGTTCCCTCTTAGGGAACGCACCCTACGAGTTACTACGAACCTTTGGGCTAAAGCCCAACTACGAACTGGCCGGCCCAAAAACGACCTTATATGCCGGCACAGATTCCCACAATACTAATATAGCGCAACCGGCACGCCCTGTCAACCATTTTGCCAAACTTATAGATAAAAAATTGAGGTGGGGCGGCTTGATAAACCTCTCCCCACCGCAAAGACATTCCTCGCGTTTCTTCAGCTCAGATTTTCCTTATCAGATGAGTCAGCCGGCTTCGGCTTCATGCGCCAACCGGGCTTAACCACCTGACGGGCGCGACCAATAACCAGAGAATCCGCCGGCACATCATCCGTCACCACAGAACCCGCCGCCACCGTAACATCTTCCCCCAGAGTCACCGGCGCGACCAAAACACTATTAGAACCCACCTTAGTGCCGTCCCCGATCTGCGTCGGGTGCTTGTTCACCCCGTCGTAATTCGCAGTAATCGTGCCCGCACCGATATTAACCCGATCCCCCACAGTAGCATCTCCCAGATAAGTCAAGTGAGACGCATTGGTTTTGTCGCCCAGAGTGGTATTTTTAATCTCCACAAAATTCCCAATCCGACAGTTAGCACCCACCACAGCATGCCCTCGCAGGTGCGCGTAGGGGCCAATTCGAGTGTTTGCAGCCACCGCGCTGTCCGAAACCACCGAATAGAGCACCGTCACATTTTCCCCAATATCGCTATTTTCAATCAAACTGCCCGGACCAATCCGGCAGCCAGACCCAATAGCCGCATTGCCGCGCAAGTGCGTCTGGGGTTCAATTATCACATCCGGCTGTAACCGCACCGTATCGTCAATCGTAGTGCTGTCCGGATCGATTAAAGTCACACCGGCAGCCATCCAGTCATCCTTGATCCGGGTTTGCAATATCTGGTAAGCTAAAGCCAGCTGCTTGCGGTCATTGACGCCGAGAATTTCCTGATAGTCCTCCACATCCACCCCCATCACCGGATCGAGGTAGTTCACCGCATCCGTCAGGTAATATTCCTGCTGGTTGTTTTCCGCCTTTAATTGCGGCAGAACCTCAGCCAAAGCCGGCCAGTGGAAGCAATAGATCCCGGCATTAATGCGGCGATTTTGCTTTTGAGCCTGGGTGCAGTCCCTGTCCTCGACAATTTGTTTAAGAATATTATTTCCGTCGCAAAACACCCGCCCGTAGCCCTGGGGATTGGGCAAGTGAGCCGTGAGCAGAGTCGCTGCATTTTTATGTTCTTTGTGAGTTTCCAGCAGCAATTTAATTGTCTGGGGTCTGAGCAGGGGCACATCCCCATTCAAAACCAGCAAATCTCCCTCAAATCCCTCCAGGTGAGGCAGGAGTTGCTGGACGGCGTGCCCCGTGCCCAGCTGCTGTGTTTGCTCCACAAACTCCAGACCGGCTGCAGAGTGCAAGGCTTCTCTTACCAGATGACTGCCATACCCAACAATCACAAACCGCCTGGACGGTTGAATCGAAAGACAACTGTTGAGAACCCGCTCCACGAGGGTTCGCCCTCCCAAAAGATGCAAGACCTTGGGCAGGTCAGATTTCATGCGCGTGCCGCGCCCAGCCGCTAGAATTGCTACCGCTACCATTCTTTATTTTGCGCTAGTCTCTCCGAGAGGAGTATACCGCGATTGCGCCCTCACGCTCCGGTTTTTTTTTAGCCAGCAGCAAAGATCGGGGAGTCAATTTTAGATTTTAGATGCAGATTTCACATCCATCCGCTGTGTCCCATTCCCCATCTAAAATTGACACAAGCCCTATGACGCCCGCCACGCACCGGCGTGGGGCAGCTCGCAGGCATCGGGCTGCGGTTGAGCCGGCTCTTGGGCTGCGGTTTGGATAAATTCCGCAAACTGCTCTACCAGTCGGGGATTGCGCCACCCCTTTCTGGTTTCCAGAGCGATAATCTCGAGGGCTTCTTCAATCGTGTAGGCCCGTTTGTAGGGGCGCTCGCTGATCAGAGCGTCGTAAATATCGATAATTTGAAACACCGTAGCCAGGTAGGGAATCTCCGAGCCTGCCAAACCGTCCGGATAGCCGCTGCCGTCCCAGCGCTCGTGGTGGTGGCGAATGATGGGAAGCACACCCCGCATGGTGCGCAGGGGCTGGCAAATCTGCTGCCCGACGATCACGTGCTGCTTCATTATCTGCCACTCTTCAGGGGTTAAACTGCCCCGTTTGAGCAGCACGGCGTCTGGAACCGCTATTTTGCCGATATCGTGGAGATACCCCCCCCACATCAGCGTGCGAATTTCCGCCCGCGACAGGTTGAGAAACTCCCCAAACGCTTTTCCCAGCTGCACCAGGCGCTCGCAGTGATCGCCGGTATTGGGATCGCGGCTTTCCACGGCGCGGGCGATGGAAAACAGGACTCGCTCGGCGTGGTCTAAGTCCTCGTTGAGCCGCTTTTGACGCACCAGCGATTTCACCCGGGCGGCGAGTTCCAGGTGGTCAAAGGGTTTGGTGAGAAAATCATCCCCTCCCACCTCAATGCCTTTGATCCGCGATCGCCGGTCATTGAGCGCCGTTATGAATATCACCGGAATCAGCCGCGTCTGCTCGTCGAGCTTGAGACGCCGGCACACCTCAAACCCGTCCATTCCCGGCATCATCACGTCCAGCAGAATCACGTCGGGATTGGTTTCGCCGACGCTGTTGAGCGCTGCTGGCCCACTTTCTGCTTCAAATACGTCGTATCCCTCCACCGACAGCAGGGCAACAGCTGTCATTCGGCTGGCTGGATGATCGTCCACAACAAGAACTTTTGGCTGTTCTGAATCGAGGAAGCTCACGCTGGCACACCTTGCTTTGCAAACTCTAATGGTACTTGATACATCAAAACCCGGACTCAGATAATCATTTCTTTAAAAGTCTGTTTATACTTTTTTACCATTTTTTTAGTGCCTGAGTGGAAAATCAGGGAGCGGCGCACACGCCTCAGCCGTACATGCGTTTGGGACAGGGATCAAGGAGTTTGCCTGTCTGAAAAGCCCGGTACCGAGAAAGAACACTCCTTATTTCCAACTCACTTAATTCTAAACTGGCACAATTATACCGTGATGGAGCGAATTCTTAACTTTCCGTAACATTTCCCCCGATGGAATTCTGTACTTTTAGGAAAACGCGCGGTTGAGCCAGCGCTTTTTCCAGTGGGAGGTGGGTTCCAGGGAGGACGCCTGTTGCTCCTCTTTGCGCCGGCGCACAATCGCCTCCGCTGAGTCGCACAGTTGAGGATCGCGGTAGGGTATGGCGGCGCGAGTCCGCAAGTGCTCCCGCTCTTGCGGGGAGAGAGCCGGTAAGCCGGCAGCGGTGAAACTGGCCACTGTACCGGGCGACCGGCGGCCCACCGGCGGGCTGGAGCCAACCTGCAACCCAGCTGCCATCAAGGCTGTGCGGACAGCTGCCGAGCAAGAATAGGTGGCCAAAACCCCGTCTGCCTTCAGGCATTTGCCGGCTAACCCCAGAAATTCCACTGTCCACAGTTGCGGGCAAGTTGGCGGAGAAAAGGGGTCAAGAAAAATGGCGTCCGCCTGGAAACCCGACTGGCAAACCTCCCGAAGAGTTTCTCGGGCGTCGCCAAACAGCAACCTGGCGATCAGCCGGTCTGTGTGAATTTCCCCTGATTGTACCAGTTCGGTCAAAAGCTGGGGGATAGGTGCCGGTGAGCTGTCGAGCAGATGGTGGGCAATCGCCGCTTCCGGCACGGCTGGGTCTAACTCCAGCCCCACCCATTCGACGTGGCAGTCCCGATTTACCGCCCAAATGGTTGCCAGTGCTGCCGCTGTATTATACCCCAATCCATAACAAATGTCAAGGATTCGCAGCGCCGGCTGCAAAGCTTTCACGGCGAGGCCCGTTGGCCCCACAAATTTGCCCTCGGCTTCCTGTCGCGCTCCGTGCACAGAGTGAAAGGTTTCGCCAAATTCAGCCGAGAAAAAGGTGAAAGAGCCGTCTGCGGTTTTTTCGGGAGTGAAGTTGCCGGTGGGAGGCATGGTTGTGGGTGATGCCGGTGCGATCGCCTCTTCTATTATGCTACAGGAGTGCCGGGATGCCGGTGGGGCAACCCTCCCATTTTTATTGATTTTTATAAAGCGGTTTTCAATTGATGAACTGCAAATATCTGCAACCCGCAGCCTTGCCAGCGTCTGGCTGACAGCACAAGCGGTAGGGCGGGTGGGACGCCTGAATACAGTGGCAAAATTGCCAGAAATTCAACAAGTTACACTGATCTCCGTGCCGGCAGCCTTCTCACCGGCAGCCGGCACCCCTTCCCCAGATTCTTCCCCACAGCCTGACACCTTCCGAGAAGCAGTTAACAGAGCGACGATTGCGGCTCAGCTGACTCAATCCGCCAAATCAAAGCAAGACTGGAATTTGGTTGCCGGTCAGTGGCGGGAAGCCATAGCGCTGATGGGAGCCGTGCCGGCATCCAGTCCCAATCATGCCCTCGCTCAGAAAAAAGCCGCCGAATACCAGAGTAATTTAGAATACGCCCAGAAAGCAGCAGCCACTCGCCCCCAGTAGGGTGCGTTCCGCAAGGGAGACGCACCCCACACAGTGCCGGCAGGAATGAAAATCACCACGGAAGACAGCTGTCATCTTCAGAATATCCCAATTCCAGGGGGCTGAGCGCTGTAGGGGGTGGTGCTGTACTGTTCGCCAGTTGCCAAATCGGTTATAATAGCCCCGTCAAGCAGGACGTTCAAATGGTATCCGGAGAACTTCCTTCGGGCGATCAACTGGGCGCACCGGTGGCCCGATTTGCTGCGGTACAGGGCCTAGGGGCACTTGTTGTGCGCCATGACTCGCACTTCTTCAATCTCGTCAGCTATATCCTCTAGAATGGCTTTGACGGCCTTGAGCAGGTTTGCCGGAAAAGCGCTCGGCTCAAAAATCCACTGATTTTTTTGGCTAGAGGTATGTGACTTAATTATGCCTTCCATGCTACAGCATAACTATTACAGCATAACTATTACTATCTACTAATTTGTTTTTTTGGGGACACTGTTAATGTCCCCACTTTTTTCTCTGAACTAACCTCTGTCCGGTACAAAAGGAAAAACGCAGCGTTTGGCTCAACTTCTCACTAGCGAAGCCCACTAGCGAGAAAAGGTGGGAAAAGTTAACAAAATTTTACAAAACGGTTGGGTGCCTGGAGGCTAGGATGGCCATGTTGATTTCATCTGCTGCCCATGACTGACACAGATAGCGTCGTATCCCCCCAGTGGCTGTCCCAACACCTCAATGACCCGCAAGTGGCGGTCGTCGATTGTCGCTTTTCCCTGGCAGACCCGCAACTGGGCCAAAACCAATACAGCGAAAGTCACATTCCCGGAGCTTTTTATCTGGATTTGAACCGGCATCTTTCCAGTCCTGCAGGCCGGCACGGGGGGCGTCACCCCTTGCCCGTAACGGCTCAGCTGGCTGAGACACTAGCCGGCATCGGGGTGAATTTCCAAGAAACTTTGGTTGTCGCTTATGACGATTCGCGGTTGGCTTTCGCCGCTCGCCTGTGGTGGCTGCTGCGCTACCTGGGACACGACCGAGTTGCCCTCCTGGATGGGGGGTTCACCGGCTGGCAAAAGGCTGGGTATCCTGTAACTGCTGAACTGCCGGTGGCCAATAAAGGAAACTTTGCGCCCCAATTGCGACCGGAGCGAGTGGTGGATATCGAATATGTGAGAGCCCGCAAAGATTTGGCGGGAGTGGCGCTGGTGGATTCCCGCGAGCCAGACCGCTACCGGGGCGAGCGAGAGCCAATTGACCCGAAGGCAGGTCACATTCCAGCAGCGGTGAATTACCCCTGGCAAGAAGTCACCGACGCACAGGGCAATGTGCGACCGGCATCCGAGCAAAAACTGCGGTGGAAAGACTTGGAGCCGGCTGAGGAAATCATGGTCTACTGCGGTTCCGGCGTCACAGCCTGCATCAACCTGCTGTCCCTGGAAATCGCCGGCATCCCCACCGGCAAACTCTACGCCGGCAGCTGGAGCGACTGGTGCTCCTATATGATTTAGCTCCCTGCTCGCACCGGCAGCTCTAATCTTATCATGTTCGGTTAATCATTCAGCACAAAAGCCAGACGCCCCCTGCGAGGGGGCGTGTCTTTTTGATAGGTCATTCAACGGAATCTGTATCAGTATGTCTGAAGGGGGACTGGGAAAAGCTCACCCCCCTTTTCTTTACAATTCCTAACACATGTTATGGCAAATCTGTGCTATCAGAAAAATAGAGTCTGTTTTTGGTAACAAAGGAGACAGTATGTTTTTAATGGACAAAAAAAATTACGATTTGTTAGAAGTGATGGCGCTGGAAGATATGTACGATCCGTGCAAGTCTAATATTACCGCACGGTCGCACTCAGGGGAAGAAATGCAAGACCCGGAAACCTTCCTCAAATCGGAGCTGATGTTCCCTTCCGGGGAGCCGCTACCGCGCTGCTGGGTGGATGCGCACTACCAGCACGCCTGTGCGTGAAGGGTGGCGGCTCCGCAAGTGGGATAGCGCGGTGAAAAATGGGCGTTACTCTGCCGGTGCTTGCACTCTTCCTTTGGGTAGATTTTTACAGCCTGAAGGTGGGCGCTGTTTTCTATAGCACCGGCAGCTGCATGACTGAGCCGGCAGAATAAATTTTGCTGCTAGACAAACAAAGCCGGCTTTGGCGGGTTATTGTAGAAGTGATTAGGCGGATTGGCGGTGGGGCGAGTGATAGGCGGCTGGCTTGATAATGAACCGCGCCTGAGCCAAGGACGCCAAGAAAGAAAATAAAGTATTTGAAAAGGTAGAAAGCCGGTTGCTTAAAGAAATCGGGTTTGTCGCCACCGGCGGGGCTGACAAATCATTGAGAACGGCTATAGAGTTCACTCACCTGTAAACCGGTCGCGCCCAATATGAACTTCCCACTCCACAACCCGAGCTGAATCCGCTAACATGCCGTCTCGCGCGCGAGGGCTAGTGCTGACAATGGCCAGAGCCTCCTCTTGGCTCTCGGCTTGTATGACCCAGAGTCCTGTTCCATCGTGAGGGAAAAAAGGCCCGCAGCAAAGCAGAACGCCTTTGTCATATTGTTCGCGGAACCAAGCGAGCTGATTTTGGTCGTGTTCAGGATGCTCCTTCTTGTATTCGTAATAGGTTGGGACAGTCGCGACAACAACAGCAAATAGTTTAGCCATCACACTCTCTCTTTAAGGGTGTTATATTTCCCGCAGGTTTCTTCCTTGCGCGAGCCAAGGTACTGAGTCTTATAAGTAGCTCAACAAGCCACTGATTTAGGACTATTCAATAGTAATGCTTGCTTTGGTCTTGTGTCAAGCCCTCTCAGGGAGGGAGAATCTCAAGGCTTGCCGGTGGGTTCACTGGGCGCTTCCCAGACTTCCCCATGTTTTTAGCATTCGAGCTTTTTGCCGCAGCCCGTTTCTGAGTCGCCGGCACGCGGTTGTTGAAGAGTGACCAGCCGGATATTATATCTGATTATCCCGGGTTTCCTAAACGTGAGAAAATCAGAGGGAATCAGTGTGACCGCCGAGAGATTAGAAGAACATGTCTGATTTAGAGCGCGAGGTGGCGTTCTTGGCAACGAGAGTTTTGCAGCTGGAAACCCAGCAAATTGCTTTGAAGAAAGCTATTGCCGAGCTGGAATTTCGGCTGGATGTCCTGACGGACAGATTTAACAGCCGGTCGGGAGAGACACCGCCGGCAAATTTTGCGCAGGCTCTGGAAAGGTTGAGAAGGCAGATTGCGCAACTGCAAGAGCGGGTTAATCTCGCCGGGAGTGGGAGCGACTCGCTGGAAAGTGCCGGCACTCTCAAGGAACCGGCAAGTAAGAATAATGTGGCGTTTGGGAGTGCCGGTGATGAGGAGAGCGTGAGGTTGGGTATCGATGGCTCGGATCACCCGACAGTCTTAGAGTGGGCAGCTGAAGAAGGGCGAGTCTTACTCACCCATGACGTGGCGACGATTACACAGTATGCCTATCAACGAGTTGAGGCAGGGCAATCGATGCCAGGAGTATTTGAAGTGAGCCTTTCCATTCCAATTGGTCGCGCAATATAAGATATTTTGTTGTTGGCGGAATGCAGTTTGGACAGTGCATGGTAAGGTCAAGTGCGCTATCTGCCCCTGTAAAGTATTTCAGATGCCAGAAACCCGGTTTATTAAATAAACCGGGTTTCTTAAGCTCGCCAATCGAGAGCTAAAAATCAAAGTAAATAAACGGCGGCGTACCCTCAGGAGCGAGCAGCCAAACCGCGAAAAAACACACCGGCACTAGCAAAATCTTCAGAGGCGAATTCAGCTCCACCTTCAAACCGCGATGCAGCACAAAAGACACCGCCATCGCCGCAACTATTGCCTCCAGCAGCAAAGCCATCTGGAATCGCTGCAAACCAAACCCCTCCACATACACCTTCTCAGCGAACTGCGGATCGGCTGCGTACCCCCACAAGTGCTGGAGCGCCCAACTAGAATCTTTCAAATTAGGAAGCCGGAAGCAAATCCAAGAAATAAACACCATGCCCTGAGTCAGCGCCCACGCCATCACCACACCGGGAATGCTTCCCCACCAGATTTTGAGGGCGCTGACGCGATTGGAGAGCGCTTCTGTGAGCCGGTGAACCACCAAAGCGACACCGTGGAGCAATCCCCAAACAATAAATCCCCAAGCCGCACCGTGCCAAATCCCCGCCACGAGCATCACTATCAGCAAATTCACACAGGTGCGCTTCAATCCCTGGCGAGAGCCGCCGAGAGGAAAATACAGGTAATTGCGCAGCCAATCGCCCAAAGTCATGTGCCACTTGCGCCAGAACTCAGCAATGCTCGTGCTAAAATAGGGGAAGTCAAAATTTTCCGGCAGGTTCAATCCCATCAGCATCGCACAGCCACGGGCAATATCGACATAGCCGCTGAAATCCAAATACAGCTGCAATCCATACGCCAAAGTGGCCAGCCAAATATCCTGGCTGCCGGCTCGCTGCAAGCTCTCAAAGCTGACATTCACAAACCGGCCCAAATGATCCGCCAGCAAACCCTTTTTCACCGCCCCGCTGGCAATCAGCCAAAGTCCCTCGGTCAGCTGATCGGGAGTGGGAAATTGCAGCCCTTCCAGCTGTGTGGTAAAATACTGGTAGCGGGTAATCGGCCCGGAAATCAGCTTGGGAAAGAAGAATTTGTAGGCGGCAAAGGTGATAAAGTCTTTGCTTGCCGGTGCGCCTCGATAAACGTCAATTAAGTAGGCGACACACTCAAATGAGAAAAAGCTCAGACCCAAGGGAGCCAGCACATTTTCTTTGAACCAGCTGGCGCTTTCTTGCGCCGGCGGCAAATTCAGTAGCTGCCCAACTGTCGCCAGCACAAAGGGCACATATTTAAACCCCAGCAGCAGCGCCACATTCAAGAAAATCCCCAGGCACAAAATAGTGAGACGCCGGCGATTCCAGGGCTGCTCAGCCTCCAGCAAGCCGCCCTCCGAGACGCGCTTGTTTTGAGCCGGTTTCCGTGGGGGTTGTCTTCTCACTCCCCCCCTCTCCCCTTGTGGCGAAGGGTGCGGGGGGGATGAGGGCGAGAAATTGCCGAGAATTGCAAGCTCTCGTCCCAAGCGGAAGTTAATCAAAATGCTGACCAGCAGCAGCGGGATGTACTGAATTTGCAGGGAAGCGTAGAAAGCCAAACTGGCGCACAGAATCAGCCACAGCCGCCATTGCTGTTGCTGAACCGACCAGTAAACGCCGAGGACGCTCAGAAAGAAAAGCGCGTAGGGAAGCGATAAAAATTCCATGCTAGTGAGTCACTGGGCATTGGTAACTGGACATTCCCTCGTTTCCCAACGAGGAACAAAGACAGGACTTACGCTTGCGCCTCTATCTGTAGGGTGGGGAGCGCGAAGCGCGTCACCCACCACACACCACATTAAGTGTCGATGCGTAAGTCCTGAAAGAGTGCGGATCGCTCAAGGGAGGCGTTCCCAGACTGTAGGGGCGGGCGGCACACGGAGACCGCCCCCGAAACAAGAGCAGCGAGGGTAAACTGGGCGGAAGGCAAATTTCTGTCCCAGAGCCAGACGCCCGATAGGCTCCCGGAAGTTATTTTTCGGCATAAAATAAACCGTAGCCGGCAAGGCCGCTTTTTACTAATTTATATTGAGCGATACCGGCCCCCGCATTTTTGTCTAAAACTTGCAGGGTTGTGGAATTGAGTTTAAAGCGTTTGACCAGCTTTATAAGTGGGTAAGTAAGCCGGCACATATTATAAATCCTTTTGGAAGAAGGAGTCACCTGTTCGATTTTATCCCAGTAGCTTATATTCTGAAACCCAGCCGCTTCTAAATCGCTGCGGAAACCCTCAATTAAACTCACCGCCGGCAGCGCAAACCCTTCTTCATATCTCTGCAAATTGATTTCTTCTTCCCGGTTTTGGGGGTCGCGCTGTTTAAACCCATCACACACCGCGATGCGGCCCCCTTTTCTCAACAGCCTGAATGCTTCCTTCAGGAAGTCGAGTTTATTGTCTGCGTAGCAGATACTCTCTAGCCCCCACACCACATCAAAAGACTCGCTAGCAAACCCCGTATTTGTAAAGTCTTTTACATAAAATTCCGCCAAGTGTTCCACGCCATTTTCTTTTGCGAGTCTTGTAGCTTCTCGCTGCTGTTTTGGGCTGACGGTGACGCCCACCGCTTTACAGCCGATACTCTTGGCTAGCCAAATGGAACTGCCGCCCACGCCACAGCCGGCATCTAAAACAACATCTCCAGCTTTAATTGCAGCGGTTTCCGCCAGGAACTTGTTCGTATTGATAAAAGCCTCGTGCAAACTTTTTGTTCCCTTTTCCCACAAGCCATAATGCAAAGAATAGCTGCTATAATCTTTATACCAGTGCTTTTGATAAGAGCCTAAGGTAACATCGTAATATTCAGCAATTTTTGCGGTTTCCATGTTTTTTTATTAAACCCTACAGGAGCGAATTCATCTTACCTCTTTTGGGAAGATTTGTCAAACAAAACTAACGTTGACTTTCCGCAGCGCCAGGGGAGAGGGAGGCAGAGCCTCCAAGGGAGGCGTTCCCAGGCTCCGCCTGGGAACGAGGGTTAGCGAGGGTTTGCAGGGGCGACGCTTGCGGTCGCCCGAACCGAGGAACCGCAAACCAGTTCCTACTCCCGTCGCGCCGTTTCGCCGTCAGCAGAAGGCCAGGGAATTATCGGGTCTTGCCCCAGTCGTTTGGAAACTTCGTAAGCACCGAAGCGATTCAGGTGGCTGGGGTCAGAAAAGAATTCATTCTGGGCCGGCCACAGCTCTGACAGGTCGCGGAAAACAAATTTCTGTTCCATCGACAGGCGCACCATGTGCTCGCGGAATTCCTGCTCGTACCGCTGGCGTGCGGAATCCAAGTAGTCTTCAGTCAGCGGCACATTGACAAAGACAAGGGGAATCTGGCGCGAGCTGAGAAACAGGAGAACAGTTTTAAAAGCAGCGGTTTGCCGGCCTGCCACCTGGAACGAGTCGTAGTCAGCGTCAAAACTGCCAGAGACTCTGGGATGTTTTTTATAGTAAGTGGTTGGATTGAAGCGCACCGGCAGAGGCAGGAACCCGTTGCTGTCCACCGAAACAACAACCTGATTCCCAGCAGGCGTTTCGGCGTCTGCGGCTTCTTTTTGTTGGGAAGCAGGCTCGTCGGGTGAGTTGGCGATCGAGAGAGACTTGGATGTGAGTGTCTGAGCCATCTGCTGCTGCAACAGGGCTTTCAGCTGGTCGCGCCGGGGATAGGTAGCAGAAAAGCCGGCCAGCCTTTCATTGAGCCAGGTGCCGATTTCTTGATAGCTGCTCCTCCAAAATGTCTCAGCCACAGGCAAGCCTGCAGACGCGCCGGCTTCAGACTCCCCGGACTCAGAAGATTTCGCCCCTTTGGGAGTGACGACGGGGCGCTTTCCGGACGCCAGCCGTTTGTAGCCTTCAGAAAGGGCGATGCCGTTGTAAGTAACATCCACCCGACCGCTGTTGAGAGCCCGCGCTCCGTCCGCCCACAGAACCAGTTTCGGCAGCCCGTCAGGCTGGAGGATTTCTCTGAGCAGCAAATCTACCACTTGCGCCGTAGCGCCGTTTATGCCGAAGTTAAAGATCTTCAGCCCGCGATACCCCTCCTGGTTCAGGGCTTTTTGCAGCGTCAGCGGATCGACTCCCCGCAGGGCGCGGGAGCTGCCCACAATCATGATGTCTGGCCTTCCCACTTCTTCCAGGTACTTCTGATAGATAGCCAGCTGCCCGTCGAGCTGCCGGCTGTTGAAGCTGGGGTAGTCGGAGGATTCCGGAACGCAGCGCTCTGGGTCGATATCGCCGCCTGTCGTCTGGCAGTTGCCGGCAATAGTGACCTCGCTCTCACCCTGCTGGGTAAACCCAGAGGCATTAAACACAGACCGGTCGTCGGTTTTGGATTTCGGCAGTTCGATTTGGGGCAGGGGCACTGACACGGTTGGTGCCGGCAGCTGGGGGTTGACATTTACCGGCTTTTGCGCTAACGCTTGTGGGTCAGCCTGATTGAAGCGGGAGCGCAGCAGTGCGCCGAGCACCCAGTCCGTTTGCAGGGTGAGGAGCAATCCCAGGGTGCCCCAGACTACGGCCACCCACGCCCCTTGGGGAGTGACTTGACGGGCTAGGGGGTTGCTCGGCACAAACACTTGCGAGCGAACCAGCACAAGCTGCACCGCCTCAACGAGTTTCTCCTGGAGCTTCCCCTCACCGGCATCGTTCTCCTCCGGCTTCAGGTCGGGACGGAAAACCAGCTCGCCCGGTTCAGACAGCAAATAGCCAGAACCCGTGACTGGGGCGGCGAGCTCTTCAGGTGGCTCAGCTTTGACCTTGCTGGGGCGGGCCACAAAATCCGCGCCGTAGCGCCAGAGGGGCAGCTTGGCACCGGCACGGCGTCCGTAGACTCGCAGCCCAGTAATTCCCGGGAGTTGCAGCTGGCGCAGGAACCTGGCCACTGGCGGGCCCACCCGACTTTGTTGGGGGCAGACTGAGGCGTCGCTGATCACGTGCAGCAAGTCGCCTTTTTGCAGTACCTGAACCATGATGCCGCCGGTCGCCAGTTTGAGATTCAAATTTGAATTGATCACCCGGTCGAGCAAAAAAGTGAGCGCGGCAATATCTCCGCGATAGGCCAGTTCCAGGGCTGTTTCTGCTTTGGCCGGCTCCTTGGAAGCGGGTAAATCCAGCCAGTGTATCCAAACCGGCGACTCTTCTTGAGCCAGAAGCGTTTCAGCTGAAATCAACAGCTGGCTTTCTAAGTAATTCTCAGAAGCTTTGACGCCGTAAATCGTGGCGGCGTGGATGCCTTGAGGGGCGATGCTTTGCAGCACCGGCAGCACAGCAGCCACGCACAGGTGCTTGTCCGGCGCTTCCAAGCCTGGGGTGGGCGAACTTTCCTTGCGAGAGCACAGCAGGTGGAGCGTCGATTCCTGCAGCGCCGCTTTCACGGCCACTTTCTGAGCAGCTAAAGCGCGATTGAGCAGCGCAGCGATCGCCTGGACGTCACCCCAGCTAGCCCACGCCCTAAGCAGATCCTCAGTCGGAGTCAGGTTGACGCGCACAACCCACTCAGGTTTCGCCTCACCGCTGACTCGCCCGACGATCGACGCCGACTTGAACTCTTTGAGAAATTCCCCGACCGGCGTATCTAACAGCGCCCGCAACCGCCTGACAATCGGTTCTTCTAGCAAAGACGGTTCCGGACTGTAGGCGGACTCGCACACCACCCACAGGCGCTTGCGCGACGGTGGCGCTGACTGTGCCTGCAGTGCTCCAGAGCTTTGCTTTGACTCCAGAAACGCGGTGGGGGCGGGCTCAAACTCTTTGACGCTGCACCGCACCGCAATCCCGAACGGACTGAGGCTTTCGCTGAGATGGCGGGCGATGGCGTCTGCTTGCGCCTCTGGCGTTTGATGCCGGCTGGCCCGCCTCCGGGCCTTTACTTGGCCAGAACGAGGCGGCTCGGGGGTGCCTGTGGCTGCCGGTGGCTGCAGTTGGGTTCCGGAAGTTTCCAGTGCCGGCAGGTCCGACGCCGAGCTAGCGGCTGGGATCGCTAGTGCCGGAGTGGGCGGTAAGGCATCTGCCGGCGCAGAAGGCTTGTCCCGCTCCAGATATCGGTCTAGCTGCTGGGGATCGAGCCTCACCGTCCAGTCCGGGCGATTGTGGCCAAACTCCCGACCGGAAAGAAATATCTGGTATATCCGGGGCTGGTCCGGTAGGCGAAGGGTTTCCAGCGGGGTCGCCGCCAGTGCCCGGGCGAACCCCCGCACGGCGAACGACACATCCGGACAGGGTGTGCCCTCACACAGAAGGTACAAGTTATTCCCGCGCAGCCGGACTTGCACTCGCACTTCTGGCAGTCCTAAGGCACTTGACGCCCACTCGTTTAGAGTGGGCTGGCTGCTTGCCCCGACACGCTCATCCACTTTCAACATTAGCGTCGCAGTACCTGCTAGTCGTTTCTATCCTTAGGAATAGCGCACCTGCCCTGTCTTTTGGCATAGTTGTTGGTGAGCTTGGCGCTTGCGCCCAGAAATTCCCACCCTCGCGTTTTTGGAAGTTACAGATGCTATTCCCTAGCCAAACCGTATCAGAAACTAATGCATTTGACACCCCTTCAAACAGGCATTGCCCGCCTACTAGCGCCGGCTTCCCCTCGGACATGCTGTTGAGCTTGGCGACAGTGCCGGTACTCCTCGGCTTGTGGGGGGGTAAAGCCCTCACCGCCCTGATGCGGGACATCGGTGAGGCGTCCGAGGAAGTCTTTCGGGGTCAGCGCCTCCCCGTCCTGAATTTTCCCACAGCCCCTGCTGCCGGCGAGCAAACATCCGATTCGGATTGAGACGCCAAAGCATGGGGAGAGGCGGGAATGGGGAGCATCTGCCGCACAGGCATTTAACAGGCTAAATATTATAGCACAGCGGCTGCAGGGTTTCTGCCACCCCTCTCTCCGGTTAATTTATACCCAAAATACGTCCGGTAATATCCGGTTAATTGCCTGCTGCACCCTTCTCAGCGAAGCCCCTGTTTTTAAGGAAAGCGTCCAGCCTGATGTTCTACAATTCAGGATATATTAGCGATGTGCGGTCAGCGGCGATCAGTTACCGCCCCGCATTGATAATAAAAGTAATCAAACGTAAATTATCTGAATTGCCGGGCAAGTTTTGCAACAGAAAAGGCGACCGCACGAGTCGCCCCCACCCCCCCTGTCCCTTGCTTCTCCCGATCAACAGGAAGCGACAGCTGCCGGTGCTGAGACGGCTGAGCTTGGCGCAACCGCACCGGCACAAAGGCGCAGGTTTTGCCGCAGGGGGATTTCAATGCAGAATTCCGTCCCCTGTCCCGGTTGGGAGTGACAGGTGAGGCAGCCACCGTGCTTGTCCGCCACAATCTGATAGCTGATCGACAGTCCCAGTCCCGTACCCTTTCCCACCGGCTTGGTGGTGAAAAACGGATTAAACAGTCGGGTTTTGACAGATTCTGACATTCCCGGGCCATTATCACTAATCCGCACCGTCACGCAATCGGGGTGCTTTACTTCTGTGCGAATGCGAATCGTGGGAATTGGGCACTGGGCATTGGGCATGGGCAAAAGCTGTTTTTTCCCATGCCCGGTGCCCAATGCCCCATTCGCTTCTTCCAGTGCGTCAATCGCATTGCTGATAATATTCATAAACACCTGATTGAGCTGTCCGGCGTAGCACTCCACCGGCGGCAGAAGGCAGTACTCCTTAACGATGGCAATGCCGGGACGGCTGCCGTTAGGCTTGAGCCGGTTTTGCAGAATCAGCAGCGTGTTGTCGATCCCCTCGTGCAAATTGACCGGCTTCATTTCTGCTTGGTCAATTCGCGAGAAATTCCGCAGCGAAAGCACAATCTCGCGAATCCGCTCAGCCCCTATTTTCATCGACGACAAGAGTTTGGGCAAATCCTCACTTAGGAAATCCAGGTCAATGGTTTCGCAGTGTTCCTGGATTTCTGGGGCTGGGTGGGGATAGGATTTTTGGTAGAGCCGCACCAGGTCTAGCAATTCTTGGATGTAGTTGTGAGCGTAGTTTAGATTGCCATAAATAAAGTTAACAGGGTTGTTAATTTCGTGCGCCACACCGGCAACCAGCTCGCCCAGGGCGGACATCTTTTCCGTTTGAATTAACTGCATCTGGCTTTGCTTGAGATCGTGCAGGAGCTGGGTCAGCTGCACGGCTTGAGCGGTGGCTTTGGCAGCGGCAGCCTTGGCGCGGGCGTAGAGCTTGGCCTGCTGAATGGAAATGGCCAGCTGGTCGGCAACGGCTTGGGCTAACTTCTGGTCGTTTTTAGACCAGTAGCGAGTGTAAGAGCACTGGTTGATATAGAGAATTGCCTGCAGTTCATCGCCGGCACAGACCGGCACAACGAGGGACGATTTGATGGTTGCCTTCTGGTATTCCGGGTTATTCGGGCCAATGCGGGGGTCTTTGGTCACGTCCGAGATCACAACCATTTGCCGGTGTTCGATCACCCACTGCGTAATCGGCCCGTGAGTGTCAAAATCATCTATAGAAGGAGAGCAGCTGTCCCGGCAAACCTCAAGCAGGTGCCGGCGTCGGAAGGCCACCTCGCAGGTTGGGGTTTCCAAGCCATCTTCCCAGAGCGGTTGGGTGTGCGAGCACGAATCCCCATCTTCAACTAAATGGACGAGGCACCTTTCTGCCTTCAAGGCTTCCACCAGCTGGGCGATCGCCGAGTTGAGGATTGTCTCCAGATTCAAACTCTGGCGGGTTTGGGTGGTGATTTGGTTGATCAGTCGCTCTCGCTGGGCTTGTTTTTCGGTTTGCTCGTAAAGTTGGGCTTGGCGAATGGCAATTTCTAGCTGTTGCGCGATCGATTGCAGGAATTCCATTTCGCCCGCCGTCCACTGCCGGGGCCGGTCGGAGAGGCAGGCAATAAAGCCTGTCCAGCCGGTTTGATTTTTTACCGGAACCAGCAGGTTGGCGGTAGCGCCGAGCAGGTGCGGCGGCGGCTGGCACTGGCTTCTCGTTGCGGGCTGGGGTGCTGCCAGCCGGCGCACCGGCAATCGGGACATCAGTCTGGCAATCGCACCCACGCCCTGCGGGTTGGAGTCGGGGCCATAGTTGACGATTAAGGCACCCTCAGCGATTGCGGTTGCGGCTGAGCCAAAGCTTTCCAGGGGGTAATACCCTAACTGGGAGGGTTTTTGATTGCCACAAGTCCGCTCGCAGACCACTTGCACTCGCTGCGTATCGTTGAAGTACCACAGAAAACAGCAGCGATCCACCAACAGCCGGGTGGCCACTTCATCCACTGCCGTCTGCAGCACCACTTTCAACTCCAGCGAGTTGCGGATGCGGTCAATAATTTTTCGTAACAGGGCGCTTTGCTTGTCAGGAACTCGAATCTGACTAAGTTGCACTTCATTGGGGAAGGCAAAAGCCGAGGATAGCCGCTGGAAAAAAGAGTGAGCGCTCACCATAAAATTACATTACTTAATAACATGATTCCCAAATCCTACTCTGACTGGCCAGACCCCACAGTTATTGGCTGCGTGCTTCAAGACGCTACAGTTCGGTTTTAAATTTAGTTGGATATTTTCAGCGGTCACCATCCTGTTCGATATAAATCTTGACAATATTTAATCGAACTTAACTCTTTGAAAATCCAACCTTCTAAGCAAAGATGCATCTGATTTGGTTGTACGCGAATTCAAGTCAAGCCTACTGTTGAATTAATACAAGATTTAGGATCTAAAAAATGTTCACTGCGAACAGTGGATCGTGAGCGCATTGCCAGACTGGCAGGGAATTATATAACGGATGTGGCGAACCGGCGATAGAGGTAAACCCCCACCGCCCGAAAAGCAAGATTGCCAGAGCGTCGGCACGCACATTGAGTCCTCGATCCGCCGCTGACGCACCAGTCTCCAGGCACCGGCAGTCTGCCGGTGCGAACCGCAGCGGGACTATTACGGTTGTTTACAGCTTTGCGAGTGGCCTGCGAAATTCCGCAACAAAACTTTATTATTGCGCCTTTGTATCGTATACTACGCGAGAGTCAACCACAAGGAGTAGAGACTACAATGTCGGAGTCCCGGCAGCCTCTGACAGTTCCCAAAGAATTCCTCGGGCCTCCCCGCGACTTGAATCCCACGCTACTGATGTTTCTAGCGGCAGTCGCCCTATTCGCGAGCTCCCACCTCGGCTTCTGGTTTGGGGACTGGCCACACTGGTGTTGCTTTTGCATCAATACGATCGCCCTGCACATGGCGGGGACGGTGATCCACGACGCCTGCCACAACGCGGCCCACCCCAACCGGGTGGCCAATGCCCTGTTGGGGCACGGCAGCGCCCTGATGCTGGGCTTTGCCTTTCCCGTGTTTACCCGCGTTCACCTGCAGCATCACGCCCACGTCAACGATCCGGAAAACGACCCGGATCACTTCGTTTCCACCGGCGGACCCCTCTGGCTGATTGCGCCTAGGTTTTTTTACCACGAGGTGTTCTTCTTCCAGCGCCGTCTGTGGCGCAAGTGGGAGTTGCTGGAATGGTTTTTGAGCCGGCTGTTCCTAGTGACGGTGGTCTATATCGCCTGCCAGCACGACCATTTGGACTATCTTCTCACCTATTGGGGATTGCCCTCATTAGTCGTCGGGCTAGCGCTGGGACTGTTTTTTGACTATCTCCCCCACCGGCCCTTCCAAGAGCGAGATCGCTGGACAAATGCCAGAGTTTACCCCAGCCCCATTCTCAATATCCTGATTGGGGGACAAAATTACCATTTAATCCACCATTTATGGCCGTCTATTCCCTGGTATAACTACCAGGCAGCCTACTGGGCGACCAAACCCTTGCTAGACGCCAAAGGCAGCCCCCAAACCCTAGGGCTGCTGGAAAAAGAAAGTTTTTGGAGTTTTGTTTATGACGTTTTTATAGGCATTCGCTTCCACCACAACCTGCCGGCGCAGAAGCAGCTACGCCATTAAAAACCCCAATTTGTAGGTTGCGTTTTTGCTAGTTTCCTGGCGATTATAAATCGCGGCTATACAGACAAAGCCCGCCTGCGCGGGCTATAAGAGAAGAGGGAGACTCTCAATATCTGAGCGGTTTTACTCGCTTTTCCCACGTTCCCAGGCAGAGCCTGGGAACGCCTATTTGGAGGCGGAGCCTCCTTCTACCGAAGCTATAGCGGTTTGCATCTGGGTGAAGTACAGATATTAGATCCCCCCCTAGCCCCCCCTTAAAAAGGGGGGGAACTTTCTCAAAGCCCCCCTTTTTAAGGGGGGTTTGGGGGTATCTCACTGTACTTCACGCAAGTGAAAACTGCTATAATTAAGCCCTAGTGTGGGCTGCCGCACTCACAGTAACGCACCCTACTGCTGCCGGCACCGTTCCAGATAGATTTGAGCCGGCTTATCCCCCGGATTGTGGCCCAGGCAATCTTGAAACAGCTGTGCCGCTTCAGCGAAGTTTTCCATATAATACAGCAGCAGCGCTTGTTCAAAAGCTGTCTTGGTGGCTAACTTGCAGGCTCGCAGTGCCGGCGGGTCGGCATCAAAGACTTCAAACACCGACACCATTTCTGATTTGCCTTTCACTCTGACGCGACCGATCAGGCGGAAAGCATAATCCCCAGGATTTGTCAAGCGCACAAAAGTCTCGTGAGTGATTAACAGCGAGACGCCATAATTTTTTGTCAGCCCTTCAACGCGGGAGGCGAGATTGACGGCATCGCTGATCACGGTGCCATCCATGCGGCTGTGCCCGCCGACTGTGCCCAGCATCAGAGAGCCGGTGTTGATTCCGATGCCAATCTGAATCGGGACATAGCCGACACTTTGGCGGTGCCGGTTGTATTCGACAAGCCGGTGGAGCATGGCAATGCCGGCTTTTACCGCATCATCCGCCCCGCCGCTAAACAGGGCCATAATCGCATCGCCGATGTATTTATCGATAAAGCCGCGATTGGCGATAATCACCGGCTCCATGCGGCTGAGATAGGAGTTGATAAATTTGAAGTTGTCCGCCGGCGTCATGCTTTCGGAAAGCGCCGTGAAGTCGCGAATGTCGGAAAACAGCACCGCCATCTCCTGCTGCACTTGGTCGCCCAGTTGAACATCGACAATGCTTTTCTTTTGCAAAAATTCCAGAAATTCGCGCGGGACAAAGCGCTCGTAAGCTTGGTTGAGCTGGAAGAGATCGCGGGTAAACTTTTTCCGCTCAGCTTCTGCCCGTTTGCGCTCCGTAATATCTTGAAAGGCGGCAATGGCATCGTTCTCCTTGGCAGTGGCAATCGCTTTGTCGTACATCTCCATTGCCAGAGCGTCTTTCCCCAGTACCCGATAGCGTTCGGCTTCCACCAGATAAAATTTATGCAAATTATTCGCCGGGGCGTGATGCGCCCATTTTTGCATCTTTTTCTGGTTGGCCCGCACTTTGCGGAAGAGGCGCTTTTTCTCGGAGTCGGGAGCATCCGTCGCCACTGCCAGACGCGCGAGAGAATCGTAAAAATGGAAGTGGGTAACTGTGAGTTGGGCTGTGATGCCATCCAGGTAATTTTCGGCTAATTCCGCATTGGCCAGCGCCTGCGCGACCTCACCAAAGAGATAGCACAGCATTAGCTTGATGAAGTAGAGGTAACAAATTACAGTGCGGTCATTTTGGCTTTGATGCATTGGCAGCATTTCCGTTTCGCTGTAAGCCGTGCCAATCAACCTGCAAGGATTTTCTGCCTGACCGATTAAGTTCAGAACCGCCTGATGGTACGGCTTGTGCATATAGACAGTTCTTTCTTGCCCCAGTCTAGCTACGGCATCAGTGTATTTTGTCATCTCTGACTCTAGTGCTGTCAGTTCTTGCCCGCATACAAAGGCATAAAGGCAGTAAAAGTGTGTTGCATAAGCAGCGAATTCTAAATCTCCTATCTCCAGTGCCATAGCATAATTAAAAAGCGGATAATTTAACGTTTTATTTGCAGGTCTCGCCCAGTGTTTAATGGCGACGTATACTCCTATATTAACTCTGACTTGCAGTTTTATTTCTTTGAAAGTAGCTATCAAATTTAAGGCCAGTTTACCCAATTGATAGCCCGACTCAATCTCTCCCACAAGGCCACATAGAAGCGACCCATAATTACTATAACCGTAAGCAGATTCAGGAGCATTACCCCACTTTATAGATAAACTGACGAGCTGAACCGTAATCAGTGCGCTTAGCACAGGTGCGGCAAAGTAGGCGCAGGGTACGATTTCGCTCAGGATACGCATGCTAGCTAGAGGGTAAGGATGGGTCATTTGTGGCAGGTCAGCTAAGCTGGCGGTGGATCTGCCCCCTATGGCCAGCTTTGTGCGGATCAGCCCCAGTAACACATCAAGCTTGCTGGGCTTTTTGGGCAACCTTACTCCCAGCAGTTTCAGAATCTCTAATCCGATAGCTATGGCCTCATAAAATTTGCTCTGAGCGATGTATTTCTGAATTTTAAACTCATACACTTTCACTTTATCCAATACAGTTTTTGCCTGTGACAGTACCGCCTCAACAAATCTGTCCATCTGGGCAAAGTCAGCATTGACATAGGCGAGTTCGGAGGCTTGCTCGTAGAGCGCGAGGGTGAGATGATACTGAGTTTGCCAGCTGTCGGGCGCTAGCAGTCGGATGCCGGCTTGCAAATACTTCAATGCCGGCTCATACGCCGCTGATGCCTTGGCTTTCTTACCGGCAGCCAGATTTAATTGCGCCAGCTCATCCTTTTCTGGCTGAGTGGCGAGCAACTCCGCCCCCAAATTCAGCTGATTGACAATATCGAAGATTTTCTCCTCTCGCGCCTCTTCTGGCGTATTCCGCAGCAGCAACTCTCCGATAAGCCGGTGGACTTCTCGCTTGCGCTCTGTCGGAATCAGGGAATAAGCCGCCTGCTGCACTCGGTCATGCACAAACTTGTACTGGGGGAGAAACCGGGTTTCTTGAAGAAACCCGGTTTCTGAAACCTGAAGAAACTTGTAGTCAGAACCCACCGGCACAATCAGCCCCGCCTCAACTGCCTCCCAAAGTTCAGCCGCCGTTGCCACTTGTGAGCTTTCCCGCACAACCGACAGGGTTTTCAAATCGAACTTGTTGCCAATACAAGCTGCTAACTGCAAGACTTGCTGAGTTGGCTCCGACAGCTTTTGAATCTTACCGGCCATCAAGTCTACCACATTGCCGGCAATCGGCGCGGCTTGAATTTGCTCCAGATCCCACTGCCATCCTCCTTGATTGAAATCGAAGTTCAGCAGCCCCTCTGCGTACAGCGATTTCAAAAACTCATTCATAAAGAAGGGATTGCCGCCAGTTTTCTGGAAAACCAATTCAGCCAGGGGCTTCACCCTTTCTGGCTCACAGTTGAGCGTGTCCGCAATTAACTGGCTGACAGTAGCGAGTTCCAAAGCTGCCAGGGAAATCCGACTCACAACAGCCCCCGCTTTCTCAATATCACCCACCGCCAGCACCAGCGGATGCGCCGCACTAACCTCCGAATCCCGATACGCCCCTATCAGCAACAGAGATTGACTGTCTCCTGCAGTCATCACCTGTTGGATGAGTTTCAGTGATGCCCCATCCGCCCACTGCAAGTCGTCCAGGAAAATCACGAGCGGATGTTCTGGCTGGGCAAACACCTTGAGAAAATTTTGGAAGACAAAATTGAAGCGGTTTTGCGATTCCACCGGCCCCAGTTCTGGCACAGCCGGCTGTTTCCCCAAAATCAGCTCCACTTCCGGAATCACATCGGCAATAACCTGCCCGTTTACGCCGAGGGCGGCTTGCAGTTTTTCTCGCCAACCGGCTACTTGCGCCTCACTCTCCGTTAAAAGCTGCCGCACCAGGGAAGAGAACGCCTGAATCAGCGACGCATAAGGAATATTCCGCTGCAGCTGGTCAAATTTTCCTGAGATAAAATAGCCCCGCTGCTGCGTTATCGGTTTGTATATTTCCTGCACGAGAGCCGATTTCCCGATTCCCGAATAGCCGGCAACCAGCATCAATTCAACCCCTCCCTTTTCTCGTTCCCTGGCTCCGCCTGGGAACGCCCGCGAGTGAGGCTCTGCCTCACTTCCAGGAGCCGGCGCTACCCTTTCAAAGGCTGCCAGCAAGGTTTCAACTTCTGCCTCACGCCCATAGAGCTTTTGGGAAATTTGAAACTTGTCTGAAACATCTTGACGAGCTAGGGTAAATTCTGCTATAATACCAGTCGTTTGTAACTGAGTCAGGCACTCCTCTAAATCTGCCTTAATTCCCCAGGCACTTTGGTATCGCTCCTCAGCCGTTTTGGCGAGCAACTTCATTACTATGTCTGAAACGACTTTGGGAATCTGTGGGTTTACTTCGTGGGGCGGCACCGGCACCTTGGCCATGTGGCAGTGTACCAGCTCCATCGCATCGCCGGTGACAAAAGGCAGTCTGCCGGTGAGCAGTTCGTAGAAGGTAGCGCCGAGGGAGTAAAAATCCGTCCGGTAATCTATCGCCCGGTTCATTCTGCCGGTTTGTTCCGGCGACATGTAGGCGAGGGTGCCTTCTAAGACGTTCGGATTGCTCAGCGTTGGGTTTTCCCGCGACAAGACGGTGGAGATGCCAAAGTCAATGATTTTAACCTGTCCGGTTTCTGGGTTGTAAACGATATTGGACGGGTTGATGTCCTTGTGGATGATATTGCCGGCGTGAATCGCTCCCAGAATCTCTGCCACTGCAAAAGCGAGCCTCAAAAATTATAGCCGTGCGAATTCCCTGGATTTCATCCATATCTTTAAGGACTCTCCGCCGAAGTCCTCCAGCACCATCACCAGGCTATTCTTATACTTTTCCAAGCCATACGCCCTACCCGTGCCTGACAGGTTCAAGTTGCGGGTGATTTCATATTCCAGCTTGTAGCGGGCAATGGCTTCCGGTGCCGGGTACTCTGCCTTGAGCGCCTTGATAATCACGGGTTTCTCGTCCCCTTCCCGGCGTGCCCGATAGACAAGGGAGCCGGCACTCTCATAGAGTTCTGAGATTATTTTGTAGCCTGCAATTGCGCTCATCTTTTGACTTTTCTCTTGGATTTATATCTTAAGCTGTTAAGCTAATAATGCTGCATGTGGTCGAAAGGGGGCAGAGCCCCCACAGCTGCTTTCCCAGGCAGAGCCTGGGAACGAGGGGACAGAACCTTTCTCCCACTTTGAGGAGAGGGGATAATTCTTTATTTTTCCCCCCTCTCCCCTTGTGGGAGAGGGGGGTGAGGGGGGTGAGGGGGTGACCATCTTTGCCAAAATGGGGTGCTCTCAACCGGCACGGCTGTATTGTCAGCACCCAGACGACTGCTTGGATGGCTGCATCTTGGTTCTAGTGTAACAAGTAGGTCAGCCTAAATCAACTGAAAGTTCCCGGGCAGTATTCCATTTTTGCATAAAGTAGATTCAGCAGGACTTACGCTTGCGCCTTTATATGTAGGGTGGGGAACGCGATAGCGTAACCGGCACCACACCACATTAAGTGTCGCTGCGTAACTCCTGTTCAGGTGCGTTCCTGTTTTAACGCAGGATATGGGGGTGGGTTCCGCAAAGCGGAACCCACCCTACTGCTCAGTCTATTATTAAAGCAGAAAACCTGTAGGGGTTGAGGATTTCATAACGTTTCTTAACCTAAACCCCCTGTAAAGAAAGTCAGTCAGCCAGAAATAACTTCCAGCCCCTATAAGTGATGGGACTGAACAACCGGCGGCGCGGGAGAAGCTGGGGCGAAACCCCAGTCGGGTCGGAGATTTTTCGCTCCCCGCAGATAGGGGTGGTGAAACTTGGGGTGGGACGCCGGAACATTGACGTGGATTAAAAATCGGATGCAGCGCTCTAGACTCCCCTCTACGTACATTTGCTGAACGTCCAGCAGGGGCACGTTGTTCCAGCCCGGTCGCGATCGCGCGATCGCCGCTGGAAAGATAGCATCCAAATCGCGGGTGACCGAAAAAGTGACGCTAATGATTTCTTCCGGATCGATATGATTCCAAGCTTCCAGTTCGTCCAGGAGTTCCGTCACCGCTTCTCGAATCGCCCCCACCGTATTTGCCTCGGCGGTTGTTGCGCCGCGAATCGCCTTAACTTTCCAGTCCACGCCAATTTCCTCCCTTGTTTCCATAGCGGTCAGCACGCCCGCTCAAGCTGAAAGCTTGTGCGATTTGTTGCTCTCACAACCATCTTAAGCTGACGGCTGACAGCTGAGAGCTGAATAGAAAATTAAGGTCGGTACATCCACAAGGGCTGGCCACTTGTAGACAGTTCAAACTCTATCCAGTCGGTGCCGGCACTGAGGGAGGATGTCATTTGGCTCCCCCCCATCAAGCGGCTCAAT
The DNA here is from genome assembly GCA_019359235.1 of Oscillatoria princeps RMCB-10. Lineage (GTDB taxonomy): Bacteria > Cyanobacteriota > Cyanobacteriia > Cyanobacteriales > Oscillatoriaceae > Oscillatoria > Oscillatoria princeps. The sequence goes on from JAHHHT010000026.1 coordinate 25,908, forward strand.
AGGGGTTTGCGCTCCTCGATAGTAAAAACCGGCGTTTTTTCCGGGTCGAGTCCCGCGAGTTCCGCCGCCCACCGGCGGGCGTCCTCCTCTGTTCCCAGCCGGTCAACAACCCCCAGTTCTAGGGCTTGCTGGCCGGTAAAAATCCGGCCATCGGCAAAACTCCTCACCGTTTCCACCGCCAGGTTGCGAGCTTCCGCCACGGTTTGCACGAACTGCTGGTAGCTGATATCAATCATTTGCTGCAGGATGTCCTTTTCTTGGTCTGTCAGCTCCCGGTCAAAGGCCAAAATGTCTTTGTAGGGGCCAGATTTAATCACCTTGAAAGATATCCCGACTTTTTCCAGCAGGCGCTCGATATTATTGCCCCGCAGAATCACGCCAATGCTGCCGGTAATCGTCCCCGGGTTGGCCATGATGTGCTCGGCTCCCATGCCGATATACACGCCCCCAGACGCCGAGATATTCCCGAAGCTGGCCACAATTTTTATTTTTTCTCGCAGGCGCTTTAAGGCGCTGTAGATTTCCTGGGAATCGCCAACTGTACCGCCGGGGCTGTCAATCCGAAGCAGCAAGGCTGGAAAGCGTTTTTCTTCTATTGTTTTCAGGGCTTCTAGCACCCGCTTGCGGGTGCCGCCGGCAATCGCGCCGGTAATTTCAATCCGCGCAATTTGTTTGCGAAACTTGTTAAATGGCCAAATCATGGGCTGTCAAATCTGGGCTGTGAGCCGTTGGCTGTCTGTAGTTTGAGATTTTCGATCGTTGAGCTTGTCGTCGTCGGGTGCGTTCCCTCGCAGTGCGGCACCCCACTTCTGTTGCGCTCACTTCTATCTTAGGCCGGCGGCATCCGCCAAGAGTAGTGCCGGTTCCGCGATCGCGGAACCCACCGCACTTAACTTCTTAACAAAATTACACAATTTAATGCAATTATAGAAAATAGTTCACCGCTCACAGCAGTTCAGGCCGCAGAGCGATGGCCTAAACACGCCCAGACCCGGGCTTACTTCCGCAAGAGCTAAAACCCATGCAGCAGCTGAAACTGACTCAATCGAAACTCCCCTTTGCTTGGGCCCTACTAATCGCGCCATTTTTCCTGTGGGGAACAGCAATGGTGGCCATGAAGGGCGTTATCCCGCACACAACGCCGCTGTTCATGGCGGGGGTGCGCTTAGTGCCCGCCGGCATCCTGGTGGTGGTCGCCGCCGCTTTGCAAGGCAGACCCCAACCCAAAAGCTGGGCGGCGTGGCTGTGGGTGGCCCTGTTCGCCCTCGTCGATGGGGCGATGTTTCAAGGCTTTTTGGCAGAAGGATTAGTCAGAACCGGCGCGGGTTTGGGCTCAGTGATGATCGACTCCCAACCCCTGGCGGTGGCGATTTTATCGCGGTTGCTGTTTGGGGAACACATTGGCCTGTGGGGCTGGCTGGGGCTGGCTGTCGGCGTTGCGGGCATCAGCCTGATTGGCTTGCCAGACGAGTGGATCTTCGGGCTGCTGCGCGGAAACCCAGTGCCGGTGCAAGCCGGCTTTGAGCAGCTGTTCCACAACGGACAGTGGCTGATGCTGCTGGCGGCGCTGTCAATGGCGGTGGGAACCGTTACAATTCGGGCAGTTTGCCGGCACGCTGACCCCGTTGCCGCCACCGGCTGGCACATGATATTAGGCGGGCTGCCCCTGTTTGCCCTCTCCGCTGCCACAGAAAGCCAGCAGTGGGTCAACATCGACCTGTCGGGGTGGGTGGCGCTGGCTTACTCCACAATCTTTGGCAGTGCCATTGCCTATGGCTTATTCTTCTACTTCGCCTCACTCGGCAGCCTCACCAGCCTCAGCGCCCTCACGTTCCTCACTCCCGTCTTCGCCCTGCTGTTTGGCAACCTCTTCCTCGCCGAAATCCTCAGCCCCCTGCAATCCGCCGGCGTCTGCCTCACCTTGGCCAGCATCTACCTGATCAATCAGCGCGACATTATAGCGCAAAAACTGAAAATTGGGCGGACAGTCAGCTACATCAGCGCCTCTGCCGAAAGAGCAGCCACAGAGAGCGGACGGCTGTTGCAGCAGTCGCAGGGCAAGCCGGTGGAAGTGCCGGTGGAAGTCCGCGTCAGGGAATCCGAGCCGGAAATATAACATTTCGTTGCAGTGGCGGGAATAATAATTTACCCTTGCGCCGAGCTTCTTAGGCGCACAGCGGATAGGATTAAGCTAGCTAAATTCGACCTTGATGGATCGCGCTAGTTCAGTATCCCACCCCTGCATGAGATTATGGTGCCCCACCGCTCCACTGTGTTGCTCCTTACCTGCGCTAGTTGCCTGGCTGTTTCCCCCAGCGCTGCCAGAGGATTCACTCACTCAACCCAGAGAGAGGCAGGTTGGAGGATGCCCGTGCCGGTGGCAGCAAACAACCTAATTGCACAGACGCGAAATTTACCCTCCCCACAAGCCAGTGGGTCAGCCGGTTTAGACAAAGACGGCACTGTCGCAACAAAAACCGAGGAGCAACCGCACAAAGCTGCCGATTTGCCCGCTCGACAAGCCACCCTTCTCGCTCAGACTGAAACCGCCCCAACCCCCAACACATCTAGTAAGAAATCGCGTTTTCCCATCAAGTGGGTGTTGCTGGGCTTGGGGGCAGTGGCTGTTATTGCAGTTGCCGGTGGGCTGTTCTACTTGCTGGTACGTTCTGGCCACAGCGACGAGGATTTAGAGCCAGAAAGCCTCTCCGAGCCAGCCTCCCCAGACGAGTCGGAAAATGCCAGCCCGCAAGAGACAGATGCCAATTCAGCCACGCACCTGCAGCATTCTGAGAGCAACGGCTCCCGTGACTCGGCTTTGAGCGTCGTCCCGCCCAAGAAGGAGGAAAAACCGCCAGCTCCCCCGCCGCCGGACGCTTTGGCTGTCAGAGAAACCACTCGTCTCGCCAAGATCGATATTATTGATGAACTGATCAAGGAGTTGAACTCCCGAGATCCAGCCACGCGGCGCAAAGCTATCTGGGATCTGGGACAGCGAGGAGATTCGCGGGCGGTGCAGCCTTTGGTGAATGTGATGATTGATTCCGATTCCAAGCAGCGCGGCTTAATTTTGGCGGCGCTGTCGGAAATTGGCACCCGCACCCTGACGCCGCTGAGCCGGGCTTTGGCTATCTCGCTGCAAGATGACAGCCCTGAGGTGCGCAAAAATGCGATTCGCGACTTGACGCGCATTTATGATTCGCTGGCTCAAATCAGCCAGCTGTTGCGCCTAGCGGCTGACGACTCAGATCCGGAAGTGCGGGAAACAGCCCGCTGGGCCTTTGGCCAGTTAGAGCGGATTCGCACCCCGCCCAGTGCGGAAAATCGACCGAATTTGCCCAAGTCGGACAAACCGCCCGACAAATCGCCTTGGGAAGGTTAGGGCATTTTTAAATAAACCGCGCCTGAGCCAAGAGCGCCAAGGAAAGACGCCAAGGAAAGAAAAGAGAGAGGTTTTCACAAATCATTTATAACTGCTATAGCGTTTCTCATCCTTTGTGAGGTACTGAGAAACCCGGTTTCTTTAAGAAAGCGGGTTCTGGATGCGTACTTCATCCAACTGAGAACCGCTATATATTCTGGCAACAGCTTTCCGCACGCAGATAAATGCAGATGCGCTCCCTACTTGAGAAACCTGGTTTCTTGACTGTTTCTTGACCGCCGGCACCCCGACAGGCGAGACGTGTCCTACGCCGTCTCGCCAGCTTCTTGACAAATCATCAATTTTATGCTATGAATTCAAAATTTCAGCTCTGCCAGCCACCATCACCCCTGAAACCGGGCGACCTGTTGCGAGTTATTGCTCCCAGCGGCTGTCTGCGAGAATTGGATGCTTTTGAGAAAGGCGTCGAAATTTGGCTTCATCGCGGCTATCGCGTGGAACTGTGCCCCGGATTTGACAGCCGGTGGGGCTATTTGGCGGGGACGGATCAGTGCCGGCGCGACGCGCTGGCGGACGCTTGGAATGACCCGGAGTGTCGCGGTATCCTCTGCGCTAGGGGCGGTTACGGCGGCGCTCGGCTTCTGGAAAATTGGACTTGGCCACCGGCACCAGCCAAATGGCTAATTGGCTTTTCTGACATCACCAGTCTGCTGTGGAGTCTGAGCAATCTGGGCGTTTCAGGGGTTCACGGGCCCCTTTTGACGACGCTGGCGGCTGAGCCGGCTCGGTCGCAGGGGCGGCTGTTCGACTGGGTGGAAGGTCGCCCCCTGCAACCTTTGCAAGGCACCGGCTGGGGGGGCGGAACCGCCAGCGGCTATCTGCTGCCGGCTAATCTGACTGTGGCGACTCACCTGCTGTGCACGCCGGCGCAACCTCCCTTGGACGGTGCGATTCTGGCGCTGGAGGATGTTTCCGAGGCTCCTTACCGCATTGACCGGATGCTGACGCTGTGGCGGCTGATGGGTGCGTTCAAAGGTGTGCGGGGGATTGCCCTCGGTCGCTTTAGCCAGTGCGAGCCTCCCAAAAATATTCCTAGTTTTACTGTGGGGGAGGTGCTGCGCGAGCGCTTGGGCGATTTGGGCATTCCGGTTGTCTCTGACTTGCCTTTCGGTCACGATGGGGAGAATGGGGCGCTCCCGGTGGGCGTGCTGGCTGTCCTCGATGGGGATAAGGGCGTCTTAGCGGTGACCGCGCCCGCCGCAGAATAAATGCCAGCGTTCCCAGCATGAGCTGGGAACGAGAAAACGAGAAAACGAACCTAACCCCCCACTCTCTCCCCTTCCATCTCCCATAAGAAATCTGTGAGCGAAAAAAAATCCGTTCTTGTTTTTTATAATTATTTAATATAATAGTGGAGTTCGACCTATTTGCGCGAGCATTAATAAATCTTGACACAAGGGGCGGGTGATGTTCTGTGGCTGCCAGTTGATTGCCTTGCAAAATTTTTCACCGGATAACCGTGGTCCAGCGGGCGCAGCTCTCCACTCAACTTGTCGCTTCCGGACGAGGCCGGTGTGGCGCACGGGTGCGGCGCTCCTGATGGGTGAGTGAAATTGAGTTGGCTGTATATTAAAGTAGTAAAGGCAACAATTTCGGCGGCGCAAGGCAAGGGACGCCGCCAGCGGGGCGAATGCCGGACACGCTTGAAGCGCGTCAGACTGACCGCTGAGAAAAACAGAAACTTCCTGGCCTCTCGCACAGGGTCTGCTGGTAAGGGACAGATCCGGGAACCGTCCCGATGCATCGGAATATCCAGTGGCGATTGTAGCCGCCCCAAGGGCGGCTTCCCGCAGGGAAACCCGCCTGCGCTGGAGACAAAAGTCCAAGGGATAGCTCACGCCATCGCATCCGGCTTTAAGCCTGTGTTGTTTGATTGTTCTATCCGATAGCAGCTTGCCAGAAAACAGGGCACCTTAACAGGGCAGTCAGGGCAGCCTCAACTGAGGGGCTGTCCCCCGGCAAACTTAACACTAACTCGCTCGGGTTATTTCCTGAATATGGAATCATCACCACCGAGGCTGAACAGACAATTGGGCGCATGGCCAGTCTGCTTTCCCACTCTATCTGACATCACAGATCGCCATCCTTTAACCGTCGCACCGGCAACCCCAGTGGCGGAAGTTCTGGCTCGCATGAGCGGAATTTGGGGCAGCCACTCTCAGCAGTGGGATGGCGATTTATCTGGCAATCCCGCGCCTGACACTCAGCCTTTGAGTAACTGTGTGCTGGTGACAGAAGGGTTAAAGCCGGTCGGGGTGTTGGCAGCGCGAGACGCGGTTCGCTTAGCGGCGGTGGGGAAAAATATCGCTGGATTGGCGATAGCTGAAGTGATGAGCGAGCCGGCGCACATCCTCCAACAGGGTGATTTTTGGGATGTGTTTGCGGTTATCTCCCTGTTCGAGCAACAGCAAATTTGCTGTTTGCCGGTTGTGGATAGTTTGGGGAATTTGGTAGGGGCGATTGATCCCTTCAGTCTGGGTTGTGCGCTGCCACCGGCTAATCTGCTAAAACTGCGAACCGTGGAAGAGGTGATGGATGCCGGTGTCGTTTGGGCTCCTGCGAATGCCTCGGTGTTGAGTTTAGCGCAGTTGATGGCAGAGCGTGATGTCAGTTTTGTGGTAATATATCAGCACAATGTTGGTGGGACGTTTGGGGAAGGAGAAGGAGGACAGGCGAGACGCCTGTCCTACGTTGGGATTGTCACGGAGAGAGAAATTGTCAGGTGTTTGGCGTTAGAATTGGACATGGCTAGGACGACAGCTGCCGGTGTGATGAGCCAGCTTGTTTTGTGTTTCAGCCCCAGTGATAGCCTGTGGGTGGCGCAGCAAGAAATGCAGCGCCGGCACGTCAGGCAATTGGCAGTAACGGGCGCAAGCGGGGAACTGCTGGGTACGCTCAGCCAAACCAGCTGGCTGCGACTGTTAGAGCCGGTGGAAATGTATCGCACCGTCGAGATATTGCAGCAACAAGTTGAGAAGCTAGAAGTCGAAAAAATCGAACTGTTGCAAAGCCGCAACGCCGAACTAGAACAGCTTGTCCAGTTGCCCACTGCAGAACTGCAGCGGCTGGCAGAGCGAGAGCGGCTCTTGAACGCAACCGCCCTGCGCATTCGCCAATCCCTCAACCTGCAAGATATTTTTGACAGCACCGTGCGAGAAATGCGGCAATTACTCAATTGCGACCGGGTTTTAGTCTATCAGTTCGAGCCAGACTGGACTGGCACAATTATGGCCGAATCCGTGGCGGGATTCCCATCCGTGTTGGGAACTAAAATTCGAGATACCTACTTTCAGGAGACTAAAGGCTGCGATTATTTGCAAGGGCGCAGGCAAGTGACGGAGGATATCTATCAAGCCGGTTTAACTGCTTGCCACATAAAGTTATTAGAGCGCTTGGATGTGAAAGCAATTCTGGCTGTGCCGGTTCTCATTAACGAGGAGTTGTGGGGTTTGTTAGTCGCTCACCAGTGCGCTCATCCAAGGGAGTGGCATCAGGAAGAGCTGGACTTATTAGAGAAACTGAGCGTGCAAATTGCGATCGCCATTCAGCAAGCCAGAGCCTTGCAGCAAGTTCAAACGGAACTCAAAGAGCGTCAGAGAGCGGAAGCCGCCTTGCAACAGCTGAACGAACAGCTAGAAATGCGGGTGCGGGAGAGAACGGCGGAATTAGACAAAACAGTTGAGGAATTGCACCGGCAAATTGCAGAGCGCCAGCAAGCGGAAAAAGCTTTACAAGAATGCAACCGCCAGCTGAAAAATATCTTAGAAAGCATAACTGAAGGTTTTTTTGCGCTCGACCGGCAGTGGAACTTCACCCACTTCAACTCCCTGTTAGAGCCCATCTTGCAGCGCCCCGTGTCAGAACTGATCGGCAAGAATCTCTGGGAGGAGTTTCCAGAAGTAATCGGGACGCCGTTTGAGAGAGCGTATCGCCAAGCAGCAGCAGAGCAAAAGCCGGTTTCCTTTGAGGAATTCTACCCCCCCCTGAATATTTGGTTTGAAGTCCGCGTCTATCCTTCGGCGGATGGGCTGTCTGTGTATTTTCGAGACATTACGCACCGCCTACAGACAGAGAAGGCGCTGCGCGACAGTGAGGAGCGGTTTCGGATAGCGCTGAAAAATTCACCCATCGTTGTCTTTAACCAAGACACTGAGTTGCGCTACACCTGGATTTACAATCCAGCTTTGGGTTTCGATGCCAGCCAGGTTGTGGGAAAATTTGACTCCGACTTATTTCTGCCTGAGGACGCGCAAAAGCTCGCAGCCATCAAGCGGGAAGTGCTGAGAACTGGGGTGGGGACAAGGGAAGAAGTCGTCATTGGCTATAACGGGGACATTAAATGCTACGAGCTGAGCGTCGATCCGTTGCGGAATGCAGACGGGGAGATTGTGGGTGTCACCTGCGCCGCTCTGGACATCACCCCTCGCAAAAAAACGGAGCAAGCCTTACAGGAGAGCCAGCGTTTTATTCAAAAAATAGCTGACGCTACTCCCAATATTTTGTATATTTACGATCTGGCAGAAAAGCGCAATATCTACTCGAATCGAGAGGTGGCCAAAATTATCGGCTACACGCCAGAAGAAATTATCGAAATGGGAGCGGGGTTTGTGCAAAATTTTGTTCACCCCGACGATTTGGTCAGAATCTCTAACGAACACGAACGATTTGCCACAGCCAAAGATGGCGATATCCTCGAGAGTGAGTACCGGATGAGGAACGCCTCGGGTGAGTGGCGCTGGCTTTACAGCTGGGATACCGTGTTTGCCAGAACTGCAGACGGAACGCCGAAGCAAATTATCGGCACTGCTTCCGATATTACCGCTCTCAAACAAGCGGAGGAGGCGTTGCGCCAAAATAACGAAATTCTCGCCGCCACCAATGCTGAATTAGCCCGCGCCACTCGCCTGAAAGACGAGTTTATGGCGAGCATGAGTCACGAACTGCGAACGCCTCTCAATGCGATTCTCGGCATGTCGGAAGGTTTGCTAGAGGAACTGTGCGGCACACTCAATGAAAGGCAGCGCAAGGCGATCTCTACGATTGAAAAAAGTGGCAAGCACTTGCTGGAGCTGATCAACGAGATTCTCGATCTGGCTAAAATTGAAGCGGGAAAACTGCTGCTGCACAGCGCGCCTGTTGGTGTAACTAGCCTTGTAGAGTCTAGCTTGACTTTTGTCAAGCAGCAGGCTTATCAGAAAAACATCAAGCTCAGCACCCGCATTCCGGAAGGGCTGCCAGAAATTGAAGTGGACGATCGCCGGATGCGACAAGTGCTGATCAACCTGCTCAGTAATGCCATAAAATTTACTTGGGAGGGTGGCAGTGTGACGGTTGAAGTTGAGGTGGATGCAGAAGAACAGCTCGTCAGGTTCAGCGTCAGCGATACCGGCATTGGCATCGCCCCAGAAAATATGGGGAAATTGTTCCAACCTTTCGTGCAGATTGACAGCAGTCTCTCTCGCCGGTATCAGGGGACGGGTTTGGGGTTGGCTCTGGTGCGGCGGATTGTAGAATTGCACGAGGGGAGTGTGAGCTTCGAGAGCGAAGTGGGGAAGGGGAGTCGCTTCACCGTGACGCTGCCGGCGCTCCGACAGAAAAAAGCACAAACAACCGATCGCCCACTCCCAGTAACGGGCTGCCAGTTAGCAACGGTCAACTCTGCTGCCGCGCTCGCTGAAAGTGGGCAGCTCGCGCCAGATTCCCCATTAATCTTACTGGCGGAGGATAACGAGGCTAACATTGAGACTATTTCCAATTACTTGCTCTCGGCTGGATACCGGCTAGTTTTAGCTAAAAATGGCCGGGAAGCAATCAAAATGGCTCAACAGCACAAGCCCTCTCTAATTTTAATGGATATTCAAATGCCGGAAATGGATGGCTTGAGCGTCACCGCTCAGATTCGCTCCCACTGCGACACGGCAACAATTCCCATTATTGCTCTCACCGCTCTCGCCATGCCCGGGGATAGAGAGAAATGTCTAGCGGCGGGGGCTGACGCCTATATGATAAAGCCGGTGAGTTTCAAACAGCTCGTGAAAATTATTAAAGATTTGCTGGGAAAGAAGTAGATGGACATAAATAAAGTTAACTGGCAACCCCACCCCCGAAACCCCAAGCCGTCAACGGGGAGGGGGAGTTTAAAATTAGCCATATTTCAGTCAAATTGGCCCCGGTTTTGAGGAAGGAGTTCTATGAGTTATCTTTTAATTGTAGATGACGATCTGACAAATTTTGATGTAATTGAACTGTTGCTGTCAGGAGAAGGTTACGACTTGAGCTATGCCGCTAGTGGCCGTGAAGCTTTGAATATTTTAGATTCCAATCAACCGGATGTTATTTTATTAGACCTGCTGATGCCGGATCTCGATGGGATAGAAGTCTGCCGGCAGATTAAATCCAATCCGAGTTGGCGGCACATCCCGATTATCATGGTGACGTCACTGAACTCTAAAGAAGATTTGGCCCGCTGCATTGAGGCCGGTGCGGATGACTTTATAGGCAAACCGATAAGTTTCCTGGAACTTCGCTCCAGAACCCGTTCCATGTTGCGTATCAAGAAACACTATGACGATCTGCAACTCGCTTTAAACTCCCTAAAAGCGGCGCTACAGTTAAGGGAGGACATGTCGCACATGGTCGTACACGACATGCGAAATCCCCTCACTAATATTTTAGCTTCCAGCCAGCTAATGTTACTTACTGCCCTGGAAGAAAAACAGCGCCAACACCTCGAAAAAATTCACACATCTGGCCAGCAGTTGCTTTCTCTCACGGACGATTTGTTGATGCTGGCAAAGGTGGAAGCGGGAAAACTGACCCTCAACCGAGTTGATGTAGATATATCCTATCTGGCTCAACAAGTGCTGTCAGATTTTCAGGACGTAGCCCAGCATAAAAATATTCAGCTAGTCAGCGATTTGCCAGAACCGGGAACCTGGATTTTACTGGACGTCAATTTGTGCCGCCGCGTTTTCGATAACTTGCTCTCAAATGCGCTCAAGTTTTCCCAGCCCGGCAGTCAAATCCTCGTGCGAGTTGACTACCCTGTGAGGCAGGAAACCCAAGCCAGGATTCGCATTTCCGACCAAGGAGCGGGAATTAGTGAAGAACTGCACCAGCGCATTTTTGAAAAGTATGAAGTGGGAGATGTAGCGAGTGAGGTTTCCCAAATAGGTTTGGGCTTGGCCTTTTGTAAAATGGTGATTGAAGCGCACGGCGGCAAGATATTTGTGGAATCCAATCACCCTCAAGGGTCAGTTTTTACTGTGGAAATTTAACAGTGTAGGGTGCGTTTCCCCAAGGAAACGCACCCTACTGCTCTAAACTAATGCCCGTTTTTCCAGTTGCAGTTCAAAAGGTTCGCCCGGTTTTGGCTCAATCACCCGCGTGGAGAGATTGTTCTGTTGCAGCAACGAGCGAAATTCATCCACAGTTCCCACAGCGCGAAGGAAAGACACCAGCAATCCCTCATAAACCACATCCCCACCGGCAGCGGTGGGCAGCATCACTTGCGGTTGGAGCATTTTAGCCAATTCTAGAGCACTCTTGGTGCCTTTGATAATTGGCCCTACCAGAGGCAGCGCTAAGTCGATAATCGGGGTGATAACCGCATCCACCGGCGCTGCTTCTTTTAAGGATGGCGAGTGAAACCCGTGCGGTTCGTAATAAAGGGTAGTGCCGGCATCCAAGTCCTTGAAAAGATAGCCATTTTCCACAACTTGCGGGCCAATTGGCGAGCCGGGAGTTGCCTTGATTTGCACTTTGTTGGCGAGGGTGAAGGTTTCGCCGTGCGCCAGTGCCGTGACTCGGGTGTAACCCAACTGTTGCGCAACTTTGGCGGCGCTGGGAGAACCGGCAACGGGAATCGTTTTGTCAAGCTGCTGGAGGGTGGGAGGGTGCGCGTGATCTTCCAATCCCTGCGACAGGAGAATCAGGTCGATGTTTTCCGGAATCGGGCGCGGGTTGCGCTTGTCACCTTTGAACAGCCAGGGGAGGTTTCCGAATATTAAGGAGCCGGTTAACCAGGGATCGAGGAGGACTCGCTGTCCGGCAATGTCAATCAGCCAAGAGTTGCTGTCTAACCAGGTCAGTTGCATAGCGGTTGTGGGATGATGGCTGATTTTATTGTAAGCGGTTTTACATTTATTTACAATGTGGCGGTGCCGGCTGGTGGGCGTGCCGGCTGGTGGCGGTGCCGACTGGTGGGGGTGCCGGCTGGTGGGGGTGCCGGTGGAGCAGCTCTCAGCAGCTCCTTCCAAAATGTGCTACAATCGTACAATATCATTTACCGGGAGACTCTATATGGCTGAAATTCTGCTAGATGAGGGCCAGCTCAAGGAGATTCTCAAAAAAGCTATCCTTGAGATAATTAAAGAGGAAAAAGAAATCTTTTATGATTTGTTAACTGAAGTCCTGGAAGATATGGCCATAGAAAAGGCCATCAAGGAAGGGGAAAACACGGAGCCGGTGGCCAGAGAGGCTATTTTCAAAATGCTGGACAGGCAGAAATGAATGTAGAGTTCAGGAAAAGCTTTGAGAAAGACCTCGCCAAACTCCAGGATGAAGCCTTACTTCAAAGAATTAAGCTAGCCATTGAAGAAGTGGAAAGCGCCGAAGGGATTGGCGATGTGATCCATGCCAAAAAACTCGCAAGCGTTGGTAAATATTACCGGCTTAGAGTTGGAGACTATAGAATTGGCATTATCCTGGAATCGGACACGGTTATCTTTGTCAGATTACTGCACCGAAAAGATATTTACAGGTACTTTCCGTGAACAGGGTGGAAATCAATTCCGTGCGCGGGCTAAGGCGATTCTGAATATCATAAATTGATAAACTTGTCAAGCCGTGCGCGGGCGTGGAAAATCTCGCTTGGCTGGGGCTCCCGGCACCCCCCTGTCCGCCGGCCCAAATGTGAAGAATTGTAAACGGTCAAAAGGGGAATCCCGGGGTGGTAAGCTGGACATTGCCGTGCAAGAAAAAAAGAAGGTAAAGCTTAGATGGCAGTGTCAACCCAGGTTCCCTATCTGTTAAGGGCAGCTCGCGGTGAAAAATTAGAGCGTCCTCCTGTGTGGATGATGAGACAGGCGGGTCGCTACATGAAAGCATATCGGGAGCTGCGGGACAAATATCCCTCATTTCGGGAACGCTCCGAGAACGTGGAACTGGCAGTAGAAATCTCCCTGCAACCCTTTCGAGCCTTCGGGCCAGATGGAGTGATCCTGTTCTCGGACATCCTCACCCCCCTGCCTGGGATTGGCATTCCCTTCGACATCATCGAAAGCAAAGGGCCGATCATTGAGCCCGCCGTCCGCAGCTGGGAGCAAATCGAGCAGCTGCGCCCCCTCAATCCAGAAGAGTCCCTCCCCTTCGTCCGGGAAATCTTGCAAACCCTGCGGCGGGAAGTCGAGGACAAAGCCACAGTCCTCGGCTTCGTCGGTGCCCCCTGGACTCTAGCAGCCTACGCCATTGAAGGCAAATCCTCCAAAGACTACACCGTGATTAAGAGCATGGCCTTCAAAGAGTCGGCCATGCTGCACGCCTTCCTGGCCAAACTGGCAGACGCGATTGCCGTTTACGTCCGCTACCAGATAGACTCCGGTGCTCAAGTCGTGCAGATGTTCGACTCTTGGGCCGGCCAGCTGAGTCCCACAGACTACGAAACCTTTGCCTTGCCCTACCAGCGGCGAGTCGTAGAACAGGTCAAAGCCACCCACCCCGATACGCCCCTCATCCTATACATTAATGGCAGTGCCGGCATCCTGGAGCGCATGCCCCAATCGGGCGTGGATATCGTCAGCGTGGACTGGACAGTCGATATGGCCGAGGCGCGGCAGCGTCTGGGCCCCAACGTCGGAGTGCAGGGGAATATCGACCCCTGCGCCCTGTTCGGTTCCAAAGACTTCATCCGCGAGCGCATCCTGGACACCATTCGCAAAGCCGGCAATCGGGGCCACATCCTGAATCTGGGTCACGGGATTTTACCCGGAACCCCAGAGGAAAATGCGGCTTACTTCTTTGAAACTGCCAAACAGGCTGACAAATTACTGTCTGTCCATGCCTAGAAGAGTGCTGAGTGAAAAGTAAGGAGTGACAGATCGGGGGTAAAGGTAGTTGGGATGGTGAGCATCCCGATTATGTAGGGGCGAAGCATGAGGGCAAATAATCTCTCGGTCAAAACCAGCAATTGATAATCCTCATGCTTCGCCCTCCCCAGGGTAGTTTCAAAAACGGGATGCTCCCGTTGGGATGACATCCTCGCATCCCCATATAAAGGGGGAGGCGGAGCCTCCCTGTTCTCGTTCCCAGGCTGAGCCTGGTCACGAGGAAATCGCCCCCAGCCCCTCATCTAAAATTCCTCGCTGAAAACTCACAACGCTCTTTATCCAAGCCCGGTAGAGCCGGTGTTTAAAAAGCCCCATGACCTCGAAGCGGATTATAGTGACTGGCGCTAGTGGCTGCATTGGTCACTACATCACCCAAGCCCTAATTAAGCAAACAAAGCACGAACTGTTCCTGCTAGTCAGGAACCCGGACAAATTGCAATTTGATTGCAAAGCCCGTCCCGGCATCAACATTATAAAAGCCGATCTGCGGGAGATCGAGTACCACGCCGAGCTGATCGGAACAATGAATGCCGCCATTTTAGCAGCCACCGCTTGGGGGGGTGCCCAAGAGGTGTTTGATGTCAATGTCGGCAAAACCGTCCGGCTGATCAACTTGCTCAACCCAGAACTCTGCGAGCACGTTATCTACTTTTCCACGGCTAGCGTACTCGACCGCAATAACCAATTGCTAAAGGAAGCTGGGCAGTTGGGTACGGACTACATCCGCTCCAAGTACGACTGCTTGAGCCAGCTGTCTCGATTGCCGCTCGCCAAGCGGATTACAACCCTGTTTCCCACCCTGGTGCTAGGGGGAGACAGCCAGCATCCCTACTCCCACCTTTCCTCAGGTTTGCCAGATGTAGCGCGATGGATTGACCTGATTCGCTTTTTGAAAGCGGACGGCAGTTTCCACTTCATCCACGGCAAAGATATTGCCACTGTAGTTCTCCACCTGCTGAAAAATCCCCCTGATCCCGACGCTCCCAGACAGTTCGTGTTGGGAAATCAGCAAATAACTGTCAACGAGGCGGTGGAAGAAGTTTGTGCCTATCTGAATAAAAAAATTTCTTTTCGCCTGACCTTGCATCCTTGGCTGGCGGAAATCTTGATTGTGCTGTTCCGAATTCAGCTCGCTCCCTGGGACAGGTTCTGCCTGAACTACCGCCATTTCACCTACAAAAATCCTGTCAGCCCAGCAACATTTGGTCTGCCGGCTTACTGCAGCACCTTCACCGACGTGCTCAAACTCAGCCGGATTCCCGACCGGCGCACCACTCCCGCTCAGTTCGCACAGACCGAGCAAGAGTGATAAAGTAGGGTGCGCTCCCCAAGGGGAACGCACCTACTTCTTGGCGAACTTGGCGTCTTGGCGGTTTCTTAAAAGCTAACCCTCATCTCCCAGGTGACGAAAATTTTGCGACACTAACCCTTAGCCGCCATCGCCAGAATCAGGTCGATCATGCGCATCGAATAGCCCCACTCATTGTCGTACCAAGCGACGACTTTGAAGAAATTGGAGTTTAACTCAATCCCAGCACCGGCATCAAAAATGCTAGAATGAGTGTCCCCCGTGAAGTCTGAGGAAACCACCTCCTCTTCAGTATATCCCAGAATCCCTTTCAGCTCCCCTTCCGATGCCGCCTTCATAACAGCACAAATTTCTTTGTAGCTGGTTGCCTTTTCAGTGCGGAAAGTGAGATCCACCACCGACACATCGGGAGTGGGCACGCGCAATGCCATGCCGGTCAGTTTGCCTTTCAGTTCCGGCAATACCAGAGTAACAGCTTTGGCAGCGCCGGTGGAAGCGGGGATGATATTCTGAGGAGCGCCGCGCCCGCCTCGCAAGTCTTTTTTACTGGGCCCGTCCACTGTCGGCTGCGTGGCAGTCATCGCGTGGACAGTAGTCATCAGCCCCTCAGCCATGCCAAAGTTTTCGTGAATCACTTTAGCAATAGGAGCGAGGCAGTTCGTTGTGCAGCTGGCGTTGGAAACGACGGTGTGCTTGCTGGGGTCGTATGTGTGATGGTTGACACCCACCAGCAGAGTTGGCACTTTGTCGGGATCTTTTTCTTTTGTGGGAGCGGAGATAACTACCCGTTTCGCTCCCGCCTTCAGGTGCTTTGAGGCCCCTTCATAATCGGTAAACAAACCGGTAGACTCAACTACATACTCCGCGCCGTATTTACTCCAAGGCAGTTCCTCTGGGTTTTTGACTGACACCACATGGATAAACTTACCGTTGACCACAATCCCGTCTTCTTTGGCTTCAACTGTGCCTTTGAAACGACCGTGCGTTGAGTCGTACTTCAACAAATAAGCGATACTTTCTGGTGGCACTAGGTCGTTAATGCAGCAAAACTCGATTTCTGGATGTTCGAGTCCGGCGCGGAACACCAGTCGCCCGATGCGACCAAATCCATTGATGCCTACCTTGACGGTTGCCATGAAACAAGCTCCTTTTGGTTTTTTTTGACAGCCCTTACCTTTGAAACAGACAGTCTAACACCGGCAGCAGAGCAGCCATTGAATGCTGTCCGTTTTGTCTGGCAATAACCTCGCCTCAGCTGTGCCGGTAGGGCATACAGCTGTCAGGGAGGAGGCAGTCATCAAGAATGATACCTTCACTGCTTTCGGTCAAAACAAAGCCCAAGTGCCTGCAAAGCAAGTCAGGGTAAAGCTTTTGTCGGGATTGGCTTGACCGAGAAGCCTTTAGGAAAGTTTTAGTTTCTGTCACAGTAGGGTGGGCAGGCGAGACGCCTGCCCTACGCCTATACCTTGTATCTCGTGTCAAGCGTGTCCATTACTGAGCTGTCTGCTGCTATAACAGCTTGTCAGACTTCCATCAGACAGCACGCCTCAGCGGCAGCACCGGCTTCGACAATATCCAGGCAAGCGCTCTTAAACTGCTTGAAGTTGTCCACAAACCGCCGCGCCAGATCCAGCGCCTGCCGGTCATAAGCGTCTTTATCGCTCCAAGTCTGCCTCGGATCTAGGATTTCTCCGGGCACCCCCGGCACCGCCTCCGGCACCAATATCTGAAATATAGGATGGGGGCGGAACTTCACGGCATCCAAATGGCCATTGAGCGCCGCACTCACCATCGCCCGCGTATATTTTATAGGAATGCGGCTGCCGACGCCATAGGGCCCGCCTGACCAGCCGGTATTCACCAGGTACACCGGCACCTTGTACTTTTCGAGGCGTTCGCCGAGCATCTGGGCGTACACCGTTGCGGACAGCGGCAGGAACGGCTTGCCGAAACACGACGAGAACGTCACCTGCGGTTCCGCAATCCCGCGCTCCGTACCCGCCAGCTTGCTGGTGTAGCCAGACAGGAAGTGGTACATCGCCTGCTCTTTAGTCAGCTTGGCAATCGGCGGGATCACCCCAAAAGCGTCCGCTGTCAGGAAGATAACCGTCTTGGGATGGCCACCCACACCCGGAATCACGCAATTGGGAATATACTCAACCGGATAGGCAACTCGAGTATTCTCCGTCAGGCTGCCGTCATTATAATCCGGCACGCGAGTCTGCGGATCGAGGACGACGTTTTCCATCATCGCCCCAAATCGAATCGCCTCCCATATCTGCGGCTCATTCTCCTTAGAAAGCTTAATCGTCTTGGCGTAGCAGCCGCCCTCGAAGTTGAAGACGCCGCGCTCCGACCAGCCGTGCTCGTCATCCCCAATCAGGTGCAGGTTGGGATCTGCCGAGAGGGTGGTCTTGCCGGTGCCCGAAAGGCCAAAAAACAAAGCGGTGTGGCCGCTGTCATCCATGTTCGCGGAGCAGTGCATGGGGAGGACGTTGCGCTTTGTCATGAAATAATTCATCAGGGAGAACACCGATTTTTTGATTTCACCGGCATACTTAGAACCCCCGACGATCACCATTTTTTTGCCGACGTGAATAACGATGAAGGCTTCTGAATTAATCCCATCGTCTTCTGGATCTCCGTGCAACCCCGGAACTGCGATCACCGTGAAGTCAGCCTGATGGCGCTCCAGTTCTTCGGGTGCCGGTCGGAGGAACAGCTGCTGGGCGAACAGGTTCTGGGACGCCATCTCATTAATCACCCTGACGCCAAAACGGTAGTTGGGGTCAGCACCGACGTAGCCATCAAATATATAGAGGTCGCGCCCTTGCACGTAGGAAATCACCCGCCGGTACAGCTTGTGAAAATTATCCTCCGAGATCGGAATGTTGACCTTATTCCAGTGAATTTCATCCCGGCTCTCAGGCTCGACAACAATAAATTTATCATTAGGCGACCGGCCCGTGTATTTGCCGGTTTTGACCGCCAGCGCACCATTAGCGGCCAAAACCCCTTCTCCACGCGCCAAAGCGTGCTCCACCAGCCTCGCCACCGGCAGGTTGCGATGCACGCGGCAGAGGTTTTTCATCCCTAGAAACTCCAGCCCGTATGTTTGGCTATCCTGGGTGCCCTGTTCATTTTGGGCCAAGGTCTGTTCGATCAGCTGGGGTATGCGCCCATCTCGATCCAAATGGCAGTGCACCTTCTTTTGACTGTCCATATCAGAACCTCCTGTATGTTTGACCGCCCCCCTCAGTCCTGTCACCGGCTCTCGCCGTGACTCAGAACCCACTTGAGGCGCAATTTTAACGGTGTTTCGGTCGTTGCGAGCTGATTTCCCAGTGGCGAATCAGCTCCTAGATCCCGCTTGCAGATGGGAGTTGAACGATCTACTGAAACTGCCGGCAATAAGGCTGCCAATTTAAGCGTTTTTACGGGGATAGCCGCTCGACACCGGCATGGGGATCAGAGGTTTCCTTAAGAGAACGGCTGAAAACAGCAAAACTCCCTGTTCTGTTTTGGAGGAGCGCCAGCGCGTCCCAGCTGGATGGACTGGGCGAGCTTGCCAGCCTGCGCTCGGGGAATTTTGCAGCTCAACTTCTAACTAATATTGTATACGGCGATACCGAAAACCGCTAAAAAAGTCAAAAACTTTAAATTTCCTGGAACTCTGACCCAGAAAACTTTACATTCGCCAGAGTTCGACCGGGCGGAGTGGGTCAGGGCGGCCACTCTTTGCCGCCCCTACGGCTTCTGGCTCTGGTTGTGAGACTGTTGATATGGGGTCAAGGCACACCGATCTGGAGCGAGCCGGTGAGAGTGCTGAAAATATTACGTCTGATTGATTGTTTTTTAAATAAACCGCCAAGACGCCAAGAACGCCAATAAAAAAGGTTGAAGAGTAACACCGGCAGAATACGTAAAAAGTAATTTACCGGATATTATCTCAGGGGCGTGCGGCGGGAGCGGGTAGTGCCGGTTGGAACGGCCCAGTTGTGCGAACGCCGGTATCGCGTCTCTACCAGACACCAGTGGGTAATAGGGCACCCTCCGGCTCGTGCCGGCTTAGGCCCACAAGCCTGCCGGTGGTGGAACTTACGCCTTCAACTTGGCCACCACCGTGGCGACGGAAGCGCCGAGCTTTTCGACTGACTCCTGCTGTTTGGCATCTTTCAAGGTGCCGTCAGCGTTAAAAGCTTCATAAGCCTTGAGGATGGCTACCT
Source organism: Oscillatoria princeps RMCB-10 (assembly GCA_019359235.1). Classification (GTDB taxonomy): domain Bacteria; phylum Cyanobacteriota; class Cyanobacteriia; order Cyanobacteriales; family Oscillatoriaceae; genus Oscillatoria; species Oscillatoria princeps. The sequence continues at coordinate 44,991 of JAHHHT010000026.1, forward strand.
GATCCGGAAGGACAAGCACTTTAATATTGCCGAGGATTGCCCGCAGGTGAACCAAACCGCGCAAACCGCCAAGCGCTCCCGGCGAGGCGCTCATGATAGCGGCAACCTTGTCTGCAAAGCACGCCAGCATCGGTTCGCCCGGTTGCGGGCGCGACGCCCAGTCGATGGCATTCTTGAGAAGGGCTGAAATGGAGCTGTTGTACTCCGGGGAAGCAATCAAAAGCCCGTCGTGCGCCAGCAGCAAATCCTTGAGCTGGCGGGCGTTGGGAGGAAGTCCCTCAGCGGCTTCCAAGTCTTCATCAAAGAGGGGCAACGGGATGTCGCGCAGATCCAAGCAGGTGACTTCGGCACCGGCAGCCTTCGCGCCGGCGGCGGCAATGCGCACGAGCTTTTTGTTGTAGGAGTCGGTGCGGGTGCTGCCGGCAAAGGCCAAGATTCTGGGGGTGTGGGCCATAAGTGATAGTCCGTTTGATTTTTTCTGAGCTTACCACTCGCGATGGGTGGTTCTAGCTGCCGCCGGCAGCATTTGCCCCTGCCGGCACTTCACGTCTCCTGGGCCCGCTGCAGCGGTTCAATCGCCGCCAAAAAATTGGGAAGATCTTCCTCAGCGATATCCCAAACCCGATCGAGATTAACCCCGTCGCAATCAGCAATCAGCTTGTCCCCCATTTCGGCAATCGACGCCCAGGGAATTTCTGGGTGCCGGTCGCGGAACTCCTGGGAAAGGCGCTTGACCGCTTCGCCTAAAATCACAAACTGATACAGGATGGCTGATTGCTTTTTTACATCGTTGAGAAAAGCAGTTTTATCTATCCCTTGTTTGAATTCAAGGAGCAGCCGAGCGGCTTTTGCGAAGTGCAGTAGTGTCTGGTTATCTTGCGACATATAAAATTTTGCAATACTCAGAATCTCTTGGGAGCCAATCCAGTTATGGCCGGTTTTGGGGTCGCTTCCTGTACTGCTTTGATTGTAGCTCTATAGCAGCAGTCATATTGGTTAGGACGTAGGACAGGCGTCTCGCCTGTCCCAGAGCCCTTGAGGGCAGGCGAGACGCCTGCCCTACGCCTGTGCTTCGTATCGAGCGTGTCCTAAACTGACTGTGCACTGCTCTATCTGGCAGCCGCACGATTCCCGGGCGCGACCGCACCGGCTGCCGGTCGGAACGAGGGTGGGTTCCCCCTGGAAGCGCATTTAATTTGCGCTATCCATCTCTATCCCTCGTTTACAGGATATCCTTTTAACGATGCTCTAGAGGATCGAATTCCTTTAATTGCATGCAGATTAAAAGCATAATAACTTAGAGATATAGCAGTTTTCACTTGCGTGGAGTACAGTTCGATCCCCCCCTAGCCCCCCCTTAAAAAGGAGGGGACATTTTCAAAGCCCCCCTTTTTAAGGGGGGTTTGGGGGGATCTAATATCTGTACCTCACTCAGTTGCAATCTGCTATAAATTCAGGTAAAAAAAAGCCCGCCGGTGCGGGCTTTATTCTTGTAGAGACGCGATTTATGCCGTCTCATACCAATTTAAGATAGATAGTATTTTTGACTATGGCTGAAAAGGCTAACAGCCGTTTTTTCAATCCAAAATCCAAAATCATTGCATCCAAAATTGGTATAACTAATTGGACTGTGCCAGCACCGGCACGCTTGCCGGCACCTCAGATTCCCCACTGTTATCAAGGATTTCCTCTTGCGGCGGCGTGTGATACAGAGCCGACTCCACGCGACAGCCACGGTAAGCCAGGACGTACAGTTCCTTGAGATCCCGAATCAGCGGATAGCGAGGGTTCGCGCCGGTGCACTGGTCGTCGAAAGCCTGCTCTGCCATTTCTTCCACTTCTTCGTAGAAAGCTTTCTCCTCTGCCGGCAGAGCTTCCTTAATCGTCAGCGGAATATCCAGCTCGCGCTTGAGATTTTCTACCGCCTCAACCAGCTTCTCAACCTTCTCTTCCTCAGTGCTCCCGCCCAGACCCAAATAATCGGCAATCCGGGCGTAGCGCCATATGGCGTTAGGATACTTGTACTGCGGGAAAATCGCTTGCTTGAACGGCACATCCGTGGCGTTGTAGCGGATGACGTGAGAAATCATCAGCGCATTCGCCAAACCGTGCGGTACGTGGAAAGTAGACCCCAGCTTGTGCGCCATTGAGTGGCAAATCCCCAGGAAAGCATTGGCGAAAGCCATCCCCGCAATCGTGGCGGCGTAGTGCACTTTCTCGCGAGCCTTGGGATCGTTCGCGCCGTTTTTGTAAGCGCTCGGCAAATACTTAAACAGCAGCCGAATTGCTTCCAGCGCCAGCCCGTTGGTGTACTCCGAGGCGCACACGGACACATAAGCTTCCAGCGCGTGAGTCAGGGCGTCAATTCCGCCGTAAGCGGTGAGCTTCTTGGGCATATTGAGCACTAACTCCGGATCGACAATGGCCATATTCGGCGTCAGCGCGTAATCTGCCAAGGGGTATTTGATCCCCGTGCGGTCGTCTGTCACCACAGCAAACGGCGTCACTTCCGAGCCGGTTCCCGATGTTGTGGGAATCGCGACCATCATTGCTTTCGCACCCAAAGGAGGCAATTCATACACGCGCTTGCGGATGTCCATGAACCGCATCGCCAGCCCTTCAAACTCGATATCTGGATGCTCGTACATCAGCCACATCACTTTGGCGGCATCCATCGGCGAACCGCCACCAATGGCGATAATCGCGTCGGGTTTGAAGGCGTTCATCGCCGCGAGCCCTTTATTAACGGTCGTCAGCGACGGGTCGGGCTCTACCTCATAAAAGACTTGGCTCTTGATGCCAATTTCATCCAAAACGCCGGTAACTTTCTCCGTTACCCCCAAGTCAAAGAGCGGCTTGTCCGTAATCACAAATGCCCGCTTCTTCCCCTCCAGATCCCGCAGCGCCACCGGCAAGCAGCCGTACTTGAAGTAGACTTTCGGCGGGATGCGGAACCAGAGCATATTTTCCCGCCGTTCGCTGACGGTTTTAATGTTCAGCAGGTGGTGGGGGCCGACGTTTTCCGAGACGGAGTTGTCTCCCCAGCTGCCGCAACCGAGAGTCAGAGACGGATCGAGCCGGAAGTTATAGAGGTCGCCAATGGCACCTTGAGACGAAGGCGTGTTAATCAGCACCCGCGACGTTTCTACTTTGGATTCAAAGTATTTGATGTGTTCGGTGTTCGACGGTGCGGTATAGAGGACTGAGGTGTGACCGTGACCCCCAAAGTTAACCAGTTGAGCGGCTTTGTCTGTAGCATCGTGGAAGTTTTTCGCCCGGTACATTGCCAAAATAGGCGACAGTTTTTCGTGGGAGAACGCCTCACCGGCACCGATTTCTTCCACTTCCCCTATCAGGACTCGGGTGTTCGCCGGCACTGAAATTCCCGCCAGCTGAGCCAGCTTTTCCACCGTCTGCCCAACTATCTCAGCATTCAGGCGTCCGCTGACGATAATCTTGCTCCCCAGCTTTTCTTTGTCTTCGGGCGTCAGGAAGTATGCCCCCCGTTCTATAAACTCTTCCTTAACTGTCTCGTACACATCATCGACGACGATCACAGACTGCTCGGAAGCGCAGATCATGCCGTTGTCGAAAGTCTTGCTGAGCAGGATGGAAGAAACCGCCATTTTGATGTGAGCGCTCGAATCAATCACGGCGGGGGTGTTGCCTGCTCCCACACCTAGGGAGGGGTGTCCCGATGAGTAGGCGGCTTTCACCATTCCCGGACCGCCGGTTGCCAGAATCAGCTTGATGTCAGGATGCTGCATCAGAGCTTGAGACAGCGGTACGGTGGGTTCGTCAATCCAGCCGATGATGTCTGCCGGTGCGCCGGCTTCCACAGCCGCTTTCAGGACAATTTTCGCCGCTTCAATGGTGCTGCCTTTCGCCCGGGGGTGGGGGGAGAAGATAATCCCATTCCGGGTTTTCAGCGCGATCAGAGCTTTGAATATCGTCGTCGAAGTGGGGTTGGTTGTCGGCACAATCCCCGCCAGAATACCCACCGGCTCGGCAATTTTCTGGAAGCCGAAGGATTTGTCTTCTTCGATGACGCCGCAGGTCTTGTCGTGCTTGTATTTGTTGTAGATGTATTCCGAGGCGAAGTGGTTTTTAATCACCTTGTCTTCCACAACGCCCATGCCGGTTTCTTCTACGGCCATCTTGGCCAGTGGGATGCGGGCGGCGTTCGCTGCCAGAGCGGCTTTTTTGAAGATGACATCCACCTGTTCTTGGGTGTAGGTGGCATATTTGGCTTGAGCCGCCTTGACTCGCTGAATCAGCGCTTCCAGTTCTTGGAGATTGGTAACTATCATCATTGTTTCTTTACGGTAAACTCAATAAAACCTGTGAGAACAGAGCCTGCTGTTAATAACCCTTCATACGCCCCTGATTGCTGTTCTCCAGCTTGCTAATTACTGAAAAACCCAGGGAATTTAGCCGGCCATCGCAGTGGGGCAGAGGACTATTGAAACCCTTGCCTTGCGGGTTTTGTCTGTCGCAGTGAGTTACCCTGCGGGAAGCCGCCAAGGGCGTCTACAATCGCCGGTCGATTTGCATCATTTGGGTGCTCCCGACTTTTCTTCTTCACTCTCATTGTAGCCAAATTTTTTGCTTTGTGTCATTTCCTGCGAGCGCTCACTCCTTATTTTAACAATTCCTAATATTGGCTGCAGATCGCAGGTGCGCTCTTCTGAATGCGGAAGGCACCCGGCTGGACTAGAAAGCGAACTCATCTGGCCTTGTGCGCACTGCTGCTAAGTGGGGGTGCGGGAGAGGTTGGGCTCGCTCCGGGAACTTAGACCTTGAGGGCAGGCGTCTCGCCTGCCCTACGCCTATACTTCGTAGGACAGGCGTTCCCTCCGATCAAGCGTGTCCATTACTGAGCGGTCTATTGGTATAAATCCCATCTCTGCAACAGCGACCGAAGCTTCACTGGACTTTAAGCCCGTAGCGTCTAAAAATGTCTGCGGTTTGACGCACTAATTCTGGCGAGGGCGGCTCTGTATCTTTGAGTTGATAATCATATCCTAGCATATCCCACTTGTATTCGCCCATTTTGTGAAAGGGCAGCACTTCAACTTTTTCTACATTGCGCAAACCGGCAACAAATTGGGCCAGACCCTCAACGTTCTGCGGGGCGTCCGTTAGGCCAGGAACCAATACAAACCGAACCCACGCCGGCTTGTTAATTTCACTCAGGTACTGGGCGAACTTGACCGTGGGTTCCAGAGCAACGCCCGTGACCTTTAAGTAGGTTGCCGGCGCGAAAGACTTAATATCCAGCAGCACCAAATCTACATATTCTAGCACATCTTTCGCCAGATGCAACCGGGCGAAGCCAGAAGTGTCGAGTGCCGTGTGGATACCGAGTTCTTTGCAGCGCTTGAAGATTTCCCTGACAAATTCAGGCTGTCTCAAAGGCTCACCGCCGCTGACTGTGACGCCCCCGCCGGAGAAGCGCATATAGGAGCGATACTTCTGAATTTCCTCAACCAGCTCGTCAGCTGTAACCTCGTTCCCCTCTGCGCAATTGCGGGAATCGGGATTGTGGCAGTAGAGGCAGTGCAGGGGACAGCCCTGAGTGAAGATTACAAATCGCAGACCTGGCCCGTCTACTGTTCCGCAGGTTTCTATGGAGTGAATTTTTCCAAAAACCTTGCTAGCTTGAACGCAAGGTTGTGAGGTCGCGCAGCGCTCTAGCAGCGCCCGATCGGACTGGGAGAGAGGAGAGCCAGTTAACATGAAAAATTCTCCTGCTTACCTGTAAGTGGAATTGCTGTGTGGGGGGAGGTAACGGGGGCCAGAAACCGGGTTTCTTCTGTAGGAAAGCTCAGTTTTCCTGCTGACCCAGTACAAGAAACCCGGTTTCTTGTGGCTTCATTTTTTATTTATAAATGAGCTCTAAGGTGGGCAAAGCCAAGCCCGATTGCCCACCTTACTATACTAACCGCTACAGCCGCTCGTGGAAGGTCCGTTTAATGACATCCAGCTGCTGCTCTCGCGTCAGCTTGATGAAGTTAACGGCATAGCCAGAGACCCGCACAGTCAGCTGGGGATATTTCTCAGGATGCTCCATCGCTTCTAAAAGCGTTTCGCGATTGAGGACGTTGACGTTCATGTGATGCCCGCCCTCGTGGAAATAACCGTCGAGTATCCCCACCAGATTTTTGAGTTTGTCCTCCTCTGTTTTGCCCAGCGCCTGCGGCACGATAGAGAATGTGTAAGAAATCCCATCCTGGGCGTGTTCGTAAGGGATTTTGGCCACTGAGGCGAGGGATGCAATCGCGCCCTTGGTATCCCGTCCGTGCATGGGGTTCGCCCCCGGCGCAAAGGGTTCGCCGGCTTTGCGCCCGTCTGGGGTGCTGCCGGTTTTCTTACCATACACGACGTTGGAAGTGATCGTGAGTACCGACTGGGTTGCCACCGCGTTGCGGTACGTCTTTTGCCGGCGGAGTTTGTTCATGAAATCTTCTACCACATCGCTGGCGATGCTGTCAACCCGGTCATCATTATTCCCGTACTTGGGATAGTCGCCTTCGACTTGATAGTCAACCGCCAGCCCGCTCTCGTTGCGAATCACCTTGACTTTCGCATACTTGATCGCTGACAGGGCGTCCGCCACCACGGACAGGCCGGCAATTCCGCACGCCATTGTCCGCAAGATATCCCGGTCGTGCAAGGCAAATTCCAGGCGTTCGTAGCAGTATTTGTCGTGCATGTAGTGGATGACATTCAGCGTGCTGACATACAGGTTGGCAAGCCAGTCCAGCAGCCGGTCAAATTTAGCCTTCACCTCGTCATAATCCAGGTATTCCGACGCCACCGGCGCGAAGGCCGGCCCAATCTGTTCGCCCGATTTTTCATCTTTCCCGCCATTAATGGCATACAGCAGTGCTTTGGCTAGGTTGGCGCGGGCACCAAAAAATTGCATCTGCTTGCCAATTCGCATGGCGGAGACGCAGCAAGCGATCCCGTAGTCATCGCCGTAGTAGCGCCTCAATAAGTCGTCGTTTTGGTACTGAATCGAGCTGGTGTCAGCTGAAACTTTGGCGCAGAAACGCTTGAAGGCAGCCGGCAAGTTTTCATCCCACAATACGGTTAAATTCGGTTCGGGTGCCGGCCCGAGGTTGTACAGCGTGTGCAAGAAGCGGAAGCTCGTCTTGGTAACTAGCGCTTTCCCATCTTCTGTCATGCCGCCAATCGCTTCTGTCACCCAGGTGGGATCTCCTGAAAACAGCTCGTTATAGTCCGGCGTCCGCAAGAAGCGCACCATGCGCAGCTTCATCACAAAATGGTCGAGAATCTCCTGCGCCCCGGATTCTGTCAGGGTGCCGTTTTTCAGGTCGCGCTCGAAATAGATATCCAGGAAGGTGGAAACCCGCCCCAGGGACATGGCGGCACCGTTCTGCTCTTTGACTGCGCCCAGGTAACCGAAGTAAGTCCACTGTACTGCTTCTCTGGCATTTGCTGCCGGCTGGCTGATATCACATCCGTAGCCGGCTGCCATTTCTTTGAGTTCTTTCAGGGCGCGAATTTGCTCGCATATTTCCTCCCGCTGCTGGATAACCGCCTCGGTCATTTCTTCGACTTCCAGCGATTCCAGCTGCTGTTTCTTGTCGGTCACCAGCCGGTCAGCGCCATATAAAGCCACTCGCCGGTAGTCGCCGATAATCCGTCCCCGACCGTAGGCGTCTGGCAAGCCGGTGACGATCCCCGAATGCCGCGCTTTTCTCATCGGGCGCGTGTAGCCGTCGAAAACTCCTTCGTTGTGGGTTTTGCGGTACTTGGTAAATATCTCTTCCGTTTGCGGGTCGAGTTTGTAGCCATAAGCTTCCAGCGAGCTTTTCACCACGCGGATACCGCCCAAAGGCATGATGGCTCGCTTCAGCGGCTTGTCTGTTTGCAGCCCAACGATCTGCTCTAACTCGGGCGCAATGTAACCGGGACCGTGGGATGTGATGGTTGATACAATTGTGGTGTCGGTATCCAATACCCCTTTTTCCCGCTCTTGCTGCATCAAAAATTTCACTTTATCCCAGAGCGTTTGTGTCCGCTCCGTCGGGGCAGCCAAAAACAATTCGTCGCCTTCATAGGGGGTGCAGTTCTTTTGGATGAAATCCCGCACGTCGATCGCTTCCATCCATTTACCGCTAACAAAATCTTGCCAATGTTCTTGCATTGTTCTTTATGTCCCCTTATTTAGGGCACAGCTCTCTTTTCCTCCTGTGCCACTTCTATTCTACGCAGCCTAGAGGAGCAGTTGCAGGATTTTTGGCTTATTTTTATATTTCTTTACATTTCTTTACAAGGGGTGGCAGCCTGACACAAACGCAGGCGGAAAGCGGACTAAAGCAATATAGAGGTTGTTTGAATGGCCGGCTATTGCTATGTTTGAGGCGGGATATCCGAGCATTGAATTTAACTATTTCAGGAAAGTTTAGTATATAATTAAAGGGGGGAGCTGTATTGCAGATAACAAAAGTTAGACCTTTTCTGAGCAGGCTGATGAAGTTTATTGATGAGTACCGCGACGCTGAAACGGCGCAGCGCTATGGGCGAGCGATCGCCGAGCTGGCAACCCAGCCCTGGACAATCATGGAAATCTGCGGCGGGCAAACCCATTCTATCGTGAAATTCGGGGTGGACGAGCTGCTGCCCGATACTATCACCCTGATCCACGGCCCGGGGTGCCCCGTGTGTGTGACGCCGGTGGAGCTGATCGACCGAGCGGTGGAGCTCGCCGGTCGCCCCGAGGTGATCTTTTGCTCCTTTGGCGACATGCTGCGGGTGCCGGGGACGGAAAAAGACCTGCTGGCGGTTAAAGCGAAGGGCGGGGATGTCCGCATCGTCTACTCGCCGGTGGATGCCGTGAAAATCGCCAGCTCGAATCCCGCTAAAGAAGTAGTGTTTTTTGCCGTGGGGTTTGAAACTACGGCACCGGCAACCGCGATGGCTGTCCACCAGGCGCACCAGCAAGGGGTGAAAAACTTCTCCCTGCTGGTGTCTCACGTGCTCGTGCCACCGGCAATGGACGCCCTTCTCTCTTCGCCCGCTTGCCGCGTTCAGGGGTTTTTGGCTGCCGGTCACGTCTGTACCGTGATGGGCTATACCGAATACGAGCCGATCGCCGCTAAGTACCGCATCCCGATTGTGGTGACGGGGTTTGAGCCGGTGGATATTTTGCAAGGCATTTATATGTGCGTCAAGCAGCTGCAAGAAGGGCGGGCGGAAGTGGAAAACCAGTACAGCCGGTCTGTGCGCAGACTTGGCAACGAGCCGGCACAAAAGCTGATTCAGGAAATATTCGAGATTGTGCCGCGCCAGTGGCGGGGGATTGGCGAGATTTCTCAAAGCGGCTTGGGGTTGCGGGAGAAATACGCGGAATTTGACGCCTTGCGCCGGTTCGATCTCAGCGGAGTGCGCAGCGCGGAATCCCCGGAGTGCGTCAGCGGGCTGATTTTGCAGGGGGTGAAAAAACCCCACGAATGTCCCGCTTTTGGCAGCCGGTGCACCCCGGAACACCCCCTCGGAGCTCCGATGGTTTCCTCAGAGGGTGCTTGTGCTGCCTATTACAGATACCGGCAGCAAACCGCTTGAGCCGGCAGCCGATAGGCCGGTTTATTTTAACCGCAGATGTAGCCCGAAGGGCTTCCCGCAGGGTACGCAGATGAGCGCAGATAGGGGGGAATTTTATCTGCGAGTGTCGCCGTTTGCCTGCGGTTTAAATTATCTGTATAATAAGCTGTAATAGACTCCCTGTATCTCAACTCTAACAGCAGCCATGAACAGACCCCTGGTGGAATCGCTAGTGCAAGTTATCCTCTCCCTCTCTCCAGAAGAACGCGCCCTGCTCGACGAAAGGCTGTACCGCAAGACCAACTGGCGAGAAACCCTCAAACAGATCGACGAGTTACAAGCCCAGATTCGAGCTGACCGTGCCGAGAAGCCCTTCGACTCACCCATTGATGACATTATCCACCAAATGCGGGAGGAACGAACTGAAGAACTCATGCAGGCTTGCTCTGCGCAGGAGGACGTGAAATGACCGCAAGCGTAATTTGTGTTGATGCCAACTTTGTCGTGCGTCTGGTGTCCAGGGAGCCGCCTGAGTCTCCCTACAGAGAATTGTGGATTCAGTGGCAAGATTCAGGGCGCACAATTGTCGCACCAACGCTGATCTACTACGAGGTCAGCAACGCTCTCCATCGCATGAGCCAAGCGGGGCAACTTCTCCCAGAACGGGCATCTCAAGCTCTGGAGGCCGCTTTTAATCTGAATGTCAGGCTCTACGGGGATGCCGGCTTGCACCGGCACGCCTTGAATATGGCGGCTACCTTGAGACTGCCAGCCACTTATGACGCTCACTATCTGGCTTTAGCTGAACAGCTGTCAGCGGAATTTTGCACAGCAGATAGGCGGCTCTTTCAAGCCGTACGCTCGACTTTTTCTTGGGTTCACCTGGTAGGAGAAAGTTAATTATAACCCAAGTTGCCACCCCGGGAGGCAGAGCCTCCAAAGGGGCGTTCCCAGGCTCTGCCTGGGAACGAGGGGAAAGGGGTTACAGACAGGGCAGATTCTTACTTTTTAGAAGGTTTGCTTGGCGCTTTTAAAACTTTATCTCGACCCATCTTATCAAGAACTAAATCGCTCATTATTCGCGCCCCGTGACCGGTAAAGTGTACGCCATCACTGCCCCTCGCATATCCCCTATACCCTGATTTATCCGCGACAATGGGAGCGTATTTACCTCCCACCGAGAAGGCATCCCAAGCGTCAACAAATTCTACTTTAGGGTAAGATTTAGCGACATCTCTGTAAATCTGGTTGATGGCATTAAAAAATCGGTAATAGCGAACATTGCTCGTTTTGGGGTGCCCGACAAAATAGACTTTTCTGATTGAGGGCGATGCGGAGACTAATTTGGCATATTTGTCCACTCTTTCTCGATAAGCCTTTTTCCAGTCGTCTGTAAGGATAACTCGGTATTTGCCCTGAAAATCTCTGATGTCTTGGTTGTCATTCCCGCCAAACATAACCACAAGCACATCTGGCTTGTAAGATTTGAGAAGTTTGCCGGTTCTCGCATACCAGTCGTAATAATCTGTGCGATTCAATCCTGTAGATACTTTGTAAGCCAATTTGGTCTGAGTGATGTTATAGGATTTTTGCAGGCTGTACTGGACTGCGGCAGCCAGGTCAAACATGATAGAATCTCCCACAAATAAAAAGCGAGAATAAGGTTTCTCCGCTTTGGCATTGCCTTTCGCCGGTTGGGGCTTTTTGTTTTCAGTTGGTTTAGGTGGGCTCGGTCGCTTTTCAGGCTGGCTCTCCGGCTTTTTTTCTCCCGCATCAGGTTCTGGCTCTTCCTCGTCCCTGTCAAAGTTAACAGTTTTAAGGCCGCTCCAAAACTCTTGTTCGCTTTTTCGGAACCCCTCCAGCTTAACTTTCTGGGCTGCCTCTTTAATTGGGGGGGTGGCGAACTGACTTGAGGCCAAGTTTTTGAGGAATATAGGAAAATTGAAAGATATCAACCCCAGCGTCACTAAAACAGCGATAAGAAGAAATTCGCGATCTCTCATGGCTTTCAATGGCTTTCAGAAGTTAAAGTAGATAAACGGGGGTACGGTACTCGGCCCCAGCATGAGGATAGTATACAGGAGCGCGGAAACAAATGTCACTCTCCATAACAAATTCTTAACTGAGAAGAGGCGACAGAACAGTTTACTAAATGTGTCCCCATAAAAGTTCACAGCCATGAGAGTGGCCAGCACCGCGTACAGTTGCCAAAAATTGAATTGGACGGTCTGGACTTCGCTGCCGGCGACCATACCGCCGATGAACGTTGCGGCGCTATCCCAAGTTTTAGTATTGAAAAAAATCCAGCTAAAGGTGACAAAGGTAAAGGTGAGCAACCAGCTAGATGATTTGAGGGCAGCTCCTACAAAAAAGCCCGGTTTCAGCCGAATGGATTTGGTTACATCTTGAAAAAGATGGTTGGCCACTAATCCTAAGCCGTGCAGCCCGCCCCACACAAGAAAATTAACACCGGCACCGTGCCAGAAGCCACCTATCAGCATGGTCAAAAGTAAATTTATATACTTTCTCAATTTTCCCGCTCTGTTCCCCCCCAAAGGGATGTACAGATAATCTCTCAACCATTCCGAGAGACTGATATGCCATCGCTTCCAAAACTCTTGCAAACTTAGCGCCTGATAAGGCATATTAAAATTTTGGATAGGTTTGAACCCGAGCAAACCTGAAATTCCATTAGCCAAATCTGAATAGCCGCTAAAATCTGCATAAATCAAGCAGGAATAGGAGAGTGACGCCAGCAGCAGATCGGTGCGGCTGTATTGCTGGGGCAAACTGAAGGGTAATTGAGTGAAGTCAAAGAGAAAACTGGACAAGGTGTATTTTTTGAACAGTCCCGACAGGATCAGGGTGATGACCTCTCCTGTATGATAGTCATATTTAGTAGGGCTATTCAGCTGAGTGTAGAAGTCTTTGGCCCTGGCTATTGGGCCAGAAGCAATTTGGGGGAAATAGGTTATGTAGACGGCATAATCCAAAAAACTCGGGCAGGAAATTTTATTGTTATAGAGGTCTGCTAAGTGGGAGATCATTCTGAAGGTATAGAATGAAACGCCCGCCGGCGCAAGAATTTGCAGGACTTGGAAGCTGGCTTGTATATTGAGCGAGTTCAGCAGGGAGAAGAGAGAATCTACAAAAAAGTTGTAATATTTGAACAGGCCCAAGTAAAGAATGTTAAACGCCACACCGGCAAATAATATCCTTTTTCTGTTCTTCCCTTGGCTCAAACCTGATATGGCCCGCAGCGCCACATAATTGAGGGCAGTGTCCGCCAGCAGCAATCCCAGAAAAGTCGGGCTCCAAAAGGAATAGAAAACTAGGCTCGCTGCCAGCAAAAACCCCTTGTAGAGCGTCACCTTTTGTTTCAAAAACATGGCGGCGCTGAAAACAATCAGGAAAAACACCAAAAATTGATAAGTTGGAAAGAGCATGGACAAGCTACACTGATAATTTTACCCAACGCCACAGCAATTATAAACCCTTTGTGAAATCCTTTACCTTTTCTTCCCTTGGCGCTCCTTCACGGGGGCGGGAAACAAAATTCACACGGCACGCCTGTCAGCGCCCCGCTCAGGAGAAGCATCGGGGGAGCCGCCTTGGAATGTGGGTATTATCAGATATTTTGCTGCAAAATGTCAATATCATCCGATCTGAGAGCTGTCCGCCCCACAACCAGGGGATCGCCAACAATGGAAAACATCGCAGACTTTACCCTGTCCTGTCCCATCCCAATTCAGCAGTATCCCAACGTCCTGCTGGCGCACGGAGGCGGCGGGAAGTTGATGAACCAGCTGATTGAAAAAATGTTTCTGCCGGCATTTGGCAAGCCGGGCGCTGTCCCGCACGACTCGGTGGCGCTGACTCTGCCGGCAGGCAAAATTGCCTTCACCACCGATTCCTACGTGATCCGCCCCCTGTTCTTCCCCGGCGGCGACATCGGCTCCCTGGCCGTCCACGGTACAGTAAACGACCTGGCCATGAGCGGGGCTCGCCCCCTTTACCTGAGCGCCGGCTTCATCCTGGAAGAGGGGCTGCCAATGGAAACCCTCTGGCGCGTCGTGCAGTCCATGCAGCGAGCAGCGGAGAGCGCCGGTGTGCGAATTGTTACCGGCGACACCAAAGTGGTGGACAAAGGCAAGGGCGACGGCATTTTCATCAGCACTGCCGGTGTGGGTATAATCGAGCACTCCCAGACCATCGCGCCCCAAAGCGTGCGTCCAGGGGACGTGCTGCTGCTCAGTGGGGACATTGGGCGTCACGGGATCGCGATTATGGCTGTGAGAGAGGGGTTGGAGTTCGAGACGGCGATCGAGAGCGATTCAGCGCCGGTGGCGAGTTTGGTGCTGGAGCTCCTCGATGCCGGTGTGGAAATCCACTGCATGCGGGATCTGACGCGCGGCGGTTTGGCGAGCGCCCTCAACGAGATTGCCACTGGTGCCGGTGTCAGCATCCAGATTGAGGAAAGTGCGATCCCCGTGCGGGAAGACGTGCGGGGCGCGTGCGAGATTCTGGGGTTCGATCCCCTGTATGTGGCGAATGAAGGCCGGTTTGTGGCCTTTGTGCCGCCGGCTTTTGCCCAGAGGGCGCTGGAGATCATGCGATCGCACCCCGCCGGCACCGACGCCAGCACGATCGGCAGCGTCACCGGCACCGGCAGCGGGATCGTGAATTTGCGGAGCTTTATTGGTGCCGGTCGCATCGTTGACATGCTGAGCGGCGAACAGCTTCCGCGCATTTGCTGAAAAGCTCCCCCACCAGAGCCCGGGGAATGTGTAGCTTTGTGTAGAAATTCAAAATTCTGTTTGATTCGGCTATCCGAACCAGTCAAGCGAGGGAGAAAAAGTATAGATTGAAAAAGTATCAAAGCGGAGCGCGGCTGGGAAATATGGTCAGACTCTCCCAGCGGCACAGCTCTTGGAGGAAATAATATGGTCAAAGTTAGGCAAGGCTCTCGCCAGAGATTCGATATCAGTCTCCCGAAAAAGTCCCAGCCATCAAGCCGGGGAGTGATCCCGACTCTGGAGGAGCGAATCGAAGAAGCTCGCGAGCACGCACGCTTGGTCACTGAAACCAGAGGCGTGGTGTCTCCGGAAGCAGCAGCTGCTTGGGATGTGGTAGAAGAGTTGCTTGCTGAAGCCGCTCACCAGCGAGCCAACCAGCCCAAAACCAATTTCGATCTCTACTGCGAGGAGCGTCCGGACGCCCTGGAGGCTCGGATTTACGACGTTTAGGCAGATTAATATCGTTTGACCCAAAGCCGGCACGCATCACCCGCAACCGCACACTTATAGAACACCGGCTGTAGGGGAAGTGCCGGTGCGCCTCACAAGGGGGGAGCATCCCGAAGCAAGCAAAGACTGTCACCCTCACCCCCCTAACCCCCCTCTCCCATGAAGGGAGAGGGGGGCCCTCACCCCCCAAGGCACCCCTCTCCCCTTGTGGGAGAGGGGTTGGGGGTGAGGGGGATTACAAAAATGGGATGCGCCTCACAAGGGAGAAGGGAGAAGAGAAACAGAACACTCTCTTCTCCCTTTTCCCGTTTCATATCAAATCCGGCTCACTGTCGCAGACGCCCTAAGGCCCCAACCCGCTTCCCTTGCAGGAGAGGGGGCGCTGGCCGCCCTAGAGGAGTTGGGGGCTTTCGGGAGAGGGGGCTAACTCTTCTTCTCCCCCTCCCCGTGGACGGGGCAGGGGGTTGGGGTGCCGGGTTCTTCATTTTCCCCGCCCATTTTTGGTACCGGCGTCTGACGGGCAAAATGTTAAAATATTATTAGGAAAAAAGTTTTTAAGAAAATAGGACGTTGGCATCTTAAAATACAGACTGTAGTGACATTTTCTGCAGTCCGCCGCCCTTGCTTAAGCAACCTCTGCGTTGTTTTAAGTTCTGTAACGCTTTGGCATCCAGGATTGACAAACCGGAAGGTTTCTGTATTAGTCTGATATAGGCAATTATCTCAGCACGCCTGCAAGCCGGTGCGGGCCAGACTCAGCCCTTTAACGAAAATATGGCGGTGTCCGCTCAGTTCGTTACTGGTGGTTTGAGGTGAGGGGCGATTAACACGCAAGGCAGCCATCTGCCAGGTGTTTTTTGTCTGACTGTCTCGGGCGACGGTTTGACAACAAGGGGGTTGTTTTAACAGCCGGGGAATGCAGCCGGGACGAGAATTTACATTTTGTCGAAAATACGTTATATTAATCAACGGGTAGAGAGGGAAGAGCCAGATAAGGCAGCGCCATTTAACCTAGAACAAGCCAGAAGATAGCGAGGAACGACCGCTCAGCCAAATGGGGCTAGTTTCAGAGAAGGTTCAAGCCCTTGAAAAAAGTTAGGCGGGGGAAATTTTAGGGGGGAAATATCGAATTCAACCCACCCCAATTGACTGGGCGACCGGTTCAAAGAAAGCCCCGGCGACGGGCGGCGCGAGAGGTAAGGCGCACAGCTGTTTTGCTAGAACAGGAAGGATGAGAGACATGGAAACTTCCACTGCTAAGCCGGCAGTCGAACAAAAACAGAAAGGAACAAAAGAAGCCGCGAAAGGACATCAGAGCGGCGACAAACGCTTCAGAGTGCTGGACATGACAATGAAGCGCAACCAGTACCGCCCAGATGCGCTGATTGAAGTGCTGCACAAGGCGCAGGAAGCCTTTGGCTTCTTGGAAGAAGACGTACTGATTTATATCGCGCGAGGTCTGAAACTGCCGCTGTCGCGGGTGTATGGCGTCGCCACGTTTTACCACCTCTTCTCCCTAAAACCGGGTGGGGCTCACACCTGCGTGGTGTGCCTGGGCACCGCGTGCTACGTCAAAGGCAGCGGCGAAGTGCTCTCGGCGCTGGAGAAGCACACCGGCATCCAGCAAGGCGAGACAACGCCAGACGGACAGCTGTCAGTGATGACGGCGCGGTGTATTGGCGCGTGCGGCATCGCGCCGGCAGTCGTGTTCGACGGCACGGTAGCGGCCAAAGTGACGCCAGAACAAGCCATTGAAAAAGTCCAAGCATGGCTCAACAGCCCTCAGGAAGCAACCTTGTAGGCGCGGGCTCACCCAAGGTATTTCCGGCGAGCGCGAACAGTACCAATAAACCCGCCCCCGCTACGGAGACAGAGGAAAAAACACTATGGATTTAACAGAATTGCGGCAAATTGGCCAAAAAGAGCGCCAAGCCCACAAGCCAATCCGCGTCCACTGCTGCACGTCCACCGGCTGCCAAGCCGCCAACTCCCTCGGCATCAAGAAAAATCTCGAAGCAGCCGTAAAAACTGCCGGTTTGGGCGAGCGCGTGCAAGTTGTCGGCGTCGGCTGCATGGGCTTCTGCGGTCGCGGACCCCTGGTGCAAGTCGAGCCGCAAGAAACACTCTACGAGGAAGTCACGGTTGACCAAGCCGCCTCTATTATAGAAGCGCTCAACGGCGGCACCGCCACCGCCATCGAAGGCGATCCCAAACACCCATTTTTTGCCCGTCAAATGCGGATTGTCCGCGAAACCAGCGGCAAAATAGACCCTGAACGCATAGAAGAGTACATCGCCCAGGGCGGCTACGAGTCACTCTACAAAATCATCCACGACATGACCCCAGCTGAGGTGGTCGAAGAAATCACCAAGAGCGGATTGCGGGGGCGCGGCGGCGGCGGCTACCCCACCGGCTTGAAGTGGGCGACCGTGGCCAAAATGCCGGCAGGGCAGAAATACGTGATCTGCAACGCCGACGAAGGCGATCCCGGTGCCTTCATGGATCGCTCCGTACTCGAAAGCGATCCCCATCGCGTCCTGGAAGGCATGGCAATCGCCGCTTACGCAGTGGGAGCCTCAGAAGGCTTCATCTACGTCCGCGCCGAATACCCCCTGGCCATCGACCGGCTGCAAATCGCCATCAAGCAAGCCAAAAGATACGGCATCCTCGGCAGTCAAATCTTCGACTCCTCCTTTGACTTCAAAATAGACATCCGCATCGGTGCCGGTGCCTTCGTCTGCGGCGAAGAAACCGCCCTCATCGAGTCCATTGAGGGCAAGCGCGGCATGCCCAACCCCCGCCCCCCTTACCCAGCAGTGTCAGGCTTGTGGGACAGGCCCACCTTAATCAATAACGTCGAAACCTTCGCCAACATCGCCGCCATCATTCGCGAGGGTGCCGAGTGGTACGCCAGCATCGGCACCGAAAAGAGCAAGGGCACCAAAGTGTTCGCCCTCACCGGCAAAATCCGCAACAACGGACTGATCGAAGTGCCGATGGGCATCACCCTGCGCGAGATTGTCGAAGAAATGGGCGGCGGCGTCCCCGACGGCGAAGTCAAAGCCGTGCAAACCGGCGGACCATCTGGCGGCTGCATCCCCGCTTCCCTGCTGGACACGCCGGTGGACTACGAATCCCTGATTAAACTCGGCTCTATGATGGGGTCAGGGGGCATGGTGGTGATGGGTCAGGACACCAGCATGGTGGAAATCTCTCACTTCTATATGGAGTTCTGCCGGGGCGAAACTTGCGGGAAGTGCATCCCCTGTCGCGCCGGCACGGTGCAGATGTACCAGGCGCTCACAAAAATCCTCAACGGACAGGCGACTGTGGGGGATTTGGACAAGTTGGAACTGCTGTGCGGGATGGTGAAGGCGACTAGCTTGTGCGGTTTGGGACAGACGGCACCGAATCCGGTGCTCAGCACTCTGCGCTATTTCCGGGATGAGTATTTGGCTCTGATTCACAGCAGTCACAACGGGAAGGGTGCTGCAGTTGAGGTGCCGGTGGCGGTGAGGAGTTAGGTTGTGGATATGAACCGCACGAACGCCAAGGACGCCAAGGGCGCACAGAAGAGGAAAGGAGAGGGATTATGTCTGTAAAGACGCTAACAATTGATGGTGTGGATGTCGCGATTGAGGAAGGGGCGACGTTGCTGAAGGCGGCGCAAGAGAATGGGATTCGCATTCCGACGCTGTGCCATTTGGAAGGGGTTACGGATGTGGGGGCTTGCCGGTTGTGCCTGGTGGAAGTGGAAGGCAGCAATAAGCTGATGACTGCTTGCACGACTCAGGTTGTGGAGGGGATGAAAATCCGCACGAATACCGAGCAGCTGAAGGAATACCGCAAGATGACTGTGGAGTTGCTTTTTGCGGAAGGCAATCACGTCTGCGCGGTGTGCGTGGCGAATGAGAATTGCGAATTGCAAGATTTGGCTGTTGAGGTGGGGATGGATCACTCCCGCTTCCCGTACCGCTTTCCAGAACGGGATGTGGATATTTCTCACGAGCGTTTTGGGATTGACCACAACCGCTGCGTTCTGTGCACGCGGTGCGTGCGGGTTTGTGATGAAATTGAAGGGGCTCACGTCTGGGATATTTCCTATCGCGGCGCTGCAGCTAAGGTGACTTCGGGCCTGAACCAGCCTTGGGGTGCGGTGGACGCCTGTACGAGTTGCGGCAAGTGCGTGGAGGCTTGTCCCACCGGCGCGATTTTCCGCAAGGGTTCTACGGTGGCGGAAATGGTTCACGACCGCTCCAAATTGGAATTTATTGTCACCGCACGGGAGAAGAAGCAATGGACAAAGTAAAGCTTGCCACGGTTTGGCTGGGCGGCTGCTCTGGCTGTCACATGTCGTTCCTGGATTTGGATGAGTTGCTGTTTGAGCTCGCCGCTCATGCTGAGGTGGTTTACAGTCCGGTTGGTTGCGATCTGAAAACTTACCCCGAAGGCGTGGATGTGGTGCTGGTTGAGGGTGCTGTCGCTAATGAGGAAAATCTGGAACTGATTCATAAGGTGAGGGAGCGCAGCAAGGTGCTGGTTTCTTTTGGGGATTGCGCTGTGACGGCAAATGTGCCGGCGATGCGCAATATGCTGAAAGGTGCCGATCCGGTTCTGAAGCGCTGCTATCTGGAGCTGGGAGATGTGACCCCCCAACTGCCGAAGGAAGAGGGCATTGTGCCGCCGCTGCTCGACCGCGTGCTGCCGGTGCATGAAGTCGTGCCGGTGGATATTTTCTTGCCCGGATGTCCGCCTTCGGCTGACCGGATTTGGGCAGCGGTTGAACCCATGCTCAAGGGTGAGAAACCCCGGATGGAAGGGCGGTCAATGATTAAGTTTGGCTAGCAGGACAGGGATTGGTGTATAATTCCACCCGAGATCAAATCAGCAGACCTTCGCGGGTCTGCGCTGCCAGAACGCGACAAGGGTTATGTCAGTGAAACGAAGCAAACATTTTTTTCAACTCACCATCGCCGCGCTGGGGCTAATTCTTCTGGGTGGAATTTTCGGGCAACCGGCCTTAAATTCCCAGGCTTCCCAACCTTTGCTGCCGGCTGCGGTTATCAAAATAGTAGACGGCGACACCCTGGATGTCAGCATGGCTGGGTGCCGGCTGCCCTCCAACGGCAGTTCCCAAGAGTGCAGGGTTCAGCTGGCTTGTATCGACACGCCCGAGGCGAACGCAAAGCCTTTTTTCCAGCAGGCAAAAGACCGGCTAGCAGCGCTAGTGCCTCCCGGAACAGCTATAATGGTAAGAGATACGGGAAGCATTACCCCCGACGGCAAGCGTCTTGTAGGTGAGGTATTTGTCAATAAGAAATCGGTCAATTTACAGATGGTTCGAGAAGGACAAGCGGTGATTTACTGCCAGCATCTAAATAATTGTGCGGGCTCGCGAAATTCCTACCTTAGCGCAGAGGCTGCGGCAAAGCGAGAGGGTCTGGGCGTGTGGAATCCCAAGCAACCGCTGACACAATTCAGGGAAACACATCCGTGTCCTGATTAAACTTCTCGTAGGGTGCGTTCCGCACATAGGAACTCCTTCAATGCTAGTGGGCGTCCGCTCGTGCGGAACGCACCGGCAAGTAGGCAAGCACCGGCAAGTGGGGTGCGTTCCGCAGAGAGTAATTCCCTATAAGTAGTGCGCGTCCGCTGGTGCGGAACGCTACAGAGTTCTAAACTAATGAGAGAGGAGTTCTATGTCTAAAACAGTTGTTATCGATCCAGTCACGCGAATTGAGGGGCACGCCAAAATATCCGTGTTTCTGGATGACGCCGGCGAAGTGTCAAACGCCCGCTTTCACGTCGTAGAATTTCGCGGGTTTGAGAAATTCTGCGAGGGAAGGCCCATGTGGGAAATGTCGGGAATAACTGCCCGCATCTGCGGTATTTGTCCGGTAAGTCACTTGCTGGCTTCGGCGAAAACAGGCGATAAAATTCAGGCGGTAAAGGTTCCTGTTGCCGGCGAGAAGCTGCGGCGGATGATGAACCTTGGGCAGATTACCCAGTCCCACGCCCTCAGTTTCTTCCACCTCAGCAGCCCTGATTTTCTGCTAGGATGGGATAGCAATCCCGCCACGCGAAACGTGTTCGGGCTGATGGCGGCTGACCCGGATTTGGCTCGCAGTGGGATTCGGTTGCGGCAATTCGGTCAGAAAGTGATAGAATTGTTGGGGGCGAAGAAAATTCACCCCGCTTGGGCAGTTCCCGGTGGCGTGCGCTCCCCCCTGTCTGAAGAAGGGCGGACGTGGATACGGGAACGTCTTCCGGAGTCGTTTGCTACGATAAACACTGCGCTCGGTTTGTTCAAGCGCCTGCTGGATCAGTTCGGCACTGAGGTGGATGTTTTCGGGAAGTTCCCCTCCCTGTTTATGGGGTTAGTGGGTAAAGATGGCGTCTGGGAGCACTATGGCGGTCACATCCGCTTTACGGACAGCGAAGGCAAGATTGTGGCTGACAACCTCAGCGAGGATGACTATCAGGAATTTCTCGGTGAGGCGGTGGAATCGTGGTCTTATTTGAAGTTCCCCTATTACAAACCTCTGGGCTATCCGGACGGGATATATCGGGTTGGGCCACTGGCAAGACTGAACATTTGCTCGAAGATGGGGGTAGAGGCTGCTGACAGAGAGTTGCTGGAGTTCCGCAACCGGGCCGGTGGGGTGGCCACTTCCTCGTTTTACTATCACTACGCCCGCCTGATTGAGATTGTGGCTGCCCTGGAGTACATTGAGCAGCTGGTGAATGACCCGGATATTGTCTCGCCCCGGACTCGCGCTACTGCCGGTATTAACCAGCTGGAAGGTATCGGCGTCAGCGAAGCGCCGCGCGGCACGCTGTTCCACCACTATCAGGTGGATGAAAATGGCCTGATTAAGAAGGTGAACTTGATTATCGCCACCGGCCAAAATAATTTGGCGATGAACAAAACCGTGACTCAGATTGCCCAGCATTACATTCACGGGAATGAGATTCCTGAAGGGATGTTAAACCGGGTGGAAGCCGGCATTCGGGCGTTTGACCCCTGCCTCAGCTGCTCAACTCACGCTGCCGGCCAAATGCCGCTGCACATCGAATTGGTTGGGGCAGATGGCACGGTTCTCGATGAAGTCTGGCGAGATTAAGTGAGCGCGGATTAGAGAAATCCGGTTTCGGGCCAAACAAATCGAGGTTAAGAAACCGGGTTTCTCTCTCGGGAAAGACCAATTTGTGGGAGGGAAAGTCAAAAGAAACCCGGTTTCTGAGATGGCTTCCGCAAGCTAAGCTGTTAGGCTAATAATGCTGCTTGTCCCTTGAAAGTCGGCTCCGCCGACAGAGCGGCGTTCCCAGGCGGAGCCTGGGAACGAGGGGAGGCCACAACCCGTAGGGCAGGCGTCCCGCCTGCCCTCAAGGACAGGCAAGATGCCTGTCCTACGGGGGGTGTGTGCCGCACAGCCGACTGTCAGGCGTTCCCCACGGTGCGAGCATGCTTCCCGCAGGGTGCCTGGGAACGAGGGCAACGAAGGCAACGAGGGCAAAGTCACAAAGGAGAAGTAACCGATGGTCAAACAGAATTTGTATTTGTGCATGGGTTCGGCTTGCCATCAACTGGGAGTCTATGAAGTTTTGCCGAAACTGCAAAGCATGATCGGCGAATATCACCTAGAGGAGAAAGTTGAGCTCAAGGGTTCTTTTTGTCTGGATACCTGTAGCGACGGAATTGTGATGAAATTCAAGGAGAAAGTCTTTACCAAGATTAGCCCAGAGAACATTGAGCAGAAATTCATTCAAGAGATTTTGCCAAATATCCAGTAAAAGGAGAAAGATTGTGGTGGATGCCGGAGAGAGAAATTTGTGGCAGCTGTTATGGGAGTATGACCCGAATGGCTTGATTGTGCTGGATACGGATTTCAATATAAAGCTGGTCAATCCCGCCTTTTGCAAAATGTTTCAGGTGGAAGCGGAAGAGATCATCGGCCAGCCAGCCGCCCAGCTTTTCGAGGATGTAGAAGATTTTAAGAGAGTCTGGGAAAAAAATGAGGTTGTGAGGGGGAAAGAAAAAGAATATCCGGCTCACAACTTGTATGTGAGGAGAGTGATTTTTCCGATTCCGGATGAAAATATCATTGCCTGTATCATGGTTGATGTCACCCAGGAATGGCAGCGAAAGAAAGAAATGATGAAACTAAAAACGGAGACAGTGGCCAAAGTTAATGAGGTGGTGGACAATCAAATGAAAGTTGTGCAGGAGATTGCCGGTTTGCTGGGGGAAACCACTGCTGAAACCAAGGTCAGCTTGTTAAAAATCATCAAAATGGTAGACCACGATATTGTTTAGGCAGCGCCCGCGGGACATAGCAGACGTTTGAGGAGGAAGCAGACAGTGACAGTTCTTAAGGATGTCAGGCTTGCAGTTGCGACGGAGAATTTTCTCGATATTTTCGACCTCAGTTTAAATAAGAAGGGGGAAGAACTTTGCGGGGACAAGGTAAAATTCCGCAAAACAGAGGGGAAAACCACCATCGTGCTGTCGGACGGTTTGGGGAGTGGCGTGAAAGCCAATATTCTCGCCACCCTGACCACGGAAATTATCATCACGATGTTGAATGCCGATGTCCCACTCCAGGAAGTGATCAAGACGGTGATCGGCACTTTACCTATCTGTCAAGTCAGAAAAATTGCCTACTCCACATTTACCATCATCCAAATCAAGCACGAGAACAATAAGTTTAAGGTCATTAACTTTGACAACCCTCCAGTTTTCTATTTAAAGAAAGGGAAGCTGGCCAAGCTGGAATCGCGCACGGAAAATATCTGGGATAAAAAGATTACCTTTTCGGAGGGGTATCTGGAAAAAGGTGATTTTCTAGGCGCTGTCAGTGATGGGGTTCTCTATGCCGGTCTGGGCGTGGCCTTAAATTTCGGTTGGGGGTGGGACAAGATTGCCAGCTACATCGAATCTGTTTTAAACCGGCAGAGTCACACCGCCCGCAATATTGTGCAGAGTGTGATTGCAGAAACCCACTCGCTTTACCGGGGAAAAATTGGGGATGACGCCACCTTTGTGGGCGTGTACGTCAGGCAGCGAAACCCTTTGATGATTTTCACCGGCCCTCCCCTTGACGAAACCAAGGACATCATGTATGTGGAAAGGCTATTAAATTTTGAGGGCCGCAAGGTGGTGTGCGGGGGCACCACAGGCAATATTGTAGCGAGCTATCTGGGGGAGACGATAGAAATGGATATCTCCACCATGCGGAAAGAACTCCCCCCCATCGGCAGATTGAGCGAAATCGATTTGGTCACAGAAGGGATTCTAACGATTTCCAAATGCCAGGAGGTGCTGCGAGCTTGTAACTTTGATATCTCCCGGCTGCCGGCGGACAAGAACGGTGCGGTTTTGCTGGCGCAGGAAATCCTGCAAGCGGACTCTATCCTATTTTTGGTGGGCCAGAGCATCAACGAGTTCTATCAAAACCCCCTGCTGCCCAAAAATATTTCCATCCGGCGAAACTTAGTGGAAGATTTAGTAAACTTTTTGCGGCAAAAGCAAAAAGAAGTCACGCTAGAATATTGTTAGCACCCCAAACTGTCAAGACAATGAATTGCAATCTCACGGCCAAGCTCCAATCCCTCCGCCACTCTGTCGTCGTCATCGGTTACGGCAACGAACTGCGCAGTGATGACGCCATTGGGCCACAAGTCGCTCGCGCCGTGCAAGCTTGGGGAGTGCCTTCCGTACACTCGTTGGCTGTGCACCAGCTGACTCCGGAATTGGCAGAAACCCTCGCCGAAGCGGAAATGGCCATCTTTGTTGACGCTTGTATCACCCCTGCCGCTCCCCCACCAGCTGATGGGGGGGAAGAAGATGGCCCATCCGTGCGAGTGCTTCCCCTGGAACCTGCCGGTGCGGGTGCTAGCATTGGGGGGCATGCGAGCGATCCGGGAACGCTGCTGGCCCTCGCTGGACATCTGTACGGTCACGCACCCCAAGCTTGGCTGGTAACAGTACCGGGGGTTAACTTCGATTTGGGAGAGGAACTCTCGCCTGTGGCCGAAACGGGAATGGCTGACGCTCTGGAGGAGATTGATTACCTGATCAGGAAATCCCTATCCGCCACTGAGGTCGCGGCGCAACAGGTGCCCTGAAGCAATGCCCTTTTGCGTGATGCCCATTGCCCAGTGGCGGTCTGCCACTCGCCCGTTCCAGAGCCGAACGGGCCAGATATTACGCTTGATTAATATTTTATTAAAAGTTAGCGGCTGCTCCAGAAAAGCCCAGTATAAAGGAGATAAATCGCGTTACCCTATGGGTAAACCGGCTTTCAATCAATAATTAATTAAGCGTATTTCAGAGAAGCGCGGGGCAGTCAATGCACGAAGTGAGCTTAATGTCAAGTACCTTAAACATGGCCTTGGAGCACGCCAGCCGGCAAGGGGCGCAAAAAATCCACCGGCTGAAAATGCGGGTGGGCGAACAGTCGGGTGTGGTTCCCGAAGCGCTGGAATTTGCCTTTGACGTGGTGACGCAGGG
Organism: Oscillatoria princeps RMCB-10; assembly: GCA_019359235.1. Classification (GTDB taxonomy): domain Bacteria; phylum Cyanobacteriota; class Cyanobacteriia; order Cyanobacteriales; family Oscillatoriaceae; genus Oscillatoria; species Oscillatoria princeps. Next base: position 70,323 of record JAHHHT010000026.1, read on the forward strand.
GACAATTGCCGAAGGGGCCAACCTGGAAGTGGAGAAAATACCGGTAATTTGTTACTGCGTTAACTGCAAGCAGGAGTTTCAACCGGATACCCTGTTCTATGAGTGCCCGGAATGCCACGAACTCAGCTCTGAGGTGCGCTGTGGGCGAGAGATTGAACTCACATCTTTGGAGGTTTCTTAACGATGTGTAAAGATTGCGGATGCAGTAAGGTCGGAGAAATTGGCATCCACAGCCATGCCGGCGCTGACGATCGCGACCACGACCACTCTCACGACCACGGCCACGAGCACGAGCACGAGCACCCTCACGAGCACGAGCACGAGCACGAGCACGGGCACGAGCACGAACACGGGCACCACCACCATCACCACAGCACTGGGAATGGGCACAAGACGGTGGAGATTGTGCAATCGATATTAGACAAAAATGACCGGCTCGCCGAGCGCAACCGGGGCTATTTCATGGCCAAGGGACTGCTGGTGCTGAACGTGCTGTCCTCCCCTGGGTCTGGGAAAACCGCCTTTCTGGAACGGACAGTCAAAGACACCGGCAGCCGCTTAAAAATAGGGGTAATTGTCGGAGACTTAGAAACCGAAAACGACGCAGTGCGCCTGCGGGGTGCCGGCGCAGAAGCAGTGCAAATCACCACCGGCACCGTCTGCCACCTGGAAGCGGAAATGGTGGCCCGGGCTGCCCAGAAGCTCGACCTGGATGCGCTGGATGTCCTCGTCATCGAAAACGTCGGCAATCTCGTCTGCCCAGCCGCCTACGATTTGGGGGAAAATTTGCGAGCGGTGCTGCTTTCCGTTACGGAAGGAGAAGACAAACCCCTGAAATATTCTACCATGTTCAAGACCGCCGATGCGGTAATTGTCAGTAAAATCGACATTGCCGAAGTCGTGGGATTTGACCGCGAAAAAGCCCTGAGTAACATTCGGCGAGTTGCCCCACAAGCGACCATTTTTGAAGTTTCGGCGCGAACGGGTGCCGGGATGGAAAATTGGCAGCGCTATCTGCAAGAAAAGCTTTCAAAAATCAGCCAGCAGGCGTCATTCGTTAGCCCTTAAACATGACGGCCCACTCGCAAGCCTATTGAATGGCAAAGAAAAAACCATGCAAAATATAATCGCACCGGTCACTTACCCAAAACCGCAGGATATTCTGCGCTACGAGCGCCAGCCCCTTGACGCATTTTTCTCACCGGCAACCGTCGCCGTGATTGGCGCGACAGAAAAAGAAGGCAGCGTCGGGCGCACCATCCTGTGGAACCTGATCAGCAGTCAGTTTGGCGGCACCGTCTTCCCTGTCAATCCGAAGCGAAACAGCATCTTGGGGATCAAAGCCTATCCCAGCATCGCCCAAGTGCCCGAAAAAGTGGAGCTGGCCGTCGTCGTCACACCGGCCCCCACAGTGCCGGGTGTGATCAGCGAGTGCACCGATGCCGGTGTGAAAGCCGCCATTATCATCTCAGCCGGCTTCAAAGAAATTGGCGCAGCCGGCATCGAACTGGAGCGGCAAGTCCTAGAGCGAGCGCGGCGGGGGAAAATGCGGATCATTGGCCCCAACTGCCTGGGCGTCATGAGCCCGACCACCGGACTGAACGCCACCTTCTCCAGCACGATGGCGCGTCCGGGCAATGTCGGCTTCATCTCCCAAAGTGGCGCACTGTGCACCGCCATCCTCGACTGGAGCTTCCGGGAGAATGTCGGCTTCAGCGCCTTCATGTCCATCGGCTCAATGCTGGATGTGGACTGGGGCGACCTGATATATTACCTCGGCGACGATCCGCGCACCCAGAGCATCGTCATTTACATGGAATCGATCGGCAACGCCCGCTCCTTCCTGTCCGCCGCGCGGGAAGTCGCACTGGCTAAACCGATCATTGTCATTAAAGCCGGTCGCACCGAGGCTGCAGCAAAGGCCGCCGCATCCCACACCGGCAGTCTGGCCGGCAGTGACGAGGTGCTGGAAGCCGCCTTCCGGCGCAGCGGCGTCCTGCGAGTCAAGACCATTGACGACCTGTTCAATATGGCGGAAGTGCTCGCCAAGCAGCCGCGCCCCAAAGGAAAGCGCCTGACGATTCTCACCAATGCCGGCGGGCCCGGGGTGCTGGCAACGGACGCCCTGATTTCAGAAGAGGGCAAACTGGCTGAACTGTCGCCAGAAACCATTGCCGCCCTCAACGAGTTCCTGCCGCCGCACTGGAGTCACTCCAACCCGATTGACATTCTCGGGGATGCCGATCCGGAACGATACGCCAAAGCGCTCCAGATCGCGGCCAAAGATCCCAACAGCGACGGCTTGCTGGCTATCCTGACGCCGCAATCGATGACCGACCCCACCCAAACCGCCGAGCAGCTGAAGTCAGTGGCGCAGGCACTTGACGGCAAGCCGCTGCTGGCCAGCTGGATGGGCGGAGCCGACGTGGCGGCGGGTGAGGCGATTCTCAACCGCGCTGGTATCTTCACCTTCCCCTACCCCGACACAGCCGCCCACGTTTTCAACTACATGTGGCGCTACAGCTACAGCCTGCGCGGTCTGTACGAAACGCCGGTGCTGCCGGAGCGGTGCGGCGAAACAGCCTGCGATCGCCCTCTGGCGCAGATGATTATTCACACGGCACGCTCTGCCGGTCGCACGATTCTCACGGAGTTTGAATCCAAGCAGCTGCTGGCGGCTTACGGCATTCCGATCGTGGAAACCCGCATAGCAACCAGTAAGGAGCAGGCGGTCAGGGATGCCGGTGAAATCGGCTATCCAGTTGTTCTGAAGCTGTTTTCCGAAACCATCACCCACAAAACCGATGTGGGCGGCGTGCGGCTGAATTTGATGGACGCCGAAGATGTTGCAGGCGCTTATCACGCTATTGAAGCTGCAGTGGCGAAGAGAGCCGGTGCGGAACACTTCCAAGGCGTCACGGTCCAGCCGATGATCAAATTCGAGGGGTACGAACTGATTATCGGCAGCAGCCTCGACCCGCAATTTGGCCCCGTGCTGCTGTTCGGCACTGGCGGACAGCTGGTAGAAGTCTTCAAAGACCGCTCCCTGGCGCTTCCGCCGCTCAACTCCACCCTGGCGCGGCGGATGATGGAGCAAACCAAAATCTACAAAGCTCTCAAAGGCGTGCGCGGGCGCGCGCCGGTGGATCTCGCCGCCCTCGAGCAGCTGATGGTGCAGTTCAGCCAGCTGGTTGTCGAGCAGCCCTGGATTAAGGAGATTGACATCAATCCTCTGCTGGCTTCTCCCGAACGGCTGATCGCCCTCGACGCTCGCGTGGTGCTGCACGATCCCGAAGTGACGCAAGAGCAACTGCCCAAGCTAGCGATTCGCCCCTATCCGACTCAGTACGTGTCGCCGTGGGAGTTCAAAGACGGCACGCCGGTCACCATTCGCCCCATCCGTCCGGAAGATGAGCCACTCGTGGTCAAGTTCCACGAAAGCCTCAGCGACCGCAGCGTTTATTTTCGCTACTTCCAGTTGCTGAAGCTGAGCCGGCGCATCTCCCACGAGCGGCTGGCTCGCATCTGCTTCATCGACTACGACCGCGAAATGGCTCTCCTCGCCGAACACACCAACCCCGACACCGGCGAAAATGAAATTCTCGGTTTCGGTCGCTTGACCAAATCCCACGGAAGCGACGAGGGTGAGTTCGGGCTTCTGGTCACCGACCGCTACCAGCACCGGGGTTTGGGCACTGAGTTGCTGCGCCGCATCCTGCAAGTCGGGCGCGACGAGAAACTCACTCGCATCACTGCTGACATCCTGTTTGAAAATGTGGAAATGCAGCACATCTCCCAGAAACTCGGCTTCCGCCTTCACCGCACCCCGGATGTCGTGAAAGCAGAGATTGATTTGTAGCGTGCGAAAAGTCCCTCGTTCCGGGGCGGGCACGGGGACCCGCCCCTACAGGCTGCGAACGCGAGCGCTGTCGGCTCCGCCGGCAGCGCAATCGCGCCTGCTTAATGGACGTGAGAGCTTCCCACCAGCCACCCCACTCCTGCCACCTGATAAATTAATTGCGGGCAATTCACCGCACTTGCTCTAAAATCTTATAAAGAAGGGAGATTTCTGTAAAACAGGTTAATGCACGGGAGTGCACCGGCCAAAAGGATTCCCCCTTGCTGCGCTTGCCTCGCGCTTGCCAGACTTTTCCGGTTGACGGTCAGCCGATTTTATCTGAACAGCGCCATCATTTTGGGAGAAATATGACTTCGGACGGTCAAGAGATTAAAGGCAACCTGCTGATGGACGAACAGCAAGAAATTAAAATTCAGAATATCTTCCTGAAGTCGGATGAAAATGGGGTGGGAGAAATTGCCAGAAGACTCTGGGATTTAAAAGATCATTTTAATCCCTGGATTTATGATGACTGCTGGGACTTCAGACTGCCCTATCGGGAAGGTGACGGCACAATAAGTGAGTGCGTCGCTTTCACCGTTTACTCAACAGCAGAAACGGCCAAAAATAAAGTTATAGTGGCCCTGAATGCGGAGAATCTGGAACGGCTTTATATCAACCGCTCTCAAAAGAGTATAGTAGAGTTTATAGGGCGCTTGCAATACATGCTGGAGAGACCGAAACTGAAATTAAAAAAAGACTGGCATTACATAGAAATATCTTGCTCTAAGGAAGCTTATCTGTTTGTGAAGGAGTTTTGCTGGTTGGGCGGGTATTGAACGCTAACCCAAAAGATATGAAAGGACGCACAAAAGCGCCGGGGGGAAGCGCCGGTTCCCCATCCCAGAAATCTCGCCTGTCCCTGACTGTACGAGGTGCTGTTCAAGGTGTGGGTTTTCGCCCGTTTATCTACCGGCTGGCTTCAGAATTGCATCTGGCAGGCTGGGTGAACAATTCCGCTCAGGGCGTGTTTATTGAAGTAGAAGGCACTCGGCAGCAATTGCAAACTTTCCGGCACCGGCTCGAACCAGAAAAGCCCCCCCGTTCCTCTATCCAAAGTCTGGAATCTTCCTGGCTGGAACCGGCAGGCTACACCACCTTTGAAATCCGCCCTTCCGCTGCCGGTGAAAAAACAGCCGTGGTGCTCCCCGATATTTCCACCTGCTCCGACTGTCTGCGGGAAATCTTTGACCCCACCAACCGGCGCTATCGCTACCCCTTCACTAACTGCACCAACTGCGGGCCTCGCTACAGTATTATAGAAGCGCTGCCCTACGACCGGTGCAATACTACCATGAAACGCTTCCAGATGTGCGAGGGGTGCCGGTCGGAATATGAAAATCCCCTCGACCGGCGCTTCCACGCCCAACCCAATGCCTGCCCCACCTGCGGACCCCATCTGGAATTGTGGGACCGCACCGGCACGGTTCTCGCCACCGGCAATCGCGCTTTACTTAGCACAGTTGAGGCAATTTGTCAAGGAAAAATTGTGGCGGTAAAAGGGCTGGGGGGCTTCCATTTGATGGTGCTCGCCGGCGATGGGGAAGCAGTGAGAAAGCTGCGCCGGTGCAAGCGCCGGGAGGAGAAGCCATTTGCGCTGATGTCCCCTTCTGTGGAGTGGGTGAGAGCGCACTGCGAGGTTTCGCCGGCACAGGAGAGATTGCTGCGCTCGCCGGAAGCTCCCATTGTGCTTTTGAGGAGGAGGGGGGATTGTGAGCGCCAAGAAAAGACGGGAGTTGCGGAGGAAGTTGCGCCGGGGAATCCGTATTTGGGGGTGATGTTGGGTTATACGCCGCTGCACCATTTGTTGCTGGCTGAGTTGGGGGTGCCGGTGGTGTGTACTTCGGGGAATGTTTCCGATGAGCCTATCTGTATTGATGAGGGTGAGGCGATTGTTCGGTTGGGGGGTATTGCTGAGCTGTTTTTGGTTCACAACCGCCCGATTGTTCGCCCTGTCGATGATTCCGTGGTGCGGGTTGTGGCGGGGCGAGAAATGGTGGTGCGTCGCGCTAGGGGGTACGCACCCCTGCCGGTGCAAATAACTCCTCAGTCGGAAATTGAGTTTTCCTCTGCCCCTTCCTTAAAAAGGGGGGGGGAATGGCAATCGAAAATTCTTGCTGTGGGGGGGCATTTGAAGAATACCATCGCCATTGCCACCGGCAATCAAGTTTTTGTCAGCCAGCACATTGGGGATTTGGAAACCCCGCAAGCTTTTGAGGCGTTTGAGCGAGCCATTGAAAGTTTTAAGCAGCTGTATGAGTTTCAGCCAGAGGCGGTGGCGTGCGACGCTCACCCGGATTATCGCTCTGCGCAATTTGCGCAGAATTTGGGTTTGCCGGTGGTGCCGGTGCAGCATCATTTCGCCCACGTTCTCGCTTGCATGGCGGAAAATCAGCTGTTGGGAGAATCGGTGCTGGGGGTGGCGTGGGATGGCACCGGCTACGGGCTAGACGGCACGATTTGGGGCGGGGAATTCTTGCTCATTCGCCCTGACTCTTGGCAAAGGGTAGCGCATTTGAGAACATTTCGGCTTGCCGGTGGGGATAAGGCTGTGAAAGAACCCCGGCGAGTTGCTTTGGGGTTACTTTACGAATTGTTTGGGGATGAGCTGTTTGGTAATTTGCCACTGCCGAATTCTCAAATCTCAGCTCTTTTGCGGGACTTTTCGCCGGCGGAACTGAAAGTGCTGCAAACAGTGTTCAAGCGCCAGATAAATGCGCCGGTGACTTCCAGTGCGGGGCGGCTCTTTGATGGTGCCGCGCGGATTGCCGGTTTGCGCCAGATTTCCACGTTTGAAGGGCAAGCCGCAATGGAACTGGAATTCGCCCTCGATGGTATTGAAACTGATGAAAGTTATCCCATTGAACTAGCAGCAGGGGAGCGGGAGAGCATTTCCCAATCCCCAAATCCCCAAATCCCGGCTCCCCCAATCGCAAATCCAATTGTGGTAGACTGGAAACCAATGGTGCTGAGCGTACTGGATGATCTGGCGGGTGGAGTGCCGGTTGGGAAAATATCGGCGAAATTTCACAATACGCTAGTGGAAGCGATTGTTGCTGTTGCCCAGCATGTTGGGGAAGAGCGGGTTGCGCTCACCGGCGGCTGCTTTCAAAACCAATATTTAACTGAGCGTGCGGTACTGCGCCTCAGTTATGAAGGCTTTCGCCCCTACTGGCACCAGCGAATTCCCCCGAATGATGGCGGCATTGCCCTCGGACAAATTGTGGCAGCTAGGGGGGGATGGTAGCTGTCTGTGGAACTCGCACCAGGATGATTAAAACTCTTTGCGGCAAGGGAACCCCACCCCCCTAACCCCTGCCCCTTATCCCCAGAGGGGGCCCCACCTTCCCCGTGAACGGGGAGGGGGGGAAAGAGAAGGGCAAATTCAACATTTCCTTAATGCGCCAGCAATGGCACCTGTGCTACAATAGAAAAAGCAATAATCTAAAATCTAAAATCCAAAATCCCAAATCCCAAATCCCAAATCTAAAATCCAATGTGTCTAGCAGTTCCTGGTAAAATTGTCCGTATTAATGATACCGCTGACGCTAATGGTGATTCCTCCCTGACGCGCACCGGCAGCGTCAGCTTTGGCGGCGTCGTCAAAGAAGTCAGTCTCGCCTACGTTCCCGAAGCCAAAGCCGGCGACTACGTTATTGTTCACGTCGGCTTTGCCCTCAGCGTCGTGGATGAGAAAGAAGCAGAACTGACTTTGCAATACCTGCAAGAAATGCACGTTTAATATCGTTTCTAGTTGCGTCTGGCTTGCCTATCATGTCCTGTTGATTAACCGCAATTAGAAGCCAATGCCCCATGCGATGATGCCCCATGCCCCATGCCCCATGCCCGGATCTAATTATGTAGAGACCGAACATGTACGGTCTCTACAGGCTTGATTCATTATCCCTGCTTTTGGGTCAGTTTCATAATTTTATCAAACTGGAAGTTATAAGCTAAATCTGCTAAAGCAGCCGCTAGCGGCTCATTCTCGGCAGGAACCAGCTCCAGCAACTCCAAAATCCGGTCGTCGCTGCCTTGACCGGCTGCCTCGTGTACCTGTGCCACCCAGTCGGGCGACATTTGCTCCAGGTGCCAGCTCAAGTCGCCAGAGGGCGAAATGCTTCGGTTTTTGGCTGGAAGCTTGTGGCTGATCTCGTCTTGATACCTGTACACTACCCCCAGATGCAGGCCGATTTTTTCCAAAAGTTCCTCTTTTTGGAAAGGCTTGCGAATAAAGTCATCGCAACCGGCAGACAAAACCATCGCGCGGTCTTCCTCAAAGGCGCTAGCGGTCAGGGCAATAATCACAGTTGCCTGACCTTTCACGCAAGATTTAATCTGTTTGGTCGCCTCGAAGCCATCCATCACCGGCATCCGCATGTCCATCACAATCAAATGCGGCTCCCAACTCTGCCACACCTCAACCGCTTCTTGACCGTTCTGGGCTTCTCGCACCTCAAAGCCGGTCGAGGCGAGAATATGGACGAGCAGCAACCGGCTCTCCGGGCGGTCGTCAACCACCAAAATGCGATACTTAGGTTGGTCGGGCGCTACGCACAGAACTTTACGCTGCGGCGCAGTCGCTTTAACTTCAGTCGCCTCGACAGGTCGTACTGTGACGTCAAAGGTAAAAGTAGTTCCCTGACCCACCGCACTGCTGACGCGAATATCTCCCCCCATCAGCCGCACAAATTTTTGGCTGATCGGCAAACCCAAACCGGTTCCTTGCTGGGATTTCCGACCCGTTTCTGTTTGTCCGAAAGATTCAAACAGCTTGTCGAATTCCTCTGGGGCAATCCCCGGGCCGGTGTCTTCTATTTCAAAGGTGATTGAGGATTTTGGATGTTGGAGTTCGGATTGGGGATTTTGGATGCGCCCCGCTCTCACCCGCAGCGTCACCCCGCCGGCAGGAGTAAACTTAATAGCGTTGCCCAAGATATTCAGGACAACCTGGCGGAGTTTACCCTCGTCCGCACGCACGAATTGGGGCACATCTGCGCCGATGTCAAAAATTAGCTCTAACCCTTTGTCTCGGGCTTTCAATTTCATGATTTCTCGCAGTGTGTCCAGCAGGCTAATCAGGTCAAAACTGCTTTCGTTCAGCGCCGTTCTGCCCGCCTCGATTTTGGACATTTCCAAAATGTCGTTGATCAGTTCCAGCAGGTGAGAGCCCGCGCGATTGATAATTCCCAAGTTTTCCCGGTGTTCGGCTTTGAAGGAGGAGTCGCCGCTCATCACTTGCGTAAAGCCCAGAATAGCGTTGAGAGGCGTGCGCAATTCGTGGCTCATATTGGCCAGGAATTCGCTCTTGGCGCGGTTGGCGGCATCGGCGGCTTCTTTTGCTTGTTGCAGAGCCGACTCAGCTTGCTTGCGGGTGCTGATATCCGTGAGGGTGCCGATCATTCGGTAAGCTTTCCCCGATGCATCGCGCACGCATGTAGCTCTGGCTTCCACCCACAACCACTGGCCATCTTTGTGTCGCATGCGATGGGTATGTTGATAAACCGGTATGCTGCCTTCTAGGTGGTCAGACACAGCCGCTATAGCGCCCTGTAAATCATCTGGATGCACATTCTGCGCCCAAGTGTTGAATTCCTGCGGCAGTTCCCCTTCCCGGTAGCCCAGAATTTCCATCCAAACAGGAGAGTAATAAACCCGATTGCTTCTCAAATCCCAATCCCAAATCCCATCCTTGATGCCTGACACAGCCAGTTGAAAGCGTTCCTCGCTCTCTCTGAGGGCTTTTTCCACCCGCTGGCGCTCTAAGATTTCAGCTTTGGCTTGCTCGAAGAGGGTGCATTGCCCGATGGCGATCGCCAGCTGCACGCAAAGCTGTCTGAGCGACTCCACCTCAAATTCCTGCCACTGACGAAAACTCCCGCACTGGTGAGCGATCAGCAACCCCCACACCCTGTCGCTGTGCGAAATCGGAACCATCGCGCTAGCTTTTATCTGCAGCTGAATCAGGAAATTAATGTGGCACTCGCTTAAACCGGCTTCGTAAATATTCTCGATTGTGCGAATGCGACCTTGCAGGTATTGGGGCATGTAGGTTTCAAAAAAGCAATTGTCTTGAATTTCAATCCCCGCAGCAGATGCCCAACCCTCGTTAAGTGACTCGACGATCACAACCCCGGTCCCGTCGGGGAAAAAGCGGTAAATGACAGCTCGGTCACTTGACAAAAACTGCCGCACTTCATCCACGGCTGTTTGCAGGACTTCTTTCAAGTTGAGAGAGGAGCGGATTCGCTCCAGCATCGCCCCCACTAGCCGTTCGCTCTTTAATTTTTGCCGCAAAGCAACTTCTGCCAGCAGAAGCTCGCTGATATCTGTAATCGTCCCGACGTAGCCTTTCACTTCTCCATCTTCTCCAATTTCTGCCACCGCCTGACCGATGACCCAGGTTATTTTACCATCAGGACGCAGGAAGCGATACTCGGACTTAAACGGAACCCCAGCGCCAGCCGCTTCATGCCATTCGGTAAAAAATCGCTCTCGATCCTCTGGGTGGATGGCACTCGCCCACCCCGCACCCAAAGCATGTTCTAGGGAGAGTCCAGTCATTTCGCTCCAGCACTGATTGACATAGAGGCAATTTCCCGACTCATCGGTGTTGAAGATACAAACCGGCGAAGCTTCTGCTAGAGTTCTGTACCGGCGCTGACTTTCTCGCAACGCTTCCTCTGCGGCTTTCATCTCGCTGATATCTGCCCAGGAACCGACGCACTCCGTGGGATTGCCAGAAGCGTCGCGGATCACCCGAAGCTGGTCGTAGATCCAGCGATACGTTCCGTCAGCGTGCAAAAAGCGGTATTCTTCAGAGTGCTCGCCTTTTTCAAAAATGCTGGCCAATCCAGCCAAGACCCGACCGGCATCTTCCGGGTGGATGCGGTTCTGCCAGAACCCCGGATATTCTATAAATTCTCGGTCTTCGTAGCCGAGCATGGTTTTGATGTTCTGACTGACAAAAGTCGTGGCAAAATCTTCAGAAACCTGGCAGCTGTAAATAGCGGCTGGGCTAGAGGTTAGCAGGTATCGCAGGCGTTCGCTAACGCGCCGCAATTCCAACTCGGCTTGTTTGCGAGCGCTGATGTCTTGAATTTGAGCGATGAAGTACAGGGGATTCCCTCCCTCGTCTCGCACCAGCGAGCAGCTCAACAAAATCCACACGACGCGCCCCAGCTTGTGCAAATATCGCTTCTCCATATGATAGTAGGGAATCTCGCCACTGAGCAACTGGCGCACGCAGTTGAGATCGGCATCGAGGTCGTCGGGGTGAGTGATAGCTTGGAAGGTAGTCGCTAGCAATTCAGGTTCGGAATAGCCAACAATTTCGCACAAAGCCCGATTGACTTTCTGCCAGCGCCCATCTAGCGCCACGAGCGCCATCCCAATAGCGGCGCAGTCAAAGGAATTGCGGAAGCGCACTTCGCTTTCAGAGAGGGCGTTTTCCGCTTTTTTGCGCGAGGTGATATCTTTGTGCGTGCCCGTCATCCGCACCGGCGCACCGGCTGCATCGCGTTCCGTCACCTTACCGCGAGCCACAATCCACTTCCACTCCCCTGATTTACTCCGCATGCGAAATTCTATTTCGTAGACGGAGCGCTTGCCTTCCAGATAGGCATTCAAAGCTTCCATCACCGCCGGCAGATCCTCTGGATGGAGCAGCCGCGCCCAGGATTGGTAATTGTTCTCGATCTCCTCTACTTCATACCCCAGCATTTTCTTCCACTGCCGGTCGAAATAGGTTTCTCCCGTAACAATATTCCAATCCCACAGCCCCAGTTCGCTGCCTTCCATCGCCAGATGAAACCGTTCTTCGCTGGTGCGCAAGGCGGTTTCCGCTTCCTTGCGCCCCAAAAGCGAACCGAGCTGAGCCGCCACCGCACCTGCTAGCTCCAGAATGCGCCGGTCGGGAGCGCTTTTGGCGCGTTTAAAGAAAACCAAAACCGCCAAAACTCGTTTTCCGTCCAGAATTGGCACGCCAAAGCCGGCTTTCAATCCCACTTTGCCAGCGATTTCCCCGCGCAGAAAAAGCGGCTCTCCGATTTCGCAAATATCTTCTATCCACTCTGGCTGCTGAGATTGGCAAACTCGTCCGGGAAGTCCCGCACCGGCTGCAAAGCTGAGGGTTTCGCTGGAGCGCCGGAACTCTTCTAAACTGGGGTCGCGCCCGTACCAGCCCCAACTGCATTCTAACACCTTGCCGTCATTTGAAGTCAGCCACGCCTCCGCAAAATCCCAGCCAATCGCCGCACAAATTAACTGCAAAATCACCGCTAGAGCGCTGTCTGTGTCCGGGCACTGACTGATGGAGCGGGTTGTGTCCAGCAGCAGACGGAGTTCATTTTCTGCCTGCTTGCGCTCCGTAATGTCCGTAACTGCGCCCAGCACGCACTCCTGTCCCTCAAGGTCGATGAGTTCTGCTGACAGCAATATTGTCTTTCTTTCCCCCTCGGCGGCGCAAACCTCCACCTCCCAGTTGCGAATGGCTCTTTCTTTCTTCAGAGTCTTGACAAACCGAGCCCGGTCGGCTAAACTCAGAGAAATATTAAGTTCAAGACTGGTTTTAGCCAGCGCTTCTGAGCGAGAGCAACCAAAAAAGCGACAAAAGCTGTCATTGACTTCCAGAACCCGCCCTTCTGGGAAGGAGACCAGCGCGATCGGGTCGGGACAAGCGCGAAAAGCCGATGCTAACTTGGCTTCTGCGCTCTGCCGGTCGCGACTTTCCTGAGAGAGCTGCGCATTTTTTTCTAGCAGTTGCTTTTGCAGCCGGCTGACCTTCAATTGGTTCTCGACCCTAGCCAAAACCTCTTGCAGCTGAAACGGTTTTGTGATATAGTCCGCCCCCCCTACCTCAAAGGCTCTCGCCTTATCAAACCCTTCCTGCAAAGCGCTCAAGAAAATCACCGGGATGTCCCGAGTTTGCTCGGAAGCTTTCAACTGGGAGCAGACTTCATAGCCACTGATTTCTGGCATCATAATGTCCAGCAAAATCAGGTCAGGCTTCTCCATCCGCACGCTCATGAGAGCCAGCCCGCCGTTCGGTGCGAGCCGCACTTTATACCCTGCTTTTGACAGTATCTTGGATAAAAGGGTCAAATTTAATGCGGTATCGTCTACCACTAAAATATTTCGTTTTGGCGGATAAATTTGAGAGTCGCTCATATTTCATCTAGTTTTATGGCGGTTAAAGCGAACGGGTATTGGGCATCGGGCAATGCGCATCATCGCATCATCGCATCATCGCATTGGGCAGAAGCAATTAATCCCCAATCCAAAATCTATGCATCTGGGCATCCAATGCCCCATGCGCCATTCCCCGTGCGCATTGCAGGTTTCTCACAAACAAAGCGCACCCCGATATGCTTGCTCATTATCTCAAAAATTTCTGCCCAGCGGAAGGGCTTGCGGATAAAATCGTGTCAAACTGGGAATTGGGCACAGGGCATTGGGCATCATCGAATTTGGCATTGGGGATTTTCTTCATTTCCATGCCCCATGCCCCATGCCCCATGCCCCATGCCCCATGCCCCATGTCCCATGCCCCATGCCCCATGCCCTGTGCGGCAGGTCTGGGGGCACCCGAAATCTTTATATTTTTTTAGCATTCATCAGCTATTTTATACAGTATAATAGCATAATAAGTAATGTTGCACCGGCTTTCCAGTGCCGGCATTCAGCGTGCGCCGCAGGCAAAATGCTCACGCCCGCTTAATTTCAAGAATAAAATCGGTTTTTTTTTGACTGGCGGCGTCTACAATCAGTGATGTAGGGAGATAAAGAAGAAGTTCGGCATCAAGAGTGAGCTGACAAAAACAACCCGTAACTTGTTTAAGTAAGCCGGCGAATGCAGCATTCAGCCAAAAGGGAATACTGAAAGAAGTGAAAGCCTAGTAACAGGCGCAGCAGACAGGTAATCAAGCACGAATGCGTGCGAAACCTTGGTAGAATTTCCAGGGGTTTGAGGAAAATGAACACAAAAACCTTTGCCACACTAGACGGCAACGAAGCAGTCGCCCGCGTTGCCTACAAACTAAACGAAGTCATTGCCATTTATCCCATCACCCCCTCATCGCCGATGGGTGAGTGGGCGGATGCTTGGGCGTCAGAAGGAAAACCCAACCTCTGGGGCACCGTTCCCTCCGTGGTGGAGATGCAAAGCGAAGGCGGCGCAGCCGGCACCGTGCACGGGGCGCTGCAAACGGGTTCCCTAACAACAACCTTCACCGCCTCCCAGGGATTGCTATTAATGATCCCCAACCTCTACAAAATAGCCGGCGAGCTGACACCCTGCGCGATCCACGTCGCCGCCCGCTCCCTCGCCGCCCAGGGGCTGTCCATTTTCGGCGATCACCAAGACGTGATGGCAATCCGCCAAACCGGCGTCGCCCTGCTGTGCTCCGCCTCAGTGCAAGAAGCCCAGGACTTCGCCCTGATTGCCCAAGCCGCCACCCTGGAATCCCGAGTCCCCTTCATCCACTTCTTTGACGGCTTCCGCACCTCCCACGAAGTCCAGAAAGTAGAACTCCTCTCCGACGACGACCTGCAAGCCCTGATCGACGACAGCCACATCTTCGCCCACCGCGCCCGCGCCCTCACTCCCGACCGGCCCGTCCTGCGCGGCACCGCCCAAAACCCCGACGTCTACTTCCAAGCGCGGGAAACAGTCAACCCCTTCTACAGCGCCTGTCCCGACATCGTGCAGAAAGCGATGGATCTCTTCGCCTCAAGGACAGGACGCCAGTACCGGCTCTACGAATACCACGGCGCACCCGACGCCGAGCGGGTAATAGTGCTCATGGGTTCCGGCTGCGAAGCCGCCCACGAAACTGTAGACAGTCTCAACGCCCGTGGCGAGAAAGTCGGCGTCCTGAAAGTGCGCCTGTACCGGCCCCTTGACATCAAGCGCTTCGTCCAAGCCCTGCCGGCAACCACCAAAAAAATAGCAGTCCTCGACCGCACCAAAGAACCCGGTGCCGGTGGCGAACCCCTCTATCTCGATGTCGTCACAGCCCTGCACGAAGAGTGGCCAGGGGCAATGCCCAAAGTCGTCGGCGGGCGCTACGGCTTGTCCTCCAAGGAATTCACACCGGCAATGGTTAAGGGGGTTTTTGATAATTTGGCCGGGATTGGGGGATTAGGGGATGGCTTGCCCAAGAATCATTTCACGGTGGGGATTAATGATGACGTAAGCCACACCAGTCTCGCCTACGATCCGAGTTTTAGCACGGAACTGGACAGCGTGGTGCGGGCCATGTTCTACGGCTTGGGTTCCGACGGCACAGTCGGCGCAAACAAGAACTCTATTAAAATTATTGGCGAAGAAACCGACAACTACGCCCAAGGCTACTTTGTCTACGACTCCAAGAAATCCGGTTCCGTCACCGTCTCTCACCTGCGCTTCGGTCCCCAGCCCATACGCTCCACTTATTTGATCGGTGAAGCCAACTTCCTCGCCTGTCACCAGTGGGGGTTCCTGGAACAGTTCGACATGCTCGCCCCAGCCGTTAAAGGCGGCACCTTCCTGCTCAACAGCCCCTACGGGCCCGAGGAAGTTTGGAGCAAACTGCCCGTGCCGGTGCAGCAAGCCCTGGTTGACAAGCAACTGAAATTCTACATTATCGACGCCACCCGGGTAGCGCGGGAAAGCGGCATGGGCGGGTACATCAACACTGTCATGCAGGTTTGCTTCTTCGCCCTTTCAGGGGTGCTGCCGCGAGACGAAGCGATCAGTCAGATTAAGAAAACCATCCAAAAAACCTACGGCAAGAAAGGCGCTGAGATTGTTCGCATGAACCTGAACGCCGTCGATGCGGCGCTGGCGAACCTGCACGAAGTGCCCCTGGGCGAGGTTGGCAGTGAAATTAATCTGCGCCCCCCAGTTCCCGACACCGCACCGGCATTTGTGCGGGAAGTTCTGGGCGCGATGATTGCCAAGTGCGGGGATAATTTGCCGGTGAGCGCTTTGCCTGCAGACGGCACCTACCCCACCGGCACCACCAAGTGGGAAAAGCGCAATATCGCCCAAGAAATTCCGGTCTGGGACCCGGACGTGTGCGTGCAGTGCGGCAAGTGCGTTATGGTTTGCCCGCACGCCGTGATTCGCGGCAAGTCTTACGACGGCAAGTACCTGGAAGGCGCACCGGCTGCGTTTAAGTTTGCCAACACCAAAGACCACGATTTTGCCGGTGAGAAATTCACCATTCAGGTTGCGCCGGAAGACTGCACCGGCTGCGGCATCTGCGTGGACGTCTGTCCGGCGAAGAACAAATCAATGCCGTCGCGTAAGGCAATTAATATGGAAAACCAGTTGCCTTTGCGCGAGCCAGAGCGAGTGAATTGGGATTTCTTCCTCAGCTTGCCAAATCCCGACCGGCTGCGGCTTTCCACCGACCGCATCCGCCAGCAGCAGTGGCAAGAACCCCTGTTTGAATTCTCTGGCGCTTGTGCCGGTTGCGGGGAAACCCCCTATGTCAAACTCGTGAGCCAGCTGTTCGGCGACCGCACGGTCGTGGCCAACGCCACCGGCTGCTCCTCTATCTACGGCGGCAATTTGCCCACAACGCCTTGGAGTAAGAACGCCGAGGGGCGCGGACCGGCGTGGTCAAACTCCCTGTTTGAGGACAATGCTGAGTTCGGGCTGGGCTTCCGGGTGTCCATTGACAAGCAAGCCGAGTTTGCCGCTGAGCTGGCGCACAAGCTGGGCGGCGAGATTGGGGACAGTCTGGTTAGCGCCATTCTCAGCGCCGAGCAAAAATCGGAAGCCGATATTTGGGAGCAGCGCCAGCGGGTGGAACAGCTTAAGGAAAAGCTGCACACTCTCGATTCGCCCGATGCCAAGCGGCTGCTGAGTGTGGCGGACTATTTGGTTAAGAAGTGTGTCTGGATTATCGGCGGCGATGGCTGGGCTTACGACATCGGATATGGCGGCTTGGATCACGTGATCGCTTCCGGGCGCAATGTGAATATCTTGGTGCTGGATACCGAGGTTTACTCCAACACCGGCGGGCAAATGTCGAAAGCCACGCCGCGCGGCGCTGTGGCTAAGTTCGCTGCCGGTGGCAAAGCAGCAGCGAAGAAAGACTTGGGTCTGATTGCCATGACCTATGGCAATGTTTATGTGGCCAGCGTGGCGATGGGGGCGCGGGACGAACACACGCTCAAGGCGTTCTTGGAAGCGGAAGCCTATGATGGGCCATCCCTGATTATCGCCTACAGCACCTGCATCGCCCACGGCATCAACATGACGACTTCCATGCAGCAGCAAAAGGCTGTGGTTGAGTCTGGGCGCTGGTTGCTGTACCGGTACAATCCCGATTTGAAGACCTCGGGCAAGAATCCGCTGCAGCTGGACAGCCGGTCGCCCAAGAAGCCGGTGGCGGAGTCATTCGCGGCGGAAAACCGCTTCAAGATGCTGACTAAGACTAAACCGGAGGAGGCGAAGCGGCTGCAAAAAGAAGCCCAGCAAGATGTTGATGAGCGCTGGAAGCTGTACGAGTACATGGCGGCGCGTTCGGTAGCGACAAGTTTGTAGTTGGGCTTTAGCCCTACCAGCTCGCCCCGCCTCGGGGACAAGCAGGACAGGCATCTTGCCTGTCCTAAAAAGGACATTTGAAAGGACAGGCGAGACGCCTGTCCTACAAGAATTTCCAGCTGATTAATATCAGGAGACAAGAGTAAATGGATTTGAGTACGACTTATCTGGGATTGCAGTTGCGCTCGCCGCTCGTCCCTTCCGCAGCGCAGCCTCTGACTGAAGAGATTGACAATGTAAAAAGAATGGAGGATGCGGGTGCCGGTGCGGTGGTTCTGCACTCGCTGTTTGAGGAGCAGCTGCTTCGCGAAAAGTTTGAGCTGCACCATCATTTGCAGTACGGAACGGAAAGTTTTGCTGAAGCTCTTACTTATTTTCCTGAGCCGGAAGTTTTTCACACCGGCCCGGAACTTTATCTAGAACACATTAGCAAGGCGAAAGAGTCTGTCAGCATTCCGATTATTGCCAGTTTGAACGGGTACTCGCGCGGCGGCTGGACGGAGTACGCCCGCCTGATGCAGGAAGCAGGTGCGGATGCGATTGAGTTGAATATTTACTGGGTGCCGACGGATCTCAACATGACAGCAACTGAGGTTGAGGAGGAGTATCTGGGGATTGTTCGCGAGGTGCGGCAAGAGATAACGATTCCTCTCGCCGTCAAGCTCAGTCCGTACTTTTCCAGTCTGGCGAATATGGCGAAACGGCTTGACGAAGCCGGTGCTAATGGGTTAGTATTGTTTAATCGGTTTCAAGCGCCTAATATATCATTAGAGGAGTTGGAAGTCAAGCCTGAAGCGTCGTTAAGCACGCCGGAAGCTATGCGCCTCCCCATGCGCTGGATTGCGATTTTGTATGGCCGGATTCAAGCGGATTTGGCGTCTACAAGCGGTGTGGGCAAAGGAAAAGACGCCCTGAAAATGCTGATGGTTGGGGCGAAAGTGACGCATGTTTGCTCGGCGCTGCTGCGCCACGGCATCGATTACTTGCGCGTCATGGAGCTGGAGATGATTGATTGGATGCGCGAAAATGAGTATTCTTCTGTGAGGCAGCTACAAGGTTCGCTGTCGCAGATTAACTGTGCGGAACCCTCGGCTTTCGAGCGAGCTCAGTATGTAAAAGCCATTGAAAGCTTCAAACCTGATTTTCTGCCGGTGTAGGAGTGAGAGGTCAGAAACCGGGTTTCTTCAAGAACCCCGGTTTCTTAGCCCAGAAGCCCAGAAACCGGGTTTCTGGAATCCCCTTGGCATCAGACCCGAAAAGTGGCTTGAGAAACCCGGTTTCTTAGTCCCCTAAGAAGCCCAGAAACCGGGTTTCTGGAATCACCTTGGCATCTTACCCGAAAGGTGGCTTGATATCAAGTCCGGTGGCATGGTTCTTTTATAAGAGGGGGCGGGTTTATTTCACCCCTTCGTTGTGTCGCAAATATTTCGGGTGAACCCGCCCCTACAAAGATAACAATCGATGCCAGCGGACATGATATGAGAAACCAGGTTTCTTAGCCCCCCAAAGAACAGAAAATGAAATGTTAAGATTAACTTAAATTTTGGGGGTTTGTATCACCGGCACCTAGACGATTTCCAGAAAAAAGTCTATACCTAGATTAGAAACTCAGCCAGCTTAGGAAGAGGAAGTTATGAGCAGGCCAAAACGAATCGGTGTCCTCACCAGTGGGGGGGACTGTCCGGGTTTAAACGCCGTGATCCGCTCAGTCGTCAAATGTTCCACGCGCAAAGGCTGGGAGGTGTACGGTATCCCCTACGGAACTGATGGCTTAATAGAAGTAGCCAGAGGCAACACCAAGCCAGAAGACCTGAAGTTAAGAGAGCACGGCTATAATATACCAGGATTGCTTCAGGGGCTAGATGTTTTGCAATTCCTCAGCGGTAGCGTTCTGGGATCTCTCAGTAAAGGAGACACGGACAAGTTCGCTGACGAGATTATTAAGGGCTACGAGATATTGCAGCTAGATGGCTTGATTGCCATCGGGGGGGACGGGAGCTTAGATATTATCTACAATTTAGCACAGAAAGGAAACTGGAATCTGATCGGAATACCGAAAACCATCGATAACGACGTTCCGTTTACAGAGCGCTCAGTCGGATTCGACACGGCGGTGTCCACGGTTACAGAAGCGCTTTACGACCTCACCTTCACAGCAGCCTCTCACGAGCGCGTCATGGTGGTTGAGGTGATGGGGCGGGATGCCGGTCACTTGGGACTCCACGCCGGGATTGCCGGTGGGGCGGATATCATTTTGATTCCCGAACTGACTCCCACCCTGAATGATGCTGTAGTGGAGCAAATTTGTGAGAAAATTGCCTCATTCCGTCACGAAAAGCGCAAATTTGCCTTAGTTGTTGTTGCGGAGGGCGTCAAAAATTACCAAGGGAAAAAAGAAAAGGCGATTGGCGAGTATGTAGCCAAGCAGATTAAAGACTACAGCAACAAACTGTGCGCTCTCGACCGCAAGCAGTTCTGCGGGATGGATGAGGTGGACACTCGCGTCACGGTTCTCGGTCACTTGCAGCGCAGCGGAACTCCTTCCTCTGCAGACCGGCTGCTGGCTACCTCTTTTGGGAGAGCGGCGGTGGATTTAATCGCGAATCAGGAGTACAACCAACTGGTGGTTTGGAGAAACGGAGAAGTTCAGACTGAACCCTTGGATAAGGTGATTCGTCTGGTGAGAAAGTGCCATCTAGAAAATCGCTGTCCGTCGCCGGTAAACCCCAATGGCTTTATGGTGCAAACAGCGCGATCCCTAGGCATCTATGTCGGGGACTTGACACCCTCTGTCAACGGTGGCGCTGAAAGCAAGACTGACGCACCCAGTTTGGTGCTAGAACCTGTTCCATAGTTGGGTGTGTGACGCGCCAGCGTCACGCACCTCACTCCTTTCGACAAGGAACGCACCCCACTCCTTCCAATCCTTTCGGCAAGTTAAGCCAGTATTGAGAACTGTTACGCAACATCAATAATCATCTCAAACTCTAGCGCACTCTATTCGCACAGACTAAACTGATATCATGTGCGGTAGCCTCACTTTTGTATAGTCGGGGCTGGTGGAGAGACAATCTTTACTTCGCCCTTATGAAGGGATGTGCAAAAAAGGGATGCTTCCGAGTGAACCCGCCCTAACGGGGGTGGGGAATGATGCCACCGGATTTGATAACCCAAGTTGCTACCTAAGGAGGCTTTGACTTGAAAATGTTTGTAGTTGGGCTTTAGCCCTACCGTCGGGTTCTGACCCACACATTTTCATTGGTGGCGGTGTGCGCAGTTCATCGCGACTGCCTCCAAAAGTTGCAACTTTGGTTAAGTAGCAACTTGAGTTTGATATGAAACGCAGGACATACTTATTCTAAAAGCAAAGGGATATCGGGATGAAAGAGCGCGGACAAAAAAAAGGGAAAGCCCTCGCTGTCTTGGGACTGGCAACCTTGCTGGGTATCTCAGGCGGGTGCGTGACTAAAAATCAGATGTCGGCGAGCGAAAATAGTCAGGAGACGGCGAGCGAAAATTGGCAGTGTCCTGGCGAGGTAAAGCTGTCCTCGATTGGCGATAAAAAGGTTGACCCCAAGGTAATTGCTGCCAATACGCGGTTTAGCTTCAAGCTATTTTCAGAAATCCTCAAACAGAACAGCCGCAACAATGTGTTTGTCTCCCCCTCCAGTGTAGCGCTCTCACTGGCAATGACCTACAACGGTGCCGGTGGCGAAACCCAGCAAGCAATGGCTAAGGTTCTAGAGTTACAGGGTACAGACCTAAAATCCCTAAACGAAGCTAATGCCATCTTGCAAGCTGGACTGGTGAAGGGAGATCCGAAAGTTGAAATCTCGGTGGCGAATTCTCTTTGGACAATTAATGGAGGATCGTTCAAACCAGAATTTATCCAAAAAACTCACGATTTTTACAGCGCCAATGTCACGGCTTTGGATAGCTCAAATCCTGCCCCCACTATCAACGGCTGGGTCAAGCAGTGCACCCGGGGCAAAATAAGTAAAATAATCGACAAAAACGAAATAACTCCCGATCTAGCGTTGGTGCTAATCAACGCGGTGTACTTTAAGGGTATTTGGACTGTCCCCTTTAACAAGCGAGACACCGCAGACCGTCCCTTTACTCTGCTTGACGGTCGCCAAAAGCAGCAGCCAATGATGTCCCGAAAAGGGTGGTACAGCTATTCGGAAAATGAGCAGTTTCAGGCTGTAAGTTTGCCTTATGGCGACGGGCGGTTCAGCATGTATGTCTTTTTGCCCAAGCCAACTTCCAGTCTCGCTGAATTCTACAAAAACATCACCCCGGAAAACTGGCAAAGCTGGATGAATTCTTTTAGCCCCCGGGAGGGAGAACTCCAGCTACCCCGCTTCAAACTGGAAGATAACATCGACCTTGGCAAGACACTGACAGACTTGGGGATGGGAGTAGCCTTTAGCAATGGGGCTGATTTTTCCGGTATGACACCCGTGCCGGTTAAAATTGGAAAAATCAAACAGAAAACCTTTGTGAAGGTAAACGAGGAAGGTACTGAAGCCGCAGCAGTCACTGAACAGGAGATGCGAGTTAAAGCGCCGGGGAATCCTCCTTCTAGAATTTTTCAGATGATTGTTGACCGGCCTTTCTTTTGTGCTATTATAGATAATCAAACGGGAACCATTCTGTTCATGGGTTCAATTGTGGAGCCGCAGTAAAGGAAGTTGGCGGAGAGGGCGATTGCTGCCCTTGAATGTCAGGAGGCGAGCGGGGGGGGAGACTCCTGCGGGGGGAGACTCCTGCGGGGGGGGAGACGCCTGCGGGGGGAGACGCGATAAATCGCGTCTCTACAAGAGGGGGGGAGACTCCTGCGGGGGGGAGACGCCTGCGGGGGGAGACGCGATAAATCGCGTCTCTACAAGAGGGGGGGAGACTCCTGCGGGGGGGAGACTCCTGCGGGGGGAGACGCGATAAATCGCGTCTCTACAAGAGGGGGGGAGACGCCAGCGGGGGGGAGACTCCTGCGGGGGGAGACTCCTGCGGGGGGGAGACGCGATAAATCGCGTCTCTACAAGAGGGGGGGAGACGCCAGCGGGGGGGAGACTCCTGCGGGGGGGAGACGCGATTTATCGCGTCTCTACAAGAGAGGGGGGGGTGGGGTTCATCCCTGGAATGTGCAATGGCTGTTAATTGAACCCGCAGCTGCGACGTGATAAGAAGCCAGTATTTAGAACCCTTCCACGAGTTCGATAATAATCTCAGCTCTCATTTATAAAAAAAAAGTCAAGCCACAAAAAACCGGGTTTATAACTCTCTCTTCTCTTTCCTTGGCGCTCTACCCTGCGGGAAGCCGCTGGCGCGTCTATGGCGTCTTGGCGGTTTATAAAAAAAAACCACAACTATAACCGCTATACTTAAAAATGCAAATACTAACTAAAAAAGCCAAAGAGCTATCGGCATGAAGAATCGCAGGCAAAAAAAAAGAATAGCCCTCGCCGCCGGACTGGCAGCCTTTCTGGGCATCTCAGTCTGGTTCGCCATTACAGCTGTGAAGCCAGCGATTGACACTTGGCAGTGCACCGGCCAAGTAAAGCTGTCCTCAATTAGCGAGAAACCGGTTGACCCCAAGCTAATTGCTGCCAATACGCGGTTTAGCTTCAAACTTTTCTCACAAATCCTCAAAGAGAACAGCGGCAAAAATGTGTTTGTCTCGCCCCCGGGCGTGGCGCTGGCACTCTCGATACTCTATAATGCTGCCGGGGGCGAAACCCAGCAAGCAATGGCTAAGGTTCTAGAGTTAGAGATTACAGAACCAAACGCCCTAAACCAAGCCAATGCCATCTGGGAAGCGGGACTGGTGAGGACAGAACCGGAAATTGCCATCTCGCTGGCGAATTCCCTGTGGGCAAATGAGAGACTTCTTTTAAAAGAAGAATTTATCCAAAAAGCTCAGGATTTCTACAGCGCCAAGGTGACAGTAGTGGATTTTGCCGGCCCAAAAACAAAACCCGCCCTCGACGGCTGGGTCAGCCACTGCACCAGGGGGAAAATCAGTCAAGTCACCGACACAATTAAACCCGATACAGTGCTGTTCCTAGTCAGCGCCGTTTCCTTCCAGGGTATGTGGGCGGATTCCTTTAACAAGCTAGAGACTGCAGAGCGTTTCTTTACGCTGCTTGACGGTCGCAAAAAGCAGCACCCAGTCATTTCCAGAGAGGGGTGGTACAGCTATTATGAAAACGAGAAGTTCCAAGCAGTTAGTTTGCCTTATGGCGACCGGCGGTTCAGCCTGCATGTTTTTCTGCCAAAGCCAGCTTCCAGTCTCGTCGAATTATACAAAAACCTCACCCTGGAAAACTGGCAAAGATGGATAACTGCCTTTAGCGTTCAGCAAGGACAGATCCAGCTACCCCACTTAAAACTGGAGTCTGACACCGACCTTAACAAGACACTGACAGACTTGGGGATGGGAGTAGCCTTCAACCGGGGGGCAGATTTTTCCGGTATAGCACCCCAGGTTTTTCTTGACCAAATCAAACAGAAAACCTTTGTGGAGATCGGCGAGAAAGGCACAAAAGCCCCAGCAGTGACTCGCGCAACCGCCAAAGCGGCGTCGAAGAACGCACCCCCTCCTAAAATTTTTCAGATGATTGCTGACCGGCCTTTCTTTTGTGCTATAATAGATAATCGAACGGGAAGCATTGTGTTAATGGGGTCAGTTGTAGAGCCGCAGTAGGGTGGGTGATGCGCTTCGCGTCACCCACCTCAAAATCTTATATAACCCAAGTTGCTACCTACAAGTCATTGCATCCAGATCCCCCCAAACCCCCCTTAAAAAGGGGGGCTTTGAGATTGTCCCCCCCCTTTTGAAGGGGGGGCTAGGGGGGGATCTCCACGCTCGTACTGCGTGCGTAGCAACTTGGGTTATATAGCAGTTCTAAATGATTTGCTCAACCGCTGCGGGCCCAGAACCCCGGTTTCTTTAAGAAACCGGTTTTCTGAAATTTACGCGACTCAACTGGGATGGTGGCCGCTTGTAGCGTTTCTATTTTAACCCAGGTTGCTACTTAAGTCGGCGCAGCCGAGAGAGCGGCGTTCCCAGCTCAAGCTGGGAACGAGGGGAATCCTGTCGGATATCATGCCGGTGGCATCCTTATGGCGCAGACTGTCGGGAAGGCGATGAATCCCAACTCTACAATATCAGCTACCGGACACGAGCTGGCTCGCAGATCGTTAAAAAACTTCAAAGAATAGACACCAACTCGCCGGCACGCTCTATCCTAGTTATCGTAAAAATTCTCTTCCCGGGGAAGTGCCGGCGAAACAACAGCCAGAAGGCACGAGCGAGTGCGGAAAAAAGGGCGTTTCTCTGGAACTGTCCCGGGAGAAATTTGCGGCTTGGCGTGCCGAGCGAACGCTATAGAGTGTAAAACGGTAACGGTATGGTAGTGCTTTGTACAAAACGGATAGGCGTCTTAACCAGTGGCGGCGACTCGCCGGGGATGAACGCAGCAGTGCGGGCGGTGGTGCGCACCGCCCTAGAGCGTCAAGTCGAAGTGTGCGCTATCTATGAAGGCTACCAAGGCATGGTAGAGGGGGGCGATCGCATCCGCCTTGTGACCTGGGACAGCGTAGGGGGCATATTGCACAAAGGCGGAACAGAGATCGGCTCCGCTCGCTGCAAAGCTTTCCGCACCCGCGAAGGACGCCTGAAAGCAGCCCGCAACCTCCTGCAACACGCCATCGACGCCTTAGTCGCGATCGGGGGAGACGGGAGTCTCACCGGCGCAGACGTCTTCCGCGCCGAATGGCCAGAACTGCTGAAGGAACTGCTGGAGTCTGGCGAGATTTCCCAGGAACAAGCAGACTGTCACCCCGCTCTCGCCATAGTCGGACTGCCGGCTTCCATAGATAATGACATGTACGGAAGCGACATGACCCTGGGCACCGACACAGCCCTGCACCGGATTACCGAAGCCATTGACGCCATTTCCTCCACCGCCGCCAGCCACCAGCGCACCTTTGTCGTAGAAGTCATGGGGCGCAACTGCGGCTATTTGGCGCTCATGGGGGCGCTCGCCACCGGCGCAGACTGGGTGTTCATTCCCGAATGCCCGCCCACAGACGACAGCTGGGAAGAGCAGATGTGCCAGGTGCTGAAAACGGGACGGGAGTCGGGACGCCGCGACAGTATTGTGATTGTGGCAGAAGGTGCCAAAGACCGGCAGGGGAATCCGATCAGCGCCCAGTCTATCAAAGAACTCCTGGAAAACCGGCTCGATGAGGACACCCGCGTCACGATTTTGGGTCACGTCCAGCGCGGCGGGGCTCCCAGCGTCTTCGACCGCAATTTAAGCACCATGCTCGGTCACGCCGCCGTCGAGTACATTCTGGAAGGCACACCACAATCCGAGCCGGTGCTGATCGGCATGCGGGGGAACCGCATTGTCCACTCCCCCCTGATGCACTGCGTGGAGCGGACTCACGCCGTAGCCGGTGCGATCGCCCGAGGGGAGTACGACAAAGCAATGGAACTGCGGGGCAACAGCTTCAAAGAAGCCTACCACACCCTGGAAACCCTGATGCAAGCCCAGCCGCGCACCCCGGAACCCGGGCAGAAATCCTTGCGCTTCGCCGTGCTCAACGCCGGCTCCGCCGCACCGGGAATGAACACCGCAGTGCGGGCATTCGTGCGCCTCGGCATCGACAAAGGCCACACTATCCTGGGAATCGAACACGGTTTCCGGGGACTGGTGGAAGGCAACATCAAACAGCTGGACTGGCTGAGCGTCAGGGGCTGGGCCACCACCGGCGGCTCCGAACTGGGAACCAGCCGCAAAATTCCCAAAGCTAAAGATTTCTATGCGATCGCCCGACACATAGAAGAGCACAACATCCAGGGATTGCTGGTCATCGGCGGCTGGGTGGGTTACGAAGCCGCCTACGAGCTCTACGCCCAGCGGGACAACTACCCCGCCTTTAACATTCCCATCCTCTGCATGCCGGCTAGCATTGACAACAACCTCCCCGGTTCCGAACTGAGCATCGGTGCGGATACGGCTCTCAACAACATCACAGAAGCCGTAGACAAGATTAAGCAGTCCGCTGTCGCCTCCAACCGCTGCTTTGTCGTTGAGGTGATGGGTCGCTACTGCGGCTATTTGGCCCTGATGAGCGGTTTAGCCACCGGCGCGGAACAAGTCTATCTCAACGAAGAAGGCATCACCCTCAGCCACCTGCAGCGCGACTTGTCCTACCTGATCGACGGCTTCAAGCGCGGCAAACGGGTGGGCTTGGTGATTTGCAACGAAAATGCCAATCCAGTCTATAATTCGGATTTCATCAGCGCCATGTTTGCCGAAGAAGGCCAGCAGGTCTTCCAAGTGCGCAAAGCCATTTTGGGCCACTTGCAGCAGGGAGGCGACCCCTCGCCCTTCGACCGCATCCAAGCTACCCGATTCGCCGCCAAAAGCCTCGACTTTCTCATCCAAGAAGCTCAAAAGGCTTTACCGGCCAGTGCCTTTATCGGGTTGCAAGCAGGTCAGACCCAGTTCTTCGACCTCGGCGACTTCCCCCGCATGGTGGACAAAGAGCGCCAGCGCCCCAAACAGCAGTGGTGGCTGGACTGGCAGCTGATTTCTCGAATTCTCTCTCAGCCGGCACCAGGCGCTTGCTAGATTGCAGGCGTATGCGGCTCTTAGAGCCTGTTTGTAAATTAATTGTTAAGGCCAGCAGGGGTGAGAAACCGGGTTTCTTTTCCTGGGTCAAGTGATATCTAATGGCCCACCAAGAAACCCGGTTTCTGGCAGGGGTGAGAAACCGGGTTTCTTTTGCTGGCCCACCAACCAACCCGGTTTCTGGCTCCTTCACTTTTCTTTATAAACAGTCTCTGAGCTAACAGGAGTGCATTCTTTGAGCGGAAACAACTCCTGTCTCGCTCCAGAAGCCGGCGACCCGTTAATTTTTTAAAAAGCAATCAAGCGGAATCTCGGCAGTTCGAGGTAGAGCCTCAATCTTTTGGCTCCCGGAGAGTGCCGGGAAACAAGAAAAGGGGGCGACGATATGACATTAAATGTACAGCTACCGCAACCGCTGAAAAGCCCGGCTTTCCCTACAGTACGGTGGTTTGAGGCTGCCGGCAAGCCATTGGTAAACTGAGAAATGTTTATAATTGTAAAAAAAATGGGCGAACCCACATAAACCGTATATCCTGGCTGTCAGGAAAACTATCACTTGTGGTTCTCAAAAGCCTCGACAAGACGAAACGCTTGTATTAAGATGGAAACCTAGAGATGAATTTGGCTTTTCAGAAGCGGGGGCTAAAACCCCGTGGGGTTCCCCACATGAGCCGAGAAACTTGAAAAGTCAGCAGGTTGGGTTTGTGGCCACAGGGGGAGCGGGGGGAGAGAGTCTTTTCTAGAACTGAATCGCGCCAGTAGGATTGAAATGGAGGGTACAGGTTTTGTGGAAATTTTTCAATGCCGGTACAGCAGTTTCAGCCGCAACCTTGGCGGTCTGTGGTGGAGCGTTCGCGCAAATAGCAGAGCCAGTCGGCCAAACCGGAAAATTCCCACCGGCTCAGCCTCTAACCGCAGCAGCGACGGAGGCTGACCCCGTGCCGGTGGCCACAGTTGCCCCACCGGCACCCGCAGCAGAATGGCCGGCACCGCAAAGTGCCGGGGTTGCCAGCACTCCCACAGCGCCAGTCACTCCGGTTGAGATTGCCGGTGCGCCACCGGCACCCGAATTGCCGGCACCGGCAATAGCAGAACTCGCAGAGCCGGTCAGCCCCGAGACAGACTCGGACAGTGACAGCGAGCCGATGGCGCAAGTCCGCTCCGTTTCCGAGCTGTCGGACGTACAGCCAACCGACTGGGCGTTCCAAGCCTTGCAGAGCCTGGTGGAGCGCCACGGCTGCATTTCCGGCTATCCCGACGGCACCTTCCGGGGAAATCGGGCCATGACGCGCTACGAATTCGCTGCCGGTTTAAGCGCCTGTTTCGAAAGAATGGTTCAGCTACTTGAATACACCGACACGTCCAACCTCGTCACAAAACAAGATTTAGCCACGCTGCAGCGGCTGGCCGAAGAATTTAAAGCCGAATTGGCCACCCTGCGCGGTCGCGCCGACACCCTGGAAGCACGCACCGCCGAACTGGAAGCGAACCAGTTCTCCACCACCACCAAGCTGCACGGTTTAGCGAATTTTGTGGCCACTGACGTCATCGGCGAAGGGGGTGGCGATAACGTTCCTGTGTTCCAGCAGCGAGTTCGCCTCACCCTCAACACCAGCTTCACCGGCAAAGACTTGCTCGTCACCCGCATCGCCACCGGCAACAGCCGCGCTCCCCAGTTTGCCGACACGCTCAGCATCCCGGGCAGCTTCTTCCCAGCGTTTGGCACCCGCGAGGGCGTCCAAGCCTCTCAGTGGTACGGGGATTGGAACAATAGCCAGATTGTAGGCTTGGTAACGCTCCACTACTGGTTTCCAGTCGGAGAGAAGTTGCTAACCGTTGTGGAAGCTTACGGCGGCCTTCACGCAGATTACGCCCCCAGTGTCAACCCTCACTTTGAGGACTTTGACGGCGGCAGGACCACGCTATCGATCTTTGCCCAGAGAAATCCCATTAAGCGCCTCGGCGGCGGATCGGGCGTGGGGTTGATCTACAACCTGAGCGACTCACTGCAGCTCAGTGCCGGCTACTTGGCGGGAGAAGCGTCAATCCCCAGCGCGGGGAACGGTTTCTTCAACGGTGACTCCTCCAGCACCGCACAGCTGACCTGGAAGCCGAGTCCGAACCTGGGCGTGGCGCTCACCTACAACCGCGCATACTTTGGCCCGGGCCACTTCGCCTTTGGGGATAACAGCGCCTTCTTTGGCATTGCCGGGTATACCGGCACCGGCGTCATGTACAACACATTTCTCCCCTACGCAACCGTATCCAACTCCTACGGCGGAGAAGTTTTTTGGAAACTCAGCCCCAAATTTGGCATTGGCGGTTGGGTTGGCGCGACCCAAGTCCAGGCGATCGGTGACGGAAATTCCGGCGACGCTGACGTTTGGAACTACGCACTCACCCTCACCTTCCCCGACTTGGGCAAGAAAGGCAACCTGGGCGGTATTGTTGTCGGTGCGGAACCCTACTTGGGCGGTGTTGGGGATCTCCCCCTGCACGTCGAGGGCTTCTACAAGTATCAGGTAACAGATCATATCTCCATTACCCCGGGTGTGATCTGGCTGACTGCGCCCAACCAAAACGCCGACAACAAGGACGCCGTTATTGGCACGCTCAGAACCACCTTCGAGTTTTAATTGACCAGAGAACAAGGAGCGAGGATGAAGCGTCAGTATTTTTCCTTATGCCCCATTTTCTATTCCCCGCTCTCCCCTCTCTCGAGCCACCCAACTTTTTCTTGTAGCCCGCACGCATGCCCTTTCAAGATGGGGGCTGCGGCCATAATTATTAAGAGAATCTGGAGAATGCTTGTCAATTCTGAGATCGCAGTGCCATACTTGTTGACAGGGATTGAGGAAATTACGTAAACCTCAATGTTCCCTTTGCGACATTGGGTACCTGCGGAACCCTCAAGTCCAGTATGCAAGCTACCATACAGCCGAAAGGCGTGCATCCCACGAGAGAGCAAATTTGCAAAGCTTTTAACGAGGTAAGGCAATAGCATGACCAAAAAGATTTTAATTATCTTGTCCGAGTGGGGTTTCTGGGGTGAGGAGCTGATTGGCCCTCTGGAAACCTTCGACAAGGCTGGATATGAAGTCACCTTCGCCACTCCCACCGGCAAGCGTCCTGTGGCCCTGCCCCCCAGCATGGACCCCAACTACATCGACCCCCCCCTGGGACGCAGCGTCACTTCCCAGGAAGTAGCGGACAAGGTGAAGGCAATCGATTCCTCACCCAGACTGGACAACCCGGTGAATATCTCTGAAATAATGCCAGAGATGCCTTATTTCAGCTCCAGCAGCCTGATCCGGGATCTGGAGAGTTATTACAAGGCAATCGACAAGGCGGAAAAGGAGTTTCTGTCGCAATTCGACGCCCTGGTGATCGTGGGGGGAAGTGGCCCTATCGTCGATCTCGCCAACAACCAGAGAGTTCACGACATCATCCTCAGCTTTTTGCGGAGGGAGAAACCCATCGGTGCCGAGTGCTACGGCGTAGCTTGTCTCGCCTTCGCTCGCGAGCTGGAAAATCGCAAGAGCATCATCTGGGGCAAGCACGTCACCGGTCACTGCAAAGAGTACGACTACCACGACGGCACCGGCTTCATGGGCACCGACTTCAACATGGGCCCGCCGCCTTACCCCCTGGAGTACATCCTCCGCGACGCCACGGGGCCAGATGGCGCTTACATTGGCAACTTCGGGAAAGAAACCTCCGTGATTGTGGACTATCCATTTATCACCGGACGCTCCACTCCAGACTCCTATCTCACCGGCGAAAAGATGGTGGAAGCTTTGGAAAAAGGACTGAAGCGGTACGGCTGGTAAGCTGTTTGTAGTTGGGCTTTAGCCCCGCTTGTAGTTGGGCTTTAGCCCCGCTTGTAGTTGGGCTTTAGCCCCGCTTGTAGTTGGGCTTTAGCCCCGCTTGTAGTTGGGCTTTAGCCCGCTTGTAGTTGGGCTTTAGCCCGCTTGTAGTTGGGCTTTAGCCCCACCGGGGATTTGTTAAACCGCCAAGACGCCATAGACGCGCCAGCTGCTTCCCGCAGGGTAGGACGCCAACAGAAGAGAAGGAGAGAGATTGTTGGGGGTGACTGTCACTATTTTTTGGCCGTTACTCTCGATTGTGCGCACTCAATCTATTCAGTGAGTGTTCAAGCCAAAGTGATAGAAATACGTTTGAGAAAACGATAAAAATTAACCGACAAGGAAGACAAAATTAATGACTGGTAAAACAGGACGCTTTGCGATAATAGAGCAACTGCTCGCGGATGGGATTACTTACATGTTTGGCAACCCGGGCACCGTAGAGCAGGGGTTTCTGGATGCGCTGTGGGAGTACCCGCAGATGAAGTACATCCTCACTTTGCAAGAGTCGATCGCGGTGATGGCAGCAGACGGTTACGCTCGGGCGACGAAAAAGCCGGCGCTGGTGCAGCTGCACAGCACCCCCGGAGTGGGCAACGGCATCGGAGCCCTTTACCAGGCAAAACGCGGTCACTCCCCCCTAGTGGTGATTGGTGGAGACGCGGGAATTAAGTATCAGGCAATGGACGCCCAAATGGCGGGAGACTTGGTGGCAATCGCAGAGCCGGTCACCAAGTGGTCAACGATGGTGATGGACCCGTCGTCCGTACTGCGCGTCTTGCGGCGGGCGATTAAAATTGCCGCCACCCCCCCAATGGGACCGGTATATGTCTGCCTTCCGCAAGATATTTTAGACGCGCCGGTGGTTGAAGACGTCTTCCCCACCTCCATCCCTTCCTCCCGCGTAGCGCCAGACGACGGGACAGTTAAAGAAATGGCTGCCATGCTGGCTGCAGCTAGCAAGCCGGTGATTTTTATTGGAGACGGGATAGCTTATTCTGGAGCGCAAGAAGAGCTGGCAAAAGTAGCGGAACTCCTGGGTGCGGAAGTGTGGGAATCCGACAACGGCGAACTCAACATGAGCCACACTCACCCCTTATACCAGGGAGCCACCGGCCACATGTTTGGCTACCAGAGCCTTCCGATTCTGCAAAAAGGAGATGTCAACCTAGTCTGCAGCACCTACATTGTGCCAGAGGTTTTCCCCGAACTGGGCAGCGTGTTCGCTCCGGGAGCCAAGGTGATTCATATCGATTTGAACGGGTATGAAATTGCCAAGAATCACCCGGTTGATATCGGGGTAGTCAGCGATCCGAAACTCACCCTGGGCAAGTTGGCAACTGCCCTGGAACAGATAATGACGCCCGAACAGAAAAGCGCCGCTCAGGCGAGGGTGGCGGAAATAGGCAAAGCCAAGGAAGAAAAATTGGCTAAAGCCATAGAGGCGGATAAAACCATCCGCGACGAAGTTCCCCTGCACTTCTCCCGGTTTATGGAAGAGTTCGCGCCCAAACTGCCGGATGATGTTATCATCTTTGATGAAGCGCTCACCTGTTCGCCACCCGTGGTCAGGTACAAGCCCACAACGCAACCGGGACACTATTTCCTCACCCGTGGGGGTTCTTTGGGAGTGGGAATTCCCGGAGCGATTGGGGCCAAACTAGCCAATCCCGACAAAACGGTGATTGGGTTCACCGGCGACGGCGGCAGCATGTACACCATACAGGCTCTGTGGACAGCGGCTCGCCACAATATAGACGCCAAGTTTATCATCTGCAACAACCGCTCCTACCGGCTTCTGCAGCTGAACATCCAGGCTTACTGGAAAGAGCGAGGCGTACCGGAACACGATTTTCCGCTTTCTTTTGACTTGTCGAAGCCAGAAATTCGCTTCGATGAACTGTCCCGCTCGATGGGCGTTCCTGCAGTTCGCGTGGAGAAGCCCGAGCAGATTGGGCCGGCGATTGACCAGGCTCTGTCCCACAAGGGACCGTTCCTGATCGACGTGGTTTTGGAAGCCAACGTTCGCCCGGATATGATTGGTGTTCGCTGCGGACAGTAATCTGCTGAATTAACGGCACCAGGCGGTCAAAATTTATAGTAAATTTGGGGATGCGGTGTTAGGGGTGAAACAAGAAGCTAGATTTCAATCTTCACCCCTCACACCGCTGCGTTCGCGTGTTTGTCCAGCCGTTGCGGCAAATCAACCAAAAACTGGTGTTAAAAGAGGAGTGAACTGTGGCCATAGACTTATTTGACGCTCAGTATTATGCAGCCGCAAATCGGGACTTGGCGGCTGCCGGGATCGATACTGAAGCTGAATTGCGCGACCACTTCCAAAGATTTGGTTTGCTGGAAGGGCGGAAATTTTCGGCCTTTGTGAATCTGGACTATTATCGGAATAGCTACTCCGATCTGGAAAACTTTAACTACGCTGACCTGTTAAATCATTTGCAAAACAGTGGAGTGCGAGAGGGGCGGCGATTCACACAGGCATTCGATCTAAAATATTACTTGGCAAATAACGCCGACCTCAATCAAGCATTTGGGGGGGACGAAGAGCTAGCATTCCAGCACTTAATAACGCAAGGAATAAACGAGAACCGCGTATTTTTACGCGGCGAAGACCGAGACTTTTTGAGTAATTATTTAACCCTCAACCCGGATGTCAGTCAATCCGTCTGGGGCTCTCTTGAGGGAGCCCTAGAACACCTAATCACCTACGGTTTCGCTGAGGGACGCCCGGGCTCCCAAGAAAGCTTTGGTGCTTATAGCGCCGACTTGCAGGTAGTGAGGCAAATGTACGAAGCGCTGGGACGGGGTGACTTTACAACAAGCTTCAAAGACTTGCTGACTGAGGATACAGTTTGGACATTCACTGGAGATACAAGTATAATCCCGTTTGCTGGCGAATGGGAAGGGCGTGACGGCGTACTGGAATTCTTTAGCAAGAGAGACGAGGCAGTCACCAGCAATCTCTTCGAGATTCGCGGGTTTTTTGCGGGCGAAAGCCAGATTGTCTCCCTGTTACACGAAGACCTCACAGTCAAGGAAACCGGCAGTGAATATGTGGTTGATGTTTATAATTTAATAACGGTGAGAGATGGCCAAGTATCCCGACTCGAAGGTGTCTTCGACAGCGCTATCTCAGAGGCTGCCTTTTTAGGAGAAAATTCGCAGGTCGCACAGGCAAGAGATATCGACGCACTCACAGGGATGAGGCTCGCTCGCTCGCCAAATGCAGCGGTGACGCCGGCAGTGGCGCAACCGCAAAACACGGCACAGGTTTCGGACAGCTTTGACGATAGTGGAGTTTTCGGCTTGTCAGGCGCTGCGACTGTACAGCCGTATACTGGCGTTTCTGATAGCAGTCAGGGGGTGTCGAAATCGTTTGAACCGCTGTTGCAGACAGCACAGGAGAATGTTTTGCAGCCGCAGGAGTTATTCCTTCAGCCAGAGCCGATGTTTAGTGTGTAGGTAAGTTTTCCTGTCCGACACACCGGCATTCCCTTATATCAAGTTCAGTGCAATCCCCATACTATCTCTGAATGGGGGCATTGGGCGGGGGGCTCCTGCGGAGCAGCAACCCTTGCGCACGGGGGATTGGGCATCGCGGCAACATTCCCCAGGGCAGCCTAATTGCGGGGAATCGAACTGAAATGATATCACTGTCTAATATAGCGTTTCTCAGTTGGATGAACTACGGCCCAGAAACCCGGTTTCTTTAAGAAACCGGGTTTCTCAGTACCTCACAAATATGAGAAAAGCTATATATGGGCTAGACAAGGGTAAAAGCTGAGTTTTTGTTTGACAGTATCCCGATGCAGCAAGACACTCCTGTGGAGACGCGAGATGTCGCGTCTCTACCTGAGCCGCCAGTCAGGCTCAGAACGGATAATGATTTGAAGGCTTGCGCAGCCGGTGCAACGCAATGGTTGAGTTTCTAGATTTTCTCCCCCCGCCCCCAAGATCAGTGAGGTTCAGCTGTGACAGTAGAGTTATTTGATGCCAGTTATTACGCATACGCCAATCCGGACTTGGCGGCTGCCGGAGTTGATAGCGAAGCGGAATTGCGAGCGCACTTCCAAGAATATGGGTTAAAGGAGAACCGGCCATTTTCACCCTTTGTGGATTTGCCATACTACCGGAATCTCTACCCAGACTTGGCGGCTGCAGGATTAACCGAGCAGGCTCAGCTTTTAGAACATTTGCAAACCTATGGGGTGGCGGAAAACCGGCGCTTTTCGCCTCTGGTAGATTTGGACTTCTACCGCAACAGCTACTCAGACCTTCAGAACTTCAGCAGCGAGCAGCTGTTCGAGCATTTGCGAGACTTTGGGCTGCAGGAAGGCCGGCGGTTTTCACCTGTGGCGGATCTCAACCTTTACTTGTCCAGCTACCCTGACCTGCAGCAAGCTTTCGGGAATGACAGAGAAAAATTGCTGCAGCACCTGGAAATCTATGGCATATCCGAAGGGCGAACATTTGTGTCGGGGTTAAATTTGAGGAACTATTTAAACCTCAACCCGGATGTGAGTGCGGCAGTTGGCGGTTCTTTAGAGGGCGCTTTAGACCACCTGGTCCGGTATGGGATTAATGAAAAACGACCTGGAGTGCCGCAGAGACTCGCTGCAGGAAGCTTGCAGAGTCAAAATACCTTATTTCTGGTTGCTAGCAATACGGACCCCAACACATTCTTTGGCTCCGACGAAACGGATGCCTTTGCCGCATTCGACGCCCAAGGCAACTTCCTTGGCTTCTTTAATCGATATGCCGGCACCGACAACCCCCAGAACGGCATTGGCGGCGTGACTTTGGGCCCCACCGGCAATATCCTGGCCAGCTCTCAAAACTCCAGTCAGGTCCTCATGTACGATCCCCTCAGCGGGGAGTACCTTGGCGTGTTTGGCGACGCCTCTGCGGAGGGCAGCGGGCTGGATTTCCCCGCCGGCATCACCGCCGGTCCCGACAGAAACGTTTACGTCAGCAGCTTGGGCACAGAGCGCATCCTCAAATTCGACGGTTTGACGGGGCAGTCTCTGGGCGTGTTTGCCAGAGGCAATACGGACGACACTGTAGCAGAGCGCTTCACTGACTTGGAGTTCGGTCCTGACGGCAACCTGTATGCCGGTTTTAACCCCCCGTTTGGCGACCCCGGACTGGGCAAGGCCCAAGTGCGCGTCTACAGCGGCGCAACAGGGCAATTAGTCCGCACCATAACCGGACTGGATTTTGCCGCTGCCCTGGCCTTTGGGCCCGATGGCAACCTCTACGTCAGTGACGATCCTTCCGCTGTCTTCCGCTCTCCCACCGAGATCGTGCCGGTCGATCCTCAGAAGTCCGGTCGAATTGCGGTCTACAGCACCCTTGGCAACCCGCTGCGCAGCTTCAATGTCGGTGCCGGCAATGCCGGCAATGTGTCTTTTTCGCCCGACGGCACCCTCTACCTGAGCAACCCGGGTGCCGGTACGGTGACGCGCTACAGTCCAGACACCGGAGCGCCTCTTGGCGACCCCATAGATGTGCCGGCCATAACAGGTGGACAGGGGCGACCTACTGGCGTGCTGTTCTTGGAATCAGAGCTCCAGTCGCCAATCCTCCCCTGAGTGCAGTCTGAAATGTCAACTGTGAATTTCTATTTTCAAACTTGACATTTCAGCCTTCACATGTTGTAATTCACCTTTACTTAGGGGAGAAAACTGTCAGCGATTTAGCACTCTTAACGCCGCCAGAACTCCAGGAACTGGCCAAAAATTAGGAACTCAAAGATTATTTTGACGAGCGGGTTCACGAATTTGTTCCCGCGCCGGCTGAAAAAAGTTTAGAAATTTTCTGCTGAGGCCGGCTGGCCCCGAGGAGCGAGTGGGGCGCGACTCGGCGTTCAGCAGCTGTACGTTGAAAATCAAAAGTTTTTTTACAGGTGTCATAAGTATTTTTTATCCCCACTCCCGAGGAAAAAATCACCCCCTCTCCCCACCAAAATGTCAAAGAGGTGCTAAAATAACCAGCTAGCGCCTGCCCTCTACCGCCACCACATATTGCATCCGGTTAAGTAAGGGCGATCGGGATTGAGGGGGAGAGGGGGAACAGGGAAGTGTGGGGGAACAGGGAAGTGTGGGGGAACAGGTGTCCGGTTGTAGAACGCACTTCTTGCGCATTCTTCAGTTTTGACACCCCACAGAGAACCTAACACCTGCTTCGGGGGTGGAAAATTAATTACGGGTAATTAGACCGATTTGATAGAAGAGACAAGTTTCGTTACAGCCGGCTTATCAAACTCAGGTGGTGCAGCGCTCGCAAGAAACACAAAAACTCGTAACTTTTCCCTATACGCTCTAAAAAAGCTGCTGCAAAATCCCGTGTGGAGACGTTACCTGTAAGGTCTCTAAAGTTGGAAGTTTCTATTTGAGTAGTGAGAGCGTAGAAACCCGGTTTCTTTGAGAAACCGGGTTTCTACCCAGATGTTTCGCAAATCATTTAGAACCGCGATAGCAGTCGAAAGGGTCGGAGAAGAATGTCAGTCAGTAAAAGCAGAAATACGCAAAAGTGAGGGACGCTTTTGCATAGCAACCACAAAAAGGAGTGAAAAGCAAGTGATTGGAAATATATCAAGCCTGTTTTATGACTTGGGATACTATTCGGCACTCAGCCCGGATCTGTCGGTCGCGGGGCTGACGAGTCCAGAACAAATTCTAGAACATTTAAAGAGATTTGGGGTAGCAGAGGATCGCAAATTCTCCCCTCTAATCAATCTGGATTTTTATGCAAATATCAACCCAGATTTGCGAGCGGCTGGCTTTGACAGGGAGCAGCTCCTGGAGCATTTGCAGACATTTGGGATAGCGGAAACGCGGAAATTCTCCGCTTTTTTTGACTTGCAATTTTATCGCGACACCTACGCGGACTTGGCGGGGCTGACAAACCAGCAGCTGCTGGAGCATGTGCAGGCATTTGGCATAGCAGAGGGCAGGAAGATTTCTCCATTTTTCGACCTGCAATACTATCGCGAGAATAACGCCGACCTGGCTAACTTGTCCAACCGGCAGCTCTTAGAGCATTTGGAGATTTTTGGGATAGCAGAGGGCAGGACGTTTTCTCAGTTCGTAGACGTGCAATACTATCGCGGGACATACGCCGACTTGGCAAGCTTGAGCAACATGCAGCTGTTCGAGCACTTGGTTCAATTTGGCATACCAGAAAACAGGGACTTTGACCCGGAAGTCGATTTAGACGTTTACGCGGCTAACAACCCAAACTTGGTGCAAACCTTCGGCGGAGACCGGGAGAAACTGTTTGAGTACCTGGTAACAGTGGGCGCAGCAGCAGGAGGCTTTGGGCCCACACCGGCACCGGCACCCACACCAGAACCGACACCCACCCCAGAACCAACACCGGCACCGGCACCGACGCCCACACCGGCACCGGCACCGACGCCAGAACCGACACCCGTGCCGGTGCCGGTGCCAGAACCGACACCCACGCCGGAACCGACACCCACGCCGGAACCGACACCCACTCCCACACCGATACCCACTCCCACGAATAGCCCGCCGACTGTGGCGCAAGAGATTGCCAACCAAAACGCCACACAAGGGAAAGCCTTCAGCTTCACAATACCGGCCACTACCTTCGCAGATGCGGACCAGGAGGCGCTGACACTGACCGCCACGCAGACAGGCAGCGCCCCCCTGCCTTCTTGGCTGACATTCAACGCCACCACCGGCGTCTTTTCTGGCAGTCCCACCACCGGCGACGACACCCTCAGCGTCACAGTCACCGCCAGCGACGCTGCCGGCGCAACAGCCAGCGACAGCTTTAACATTACTGTTGAAGGCAACCCCCCGCCGGTTGTAGCCGCCCCGATTCCCGACCGGACAGCGACAGAAGACACCCCGTTCAGCTTCACCTTGCCGGGTGGGACCTTCACCGATGAGGGCGACACCCTCTCCTACCAAGCTGTCACCACAGCGGACTGGCTGACCTTCAATGCGGAAACAGGCACCTTCTCCGGGACGCCAACCAACGCCGATGTCGGCAGCGCCCAAGTAACTGTTACCGCCACCGACAGCATCGGTAAAACAGTCAGCGACACCTTTACCGTTACCGTTGCCAACGTCAACGACGCCCCCACAGTAAAAACACCCATCCCAGACCAGAACGGCGAAGGAGACGAACCCTTCAGCTTCACCCTTCCGGGAGGCATCTTCACTGACGCCGATGCGGGGGACACCCTGAGCTACTCAGCCGCAGTTGCAGGTCAGGACAGCCTGCCGGCTTGGCTGAGTTTCGATGCTGCCACTCGCATCTTCACCGGCACCCCACCCAACGCCGAAGCAGGCACCTTCAATATTGCTGTTACCGCCACCGACATTGCCGGCGCGACGGGTACAGATACCTTCGCCCTGGAGATCGCAGTCAATCCCCTGCCCAACCAGACAGCCACAGAAGACACGCTGTTCAGCTACCAAGTCTCCGACACCGTTTTCGGTGCGGTCGATGCGGCCAACCTGCCGGTCTTCTCAGCCACATTAGCCACAGACAGCGATACCGTAGCCGGTAACGATCCCCTGCCGGCGTGGCTGACCTTTGACCCCGCCACCCGCACCTTCAGCGGAACTCCGACCAACGACAATGTTGGCGAACTGGAAATTGAACTGACAGCCACCGGCGGGGCGCTGACAGAGCCGGTCAGTGACATTTTCAAGCTGACAGTGGAAAACGTCAACGACGCGCCGACGCTGGATGCAGAAAATCCCCTCCCCAACCAGAGTGCGCCGGTAGACGCCTCCTTCACCTTCTCCATCCCTGAAACAGGCAGCTTCATTGAAGTCGATGCGGAAGACACGCTGACCTACTCAGCCACTGGGGAGGATGGCAGCCCCCTGCCAGACTGGCTCAGCTTTGACACCCTGGAAGGCAGCTTCAGCGGCACCCCAACCGCAGACGATGTTGGCACCCTGGACATTACTGTCACCGCCACCGACTCTGGCGGCGAAACAGTCAGCGACACCTTCACCCTGGCAGTTGGCGTCACCGGCGTCGTGGAAGCCCTGTTTGACAGTTACGAAGTGGCGCTAACGACCCTTGTTACTGACCCCCTGCAAGATTTCCTGGCAGAGGATGTAACGTGGAACATCGCTGGGGACAGTGACAGAATCCCATTCGTTGGCCAGTATTCATACGATGAAATTGCCAGCTATTTTACAGACCTAGTGCAGAGTGTCGTGCTCTTCGACCCGACTCCCATGAACGACGAGGAAACGGGCTTTGAAGTGCTCGACATTATCGAGGGAGATCCTGACGCCGCAGGGAATACCCGGGTGGCGGTGCGGGCGTCGCAACAGGGTTTGGGCGCACGGACCGGCGATTTTTTTGAGACGGATTTTACCTTCCTGCTGACCGTGAACCCAGACGGTCTGGTTTCATCACTGGACGCTTATTACAACACCTATCCCGTAGCGGCAGTCATAGCCGACCAGCCGGCACCGACAGTCCCAGACGATGACCCGCTGACAGGAGAGTCGGCAGCCAATCTAGATCCAAACGCCAACGAGTCAGCCGCACTAGCAGCCGCGACCGGCACCTGGAATGCCTTGATAGCAGGCGATTTGGTTACAGCTTCAACCTTGCAGGCACCCGACACAAACTGGAGCTTTGCCGTTGGCGGTGCGAGTTTCCTGCCTTATGTGGGCGCAGCGCAAGGGGTTACATCGGATGGAGCCACTCTCGCCCCGGACTTCAGCAATGCCGGCCCGATCATCGGGGAATTGCTGGGGCAGCTGGGCAGGGTTGTGCGAGCGGGAGACACTAGCATCGAAGAAACCTTTGTTGAAGGCAACCGGGTTTTGGTGCGCCTGCGCGAAACCGGAGCCACAGCCATAGAAACCGGCAGCCAGTATGACCTGGATTTGCTCAGCTGGCTCACCATCAGCGCGGATGGCAAGGTTCAGTCCAACCAAGTCATCGTCGATACCTATCAAACCGTAAACGCCCTGCGACCGGGAGATCTCTTCCCCCTGTCGCCCAATCCAGAGCAAACCAGGCAGCAGCCGCCCTACTTTGTTGCCGGCAGTCTGGCCAATAATGTGCTGCTAACCTACGACGAGCAAGGGAACCCCACTGGCGTCTTGGGTGAGGCCAACAACGGGGATACTGAGGAATTCCAAGGACCGATTGCGCTGACTTATGGGCCAGACGGTGACGTTTATGTTAGCGCCGGCATTAACCGCACCAACAACAACATTGTTAATGCGGTTTTAAAGTTCGACGGGATTTCCGGGGAATTTGATGGCAATGGTGGCAACGGATTCACCGGCGACGGTGCAGGCGGCGTTACGGACGCTTTCGGTGACGCATTCGTCTTTCTTAATTTTGCCACAGGGCAACCAATCCCTAAGCCGGGGACGGACAACCTGGGTTCCATCGTTAACGCTGTCACTGGGGAACCGTTTGACCCAGCGGTTGATAACCCGTCAGTGGCAGTGGCGGGACTGCTGATTCCCACCGGCATTAAATTCGGGCCATCCAGCGACCCCAACGACGGAGACAAGGAAAACCTGTACGTTGCCAGCGGCTTCACTTCCCGAATTTTGGAGTACGACGGAGAAACGGGAGATTTTCTGGGAACGTTTGGATTCCGGCTCAACGGTGCCCCGGGCAACTTCATGGTTCCGACAGAGGATAACACTCAGCCGGATTTCACGGTTCTCGTGTTTGGGCCAGACGGGAATATCTACATCTGCAGTCTCGGTTCGGACGCGGATGGCAACGAGAGCAATGGTGCCGGTGCGGTTCTCCAGTTTGTCGGTCCCGACCGAGCGGGCCCCAAAGGAGAGAAGCCCGGAACCTTGCTGGGCGTTTTTGGCGATGCCACCAACGCCTTTGAGTACACCAGCGCCAGCGGTCAGCCCTCGCGGCTGAACGAACCGAGCGCCCTAGCCTTCGGCCCAGACCTCAACCTCTACGTTAACAGCGCTCAAACCGGTGAAGTCCTGCGGTATGCTGGGCCTTTATCGGAAACTCCGGGACAGTTCTTGGGCGTCTATGCCGACCTCAACGATACTGAGAATGGGCCTGCTGTTCCAACGGGAGCGGTTGCGGACAGTTTGACACTTTCTAGCATCGGATTCGGGCCAGACGGCACGCTTTATGTGGGTAACTCTTTTAACAATGAGCAGGGAATCCCCATTGCCGGCAGTGAGTTGAGCGCCTACTCCAGTCCCCTTGCTGCGAACCCGGGACAGTACCTGGGCGCTTTCGGTCAGGCAACAACTGGAGCGAGCCGGCTTTTGTTTCCCACTACCCCGGAATTCGTCTTCACCAAAAATAGCTACGCAAACCAAAACGGCACTCCTAGTGAGCGTTATGGAAAGGTGGCTTTTGTGGTGGCGGCCAATACTGACGGCCCAGCGGCGGCGGACGGCACTCCAGGCACTCTTATTAATGATGGAACTGACGCCCTGGTGGCTTTCGATGAGGCTGGCAACCGCCTCTACAATATAGGCGAGGAGCTGTTCGGTGCGAACAATCCACTGCAAGGCATTGGCGGCATTGTCTTGTCGCCAGAGGGCAACATCCTTGTCGCCAGTCAGCTAACGGATCAAGTGCTGGAGTTTAACGGGTTAACGGGGGCTTTCATTGGGGTTTTCGGGGAAGCGAGCGCTGCCGGCACCGGAGACAACCCAAACACTCCTGAGAACGAGGGCATGAACTTTCCTGCCGATGTCGCCCTGGGGCCCAACAACAACCTTTACGTCGCTGACCTGGACAATGAGCGCATCCTGGAATTCAACGGCTACGATGGCAGTTTCCTGGGAGTGGCTGCAGACGCAAGTGCGGAAACGCCTGGTGTTGCCGAGCGAATGACCTCGGGGGCTTTCGGGCCCGACGGTCGCCTGTATGTGGGTTACAACCCGGCGTCGAACCCGGACAACCCAGCCACGACCGCCGTGGAGGCGGCTCAATTGGGGCAAGCCGCGATCCGCGTTTACAACCCTGAAACGGGCAAGCAGGAAGGGAATATTGCCGGTCTGGATTTTGTTTCCGACCTGTCTTTTGGCCCAGATGGCCGTCTCTACGTCAGCGACACGCCGGCGGAGATACGTGACCCGCTGACTGGGCAGCCGGTGCCTGACCCCGTGACTGGGCAACCTCAGGAAAGCAGCATCAAGGTCTATGACATTCCCAACCGCTACCCGCTGCTGATTGACGTTGACCCCGCTACTGGCGCTCCAGTCCTCACCAACGGTCAGCCAACAGCCGACCCTCAGGGGGTGCGAATCTTGCCACAAACTCCTGTCGCTCAGCTGACTCTCAATCCTGGAGAAGGCGGCGGCATTCAGGTGGGCCCGGACGGACGCATCCTCAGCAGCAATGTCGGTTTGGGGAGTGTTTCGTTCTATACGTTCAACTCGGCGAATAACACAATTGCTGCGGTTGGCAGCCCCATAGAAGTTCCTCTGCCGTCGGGGGCTTTTCCACAAGATGGCGGCTTGGACGTTGACCAGCTGTCCCGTCCCACGGGTGCGATCTTCATGCAAGAGCTCACTTACTGAGCGGCGGGCGTGAGGCGTGGGGCGGCCACGGGGAGCTGCGGCACCGGCACGGGGGGGCGGCCACGGGGAGCCGCCCCTACGGTCGGGGCGGGGGCGGGCACGGGGGCCCGACCCTACTGGGGGGCGGGGGCGGGGGCGGGGGCCCGACCCTACATCGTTCCTATGTCGCAAAGTTTTCCAGTGAGCCCGCCCCCCAGACAATTCACTGGACTTGACAGGACTTGAAAACGTTAAAAATCGGGGCTTGACATCGGGCAAAAAATATGCATCAATAGGAGCAGAAGCAGCCTTCGGGCACTCATCCAGAAATGCACGTTTTCAGGCGGGGCTGCTTACCACAATTCTCGCTCAAAGCCTATAAATTTTTGTTTTTCTTTAGGAAGTTTCGGCTTCCACTGATAAAAGGAAGGGAAAATATGAAGATTCTGGCCATTGATAAGATTTTGCCGGGAGCCACAGAAGATAAAATCTATCCGCTTCTGAAAGAGGAAGCCGCCCATGCGTGGAAATTGCACGAGCAAGACGTCTTCCGCGAGATATACTTTCGCACGGATCGCCCCGGTGCCGTCCTGATGCTGGAATGCGAGTCGGTTGAAGAAGCGCGGAAAGTCATTGACACGCTGCCCTTGGTTAAAGCCGGCTTGGTGGATTTTGACCTGATCCCTCTGGGAGCGTTTAAGCCTCTCGGCACTCTGTTTGCTAAATAGGGTAGAGCCGGTTCCCCAAAGTAGCGTTAAGAGTTCATTTATAAAGAAAAAGTGAAGCTGTAAGAAACCGGGTTTCTTGTACTGGGTCAGCCGGAAAACTGAGCCCTCCTACAGAAGAAACCCGGTTTCTGGCCCCATTCAGTGTTAACAATTACTTTATAAATCGGCTCTGAGAACACATTGGTAGAGATGCGATAAATTAGAGACGCGAGCGCTCGCGTCTCTACAAGAGTGGGAGACGGGATTTAGGGAGCATCCCAATGCATGCAAAGATTGTCACCCTCACCCCCCAAGGCACCCCTCTCCCAGGGCGGGAGAGGGGGGAAAAATAAAGAATTCTCCCCTCACCCCAAGTGGGAGAGGGGTTGGGGGTGAGGGGGATTACAAAAATGGGATGCTCACGACGGGATTTATCCGGCTCCCGGCGCGGCGCTACCGGATGGGATCTGGCAAATAAATGGTAGAACATTTTTCAGAACTGTTTTACGACCCCG
The DNA here is from genome assembly GCA_019359235.1 of Oscillatoria princeps RMCB-10. Classification (GTDB taxonomy): domain Bacteria; phylum Cyanobacteriota; class Cyanobacteriia; order Cyanobacteriales; family Oscillatoriaceae; genus Oscillatoria; species Oscillatoria princeps. Next base: position 115,026 of record JAHHHT010000026.1, read on the forward strand.
AATACTATGCTGCTAACAGCCCTGAGCTAGCGGAAGCGGGGCTAACTTCTGCTGAGCAGCTGTTAGAGCATTTGAAAACATTTGGGGTGGCGGAAAGCCGCAAGTTCTCGACTTTTGTGGATTTAGAGTTTTATGAGCTGTCTAACCCCGATTTGCAAGCGGCAGGTTTGACTGACGAACAGCTGCTGGAGCATTTGCAATGCTGTGGGCTTCAGGAAGGCCGGCTCTTTTCTCCTTTTGTTGATTTGCAGTTCTATGCCGCATGTAACCCGGAACTGGGTGCAGCGGGTTTGAGGGAGCCGGAACAGCTCTTCAGGCATTTGCAAACTTGCGGTCTGGCTGAATGGCGCAAATTTTCTAGGTTTGTAGATTTAAGGTTCTATGCGGCAGCTAACCCAGATTTGGCGGCTGCCGGTTTGACGGAACCTTCGGAGTTGTTCCGGCATTTGCGAACTTGTGGGCTGGCAGAAGGCCGGCTCTTTTCGGCGTTTGTGGATTTAAAGTTTTATGCGGCGCACAATCGGGACTTGGCGGCTGCCGGTTTGACGGAACCTGAAGAGCTTTTGGGGCATTTGCAACTGTTGGGACTTCGGGAAGGCCGGCGGTTTTCCAGCTTTATTGATTTAAACTTCTACGCGGCGTCCAATCCTGACCTGAGGGCTGCCGGGGTGACATCTTTCCTACAGTTATTTGAGCATTTCCAAAGCGTTGGGCTCAACCAAGGGCGCGTGTTTTCGCCCTTTGTCGATTTAAAGTTCTATGCGGATAGCAACCCGGAGCTAAAGGCAGCCGGTTTGACGGCATTCGAGCAGTTATTCGAGCATTTGCAAACGACGGGACTCAGACAGGGACTGCGGTTTTCCCCGCAAGTGGACTTATACGCCTACGCAGCTAAGAATCCTGACTTGCTGGAAGCGTTCGGCAATTCCCCAGAAAAACTTTTTGAACACCTGGTTATGGTGGGAGCAGACGAAGGGCGGGACTTTGGCCCGCTACCAGCCCCTCAGTTGGCCCACCTCCCCCCCGCAGTCAGCTGCGTAGAAACCGAACATGTACGGTCTCGACAGCCCAGCACTGGCATGTAAAAATAAACATATATAGATACTTTTTTTGACAGATTTGTTCCCGTTTTTGCCGAGTCATGTCTGGGTCTTGCCAAAAGGCACAGTGGGGTGGCACCGGCGCACTGCGATCCCTCCTCGGAAGCCGGCATGTTAAAAAAGATTACAATTTCTGCCAAAAGTAAGTCAGTTGATGGAAAGAAAATGCTAGTATAAATACTGAAAGTCTGGCGAGCCAGATGGACGCAGGGGATGGTTTGGCAGCCCGCTCGAACTCCGGCGGTTCAGCACGAGCCCGAAAGCCTCATAGCTGACTGTCACCTAAACTGTCCATGCACAGAACTTACTGCGAAGGGTGAGCCAAACTTGACGGCGCAGTTTTTGAAAGTCCTTCACAGAAGGAGGTCAGAACAAACCTCAGGCGCAAGCGTTCTGCCTCAACCGTCAGGGAATTATGTGGAGACGCGACATATCGCGTCTCTAGAGGTCGAGGTATCGGCGCTGTCTTTGACTGACAACAAGCCCACTTTGGCGAGGTCAGGGACTTTACAGTCGCACAGACGCAACAAGTCGCCTTTTTCCGATCTGTCGAGACGCGACAGTTCGCATCTGTGCAGCAACAAGGTGAATGCTTACCTTTAGGCGAGATAAGCTATTAGGCAAGAGCTGTCTGCGGGTTGAAGCTCTGTGCTTTAGTTTCGGAATGTTTGTGAGAGAAAAAATAGGGCGATCTACAAGCTAAGGTTCTCCCAGTGATGGGGGCGATTCGTCTGACCTAAACTTGACTTCTCAATCCCATTGGCGACCCAACGCCCCGAGTATTCTATTGGCGAAAAAGCGGCGATAGGATTCTTAAATAATCATAAAGTAAGGGGTTTATCAAGGCGTGCACCTGCTAAAGTTAAATTAACGGGAAATATACCTGGCAAATGATCCGGATAAAAGCAGGCTTTTGGTGAAGATACAGATTAGTACATCGCCGCGAAAGTGGGAGGCTTTCTGGCACCCCCTAGCGGTTATTTTCAAGGAAAGGCAAAAATGATTGGAGAAATTTCACCGCTCTTTTATGACTTGGAGTACTATGCGGCTAACAGCCCGGATTTAGCGGCAGCTGGCTTGACAGATCCGGCACAGCTGCTAGATCATTTGAAGAGATTTGGGGTGGCAGAGAACCGCAAATTTTCTCCCCTAATAGACATGGACTTTTATGGCTCATACTACCCAGATTTGCAGGCGGCAGGCTTTGATAGAGAGGGGCTGCTGGAACACTTGCAAACCTTTGGCATAGGGGAAAATCGGAGGGTTTCTGCGGCTGTAAATCTGGATTTTTATCGAACAGCAAACGCAGACTTGGCCGGCTTGAACTACGAGCAGCTGTTGCAGCACATGCAGACCTTTGGGATAGATGAGGGACGGAGGTTTTCGGAATTTTTCGACCCGCAATTTTATCGCAATAGCAACGCGGACTTGGCAGGTTTTAGCAACAAACAGCTGTTAGAACACTTCCAGAAATTTGGCATATCAGAGAGCCGGACTTTCTCAATAAGCATTGACCTGGACTACTATCGAAATACCTACGCCGACTTGGCAAGCTTGAGCAACGAGCAGCTGTTGCAGCACTACGAGCAATTTGGGATAGCAGAAAACCGGAGTGGTTCCGCGCTCATCGACGTGCAATACTATGGCAGTCTCTACGCTGACTTGGGCGGGTTCAGCAGGGAGCAGCTGTTAGACCACTTGCTGCAATTTGGGATAGGAGAAAACCGAAAGTTTTCTCGCTTTGTAGACCTGGACATCTATCGCGCAAACAACGCCGACCTGGCAAATTTCAGCAACTTAGAGTTGCTAGAGCATCTGGACGCATTTGGTCTGGTGGAGGCCAGGAGGTTTTCTGCCGAGTTCGACCTGCAAGTTTACTCAGCGAACAACCCTGGCTTGCTAGCAAGCTTCGGGGGGAACTTTGAGCTGCTGTTTGAATACTTCATCAGAAGCCAAAACATGATCGCGCCGCCGGTAGAACCCCAGCCGGTAGAACCCGAGCCAGTAGAACCCCAGCCGGTAGAACCCCAGCCGGTAGAACCCCAGCCGGTAGAACCCCAGCCGGTAGAACCCCAGTTACCGGACATTCTACCGCCGGCCAATAACCCGCCGGTGGTGGCTGCAGCAATCCCCGACCAGACGGCTACAGCAGCAGCAGCATTCAGCTTAACAATCCCAGCGGGCACCTTCACGGATGCGGATGGGCAAGTTCTGACCCTTTCAGCAACCTTAGACGATCAGAGTCCTCTCCCCGACTGGCTGAGTTTCGATGCGGCTACCGGCACCTTCTCCGGGACAGCCACAGCTGGTGACGCCGGCACACTCAATGTCAAAGTCACCGCTACCGACAGTGCCGGTGCTTTTGTCAGCGACATTTTTGAGATTGTCGTTGAACCCGTCA
>JAHHHT010000039.1 GCA_019359235.1 Oscillatoria princeps RMCB-10
ACGGGGGTAGGGGCGGGCACGGGGGTAGGGGCGGGCACGGGGGTAGGGGCGGGCACGGGGGTAGGGGCGGGCATGGGGGGTAGGGGCGGGCACGGGGGCACCGCCCCTACCATTGGGGTATGGGGTGATACAGGCACCGGGGTAGGGGCGGGCACGGGGGGTAGGGGCGGGCACGGGGGCACCGCCCCTACCATTGGGATGTGGGGTGATACTGGCACCGGGGTGGGGCGAGCACGGGGGTAGGGGCGGGCACGGGGGGTAGGGGCGGGCACGGGGGCACCGCCCCTACCATTGGGATGTGGGGTGATACTGGCACCGGGGTGGGGCGGGCACGGGGGCACCGCCCCTACCATTCGGGTATGGGGTGATAGATTTTCAAATGTTGGGGATCGTTTTCCCAAACAACAGGATTATTCAGAATGTACTGGCGGATTTTCTGCCAGGAAATTTCATCGCGAATAATGGATTCGTGATAACTTCGTTGCCAGAATCGCTTTTCAAATCGAGGCCAACCCAATTTTACAACTCCGTGCCGATACCGGGCAGTCGTCAATGATTTGAAGCGCCCGACGACATCCCACAAGATCATTGGTTTGCGGGTGCTGCCGTCGGGCATTACTGTTAACCTATTTTCCTCGGTTAGCAGGATAATACCGTGAACGTGGTCAGGCATCAACACAAACACATCTACATCTACGCCTGGATAATATAAGGGTAACTCATCCCAAATTGCCTGCACCATTTTCCCGGATTCACTGGGATAGAGTTGGCCATCTATAATTTCGCTGAGGAACCTAAAACTGCCCTCAATGCAAATAGTGACAAAGTAAGCTCCTGGTTGGGAATAGTCATATCCTTTCAGGCGCATAGCATGACGGTGATGTCTGCTGGGATCGTATTTCATAATCCTGTAATCTTTTCGTAGGTGCTTCTGGGAAACGCCCCAGTATATGTAGGGGCGGTGCCCCCGTGCCCGCCCCGCCCCGGTGCCGGTGGATGTAGGGGCGGTGCCCCCGTGCCCGCCCCGGTGCCGGTGCCGGTGGATGTAGGGGCGGTGCCCCCGTGCCCGCCCCGGTGCCGGTGCCGGTGGATGTAGGGGCGGTGCCCCCGTGCCCGCCCCGAACCCCGTGCCCGCCCCGAACCCGTGCGGGTGCCGGTGGATGTAGGGGCGGTGCCCCCGTGCCCGCCCCGAACCCGTGCGGGTGCCGGTGGATGTAGGGGCGGTGCCCCCGTGCCCGCCCCGGTGCCGGTGCGGGTGCCGGTGGGTGGGGCAACCAGGGGAGATTTCCCCTACTCTCGATTGTAGAGGATTGCCTATGGTCAAAAAGGGTTCAGATTTGCTGCTGAATTTTGAATCTGGATTGGAGAAATAACCACTATATTTTAGCTCTTATAAAAAAAGCGATAGCCTGTGTTTACCGCAAAAATAATATGGCTTATCCCACCGATATAGGGGAAATGTTAAATTGCTTTTCTATCCTCCTGCACTTTTACTTCTATTTTAGAAGCTGGAGAAAAGTTATTGCTTCACTTACTTATAGCGGTTTTAAAATTAGTGTGCTACGGAGAACCTCGGTAGGGGCGGGCACGGGGGCACCGCCCCTACGAAAATAGCTTTATGGGCCATAATCAATCTGAGAACCGCTATAATTTCACACTAACCACTTAGGCCAATTATATTTCTGGTCAACAATTTTGCCGGAATAGTCATCTAAATAAGTGAGCTTCAGGCGGCTCCAACTTTCGCCAGGTAATCCACCATTTTCATCTCTCGCTTCTATACGGCCTTCATAACGACGATCTCCTATAACATTCCCTCCCAAATCATTAAATTCATTCAATCTCCAAGGGGGGGATACAGTCGAACTCATTTGGTCGAGAGCGAAAAACTTACTCACAGGGTTATTGGGATTTTCATAACTCTGTTTGACTAGAAATGCAAAAACATCTTTAACATACCCGTGATTCCCACCAAACCAGTTAGTTACAAACCCCATTGAGAAGGATTCATCAGCTGTAACTGTTCGGGGCGAAGATCCTAAATTGCTGCCGTAGAAGCCCCAAGAAAATTGGGAATTTGCACTTAAATCAATGGACTCAGAAACATAACCTTCCGGGAATTCTTTAGCTATGTCTAAAGAAATAAGCTTGTTCACACCTCCTGGTATTCTTTCAGCAATCTCAGCCGCTACATAAGCACCAAGACTGTGACCAGCAACATTCAGTTTAGTGGGGCCATCAATACCCCAGCTTTTGAGAGACTCAGCTGCGAATGTCGCTGCTGATTCAATAAAGGAAGCGCCAATTCCAACCAGTAGATTAGACTTAGCTCCTTCGCTCCAATCAAAAGTAAGTACCTGCTCTCCTTCTTTATATCCTTCAATCGCCTCTGCTAACTGCTTGATCCCATCGGGATTGCTATCCATACCGTGAATAACAATCCAAGTTGGTTTATTTTCAATATATTCTCCTCCCAAACTCTCCAACGTAGCAGAGCGTGACTCGCCACCGTTAGTAACTCCTATTGAACCCGACACCTTTGTGCTCACAACCTTGATCAAAAAAGGGCTGTAAAAGCTGTCAGCCATATTGGCTTTATTTTTAGCGACAATTTTGACCTGATAATTTCCCAAAAACATATCGCTGGGAAGATTGAGTGTGGCCGTAAAAGCTCCATCTGTGACATAATCTAGATTTCCTCCAACTTTTCTGTCCCCTACATAAAACTCCAGATCCGATGTGTTGGAAGTTCCTGAAACGCGAATAGATTGACCTCGGAATACAATGGTAGAGCTATTTTCATAATTACTGACTGAAGAGATGGAAACATCAGGAGGAGGTATAACCTCTGGAAGAGGTGAGTAACTACTGCCTGAGTTACTTGCGATCGTGTTGCCAGTACCAGTGATACCGCCGCTAGTTAGTGGATTTCCTGGCAAGTAAACAATCGTTCCGGCTGAAATGCTGGTCGCTTCTGACTCCGTATAAGGGCTCCCATTGGATTTGCGAATTTCTGGCCAGCGATTTCCATCTCCTAATTCACGCTGGGCAATTTCCCAAAGGGTATCATCTAATGTTCCTAAATGCCCGAACTCATAAGGGATCATGCCCGCAACTGGCGATCCACTCGTTACCGTGCCAATACCGCTGTTGCCTCCTAGATTGCCAAGGCTAGAACTACCACTCGAAGAGAAGCGGTTGAGGTCTACATTACCACTGATCCCATTGACGCGGCCACTATCGGTGTATTGCCAGAATGCCCAATCATTCCAACCACCAGGGACTTTCGGCTGTTGTACCTGCCAATTGGCAATCCAAAGTGGGTAATCAGCAAACTGTTGCGTGTTACCAACATTATACTGCCAGAAGCCAGGGGTGGTATAGATTATCGGTTTGCGTCCAATTGCGTCTTCTACTACATCCAGCCATTGCTGCACACTGCTGGTAATACCAGTAGCATTTACTCCGTCGGTAACTTCCAAATCTAAAACGGGTGGCAAGTCATTGGGGGCTAGCGTTCCTATCATCTTTACGAATTGATTAGCCTGCGCGGTTGCATCCAGATTAGGATGGAAGAAATGATAGGCACCGCGAACGATACCAGCATTCTTCGTTTCCTGCCAATTTTGAGAAAAATATGGATCTGAATAGCTTGTTCCTTCAGATGCTTTCACAAAAGCAAATGAATAGCCATCGTTCTTAACTGATTGCCAATTTATATTGCCTTGCCAGTTTGAAACATCTACTCCCTGGCTGCCCGGAGCCAACGATACTGAGTTCGAGCCAGTTCCCTTTCCAGCCTCGTACACTTCATAATTAGAACCATTCCAGATGATGTGGCCATTTTCAAAATATTGAATTTGGACACCCCCTCCATATATGAGATTGCTGGTTGGCTTTCCGAGCCAGGGATTGTTTGAGTAGGGAGCGGAGAATATACCGCCTACTTCAAAACTTGGAGTCGAAACTGTAGAAGAAGACGTGCTGCCCTTGGGAACCCAAATTTGCTGGCCCGGATAAATAAAGTCAGGGTTGGGAATGTCGTTTTGCGGATAATTTACAATTAGCTGATAATCATTGGCATTACCCGTTCTGGCTTGAGCGATGGCTGATAGAGAATCCCCTTCCTTAACTGTGTAAAGTTCCCAGCCATCGGTATTTACTGCTGTTCCTCCAGTGGACGTTACTCCTGCATTCGCTTTAGGAACCCAAATTTGCTGGCCCGGATAAATCAAGTCAGGGTTGGGAATGTCATTCTCAGGATAGTTGACAATCATCTGGTAATCAGAAGCATTGCCCGTTCTGGCTTGAGCGATTGCTGATAGAGAATCTCCTTCCTGAACTGTGTACAGCTCCCATCCATCGGTATTGGCTGACGTGTCTCCTGTCGATGGCTCGGAAACCGTCGTGGGCGCTGATACCTCCGTGGGAATCTCAATTACTTGCCCCGCATAAATCAGATTGGGGTCAGCAATGCCGTTGTGTTGAGCAATAAAGTTGTAAGCCGCCTCAGAACTATCGCCCATTCTATCGAGGGCAATTTGGCTCAGGCTATCTCCCGACTGAATTGTGTGCGTCACCCAATCATAATATTGGCCATTGAACTCGTCAGAAGCAGCCCGTTCTTCTGGCGTCACCAACCCCTCGCCGCCCCAAGTGGTAGGCGTCAAGAAAGCCGCCGGCGTATAAACTTCCGGCACCATCGCCTTCGCCGCTTCCACCGCCGCATCCGCATTCAACAAACCGGCACCCGTCTCGCTATCCCAACCGGCAACATTCAAATCCGTCGCACTCGACGTAAGCGCCTCAATCACTTGCCGGTAATTTAACCCCGGATTTGCCTCCCACACCAGAGACGCCGCACCCGTTACTTGAGCAGTCGCGACAGAAGTCCCCGCCATCGTTCCCACATCTTCGCCAACTGTGGAAACTATCGGATTGGCAATACTGCCACCTTCGGCTACAATATCTGGCCCTCGATGGCCAAAACTGGAATAATCCGCCCGGTTAATTCCATTCGCCGCACCGGCAGTAATAATATTGTCAAACTCTTGCGACGCTTGCCCCAACACGGACATCACATCGCCGTCATTCCCTGCTGCCACTACCGCCAAAACGTTATTCTGACGCGCATATTCCAGCGCTTCCCGCTCGCGCGGCGTGAATTCGTAGCGTGTCGTAACGCTTTCATCAGCGTTTACTTGCGTCAAATCCAAACTCAAATTCACCAGCGCATTCGGGTTGCCAGAGGCTTTGGCAAAATCCACAAACTCAATCAGCGACTCAGCCCACTTTCCAGAACCCACCGCACGCCCCAACCACACCGGCGATCTGTCGTTCATGCCATATATTCCGACGCCATTGTTCTGGGTTGCGCCAATAATTCCTAAAATGTGGGTGCCATGCTCATTACCCTCACCGGCTTCCAGCAACGGGCTGTCATCCCCATCCACCCAGTCTTTCCCCAAACTGATGCGGCTGTAGTCAATATCGGGATTATTCGCCGCAAAGCCGGTGTCAATCACGCCAATTAACGGCATCGGCGCTGACTCGGCGCTCACCGTAAAGTGCGCCACCGCCGCATTGCTCTTGCCACCCTCCTTGTCATACGCAAAGCCCTTCAACTGGTAATCGCCGGCAGCCAAACCGCTGAGTGAATAGTTTAACCAGCCCCAGCGATCATCCTCAGTAGAGGTAAAGAAACTTGTACCGCTGTCGATATCTTGCCACTGTTCGCCCTCGCGGTGCACCGAGAACTCCACCCTGTCTAAATCGCCGGCTCCACTGGCGTCAAACACCCAAGCATCTGTCAGGCGGATAGGCTCATTGCTGTAGTATTCCTCCTTCGCGGTGCTGAACTGCAAATGCTTCGGCGCTGGGTTCTTTTTGGAATTCCCCCCACCGGCATTTTCTGGCAAATCTTTTGGCGGCGTCGGCGCTTCCTCCAACCCAGCTAAAGTCTGCGGTAGCGTCACCACCGGCTGTAGAGGCGCTTCAGAAAGCTCCCCGGCGGAGCCACCAGGCACAGGAGCACTCCCCTCATCCACCAACTCAGCTGAATCATCTGAACTCACCGGCTCAGTTGGCTCATCCTCCTTATCAGCTGAATCTGCAGGAATTGCCGGTTTAGTTTGTTCAGCCGGCAACTCGGCACTTACAGGAGTTGCCGGTTCAGTTTGTTCAGCCGGCAATTCGGCAGTTACAGGAGTTGCCGGTGCAACTGACTCAACCGGCAATTCGGCTGACTCAACTGGAGTTGCCGGTGCAACTGGCTCAGAAGGCAAAGAGGCTGACTCAACTGGAGTTGCCGGTGCAACTGGCTCAGAAGGCAAAGAGGCTGACTCAACTGGAGTTGCCGGTGCTGCTGGCACAACCGGCTCAGAAGGCAATTCAGCTGACTCCACCGGAGTTGCCGGCGCAACCGGCAATTCCGGCAATTGAGCACTTACAGCAGTTGCCGGCAATTCCGGCAATTCGGCTGACTCAACTGGAGTTGCCGGTGCTACTGGTGCAGAAGGCAATTCGGATGACTCAGCTGGAGTTGCCGGTGCAACCGGCGCAACCGGCAAAGAGGCACTTACAGGAGTTGCCGGCGCAACCGGCAATTCCGGCAATTCGGTTGACTCCACCGGCATTGCCGGTGCTACTGGCGCAACCGGCTCAACTGGCGCAACATCAACTGGGGTTGCCGGTGCAACCGGCGCAACCGGCAAAGAAGCTGACGCCACCGGCGCTACTGGCGCAACCGGCAATTGGGCTGATGGAGTTGCCGGTGCTACTGGCGCAGAAGGCAATTGGGCTGACTCAACTGGAGTTGCGGGTGCAACCGGCGCAACCGGCAAAGAGGCACTTACAGGAGTTGCCGGCGCAACCGGCAATTCCGGCAATTCGGTTGACTCCACCGACATTGCCGGCGCTACTGGCGCAACCGGCTCAACTGGCGCAACATCAACTGGGGTTGCCGGTGCTACTGGCTCAACCGGCAATTCCGGCGCAACATCAACTGGAGTTGCCGGTGCTACTGGCGCAACCGGCAAAGAGGATGACTCAACTGGAGTTGCCGGTGCAACCGGCAATTCCGGCAATTGAGCACTTACAAGAGTTGCCGGTGCTACTGGCGCATCAGGCAATTCGGCTGACTCAACAGGAGTTGCCGGCGCTACTGGCGCATCAGGCAATTCAGCTGACGCCACAGGCGCTGCTGGCGCAACCGGCTCAACTGGCGCAACATCAACTGGTGTTGCCGGTGCTACTGGCGCAACCGGCAAAGAAGCTGACACCACCGGCGCAACCGGCGCAACCGGCAAAGAGGCACTTACAGGAGTTGCCGGCGCAACCGGCGCAACCGGCAAAGAGGCTGACTCCACCGGAGTTGCCGGTGCAACCGGCGCAACCGGCAATTCAGCTGACTCCACCGGCATTGCTGGCGCAACCGGCGCAACCGGCAATTCAGCACTTATAGGAGTTGCCGGTGCTACCGGCGCAACCGGCAATTCTGGCGCAACATCAACTGGAGTTGCCGGTGCAACTGGCGCAACCGGCAATTCAGCTGACTCCACCGGCGCTACCGGCGCAACCGGCAATTCAGCTGACTCAACTGGAGTTGCCGGCGCAACCGGCGCAACCGGCAATTCAGCACTTACAGGAGTTGCCGGTGCTACTGGCGCAACCGGCAATGCGGCTGACTCCACTGGAGTTGCCGGTGCTACTGGCGCAACCGGCAATGCGGCTGACTCCACTGGAGTTGCCGGTGCAACCGGCGCAACCGGCAATTGGGATGACTCAACTGGAGTTGCCGGTGCTACTGGCGCAACCGGCGCAACCGGCAATTCCCCACTTACAGGAGTTGGCGGCGCTACTGGCACATCAGGCAATTGGGCTGACTCAACTGGAGTTGCCGGCGCTACCGGCTTATCAGGCAATTCAGCTGACTCCACTGGAGTTGCCGGCGCAACCGGCAATTCCCCACTTACAGGAGTTGGCAGCGCAACTGGCACATCAGGCAATGCGGCACTTACAGGAGTTGGCGGCGCAACTGGCACATCAGGCAATTGGGCTGACTCAACCGGCATCACCGGCGCACTTGACTCATCTTGTAGCGTCACCGGCTTTCCTAATCCACTACCCGCACCCGACAATTCACTTGACACTATATCTGCAATGTCTGGCAAGCACTTGCGCCCCTCAGCCACCCCAAAGGTTTGCCAGTGCTCAAACGCCCGCATCCTGTCGCTTCCGAATGCCGCAGACAAATCCGCGTACTTAGCCAAATAAAAGTCTAAATCGACTTTCTCTGAAAATTTCCGCCCTTCCGCCACCCCGTACCTTTGCAAATGCTCGAACGCCAGCTTCGTGTCATTCCCGAAGGCTTCCTTCAAGTCGGCATGGCTCTCCAAATAATACTTCAAATCCACCCACGGCGAGATTTTCCGCCCTTCCGACAGCCCAAACTTTTGCAAATGCTCGTACAGCTGTTGCGGCGTCGTCAAGCCTGCTTCCGCCAGCTCCGGGTTACTCAACCCATAGTATTTCAAATCCACCAGCGGCGAGCAACAGCGCCCTTCCTCTATGCCAAACTCTTGGAAATGCTCGTATAGTTGCTCTGGCGTCTTCAAACCGGCACTCGCCAAGTCTGGATTCATCTCTGCATAATACTTCGCATCAAATACCTCGCCAGCTTGCCGCTCCGTCAATTCTGTGGTATAATCCCCAACATACAGCTCGCCGGTAAGCGCATCGATATTGCCGGTCATTTCCAGCGTCTTCCCCGCTGCATCCCCACCGGCTCGCGCAACCGGTGCGAAATCCCCTGCCACAATTAAACGATCCGTGGCAATCCCTTCTGAACTGTCCAGAATCTCCCCACCGCTTGCCATTGGTGGCAATTTCTCATCCGCTTGTGTGCCGGTGATGCCGGCGCTTCCACTTCCGGGATAGTTGGCAATCAAGGGGAAGTCATCGTTGAAGGCAGGCACGCCCATCAATCCGCCACTGGTTGGGCTACCGCTCAAAAAGCCACCATTTAATTCGGACATTTGCACCTGCCTCCAAAAATCCACACTGCACTACGATTCTCTGCCGCTCAAAGGGAAATAGCAATGCATAAAGTTTAGCTTTTCACTTCATAAACTTCAGCTAGTGAGTTCATAAAATTCAGCTTTACCTTAGCTTGGCCACCGTCCGCACGCCAGCGTGCCTTCCCCAATATCCAGCAACCCAGCACTGCGAGACATCTCTGGGTTTTTCTGCTCTCTGCCCATAAATCTTATCTTTGATTCCCCCCCCCGCATCCGTAATTTTACTTAATTTCCCAACACCCAAGAAAGTCCGCATAATTTTCTGTTAATAAAAGTTTATTAAAATTAGGTTACAATCCTGATGTCCCCACATAATTTAACGTTAAGAAATGTGAGATATAGCAGATTTCAACGGAATCAGGCACAGATATTAGATTCCCCCCAACGCCGGGGCGGTCGTGCCGCACCGCCCCTACAAAGGGGGAGAACATTCTCTTGCGCCCCCCTTTTTAAGGGGGGTTGGGGGGGATCTCCAGACGGTACTCCAGCCAGATGCTTGCCCGCTATAAACAGGAAAACCACCGGCCCAAAGTTTGCCGGCACAAGGCATGGCAGCCCATCCGTTAATGGCGGCAGCAGCAGCAGAGAATTGGGTCCAATCCCCCTGACAGCCGCTAATCGTGAAGTCCCTTGCTTGAGCTGAAACGCTATCCTATTAGAGATTGGACAAGTGGGCCACCCACCTAAAATCTAAACTCGAAAGTCTAAAATCGATGCTAGACACCCTAGACCTGAACCTCACCCTCGATAAAGAAACGTACAAAACCCAGATAGAGAGCCTGATGCAGCAGCTGCGAACGCTGCAGAAGGCGTGCTGGGAGAAAAAATTGCCGATGATAGTGGTGCTGGAAGGCTGGGCGGCTGCCGGCAAGGGTTCCCTGGTCAAGAAAATGGTGGGATACATGGACCCGCGCGGGTTTGCTGTCCACCCGATTTGGCCGGCAAGCGCCGCTGAGCAGCAGTACCCTTTCCTGTGGCGGTTTTGGCAGAAACTCCCGCCGAATGGCAGCATCGGTTTTTTCTACCACAGCTGGTACACCCGCGTGCTGGAAGACCGGCTCTTTGAGCGCTTAAATGAGGCGGAAGTGCCGGTGGCGATGCGCCAGATCAACGCCTTTGAGCGCCAGCTGGCGGATAACGGCGCGGCGATCGCCAAGTTCTGGATTCACCTGAGCAAGAAGGAGTTGAAAAGCCGGCTCAAAAAAGCCGCCAATGACGAGTTAGAAGCCTGGCGGGTGCGTCCAGAAGACTGGCAGCAAGCCAACCACTACCAGCGGTACGCCACGTTTGCCGAGGAAATGATCACCGGCACCAGCACAGGGCCGGCCCCCTGGACACTCGTGGAAGGGGACTGCCAGCGGTGGGCGCGGGTCAAAGTCCTCACCAAAATGGCCACCACCTTGCTGGAAGCCCTCGACCGGCGGCACGCCCAGCTCCCGCCGCCGGTTTTGCCGCCGCAAGCGCGTCTGGAACAGACGGAACCGGACTTTCTGGCGCAAGTGGATCTCAGCCAGAGCCTGTCTAAAGAGGAGTACAAAACGCAGTTGCGCAAAGAACAAGTCGAGCTGCGCAAACTGCAGCTGAGCATTCACAAACATCAGGTGCCGGTGCTGGTGCTGTTTGAAGGATGGGACGCCGCCGGCAAAGGGGGAGCCATCAAGCGGCTGACAGATGTCCTCGATCCGCGCAACTATGTGGTTCACGCCTTCGCCGCCCCCAGCGACGAGGAAAAAGCCCGCCACTACCTGTGGCGCTTCTGGCGCAGGCTGCCCACTGCCGGCACTATCGCCATTTTTGACCGCAGCTGGTACGGGCGGGTGCTCGTCGAGCGCGTGGAAGGATTTGCCACAGAGGCGGAGTGGCGCAGAGCTTACCAGGAAATCAACGAGTTTGAGGAGCAATTAACCAGCGCCGGCGGCGTTTTGGTCAAGTTTTGGCTGCACATCAGCCCAGAGGAGCAGCTGAGGCGGTTTGAGGAGCGCCAGAACAATCCTTTCAAGCAGCACAAGCTGACAGCGGAAGACTGGCGGAATCGGGAAAAGTGGCCCCTGTATAGCGTGGCGGTGAACCAGATGATTCAGCGCACCAGCACGCCGGCGGCACCTTGGACGGTAGTGGCGGGCAATGACAAATACTGCGCCCGCGTCAAAGTTATCGAAACTGTCACCCAGGCGATTGAGAATCAGCTGAAACGCCGGCACAAGGGTTAGGGGGCATTGGGCATCATCGAATTGGGCATCATCGAATTGGGCATTGCTGAAAATCTTCCCCATGCGCCATGCCCCATGCGCCATGCCCAATCCAAAATCCAAAATCCTTGCATCCAAAATCCCCCACGCCCAACTCTTAAAAACAGATCAGCGTTTCTTTAGTTTGCTTGTGAGTCCAAGCCGTCATGCCGGTGGCGATCAAGCAGAGGTAGCGGCGGGCTTCTTCAGTCAGGGTGACGCCGGTAAAGTCGGCTCCCTCGATTTTGACTCCCAGCAGGTGCGCCTCGCTGAGATCGGCACCGCTCAAATCTGCTTTGCTGAGATTGGCCCAACTCAGGTTGGCTTTACTGAGAAATGCCTTGGTCAGGTCAGATCCAGTCAGGTTCGCCCCAGTCAAGCTGCCGCCGCGCATCTTAGCCGCCTTGAAATTGGCAGCCATCAGGTTGGCATCTTGCAGGTTGACGCCGCTGAGTTTGGCGTTGCTGAGGTCAACGCCGTTGAGATCGACCCCATTGAGGTCAATCCCGTTCAAAAAAGCGTCACTCAGGTTGACACCATTTAAGAAGGCTCCATCCAAGGTGGCTCCACTGAGTCTGGCACCGCCCAGATTCGCCCAGTTGAGATTGGCTCGGCTGAGGTTGGCACCTCGCAGGTTGATGTCGGTGAGGTTGGCCCCACATAAATTGACGCGCTTGAGGTTGGCACCTCGCAAGTTCGCGCCGGTGAGTGCCGCACCGCTGAGTTTGGCTTTTGAGAGGTCTGCTTTTACCAGGAAAGCGCCGGTGAGGTTAGCTTTGGTCAGGTCGGCATCTGCGAGACTTCCTTCGCTCATTTTCACAAAACTCAGATCCGCCCAGTTGAGGAAGGCATCACTCAGGTTTGACTTGGTTAGGAAAGCCCGACTGAGATTGGCTCCCATGAGGTTCGCACCGGCGAGGTTGACCTCGAGCAGGGTGACACCGCTCAGGTCGGCTCCTTGCAAGTCCGCACCGGCAAAGTTTCTCTCTCCTTGGTTGTACAGCCTCAGCAGATGACTAACTTCCATATAGTAACTCCAGTTGCGACTGTTTTGGGTTTGGGCAATGCCAGGACAGGGCTAAAAGAAGGCAATTTCAGGTCAGCAAGGGGGGCGTGGGGGTGTTTCAATCCCGTTGCCGGGATTCAGCTGGCAAAAAGTATTCTTCTCCTGCCCCCCGGCTGAAATAATTATCGCATTCATTTCTGCTTCTTTGTATGCACTCGGGATGTTCCCGTGCGCTCTCACCCACCTATTGCTCCTGTAGAAGTTTGAAGTTGTGGTGGCCACCGCTGTTTTTTATAACTTGCAATCAAGCGTTAATTTGGGCACATTGTTTAAGCTGCTGCGTCAGATACGGAGCGCTGAGACGATTGGGAAATATTGCAAAATAGTGGCAAACAGACTGCGAGCCCGCTTGCGCCTAATTAGGATATTACCGTGACCGGCATTTCTGGAATTTTAAGAAACAAGTATATTTGTAAAGAAATTTTGTCGGGTCGGGACTGGAGGAGGATAGAGTCTGCCCACAAGTGGTAGGGAGAGAGTGCGTCAATGTTTCCACCGCTAGCCCAAGTTGTGCTTTGGGTGCTGATTGCCCTTCTGCTTTGGTATCTGCTGGTGCAACTAGCGCCGAGAGACTCCGCGTTCTGGTTCGTGCGGGTGACAGTGGCGATCACCCTGATCGCTGCGTTTTTCTCCCCAGCCGATCCATTCAGTCAGTTTGCGTGGGGCCTTCTATCCTTACCGCTGAAGCCGCTGGGTCTGTCGGTAGTGCTGCTAATTGCTGCTTGCAGGCAATATCTGTGGGTGGAAAGCCAGCCGAAAACAGGAAAAACGATCGTCAGAACACTTAAGTCCGAAGAGCGGAAACCGGGAAAGGTTATCGTCAGAACAGTTAAGTCCGAGGAGCAGAAACCGGGAAAGGCAATCGTCAAAACAGTTAAGTCCGAGCTGGTTTTTGCAGCAGTGCTGATTTTGCTGGTTTTCAGCAACCCTTGGATAGCGCTGCAGCTAGAGCGGACAGTCAGCCGGCAGGGTTTGGAGAGGTCGGCTATTTGTCCCGGAGATGCCGGCGAGCCCAAACCGGCTCAAACAGCAGGCGCAATTGTGGTGTTGGGGCGGACAGTCACTCAGCCTGGGCTGCGCTACGGGACTCAAATGCAGGTGGCAGATACCAGCGAGCGCATCCTGGCGGCTTTTCAACAGTACCGGCAGCAGCGAGAGTTGGGCAATCGCCCCCTGGTGATTGTCAGCGCCGGTATGCGGTCAGTTGGTGGCGCACGGCGCACAGAAGCCGACGCTACGCTCCGCCTGCTGGACAAGCTGGGCCTGCCGGACATCCGCTTTGACGACAACAGCTTCGATATCTACAGCAGTGCGCTAGAAGTCAAAAAAATCTTGACCCAGGAGGGACTCGACCCGAAGGAGCGGATAATCTTGGTGGCTTCTACCCTGGATGTCGGTCGGGCCAAGCTGACATTTGAAAACCTGGGCCTAGAGGTGATTCCCAACTCCATCGACTTGTACGAGCGACTTTGTGAAGCCTTTAGGCACCCCGTGCTGTTTGCAGACTTTGTTCCGAGCGCCCAAGCCCTGATGCGCAGCGAGCGTTCTGTTAATGAATTCTTCACCTTGATTTACTATTTTTTGCGAGGCTGGCTGGCGCTAGGAGTGGCGCGAGGGCTGTAGCTGACTCCTTGGATTTCTTGCCGAAACCAACCCACCGGGCACGAAAGGATGGAAGATTTGCGCCGAACAGTGTTAAGTTCGTGCCAGTCTTGGCAGCACTGCTGAGGTCAGCAGATTGCCCGCACCGGCAGCTCTGAAAGTCTAACAGTAGGTAAGTCATGTATAATAGCGCAAAATATGTAATTTGTCAAGTGCGGGCGGCAGCCGGCCACCCGCAACTCAAGCCGAGTCACTGCAGCCCGATGTTAGTTCCGCTCGTCAACCAGCCCGATTACCACTAGAAAACTCCTGCATTGCCATGTTAGAAGCCTTAATTAGCTTAATCATTTTGCTGTGGCTCGGCTCTTTTCTTGTGCCGGTGGTCAAGAACTTATTTCAAAAAGACTATGGAACCTACCTGGGGGCGGCGATTGCTCTGCTGATTGTGGTCTTTTTCCTCTTAAGATTGCCATCCTACAGCAGCTGCACCATAATAACAACTCTTTGGGTCATCCTCACCTTCCCGCTCAGACCGCTGGGCCTAGCGCTGGTGATTTTGCTGCAAGCAGGGTTGGAAGGGACGAAAAAACTGGAGGACGATAAGGAGGGAAAGAAAGCCCAGGCATCCAGGAAGAGCGTCGCAGACCGGGTTATGGTGGCGCTGGTGTTTTTACTGCTGTCTAGTGCGCCGGTGTCGGCGGACTGGCTCGCCGGCAGATTGGGGCAAGACTCGCCCATACGCACAGGTCAGGGGTTTGTAGATTATGTGCCGAGCATCGAAGGACTCACCGCCACAACTCGCGTCCTGAAAACTGCTTTGCCAGCGCTTTACAATCCCATTAACGTTTGCCCCGCCCCGCCGGAATTGTGATTCAGTGGTACATTCAGGAGTGGGCGCTGCCACTGTTCCCAGGCATGGGGACGTTGGGACAGCTACCAATTTAAGAGGGCACACCCATTGGGTAACAAGAAACTGACAAGAAACCAGGTTTCTGTCCCAAGGTAACAAGAAACCAGGTTTCTTTGAGAAACCTGGTTTGTGTCCCGGTTTGGGGAGAGAACCCCCTCACCCCCTGACGACGCCCGCAGATGCTTCTCCAAATCTTTCACCCCGACTCATGGCTCGCTCTCGACTGCAAAAACTGGCTGCTTACCTGCGCCCCCACTGGCGTCAGGCACTCTCGGGCATCTTCGCCCTGCTGATTGTCAATGCGCTGGGGGTCTACATTCCCTTGCTGATTCGCAACGGCATTGACAAACTCAAGCTGGCGGTAGAAGGCCCAGTCCCGTCTCTAGAATCGGTTTGGCCCTATGTGCTGCCGATCTTCGTGCTGGCAACGCTGATGTGGGCGATCCGGGTGGCGTCGCGCCTGTTGCTGTTTGGGGTGGGGCGTCAGGTTGAATTTGACCTCAAACAGCGGATTTTTGAGCACTTGCTGACCCTGGAACCGTCTTATTTTGCCAGCAACCCGACGGGTGACTTGATTAACCGCGCAACTTCTGATGTGGATAATATCCGCCGGCTGCTGGGGTTTGCGGTGCTGAGTCTGGCAAATACGGTGTTTGCCTACGGACTGACGCTGCCGGTGATGATGGCGATTAACTTGCGGCTGACTTTGCTGGCTATCGCTGTCTATCCTGTGATGCTGATACTGGTTCAGCTGTTTGCCGATCGCTTGCGCAACCAGCAGCAGACTGTGCAAGAGGAACTCTCGGATTTGAGCGATCTTATCCAAGAGGATATGAGCGGGATATCGCTGATTAAAATTTACGCCCAGGAGGAAAATGAGCGCCGCGCTTTCCGCGAGCATAACGACCGGCTGCTTTCCGCGACGCTGAAGCTGGCTCGAACTCGCACGCAGCTGTTTCCGCTGCTTTCGGGTTTGGCGAGTTTGAGTTTGCTTGTGTTGCTGGCATTCGGTTCGGGCGCGATTGCGGCAAAGGAAATTACGGTTGGGGATTTTATCGCTCTGATTCTCTATGTCGAGCGTCTGGTTTTCCCGACGGCGCTGCTCGGTTTTACGATTACAGCTTACCAGCGCGGGGAAGTGAGTATCGACCGTGTAGAGGCGATTCTGACGGAAAAGCCGAAAATTCAGGACGATCCGGGGGCGGTTTCCCTGCCGGTGCCGGTGAGAGGCTCTATCAGGGCGCGCAATCTCAGTTACACTTATCCGGGAGCGTCCGCACCGGCACTGAGAAATGTCAGTTTTGAGATTGCTGCCGGCGAAACGGTAGCCATTGTAGGGCCGGTGGGCTCGGGCAAATCGACTCTGGCAAATGCGCTCCCCCGCCTGCTGGATATTGCCAGAGGGCAGCTGTTTTTGGATGGCTGCGACATCACCCAGCTGCGATTGCGCGACTTGCGGGGGGCGATCGCTTATGTGCCGCAAGACAGTTTCCTGTTCAGCACTACGATTGAAAATAATATCCGCTACAGCAATGCCCAAGCTGAGCGGGCGCAGGTGGAAGAAGCCGCGAAACAAGCGCAGATTGAGGGGGAAATTCTCAATTTTCCGCAGCAGTATGAGACAATTGTGGGAGAGCGGGGGATTACTCTGTCTGGCGGACAGCGGCAGCGGAGCGCTCTGGCGCGCGCAATGCTTGTGGATGCGCCGGTGCTGATTCTGGATGACGCGCTTTCTAGTGTGGACAACCAAACGGCGACGGCTATTCTGAAGAATCTCTCCGCCGGCACTCAGCGGAAGACGGTGATTTTTATCTCGCACCAGATGTCTGCAGCGGCGACGGCTGACCGGATTTTTGTGATGGATGCCGGTGCGATTGTGCAAACCGGCACTCACGCGGAGCTGATGCAGCAAGCCGGTCTGTACCGCACCCTTTGGGACATGCAGATGTTCGAGGAGTTGCTGCGCTAGATTGGGAAGGAAGAAGGAAGAAAGAACAAGGATTACTCGCTGTTTACTCGTTCCCTGGCTCCGCCAGGGAACGCATTTGTTGAGGCTCTGCCTCCTGCATTCCAGGCTCGTTAGGGCAGACACATTGGTCGCGATCTGCTGCCTCCTGTATGGTAAGTTAAAGGAGGCAGAGCCTCCCAACTATCATTCCCAGGCTCTGCCTGGGAACGAGGTTATACGCCTGGGAACTGGGTTAATAATTGAGCAGTCTTAGGAGTCTGATAAAAATGATTTACGTTGGCAATGCTCCTGGAAAAGGGCGGGGTGTTTTCGCCAAAAAGAGATTCAGCAAAGGAGAGCTTATTGAGCGAGCGCAAGTGGTTGTTGTCCCACACTCTGAGCGGGAGTACCTGGACAAAACAGTTCTGCACAACTACTACTACAAGTGGGGCGAAAAGTTAGAAGATGCCGCCCTTAGTTTGGGATACGGTTCTTTATACAATCATTCTTACGATCCGAATGCGGTATACGTTAAGAAGATAGAGGAATTTGTAATAGATTTTGTGGCTTTAAGAGAGATCGAGGAGGGGGAAGAGATTACCGTCAACTATAACGGGCGTCCTGATGATAAGTCTCCCCTGTGGTTTGAGCCGGTTTGAATCATATTCTTTGAGGCTAATACCAATTCAAACTCATTTCCAGGCAGCCGCCCATGAACGAGGTTAATATTATTGCCGGCTGCCTGTTTCAGGAGCGAGAAAGTAAAAAAAGTTGTCTCGATTCCTCTATTCTCCCACGCACGCAGCAAACAGTGCTACAATTGCCAAACTCCAGCCGGTTCTGGTGGGGAGCAGCCACCAGAGGTAACGGGGAAAGTTCGGTGTGAGACCGGCACTGTCCCGCAACTGTAATCTGGCCATTAGTAGTGGCCATTAAGTCAGGACACCCACCGGCAGTTGTATGGCATTAATCTGCGAGGAACAGATGGTATTGGGAAAGGTTTCACAAGTTGGGAAAAATGTCAAGGGTGCCGGCATTGTGGCGGCAATATCGGCGCTGGGAGTGCTGAGCGCCGGCGCACCGGCACTGGCGCACCACGCGATGGGTGAGGAAACGCCCTCGAATTTTTTTGAGGGGTTTTTGTCGGGGCTGGCGCATCCGATTATTGGTGTTGACCATTTGGCTTTTGTGGTGGGGATTGGGTTAATTGCTGCTGGGCGAGCCGGTGGGGTATTTATACCGGCGGTTTTTGTGGTGGCGGCGATGGTTGGCACCGGCATTCACTTGCTGATCGTCAATGTGCCTGCGGTTGAGATTGCGATCGCTCTGTCGGTGATTGGGGGAGGTTTGCTCCTGGTATTGAAGCCGCAACCGGCAATTCAGACGCCGGTTTTAGCGATTTTGGCAGCACCGGCTGGGCTGTTTCACGGGTACGCCTACGGTGAGTCGATTGTGGGGGCGGAAATGACGCCGCTGGTGGCGTACTTGGCAGGATTTACGGCAATTCAGTTTGGGATTGCAATGGCGGCGCTATATGCCGGCAATTTGCTGAAGAATAAGGGGGTTGAGCCGGAATTGCTGAAGCGATTTGCCGGTGGGGCGATTTGTTTGATTGGCGGCGTTTTCTTGTCGCTGTCGGTGGCGGGATAGAAGCCGGCACCCCAACCCCTTCCCCGCCGGCGGGGAGGGGGAGTAGATCGGGCGCACCGGCATCCTTATCTGTCGTTCCGGGGCGGGCACGGGGGCACCGCCCCTACAGCCCCGGAACGAGGGTTACTTTATAATCCGCCCTCAAGATGTTGAGTTTGGCTATAATTAAGATATTGCCAGCCAATTCAAGGATATAGGGAGGGATTCATGCTCATCGAAAAACTGACGAGTGACGGTAAAATCACCATCCCCGAAGAGATCCGCACTAAGTTAGGACTTGAGGAGGGGGATGAACTGCTGTTCTTTGTGGAGGGACCTAAAGTAATACTGCTGCACATCCTCAAACCCAGGCGGCTGACGGAATTTGCCGGCATCTTGCCAGCCACTCGTCCAGATCCAGGAAAAGAGGCGATGCGTCAGGAGGTTGGGGAAGTTCTGGCAAAGGAGATGTTGAGTGAAGCGATACGATCGGGGCTTGTCAACCGGCAGCCGGCACGTCAAAGTTTCCCCCATTTCCCGCAGACACACCGGCACATTTGTGGTAGATTGGTAGTGTGGGAGAAGGTGCGCAAAAAAAGGGCCGGTGCGGACAGGCGGAACAGAAGTAGGGTGGGTGACGCGAAGCGCGTCACCGGCACCCAAAAACCGGCAGCCGGCACGTCAAAATTTTCCCAATTTCCACTAGACACACCGGCACATTTGTGCTAGATTGGTATTGTGGGAGAAGGTGCGGCAAAAAAAGGGCTGGTGACAAGAGGTGGGCGGGAAGTCCTGATTCCTGCGATGGGAACTAGGGGAAGGGCGAAGCATGAGCGGATGTAATCCTTTCACTGATTGCGCAAATAGTCGCGCTCATGCTTCGCCCCTACAGGAGATCCAGTGTAGGGGCGAAGCATTGGCGCTAGGATCTTTGACCCGCGCCCAATATCTCGATTCGCCAATGCTTCGCCCTATTTACTTCCCAGCGAAAAAGTCTAACCCCCTCACGAATTCGCCAACACC
The DNA here is from genome assembly GCA_019359235.1 of Oscillatoria princeps RMCB-10. Taxonomy (GTDB): domain Bacteria; phylum Cyanobacteriota; class Cyanobacteriia; order Cyanobacteriales; family Oscillatoriaceae; genus Oscillatoria; species Oscillatoria princeps. The sequence goes on from JAHHHT010000039.1 coordinate 19,484, forward strand.
ATCTTTCAATCCCTCTCAGCCCACCGGCACGGCACAAACGGGATGCCCCCCCGAAAACCCCTTGACAAAACCGGCACCCCTAAGGCAAAATAGGAGAAACGTGAGGCATGATAGTGCGGCAGATGTTCCGGCAAGTTGGGCAGTGGCTGAAAAGGTTATGGCAGTGGGTGGCTGGGCTTTTCGGAAAAGGGAAACCGGCACCGGCACCCCCGCCACCGCCTATGCCAACCCTCAGCGACACCGCCTATGAAAGTCTGTTCATGCAGCTGATGGATGGCGTGGGTGACGGTTGGGATGGGGCGCGGGTGCGCGAGCACTTGGGAAACCGCTCTGATGACAGCTGGTTCGCCAATTGGCTGCAGCGCTTTGGCAGGGATACGCTGCTCGCTTCGCCCCAGCCGAATCACGAATTGGCGCGGCGCATGGTGCGGTTGGGGGAAATTGGCTGCGGGAAATTTGGCGAGATTGCCGGCGAGTTTGGCAAGCAGCGTCTGGCAAAAAATGCTGAGCCGCTGGCGGAAGGGGAGTGGGAGTTCCTGTTTGGCTCGCTGCTGGAGCGGGTGTCGCTGGGAGAGGAGCCGGTGCAGGCGTTTCTGGAGGATTTGCAGCATCGCGCCAGTTTGCAGCTGTGGGTGGAGTGGCTGCGGAATTATGGGGAAACCTTACTGGCAGCAGATGTGGCGGAGCGGGATTTGGCGCGGCGCATGGCGGGGTTAGGGGAAATTGCCGGTGGGGAGTTGGGTGAGGTGGCGCGGGATTTGGGGAGCCGGCTGTTGGAAAAGGTGCCGGTGGAAGATGAGGTTTGGGAGATTATTGAGGCGGTGTTTGTTGGGAATGGGTTGGGGGTTGCGGGGGATGTGAACCGCCAAGACGCAGAGAGCGCAGAGGAAGCGATGGGAGGCGATCTGGAGGCTAAGGCGTGGTTTGAGCGAGGCAATCAGCAACTCATGACAGGGGATTTTGAAGCTGCTATCGCTTCTTTTAACCAAGCCCTCGCTATTAAACCAGACTACCACGAAGCTTGGGGAGGCCGGGGCGATGCGCAGTTTAAGTTAGGGCAGTTCGAGCCGGCAATCGCTTCTTATAACCAAGCCGTTGCTCTTGAACCAGATTACCTCCCAGCTTGGTACAACCGGGGCTATACGCAGGCTGAGTTAGGACAGTTCGAGCCGGCAATCGCTTCTTATAACCAAGCCCTCGCTATTAAACCAGACTACCTCGCAGCTTTGTTCTCCCGGGGCAATGCGCAGTTTGAGTTAGGACAGTTAGAGCCGGCAATCGCTTCTTATGACGCTGCTCTTGCTATTAAACCCGACTTTCCCGAAGCTTTGAACAACCGGGGCGCAGCGCAGCTTGAGTTAGGACAGTTAGAGCCGGCAATCGCTTCTTTTAACCAAACCATCGCTATTAAACCAGACTACCACGAAGCTTTGTTCAACCGGGGCAGAGCGCAGTTTGAGTTAGGACATTTCGAGCCGGCAATCGATTCTTTTGACGCTGCTCTTGCTATTAAACGGGACGATTGGAAAGCTTGGGCGAGCCGAGGCATTGCAGCAGGACAATCTATTTCTCCCCTGCAGGGGCGGCAAAATCCCCTGCTAGCAACCTCTCCCCTAGCCAGGGAAAATCCCGAATTAAATCGGCGCGGCTATGAGGGGAAATTGGCGAGCTATGAAGAAGGGTTGAAACATTGCCACCGAGACACCCACCCGGAAGGCTGGGGAAGATTGCACCGGCATATCGGCGACGCGCACTATTTCCGAGGGATTGGGGATGCCAGAAGCCGGCACTACTGGAACAAAGCCCTCAACAGCTACAACACAGCACTGGAAACCCTCACCGAAACCGCTTTTCCCGAAGCGCATCTAGAGGTGTTAGACAGTCTGATGCGGGTATTGCGGTGGTTGGGGGAAAAGGAGCAAGCCGATGAATTGCACCGGCACGCCAAAGAATTGTTGCGGCGGTTGCTAGCCGAGCCACAACGCTCTGACAGGGAGAAAAAGCAGCTGGCGCTCAAATTTGCCGGCTTTCAGCTGTTGACGGTTGACGAGTGCGTGCGAAATGGGGAGCCGGTGCCAGCTTGGGAATTGGCAGAACAAGGCAAAAATGCCTGTTTGACTTGGCTGCTATATGCCTGGACTGATGATATCCCCACCGCCAGCTGGGATGACATCCAGCAACTCCTGAATCCCTCCACTGCAGCCATTTACTGGCACCAAAGCCCAGTTGCACTCCACACCTTTATTATCAAACACAGCGCCCCAGAACCAATTGTGCTGGGAGCCACCCCCGACAGCGTTGAACCCCACCCCCCAACCCCCTCCCCGTGTACGGGGAGGGGGAGCGAGAGCGAATTTTCCATGAGTGGAAAAAGTTCCAATCATGCCGGTGAAACGCCCTCCGACAGCCCCACCGAACCGGCTTCTCCTCTCTCTTGTTCCCCCTCTCCGCAAGCGGAGAGGGGGCTAGGGGGTGAGGTTCTTTTCCAGACTCGCCTTCAGGAATTTGAAGCCTGGGTGAAAGAGTGGAATGAGCAATATGAGGACTATCGCAATCTCAAGGAGAAAGACGCAGCGGGGGAAAGCGACAAAAAAAGCCATCCCTGGTACGCGGGAATGGAGGAAAGACTGCAGGATTTGGGGAAAATCCTCGACATGCCGGCAATTTTAGAACAAGTCGCCGGCATCCCTCAACTGATTCTCATCCCCCACCGCGACTTGCACCCCTTACCTCTGGAATACCTGTTCCCAGATCAGCTCACCCTCACCCGCCTCCCCAGCGCTCAAATTGGCAAGATGTTGAGCGCCGCGCCGGCAAACCCCTCACCCCCCAACCCGGAAAAAATTCTCCTCAGTGCCGAAACTCCCGACAGTAAAGGGTTTCCTGATTTGCCCCTCGCAGATGTGGAATCCGCCGCCATCGCCCAGATGTTTCCCCCCACCGGCATTACCCGCATTTCTGGAAAGCAAGTCACATCGGCTACCCTGGCAAATTGCCTCAGACAGCCTCACCGCATCTTTCATTTTACCGGACATGGCGTAGCGGATATCAGCAATCCCGCCTTTTCTTATTTACCCCTCACCGGCGAGGAGAAGCTCACCGTTGAGGAGATACTGTCTATTAAGCTGGATGGCTACGAGCTTGTCAGCCTTTCCGCTTGCGAAACCGCCCTCACCCGCAACCAAACCATCACCGCCGAATATGTGGGATTGGTGAGTGGCTTTCTGCGTGCCGGTGCTGCCGGTGCGCTCACCACCCTCTGGGTAGTGCAATCCGACGCCAGCGCCCTAATGACGATCCAGTTCTACCGGCAGCTGAAAAAAGGCAAATCCCCAGCAGTCGCCCGCGCAAATGCAGTAAAATGGTTAAAGCAGCTGACGCCCAAAAAACTCAGCCGGCTCTATAAGGCGGCTCTCGCCAAACTTCCCCTAAATGAGGACACGGTTCGCCCCACCCTCAAACGGGAGTTGCGGCGATTTGCTAAACTGGAAGAACAAGACGGCAAACTTTTTGAGCATCCCTACTACTGGGCTGCTTTCACAATAGCAGGTACATTTCGATGAATTCCTCCCAGAGGATTACCCTCAAAGCCTTTTTGATAGCCCTCGCCCAGCAAACATCCCCCCTCCCAGAGGAGTTACAAGCCCAACTGAAAGCGATTAGCGAGGACATCTCCTCTAATTTGGGCACCCTGGATAACCTCGGCGAGGCTTATCTGGGGGAAACGTACCTAAAGTATGCCGATATTTTACACACCCCCGCCGCCGAGCGCAATAAAGGTCTTCCCTGCGAAATTGATGAAAAAGCCGAAAGGCGAAATGCGGAAATCGGCAATCAGGTGGATGCCCTTGACATCATTGACAGGATGGATGATGAAACCCTCACCCAAACCGCAAATGCGATATTGAGCCACCCCGATAACCAGGAAAATGTCCTGCAAATTATTGCCGGTTTCGGGGATTTTGTCTTATGAGTGCCGGCGAGCTGATTTACCCCACCCTCGATTTATTTATCTATGACTTGCGAGAGGGTTTAGGGCAAAGTTCTGCTATAATAGACGGCAACCGCAAGAACTTCTGGGGGAAAATATACCCCCAGATAGATGACAGCCGGCTGGGAAACTTAGCCAAAGCTGAGAAACCCGAAGCCGATTATGTCCTGTTGCTTGAATCTCAAAAGATTGAGGAGTTTGAACCTCCCTATGATGGCCATTTTTTCCCCGTCCAGCTAGGAGACACCTACGCCCTGCAAGCCGACTGTTCTGGCAAATACGCAGATCCGTCTAAAAAAACCCCCAACTTGGCAAAGCAGCCGGTGGATGAAACAGTCGCCACCCTCAAACAAATTATAGTCTCTCGCATCAACGGCACGCAAGAGGAAGAACTGCAAGCCGGCAAGCGAGGAACCCTGGGACAAACTTGGCTGTTTTGGGCGCAACTCGCCTCAGAAAATCAAGATGCGGAAGAAACCGCCAAAGCGTGCTACACTCAATTGGTAGGGAAGTCTTGGGAGAGAGATTTCCAAGGCGAGGGGGACTTTATGGGTGCCCGCGTCTTTGAACTGTGGCGCTTTCCCGCAGACTGGAGTGCCGGTTGGGAGAAGTTCAGCCAAGAAAACCAGCACGTTCTGATTTTCCTGTTTCCTGCCGGTGAGGACATCGGGGAAATTCGGCGCAATATTATGCCAAATATCTACTTTGACTGCATGCGCCTGTTTTGCTACCGGCACAAGGTAATTTGGGCTTACTGGCAAAGCCGGCGCTTGAAAGCCGCTCTCAAAGAGAAATATAGCGCCGCGCGAGAGTTTAACAGCCAGATATCCCAACAGCTTGCCGGACAGAGAGCCAGCCTCAACCAATTGCAAAAAGACCTAACCAAGGCGCTGAAAGACCACTCCGATTATACCGAGGCGCTCACCAAATTAGAGTCCCAACTGCGCACCATCAGGGTCAACTTTGCCAATTTCCAGAAACGCCAGAAAAATTTTACCAACCCCCTTGACAAAAGCAGCCGGTTGGAGTTTATAATAAAGGTGGGGGAGAGTGACTTCAACCCCGGCAAATATCAGGAACAGATAGAGTCAGACTGCGCCAACCTCAGTGCGGGGTTAAAGCTGCTGGAGAACCTGAGCAGGAATATCGAGGGGATCGTAGAGATAGAGCAAACCCGCAGCGAGCGCAATTTAAGCTGGACTGTTGGGGTTGCCGGTGTTGGACTAGCCGCCAGCGGCGTCACCGCCACCATCATTTCCACCAAACCGCCAAACACCTATAAGGACATCTCTTTCTTGCAGTCACCGGCTTTTGTGCTCAGTATCGGCATCGGAGTGGTGCTCGTCGCTAGCGCCTTCCTGATTAGGGAAATTGGTAACCTACTTTACAGACTGCGCCGCCGGCGTTCTGATAAAAAGTAGAGGCAGCGCGTCTAAATCATTCGCGTAAATTTCAGAACCCCGGTTTCTAAAAGAAACCGGGGTTCTGGGCCAAGAGCGGTTGCGCAAATTATTTAGACTTGCTATATAGCAGTTCTTAATCCTAGGTGTTAGAAAGCCGGTTTTTTAAAGAAACTGGCTTTCTCTGTATCTCACGCTTGTGGAGAAAAGGGAGCATCCAATTTTTGTAATCGCCCTCACCCCCAACCCCTCTCCCCTTGTGGGCTTCGGTTTATACACAAATCCCCAGTCATGCCAATTTTCCATGTTTCGCCCGGGGTAGGGTGCGTTCCCTCTGAGGGAACGCACCCTACTACTGCAGTCACATACCCAAGATGTGTGTGAACTGCCCCTCCCCCTACGCGCATTAGCGGGATGAACCCTTCCCCCCAGACTCCTCCCCGTGAACGGGGAGGGGGTTGGGGGTGGGGTTGACCGGATGCCGGCAAAAAGTTTTGCATTATTCAGGAGCAACCCCCCGACAGAGGGATGCCGGTGGGAAGCGCGCCTCTGGGGGGACAGGCGGGACGCCTGTCCTACGTCTGTGCGGGGGGACCGGCGAGACGCCTGTCCGGCGTCGCTGCGATATATAACCCCGGCTTAATCTTTATATAAGAAATTTTTATGTAACTTTGTTGCTGTTATGATAACTTTAGCTTAAGAACCCTAGAGTAAATTCAAGGTCTAGAAAATGAAAGACACCCCTGAGCGCAATGGGTTGGAGCTAACGGAATCCATCTCCGTAGCGGGTTCTGTTGCGGGGACAATTATGGCCGTTGTGTCCCAGCAGCTGATCTACGCGGCAGCTCCCCTGAGTTTGGCCCTCTCGCTGAGTCTGATTAACCGCCGCCGGTTCGAGCAGTCATTTGAGCAGAATATAGCTGCAGTCTTGGCTGAGATGGGGAATCGCGTCACCCAAAGCGACCGGCAACTCTCAGGGGAAATGCAAGCGGTGCGCAATACAGTTGCAGCTTTGCAGGCTGCCCCTCAACAGGCAGCAGACTTCAACCCCATCAAGGAAGAACTCTTCCAGCTGCAAAAACGATTTGACACCTTAGAAGAAGCCATAAACAGCTTCAAAGAAGCGGCTGACAGCGACGAGTCGCAAGAAATGGCTGAACTTTTTCCAGCCTTTGACCCCAGCGAACTGCTGCAACAGATTCAGCAGCTCCAAAAGAACGTTTCCTTATTAGCTGAAGCCTTTAACCAGCGCCCAGAAGCGAGCCGGTTGCAAGAATTAAATCAGCTTGCCGCTTCGCTCCAACAGCAGCTAGAAGCACTTCCTCAAACTGCTTCAACCTTTGACCCCACTCCTCTGCATCAAGAAATCCAGCAAGTCAAGACAGCACTCGCTCAAATCCCAACAAATCAAGCCTTCGACCCAGCTCCCCTGCAGCTGCAAATTCAGCAACTGCAAGGCAGTATTTCCTTATTAACCCAGGCGTTTAACAGCCGCTTGGAACCCCAGCATATAGAAGAATTGAAGCGCAGCGCCGCCAGCCTCAAACAGGAGCTAGAAGCGCTTCCCGCACCCTTTGACCCCACTCCGCTCGCTCGGGAGCTTCAGGAACTAAAGGCAGCCGTTACTGAGCTGCAAAACATTCCAGCCTTCGACCCCACTCCCCAAGAGCAACAGATTCAGCTACTTCAAGGTACCCTCTCCTCATTAAGCAAAGCATTCAACCACCGCTCGGAACCCCAGCTAATAGAGGAATTGAGGCAGAGCGCCGCTCGCGTCAAACAGCAGCTAGAAGCCCTTACCGCTCCCTTTGACCTCACTGCCCTGGAGCAGCAGATTGAAGAATTAAAAATTGCCCTCTCCGAGCGGCCAAACACATCTGCCTTTGACCCCACTGTTCTAGAGCGGGAGATTGAGGAATTAAAGGCAGCCCTCGCCGAGCAGCCAAACACACCTGCCTTTGACCCCACTGTTCTAGAGCGGGAGATTGAGGAATTAAAGGCAGCCCTCGCCGAGCAGCCAAACACACCTGCCTTTGACCCCACTGTTCTAGAGCGGGAGATTGAGGAATTAAAGGCAGCCCTTGCAGAGCGGCCAAACACACCTGCCTTTGACCCCACTGTTCTAGAGCGGGAGATTGAGGAATTAAAGGCAGCCCTCGCCGAGCAGCCAAACACACCTGCCTTTGACCCCACTGTTCTAGAGCGGGAGATTGAGGAATTAAAGGCAGCCCTTGCAGAGCGGCCAAACACACCTGCCTTTGACCCCACTCCTCTAGAGCTGCAGATTCAACAACTCCAAGCCAACCTCTCCTCCTTAACGGAGGCATTTAACCAGCGCTCGGAATCCCAGCAGATAGAAGAATTAAGGCAGAGCGCCGCCAGCGTCAAACAGCAGGTAGAAGCGCTTCCCGCCCCCTACGATCCCAGCGAGCTAAAGGGAGAAATTCAGCAGCTCAAAGGAGAAATCCAGTCTCTGCGCCAACTGCTGCAAGACTCACTCCGCCCGGTGGAGTCCGCCCACACCCACTTCAATGCCGAAATCGCCAAACTACCGCCACTCGCCGAGAGTTTCGCTCAGATGCAGCAGCAGTTGCTCCAACTGCAGAAGCTCACCGCCAAACTGGATGAAAAGACTAAACAGCAGGAAGAGAAACAGCTTCTGAGTTCGATAGTGGCCTCAGGAGCGGCTTCTTCAAAGAAAGCTGAAGCAAAAAACCGTTTGACTACTCCGCAAGACCGCCTGCAGTTCTTAATTGGAATGGCTCAGCAACACGGCATTGGCAGGGAATTTCTGCGCCTGGTGCACGCCGGAAAGCAACACCAGCTCACCCTCAATCCGTGGCCAACTCATTTGATGTTCAGTCCGCCACTGAACCTGATAGCCAAAGCCCCAAGCAATTGGTCTAACTGCCTGTTTGGAATTTCCGCGCAGCCTGAGAGCAATGGCAAAGTAAAACTCTGGGTTTCGTCGCAAGCGTTCGCTAACTTTTATCCCAGCCAGAAATATAATGTCCCGTCAATTCTGGGAAGTGATGGCTGGCGCGAGATGGAAAGCCTGGATATGGAGGGGTTCGTCTTTAATCTGGAGAGCTTGTTTGAAAAGATAGACGCTGAATCAAATTCTTGATATCAGTAGGGTGGGTGACGCGAAGCGCGTCACCCACCCCAACCCCTGCCTTCTAAAAAGTCCCACTGCGGGCGATCTGGTAGGGCTTTAGCCCTACTACAAACTAGGGCTTTAGCCCTACTACAAACTAGGGCTTTAGCCCTACTACAAACATTTTAAAGTCAGAGCCTCCAAAGCGGCGCTCCCAGGCTGCGCCATCGGCGGGCCCTTCCGCCCTGTCCTGCGAATCATTGAAAGCAGCGCAAATCTTAGCGATAATTCGTAAACTGCAAAGCCACCGGCAAATCTTCCTGCTTCACCCGCTGAATCACCGCTTGCAAGTCGTCCTTGGACTTGGCCGTAACCCGCACAGCATCGCCTTGAATCGAGGCTTGCACCTTCTTGAAATCGTCGCGAATCAGCTTGGTAATCTGCTTGCCAATTTCCTGAGCGATCCCCTTTTTCAGCTTAATCACCTGACGCACGCGATTGCCGCTGGCAGTTTCAGCCTTGCCGTAATCAAAGATTTTCAGCGACAGGTTGCGCTTCACTGCCTTTTGCTGCAAAACCCCGTGAACGGCTTGCAGCGTCATCTCACTGTCGGTGCTGACCGTAATCTCCTCCTCGCCGAGTTCAACCGATGTTTTTGTATTTTTCAGGTCGTACCGGCTGTTTATTTCCCGCACGGTTTGGTCTACGGCATTCACCAATTCTTGCCGGTCAAAGTCGCTGACGATATCAAAAGAATAAGTATCAGCCATAGATAATCTTTTGGTAAACTTCTGATTGGTAATTTGCCCTCGCTCAGCTGCCTGAGCGCCGGTTTGGAATTCTCAGAAACCGGGTTTCTTTTAGCCTGACATCCGACAAATTGGTCTTTACCTGGAGAGAAACCCGGTTTCTTAACCCCGGCAAACTTATGATTGGTAATTTGCCCTCGCTCAGCGGCCTGCAGCCAGCAAGCTGAGGACAAAGAGAGTGCCGGTGGAAAGCGTGCCAATCCCAAACATCAGCGAACGCCCCAGCGGCACATTTGCAATGTAAAAAACAGAGTAAAGCAACCTAGCCGCTACAAAAGCGATCGCCGCCCGCGCTGCCCAGTCCGAATCGACGCCAGTCGCGTAAGCCATCAGCGCCGCCGCCGCAAACACCATAAACGTTTCAAACGAATTCTGGTGCGCCCAAGTCGCTCTTTGCGCGTAAGGGGGCAATTTGTCAAACATCGCGCGGGGCGCTGAAATGTCGTACCCCACTTGGACGCGGGCTAGGCCCACCACCAGGAAAGGGACATAAATCAGCACAGCCGCCGCCACAATTGCATAAAGCAGAATGGCAGACACAGGGAATTGCATTCGGGGTTACTTATTATGGGGGTCAAAAGGTCATGGGTCATTGGTCATCGGTCAAAAAGCAAAACACTAATGACAAATCACCAATGACTTTGGCTCAGTCAAAGTAGAACAGGGTCACCAGTCGGCGCTGCTCTTCCGCTTCCTGACAGCTTCGCAGCAGCGTGTGACTGTCGTGAAACGCAAAGCAGATCAGCTGCTGGCACCGAGAAACAATCTCCTGATTGCAGAGGGCGCTGGCTTCAGCGAGGGACAGGCTGTCATTGCCGGAATTTTCCACCAAGTGCATCACCTGTTCCAACTGCGTTCGAGACTCCGCCGGCTGGCGCTCCAGGCTTTGGGGCAAGATTACCGTTAGCATGTTCGGATCGGCCCGCATCGCTCCTTTGATAGCAGCTGAATTCGTGCCGGTCGCACCTGAGGTGATCAGCCGGTTGCCGGCTAAAACCAGCGCGTAGCTCATCATCTCAATCAAGTGCTGGTGTGTGATCGGGACATGGCGCGATCCTAATATAGCAATCCGCTTAGAACCAGTTTGCTGGATCGTCGCCAGTTCTTGCGCGAGTGTATCTATCTTGGGTATTTCTATCGATTGACTCAAAGACGCTCATTCGCTGAACAGGACAACCTTGATATTTTAACAAACACAGCCGCCCAAAGCACCCCTCTTTCGCTGTAAGTATTTATTAAGGGCGGCGAAAGCGCTTCGCACTGGCCCGCGCTTGCCGCCCAACGCTCCCCGGCCCCACTTTAAGGAAAAAATGGCAACCACCACCCCACCGGCATCTGCAAAAGGTTGGGCAAAAGCAATCCTGCCACCGGCAGCCGAATTTGGCCCAACACCCCTGCCCGTCACTGCCGGTGCCATACCCACCGGCTTGCGCGGCACCCTCTACCGCAATGGCCCAGCCCGGCTCGAACGCGGCGGGCGTCGCGTGGGGCACTGGTTTGATGGCGATGGAGCCATCCTCGCCACCCACTTCACCGGCACCGCCACCGGCACCTATCGCTACGTGCGGACAGCCGGCTATCTGGAAGAACAAGCAAAAGGCCAGATGCTCTACGGCGGTTACGGCACCACCTCACCCGCCCCATTCTGGCAGAAGTTCGCCAAACAAGTCAAAAATGCCGCCAACACCGGTGTGCTGGCACTTCCCGACAAACTGCTGGCCCTTTGGGAAGGCGGGCACCCCCACGCCCTCCACCCACACACCCTAGAAACCCTCGGACTCGACAATCTCGGCTGGTTAAGCCCCAACTGGCCCTATTCCGCCCACCCCAAGCGAGATCCCCAAACCGGCGAGATTTATAACTTTGGCGTCACCCCCGGCAAAACGAGTCAATTGCGCGTTTACCGCTGCAACAGCCAGCTCCAGCTGCTCCAACAGACCGCCATTCCCCTCGATGGCCTCCCCCTGATTCACGATTTTGTCCTCGCCGGCCAATATCTCGTGTTCTTGATTCCCCCCGTGCGGTTGCAGGTACTCCCCGCACTCTTGCAGCTCAAAAGCTTCAGCGACGCCCTCCGCTGGCGTCCTGAAAAAGGAACTCAGATAGTGGTACTTGACAAAACCACCCTTTCTGTGGTAAGCAAAACCGAAGCTGAACCGTGGTATCAGTGGCATTTCGGCAACGGGTATGTGGGCGACGGCGGCGCTGTGGTAGTGGACATTGTGCGCTATGACGATTTTCAGACCAACCAGCGCCTGAAAGAAGTGGCCGCCGGCCAAACCCAGACCCAGGCCAAAGGCTCGCTCTGGCGGCTGCGCCTCGACCCGCTTTCTGGCCAAATCGCCGAAATGCGAGAACTTCTGGCACGCAGCTGCGAATTCCCCACAGTGCCAGCTTCCGAGGTGGGGCGAGAAAACCGCTTTACCTATTTATCGCTGCACCGGCAAGGAACGGACGCTATCGGGGAACAGTTCGACAGCATCGGGCGTTTCGACTGTCAAACCGGCACCCTCACCGAGGCCAACTTAGGCGCGGGCCGGTATCCGACAGAACCCATTTACGCCCCAGACGCGGACAATCCCCAGCAGGGCTGGATTTTGACGGTGGTGTTTGACAGCCAGCAAAACAGCAGCGAAGTGTGGGTTTTTGACGCCGAGCGATTGGACGGCGAGCCGGTGTGCCGGCTGGCGCTGCCAGAGGTTGTCCCCTTGGGATTTCACGGCACCTGGGTTCCTGCCGGCTAGGGGGTTAACAAACGGGGGTTAAGAAACCGGGGTTCTTTGCCACAATCTGCCGTTTTTGGCGCTGAATTCTCATAAAAACCCGGTTTCTAGCGTTATGCGTTAAGAAACCGGGTTTCTTTGGCAAAATCTGCCGTTAGTGGCCCTGCATTCTCAGAGAAACCCGGTTTCTAGCGTTATGCGTTAAGAAACCGGGTTTCTTTGGCACAATCTGCCGTTTTTGGCGCTGAATTCTCAGAGAAACCCGGTTTCTAGCGTTATGCGTTAAGAAACCGGGTTTCTTTGGCACAATCTGCCGTTTTTGGCGCTGAATTCTCAGAGAAACCCGGTTTCTAGCATTAGTTTCTAGGATTGCTTGACCTAGGCCCTAGCCACTGCCGGTTGCAAGCCGAGCGCTGCCAGCAAGCGGTCAATATCGAAGTGTTCTGCCATCATTTGCTGGATATATTCCACCTTGACTGGTTCCTGGAGGCGAACTTGACCCAAGGCACGCTCAATAATTTCCACCGTTGCCAGAGTGTCGAGGGCCACCGACAGCACCGGCACCTCCACCTCTTCGGCACGGCTGAGAACCGTCGGTGGCGGCTGGATGTGGCCGGTGAGGATCAGGCACTGGGTATTCGTTTCCAGTGCCGCCATTTGGATATCCGTGCGGTCGCCGCCGGTGACCACAGCCATATTTCGCCCTTGCGAGAAATATTTGATAGCCGAGTTGACATTCATCGCCCCAATGGTGAGAGTTTCCACCATCAAATCGAGCCGGTCAGACCGGCACAGCACCTCAGCGCCAAGCCTGCGGGCCAGTTCAGCGACACTGACGCTGCGCAGCAAGTTGCTTCTGGGCAGCATTCCCAAAACCGGCACCCCTCGCGACTCCAGAAAAGGGCGAACTGCTTCTTCAGCGGTGAACAGCAGCTCGGCGGGAATGTCGTTGAGCAAAACCCCCGAGAGGCGAGCGCCCAAGCGCTGCTTAACGGCCAACAGCCGCTCAACCGACAGAACCGACTGCAAGCCCGCCACCAGCAGAACCGAAGCGTCAGCGGCCTCAGCCACCTGCTGCAGGGACAAATTCAGCAGATAGCCTTCCTCCAGAGTGCCCGCGCCTTCCAGCAGCACCAAATCTCCAGAAGCCCCGCGCACGGATTTGGCCAGAGCCTGGGAATAATCAGTGTCATCTTCCCCCAGAAGGCGTTTGGCGAGCGCCGCTTCATCCAGGAACGCAAGCGTCGGCAGCAGCCGGCTTTCTGGCAGGTTGAGAGTTTTGGCCACCTGGCGCAAATCCTCATCTATTCCATCCGCCGGACTGACACTCGGACAAGTTCCCAGAGGTTTCCCGTAAGCGATGTCCAGTTTTTTTTGCTGCAACTGGTGGGCAATTCCGAGGATGGTAGCGGTCTTGCCGCTGTAAGGCTCAGCTGACCCAATCAGTAAATATTTAGGGGATTTTGGCACACCCTCACTCCTATAGTTGAACGTCTGCAGCCGAGCTGCCGTTTTACCATACTAAATCAGCGGATACACTTCCCGTCAAAATTGGAAATTGGGTAATTTACCCCCTATCAGCGCTTTCTCTGAAAGCCCGCTCACTCTTCTGGCCGCAGCAACTTCCGGTAGAAAGCTTTCGAGAAATCCACCGTGTGATAGCGCTTGTAATTGACGATCACGTCGATTAAGTGATCGACAAATTCAAAATTAGCCATCTTGACTTCGTAACTCAGCTGCTCCCCCTGGGTGCTAAACTGCATCCGGCAACCGATCAGGTCGGCGGGAATCGTGGAGACAGTCCAGCTGGCCACAAAAGGAATACTCTCACCGCCTTCAATTTTGCGCTCTCCCTCCAAACTCTTGTTCTGGTAGAGGCTGAGCGCTCGCGGCAAAACAGCACGCTTGGTCCCCTCCCGGTAGTAGGGCTGATAGACAAGGATCTGCCCGTTATCAACGGGCTGAAGTTGATCGATCGCCGACCCGCTCATATTGGCCTCCCATTCCTTATAACTTGGCACTTGCGTGACCTGAGATCAGGCGTCAGCAAGGGCGGTGGGGGCCCGACAGGGGCAGCGCACCGCTCCTGAGGGACTGGACTCGTTCCAAGGGACAAGTTCACCTGAAGGCCCGGGGCACCGCCCGCACCCTCACAGCTCCCCGATCTTAACCTTGGCGGGGGAGCGGTCGCATGCCTTGTCCCGTAGCTCCCACTTGCCCGCACATTTAATTGTTGACGGTTTGACAGCACAGCCTCAAAATTTATGAAAGACTTAACGATAGAACACAAAACTATAGAAACCTATGGCACCTTTGGTTGCGAATTATTACTTGACCTATCGCTGCAACGCCCGCTGCCATTTTTGTAACATCTGGGCGCTGGAACCGAATCAGGAAGCTGATTTTACCACAATTCAGCAGAATCTCAACGACTTGCACCGTTTGGGTGTAAAATATGTAGACTTTACGGGCGGCGAACCCCTGCTGCGCCAAGACGTGGGCCAGATTTACACAGAGGCCAAACGGCAGGGCTTCATCACCAGCATGACCACCAACACCATCCTGTACCCCAAAAAAGCCAAAGAAATTCAGGGTTTAGTTGACTTCCTGAATTTTTCTCTGGACGGGCCCGATGCCGAAACTCACGACCAGTCGCGGGGGGTGAAGATATTTGACACCTTGGTGGAGTCAGTGAAAATCGCCCATTCGCTGGGGGAGTATCCCGTGCTCAACCACACCGTCACCGCCCAAAACTACGAGCGCATTCACGAAGTCGGGGAACTGGGCAAACGGCTGGGCGTGCGGGTTTGGCTCAACCCGGCCTTCACCGCTCACGACCACTACAACTCCAAGAAAAATCCCACACCGGAAATGGTGGCGGCCATTGAGGCGGCAGCGAAGAAGTACAGTAATCTCGGATACAATAAGGCAGCATTGGCTTTCATAGAAGCTGGGGGCAACGACACCAAGAATCCCCGCTGCAAAGCGGTGGAGGCCGTGATAGCCATTTCGCCAGATAACAAGTTGCTGCTGCCCTGCTACCATTTTGCCCAAACCGGCATTTCCATTAACGGCAACCTGTACGAACTTTACCGGCAGTCGGAAGAGGTGGAACAGTACCGGCAAAGCCAGGGCAAACTGTCCGTGTGCGAAGGTTGTACGGTATGGTGTTACTTGATCCCCAGCTTCTTTAAGGGTGTGGACAAATATTGGTTTTTAAATCAAGTTACCTATGCCGGCGAATTCCTGGCCAGAAAACGATTCTTACAAGGAGCTGTGGTCTGATATCGCTGCTGCAGCTGAAGAAAACGACCCGCCAGCGGGCCTAACTTTGGCCATACCCGAGTCCTGGTATCAGGATCGCAGGCTCAAAGCCGCTGCAGTCTTGACAGTTGTCTGGACTGGCACGATTGCCCTGCACCTGTTCTCTTGGGGCATCTGGCTGGTACTCGGCTTCACCGGCGTGATGGCAATCCATGCCGTGCGAGTTTTGCGGGCCCGACCCGTGAGCTACCCTATGCCCCTCTCGGATGGCACCCGCGACAATTGGCCCCTCGTTTCCCTGCTGGTGGCGGCAAAAAATGAAGAAACCGTGATTGGCCGGCTGGTGGAAACCCTGTGCAATCTGGACTACCCAGCTGACCGCTATGAAGTGTGGGCGATCGACGATGCCAGCACGGACTCAACGCCGGCGCTCTTGGACAAACTGGCCGCCCAGCACGCGCAGCTGAAGGTGCTCCACCGCTCAGAGTCAGCCGGCGGCGGCAAATCGGGGGCTTTAAACGATGTGCTGCCCCTGATCAGGGGCGAGTTCTTGGCGGTGTTTGATGCCGACGCTTCGGTCAGTCCCGACGTGCTGCGCCAGGTGCTGCCGGTGTTCGCACGCCAAGAAGTGGGCGCGGTGCAAATGCGAAAAGCAATCGCCAACGCTTCGCTGAATTTCTGGACTCGCGGACAAGCGGCTGAGATGGCTCTCGACAGCTATTTCCAGCAGCAGCGCATTACTATCGGCGGCATTGGAGAATTGCGGGGCAATGGCCAGTTTGTCCGCCGGTCGGCCCTGGAGCGCTGCGGCGGCTTCAACGAACTGACGATTACCGACGATTTGGATTTGACCGTGCGCTTGCACCTGGATGGGTGGGACATTGAATTTGTCCAGCTTCCCGTGCGAGAGGAAGGCGTCACCAGCGCCCTGTCTCTCTGGCACCAGCGCAACCGCTGGGCGGAGGGCGGCCACCAGCGCTATATGGACTACTGGCCGCTGATTTGGCGCAACCGCATGGGGACTCGCAAGACTTGGGATATGTTCATGTTCTGGATTATCCAGTATTTCCTGCCTATGGCAGCGGTGCCGGACTCTTTGATGGCTGTTGCCGGCAGCCGGCTTCCGGTGTACAGTCCGATTACCGCTCTGATGCTGGGCATGTCCCTGATCGGCATGTTTACCGGCCTGCGGCGCACCGGCGCACAGGAAAAATTGAGCCCAACCACAGCATCCCTCACCCTGCTGCAGACCCTGCGAGGCATCGTTTACATGCTCCACTGGATAGTCGTGATGGCCAGCGTCACCGTCCGCATGTCGGTACGGCCCAAGCGTCTGAAATGGGTCAAAACAGTCCATCAAGGCCAATTTTAGATTTTACATCCCTCTCGCCCTGGCTGAGAAACCCGGTTTCTTAAAAAAACCGGGTTTCTAATTCACAGGCAAACTAAATGCAGTATAAATTTTAAATGGCGGGTTTAAAACCAAACGTCATCCGAATCTTCCTCATCTTCTAGGTAGGATTCTTCCGCATCTTCGCTGCCATAAAGGGGGAGGTCGCCGTCGGCGGGTGAGGGCGCGCCGTCCGGTGCCGGTGCGTCAGAATCCACCCCGTCTGGGAGTGGCTGGGTGATTATTTCTCCCTTGAAAGATTGAACCAGTCGCTCGAGAGCAAACTTCACATCCTCTTCATCCCACCGCCCAGCTGTTGGGGCGTCGATCTGGACACCTCTGTTATCCATCTGGAGGGATACCGGCGGCGGCGCAGCACCGGCACTGGGGTTGGCAGGTTTTTCCGCCGGCATCTCAGGGGGCTTGGGCGGTTGCGGCGCAAGCCTGATTTCCGGTGCCGGCGTCGGGTCGGGTGCCGGTGGGGGATTGCCCAAATCCGGGCGGGGAGGGGGTTTATTTTCCGCCGGCGGAGATGCCGGTGGCGCAGCACCGGCAATTTCTAAGCGAACCCGAACCGGATGCTGGAAGACGGTTTGAAAAGCAGCTTCAATCTTAGAGATCCTGTCCTTGCTCTCCACCAGTTTCAGCAATGGCTCGGAGCGAATGGCGATCCGGGCTTGTTTGGTGTTGAGCCCTACTAGCTTTCCGTGCTGGGCCAAAAGCGCTTGGGTGGACAGGGGCAGGTGACTGAGCACCTGCTGCCAAATCTGTGCCAAATCGTACCCGAACTCAGTCCCATCCGCAGCTGGGGGACTGGCTTGACTTTCAGCTGGGTTCACCGGCATTTCTGTTGGGCGCACAGCCGGTTGAGGGGGTGGCGGTGGGGGAGACGCAGGCGGTGGCGGTGGGGGATTGGTAATGCCGGGATTTGGGGATTTGGGGATTTGAGAAGACGGGGAAAGCTGCTGTTTTGGCGGGGGGCTGCTGGGTGCCGGTGGGGGCGAAGGGAAGGATACTGGCTGCTGGGGGACCGCTGCCGGTTGGGCGTTTGTGGCGCTCTTGAGCAATCCCAGCAAGGTGACTTCTAGCCACAAGCGGGGCTGAGTGGTGTTTTTAATTTGCACTTCCTGCCCTTGCAGGTGTTTCTGGCCGGCTAGAATGGTTTCTAAAGCAAAATTTTTGGCTTCTTCACACAATTCTGCCCAAGTTGGGGGCGTGATGGCGACTAAATCGCTGCGTGCCGGTGCTGTTTTGGCTATCAGCAAATCCCGGTAGAAACTGGCGATATTTTGCAGGAGAATTAAGGGCTCTCTGCCCCGGTTCATGATATTGCGGGCTTGGTCGAGGACGGCTTCGGGGTTACTGTCAGCAATGGCTTTTAGGAGTGCGATCAAATCTCGTTCTGGGACTGCGCCGACTAAATCCCAGACTTTTTCTACTGTAACGGGAGGGATGAGGAGGCTGAGCTGGTCGAGCAAGCTTTCGGCGTCTCTGAGTCCGCCTTGGGCGATTTGGGCGACGAGGGTGAGGGCGTCGCCGGCAATGTCGATGCTTTCTTTGCTGGCAATATCTTTGAGATGCCGCACCATTGCGTCTAGGGGAATTCTCCTGAAGTCAAAGCGCTGGCACCGGGAGATAATTGTGCTGAGAACTCTCTGGGGGTCTGTGGTGGCTAATACGAAGACTATTCTGGGGGGCGGTTCTTCTAAGGTTTTTAATAGAGAGTTGAATGCCGCAGTTGATAGCATGTGGCACTCGTCGATTATATAAACTTTATGCCGGCACTGCACGGGGGCAAACTGGGCCCGCTCGATCAGCTCTCTGATGTTGTCCACGCCGGTGTTGCTGGCGGCGTCGATTTCGATGACATCCATCGATGAGCCACTGGCAATCCTCTGGCAAACGTCGCACTTGCCGCAGGGGTGCTCTGTGGGCACCTTACTGGCGAGGCAGTTGAGGGATTTGGCGAGAATTCGGGCGCTGGAGGTTTTGCCGGTGCCTCTCGGGCCGGTGAACAGATAGGCCGGTGCGATCTTGTTCTGGCGGATGGCGTTGCCCAGGGTTTGGGCGATCGCGTCTTGTCCCACCAGAGCCGCGAAAGTCTGGGGTCTGTATTTGTGGTGCAGGGGTTCGTAGGACATGGGTCAATCCCACCGGTTATTAATAATTAACAATTAAGAATTTATGGCCGGCGTTTGGGGGCCTTGTGGCGGTCGGGGGGGACAGGAGGCGGGAAGTGTTGCCTACAATCAAGAGTATGTGATGCATGGATGCGGAAGATGCTCAAGGACATTTGGCAGCGGCTGTTTGGCAGCGCAGTTCAACCCGTAGAATCTGAGACTACACCAACGCAGAGGAAACCGCTACCGCCACTGGAGGATGCGGATTACCAAATGCTGTTCGCCCAGCTGCTGGAAGGGGTGAGCCGGCGGGGGTGGGATGGGGAGCGGGTGTTGAAATTTCTCTCCGAGCTCGGAGAGCGGGGCAGCTACGAGCAGTGGGCGGCTTGGCTGCGGCGCTACGGGGACCGGTTTATGGCCTCACCCGCTCCCAATCCGGAGTTAGCCAGAGGGCTGCTGAAACTGGGGCAAACCGGCTGCGGCGAGTTGGGAGACGTGGCGTATGAAATGGGCAGCGAGCTGCTGCAAAGAGAAATCAAGCAGCCGGCTCCACCGCCGGACACTGCCGAGGGGTGGTGGGAGCAAGGCAACCAGCAACTGGGGGCTGGGGATGTGTCCGGCGCTATCGCCTCTTACGAGCAAGCGCTGCAGCGAGATCCCGAATTTGTGGCGGCTTGGCTGAACCGGGGCGCGGCGCTGTTTTACTCGCAGGAGTACGAGGGGGCGATTGCATCTTTTGACGCGGCGCTCAAACTCCAGCCTCACAACGCCAACACTTGGTTTAACCGGGGATTGGCGCACTCGGCTTTGGAGCGGCACTCTGAGGAGCTCGACTCTTACGAAAAAGCCCTGCAAATTAATCCGGAATTCTCTCAAGCTTGGCACAACCGAGGGGTGGCGCTGGCTAGGTTAGAGCGCTACGAAGAGGCGCTCAACTGCTACCAGCAAGCGCTGCAGCTCCAGCCGGACTTGCCGAGAGGCTGGCACAACCGGGGCGAGGCGCTCAGGGCTTTGGGCCGGTACGAGGAAGCCCTCCTCTGCTATGACCAAGCGGTTGAAACAGAGCCCTCAGAGGCGGAGACTTGGCTGTACCGGGGGGTGGCGCTGAGGAATTTGCACCGGCACTCCGAGGCGCTGGCATCGCTTGACCAGGCTTTGGCTGTCGAGCCGGCTGACTTTCAAGCCTGGGTGAATCGGGGACTGGTTCTGGCCAGTTTAGCCCGGCTCAAGGAGGCGATCGCCTCTTTTGACTTGGCGCTGCTGATCGAGCCGGATAGCGCTGAGGCGCTGGCTCACCGAGAGGAGGTGATCCGGCGGCTCCCCGACGAGGCTGAACTGCTCGAAGAAGAGGAGCCGGGATTGGAGGATTAGGGGGCAGGGGTGCTTTAGCGGCGCACCCTGTTAAGGTTAAAGGGTTAAATATGGAGGGGAGGATGATGCAGTTAGAACAACGCCTGTGGACTGTTGAGGATTACAGCCGCATGATAGAGGCTGGGATTTTGCAACCGGAAGATAAAGTCGAATTAATAGAAGGACAGATAGTACAGATGGCAGCAAAAGGAACCGCTCATGAAGCGACTATAACTCGCACTGCTAGGGTGCTGCGGAACAGTTTGGGAGAGCGGGTGCTGATTCGGACAGAAGCCCCCATTCAGTTAGATAATCGCTCTGAACCCGAGCCTGATGTTGCTGCGGTTAGGGTTGACTCACTCGATTATGCTGACCATCACCCCACGCCTGAAGAGATTTATCTGGTGATTGAGGTGGCAGATACGACTTTGGCCAAAGATTGCGGCACTAAAGCCAGAGCCTATGCTAGGGCCGGCATTGCGGATTATTGGGTTCTGGATGTTAACGACCGCCGGCTGCATGTATTTCGAGAAGCGAGCCAAACCGGATACCAAAGTGAGGTGGTGCTTGGGGAAGATGCCACTGTTGAGCCGCTGTCGTTTCCCAGTTTGAGCTTGCCTGTGAATCAGATGTTGCCCCCAAAATTGCCGGCAAAAAATTGTTAATTCCCTCTTGACAGAAGCCGTCATTTTGTCTAGAATGTTAGTGTGGGAATCTGTGGCCGCATATAAACTAAATGTTTGGGCTGTGACGGCCTTCCGGGTTCCGGGCTCCAGCTCGAGAACGCACTGTAAGAGGTTGTGCCTCTTCCTGGTTATATTAGAGGTAAAGCATAGAGGCATCAGATGCTACGCAGTATAGGGCACCGGCTGGTCAAATTCTTTCAGCGGCGGTTTGAAGCCCCCCCGGTTGTGAGGGGGGTTAGGTGGGAGCGGCTCGCCTCCTGTTTAAGGGAGGTTAGGAGAGAGCGGCTCGCCTCGTTTTTAAGCGAGGTTAGGTGGGAGCGGCTCAACGGTTTGATAAGGAGGGATAGGGGGGCTAACCCCCAAGAGCCGGCTGCAGGAGAAATTAACCAGAGCGACACCGACTGTGAAAACCTGTTCATGGGGTTGCTGGATGGCGTGGCTGAGGGATGGGATCGGGAGCGGGTGCGGGAGTATTTGGGAGAGCGCAGCGAAGACAGCTCGTTGGTGAATTGGCTGGAGAGGTTTGGCACAGACAGGTTGCTGCCGGTGCTGGAATCTCATCAGGAATTGGCGCGGCGGATGGTGCGGCTGGGCGAAATAGGCTGCGGGAAGTTGGGCGAAGTTGCGGGGGAATTAGGCGAGCGGCTGTTGGAGCGCTCAGCCGAAACAAACAGAGAAGAAACGCCGCAGCCGCCCAACCCACTTCCCGGCGAGCGCGAGGAAGAGGCTGGGGCGGTGGCGTCAGATGCCGGTGATGTCAATCGCCGGGATCGCCAAGATGCAAAGGAATGGTTTTATCGAGGCGTGCGGCAATACATGCAAGGGGAGTTGCTGGAAGCTATTGCCTGCTGGGATAAAGCCATAGAATTAAAACCGGACTCGCAGCAAGTCTGGTTAAACCGGGGCGTTGCGCTGCATAAGTTAGGGCGCTATGCAGAGGCAATTGCCAGCTACGATCGCGCGGTTGCTATTGTTCCAGACTCGCACAAAGCTTGGCAGAGCCGGGGCGCGGCGCTGAATAAAGCAGGACGATATGAAGAGGCAATTGCCAGTTGCGAGCGGGCTATTGCGACTAAACCAGACTGCCAGGAAGCCTGGATTAACCTCAGCTTGGCGCTGAATCAAGAAGGGCGCTATGAAGAGGCGCTCGCCAGCGCCGATCGCGCGATTGCGAGGGCACCGGAAAGCTACGAAGCCTGGAAAAACCGGGGCTTGGCGCTGAATAGCTTGGGGCGCTGTCAAGAGGCGATTGACAGTTTGAACCGCGCTGTGGACATGAAACCAGACAGCCACGAAGCTTGGCACAGCCAGGGCGTTGCGCTGCAAACAGCGGGACAGTATGAAGAGGCGATTTCCAGTTTCGATCGCGCTATTGAGATTAAACCAGATTTCTACTTCGCCTGGATGAGTCGGGGCGATGCAGCCGGCAATTCAGCCAGTTGCGATCTGCTGCTGGCGTTTATGAGTCCGGTTGCCGATCGAAATCCCGACTTGAACCTGCGCGGCTATGAAGGAAAGTTGGCAAGCTATCAAGAAGGATTGAAATATTGCCACCCAGACACCCACCCGCAAGGCTGGGGGCTGTTGCATCACAAAATCGGTCAAGCTCATTACAGCGAAAGCCGGCAGGATTCCCGCGCCTCGCAGTATTTGCAAGAAGCCGTCAGCAGTTATAGCTCGGCGCTGAAAACTCTCACAGAAAGCGCCTTTCTTGAACTGCATCTGGAAGTCTTGCAAGATGTGAGCCGCACGTTCTTGGGGCTGCAGCAAACCGCTGAAGCGGAGAAATTGCTGCGGCGCTGTTCGGATTTGCTGCAGGGGTTGCTGGTCGCTCCAAATCGCTCCAATTGCAGGAAAAAGCAGCTGGCTCTCAAATTTGCCGCTTTAAATCAGCTGAAGGTTGATGTCTGCGTGGCAAAGGGCGATTTCGTGCGAGCGCTGGAACTGGCAGAGGGGGGGAAAAATACCTGCTTGAGCTGGCTGCTCTGGGTTGGGAGTTCGGGCGTGCCGGCGCTCAAGTACGCCCAAATTCAGGAACTTGTCAGCCCCACAACCGCTGCGGTTTGCTGGCACCTCAGCCCAGACGCCCTGCACACCTTTATTATTAAAGACGGCGCACCGGCACCGCTTGTCCTGGCAAACCTGCGAAGAAGCAGGTTTGCTGGAGAAACCGGCTTTCTGTCGCACAGCGAACGGCAGTTGCGGGAATTGCAAAGCTGGATGGAGGAGTGGAACAAACAGTACGACGCCTTTGAAGCTGGCATTGAAGGCGAACCGCAAAGCTCCTGGCGCGACTCACTTCCCGCAAGAATGAAACACCTGCGCGAAATTCTGAATATTCAGACGATAGAAGAGGCGATTGCCGGTGAATCTGCCGGCGATCGAGCGGAGGGAAGTGTCGCCCAGCTGATCTTAATTCCCCACCGCGACTTGCACCGCTTCCCCCTGCACGCGCTGTTTCGAGACCGGTTCACCATCAGCTATTTACCCTGCGCCCAAATCGGGCTGAATTTGACAGCCGCCTCACCCGCAAACCCCCTCGCGCACGAGGGGAGAGGGGGAGAAATATCTCCGGTTTCTTCTTCTCCTTTGCCCCCAAATGGGAGCGCGGGAGAGGGGGAGGAAATTCTCCTCAGCGTTGAGCGCCCCGACAGCGAAAGTGAATATGAGGAGAAACCGCTGCCAGAACTTCCCTTCGCAGGAGTGGAAGCCGAATATATTTGCCGGCTGTTTCCCAACTGCAAGCGCCTCGCCAGACAAGAAGCCACCCAGCAAGCCGTAGAAGAAGCCCTAGCAGACGGATGCGATATCTTCCACTTTACCGGGCACAGTTTCTACAATTTCCTCAACTCCAGCCGCTCAGCGTTAGCGCTCACTGGCAAGCAGCGCCTGAGCGTCGAGAGCATCCTGAAAATGGAGCTTTCCCGCTGCCGGTTAGTCTGCCTTTCCGCTTGGCACACCAACCTCACCGGCAGCCCAACTGTCACCGCCGAATATGCCGGTTTAACCAGTGCGTTTCTCAGCCGGCAAGTTGAGTGCGTCGCCAGCACCCTTTGGGCGGTGCAGTCGGATGCGACCGTCTTAGTGATGGTTGAATTTTACCGCCAGCGGCGAGACAAATCCGACATTGAGGCGCTCAATGAGGCGACGCGCTGGCTGCGGGATGTCACAGCGGAAGAACTCGTCCAGTGGTATTACCAGCTTTGGGCTGAATTGCCCGCCACTGAAAGGACTGTCACTCCTTTTATTGTGACTGCTATCGAACAGCTCGAAGCTGCGATTAAAATAGAACCAACCCGCAAACCTTACGCTCATCCCTACCACTGGGCAGCATTTACAATTTCAGGTATAATCTGAGGGGGGTGTCTGGAGTTTAAAGATTTTTATGGGTGAATAAGGGTTGAAAATGAACCGCGCCTGAGCCAAGGACGCCAAGAAGAGGAAGAAAGATGATATAACAAGGTTGCAGTCTTGCAGTGTGACGCGCCTGCGTCACGCACCTAAATAACGTTATCCAGCTTAGAGGGTGCGTAAGCGTTGCGTAACGCACCCTACTGCTAAAATAGCAGTGGGGTGTGTGACGCGCCGGCGTCGCGCACCAAAGGAGCCACTTTAGCAGAGTGGGACGATCCCGCCAGCCCAACCCTCAATTTCTGCGGTGCCATCGCATGAACCCACAGTCTCTCATCAATCCTACCGTTGATTTGTTCCTGTACGACTTGCGAGACGGCTTAGGACAAGAAACCAGAAGAACCGATTTAACCAGGCGGCAGTTTTGGCGAAAATTTGACCCGGAACTCGACGCTCAACTAAAGCAACTCGCTGAAGTCAACCCCCTGACGGAGCAGACTAAGCTGGAAGTCTCCGGTGAAATTTCCCTCGCCTTGCGCAAAAAGCTTGAGGAGTTAGCCGGCATGGAAAACGCGGAAATCGATTTCGTCGGGCTCGACCGCCAGAACTTTGCCGCCACCGAATCTGACTCTCACCCAGACGGATATTATTGCGCCCTGCAGCTGGGAGACACCTACGCCCTTCAGGTCAGTGTTTCCGACGCCGCAAAGCGCCCGATTGAGAGATTAAAAGAACTCAAAAAGCTCGCCGTCTCCCAAATCAATCACCACTCAGACAGTACAGAACTCGACGACAAAAAGCAAGGCACCTTGGGGCAAACTTGGCTCGTGTGGGGCGAACTGGCTTCCAGCAGCCAAAATCTCCGAAAAGTTGCCGGAGAGTGCTTCAAGCAACTCACCCCCAATCCCAACTGGAAACCGGACTTCAGCGCCACCGGCAGTCTTGCCGGCGCAACAGTCTTTGAGTATTGGCGCACTCCCGCCAACTGGCTGCAGCCCTGGGATAACTTCAGCCGAGAGCACTATCACATAATAATATGCCTGTTTCCTTTCAGCGAGCTTCCCACAGATGAGCAGGGGCAAAAAATGGCAGCGCTTTACTTCGATTTTACCAAACTTTTCAGCTACCGGCACAAAATATTGTGGGCGTACTGGAACAGCCGGCAGCTGAAAACCGAACTGAAAAACCGCGCCCTCAAGATCAACGAAACAGTCGCCAGCATCGAAGCCATCGACTCCCCCAACCTGAACCTCACAGACTTGCAGAAAGCCCTAACCAAATCCCTGCCATACCTATCCGCGTATGCCGGAGATTTAAATCGCCTGGATGGCCACAGCCACACTCTAGAAATAACCCTAAAAAATTACCAAAAATGCTTGCAAAAAATAGAAACAAATGCTAACATTTACTTGGGGCTAATGAAAGACTTTGCCCAAACAGCCGAAGAGAGATACTGGCAGCAGCTAGAGATGGAGCGGGCTAGCCTGAAATCCGTATTGACCCAACTGGCAAATCTGGCAGTTCCCATCAGAAGCGCCATCGAAATAGAGCAAACCAAAGCCGTTCGAGAACTCAACCTCACCGCAGCGATTGCCAGCACCGGCATAGCCCTGAGCGCCGTCACCGCCACCGTAATTGCAGCCGGACAGCCCCCCCCGAAAAACACCGCCTTCACCAACTCCCCAGCCTTCCTGTGGGGCGTTGCCCCCATAGCGCTGGCCATGCTAACTTTAGTAACACTGCGCTTATTTCCTCGCTAAATCTCCCTTCTTCCTTGGCGCACAGGCGCGTCTTGGCGGTTAAAATCAATTATGCCCTCCCCCACAAAAATCCAAAGCATCTACACCGATGGAGCCTGCACCGGCAACCCCGGCCCCGGCGGCTGGGGAGTCGTCATTTGCTACGATGACGGCTCCACCCGAGAACTCGGCGGACGCGAGCCCAAAACCACCAACAACCGCATGGAAATGCAAGCCGCCATCGCCGGCCTGGAATTCCTCAAAAGAGCCGGTCAAAACGAACCCGTCACCCTCTACACCGACAGCGAATACCTGAAAAACGGCATCACCCAGTGGATTAAAGGCTGGAAAAAGAAAAACTGGATAAGCTCCACCGGCAAACCCGTCCTCAACCAAGACCTTTGGGAAACCCTCGACCGGCTCAACTCCCGACAAATCCAATGGCTGCACGTCCGGGCTCACGCCGGCAACTTTTACAACGAACGCTGCGACGCGATCGCCCGCGCCTTTTCCCTCGGACAGACCCCATCCCTGAAACAGCCGCCAGAAGCCGGTGCGATTGGTTCAGCACTCACTGACGGCGCTGTTAACAAAACGATACAATCCAATTTTGTACTTTCTGACTTTTCCCCCTCGGATGTGGCCATGACTGACTCCAATGCCCCCCTTACTGCTGAATCCCCCGAAAACTTGCCTCGCGAAGTCAGGGTCACTCAACTGCGCGATTTGGTAGAAACCCTGCGCATCGCCGATGAAATCGCCGCAAAACGCTATTTGATCACCAGCTCCGAACTCGCAGATTTGATGGATGTCAACGCCAGCGCCGTCACCAGCCGGGGCGACAACTGGGTCTGGCGCAACTGGATTGTCTCGCGAGTGCGGCGCGAGGGCAATCAAATCCTCTGGCAGCTTGAACGAGTGGATTAAATCCTCGTTTCTGGTTCTCAAACCCTCGCATTCGCGCAATTCAACATGTTTATTTCAACCGCAGATAAACGCAGATAAACGCAGATAATAGCGGCTCAGCATCTGCGTGAATCTGCGTGAATTTTCGGTTGACATGAGACTCGTTTGGGTGGGAGAGATACGGCGAATTATTTCACCCATAATTTCGCCCGCGCCACTGAGTGGGTCGCCTGATGGCAGAGAGGAAAATTCGCACCACCGCCAGCGGGTCAGCCAGAGGAGAAAGCCAGAACACCCAGCCGGCGCGAGCTTGTGTGCGGTCATAAGACGGGGCGATGGCAAAATTCAAAGCAAACCGAACCGCCAGCAGAAATAAATTCAACTCTAATAAGAAGACAGGGGGAGAGGGGGAAAAGGAGAGCTCTGGAGATAGCAGAAAACTGAGGGCGACCGGCACAGGCATTCCCTGAACCGCCAGCAGCAGCCACAAATCGCCCCAAATCTGCCCCGGTGAGGAGGCGTCCTTGAGGTCGAGCGAGCGCCCCCACTCGCGCCAAGTCTCAGCTGCGCCTTCGTACATCCGCACTTTCAGCAGCTTCGCCCCATCGAGGAAGCCGACTTTAAATCCCTGCGCCGCTGCATTCCGCGCCAGCGTCACGTCATCGCAAAAGGAATTGCTGGCGCTGCTGTAGCCGCCGAGCTGCGCCAGAACCGATCGGCGCGTCAGGAAACACTGGCCATTGGCCATCACCCGTTCTGGGCCGGTGCTGGGTGTGCCGGTGGGGCCAAAGCGGTAGACGAGGGTGAGCAGGAGTGCCGGTTGCAGCCACAACTCGCCCGGATATTTGAGGATAAATTGCGGCGAGAGGGAAACCATGTCATAGCCTTCCGCAAGAGCGGTTTTGATCAAACCGGCAGCCAAACCGGGATGCGGCTGGGTGTCGGCATCAATGCCCAGAACCCACTGACTCGCTTCGGAACTGTGGGTGAAGCCGGTGTGCAGCGCCCAGGGGCGACCCACCCAGCCCGGGGGCAAAGGGTCATCCTCTATTAAGCGAAACCGGGGATCTTTGGAGCCGGCAGCTTTTACGAGTTCCTGGGTGCCGTCTCGGGAGCGGCTGTCCACGACAATAATTTCCCGGACTTCGTAGCTTTGCCTGGTCAAGCCGGCCAGTGTTGGGCCAATTCGCTCAGCCTCATTGAGGGTGGGGACGACCACACTGACTGCGCCCAGCAAGTCTGGGGCTGGCGGTTGGGGTTCTGCGGGAGGCTTGCGGCTGGGCCCTTTGAGCAGCCGCGACATTAAAATAGCGACTGCCGGCAGCTGGAGCAGCAGCAATCCCAGGGCTAGTCCACTCGTTAATGTTTCAGTCAATTGTGTGCCAGGGGCGTGATTTTGTGTGTGGGGCAAATACAGGTGGGGTGGGTCAAGTGCTGGTTTTTGGGGTTGAGAAACCGGGTTTCTTTGCCACAATCCACTGTTAATTGCGAGCTTCATTTCCAGAGAAACCCGGTTTCTGGGATGACTTGACTTGAGAGCTAGGTGGTGCAGGTGGCTCTTGTGAGTCCCGAGGGACTGAAATTTCAGCCACCGCCACACCCGGGCGGGTGTCCGCCACAAGTTACAGGGGGGCCACCGGAATTTTAGCAGTGATGGCGGCGGGTTGTTCAGGAGCGCTGGCTGTGGGAGCAGGTTTGGCCACCCACCACAGAGCCACGGCGGGAACCACGCCCAGCAGCACGCTGAGGGCGGTGGGAATCCAGAACCGGGTGTCCAGAGCGACTACGGTTATAATGGCACCGAAGGCAAAGTTTACCAAATAAACGGTGAGGGGTAAATTCAGCTGCCGGCGAGACAGCGCAACCGGAGACTTGCCCCAAAGTAAGGCTCCCACGCTCATAAACACTGCGCCGGTGCCCAGCCACCCCGCCAAGTTGCGGTAGGGCATGCCAAAGAATGCTCCCGTTTCCTGAAATTCCCAGAAAGGAAAGGCGGTTTGGCTCATGGCTGGGTCGAGCACGAAGTCCCAGGCGGTGAGGAGTGCGGCACCCAGGGCAATCGCGCCAATTTGGCGCACCCAACCGGGGATGCCGGTTTTCTCCAAACCGGCACGGGCGAGAAGATAGCAGGCTAGTCCGACATAAAACCAAGATAGGGGAATGGTGAAGGGCACCAAACCCGCGATTTTATAGCCCAAGCCACTCAGGTAGTGGTAGTGGCCAAAGGGAAAGCCGGTGCTGGTTCCCAGCAGTTCGCTCCCCAGAGACAGGAAAACCGCCGGCACCATGAACGTCAGCCACAGCCGCAGCCCCAGCTGCCGGTAGGCATAAATCGCCACCGCTGCCGCGCCCAAGATGATATGGACTACCCCACCCCCAGCCATACCCCACCGGAAAAGGGTCTGGCCCGATGGCGGTAAGTTCACGATAAATTCGGGATGGGGCAGAACCAGCAGCAGCCCAGCCAGTCCAAAGCCCATTGCCGCAATATGGCCAATCAGGCAGGAGCGCTCGGCAGTCATCAGTAGCTTCATGAAACTCCTTACAGAAATATGAAATTGGCATAGCGCTTCTTATAAGTTTACAAATGTTTATGAAAAATCTCTTTGTCAGGGTAGGTTTTGTTTCAGATTTTCTGCTACAGCTGGCGCGGTCGTTGCTCCGTCGCGTCGGGGCGGAGGGCGGGGGAGAGAAATTTAACATTTAAACCTTGACAATAATATACGTCTGCCATATAATAGCGCCGCTCGTCTGCCTTTGAGAATTCCCGGGCATCCGGACGTGACCGCGAAGTAATAGACTAAACCAAGGCAAGGGCCGCCGATGTTAGCTCACCCGGAAAGGATGGGGATTGTTAGGCGGCTTGTGTAAACTATTTGGAGAATTGGGTAAAGGCTGTGGCGATCGCAGAAACTGTGGGAATTGGTGTGGGAGCGGCTGCCCTGTTGCTGGGTGCCGGTGGGCTGGCCTTAGAGTTGCAGTACCGCCGGCGTCCGGGTAACGATCTGGAACTGACTCCCGGCGAGTGGAAACTAGAGGTTTGCGAGCCCGACCGGTATCTGTTAGTTGGACTGATGGAGTTCCGCAACCGGACGAAGAGCTTAGAGATTATGCTCCCCTCCGTGACTGTAGATGTGAGCCTGCTGTCCAAAGGAAGTCTGGAGGGCGTCAAAACCCGCACCAAAGTCGTTCCCCTGCACAAGGAGGAACCTGCACGAGAGGATGACTACTGGTTTGCCTACATTGTCAAGACGGGCAAAACCACTCAAATGAAAGTGGCCGTCGAGATTAAGGGGGCAGACCTCAGCCAGGTGCACACCGCCTGGATTCGGGTCAGCTACGTCACCTACGGGCCAGGGGGGCGAGTTCCCAAGGTGCGCCATGTGGTGGTTCCCCTGAAATATCCCGATGCGAGTGTCCCGGGGAGGTGGCGCACGACGCCCGTCGCGGACGTGATGCCGGTGAAAACCCACTTGCTCACCCAACTCGACGAGCCGGCAGAAATCGTCAAGCGCTATGTTTTGCCCCACGCGCAGAAGGGGGATATCGTTACGATTGCCGAGTCGCCCGTGGCCATCATGCAGGGCCGGTTTATCGACCCCACCACCATCAAACCCGGATTTGTGGCCAAACGGCTGTGCTACTTCTTCATGCCTACGTCCAGTTTGGCGACCGCTTGCGGGATGCAGAGCTTGGTGGATCTTGTTGGGCCAATGCGGGTGGTATTCGCATTTGTCGCGGGGTCACTGGCCAAAGTCCTGCTGCGCAAACCGGGAGTTTTTTACCAGCTTGCCGGTGAGCAAGCCAGGCTGATAGACGACGTTACCGGCACCCTGCCGCCTTACGACCAGTTTATCGTTCTCGGACCAGACAATCCCCAGCAGGTGGTAGAAGAAATTAAGGAAAAGACGGGACTGTCTGCAGCGATTGTAGATGTGAATGATTTGAAAGCGGTTAAGATACTGGCAGCAACCGGTGATATTACACCGGCTGTGTTAGAGGAAGCGTTAAGAAGCAATCCAGCTGGGAATGCTAACGAGCAAACGCCGGTGGTGCTGATCCGGCCCAATCCGTAGGGGTTAGTCTGGCATTTGCCGGTGGAACCCCACCCAACCCCCTCGTAGCGGGTGGGGGGAACCAAGAATCCCCTCACCCCCCAGCCCCCTCTCCCACAGGGGGCTTCTGTTTACACACAAATCCCCAGTCATGCCAATTTTCCATGTTTCGCCGGGGGTAGGGTGCGTTCCCTCTTAGGGAACGCACCCTACGAGTCACACGCTGTTGCCCGTGCCCAAGATGTGTATAAACGGTAGCCCACAAGGGGAGAGGGGGGGCAAAAAGGGGAGAGGCGGGTTTCAATCCCGTTGCCGGGATTCAGCTGGCCACAAATATTCTTCTCCTGCCCCCAACTGCCCCCTGCTGAAATCATTATCGCATTCATTGGGGCAGATTTGCACAATCCGGGATGATCCCCCCGACTTTACCCAGAACAGAAACCAGGTTTCTTTGAGAAACCTGGTTTCTAGTTATAGCGGTTCTCAGATTGATGTATTATGGCCCATAAACCAATTTTCGTAGGGGCGGTGCCCCCGTGCCCGCCCCAACCGAATTTCTCCGTAGCGCACTAATTTGAGAAACGCTATAGTCAAGTTTTGCCCCTCAAGTTCCTGCGCCTTCTAGAGACGGGACATGCCCTTGTCTCTACCAAGTCATGGAGCTCCGAGCTCGGACGATGGAGCTCCGAGCTCGGACGATGGAGCTCAGAGCTCGACCGATGGAGTTCCGAGCTCGACCGATGGAGTTCAGAGCTCGGACGATGGAGCTCCGAGCTCGGACGATGGAGTTCAGAGCTCGGACGATGGAGTTCAGAGCTCGGACGATGGAGTTCAGAGCTCGACCGATGGAGCTCCGAACTCGACCGATGGAACTCCGAACTCGACCGATGGAGCTCCGAGCTCGACCGATGGAGTTCCGAGCTCGACACTTGTAGAGACAAGGGCATGTCGCGTCTCTCACTCAGCTCGACCGGCAACAGCTACGCCTCTCGGATTCTCCCACGGCGCGGTCGCTCTCTGGCGTTGCGTTCTAAATATCATACCAAGTTGAGATATAGCGGTTCTCAGTTGGATTAACTATGGCCTAGGAACCCGGAAGGGGCGGGCACGGGGGCACCGCCCCTACGAAACCGGGTTTCTCAGTACCTCACAAAGGATCAGAAACGCTATATATGAAAAACGCTAGAGCTGCTGATTGGTAGGGGCGGGCTAACCCCCGACTAAGGTTACTCTGTTTCCGCCAAGCTGCTTTGCTTCCCTGTACATAGCGAGATCGGCAGCTTGCAGCAAAGAATCTAAAGTTGTCCCGTGCTGCGGATATAAAGCGAGCGCACAAGAGACTGTTAGGGATACATCCACATACGTAGGGGACTCAGAGCCGGCCAGACGAACTGGACGGGACAGTTTCTGGTTAGA
Organism: Oscillatoria princeps RMCB-10; assembly: GCA_019359235.1. GTDB lineage: Bacteria > Cyanobacteriota > Cyanobacteriia > Cyanobacteriales > Oscillatoriaceae > Oscillatoria > Oscillatoria princeps. Next base: position 51,781 of record JAHHHT010000039.1, read on the forward strand.
AAACTCAACCTCTACTCTTTTCCTAATTTGTTCAGCCATTTCGGCGGCGGTCTGCAAATTCACTTCCATCAGCAGAGCGAACTCATCTCCCCCAATCCGAAACACTTCGCTATTCGGGCACACACTCGAAATGATTTTGGGGATTTGCTGGATAAATTTGTCGGCTTCAAAAAACCCGAAGTTTTGATTGGCCCAGGCTAAGCCATCAATGTCTATCAAAAGCACACTTATTTGAATATCGGATTTGCGGGCTAGTTTAAAAAACTCTTCATCAAGATGAGGTTTGAGCCGCAGTCCAGTTATCAAATCCCGTTTTGGAAAATTCATTGGTCGTTTGCTCCTGCAATCTTAGCAGCAAAGGCGTTTAGCTATTTACGACGCCACACAGCGCCTCAAATCGGACGGGGGAACATTCCAGGGGGAGAGCTGGCCACCTGTGGGAAAGAAAGTGCCGGCGAGGTGAGGCGGGGACGAGGGCAAAGGCACCACCTATGGTATATACCAGTTCTAAATGATTTGCGCAACCGCTGCGGGCCCAGAACCCCGGTTTCTTAAAGAAACCGGGGTTCTGAAATTTAGACGAAAGTTATTGACGACGCGCTATTTTTCAGAAAAAGGCAGCGCACCGGCACCCAGCAACAAAAAACCGGGGCATTGGCTCCCCGGCGATACAAGTAATTAGGAGTTAGAAAACAAGCGGAGACAACTGAATGGGCCAGGAGCGGATAGGGTTGAAGAGATTTTTTAGCTACTGGCTACCGGGGATTTCAAAACCTTTTGCTTAAACCAAGCGCATGAGAAACTCGGTGGCTTCGCTGTGTTCGCGCACTTCACACTTTTCGGGGCGGTACTCGGCAGCAGCTTTGGCAGTGGCGGCGAGGGCGGAGAAGATTTGGGATAGGCGGGTTGCGGTTTCCATTGGATGCGCTCTGAACTCTATGCTTTAACTTTATGAGTTTCAAGGGAGCGCTCGGTTGTGCCGGTAGTGCGGTATCTGAACCGGCTCTGTTTGTCGCCACTCCCACCCCATCGCAGCGCCGGTTCTGGCGTTTGCCCCTGCGGACAGTTGGCCAAGTGGCACTGATGACCCCTTTTTCTGCCTCCAGTCCGCTACCGGCACGCACCGGCAGCACCAGGGCGATCTCTTGCGATACAGCTGACGGTGCTGGCGCGCCGGTGAGGTGCGAGGATGGCACTGGCGCGGCGCTGAGGGAGCGGAAAACTTAGCAACCTTCGCGACTTTGAAGAAACACAGCGTTTCTCATATAGCGGTTCTCAGTTGGATGAAGTGCGCATCCAGAACCCGGTTTCTTAAAGAAACCGGGTTTCTCACTACCTCACAAAGGATGAGAATCGCTATATCAGTGCGGTACATTTTTCGCGAGAAGCACTCCATCGGGGAGGGGAGACGCGATAAACCCTTGTCTCTACAAGAAAATTCTGCGTTCTGCCGGTGTCGCGTCCCCACAGCCGGTTTGGGCTACCATTTTTCTGCCCATCTGTACCATCACCAATAGAGAACCGCTATAGCAGTTCTAAATTCTTTGTGAGAGCCCTCTCGGTTTTCTTTCCTTGGCGAACAGGCGCGTCTTGGCGGTTTATAAAAAAAAGGCACAACGGAGACACACCGGCAAATCCCATCTGGCTCCCTTCTTAAATTAGCCCCACTCAGCACCGGCGAAAGTTTGTCGAGCGTGAATGTCCAATCGCCTGGAATTTAGCAAAAATTGTCCGCGCCCGGAACAACTCGACACACCGGCACAAATCCTCAAGCGCAACCACTTCCCCACCGGCTCCCGGAACGTGGCCATTACCGGCTCGCCAGCCGGCGGCAAGAGCGCCGGTGCAGCCATCCCAAAAGGATAAAACCGGCACCGGTGGCACAGCATCTGTGCTATTTCTTGATGCCGGCACCTTGCGGTGAGCGGCATGCAGAGCGTGGGGATAGTGTCAAGCCTCGCGGGGGAGATATACGCACTTGTCGGGGGCAATCGCCAAACTGCTGGACAAACGCGGAGTCGTCAACCAGCAAGCCCGCCATCACCGGCACGGAGCCCCCCGATCGCCCCCGTTTCTTGTCCCGCGATCCCCAACATCCCTCTCAGGTGGTAAAACACAAGCTACAGCCGGATTATCTGCCGAAATTTCTGCCGTGAGCGACTTAAAAGCAGTTAAGATATTGACAGCACTTCCCGGGGGCTTGAGTGCAGCAAGCTTCTGCTCGCTTGAGGTCCCGGCAGTGCTAGCTAGCATGCCGAATGCGGGGATTCGCAGGCCTTGGCGCTCAGCGACTTTTCCAGCTTGCCGGGAACGCGGCTTCGGACAGTTGCTGAGTGCCAGTTACCGGTGCCCAAGCCCCAGCAAAACTCAAAGGTTTTTCGATGCCCAGCCAAACGGCACCCAAAAACCGGAATAACTGTCAACCCTAAACGGAGGGTGGCGATTGCCCTCACCGCAAAGCGTCTCGCTTGCGCGGAAGTTTCCTCGCCGCAAAGCACGATGACTCCAGGAACCTCGCAAAGCCCCAATACAGCGATCCGCCCCGTCCAGTACCGGGATCTGGAAGTGATAGAAAAACACTTCGCCTCGGCGTTTGAGGGGGAACCGCACAGTCGCTCGGCAGAGACTTGCGGGCACTTGTCGCAAGTGCGCCGCTGGTACTGGCCGATCAAGCTGCTCAGCCTGTTTCCCAACCCCTACCAGCACCTGTTCACCACCCACGTCGCAGAGCAGGACGGCAAGATTCGCGGCGCGATCCAGATATCCCCATTTAACCGCACGCGCAGCACATGGCGGGTGGAGCGAGTGGCGGTAGATCCAGCCGCCTCCAGCCTGGGAATAGGCTCCGGGCTGCTGCGCCACTGCTTGGAAGTGATCTGGGAGGCTCGCACTTGGCTGCTGGAAGTCAATGTTAGCGACAAAACGGCCCTAGCCCTGTACCGGCAAAATGGGTTTCAGCCCTTGGCGCAGATGACCTACTGGGATCTCCCCCCCGAGCTGCTGCATTCCCTGGCAGAGCGGGAGCCGGATTTGCCCAACCTGCAGCCGGTCAGCAATGCCGACGCCCAGCTGCTCTGCCAGCTGGACTCAGCAGCCATGCCGCCGCTGCTTCGCCAGGTGTTCGACCGGCACATACAGGACTTTCAAACCAGTCTGCTTAGCGCCTTAATCGAAGGCTTCAAGCAGTGGCTCACCGGCACGGAAGCCGTGAGCGGCTATGTGTTTGAGCCCCAGCGCAAAGCAGCGATTGGCTATTTTCAACTGCAGCTGTGCAAGAACGGCTCCTTCCCTCACAGCGCCCAGTTAACCGTCCACCCAGCTTACACCTGGCTTTACCCAGAGCTGCTGTCGCAGATGGCCAGAATAGCAGGCGATTTCCCGCACCAGTCCTTGCAGCTGGCTTCTGCGGACTACCAGCCAGAGCGGGAAGAGTATTTGGAGCAAATAGGAGCCTCCAGGATTTCCCACACGCTGCTGATGTCTCGTTCCGTCTGGCACAAACTGCGGGAGTCGAGGCTAGCCCCACTAGAAGCCCTGCAGCTGTCCGAGGTGCTCCAAGGCTTCCAGCCCGTTCGCAAACCAGTAGCGAGCCGCGTCTCCTGGCTCAAGCCACTGCACAGTCAGTGTCAGCCGGAGACAAAGCACAGTGCCGGCAGCCCGGGCTTCTCAAGCGCAGCCAGCCCTCCGCCAGAAAGCCCCCAGCCCCTTGAAGGGCCAGACTCCAAACTGCCGGAAACCGCAGCCCCTGACTGCCACGGCCATTGCAACTGATGGAGTTAGGCCCGATAGCGGCTAGGGAGAGGGACAGCATGCCCTGTAAAATTTGTAAAATTTTGCGCCCCACCGCCCAACCCCCTCACCGTCAGCAGGGAGGGGGAATATTCTTCCCGTCAGAAGCTGGCGCTGAGTTGGGGCAATCGGGGGAGTGGGGATAAGGGGTGGGGCTGGGGGATAAGTTTATTGATTTACTGTGCTTGAGGTCGAACTGTGCGGAGAATTTCAGCGCTGGGATTGGATGTGGGCAGCAAGCGCATCGGGGTGGCCGGCTGCGATGGCACCGGCTTGATTGCCACCGGCTTGGTCACCATCGAGCGCACCTCCTGGGAGAGGACGGTGGCCCAGCTGCAAAAACTGGTGGAAGCTCGACAAGTGCAGGTGATCGTCGTCGGTTTGCCCTATTCTATGAATGGCACCTTGGGCTCCCAAGCAAAAGCGGTGCGGAAATTTGCGACAGCAGTGGCCAATGCCCTGCAGCTGCCGGTGGAATATGTCGATGAGCGGCTGACTTCGTTTCAAGCCGAACAGCTGCTGATCGCCTCGAATATCTCCCCGTCCCGCAACAAGAGCCTGATTGACCGCTTTGCGGCGGCGCTGATTTTGCAGCAGTGGCTCGACGGGCGGCGGCAGACTCGCGAGTAAGGCGATCGGCTGTGATATTCTGGTGAGTGCTTCCCGCCGGCGCGACAAAAGTCCAAAGAAACCGTGACCGAGGCGCAAGGCCGGTCGAGCTTTCCGCATTTAAGTGTCTCCAGCGATCCTGGAAACTGCCCCTGACTTGTACTCCTACCGCTATGTTTTCATCGAAATCCCCTAAAGAGAATGGGCGTCCCCCCTCAGAAACCGTCACCCTGACGGATGAAACCGGGCGCTCTCTCCTCTGTTCCATCGAGCATTCTTTGGAGTTAGAGGGTCAGGAATACGTTTTACTGCTGCCCGTTGACTCGCCGGTGGAAATATTTGCTTGGCAGGGTGAAGGGGACGACGAAGAAGCCATCCCGGTTGAAGATGAGGCCGAAATTGACCAGATATTCTCCACCGCCAAAGCGGTTCTCGAAGAGCAGAACCTCACCCTCAAGCGCTCAGCCATCACCCTGACGGTTGAGGGTGAATTGCCGGAATTGGCCGAAGAGGATTTTGAGGAAGATGAAAATGCAGACGATCGGGATTACGAGGAGCTGCAGTGGCTGGTGAGCTTCTACCAGGAAGAGCAGGAGTACGCCATTTACACGCCCCTCGAGCCGTTCTTCATCTTGGCTCGCATGAACCCATCGGGACAGCCTCAGTTGCTCTCGCCCGAAGAGTTGAAGAAATTAGAGCCAATCCTGCCAGAATTAGAGGCCATGATTGAAAGCCAGCTATTCGATGAACTTGACTAGGAAAGGCAGTTTAGATTGAAGATTTGAGATTTGAGAGTTCCCCTGGCCCATTCACTCTCAAATTTAAAATCTAAAATCTAAATGGTTGTTTAGGTAACAGAAGATGAAAGTTGTCCAACGCATTGCCACCTGGTTGCTGCTCGTCCTGGTGGCAGGTCTGGGAATTGGCGCTTGGCAGGGAAAGCTCTGGTGGGAGAAGGCCAGTGCGCCAGTCAGTCAGGGCCCGCAGGCACAGCCTGTTCGCTTCCGCATCGAGCCGGGAACGCCGGCTCTGCTGATTGGCCAAAAGCTGGAGTCGGCGGGCCTGATTCGCTCGGAGATGGCTTGGCGGCTGTGGGCCCGCTGGCTGCTCCTGCAAAATAGCAGCACTGAGTTTAAGGCCGGCACTTACAAGCTGTCGCCGGCTCAGTCGCTGCAGGAAATCGCCACCCAAATTTTGACCAACAAGGTGGTGACGGTCAGCTTCACGATTCCGGAGGGGTGGTCGCTCAAGCAGATGGCTGCTTACTTTGAGTCGGAAGGGTTTTTCCCCGCCGCTGACTTTCTGGCGGCGAGCAAACAGATACCTAAAGACCAGTACCCGTGGCTGCCCGATGGCTTGCCCCACCTGGAAGGCTTTTTATACCCCGACACCTACCAGCTGATCGGGGATGACATCACCCCAACTGCCGTCATCCGGCAGATGCTCAACCAATTTCAGGTACTGGCGCTCCCGATCTATCAAAACAGCCCGAAAAAGAGCGAACTCAACCTCCGCGACTGGGTGACCCTCTCTAGTATTGTGGAAAAAGAGGCGGTCGTCCCCGCCGAGGCCCCGACGATAGCGGGCGTGTTTACCCGGAGACTGGAGCTGGGAATGACCCTCGGTTCCGACCCCACGGTTGAATACGGCTTAGGAGTGACCCAGACTCCGGATAAACCGTTAACTTACGCTCAGGTAGGGACGCCTTCGCCCTACAACACCTATCTCAATCCAGGCTTGCCGCCGACGCCGATAGCCAGTCCAGGACTGCGAAGTTTAAAAGCAACCCTGTCTCCGGAGGAAACAGAATACCTTTATTTCGTGGCGCGGTATGATGGCACTCACGTCTTCAGCCGCACTCTAGCGGAACACGAAACGGCTCAAGCGCGAATTCACAACGAGCGGGATGCTAAAAGAAATTCAAATTAGAAATTATCAACACTAAAGAAAGCAATTTGGGATGACTTGGGGCAAACTCTTACAGCCTGACTTAGTTCTGGGAGGCTCAATTCTGAGCCTCACACCGGCCATTTTGCAGGAATATCAGCTCAAGGGGCTGGTGCTGGACGTGGATGAAACCTTAGTGCCGCTGCGGATGATCTCCGCGTCTGCAGAACTGCGAGACTGGGTGGAGCAAATTAGACCTCTGGCAGAGCTGTGGTTGGTCAGCAACAACCTCAGCCTTCCTCGGATTAGCGGCATCGCCGAGTCTTTGAACCTGCCCTATATCCTGGGAGCGGCCAAACCTTCCAGACGGAAATTAAGGCAGGCGGTGGACGCCATGAACCTGCCGGTGGAGGAAGTGGCGATGGTGGGCGACCGGCTGTTCACCGACGTCCTCGCCGGCAACCGCCTCGGCATGTTCACCATTCTAGTAGAGCCGGTCGTCGATGCCGGTGTTGCTGTGCGGCGCTATGGGTGGCGCTCCTTTGAGGTTTGGGTCTCGCAAGCCCTCGGTGCAACCCTCACCCCCCCCAAGCAATAAAACTGTACATGACATTCAGGGCATGGGGCATGATCGCATGGGGCATGATCGCATGGGGCATCATCGCACTGGACAGTGGTAATTCTTGGGAACGCTGCGCCTGCCAAAGGGACACCGGACGTCACAGAATCTGGTAGGATATCGGTGGGGAGGGGGGGCGATCGACTGCTGGCACAAATATGTAGAAAAACGGAGTAAGTCGTATAAAATCGTCAGTCATGTGCTTAATTTATATTAATCGTATGGGACACTCACATTGCCAACAGCAGCAGTAAGAGTTACCAGAACAGAGTTCGAGATAAGTGATGGGCGCATCTATCAACACCCAGTCGAATTAAAGCCTGACGAAGTGCCCACTTTTGAGGACAACAGATGCGATTAGTCCAGAAGCACACGACCGACAAAAACCATGCTTATTGGTCTTCTTGCGACCAGCCGGAGTTTTTGTCTAAGAATCTGTTCAATCTAGCGAATTATCAGATGAGGCAACACTTCTTCAAGAATGCGAAAACGGTGTTGCCTTTCACTGCGCTATACCATCTAGTCTCGAACGCGCAAGCCCATTCAGCGCTACCTAATACCAAGGTGGCTAAACAGGGGATTCGGCGTGTCCATAAGGCAGGGTCGGGTATAAATCGGCGCACAAAGATTGGGAAAGCAATCCAGACAAATACCTTGGGTGGCCCAAAATTACTAAGTACAAGGACAAGAGGGAGATACATGGTTATCTTCCCTGACGAAACTGTTTCTAAACCCGCACTGCGGACAGGTGCAGTCAAACTAACACCGTGCCCCATTGAATTTAAGTCCCGACTGGGCCAAGTCGGTGAAGCCAGAGTTCTACCCAAGTCTGGATGTTATGCAGTCGAGATTGTTTGCGAAAGGATGTTACCTTCAACCACAGGTGACTCTATTGCCGGTGTAGATATTGGTTTAGTCAACCTCGTGACTCTAACAACAAATCAGTCTGGCGTTAAGCCTTTGCTGAAGTAGAAGCGTTAAAGGCGATTAACACCTACTGCAACAAGCAAAAGTCTAAAATTAAGTACAAGTTGGAAACCCAGCACAAATGTAAAACGAGTCGGAAACTAGAAGCTCTTACCTTAAAACGGAATTATCGTGTCGATAACTATCCGCACCAGTCGAAGAGGAATTCATTGGTGTCCGCTCAACGGTATTACTGCATTGGCGAGCGGGAAGAAAAGCGGATGGAAGAATGGAATTGAACTTCGCAATAAAACAGCCCAACAATTTGTCAATATCCCGGCAGCGAAGTTAATTGAAAAACTCAAATGTCAGGCTAAAATTGGAGGGATTGAAGCTGTCATTACAGAGGAAAGCCACACAAGCAAAGCATCTTTTATGCACCCAGACCAGCTCCCTCAATACGGGGACAAGGAGCCGAAGTTTAGCGGAAAAAGACCTAAGCGTGGTTTATACAAGTCAAATCTGGGTGTTCTCAATGCCGGTGTCAACGGCAGCTACAACATCCTTAGAAAGGTAAAGTCAAAGGCATTTGATGGCGGTGACTTAAAGGCATTGCCGTTTATGCCTTCAGTGCTTGACCCACTGAGAACTCACGATTTTTTACAATTCGTGTGAACGGTAATCTGTAGGAATCCCTATCAGGGATTGAAATATGCCGCAAACGATAGTCGTCAAAATAGGCACGTCCAGCCTAACTGTGCCGGCCACCGGCAACCTGGCCCTCTCCACCCTCGCCACCCTGGTAGAAACACTCACCGACCTGCGCCGGCAGGGGCACCGCGTCGTTCTGGTTTCCTCTGGAGCGGTGGGGGTGGGCTGCGCTCGCCTCGGACTGCGCGAGCGCCCCCGCAACATTGCCCTGAAACAGGCCGTGGCTGCTGTTGGCCAGGGACGCCTGATGCGCGTCTACGATGACTTATTTAGCTCCCTGCAGCAGCCGGTGGCCCAAGTGCTGCTCACCCGCACCGACTTGGTGCAGCGCAGCCGCTACCTGAACGCCTCCAACACCTTCCAAGAATTGCTGCGGTTGGGAGTGGTGCCGGTCGTCAACGAGAATGACACCGTAGCCACCGAAGAGCTCAAGTTTGGGGATAACGACACCCTCTCAGCGCTCGTGGCCAGCTTAATCGAGGCGGACTGGCTGTTTATACTCACCGATGTAGACCGGCTGTACTCAGCCGACCCCCGCAGCCATCCAGACGCCCAGCCGATCAGCCTGGTGCAGCGCCTCGACGAGCTCGAGCAATTGCAGGTGCAAACCGGCGACTCCAAGAGTGGCTGGGGCACCGGCGGCATGGCCACAAAAATTCAGGCCGCCCGGATTGCCACCAGCGCCGGCGTGCGCACCGCCATCACCGCCGGCAGCAATCCCAGAAACATCGAGAAAATTCTCCAGGGAGAGCCAATTGGGACTCAGTTCGAGCCCCACCCCCGAGCGGACAGCGCCCGCAAGCGCTGGATTGCCCACGGCTTGGTGCCGGCTGGGAAGATTTACCTAGATGCGGGAGCCGTGGCAGCGATTTGTCAGGGGGGCAAGTCCTTACTCGCTGCCGGCGTCACCAATGTCGTTGGCGAGTTCCAGGCGTCAGATGCCGTGCAGCTGTGCGCTGGAGACAGTCGGGAAATTGCCAGAGGGCTCGTCAACTACAGCAGCGCCGAACTGGATCTGATTCGGGGGCGCAAATCGGAAGAAATTCCCAGCATTTTGGGCCATGCCGGTGCGGAAACCGTCGTTCACCGAGACAACCTGGTTTTGAGCAACTAGAACCCCTGTCCAGCAATAAGCTGTTGGGCGTTTTATTTGGACTGTCCATCTCTATCCCCGCGCTTCCAGTATCCCAATGTAAACGGCGATCGGGAGGCTATGCCTCCTTTCTCCAACCAGCAGATTTAAAGTGTAAAAAATTGTTATAAACCGGGGTTTTATTGGCACCGGCCCTCGAACAATCGGTTTGAAGAGGCAAAGAAACCCGGTTTCTATAAATCTCAGAAACCGGGTTTCTCTGTGGCATTTGCTTCCGAAAGAATCGGGTTGAAGAGGGCGAGAAACCCGGTTGGTTAACTCGGATTTTTAAGCCTTGACCGGCGCTCTAGAACCTAGTAGGCCATAGCTTCAGGAGGCGCAATATCAGATCCCGCCGCCACACCGGCATAGCCGGTGCTCAACCCGGGCGTTTTCACCGGCACAGCACGCCGATCCGGCTGGGAAACCGATCCTGGGGATGAAACAGCTGGGTCAGGTTCAGCAGCCGCTCTTGGGGTGGCTTGCGCCGACAGCCAAGAAAGCCCGCCCACGGCTCCCGCCATCAGGGCGGCGTAGCCAGCGTATAAATGCCCCGCACGCATCTTTTCTGACTGGAGTTCAGGCCGGTACCAGGACGGCACAACAGATTGTGCGGCGGCGGGTGCGGGTACGGAAGCCGCCATCCGAGCGCCATCGAGCCCCAAGGCATCGCCGGTGCGGCGGATAAAGCCGCGAACGTAGATATCTTCTGGCAATCGCTCAGTGCGCCCTGTCTCAAGAGCCTCCAGAATCGGTCGCGGCACCAGGATTTGACGCTCGAGTTGCTCCAGAGAAAGTTCGCGAGCCTGACGCACTTGCTGGAGTTCTTGGCCTATCTGGCGCAAGCGCTCAATCCGCGCCCCCTCCGCTGTTTGGGGTGCCACACTGGCTCTAGCCGCGCCCGCCACGGAAGCCAGCGCACCCTCTCTTGCAGCCGGCTGAGCCGGTTGTGCCGGTGCCGGTTGCGGCGCTTGCGGGCTTTGAGCCGCAACCGCCCCACACTGCTCGACACACTGCTTCAACGCCAGCCGGATGGCTTCTTTTGCCACCGCAGCGACGAGCGTCTGCGTGAGTGCAGCTGCATCCCCAAGCTGGATCTGCAAGCTGGCTACCGCCTGCCGGTAGATTTCACTGCGGTAGAGCTCAGCTTCGATTTGCCCCTGGAGCGCTTGCAGCGCTGGTTGAGACATTTCTAAGGTTGTGTGGCCACCCTCCCAACAGGGGGCCGCAGGTTTCAGTACCATGATCGCTATTGTCTCCGTGCTTGAGTGAAACCGCATCTCGCTAACAAAGGCCATACAGACTGGGAATTGGGGCAACAGCCGCAGCGACTAGGTGAAGCCGGACAGCCAAGAGAGATTTTAGATTTTAGATTTTAGAGTCAAAAAAAGATTAAATTGTTAATCTGAAATCTCAAGCTTGAAATCGCAGCGACGAGCTGAAGGCGATTGAGACTGTATTGGCTGCAACCGTCACCTGCTTCTCAGTGGTGCGCCGCCAGCTGTAGCGCGGTTGATTCACAGGATGCAGGAAGTTTACTGGATAGCTACTTCGGCGCTGAAGGCACGGATTCCGGATGGCTGGGGCGTAAATTATAAATGACCGAAAGTCGGGCGCTCGTGCTCCTGTGAGCGCCACAACCGAGCTGCCGGCTACTGCCGGCTCACAGAATTGATCAGCCACAGCGCCGTGAGAATGCCGGCAAAGTGAGCCACAATCGTGTGCGTATTTCCCAGCACCACAAAGATATCCAGGGGTTGAATGAGTTTGCTGAGATCGCCCCCCATGCCCAGTAAAGCCTGTGGTTGGGCCAAAGCCTTGCCCAGCAGGGTGCCGGTAATCGCTTCTGCCCCCATGAGGGTCAAACCCATCCCCGCTAAATTCACTATCAAGCCGCGCCGCAGCAGTTGCAAAGCGTCTGCCTTCTTGGGGCGCAGGTTGGGATTGGAGGATTGCAGCTGTTGCGCCAGGCGGGTGTAACGAAAAGCCCAGTAGATACTGACGCCGAGCGCTAGAAGTCCGCAAACGGCAAAAAACAGGCCCGGCCCGCTTCCTGGATTGTTGGCTGCAGCACCGGCGGCGGTGCGGGGAGCGCTGCCAGAAAACCCAGCAAATGCGAAAATCAGACTGGCAATAACAGCTAGGACGACTTGCACCCAGAAGCTCGCCCAGCCGGCATAGCGAAATATGGGGACAACTCGCTGCACAGATGGGGGAAGTGCCGGGGGCTCTAATTGGTTGGACATACGGATTTCCCGTTGGCGTTGCTAGGATATATCCTTACGATAGTTCGTTTTTTTTAAGGCCAAAGCGCTTAAATATCGGGCTGGCTTGCCATACAGCCCGCCGGCACTCGCGAGCGGGCTGTGTGTGCAAATAACTCGGGAGCGTCCCGGTTGTGTGAAGAAGCCCAAATGAATGCGGCAATGATTTCAGCAGGTTGCAGGAGGGGAAGATTTTTGGCCAGCTGAATCCCGGAAACGGGATTGAAACAATAACTCCGCTGAGAACTTAACCCCTCCTCGCCCCTCCTGTTTGAGGAGGGGCAAAGGGAGCCAGAAAAACAGGGAATGATCGAGGGGGTGCCAGACGTGCTGGCACTGCGCCCGGGAAAACTCGGTTACTGCGGTGGAAGCGCCGGTTGAGATTCGGCAGCGGCTGCTTGTGCGGCTTTTGCCTCTGCCGCAATGATTTCCTTCTCTTGCATTTCCAGCAACTCCGGCACCGTCACAAACCGGTAGCCGAGCTCTCTGAGTCCGGCGATGATGGCGGGCAAAGCCTCCACGGTTCTCCAGCGGTTGCCGCCACCGTCATGCATCAGGACAATTCCACCGGGCTTGGCCTCATTGAGCACAGTGCTGACCAACATTTGCACGGAGGTGCTCGCCTGCCAGTCCCGCGTGTCAACTGACCACAGGACAACGGCATCCTGACGGTTGCGGGCGTAATCGGCTAGCCCATTTAGCAGTGCGCCCCCCGGTGGGCGAAACAGCGCTGTTCTCACTCCCGTCGTCTCAAAGATATAGTCATTTGTGCTGTCAATTTGTTTGGCTGCAGTCTCCCGATCCATAGAATTGGTGGGGTGATCCCAAGTGTGGTTGCCAATCGCGTGACCGGCAGCAACGACTTGCTTGGCGATTTCCGGATAGGTTTGCACGTTTTTGCCAACCCAGAAGAACGTCGCTTTTACGTCCATTTCTTTGAGAATGCCCAGGATTTCCGGGGTTTGCTCCCACGGACCGTCATCAAAGGTGAGGGCGATGACTTTCTCGTCGCCGCTCAGCTGTGCGCGATCGACGATCTGCCCTTGAAACCGCTGCGGTGCTGAAAAGATGGGGGCTGGCGCAACCGCTGCAGGCTTGGCACTGGCGCTGCCGGTCAGCGATGCCGCCAGTTTCGGCTCGCTCACTGACTGGATGCCGGCAATCAGTGGGGCTGCCAGCTGCTGCCAGTTGACTTCGCTTGCCGGTGAGGGTATCCCCTGAGCGAAAGCTTGCAGCGAAGGCAAGCGACTGCAAATGTCAAACAGGCCAAAGACGGCAACCAGCGCGATCGCGGTTCGCTGCTGCCTCTCAAACAACAGGTCTCGGTCTGTCATATACTGTCTCCTCACTCCTCACGCCACTGTTGATGGTGGCAGTTGTTGTGTAACCAGGCAAATTCTCTCCGATAAGTTCGCCTTCCGGAAGTGGGATAATCTAAAAACTACAAAAAAAGCGCTCCGGAAACCGGAACGCTGGCTAAAAATTAGGCTGTCCTTGGGCTGCAGGCTTAGCTGCCAACCGTCGGGCTGGCCACAGCTTGCAGGCTCACCGGCACTGGCTCACCAGAAGACAGAACCACCGGGAAAATGTGGGCGTTGGGTTCGTGCATGACTTGGATTCCCAGGTTAGCCCGGTTGAGGATATCGGCGTCAGTGCGAATGACCTGACCGGCACTGTCGAGAATCGAGTGGTTGAAGTTAAATCCATTGACGTTGAACGACATGCTGCACACGCCGGCAGTGGCAAACCAGATGCCTGCAACGGGGACAGCAGCCTGGAGGAAGTGGATTGACCGGCTGTTGCGCATGCCCAGCGGTGGAATCAGCAACCGGCCCAAATAGCCGTAATGACCGGCTAGCAGGTTGTAGGTTCGTTCCTGCTGGCCAAATTTGTACCCAGCACTGGCGGATTCTATCTCGCTCGTCTTGCGTATCACCGTTGAGGTGGCTAGGGAGCCGTGCAAGGCGCTCAAGAAGGCACCGCCAAACACCCCAGCAACGCCCAGCATGTGGAAGGGGTGCATGAGGATGTTGTGGTCAGCCTGGAAGCCTAACATAAAGTGGAAGGTGCCGGAGATTCCCAGGGGCAGCCCTTCAGAAAAGCTGCCCTGACCGATGGGATACACTAGCAATACGGCGGTTGCCGCACTCACCGGCGCGGAAAAGGCTAGGGATATCCAGGGGCGCATGCCCAACCGGTAGCTGAGCTCCCACATCATTCCCAAATAGCACCAAATCCCTATCAGGAAGTGCAGGACGATCAGCTGGTAGGGACCGCCGCTGTACAGCCATTCGTCTAGAGAGGCGGCGTCCCAAATTGGATAAAAATGCAAGCCTATCGCCGCTGAGGTGGGCACGACGGCGGCTGTTATGATGTTGTTGCCGCTCATTAATGAGCCGGCAACCGGCTCGCGAATCCCTTCCATATCTACTGCCGGTGCGGCAATGAAGGCAATGATGAAACAGATGGCAGCTGTTAGGAGGGTGGGGATCGCCAGCACGCCAAACCAGCCTATGTAAATCCGGCTGTCGGTACTGGTAATCCACTCACAAAAGCGCTCCCACGCGCTTGCTACGTCTATTTCCGGTCTGCGTTGAATTACGGTGCTCATAGGGAATTGCTCCTGTCGCTAAACGGTACGGTTGGAAGGTGCGCCCATGCAGGCGGGAGCTGGTGACTTCGCCCCTCTATCACCTTCCCTGACTGGCTTTTATTTGTTGTGAATGACTGTTGAAATTGATAGCTCGTTAGCCAGCCAGCGCTATTTATCTTTTGCCAGACTGCCAATCCTTTAAAGATAGATGGGATTCTTCCTTGCGGATTCCTCGCTCTCTCTGCCTCTGGAGGAAGGGCGAAGGTGAAGTGCCGGTCGTGTTTCCGGCAAAGCCTGCCCTCTCTAAGCGAAGAAAACCCGACTTTATGCCGCTGCCTTCTTCTCTTGTGAGATAGCCCAAATAGCCCGCCCTCCCAATCCATTTTAAAAGATTGGTAGTCTTGGCTACCTTTAGGATAAATCATGTTCCGTAGAATTACCAGCTAATTTAGTATCTTTTAATCTCACCTTTAATTAAGCTTAAAAAGCTTCCCAACCCTGCCCGATCTGTGCTATACTGCTGTTTGCGGAACAGAGCGAGACATGAAAATTAATCTTGCGAAACAAAAGTTAAAGATTGGAGATATTCTTTAACAAAAGAGGGGCGCAGGAATCAGGGGACAGAACTCACCGGCAGGCAGGCTGGCTGGCTGGCAAGTTCTGCCGGCAGCAAGCCGCAGAAGGCTTAAAAAGTAACCGTAAAGACGAAAACATTGACCGGCGAGCGAGAAGAGGCAGGGGTGAAGCTGAGGGGTTTGAGATTTGAGGTTTAAGATTGAAGGTTAAGGAGGGTAACTGTGATTTCAACAAGGTTTGCTTCGGTTTACGGGCCGGTTAAGTCTTGGCGCTACGGGCGCTCGCTGGGGGTTGACCCGATTGGGCCGGTGTCTGCGTGTTCCTTTAACTGCGCCTACTGCCAGCTGGGGGAAATTGAGCTGAAGACGGGAGTTCGTCAAGTGTTTATCCCCACGGCGGAAATCCTGCAAGACTTGCAACCGTTCGCCCCTTGGGATGTGGATGCTATCACCGTCAGCGGCAGTGGGGAACCCACTCTGGCGTTAAATTTGGGGGAGATTCTTGCCGGCATCAAAGCACTGACAGGACGGCAAACGGTGGTTTTGACGAATGGCACTTTACTGGGCGATCCAGAAGTGCGGGCGGCGCTGGCACTGGCTGATAAAGTGGCGGTTAAGGTCGATGCGGTGTCTGCGGACAAGCTGCGGCGGGTGAACCGGCCTGTCGGGGGGATTCAGCTGGAAGATATCTGGGCGGGTTTGCAGGAATTTCGCTCCTCTTATCGGGGGAAGCTGGGAATTCAAACGATGCTCCTGACAAATTGGGATGCGGGAGAGCGAGCGGAATACATCCGGTGGGTGCAGTGTTTAGCGCCGGCGGAAATTCAACTGAACACGCCGACGCGCCCGAAACCGCTCAAGCACGAGCTGGATGCGCGGGGAAATCACAGCCCTGAAGAGCGCCCGTATGCGGTGCGGGCGCTCAAGTGCGTCAGTGCCGGTGCGCTGCAGGAGTTTGCCGGTGAGATTCAACGCGCCACCGGCATTCCTGTGCGCTGCGCTCCGGCGTGAACTTAGGAGGATTTCCGGTTGATTGATTAACCGCCAAGACGCCAAGAGGAAAGATTGGAAGTAATCAACCGGATTTAAGGGGTTTTCAAATTTACAATTGAAGGGAGAAAAAAGATGACAAGCGAGACAGCAAATGTATCGCCGTGGCAGGTGGAGATTCCCGCCGGATATTTGAATATTATGGGCTTTGTGGATGAGTCTGAGGTGAATGGCCCGGGGTGTCGTGCGGTGGTGTGGGTGCAGGGGTGCGCTCGCGAGTGTGGGGGGTGTTTCAATACGGCTTCTTGGGCATTTGAGATCAATCAGCTGGTGCCGGTGGAACAGTTGGCGGAGCAGATTTTGAGCAATCCGCGCAATGAAGGGGTGACGTTTTCTGGGGGTGAGCCATTTTGGCAGGCACCGGCACTGGCGCAACTGGCGCGGATATTGAAAGCTGCCGGTTTGAGCGTGATGTCTTTTAGCGGATTTACGCTCAAGGAACTGCAGGGGGAGGGTGCGCCGCCGGCAGCGCAGGAGCTGTTAGCGGAGCTGGACATTCTGATTGATGGCCCTTATGTGGAGTCGCTGGCGATTAATTCCCCGGATTCGCCGGTGTCTTCTCGCAACCAGCGGGTGCATGTGTTCAATCCGGCGTTTAATGATAAAATCACTTGGGCGAGCGACCAAATGGAGATTCACATTCTCAAAGACGGTTCGCGGATTGTCACCGGCTATCGCGGGCAGATGAGTTTGGCGGAATTGTGATATAAATATTAAGAACCCGGTAAGTTAAATAAACCGGGTTTTTGGCTATCAGCTGGGAGCGGGACATTTTTACCGCTCCCCCAACCCGTCGTCTTTGAGGGGAGAGGAGCAAATCTCTGACGATTCCCTGAGAGGGAAGGGGGGTGAGGGGGGTGAGGTGTGTCCTGTTTTGGGGGGGGTAGCCGGTTCATCTGTAAGGCTAGCAAATGCGGAGGTTGCCATGATTATTAATGTCAGAGGGGCGCTGCAGTACACCTCGGTAGATGATTTCTGCAGAAAGCTTGCAGAAAAGCGGGGAGAAGTTTACAAGCAAGTTTTCTCTAATAGCGATCGCCACGATGCCTGTGTGAAGCGGTTGGTTGGATTATTTGCCGAAAAAGTAGGCGGGCAACTTCTGGTGGCTTGCCAGCAGACTGTAAAATTGAGTGAAAGATACCAAGCGCATCCGGACTTGACCTTTCTTATCCCCCGGGCAGAGTTTGTCACAGCTGGGGAGCTGAAACCGCAGGGGATTTTGCTGGTAGTGGAAGTTGCTGACACGACGGTTGAAGCTGAGCGTTACACGAAAGTTACCCTTTATGGAACTATCGGCATTCCTGAAGTTTGGCTGGTGAATATGAAAAACAAATGCGTGGAAGTTTACTGGCAACCTTCGGAGAAGCGGGGGTACAGGAAGGGGCGGAGGTATGTGCCTGGTGAGCGTATTTATTTGGGGGCGTATCCCGATATTAATATCCGGGTAGATGAGGCGCTGGGGTAGTGTTTGTGCCGGTTGTAGTTGGGCTTTTGCCCTAAAGTTCGCAGTTGGGCTTTAGCCCAAAAGTTCGTAGTAGGGCTTTAGCCCTAAGTTCGTAGTAGGGCTTTAGCCCTAAGTTCGTAGTAGGGCTTTAGCCCAAAAGTTCGCAGTATGTCTTCTTTTGTGGGTAGGTTTTTCGGTTATGGCTAGCGCTTAGGGGAAGGGCGAAGCATGAGCGGATGTAATCTTTTCCCTGAGTCCTATAAATAGTCGCGCTCATGCTAGCTGCTGACGCAGCCGCTGCGCTAACGCCCCTACATCATATCTTGTGTAGGGGCTTTCGCATTGACGTTAGGATCTTTACGACTGCGCCCGAAATTTCGCTTCGCCAATGCTAGCTGCTGGCGCAGCCGCTTCGCTAAGCGCTAGAGGAAGGGCGAAGCATGAGCGGATGTAATCTTTTCCCTGAGTCCTATAAATAGTCGCGCTCATGCTTCGCCCCTACATCGGATCTTCGCCCTCTTTACTTCCCAGCGAAAAGCAACTTGGGTTATAATAGTCGGAAA
This sequence comes from Oscillatoria princeps RMCB-10, assembly GCA_019359235.1. GTDB lineage: Bacteria > Cyanobacteriota > Cyanobacteriia > Cyanobacteriales > Oscillatoriaceae > Oscillatoria > Oscillatoria princeps. Next base: position 69,923 of record JAHHHT010000039.1, read on the forward strand.
TGGGATAGCCTGATGTTAAGGAGGTTGTCATGTCTGTTCAGTTGCTCAGACGGCTGTTCACTGTGCGAGAGTACCAGCAGATGGTTGAGGCGGGGATTTTCACAGATGAGGACAGAGTAGAACTTATAAAAGGAGAGATTGTTAAGATGTCACCAATTGGCCGGCGTCACGCTGCTTGTGTTGGGAGGCTTAACAGACTGTTTACCCTTCGTTTGGCGGGGGAAGCGCTCGTATGGCCACAAAATCCTGTTGAGCTGGATGACTATTCTCAACCCCAACCTGATTTGACCCTGCTGCAACCTCGTGAAGATTTCTATGAATCTGGGCATCCGAAACCAGGGGATATTTTCCTGATAGTGGAAGTGGCGGATACGACGGTGGAAGCAGACCGGCAGGTGAAAATTCCGCTGTATGCGTCAGCCGGCATTCCGGAAGTTTGGCTGGTGGATATTAATGAGGGATGTATGGAAGTGCACCGGCATCCTTCGGGGGAGGGGTACGGGGAGGTGCTCAAGTGCCGGCGGGGAGAAAGTGCGGTGGTGGGGGCTTTTGCTGATGTGAGTTTTACCATGAATGAGGTGCTGGGGTAGGATTTTTGTGGGGTGCCGGTGAATGGAATTGGCGGGGAAGAGGATGAGACTGTTGGCGAATCCGTGAGGGGTTAGACCTGATGCCGGTTTTTCCTCGTTCCGGGGCGGGCTAAAGTGCCACCGGCACTACTCTAGGTAACGCCTGAAACGAGGCGCAGCCTCCCTAGTAGCAAGGAATTCAGCGTTCTCCTACGGGTTCGGGGTTTAACCCCCCATTGATTCGCCAGCAGCATCTTTCCAATCGCCTGGAAACAAGCAAAAGTGACATGTGCCCTTTGGTTGCGCCTCGTCTTGGGGTTCATCCCTCATAAGTATTATTATTTACTCTCCCAGAAAAATTATCCCTAATTATTTGACAAAAACTCTTGACAACTGCCGCCGCCCGAGGCAATAATGAAGAGCAAGTAAGTCAGAAAGCCAACCCGTCCCCCCGAGAGAAATCACAGGGGGAGTCGGGGAGCCTTGACGACGCAACTCGTAACTTTAGGGAGAACAACCCATGAAAAACAACAAGACTGTCATGCCGAAGCAAGCCGCTCCCGTAGAGCGCAATTCCACAGCAACTGCTGCCGGTGCCGGTGCCGGGGGGGTGGAACCCTCCTTCGACAAAATAAATACGCTTCAAACGAACCCTTTTGCCGGGAGTGATGCCGAGTAACTCTCTCATCCTAGCACTGACCTCAAAAAATGTCAAAAGTCTTGACCCGCTTCGGCGCTCGATTGGCTTGCGCTAATTGCCGCACAACCTGTGCCAAGAACTCGTCCTTGGTTTTTGGGTTTGTCTGCTGGGGTAGTGCTAGCGACAGGGCGTTGCATGAGCGAATTTAATTTTTGCAATGAGTCACAGAAATTGTCGCGCTTATGCAACGCCCCTACAGGAGTCAAGTGTAGGGGCGTTGCATTGGCGTTAGGATCTTTAGAACCCCGCCCGATATCTTGATTCGCCAATGCAACGCCCTCTTCGCTCGTTCAACGAAAACTTTTGGCAAAATCCAAGGGCATTCTGGGCACACTCCTCAAGAGTGTTGCCCAGTTGCAAGAAAGCTGGATGCCAGAGCTCCCTTGCTCCATCGTCCATGCTCCCTTGCTCCATCGTCCGAGTTCATGGGGTATTCTTCCCTACTTTCCCCCAGAAAAAAAATTCCCCAAAATTTTTTGACAAAAACTCTTGACGACTCCTGTGTCTGCCTGCAATAATGAAGAGCAAGTAAGTCAGAAAGCCAACCCGTCCCCCCGGAGAAATGACAGGGGGAGTCGGGGAGCCTGGTACGACGCAACTCGAAGTAGTAACACGACGCAACTCGAAACTTTCAACGCAAGGTGAACAACCCATGAAATGGAACAACAAAACTATGCAAGCCGGTGCCGGAGAGCGCAATTCCACAGCGACTGCTGCCGGTGCCGGTGCCGAGGGCGGCGTCGTGCGTGTCCAAGATGAAGATTGGGAGATTGATGATTTGTCCGAGGCCGAGCTGGCGTCCATTGCGGGCGGTTGCTTGTGCGGCGAACCAGGTTGCTGCTAATTGCTGACACCCCCAGCCCCAGCCCAGTGGAACTCTCTCATCCTAGCACTGACCTCAAAAAATGTCAAAAGTCTTGACCCGCTTCGGCGCTCGATTGGCTTGCGCTAATTGCCGCACAACCTGTGCCAAGAACTCGTCCTTGGTTTTTGGGTTTGTCTGCTGGGGTAGTGCTAGCGACAGGGCGTTGCATGAGCGAATTTAATTTTTGCAATGAGTCACAGAAATTGTCGCGCTTATGCAACGCCCCTACAGGAGTCAAGTGTAGGGGCGTTGCATTGGCGTTAGGATCTTTAGAACCCCGCCCGATATCTTGATTCGCCAATGCAACGCCCTCTTCGCTCGTTCAACGAAAACTTTTGGCAAAATCCAAGGGCATTCTGGGCACACTCCTCAAGAGTGTTGCCCAGTTGCAAAAAGGCTGGATGCCATTGAGTGAGTCCATCGTCTGTCAGGCGTTCGTAACTTCCATAGTTGCTAAAGTCATAAAAAAAGCCTTTGCGCATTTTAGCAGCTTTGGGGTTGCCGTGAATATAGCGGAGCGTGTTTAAAGCGCGTTCCCTATCTGAGGGGGCAAATCCGTCGCAGTGATACCGCTTTTCCCAAAAATGGCCCGTGCGTTTCAGCATGCGGTTGAAACACATGGCGGTATACCAGTTGAGGAAGTGCATAATTTTGGGCAAATCTTCCGACTGCGCCGGTTCGATGAGATAGTGGACGTGGTTGGACATGATGCAGAGTGCGTACAGTTTGAATTGATATTTGTCCAACGCTTTCTTAATCGCATAGAGGAACACCTCCCGACAGTCGCGCCGAGATAATTTGAACTCGCGGTTATTGCAGCGGGTGGTGATATGATAGGAGTTGCCGGTTTGGAGATAGCGCGGTTTTCTAGACATTTCGTGAGAGCGAAGCGCTGCAAGCAAGTGCGATAGAAAAATTATTATAAACGCGGATACCTTTAGTTAGATAACCCAAGTTGCTGCTTATAAGTCTAACCCAAGTTGCTACCTACAAGTCTAAGCATCCAGATCCCCCCAAAGGGCAGTCTCCGTGGGTGGCCTGCCCCTACAAGGGGGGCTTTGAGAATGTCCCCCCCCTTTTTAAGGGGGGGCTAGGGGGGGATCTCGCCTGACTCACTTGTAAGTAGCAACTTGAGTTAAGTCTAAGCATCCAGATCCCCCCAAAGGGCAGTCTCCGTGGGTGGCCATTAGTATCAGGTAGAGACGCGACATCGGCGTTCGTACAACCTGGCGGTTGAAACGGCAGGCGCAACCCACCCCGCAACACGAGCCGGTGTTCGCGCCTTGCTGGAAACACTCACTTGCCTGCAATGTCGGGCGGTGCTGCTGGAATGGCACCTGCAACAGGTACGGCGCGTTCCTTGAGCGCACCGGCACCCCGGCTCCATCCGCCGGTGCGCCACTCCCACCCACCCACCGGCTTGAATTGTAAATTTTCTTATAGGAGTGTAGGCAGACACCCCTCACCCCTGCTAGACTAAAAACATGTAGATGCACCCTGATGGACGCGCCCCGCAAGGGCGTTTTTTGTTTTCGGCCCATCTCCGGCAGAAGCATGGGGTCGGGTGCGTTCCCCATTGATACCGCTGCACCAGACTCGGCACTCCCTGGCGGGAACGCACCCTACTGGGCATCCCAGAGCCGGCACACCGGCTCGAATTGTAAATTTTTGTAGGGGGTGTAGACTATTACCCCTCACCCCTGCTAGAGTAAAAACATGTAGATGCACCCTGATGGACACGCCCCGCAAGGGCGTTTTTTGTTTTCGGCCAATCACCGGCAGAAGCAAGAGGTGGGGTGCGTTCCCCATTCATACCGCTGCACCAGACTCGGCACTCCCTGGCGGGAACGCACCCTACTGGGCATCCCAGAGCCGGCACACCGGCACGAATTGTAAATTTTTGT
>JAHHHT010000032.1 GCA_019359235.1 Oscillatoria princeps RMCB-10
ATACCGCTGCACCAGACTCGGCACTCCCTGGCGGGAACGCACCCTACTGGGCATCCCAGAGCCGGCACACCGGCACGAATTGTAAATTTTTGTAGGGGGTGTAGACTATTACCCCTCACCCCTGCTAGAGTAAAAACATGTAGATGCACCCTGATGGACGCGCCCCGCAAGGGCGTTTTTTGTTTTCGGCCCATCTCCGGCAGAAGCATGGGGTCGGGTGCGTTCCCCATTCATACCGCTGCACCAGACTCGGCACTCCCTGGCGGGAACGCACCCTACTGGGCATCCCAGAGCCGGCACACCGGCACGAATTGTAAATTTTTGTTTGGGGTGTATACTATTACCCCTCACCCCTGCTAGAGTAAAAACATGTAGATGCACCCTGATGGACACGCCCCGCAAGGGCGTTTTTTGTTTTCGGCCAATCACCGGCAGAAGCAAGAGGTAGGGTGCGTTCCCCATTCATACCGCTGCACCAGACTCGGCACTCCTTTGAGGGAACGCACACTCCGGCCCACCGGCTTGAATTGTAAATTTTTGTATAGGGGGTGTAGGCTATTACCCCTCACCCCGCTATACTGAAAACATGTAGATGCACCCTGATGGACACGCCCAGCGATTGGGCGTTTTTTGTTTTCGGAAAGTCACCCACAGTCCGTGCAACACATCCCCGCCCCCGGTTGTGGCGGCGGGGGTTGCGGAAAAAGTAGGGCAGTCCTCCTTGATTATCGGTGAGCCCTCAGCAAGCTCGCTGCAGTGCAACCCACCCTGATGGTCAAACCCCCGATCGGCCAAACGCCTTACGGAGCCGGATTCGGATACCGCGCCTGCACCGCATCCAGCTCCGCCAAAATTTCCTTATCCAGCACCACCTCAACACTCGCCAGATTTTCCTGCAGCTGCTCAAGACTCGTCGCTCCGACAATCGTGTTCGTGACAAACCAGCGCTGGCGCACAAACGCCAGCGCCATCTGAGCCGGTTCCAGCCCGTACTTGCCGGCAACTCCCACATACGCCGCCACCGCCTCAGGCACGTTCGGTTTTCGATACCGGAGGCCAAAATTGGAAAATAAACTCATCCGCGCCATATCCGGCTGTCCTTGCAGGTACTTGCCGGTCAGCGTGCCAAACCCCAGCGGACTGTAGGCCAGCACCCCCAAACCCTCCCGCCGACAAGCTTCCGCCATCCCCACCTCAAACACCCGATTCAGCAAATTGTAAGCATTCTGTACAGACACCACCTTCGGCAGACCCAGCAGCTCCGCCTGCTTGCAAAACTCGCACACCCCCCAAGGCGTCTCATTGCTCAGCCCCAGATAGCGAATCTTGCCGGCTTTTATCAAATCCCCAAACACCGCCAGCTGTTCCGCCACCGGCACCGTATCCCGCTCCTGAGTCGGGTCATACACCGTTTGGCCAAAACTAGGCACATAACGGTCTGGCCAGTGGATTTGATACAAATCAATATAGTCCGTCTGCAGCCGGCGGAGACTCTGGCTCACCGCCTCTCCCACATTGCGGCGGTCGATTTTCCTGTCCTTCCCCCGAATCCAAGCCATACTGCGCGCCGGGCCGGCAACTTTCGTGGCCACAACCAGCTTGTCCCGCTGCTGTTTGGCCAGCCACTGGCCGATATATTCCTCCGTTCGCCCGTGAGTTTCTTCCCGTGGCGGCACTGGATACATTTCCGCCGCATCGATGAAATTCACCCCAAAGGCAACCGCGCAGTCCAGCTGCCGGTGCGCCTCCTCAATCGTATTCTGCTGCCCGAAAGTCATCGTGCCGAGACAGATTTCCGAAACCCGCAGCTCGCTAGAGCCAAGTTGGCTGTACCGCATCCCTTTCCCTGTAACGCTTTCCAGCATCCATTCTCTCTGAACTGAGATCAAATCCGTCTGGAGCCACGTTAAAATCGGCAAATTCATCGCGCCGGCAGCAGCAGTTCACAGTTTTGCGGTAAAATACAAAGTTTGTCAATTTAGGGGAAAGGAGGGCGTTTTATGGCAGGTAGCGAAGTTCGGGCCGATATGTGGGTGAGCGAGTACATCACCCCTTGGGACATCTACGTTCACGGGGTGACGCGAGTCCTGGCATACAAAAAAACCCAGTATCAGGAAATGTACATCGTAGAAACCGGCGCTTACGGCAAAGGGCTGGTGCTCGATGGCAAGTGGCAATCCTGCACCGGCGACGAGTTCCTGTACCACGAACCCCTGGTACACCCAGCCATGATTTTTCACGGTAGCCCCCGGAAAGTTCTCATCCTCGGCGGCGGCGAGGGTGCCACAGTTCGGGAAGCGCTGCGCTGGAAAAGCGTTGAGAAAGTAGCGATGGTTGACATTGACGGCGATGTGGTGGAAGCGTGCCGCGAACACCTGCCGGAAATGCACCAGAATGTCTTCGACGACCCCCGCCTCGAACTGGTGATCGGGGACGCCCTGGATTTCTTGGACACCACCAGCGAGCAGTGGGATATAGTCATTTCCGACCTGTCCGACCCCATCGAGTCCGGGCCATCATTCCAGCTGTTTACCAAAGAGTATTTCGAGAAAGCCCGCCGCGTGCTGTCGCCATCTGGAATTTTCGTGCTGCAAGCCGGGCCGGTCAGCCCAGCGGAACTGACCCTCCACGCCCGCCTGGTTCGGACGGTGAGTGCGGTTTTCCCAAATGTCACATCGTACACCAGCTACACCCCCAGCTACGGGATGCCCTGGGGGTTTGTCCTCGGCGCAGCTCAAGCCATCGACAGCCGGCCCGATCCCGAAACCGTCAACCAGCTGCTCGCCGAGAAAACCACCGGCGGGTTCCGCATGCTGGACGGCACCACCCTGCTGGGAATACTGCAGCTGCCCCTGCACCTGCGGCAGGCGATCGCAGCCGAAACCCAAGTTTACACTCTGGCAGAACCGCCGAAATTCTTCGGTAAAGGATCTGCCGGCCAGTAATTTTGGCAAAAGCCTCTCGTTCCCAGGCCGGTTCTGGGAACGAGAGGGGAGTTGTAGGGATTAACCGCTCGCCGTTCCGGTTGCTTTAAGGCAGGGTGACGGGGGAAAGTTTTTGTTTAGATATGCGGTATAATTGGGTAGGGATTTTATGAACCGCAGAGGGCACAGAGGCGCAGAGATCGGAGAATAAGAGCTTTGGTTGGAGGCTATTATTTCAATCTTTTTGCCGCCCTTTGGAGGTGTTTTTGACGGTTGGTATTGGCGGCGCTTTTTGGATTAATATTGTTGTAACCCTGCAGGGGTATATCCCGGGCACCGTCCGTGCCATTTGGGTGATTGCCAAGCAGGACAAGGCTAGCTAAACACCGGCTGTTGCTTGCAGGCTCCCTCAAGCCCACCGGTGGCTGGGACGAGAAATGAAGATGGCAAAACAGCAGTCAAGACCAATGCCTGATGTGATTCACTCACCGGTGGGACTGATCGCCGGTGCGACTTATCCGTTGCGAGCGCTTTTTTTGCTGGTTCGCACGCCGCGCCTCTGGGGCTACGTGCTGGTTCCTATTTTGGTGAACTTGGTTGCCGGTATTGGGCTGTATGCGGGATTGCTATTTCCCGGTTTGCGAGGGGTTAACGCCCTGGTTGCCGGTTTGGACGCCAAGACAGACGCCTGGATTGCCAATTTGCCAGCGTGGCTGTCTTGGCTTTCGGCGCTGGATTTTCTGGACGCTGGGCTGGGATGGCTGCTGCGGGTGGTGCTGGTGCTGCTGCTGCTAGTCGCCACCGGCTTTTTGCTGGTGCAATTCGGGGTGATCCTGGGCGCGCCGTTTTATGGCCAGCTTTCGGAGCAGTTGGAGCTGTTGCGCACCGGCAAGCTGCCGGCAGCGGAACCGCAAACTGCGGCTACAATTTTCCGCGATATTGGGCGAGCGCTGGCGCACGAACTCAACAAAGTGGGGCTGGCCCTTAAGGTGGGGGTGCCGCTGCTGCTGCTGAATTTCGTGCCGGGGGTTGGGACTGCGATCGCCTCTGCCGGCGGCGTGGCGCTGGCGGCGACGCTCGTGTGCATCGACTTTCTGGACGCGCCTCTGGAGCGCCGGCGTCTGCCTTTTCGGGAGAAGCTGGGGGCGATACGCGGCAGTTTGCCGGCGAGTGGCAGTTTTGCGCTGGTTTGTCTGGGTTTGGTGAGCGTCCCGCTGCTCAATCTCCTGGCGGTTCCCCTGTGCGTCGCCTCTGGAACGCTGTTTTTCTGCGACCGCATCTGGCCAAGTTTTAATGAAGGTGAGGGGAGCGAGGATGAAGGCTGAACGATTTGCCGGCGTCGCAGTTTCAATCCCGTTTCCGGGATTCAGCTGGCCAAAAATCTTCTCCTCCTACCCCCTGCTGAAATCATTGTCGCATTTATTTGGGCAACGCTCGCACAACCGGGATGCTCCCGCGTCGCACACTAGAAGGATGATTGAAACTTTTTGCACTCATCGCTCAACCCCACCTCTCTCTCCCCCTCCCCGCGCACGGGGCTGAGGGAGGGGTGCCGGGTTGATCTCTGGCGCTGTGCCACGGCTGAAAGATTTTCCCTGCAGGAAATACAAAAATGGAACACTCTGAAACAGTCCGAGAGCAATTTGACCGGGCGGCTGCGGCTTATGCCGCGTCGCCGATATTTGCCAAGGGGCACGATTTGGCGCTGATGGTGCAAACCGGCTCACCGGCACCCGATATGACTGTCCTCGATGTCGGGTGCGGTGCCGGTCACACTGCTTTTGCCTTCGCGCCCCACGTCCGGGAAGTCACCGGCATCGACCTCAGCCCGGGAATGCGAGCCGTTGCCACCCAGCAAGCTGCGGCGCGAGGAATTGCTAATGTGCGCTTCCAGGAAGCCGGCGCGACTCAACTTCCGTTTGCAGACAGCCAGTTCGATATTGTGACGTGCCGGTATGTCGCCCATCACTTCCCCGACCTGACGCCGGCACTCAAAGAAATCGTCCGGGTGCTCAAACCGGGCGGGCAATTCCTCGTAACAGACATTATTTCCCCGGATGACGGCGCACTGGCGCTATTCATCGACCGGATAGAAATCCTGCGCGACCCCTCCCACCGGCACGACTGGACGATTTTCGAGTGGCAAGCTGCGGGAGAAAGTGCCGGGATGCCACTGGCGGCAATCGCCGAGTGGAAGGTGCCGGTAGATTTTGCCGACTGGACGGCGCGACAGCAGACGCCACCGGCAGCAGTTGCCAAATTGGAAGCGCTTCTGGACAGCGCCCCGCCGGCAGCCCAGTCAGCCTTCTCAATTGTGAGCTCGCCCGCTCGCTCATTTCAGCTTTGGTCAGCGCTTTTGCGGGGCTTCAAACCCAACAATTTGTAAAGATTAGTCACACGCTTTCCCCGTGCGGAGGAAGTTGGTTTATAGTGGGAACACAGATGAATAAGGGGTAAAAATATACTGTGACTCTACCTTCATTTGTCGATAAACTCGCGCACTTTGGCGTTGGGCTGGCGATTGGTGCCAGCTTTTGGGGGCTGCTGGAACGCTACGCCTTCATAGGGGGTGCGCCGGATTAATCCCATCTTGTTCGCGCTAATGCTGGTTTGGGGAGCCAGTGGGCTATTTTTCTTCCGCCGGCTCCACATCCCTATTTTATCAGACCAATTTTTCTACATGGCAGTGCCCGATTGGGATATTCCTTTATACAGCTGGACGCGGCTGAGATTTCTCCTCCACCGGAGCGCCACATTTCATTCGGCTTTGATTCCGATTGTGCTGCTAATCGCCAGCTTGTGGGGGATAAGGCGGGCTAAACTGAACTCGAACAGTCTCCGCTGGTGGAGATGGCTGCGCGATGGGGGAATCGGTCTGTCTGTAGGGATGTCAGCTCACTTAATCTGGGACGCGCTGCTCTCTTCTACGAAAAGTGGGTTTGTGATTTATGGCTGGACTCATTCGGCTTCCCAAACCTGGCTGGCATTGAATCTTCTGGTTGGGCTTGGCGTTCCTTTTGTCATGGTTCGGGCGATGGGTGGCTCGGGAACTGGAAATAGTTTAAATTAATGAGTTCAGGGGTGGCGGTTGCCGGTGCCAAAAGAAACTGCTGGAACGATTGCATCGCTATCGTGAATAGGCCCAAAGAGAGTGCGGGAGAACGGAAGCGAAGCTGATGATTGCGGTTGTTTGCGCTCAATAATAAGCTAGTGATGAGGCAGGATTACAGACTCGACGCCGGGAGCTCTGACGAATGACTATCGCAATTGATTTTGGCACTAGCAACACCGCAATCGCTCGCTGGAACCCAGCCGCCGGACAGCCAGAAACCCTGAAACTGCCCGGTTTGACGGCGCAGCTTATGCAGAACCCCCCCCTGATTCCCAGCTTGCTGTACGTTGAGGACGCAGCCCGCAGCCAGGTCTTAGTTGGCCAGCAAGTGCGCGACAGGGGCTGCGATGTAAAAACTGACCCCCGCTTCTTCCGCAGTTTCAAGCGGGGAATCGGCACCGGCATCCAGGGATTTCTGCCGGAACTCGATGGCCAAACCGTGACGTTCGAGCGCGTGGGGGAGTGGTTCCTCACCCAGATTATCGGCAGTCTCAAAACTACCTGGCCTGATGTGGGCCAGTCTCTGGTGCTGACGGTGCCGGTGGACAGCTTTGAAGCTTACCGCCACTGGCTGGGCCAAGTCTGTCAGGCGCTGCCGGTGGAGCAGGTGCGGATGCTGGACGAGCCCACCGCCGCTGCTTTGGGCTACGGGCTGGCCGACCGGCAGCTGTTGCTCGTGATAGACTTCGGGGGCGGCACTCTTGACCTTTCTCTGGTGCGCCTGGATGCGGGCACCGGCACCCCCGGCAAAAAACCCCTCGGCTTCCTTCTCAAGTGGGGCGATAAAATACTGCCTGAATCTTCCGCCCAGAAGGCAAAAACCGCCCGCGTGCTGGCAAAAGCCGGCCTAAATTTGGGCGGAACGGATATTGACAGCTGGCTAGTCGATTACTTCGCAACCGCGCAAGGGCTAGCCAAAACTCCCCTCACCGCACGCTTGGCAGAGCGGTTAAAAATTCAGCTGTCTTTGCAGGTACAGGCGAATGAAGTTTACTTCAGCGATGAAACCTTTGAAAGTTACGAGTTAGCGCTCGACCGCGCTCAATTTGAAGACATCCTCAAACAGCAGCAATTCTTTGACAATCTCGACAATGCCATGACCGGGGTGCTGCAGCAAGCCCGCCGGCAGGGCATAGAAGGTTCCGACATTGATGCTGTCTTGCTAGTCGGCGGCACCTCGCAAATCCCCGCTGTTCAGGCTTGGGTGCGGCAGTATTTTGACTCGGGCAAAATTCGCTGCGAGAAACCGTTTGAAGCGATCGCTCAAGGCGCGCTACAGCTGGGTCAGGGCATTGAAGTTAAAGATTTTCTCTACCACAGTTACGGCATTCGCTACTGGAACCGGCGCGACAACTGCCACAGCTGGCATCCGATAATCAAGGCGGGCCAGTCTTATCCGATGAGCGAGCCGGTGGAATTAATGCTGGGCGCTTCGCTGGAAAGCCAGCCCAGCATTGAATTAATTCTTGGCGAGTTAGGTGCCGAAACCGGCGCGACAGAAGTGTATTTTGACGGCGACCGTCTCGTCACCCGCCAGCTGTCTGGCGGTCAGACTGCGGTGCAGCCCCTCAATGACAGAGAGGGTGCCCGCAGTATTGCCAAGCTCACCCCACCGGGGCATCCGGGGAGCGACCGCATTAAAGTTCTGTTTCAGGTGGACGCCCAGCGCTTCCTGCGAATTACTGTCGAAGATTTGCTGACGAATAACACCCTGCTGGAGAACCAGCCGGTGGTTCAGCTGAGTTAGGCAGAAAGGCAGAAACCCGGTGAGCGTAGGGGCGGTGCCCCCGTGCCCGCCCCTACCGGGTTTCTTTAAGAAACCCGGTTTCTCTTTACTTAATCGTGCACGACCACCGGCGTGCCGACGGAGGCCCAGTTATACAGCCACTCAGCGTGATTCACCGCCACGTTGGTGCAGCCGTGGCTCACTGGCGTGCCAAATTTGTTGTGCCAGTAAGCGCCGTGAATGGCGTAGCTCCCCTCATAATACATGGTAAAAGGCACGTCGGGAACGTCGTAATCCTCCCCTTGCATGCGGGCAACCCGGTGCTTGGTTTGAATGGCAAACGTGCCGGTGGGAGTGGGGGTGCCGTCTTTGCCGGTGGAAATCACAACGGCGTAGGCAATTTTGTCCCCTTCCCAAGCCACTAAGCGCTGTTTGGACAGGTCAATTTCAATCCAGCGCTGAGCCGATTCTTGCAGCGCCAGAATTCGATTGGCGATTTTATTGTGCTGTGCGTCCGCATTCGCCGGCTCCGCTAGCAATGGTGTTGCCCAAACACACAAGGTAGAAACAATTAGCGATGCACCAGCCCAGAACGTGCCGGAGCGACGCCACCAAGAATAGTTTATCGCGCTTTTCACAGTGTACGACCTCCTGGAGCTTCAAAAGTGTACTGTTGTCTGCTGCTTTTTCTAGAATTTAGCTACACCGGCAAGTTCCCAGACTTCGGAAACCTACAGTCGAATTTTTCTCTATCATAACCCATCTGTCTGTACAGTTTCTGTTTATAAGGTAAATTAAACTCTCTGCGCCCTCTTATAAGCTTTCCTGCGCGTCTCTAAAAAAACACTATTTTACCGGATTTCTCATAAAGCACCCGCTGCGGGCCACACCAGAGCGGGGATTAAAAATTAACAATTAGCAATTAGCAATCGAACTCAGGCACTCCCCAAGCGCTGCAGGAGGTGCTGCGCCCGGGAGGCGATCGCATCCCAGTGGCCGGCGGCCACGAGGGGCGGGGGAAAAAGCTCGCCGGCAAGACCGACTGCGGTGGCACCGGCATCGATAAACTCCCTGGCATTGTCTAGAGTGACGCCGCCGGTGGGAATCAGGGGGATGTGGCCGAGGGGCCCTTGCAAGCTTTTGATATAGCCGGCACCTCCAACTGCTGAGATGGGAAACACCTTAACAGCACCGGCACCCGCGTGCCAAGCGGTAACAATTTCCGTGGGAGAGAGGGCACCGGGGACAACCGGCACGCCGGCAGCAACGGCAGCTTGAATCATAGCCGGCTCAGTGTGGGGGGTAAAGAGGAACTGGGCACCGGCGGCGGTGGCATCGTTGAGCTGCTCTGGGGTGAGCAGCGTGCCGGTGCCAACAGCAGACTCAGGCAACTCGTGGCGCAGTTGGGAAATCAGTTCAGCAGCGCCAGAGGTATTCCAAGTAATCTCAATCAAGCGCATCCCGCCGGCGGCAACTGCCAGAGCCATTTTGCGGGCAAGTTCCATCTCCGGGGCGCGGATCACCGCGAAGGCGCGGTGCTGTCGCAATAGGGTTAACCAAGAATTATCAGGCATATTTACAACTATACTCCCGCCGGTGTGCGGAAGGGAACTCAAAACCTGCCGGTTCCGCCCGCAAGCGAAGGGCTGCCGGTGCGGAGCGAATCGCCTAAAATATAATAGACACACCTCACGCTACAGGGGAGATAGCCAACCATGCGGGGAGTCCAATTTTTTACCGACTGTCAAGGCAAGAAAACCGCCGCACTTGTGGACTTGAAAGAACACAGTGCATTTTGGGCAGATGTTTTAGAGGAATACGGCGAGCGGAACGAATTCCAGTTTTTAATTGATGAGGGGGGGCAAAAAATTGCGGTGCTGCTTGATTTTGAGAACTACGGCGACCTCTGGGAAGATGTTTACGATGCCCTGATGACTGAAAACCTAGAGGATGAGCCCGGGATACCCTTGGAAGAATTTCAGCAGGAGCTGATGAAGGAGAAAGGAATGTTAAATGTCTGATTACCTAGTCACTGTCAAATCCTCGGCTCAAAAACAGCTAAATTCACTTCCCGTTGAAATCAGAAGCCGGATTATTGCGAAAATGATGGCTTTATCAACCAACCCGCGTCCAGAAGGTTGTCTGAAGTTAAAGGGCACAAGCAACCGGTGGCGAATTCGGGCTGGCGATTACCGGGTGATCTACAGCATTGATGATGCAACTTTCATCATCTATATACTGAGAGTAGCTCACCGGCGGCACGTCTATGATTAGGTGGAGCGACCGGCCTCTCTTGGACTTGCAAGGGAACAGCCGGCTCGCGAGACGTGATTAATTTCCTCTCAATAGCAGTGCCGGCATAACAGCCGGCGAAAGAACTTGCGCAAGTTCTGTGGGAAATTCTCTGTTCTTGAGTTATTATCACATCTGGGAGAAAATGTCAAGGGGCCGCTCCCGGCATTCGGGCGATAAGCAAAACTTATGAGTTTCTCCGCAGGGGCTTTCCAGCCGTTCGCTGCACAAGGCATTTCCCGCGCCCCGCGCCCCACGCCCTGCGCCCCGCACCTATACTACAGATAAACCTCTTCTGCTGCCATCTATGAGCCTGTGCGTCAACCCCACCTGTCCCAGAGCCGACCACCCGGATAACGACAGCAACCGCTTCTGTCAGAGTTGCGGCTCTAACCTGGTGCTGCAAGAGCGCTATCGCGTCCTGCGCCTGCTGAGCGACAAAACCGGCTTTGGCAAAATCTATGAAGCCTGCGAAGGCGACACGCCCAAAATCCTCAAAGTCCTCAAGGAGGAACTCAACAGCAGCGACAAAGCAGTAGAACTGTTCCAGCAAGAAGCGGAGGTGTTGGGAGAGCTGAATCATCCGGGCATCCCCAAAGTCGATGGCTACTTCCAGTATCAAAGCCGGAACAGTCAGCCGCTGCACTGCATTGTCATGGAAAAAATTGAGGGTTGCAACTTAGACGAGTGGGTGCAGCAGGGGGGCAGTCAGCCCATCTCGCAAGCGCAAGCCATCGCCTGGTTAAAACAGCTGGCAGAGATTTTGCAGCTGGTGCACAGCAAGCAGTATTTACACCGGGATATTAAGCCATCGAACATCATGCTCGCACCTTCTGGGCAACTGGTGCTGATTGACTTTGGCACAGCCAGAGAAATGACCGTGACCTATCTGGCCAAACGCGGCGCGGGACACCCGATCACCTCAATTGAGTCGCGAGGATACAGCGCACCGGAACAAATTAACGGTCAAGCGGTGCCGCAATCGGATTTCTTTTCTCTGGGGCGCACTTTTGTCTTTTTGCTAACAGCCCGGCAGCCTTTGGCGATGTACGATTCCTACCGTGACGCGCTCAACTGGCGGGTTTGCGCCCCTGAAGTCTCACCCTTGCTGCTGGATGTTATCGATTGGCTGATGGCGCGGGAAGTGCGGGAGCGCCCCGTCAGCGCCCGGGAGATTTTGCAGCGGTTGCGGGATGTTGAAGCTGAACTGGGTGGAACTCTGATTCCAGCAGGCGGGTCCGGCGGCACTGAAACCGGCACTCAAACGCTGCCGGTGGCTCCCTCTCAGCAAAATCAATTTCCTCTGGGGGTGGCTGCCGGTGTGCTGCTGGCATTTTTGGCCTATCTGGGCGGGAAGCTGAAAAATGCGGTGTCGCCGCCGGCAGCGACGACAGCGACAGCGACGCCGGCAACTTCGCAGCCAAACAAATTTCCCCTGGCGGTGTTTCTTTTGGTAATTCTGCCATTACTGGGTCTGGCTGCCTTGGCTGTGGCCGGCCCGCAAGTTACCTGCTTGCTTGGCTTGTCGTCTGAGAACTGCGCCATTGCTTTCAGGCGTCCCTCTCGCCCGGGCCAGCCCCCACAAAGAAAAGGTAAAGTGGATTTCTTCCCCTATCAAGAAGGCCGGGACAGCAAAGGCAGAACTGCCGAGTTTAGCGTGGCTGTCCTGTCGGTAGAATATAAGTGGAGCTTTGGCAGCTACTATCAAATTCAATATAACGATAAAACAATCACCGTTGATGAGTTAAGGGCCAACCTTGAACAAGAAGGCATCCAGAAGATCATGGAAAATCCCTCCGAGATTATTTCTATTGGCACCGCTTCCTGTGAGGGGGAGCGTTCGGTTGAGGAGCGGCGGGCTTTGGAGCGAGCCAAGCAAATACAGCTTTTAGCGAAAAAATTATTTAGCAAGGTGCGGAGCGTCAAAGGCTATAGCTTGTTAAATCTGGGTCAGTTTGCGCGGAGCGACTGCCAGGCCGGCGGGGACTTAACCTCATACCAGAGAAGTATTATCATTGTGGGCGTTCGGAAGAAATCCGAGGGGGTGTTGCTGGATGAAGCCCTGCGCTCTCGGTTGGAAAACAGACCCTTTGCTGATTTCACTCTCGACGATTACTCGCTCGGCTCGCCAGAGACGTTTAAAACAATACCCAGCCAGCTGTAGCAATGGTTGCCAGGGGCGCGGTTTCTTCGCCCTTCCCGCTCGCGCCCGCCGGTGGCGCTCACCCTCACAGCGCCCCACCCCGCAGAGGGAGAGCCGCCAGCCGCCACAAAGGGGATCTGGGTGAGGGAGAGCGAGCGCCTGTCTTTGCAACAAGCAAGGGTATGAGAGCTAATCCGCTTAATTATTTAAAATAAAAATTAGCCCGCTCAGGCCGGCGAAAGTCTGTATAGGGGCAGAATAAATTCTGCCGGACACTAATCGTACAGCCAGATATAATAGGAAACTCTCCCGCAGGAGTACGCCTGTGGTGGCTGGCTGGCGCTCCCTCCAGGAGCCCGGGCTTTGGCGCAAGCGCACTCAGCGCCGCGCCGGTGGGGCGCAAGAAAGCTCTGCAAAACTCTACCCGCTAAATCAGTCTCTGGGGAGATAGCTCAGAGCAGATAAATCCTTAACATTTGTATGTAGATAAATCTACAGGTGCAGGAGAATGCCTCTCATCAAACTCAAAGACTTTTATCCCAACTACCGGCAGCAAGTTTTAGGGGGAGACGAGATCCTCGGCTTTGATGTCTTCGCCGGCAGAACCGATGAGAAAATTGGCACCGTCTGGGATGATGTCGTGGACCTGACCGGTCGTTTCCGGTATCTGGTCGCTGACACAAGCTTCTGGGGTGTCCCCAAGAAAATATTGCTGCCCGTCGGATCTTGCCGGCTCGACTGTCGCGCCCGGCGCGTCTACGCTCTCACTATTCTTAACAAAAAGCAAGTGCAAGAATTCCCGGACTACGCCGACGGCATCACCGTTGATTACGATTGGGAAGAGCGCCTTTGGGGAGGCTTGAGCACGCCAGCTGACACCCCTGAACCGGCTGCCGGTTTCGCCGGCACCACCGGGACCGCTCCATCCCTCTGCGAAGGAAACGAGCCGGAACATCACACCCTGGCGCTGCACTCAGAGCGGCTGGTGGCCAGCAAATACCGCCGCCAGATGGGTGAGGTGGCGATCGGCAAGCGGGTTGAAATCGAAACGGTACGGGTTTCAGTGCCGGTGGAAAAAGAGCGAATTATCATTGAGCGAAGGATTCCAGCCGACGCCGTCAGAGTCGTTTATGATGGCGAAGCTTCCTTCCGCTCGGGAGAAGTCGTGCGCATAAAAGTCTGCGAACAAATAACAGACATTCGCAAACAAACCTTTGTGCGTGAAGTCGTGACAGTCAAGAAAGAAGTTGAGCGCCACACCGTTGACCTAGAAGCTACCTTGCGGCGAGAAGAATTAGAGGTCAAAACTGATTGGCTGCCGGATGAATAAAGGCCAATATAGCATGAGGCCGCTTTTTTAACGCAATTTTTCCAGTCGGTGGTGTGATGAGAATCATGAGTGACACGCTTAAACCCAGTGCGGGAGGGCCGTTTTTGGAGCTGCCCGCACTTTTAGATAAAAGCCACGGGAGCTGAAAAATGATCGACCAATTTTCTGGGGCGGGCTGCCAGTCTTCCTCTGCCAGAAGGCGCGAGTCCTTAACAGCAAACAATCCGGTCGCCGGCTTGGGGGAAAAGTTAAGAAATCAGCTTAAAAATTTTGCGGTGAGAGACACGGAAGGCAAACTGGTTGGCGTCGTGAGGGATTTATATCTGGCTGCCGATAACCAGCTCAGCTTACTTGTGTCCAAGCCGGCCCCTCACCCGGGCGGACGCCTGTTTATTTTAAAAAGCCAAATTATCCGTAAAATAGATTATTGTATCCAATCTCTGTTTATCAACCTGAGCGCCGCTCAAATAGAGCAGTTGCTGGAATATCTACTCTCAAAGCGGGGGGGCGTCGCCAGCGTTTCGGGATGCGACAGCATCCTGCTTTCCGAACTCCCGCACCCCCCAGAAACGCCGGTGCCGGCAGCCACCGCTCACCCTGCGCCCGCTGAGGACGGCCATTCAGCTATCGAGCGCAGCCAGCCAGAAGATGTGCCAGAAAAGGCGATTCCTTTGCTAGAAGAGCGCTCGGTTGTTGAGCGCGGCAACCATTCAGCCGGCGAACTTCTCACCCTCAACAAAATCGAAAGCCGCATGGGAGAATTTCCTGCCCGGCGGGAAAAACGAATTGTCGAACAAGTCTGCCCGGACAGCAGCAATCTAGCAGGAAGTGACACCGGCGACGGAGAGCTAGCCGGAGTTGAACTGAGGGAAACGACCGTTAAACACCCGCCGCTGAGCGCCACCGGCGAATTTACATCGGCTGAAACAGCCACCCGAATTTTAAATGCTATCGCCCGTCACAGGGGTGACAAGTTCGTGAGAGTGCGAGTGGAAATACTTCTGGACAATTCCCAACTTCAGAAAACTTACCAGGAGTGGTTCGACCGCTACTCAGACAGCTGACAGCGATTTTAGATAGAAACTCTGGCTGAAGAGCGAACCGTGCGCGGTTTCCTGGAGGGGCGCAATCGGACTGTACAGCTAAGGGCGATTTAATGAAGAAGTAACCTGTTGTTAGGGGGGGATTAACCGGAATCGATAGCGCCCGCTCCGGCGCGTTTCAGAGAGGGGGAGTGGGGGAAATCTGTCTCTGGGGAGATGCGGTGCCGGCGCACAATATTTTACGGTATTACATGTAGGTTCAGTGGGAGAAGAAAGCATGGATGTTATAAAAATTGCAGACTACTATCCCAACTACCGGGACGAGATTTTGGGGAATCAAGACATCAAAGGGATGGATGTCTATGCCGGCTCGACCGACGATAAGATTGGCACGGTTTCCGATATTATAGTAGATGAGAGCGGTCGTTTCCGGTATCTGGTTATTGACACCGGCTTCTGGATTTTCGGCAAGAAAGTGTTGCTGCCGGTCGGCTCCAGCCGCATCGACTATCAGGCGCGGCGCGTCTACGCCACCGGCTTGACGAACAAACAGCAAGCGGAATCCTTGCCCGAGTACCGCGAAGACATGACGGTGGATTACGATTATGAAGAGCGGGTGAGGGGGGTTTACCGCACCCCAACAGCGGCTAGCACCGCGACGCAGGCAGGAACCTACGACCGCAACACCTACAGCTACGACCGAGATGCGGCGCTCTACCACATGAACGAACGGGAGCACCAACCGCTGACGCTGTACGAAGAGCGGCTGAGCGCTAACAAGAACCGCGAAAAAACGGGTGAGGTCGCGGTTGGAAAGCGGGTTGAAACCACAACAGCCTATGCTGGGGTGCCGGTGGAAAAAGAGCGAGTGGTGATTGAGCGGACGGCTCCAACCGACGCCGGCAGGGTCGCTGCGGCGGGCGAGACGGCTTTCCAAGAAGGGGAAGTGGCGCGCATCGAAGTTTATGAAGAAAAGGCTGACATTCACAAGGAAACCTTTGTGCGGGAAGAAGTGAGCGTCCGCAAAGAAGTCGATCAAGAGACGGTGAGCGCCTCAGACGAGGTTCGCCGAGAAGTGCTCGACGTTAACACTGAGGGGAATCCAGTTGTGGAGCACAACCGCTAGGCAAGGCAGCTGCCGGTTTCCACCTGCCAATTTGGGATTTTGGATTTTCGATTTGGGATTTTGGATTGAAAAAACGGCTGTAACGCCTTTTCAGCCAGAGTCAAAAATACTGTCTGTCTCAAGTTGGTAGAAGGTGCGCTTCCTCCTTTGAGGGAACGCACCTTAGAAGGAAGCCGGTTGTGGGGCGCAAACCCCAGACTTGCCGGTGCCGGTGGGAAAGCTGCCTTCTCAATCACAGCTGTCGGGCCGGCTGAGCCCAATTTTGGATTTTAGATTTTGGATTTTGGATTTAAAATCCGGGCAGCAAGGGGTTTTCGCCGTCCGGAAAAATACTGTCTATTATCTCGTTCCCTGGCTCTGCCTGGGAACGCAATCTGGAGGCTCTGCCTCCTTTCAACGGAAAAGCAGGTTAAAAGCCTAACAGCTTACCAAAGGAGCGAACAATGAGCGAGGAAGTCTCTGCCAGAAGGGGTGAATTCTTAAAACCAAACGCTCGCCTCACCGGCCATCTTGACAAGTTGAAAAGTCAGCTGCTCAATTTGGCGGTTCGAGACAGTCGCGGAGAGCCGGTTGGCACCGTAAAGGATTTAACTGTCGCCCCGCAAGGCCAGCTAAATTTAATCGTATCTCACCAGGACGATAAAGCTGGCTTCCGCCAGTTTCTTTTAAATAGCAAGCTCATACATAAAATTGAATACGGGACTCAATCGCTGTTTGTAAACCTCACCTCCGAACAAATCAAGCAGCTGCCTGAATATATACCCCCACAGGGGGAATTGTTCGAGAGCGCGGAACTCTCACGGGAGCAGGTAACTCAATCACCGGCTGGGAGCAATTCAGCCCCCGAGCCAGCAGAGCGGGAAGAAGATGCAGCCGAAATGGAAATTCTTTTGCTAGAAGAGCGGCTGGTTGTCGAGCGGAGCAAGCAGAAAGTCGGCGAAGTCATTGTCCGCAAAGAAATCGAAACCCGGATAGTAGAGGTTCCAGTCCGGCGAGAGAAACTGATTATTGAGCAAATCAGCCCCCAACACAAACAGCTAGCAGAAATTGATTTAGGGGAAGGAGAAGTCACCGGCACGCAGGCGGGTGAAATTGCCTCTCTCGCTCCCACGGTAACCGGGGAATTTGATTCTCCTGAAAGTGCCAGTCGATTTCTAGAAGCGATTGCCGAGAACCGGCCTCACGGGTGCGCCAAGGTGCGAGTGGAACTGGTTCTGGCAAATCCGCAACTTCAGGAAACTTACTGGCAGTGGTTGCAGCGGTACTCCCATTCCTCTTCTCCCCCCCTCGCCTGACGGGAGTGCGGCAGGAAGAAGCGTGAAAGGATGTTACTGGTCAGTTGTTCGATCTGGCGCTCAATATTGATGGCGAGTGCAGTCCACCGTAACCAGCTGGCTAAACTCTCCATCTTTGTTCAGGCAAAGTCCCACCCAGTTGATTTTGCCGCGCCAGATATCCATAACGAAGTACCGAATCCTTCCTTTCTTTTGAGCAAGGCGTTTCAGTACGGCTTGATTGGGGCAGAGTATCTGCAGAGTGCGAGAGTCCTCCTCTTCAACGAGCCGGTACATGCAGTCGCGCAAGATGGCGCGAATGCTGCTGTCGAAGCCGTTGTGGAACGTGCGCAGCTTTCCCCCCAAGCTGTCGTGCTCGGGGTTCAAACCAAATGGGCCATCATCATCAGAGTGGAACGGGTGATTCATGGTCGCCGAGTCATTTAGTTTGGATATCTTCACGATACCGTACCGGGTTGCCAACCCGAGCGCCCCCTCCCGAAATCCGGCAGCCTGCCGGCGTTGCGGACAGCTCCCCCACAGAAGGCCGAAAACAAAAAACGCCCAGCAAATGGGCGTGTCCATCAGGGTGCATCTATATATTCTCAGTATAGCCCCCGAGGGGTATAACCCATCAATCTTTCCCAAAAATTTACGCTACCGTAAAGTCTTTGTAAATCACCCGTCTTCTGGGAACTCAGGCGGCGACATATCGTCTGCTCTTCCCCTGCGGCATTTATTCTCACGCCACAACTGAAGCGCGTAATTTCTGTCTCCCCCAATCTAAGTCCACCCCAGCCGGCAGCATCCCGCTCCTCCCCCCCCAGCGCCCAAGAGCCCGGAGCCACAAGCCGAAAACAAAAAACGCCCAACCAGTGGGCGTGTCCATCAGGGTGCATCTGTTCCCAGTCTAGTACATGAGGGGTGTAACCCGCCACCCCTATTCAAAAAAATTTACATTCAGCCCGAGCGTCGCTACCCGGCATCTATCGCGCGTCTGGATCATTCGTGTAAATTTCAGAACCCCGGTTTCGTAGGGGCGGGCCCCCGTGCCCGCCCTCTTCCGGGGTTCTGGGCGTAATGGACAAGGCCAAAGCGCTGCGCTTGCGCCCTTTTCACTCTGGTAACTCGCCAAAACTTTGCCGGTAGCGAGCGAGAAGAGCTTCCATTTCTTCCCGCCGCTGGCGCTCCTGCTCCGCCTGCTGGCGCTCCTGCTCGGCGCGTTCCTCCGCCTCCTGTCGCGCGAGAGTTTCCTGGCGCAGCGCCTCCGCCAGCTCGGAAGGAATCAGCAATTTCTCGCCGGTATCCTCCCGGTAAAAGCCAATCAGTTTGTCCTCCACGGCTAGACGCAGTTGCAGCAGGGTGCTGCGACTGTCTGTAATCGGTTCATAAGTTTCGCCCCGCAGGCGATAGCCGCACAATTTTTCTTCGACCCACTCGCCTTTGGGGTCAAACAGCCAGTATTCCTTTACCCCCAATTGCTCGTAGAGGGTTTTCTTGAAATTTTTATCTTCGTTTTGAGTGCCCTTGGATGTCATCTCAAAAATGACTGTAGGCACTTGTCCTTCCTCCCAAATTTTGTAATTGTCCCGCCCTCCGGGTGGCACATCAAAAATCACCATCACGTCGGGGGCTACTCGCAATTTGGGGAAGCCTTGCGAGTAGTAAAGAAACTGGTTCCCCAGAACAGTCGCCTGACGCCCCGCTAGGTATTGTTTGAGGACTTCTAGGGCTGTCAGTAATGCATACAGGTGGTCATAAGTTTCGGCCACGGGTTCACCATCCGCACTGGGGTATAATATTTCGGTTTGTTGCGGGGTGGGGAAAATGGCAGTCATATTCAGGCCGGCGATCATCAGAACTCTATTATAGCGGTTCTCAGTTGGATGAACTATGGCCCAGAAACCCGGTTTCTTAAAGAAACCGGGTTTCTCAGTACCTCACGCTTGATGATAAACGCTAGATATACTTTTCGCGATGCCTTTCGTCCCTGGAATTGAAATGAACCGCCACCGTGAAGGAGCGCCAAGGGAAGAGAGAGAAAAAGTCTGAAAATTTTCAGGCGTTGGGGTTGACAGAAACCGGCATGTTGCGCTATCTTGGTATTGTGGGAAAATGTGCCGGCATATAAGGTGGCCGGCAGGCGGCGAGAGATGCCGGTTAGCCCACCGGCAGTCTGGGGGAAGAGATAATCTTTGTTGCCAAGCGGGTATTAAATGAACCGCCACCGTGAAGGAGCGCCAAGGAAAGAGAGAGAGAAAGTCTGAAAATTTTGTTGCGCAGGGGTTGACAGAAACCGGCATGTTGCGCTATCTTGGTATTGTGGGAAAATGTGCCGGCATATAAGGTGGCCGGCAGGCGGCGAGAGATGCCGGTTGCGGCAATTAGCGCTGAAACTGAGAAGGGCGCGGTGCTGGTAAGCCCACCGGCAGTCGGGGCGGGTTTAAGAGATAATTTGCCGGCAGACATCTTTACCCCTCGAATGGGCCAGAAGTATCCCTAAGCTAAGAATGGTATAATAGAACAGGATTTTAAAAAGCCTGCTATGACAACCGGCATCCCTCACTCGCTGAAAACCTTACCGTCCACTCTGCCGGTGGAAGGTGCTGTTCGGATCGAGCTACAAGAATGAGTCCCGATTTTTCGGGCTTCCAGTCTCGTCCAAGATAGAATTCAAGAATTGCTAGACAAACAGCAAACTTCTCCCCTCAGTCCTGAAGAAGAGCGAGAACTCGATGGCTATCAAGAGATAGATGATTACTTAAGTTTTGTTAACCGCACGATTCGCAATCTTTTTTTGGCTCAAAATCAGCAGGATTTGTAGAGTGTCTTCTCGTCGCAAAATACCAGAAGCAGTCCAAGAACAGGTACGCCGGCGAGCGAATTACCTGTGCGAATACTGTCACGCATCCGAAAAGTGGCAGTATGTGCCCTTCACGGTGGAACACGTCATCCCCGTGGTTCGGGGTGGAGCTGATAGCCTTGACAACTTAGCTCTGGCTTGCTTTCACTGCAACCGAAAAAAAGCGGATAAGCTCTCAGCTATCGAGCCAGAGTTGGGGACGGAAGTCCCTCTATTTAACCCCAGGCAAAATCTTTGGAACGAGCATTTTTTTGGGGTCAGCGTCCGCCCTGTCAATTGTCGGTTTGACAGCAATTGGACGGGCTACAGTTGCAGCCTTAGTCTTGAATAGGGAACGAGTCATAAATATTCGGGCGGCTGACAAAGCTGTAGGGCGTCATCCCCCTGCAGGAGATGCCATTTTGAGAGAAACTGAGGAGTAGGTGCGAACATAACGCCATAGGAGCGAGAAACCAGATTTCTTTAATAAACCTGGTTTCTGACCGCCGGCATGTTATCCTAGGTTATGTCCGGTCGCTACTTACCGCCAATCCCCCTGCACTGTAAACGCCGCCCAATAATAAGGAGACTTCCACTGTCCGGAATGGAACATCTCTAACTGCGCCTCCCTCAAAGCTAGAATCGGATTTTGACCCTGATTCAGCAGCTTCTGGTAAAATTTAGCCATGACTTCCGAAGTCGCCACATCGTTCACACTCCATAAAGATATAGCAGCAGTCATATTGGGCGCGGACAATAGGAGCTCTGGAGCGGGGGAGCTCTGGAGCTCTGGAGCAGGAATGTCCTCACCTAAGTGGCTACTGCTATACCACAAACCGCCGCGCCCCCGCATACATAAACCCCCTTGTCATTTCTGCTTTTCTCCCGGGGAGTTGTACACATCGCCAATATTGGTGAGGGTAATGGCTTCCCCCCCTCTATCCCCCACAGCCCGAAATAGGGGCAAGGCTTGGTTGTAGAATTCCAATGCCTTCTGCTTTTCTCCCAGGGAGTCGTACACATTGCCAATATTGTTGAGGGTTGTGGCTTCCCCCCCTCTATCCCCCACAGCCCGTAATAGGGGCAAGGCTTGGTTGTAGAATTCCAATGCCTTCTGCTTTTCTCCCAGGGAGTCATTAATGCTGCCCATACCGACCAGCGTGAGGGCTTCTTTTCCTTTATCCCCGGCGGCGCGATAGAGTTGGCGGGCGGCTTCTAACTTTTCCAAAGCGGCTCGTAATGATTCTGCTATTCCTTGCCGAAATAGTTATATTCCCTCTTGCAACATTCTATCCGCTTCGGGGTTGCTGCTACTTTGGGCGATGATGCTGCTTTGATGGGGGAAGAAACCGGTAGCATCCCACTTTTCTATTCCGGCTGAAAGGGTGCCGGCTAGAGAGATTTTCTC
Organism: Oscillatoria princeps RMCB-10; assembly: GCA_019359235.1. Classification (GTDB taxonomy): domain Bacteria; phylum Cyanobacteriota; class Cyanobacteriia; order Cyanobacteriales; family Oscillatoriaceae; genus Oscillatoria; species Oscillatoria princeps. Next base: position 21,221 of record JAHHHT010000032.1, read on the forward strand.
CGCCTCTTCCCAAAAAGTGAGATGGGATAAAGGTTCATGAAAGCCCGCGCAGGCGGGCTTGGTTTGTATAGCCGCGATTTCAATCGCCAGGGCGTCTCTGCAAAAACGGGATGCTCCCAAGAAACCGGCTTTCTGAACAACCCCGGTTTCTGAGGGTTTGGGTGTGGCCAGCCCTGACTCCGACAGCAACGCCCCAATCATAACTCCTGACAGGGAAACTCCCTGGAGGAAAGCCCAAACCAATTTGTTATGACGTTTTTCTGCTTTCAGCTTTTTACCCATCACAGCACCTCAACTTAACTTCTCTCAAAACAAACGACCGTTTAAGCCATCAAACGCAAGGGCGTTCCTACTGTTACCGCTCTCTCAACATTAGCTGAGCTGTTAATGCCCACCAGTAACGCCAGTTTGCGCGGCGTGTTTTGGGCTAATACTTGACCGTAGCGTTGGGCTTGTCGTTGGAAGACCAGGGGGTGAAGTCCAGGGGTGGCTAGAGCAGCAATTGCGAATTGCAGGAAGTGCCGGCGAGAGATGTGAGTCCTATTCCGATTCATAGTTACTTGTTTGGTAGTGGAGTCAGAGAATATCCCGACAGGAACGACAGTAACTCCTCGTAGGGTGCGTTCCCTCTTAGGGAACGCACCCTACCCCTACCTTTCCACCGGCAGCACAGAACCGGCAAGCACCGGCGCGCCATAACTGCTATAAAGAAACGTTTAACTTACTATTCTAGCTTAGATCATTGCCTCGCTTCACCGGCAACCTATTATAATTTCTTAAACTTTTATCAGGAGGTTTGTAGTTGGGCTTTAGCCCAACCGGGGACAGTGCCCCCAAACCCGCCCCTACAACGGTGCCACCGGACACGATCTAAGCTGTTAGGCTTTTAATCTTCCTGTCTGCCCTTTGGAGGCAGAGCCTCCAGGACAGCGTTCCCAGGCAGAGCCTGGGAACGAGAGGAAATCCAAAATCCCCCCACCCCCCGAAAAACAAAAAACGCCCAACAAGTGGGCGTGTCCATCAGGGTGCATCTACATGACACTAATCTAGCACCTGTAGTCTCTCACCCCCCACCCCGCTTAACAAAAATTTACAATCCGCCCCGGCGCACCCGGTGGCCGATATCCCGCCGGAAATACCGGCCCTCAAACTCAATGCAGTCCACCGCCGCGTAGGCGCGGGCAAAGGCGTCGTCAAAGGTGTCGCCGGTGGCGGTGACGCCCAAAACCCGACCCCCATCGGTCAGCAGCTGTCCCTCCTTGAGCCGGGTGCCGGCGTGAAACACCACCGCACCGGCAGCCTCAGCTCGCTCAATGCCGGCGATCGCGTCACCCTTTTGGTAATCCCCGGGATAGCCACCGGCAGCCATCACCACACAAGCGCACGCCCCCGGGAACCAGCGCACCGGCGGCAGTTCAGCCAGCGTCTGGTTCGCGCACGCCAGCATCAAGTCCTCCAGAGGCGTTTCCAGCAGCGGCAAAATCGCTTGCGTTTCCGGATCGCCAAACCGGCAGTTAAATTCCAGCACCTTGATATCACCTGCCGGTGACACCATCAAACCGGCATAGAGCACCCCCCGGTAGTCAATCTTGCGCTCTCGCAAAACCGCCACCACCGGCTCGAGAACCTCCCGCTGAACCCGTTCCATCAGCTCAGGCGTCAAAATCGGTGCCGGTGCGTACACCCCCATACCCCCCGTATTGGGCCCCGTATCCCCCTCACCAATCGCTTTGTGGTCTTGCGCCGGCAGCAAAGGCCGCACCGAAAGGCCATCCGTCAGCGCCAAAACCGACACCTCTTGGCCCGTCAGGCACTCTTCAATCACCACGCACTCGCCGGCCATACCGAACTGGCCACCGAAAGACGCCGCAATCGCCGCCTGCGCCTCCTCAACCGTGCGAGCCACCGTTACCCCCTTGCCGGCAGCCAGCCCATCCGCCTTGACCACAATCGGTGCCCCCGACTGCGCCACATAGGTGAGAGCCGCCTGCGGGTGGTCATCTGTAAACACAGCAGACTTAGCCGTGGGAATCCCAGCTTCCAGCATCAAAGCCTTAGCCCAAGCCTTGCTCGACTCAATCTGAGCCCCCGCTTGCGTTGGGCCAAACACCGTCAAATCCTGCTGCTGGAGATAGTCAGCTAGACCCCTAGCCAGCGGCAGTTCCGGGCCAACCACCACAAGCCCCACACCATGCTCCAGCGCCGCTGCTTTAATCCCGTCGAAGTCATCAGCGCTCAGCGGCAAATTCTGGCAGCGATCCATCGCCGCAGTGCCCCCATTTCCCGGAACCACAAACGCCCGCTCAATTTTCGGAGATTGCAAGAGTTTCCAAGCGATGGCGTGCTCTCGACCCCCATTGCCAACAACCAAAACCTTCACGGTATCCTCTTTTAAGTCAATTCATACTGCCCAGCTCGCGTGGCAGCTAAATGGACTCTACCACCCTCAGGGTTCCCCAAGCTAGTGCAAGCGCAACTTCACCAGAAGTCACCTTCCGCTACTCTCACTCTCGCCAAAGGGCAGTCGCCGCCCGGTCCCCGCCGGTGTCAGGGCTTTAGCCCAATACAAACCTTTGGGCTAAAGCCCAACTACGAACTTTTGGGCTAAAGCCCAACTACGAACTTTTGGGCTAAAATTCAAGAAACTTAAAACTCTAGACCGGCTCTATGCCTTTTGGTATAGGTAAGCTTTCCTGAGTATTAATAGCGTGCCGGTGCGAAACCCCTTTGCCGGCTAGAAACCTTTCTGCTGCTGGTACAGCGCCTTAAACCGGCGCTGCTGCTGGTTGTGATCTACAATCGGTGCTGGATAGCCGCAAGCATCCCGATCTCGATCGGAAATTTTGCCAGTTACGAGAACTTCCGCATCAAAACTGCTGAGCTCTGGCAGCCACTCCCGGATGTATTCCCCCTCTGGGTCGAATTTCTGAGCTTGAGTGGCGGGGTTGAAAATCCGCAGCGGTTTCGGGTCCATGCCGCTGGAAGCGCTCCACTGCCAGCCGCCATTGTTCGCAGCCAGATCCCCGTCAACTAGCTTTTGCATGAAGTATTTTTCTCCCCACTGCCAGTTAATAATCAAGTCTTTTGTGAGGAAACTGGCGACAATCATGCGGCAGCGATTGTGCATCCAGCCGGTTTCGTTGAGCTGGCGCATGGCAGCGTCAACAATAGGGTAGCCGGTTTTGCCCTCACACCACGCTAGGAAATGCTCTTCTTTATTCTGCCAAGGGAAATTTTTGAAAGGCTCGCGATAAGCTCCTGAGGCTAATTCTGGGAAGTGATACATGGCGTGCTGGTAGAACTCCCGCCACGCCAATTCCTGCTGCCAAGTTTGAACGCTGGCGAACGCTTCATCGCTGCGGCACTGCTCTAAAGCGCCCTGAGCAGCCTCCCAAACCGTGCGGATGCCAATCGCCCCAAATTTGAGAGCGGCGCTCAGCATAGAAGTGCCGGGAGCCGCAGGGAAATTGCGCTGTTCTTGGTAGTCGAAAATGGGGCTCGCGCAGAATTCCTCCAGCTTTTCTTTCGCCGAAAGCTCTCCCGGCTCTAGCAAAAGCGGGTTTGACCAGACTTTTTCCAAATCCTTCCAAGGAGCAACACCCTCACCGGCATCGAGCGCCGCTTGCAGTTCTTTTTCTGTCAGCGGTTCGGCATTGTGCAGCTCAAGAACAGGTTGCGCCTTGGGTTTGGCGATCCAGTTTTTCCAGAAGGGGGTGTAGACGGTGTAAGGAGTGCCGGAACCGCTGCGAATCTCTGCCGGTGCGTGCAGCAGCTGATCCCATAAATTTTCCACTGCGATCCCTTTGGCTCGCAGCGCTTCGCTGACAGCTTTGTCGCGCTCTCGCGAATAAAGTTCGATGTCTGAATTCCAGTATACCGCTTTGGCGCTGAGGGCGGCTGCCAGTGCGGGAATGGCTTGGCGGGGATCGCCTTGCAATATTAACAGCCTCGCCCCAACTTCGGCATAGCGCTGCTGCAATTCCTGCAAGCAGCCAGCCATGTATTTGACTCGTGCCGGTGCCACATCGTCGCGGTTGAGGATATTGGGATCGAGGCAGAAGACGCCCGCCACTTTCGGGGTTTTCTCTCGGGCTACAGCCAGCCCCACATTGTCAGAAAGGCGCAAATCGCGCCGGTGCCAGAACAGGATTAAATCGGACATTTACTAGCGTTTTTGTTACGGTTTGTAGTTGGGCTTTAGCCCAAAAGAGAGCCGGCGCACAAGCATTTCATACAAGAATCAAACAGAAAAAGGTTTGTAGTTGGGCTTTAGCCCAAAAGAGAGCCGGCGCACAAGCCTTGCATACAATAATTAAACAGAAAAGCTCTCCCTGCTATTTTTTCACCCCACTCATCAGCTGCCGGTCTAGCTCTATGATATAATCCCTGCCATACTGACCGTTTTCTAGCCCTTGGATGAGATGGTGGGGGAGATACTGGGCAATCTCCTCACTGCAAGAACCGGCAGCTAGGGCAATCGCCGCCACCGTATCCACATCGCCGGTGAAGGCAATGCAATCCCTGAGAAGTTCGCTCAGGCTGTCGTTGCGCATCACCGCAGTAATTGCCGCCCTCACACTCATCCAGCCTTTCGATCTTACCTCACCCTGCCACGGCTGCGACCACGGATATCCCGGAACATGAGTTTCCAGGAACTCTCCCAGATCGCTTTTCGCACCCAGCCGGTAAATAAAGTAATGCGACATCAAAGCAGCTGTTCTAGCAGCATTAATTCCATCCGGCGTGTTGTGAGTCAGCGCCGCCTGAACCGTCGCCGCCTCAATCACCTTCTCAACCGTTGGGAAAACACCCACCGGCGCTACACGCATGGACGCCCCACTTTTATCGCTGTCCGGCTGCATTTGTTCTAGGAACTCCTCGCCATTCCGAACTTTCAGCAAAAACTCGTAAAACCGGCTGGCGTAACCCTCTCTCGGATCGCGCTTGAAAGTTGCCACAAACCGGCGAGCCAAAACCTCTGGCGTCCACGGCGATCCAGCCACAATTGTTTCCGCAATCGCCAGACTCATTTGGGTGTCGTCCGTGTAGGATCCCGGTTTGAGTCGGTGGCGGGGGTGCTGCACATATCTGCTGAGATTATTGTACTGCTCAACCATCTCCGCGTCAGCATATTCAAAGCCGGCACCGTAAGCATCCCCAACCGCCAATTCAAGCAACATAATCTCACCGCTGTTAATGTTTGTCCTCAGCTTGAGAGCCTGTCTTGCATTCTTCTGAAGCGGTAAGAAACCCGGTTCCTTTGAGCTAGAAGGCCCGAATTTTCTTGCTTTTATCCAAAGAAACCCGGTTTCTGGTATAGCAAGACCGGCGCTCTAGTAGCGCTGCTGCTGAAACTATTATACTGCGGAATCCTCGGCGCGTCAACTAGCTTCCAAGCCGCCACCCGCTGCCTCTCCCACCGGCAGCTCAAGCCCTCTATTTTTTCTCAAGTCGAGAGCTTCCTGCACTCAGTCCTTCCCCCGTTTCCATCTAAGTAAACACCCAAACTGCCCATAGAGTAAACAACGATTTGCAGAATCTGTCCCTGGTAATTCCCTTCAAAGAATTTTCCGGTCTGTCCTTGCTCTACAAAGCGAGCTGTCACCCGGCCATTTCTCGCACTCTCAGGAGACAAAACCTCGGCACTTATCGGCAATTCCTTATTGTACGCCTCTGCCGGCACTATCTCAAACGCCACCGTGTAAGCGCCCGGGTTTCCCGCAATATCCGTAGAGCACCTGTATTTTTCACTGCTCAGCTGATTGATTATCCTATTCTGACCCACTTTTGTCTGTTTCAACGGTTTGGAATCGGATGGTATCGACCGAGCGCGAACCTCCTTGAAAGCCACGTCAGTAACAAAACTTGTTCCCGAAATAATTGCAGCCGCAACTAAACAGAACTGACGTGCGAACATCATACCCTTCCTCCTTGCGTAAAGCATTAGGATTTCAAGAACGGACGGGCTAGGAAAAAGCTAGAAATCGATTTTGCGTCCACCGGCTCTCCGGCAAGGATAGCTGACTCCAATTCCTCTGGAGTGAGCAAAACCGTTTCTATATCCTCATCAGCATCCTGACTCGGAGGCGTATCCAGGCGTTCCAAATCCTCCGCCAGAAAGGCGTATATGATTTCATCTGAATAGCCCGGAGCCAGGAAAAATTCTCCCAATTTTCTCCACTTGTGAGCGCGATAGCCCGTTTCTTCCTCAATTTCGCGCTCAATCGTCTGAGCTGGATCTTCGTTCGGTTCCAAAGTGCCGGCGGGGAACTCCAGCAAACGCCCCTGCGCGGCAAACCGATACTGCCTCAACAGTATCAATTTTCCTTCCGGTGTCACCGGCACAGCCAGAGCGCCGCCCGGGTGGCGCACGCACTCCCAGTCGCCCTCGGCACCGTTGGGCAAACGCAGGCTGGTGACTTCAAAGCCAAATTTGCGTCCTCGGTAGGACAGTCGCTGTTTTAAGACGGTCGGGGGTTCTTGTCCAAGTGGCATAAGTAAATTCGCGCATCCACGTTCAGACAATCATACTGCAAATCAACCCCCGTTTCACTCCCCGGTTAGGTTGCTGAAAGCCGCTTGTGCTAAAGCGCATTTAAACACGCGCATTTCTTGTTGCCAAGCGAAACCCCGGCGTTCCGCGCCCGACCGGGCAAACTTACCCACTCAACCGGCGCACTCCTGAACAGTCTACCCCCTGTAGCAGGGTGCGGATCGTCTCGCCGCATGCCGGCTCGCTCCAATCCGGGGCAATCTCAGCCAGAGGCATAAGTACAAATGCTCGCTCCCTCAGGCGCGGGTGAGGCAGCTGCAGCGCCGGCGTATCCACAATTAAATCCTCAAAAAGCAACAAATCCAGATCGAGAGTTCTCGCACCCCAGCGCTCTTGGCGGACGCGACCAAATTTCGCTTCAATTTCCAGCAGCGTTTCTAACAGTTCCTGGGGCGGAAGACTGACGCGCAGCAAAGCGCAGCCATTGATATAGTCCCGTTGCGGCGGCCCGGCAGGCACCGTTTCATACCAGCTGGAGCGCCTTTCTAAAGTAATTCCAGGGGTTTGGGCGATAGTTTCCAGGGCAGCCTCCAAAATAGCGCGGGAATCGCCAAGATTGCTGCCGAGAGCGATTGCCGTTCGTGCGTATTCCATGTTCTCAGATATTGCAGCCCAATTCTATCAAATAAGCGGTACGAGTTGCTGAACGAACGAGCTTCTGCATAAACCTTAACTGCCCAAAACCCCCAAAACACGACAGCCTTCTGGCCTCACCAGCAGCTTCCAATTGCTCCTGAAACGGCGCTATTGCCTGACGCGCCAGCCCGGCGGGGGTGGCTAATGCAAAACTTATCAAGTAACCCACCGCAAAAGCCCGAAACTCCTCAAAGTCCAGATAAACAGCTATCCCCTGGTGCGCCCTTGCTATTTCAGCGAAAAGCCGAAATTCTCAGCGGCCTGAATCACAAGCGCGATTCCCCCCTTGGATGCAGTATTTTATTATACCTTTTCGCAGGTCTTCTGTCAACAACCTCGCGCACTGCTTGGTGATGGGTGGCACCCGTTGAAAGCGGGCTATTAGTAGGGGCCGGATTCTAGAGAGATATCTATGGTATAGCAAAGGTTTGTGCGAGGGTTCCTCCCACCAGGGGCGGGAATTGCCTGTGATATTTATGCCATAACGGAGGTTTTTTGTAAACCGGCCTTTACGGTGGAACAAAAAAGGGTTATAATAAAAGCCCCTCCGCCCTTACAGCGGTAGGCATTGGGTTTCGCCCCACCCGTTAAAAATTATTCCGCGACGGGCTGGCCGAACTGGCCGCCACCCAACAGGCGGCAACCCCGGGCCTGGGTGCGGTTCACCCCTCAACCCCCACCGGCCAAGTTTTCTGCAAATATAATCTGGGCAGCCCACCCTCAAAAGCCCGCCATGTCACACAAACCCATCTACCTCGACAGCCACGCCACAACCCCCGTCGATCAGCGGGTGCTCGCCGCCATGACGCCCTACTTCACCCAGCACTTCGGCAATCCCGCCAGCATCAACCACCAGTACGGCTGGGAAGCGGAAGCCGCCATCAAACAAGCAAGGGCAGCCCTCGCAGACGCCATCAGCGCCACATCCGAAGAAATAGTCTTCACAAGCGGCGCGACAGAAGCGAACAATCTCGCCATCAAAGGTGTGGCTGAGGCGTATTTCAGCCAAGGGCGTCACATCATAACTGTGCAAACGGAACACAGTGCAGTGCTAGACCCGTGCCGCTACTTGCTTTCCCTGGGATTTGAGGTGACTTACCTGCCGGTGGGCGGTGACGGGCTTATTGATTTAGCGGAACTGGAGCGAGCTTTCCGCCCCGACACCATTCTGGTTTCCGTGATGGCGGCCAATAACGAAATAGGCGTTATCCAGCCCCTGGCAGAAATTGGGGCCATCTGCCGCCAGCGAAACGTCCTCTTCCACAGCGACGCCGCCCAAGCGCTGGGCAAAATCCCCCTGGATGTGGGAGCGATGAACATTGACTTGCTCTCCTTGACAGGTCACAAGATTTACGCTCCCAAAGGCGTCGGTGCCCTCTACGTCCGCCGGCGCAACCCCAGAGTCCGCCTCGCCCCCCAGATGCACGGCGGCGGACACGAGCGGGGGATGCGCTCGGGCACCCTGTGCACGCCGCAAATTGTCGGGTTGGCCAAAGCGGCAGAGCTGGCGCTAGAAGAAATGGAATCCGAGAGGGAGCGCCTCACCCAGTTGCGCCAGCGCCTCTGGGAACATTTGTCTCCCTTGGGAGATATTTTTCTCAATGGCCATCCAACCCAGCGGCTGCCTGGAAACCTCAACATCAGCGTCGCTGGGGTGGATGGGCAAGCCTTGCTGCTGGGATTGCAGCCGGTGGTGGCGGTTTCTTCTGGCGCAGCCTGCAGCTCCGCAAAAACCGCTCCCTCCCACGTCTTGCAGGAGCTGGGGCGTTCGCAACAGCTGGCAATGGCCTCGGTCAGGTTTGGCATTGGCCGGTTTAACACTGCAGCTGAGATAGACATCGTGGCCAAGCACGCCTCCGCCACTATCCTATCTCTCCGCCAAGTTGGTTGCAAGGTTTAGCTTGCCCAACCCCACCCCCTAACCCCCGCCCCGCTCGGAGACTGTTGGCGAATTGATATGGGGTCTTATCCCACCCTATGTCTCTCCCCCGTACCCTGGTCGAGAGGGGGGATAATATTACGTCTGGTTGATTTACTTTAATAATGAACCGCCATAGACGCGCCAGCGGCTTCCCGCAGGGTAGACGCCAAGTACGCCAAGATCGAAGAAGAAAGAGGTAGAGGGATAGAAAAATTAATTAGCGGGAAATTGACTGGACATGATATAAGAGGCGTGTACGGTCGAATCTGGCGCGTCGCGCTTCACGGATTCGCCAACAGCATCCGCTCGCGGGGAGGGGGAATAATTTCTCTCTTTCATGGGGAATGACCGGCCCCTTGTGGGCAAAGCAGGGCGTGAGCGGGATCTGTACATGGCAGCCGAAACGCAAATTACCTAATATCCGGAAGAAAGCATATATACAAAAACCGTCTTCAGTCGGGTATTTGTGGAAATCATTTAATCGTAAATTATCTCATTTATAGTCATTCGCCCCGAAAAATGGCCGTGGAGTGGGGTCTTGGAGTGGAGTGGTCAGGTGCCGGTGCCGGTGAGCGGTGACCGAGCCGGGGCAATTTCACCCCGAAAAGCAGATTTGCCGCACCGCAGCGGTGCCCCAAACAGGCAAATTTACTAATATCCGGAAGAAAGCATATATACAAAACCAGTCTAAAGTCGGGAATTTGTGAAAATCATTTAATCGTAAAATATATCAGCTCTGGTTCAACTTCCACCGGCACCCTCCCCACACACTTCACCGTCGATTCTCCACCGCACCGGCATCCGCCCACTACAGTGCCGGTGGAGCCGGCTCTTCAGCGCCGGCGGCGTCTGGAGATCCCCCCACCGCCTCGATATACTGACTCTCCATCAGGAAAGCTCCTTTGGCAAAGCGGACGCCCCAGTATCCACCAGGACGCCGGTCGAGTACCACCCCTTCCTCGCCAATCCGAATCACATTCGGCGGGCGCAGCATCGGTTTCGGCTCAGCAGTTTTAACGTAAGGCGGCTGCGCCACCACTCGGACTTTGCTACCAACGGTAAATTCTTGAGACATAGCGTTGCTCGCGGTTCTAAATAAGCAGTTAGGTAGAGATCATCCCACTCAAGTATCACCTATCCTAAAGGGTAGGGCACAAAGCCCACCGCCGTCTGCCCTATCTCCGCAAAAGTAGGGTGGGTTCCGCCAGAACACTCCGCCGAAGTAGTGCGTGAACCTCGCGCCGCCCCACACCGCAGGGGTGCCGGCGGTTCTGTTTTCGGTGAAAGTCCCGCGAGCTCTAGTTGTTGCTTCATAAAACCTATGTTTTCACGCCGGCTGCTGCTAGCGCAGTTATTCTTATTGAGCGGGTGGGTATTGACAGGATGTCAACCGACTGAACCAACTTCTATCGGAAGGTTGATTGTGGGTGTAGTGAGCTATGATACCGGCTCCCGCTCTCTAGACAAGTATGAGCGCTTTAAGGACTATTTAGCGCAGCAGACCAACAGCATCGTTGAGATCGAGCCGGCTTATAACGAATTGAACGCTCTGGAAAAAATTCAGCGTCAAGTTTGGTCTGTCGTGTTTGCTCCTCCTGGTTTGGCAGCCATTGCCATCGCTCAAAAGCAGTACATCCCCCTGTTTCCCATGCAAGGAGTGAGCAATTTACGCTCCGTCATCGCAGTCCGAGAAGATAGCCCCATCAAAACAATAGCACATCTGGGTGGGAAAGTCATTGCCTTGGGAGAGCCCGGATCTGCTGCCGGCTATTATCTGCCCCTGTATTACTTGTACGGTTTAACCCTAGCAGAGGTGCGCTTTGCGCCAACTCCCAAAACGGTTCTGGAATGGATAAGTTCTGGCACGGTCGATGCCGGTGCTCTGTCTCAGGATGAGTTTAATAGCCTGCAGACGGAATTTAGCCAAACCAAGTTTCGGATTGCCCACACCAGTCGGGGGATTCCCACCGGGGTTGTACTCCTCGCGCCTAATTTAGAGCCAAAGCAACAGGAGAGAATCAAGACAGCGATGAGCCAAGCTGCTTCGCATATTGCAGGGGATGCCGGTTATATCCCCAATGCTAAGGCCCCCAACTATGAAGAATTCATTAAATTAGTCGAAAAGCTCTATAATACCAGCTTCAAACTGATCGGCTTTATCCCGCATATTAGAGGGATTTTCCATCGCCGCCTTATAGAAAAATTCCCGGGATTCTGGAGATTCTCTAAAATTTTCAAAAACCTCACGCGCCGAGTAGAAAGGAATAAGCTGTGGGACAAACTCTTGGGTGGTCAACCGGCTTTTTAATTCCGGTTTTACTTGAAGGTTAGTGTAATCCCGAACGCCGTTTATCGTCTCCATCAGAATCATGGCTTTTGAGGTAATTTCATTCGCAGCCCTCTGATTCAGAAGATTGGCCAAAGCCACGCCACTCACAGCAACCCCTCCCAGGAAAACCAGACTCAGCAGGAGAGTGAACTTCTTGGATAAGCTAAGATTTTTTAAGAGGGCTTCAAGATTCTTTACCATACGGGCCTCTAGGGTTTGATTGCACACCCAATTAGGTCATACCGGCTCCCCTATTGCCATTGTAGTAGGGTGCGTTCCCTCTTGGGGAACGCACCCTACTTTTATTTACTAAGGAACCTGCCAAATCCGCTGGTGGTACTCCCCTAAATCTGCATACGGATCTGCCGGCGCGTGGGAGTGATCGTGACCGCCGTGATGGTGATGATGGCCACTTCCATGAGGGTGATGGTGGTGGTGCCCGTTTCCATGCTCGCCGTGATGGTGATGCTCGTGACTGTGCCCATTAGCGCCATTAGCAACAGCCGCTATCCGGAATTTGCACATCTCGCAATTCATCCGCACCTCTCCGAGCTGAGTTTCAATTTCCCGCTCCCGCAGTAAAGTCAGCAGCTGGGGCTGAATTCCCATTTCTGGCAAGCACACAAAGGAAATCTCTGGGTGCAGCTCCTGCTGTTGGGCGGTAATGTCGAAAATCTTTTTCACCAAGACGCCGGTGAACAGAAAATACGGCAAAACGATAATTCGCTTTGGCTGGTAGAGGCGAGCGCGACGGAAGCCTTCTTCCAGGCGGGGGTGGGTAATCCCGATAAAGCAGGTTTCCACAGTTGGGTAGCCGCTGCCCTCCCAGAGAATGCGGGCCATTTTGTAAACGTCGCCATTGGCGTCGGGATCGCTCGAACCGCGCCCGACAAACAGCAGCACAGTCTCTGAGCGACTCCACTGCGGGGTGTCGAGCTCAGCCAGCCGGTCGCGCCACAAATCGACAATTGCCGGCGCAATTCCAAAATGACGCCCGTAGTGAAACTTGAGCCCGGGGTGGCGCAGCCGCGCTTTGTCTAGCTCGTTGGTAACGTCAAACTTATTGTGCCGCGCCGCAAACAGCAGCACCGGCAGCACTGAGATTTCCGTATAGCCTTGCTCCACGCACTGGTCTACGCCTTCCTGAATGGTAGGGCCGGTGAGTTCCAGAAAACAAGGCACCACCGGGCGGGAGGGATCTAAGGCGCTGTAGGTGGCGGCAAAATCTAACAAGCCCTGACGTCCATCCGCATCTCGCGTCCCGTGACCGATCAGCAGCAGCGGGCGCAACACCGGCAGGGGCGGCAATTGCAGCGACTCGAACTCCGCAGTTGGGGATTCCAGTCCAGTCGAATCAGTTGTATTCAAATTAGGCATTAAGATTAAGTTCCTTTCCCGTGCGAGGCAGGAAATCGAGGGGACAAGTAACAGACAGGCATTCTGACTTGCGAGAATAGCCTCGCTCACAGCTGCCGCACAGCCTCGGACTTTCACCGAAGTTTCCCTGCGCTGTTAAGTTTTGTTCGCCTAGTTATTTTATCCTACCGGCAAGACAGTCCGATATGCCCTGGAGGGGCATGGAATGCTGGCAAACCGTGGGGTGCGTTAATGGCGCACCCCACTGCCGGCCATTTTGTGGCCCGCACCGGCAGCCGGTGAGTGCGGGAGTGTCCCAGTTGTGCGAAGAGGCTGTTTAGGTGGGAGCATCCCGATTTTGTAAGTGTATTCATTTTCTGTAGCGCAGGCGTCTCGCCTGCGCCTGAAAAATAGCTCGGGGACAGGCGAGACGCCTGTCCTACAAGAGATGGGTTTACAAAAATGGGATGCTCCCGTTTAGGTGCGTTCCCTCTGGGAGGGAACGCACCCTACTGCAGCCGGTCAGTACAGCGCCGTCACCAGCTGCTTCCTGTAATCTTGCGTTAAGGGATGCTCGCCGCCCAGCAAGTCAAAAATAGACAGCATCGCCTTTCTGGCACCGTCGTTTTTATAACTCCTGTCTTCCCGGACAATCTCTAGAAATGCTGCCAAGGCTTCTTTATAGTTACCTTCCAGCGCCCAGCAGGAACCCTTCCAGAACAATTTGTCCAGTTCGCTGTTCAGTTCTGGATTTTTGGACTCTTGCTTGAAAGCCACCAGCTGCTTTACCGCTCGGGCTTCGGCAAAGTATTCTTTATCATCCTCCTGAATCGGCGCTAATAACTGCTCGACTACCTCTAGCTTATCCACATCGATAAAAAATTTAGCCGCTTCTATCCTCAGCCTTCGGTTCTCTGGATACTTGTCCAGCAAATATGTCAGCGTCTCTTCTGCCTTGGCTGTATTCCCAGCTGAGATGTCTGCTATAATTGAGTCCTGGACCGTTTCAATTTCAGACTTGATGTTGTGCTGAGCCAAAAACTCTCTCAGTTGGGGTTCTGGCAGCACCCCCACGAATTTGTCGAGAATCTCGCCCCGATTCATTAATCTCACATCCGGAATTCCCTCCACGCCATAATCGTGAGCCAATTGCCGGTTTTCATCTATATTCACTTTAGCCACAACCAAGTCACACTCGCGAGCCAGTGTTTCCAGCATCGGTTTTAACATTTGGCAAGGCCCGCACCAGTTGGCGTAAAAATCTATCAGCACCGGCTTTTCAAAAGACTTTTGGAAGACTTCCACTTCAAAGCTGTCACTATTTACGGCTACGGAATTTCCCATCGGTCGCACCTGTTTTGGCTGAGTTTAGGGCTAGCAAGTGGGGCCGGCGAGGCCCAACCCACAGCAGAGCTGACTGGCTTTATATTAACTCAAGTTGCTACCTACAAGGTCTTTGCATCTAGATCCCCCCAAACCCCCCTTAAAAAGGGGGGCTTTGAGCATTTCCCCCCCTTTGTAGGGGCGGTGCCCCCGTGCCCGCCCGGCTAGGGGGGGATCTCACCTGACTCACTGGTAAGTAGCAACTTGGGTTATATTAATTTGAGTCTAGCATTCAGCGATCGAATTTGGGGGTAGATTGCGGCACTCTCCAGGCGGAAAAATTGAGCTGGAGCGGTTTTCACGCCCGGCAGAACACACCGCAGCGTCTGGGAATGTGAAATCATATAGAGAACGTGCGGCATTGGTTTGTGTGAATCCCTGTGAGGGATTGAAATTGAAAAAGGTTGCTTCTCAACAGGGCAGCGCCGGCAGTGTTGCCCTGTGCGGACTGGCCCTCCCCTCTCCTGTCGCGCCTTTGGGAGGGAGCCGGTAGGGGCGGCCCCCCGTGGCCGCCCGCCCCCCGTGGCCGCCCGCCCCCGTGGCCGCCTGGGGCGCAAATCGTACCGGACAGGACGCAAGCCGGTGAGTTCGACCGTCACCCCCTCTGGGCCTGTAGGGGCGGCCCCCGTCGCCGCCTGGGCCGGCGGCACGCGAGCCGGTGGCAATCTCTCTCACAGCTTTGAACAGTTCGCCCACCGGCACCGAGGCTTTTTTCAACAGCGCCCCGGATATTGAGAACATCTTCACGCGGGTGACTGGCGGATCGGTTTCCAATATTGATGGGGCGCTGCCAGCCGGCGGCACGGCTATTTCAATCCCGTTTTTCAATCCCGTTTTTCAATCCCGTTGCCGGGATTCAGCTGGCCAAAAATATTCTTCTCCTGCCGCCGGCTGAAATTATTATCGCATTGATTTCGGCTTGTTTGCATGCAGCGGGATGCTCCCCATTCCACCGCCTCAGCCCCTCAGCCCCTCACCCCCTACCCTTGTGGGAGCGACTGGGTGGGCGACCGGCCCTCAAGGGGAGGCGATCCTCACCGGACAAGCGCCCTCTGCCACGCCTTACAGTCCAAGGCTGACGCCTGCCGGCTGCCGTGAATTACATATTAAAGATTAAAGACATTAAACATTAAACAATTTTGTCAGGACTTCCCCCGCCGGTGGGAGGGAATTTGCCATAAATGGGGGGCTTTACCCCTTATGACTATTACCCCTCAGGGAGCCGGTTGAATCCGCAAATCCTGAGTCACCGGCAGCGACTGAGATCGTGTTTATAAAGCAATTGTTAAGCCCTGCTGCCACCGAAAAACCGGCTTTCTGGTGCCGGCGACAAGAAACGCCCTTAGATAGCAGTTTTCAATGGGATGAAGCAGCCCTTTGAAACCCCGTTTCGTAGGGGCGGGCCACCCACGGAGACCGCCCTCTTCCGGGTTTCTCAGTACCTCACAAAGAATGAAAAACGCAATAACTCCAGCTATTCATTACTAGCATCTTCCTTTAGGAAGATTTAGGTGTGGGACATTGGCGAGGCCATCACCGGTGGGGGTTGGTTGGAGTCCTTCAGCTGCCAAAAAGAGCCAAGAGCGCGGAGTTTAGCCGATTTCCCACGCCCCACTCCCGCCGCTGTGCCCAAAAAAGGGATTTTCCACCGCAAGTAAAGCCGCAAATTCTCGGTTAAAGCGTACTGCTTGAGCGGGCGACATGTCCCGCCGTAAGCACTTCTGCTTACCCACTTAAAATCGCACAAACAAACTTACTACGTTAAGCCAATAACGGGCTTTTTGCCAATAACCTTTAGATAGGTTTGCCCCGCAGCACCGCTTGAAAATGAGAGAATATTAAGTTTTATTACAAACCCAGCCAAAAAGTTGTCATCAGGATTTGGCTGCAGTAAGTTAGTAAGCGTAGTGAATAGGGAGGCGCAACTGCCATGACCCAAGTTCAAAGCACTGACGAGATTCGGCAAATCCAAATGCTGATGGCGATGTTTTTATGTCTGTCGCCCGAAAGCAAGCTGCGGGAGTTTATGGAAGCGTCGTTACAGGCTGCTGAAAGCCAGACCACAAGCCAAGTTTCTGCAATTACAGATACAAGTGCGGATGGCCTGAAAACCTGGTTGGAGTCTCTCTTGGCTCAGGGAGGACTGACAGAAGACGAACAGAAATTGGTGGACTGGCAAAATAATTCAGACAATATGTCAGCAGCCATTAAAGAGTTTGTAGCTCTCCAAGATAAGCTGAATATCAAGCTGAGCGTCCAGACCAAGTCCTAGAGCGAAAGCCCCACTAGGTGCGATTGGCAGCAATAAACTGTCTCAGCTATTGCTGAGATGTTCTGGGGGGTGCCGAGTTTTAAAATAAACTCTTGGAGAAAACTCCCAATAGTAACAAGAAAAAAAGTTAACTTTTGGAGAAAAGTTGATGTCTATTACTCTCGAAAAACCGTCTGTCACTTACCTCGAACAGTTATTCCAGCAGGCGGCAATTGATGCCGATTTCCGCGACGAGCTTTTGGCAAATCCGGAAGCTTTTGGGATTCCAGCCGGTGCGGAAATTGGGCTGCCGGCAGCAGTGGAAAAGCAGGAGCAGTCGGTATTCGAGTTGCTCGACGACGCTTTGGGTGAATTAAATATAGCCGTAGCGTGCGCGACCACCTGTAGCTTCGGCCCTTTTACCATCGTCTGTGACGGGACAACGAAGTAATTTAGGCGCAAACATCAGATTTCAGGCTATAGCCTGAAATCTGATGTTTCCAGGCTAGCGTCACACTATTAAATAGTGTGATGCTAGCCCAGTTCTGAGGAGTTTTATAGCCCTTCTCACTTTGACGGGATAGCTTGTAGCTCTCCAAGATAAGCTGAAGATAAAGCTGAGCGTCCAGCCAAAGTCCTAGAGAGAAAGCCCCACTAGGTGGGACAGGCAGCAATGAACTGTCTCTGCCAGAGCTGAGATGGCTTTACAGGGTGATTCCGAGTCTTCAAAGGAACTTTTTTTATTCCCGTGACAGACCGCCGACTAATAATCAAGCAACCTGTAAAATATTGGAGAAAAAGTTGATGTCTATTACTCTCGAAAAACCGTCTGTCACTTACCTCGAACAGTTATTCCAGCAGGCGGCGATTGATGCCGATTTCCGCGACGAGCTTTTGGCCAATCCGGAAGCTTTTGGGATTCCAGCCGGTGCGGAACTCGCGCTGCCGGCAGCAGTGGAAAAGCAGTCGCAGTCGGTATTCGAGTTGCTCGACGATGCTTTGGGTGAATTAAATATAGTCGCACAGTGCGGGGCCACCTGTAGCGTCGGTGTTATTACCATAGTCTGTGACGGGGCAACGAAATAATTTAGGCGCAAACATCAGTTTTCAGGCAATAGCCTGATACCAAGTTTGGATTTTGGATTTGGGATTTTGGATTGCAAAAGGCGGCAGTAAAGCCTTTTCATATCTGGGGAAGCTCCTATCTATCCTAACTTGGTAGGAGAGGATGTTTACGTTTACAGGCTAGCATCACACTATTTAACCGTGGGATGCTAGCCCAGTTAAGATGAGTTTTATACCAGCTGTAATTTGCTTGCGATGCTTGATAATTCTGCTTTTCTGGACATGGCCTGTCGCGCCAGCAACTTGTCAGAGCGCACTCTCATTGTAAAACAGTTAGCAGAGCGCTCGGCACCGGCGGCATTTCCCGCACAGCTCAGCCCTTTGGATAGCTGGAACCTCAAGAAATTGGCTGGCAAATTAGCTGTGCGGCCCTTCAAAGAGTCTTATGAGGCTGGAACGGTAGATATATCGGTAAAGGAAACCCTGGAAAAGCGGTTAATCGAGTACAAGTTATATGAATTAAATTGGGAAAACT
The DNA here is from genome assembly GCA_019359235.1 of Oscillatoria princeps RMCB-10. Lineage (GTDB taxonomy): Bacteria > Cyanobacteriota > Cyanobacteriia > Cyanobacteriales > Oscillatoriaceae > Oscillatoria > Oscillatoria princeps. The sequence goes on from JAHHHT010000032.1 coordinate 39,250, forward strand.
TGTCTGACTCGGAAAAGCTAGAGTTTATCAAACCCCACAGCCAGTGGCTGAGCGTTTATCAAGCAGCGCTGGCCACACTAGACTTGCCGCAACAGAAGTTTTCTGGAAGTCGCTGGTACGAGCCCGAGATTTATTACGGAAACTTTGCAAAAGTTTGCGAGCCCTTCCTGCGGCTGGCTGGCGAAAGGTTGCAAGCCGTGTGCGAGGCGGTCAATCTGTCCGGTGGCACCCATAAAATTAATTCGCAAGTGGTGACTGATATTCAGCTTCACCTGCTCAATCGCTTTGAAATGGCTTTAGCCTGGGCGCTGGAAGCGGATATCAATGTTTACTGCGCTAAAAACAAGATCGCCAAATCTGAAGGGCCAAATGCTTATATTGCTTACCTGGAACAGAATTTTGGCAACCAACTCGACTACCATCGCTTTTATTGCAAGTTTCCCGTGCTGGGGCGCTGGCTGGCTCAAGTCACCTCTTTTGTCTGCGACATTGGCGAAGAAGTGCTGCGCCGGCTGACCGCCGATCGGGATGAAATAGGTGCCACGTTCTTTGGAGGCGGGCAAATTGCGGAAATCAAATCGTTCAAGTTGGGGAAATCTGACAGCCATGCGGGGGGCAAAAGCGTCGTCCTCGTCGAACTGGAGTTAGGGAATTCCGAACCGGCGACTCTCGTCTACAAGCCCCGCTGCATTAAATCGGAAGCGGCGCTGCAAGGCTTGTTGGAAAATTTGACTGAAGAGGGAGTCGTTGAATTTGCGACTTACAAAGTGCTGTGTAAAGATGGGTATGGCTACGCAGAGTTTATCCCTGCCGGTCAAAACCACATGGAGAGCGAGAGGGAAGTCGAGAGGTTCTACCGGCAGCTGGGCGGATATTTAGGCATCTTCCACACACTCGGCGGTGGCGACCTGCATTATGAAAACATTCTGGTAGCCAGGGGAAACGCCTTCATCTGCGACTGCGAAACCGTCTTGGAAGTGGTGCCGCGCGGTCAGGAAAAAATGCTGGATACAGTGTTTGATTCCGTGTTTAAAACCGTCATGCTGGAATGGCCGCGCGCCAGTGGGGACGGTGCTGGCAGCGAGATGAAGCTGAGCGCCTACAGCGGCGGCGAATCATACGAGGTTCCATTTGCTGTGCCCCAAATTAACCAGAACCGCATGTCACTCGCTGTGGGGGTGCAGCATCAAGTTGGCGTTCGGGTTGAGGGAGAAGCCACAAATCGCATTTATTACAGCGGTCAGCTGGTCAGTCCCCAGGATTATAAAGACTCTATTGTGGGGGGGTTCAACCGGGTTTATAACTGGTTTCAAGAAAACCCCACTCAAGCCATAACCGAGCTAAAAGAATTATTCGCCCCCTCACTGGTGCGCTTTATCAACTGGGGGACGCAAGCGTATACCAAATTAATGATTTCAGCCCGGCATCCAAAATGCCTCGCCGAGCCACTGGAAGTGGATTTGATTTTCAGCAGTTTGCTGGAGCACCGGCGGGAGTGGGACAAGAGCGGTCAGCTGGCAGAGCTGGAAGTGGCGGCTATGTGGCAATTAGACGTGCCGATTTTCACAGCCAAGGCGGCTGGCAGCAATGAGTTGGTTTATAATTACCAGCTGTCACTGCCGGACGCTCTGGCGATGTCGCCCTTGGAGAATGCAGTCAGGCGGATTGAGAAATTATCGGCAGAGAGCCGCATCCGGCAAAACCAGTACATCTATGCCAGCTTGTCCGCCGAGGAGATTAACAGCCCCTATTTCATTGCTTCAGCGGTGAATTACGCCAAGCAAATAGGCTGGCAACTGTGCGAGTTACTCCAACCTGCCGGCAGCAAGGCTCCCTGGAAAACGTATGAATATACAGCTTTGGGGAAACGCCACGCGGATATCAGTGGCGATCTGTACGAGGGGACAGCGGGAATTTGCCTATTTTTGGCCTACCTGGATGCGATTGAACCCCAGGCAGAATTTCGCCAAGTGGCGGAGCGAGCCCTGGAATATGCCATAGAGCACCGCAATACCGCACTGATTGGAGCGTACCAAGGTGTGGCGGGGTTGATTTACTTGCTGACGCACCTGGCTGTGCTGTGGGAGAAACCGGCTCTGCTCGATTTGGCTGTGAGCTTGACGGGTGAGCTGAAACCGCGCATCTGTGAGGACAGGTACTTCGACATTCTGATTGGTGCCGCTGGGATTATTCCCGTGATGCTGGGTTTAGCAGGAGCGACTGCCGGTCAGGGCATCGATGTGGCTCACCAGTGCGCTCAACACTTACTGCAGCACGCGAAGAGCGAGAACGACACGCTGAGTTGGCCTCACAATCCACCGGAGTTAGTGCGAGGGAATTTGACAGGATTTTCTCACGGAGCCGGCGGGATTGGTTGGGCGCTAATTATGCTGGGCTGTTACGCGAATCAGCCTGAATATATTGCGGCGGGACGGCAAGCTTTTGCTTATGAAGCGAGCCAATTCGACTCCGAACACCGCGACTGGTATGACTTGCGGAAATCAGTGATGACAGGCAACCCGGATGAGCTGCATTTTGCGAATGCCTGGTGCAGCGGTGCGGCGGGGATTGGTTTGAGCCGGATTGCCAGTTGGGCGGCTTTGGGGAAAACTGACGACGCGATATTGCGCGATGCTTACATGGCGCTCAATGCCACTTTGCGGAATTTCAGCCAATTGGGAAATGATTCGCTGTGTCACGGGAAAGCGGGGAACGCCGAGCTATTGCTGCGGGTGGCTCTGCTGAGGGACGAGCCTTATTTGCAGATGGAAGCCAACGTGCAAGCGCAGGCGCAGTGGCGCAATTTTGAAAAGGCCCGTCGCTGGATTTGCGGTGCCGGTGGGAGCGATGTGTATGCCGGTTTAATGCTGGGACTGGCTGGGATTGGCGCGCACTTTTTGCGTTTAGCTCATCCGCAGCGCGTTCCCTCACCTCTGCTGCTCGATCCGCCGCCGGTGGTAAAATAATCTCTAAAGCGATTTAGCTGCAAAGGACGATTCAACCTCAAGAAAGACTCGTAGGGTGCGTTCCCTATCCCACCCTTCCCGATGGAGGTGCGTTCCCGCGCGAGGGAACGCACCCTACCCCTACCTCGATCCGCCGCCGGTGGTAAAATAATCTCTCAACCGATTTAGCTGCAAAGGACGATTCAACCTAAAGAAAGGAGAGTCAAGGTGAGTCAAGAGACGCTCGCTCAGCGGGACTGGCAATCAGTTCTAGAAGCCTATCAAGCTTCTTCGCCCTACAATTACGCTGTCATGGACGACTTCCTCGCTCCTGGTGTTTGCGAGCAACTGCATCAAGAGTTACTGCATCATGAAGGGTGGCGCTACCAGAACTAAACAGGCCAAGTCTCACTAGGTGGAACCGGCAACTGGCTGGGGATAACTTTGATGAATTCCGCCGTTTGTAGTTGGGCTTTAGCCCCACCAGTGCAAAAGTTGCTTGAAATGCGATCAAAAAAATCATTAAAACCCATAGGATAAACCCTGTGTCAAAAGAAGCCTTTATCCAGTTCTATCAAGCCATCTTCAAAACGGAAGAGTTGAAAGAGAAGATCCGGGCAATGACCAGCACTCAGGAGCTAATCAAGCTTGGCTCCCAGTACGGCTACGGCTTTACCCGGGAGGACATAGCAGAAGCCTCTAATTCTTACGTCCCAGACAGTGGCCAAGAAGTTGGGGCAAACAACAGTCAAGCAGTTGCGTCAAAAAACTCTGAAGCAGATTTGTCCCCCAATGGTTCGCAGTTTTACCACTATGAATTTGAATTTTCCGAAATTCCAGGGTTTGAGGAAATAGATCGAGATCTGGATAGCCTTAAAATTAAGCCCAGTACAGTGGATCTCAACCTGTATGAAAAAAGCTTCCGAGAGGACGATTTTAATTTTGCCTCTCTTTCCCCGGCTTCTCCGGAATTCCAGCAGCACTATTCGGACATTATGGAGCCCTGCTTTAATCCAAAAATCCCCCTCCCTGAACCTGAATATACTCAGCGCCACTTCCACTTAATCAACTTGGATCTTCATGTCGAACATCCGCTTTATGAAGACTATTTGAGTGACAAAGTTAGGCTTGTCAAACGCCTGGAAAACTTCTTTGACGCTGAAATCAGGTTTTCAGGGAGCTTGTGGTATCCGCCTAAGGCTTACAGGGTTTGGCACACGAATGAAAACCAGCCGGGCTGGAGAATGTACCTGATTGATTTTGACACAGCCGAATTAGGCGGAGAGGGTGAGTCCTTTTTCCGCTACATGAATCCGGAAACAAAAGAGCTAGTTACTCTGCCTGAAAGGCCCAAGTTAGTGAGATTTTTTAAAATCGAACAAGAACCCAGTAAATTATTTTGGCACTGTATCGTCAATGCGACAAAATTCAACCGTTGGAGTTTTGGATTTGAGGTTCCTGATACTTGGATGAGCCGTATCTTTAGCAGCCGCAAGCGCACAGCCGAAATATAGCAGATTTCAGCCGAGTGAGGTACAGATATTAGATCCCCCCCTAGCCCCCCCTTAAAAAGGGGGGAAGATTCTCTTGCGCCCCCCTTTCGTAGGGGCGGTGCCCCCGTGCCCGCCCCGTTTGGGGGGATCTCCAGACTGTACTCCACCCAGATGCACAGCCGAAATAGGTGCGAAATAGGACAGGATTTTTTAAAAGACCGGCTTGCCATCATCTCTTGTAGGGCTGCGTTCGGCCTGTCTCACAGCGCCTGAGTCGGGATGTGATTGCCGGCGCTCGCTTTGGGGGCGGGAAGCCGCAGGATTTGCTCCCCTTGCAGTGACCGGCATCACTCACAGCCAAGTATTTCGTCACATTCTCCTTAAGATTTGCATCACTTGACTGCCACACAAATATCACAGTTTTCCCCTGATTGAAATCACCCAAAGCTTGAGCTCGATGCGTCACAGTAAAGAGAGAGAAGTTTAATCGAGTCCGATGCAAGCACAAGCCACCGCTCCCCAACTTTCCATCGAACAGCTAGTCGATCGTATCTTTGCCTGTCACAGAATAAGTCGCGCCGACCAGCAGCGGTTTATGAAGGCCATGCTCTCTAAAGATTCCTTCAGCCCAGGAGATCGCAGGCTGATCGCCCGCGTGTTTGACGGCTTGCAAAAGGGATTGCTCAGGGTTGTGGAGTGAGCTACCCCCTAATGGTTTACTTATGTCATGGCAGCCGGCATTCCGGCATTAGACAGCCATTCGTTTCAAAATGGCTGAGGGTAAAATTGGCCGGCCAATGGCAGACAAACCGCTCTGGGAAAATTGCCCCTAGAGCGATTGTCCGGGCGCTGCCAGTAAGCGAAAATCTAAAATCTAAAATCTAAAATCTAAAATCTAAAATCTAAAATCTAAAATCCGCTCACTCGTGGATTTTTCCATTCGGCAGGGTGGTTCCCTTCAGCTTGACTCCGTGCCGCTCTGCGTTTACCACGTTGGCTTTGTGCAGGTTAGCCCCACTCAAATCGGCTTGACTCAAGTCGGTGCCAATCATGTGCGCCCCACTCAGGTTCGCTCCCGTCAGGCTGGCTCCGCTCAAGTTGGCTTGAATCAGATACGCGCCACTCAGGTTAGCCAAACTCAAGTCCGCCCCACTCAGGTTCGCTCCCGTCAGGAGTTTCCCGCTCAAGTTGGCACCACTCAAGTCTGCCCCACTCAGGTTGACGCCACTCAAATTTGCCTGGTTCAGGCAAGTCCGGGTCATGTCTGTTTTGCTCAAGTCTGCCTTGCTCAGATTGGCCCGACTCAGGTTGGTTTGCGACAGGTCCGCCTCCCTGAGTGTTGCCCCGTTCAGGTGTGCCTCGCTGAGGTTGGCGGAATTCAGGACTGCGCCAGTCAGGTTGGCCTGAGTTAGAGAGGCCCGGTTCAGGTTCGCCAGCTTCAGCTTCGCCCCGCGAAGGTTGGCCCCGCGAAGGTTGGCCTCCGTCAGGTCTGCCTTGCTCAGGCTAGCCCCACTGAGGTTGGCTTGACTCAGGTCAGCTCCTCTGAGATTTGTCCCAATCAGGTAGGTTTGGCTCAGCTGGCTGCCAGTCAGCTGAGCTTCACTGAGGTTGGCCCCACTCACGTCTGCATTGGTCAGGATGGCCCCAGCCAGGTTGGCTCCGCTCAGGTCTGCCCAGTTCAGGTGCGCCCCGGTCAGGATAGCTCCGCTCAAGTTGGCTCCACTCAAGTTGGCTCCACTCAAGCTGGCTCCGCTGAGGTTGGCTCCCTTCAGGTTGGCCCCGCTCAAGTTGGCTTTGCTCAAACCGGCTCCACTCAGAAATGCCCCACTCAAGTCGGTTTGGCTCAGGTCGGCTTTGCTCAGGCTGGCCCGACTGAAATCCCTAGCGCCCTGTGCGTATCGCTGCACAAGTTCGTCTCTGGTAAAGTAGGGTCTCGGAGCGTTCATCAGGTCAGCGTTCATCGCAAGTACCCGTCTACGACTTCTTTATCTTTCTTTTGGGATCGTAGATCATTGCGCCACCGCTCAGACACCGAGTTTTCCCTGATTTTTTTTATTAAAGTTTACATAAAAATAAACATATATGTAAATATAATAATTTATATTAAGAATTGTGCGGCTCCTAAGCTAGAAATCCTAGAAATCAAAGTCCTGCCGGTCGTGGCAGCTGTCTCCATCTGGGCCATAGGGATGAATGGCGCAGACCAGCAAGTTGCCCGCATAGTATTGGCCGTGATAGTAGCGGCAGCCGGTGCAGGGTTTGGGGCGGAACTCATACCAGGTGTTGAGGGGTTGTGGCGGGTTGGCGGCTGCCGGTTCGCTCGCGGGCCGGCGGATGCCATACTCGATCTGAAGCCTTTCGATAATGCCGCCGGCGGAGTGGATGGCGCTGCGAATCGCTTCCAGTCTCGAAAGTGCCGGCAGCACCAGCTCGATGGAAAGACGCCGGTTCAAACCGTCGGTTTCGGCGGTGCTGTGCACCAAGGTGCCCCCGATTTGCTCAATAGCCTGAGAGATTGCCACAGCTACCCGGCTGACAGACATGCAGGAACCAGACAGATGAATGAGTTCGGTGCCGGTGGTGGCACCCACACTCAAACTAGCGGGAGTTATTAGCCCTGTCGGTATGGAGGTATCGTAGCGAGGGAAATCAGGCATAGGTGCGTCAGGCAATCGCCTTGTTCTGTATTGGTCAGATGATTTCCATCTAATCGCCCGGGCGTATGTGGCGAATCCCCCTCAGGGTAGATTTCAACCCCGGCAGCCGGAGACGGGGAACAGCTGAGTGCGCCCCGCCGGCTGATTCCCTTGCAGTGCCGCAGCTCCCCCGCTATCCTGAGGAAGGAAGCGCCGAAGCCCGGGGCAATCGGAGCGCCATTTGCGCAAACAAAAGGAGCGGATACAGTGGCTTTAACCCCCTCAACCATGTTGGAGCTAGGAATCCAAGCGCCGGATTTCCAGCTGCCGGACGTCGTGTCTGGCCAGACCGTAACGCTTGCCACATTTGCAGGCAAGAAAGCCCTGCTGGTGATGTTTATCTGCCGGCACTGTCCGTTCGTCAAGCATGTACAGGCAGAACTCGCCCGCATGGGCGCTGACTTCGCAAGCCAGGATATCGGCATTGTCGCCATTAGCGCCAGCGACGCCGCCGCCTATCCCGACGACGCCCCCGACAAGCTCAAGGAAATGGCTCAAGAGCTGGGATTCACATTCCCCTTCTGCTACGACGAAAGTCAAGAGACAGCTAAAGCTTACACCGCAGCTTGCACCCCAGATTTATTCCTCTTCGACGCCAACCGGCATCTGGTCTATCGCGGGCAGCTCGACGACAGCCGCCCCAGCAATAACCAGCCCGTCACAGGTATTGATTTGCGCTCCGCTATCGATGCCGTGCTAGCCGACCGGCCAGTTTCCCCCGATCAGAAGCCGAGTATTGGCTGCAATATTAAATGGAAACCCGGTAACGAGCCGTCCTATTACGGAGCGGCTTAGCCGCAGCCTGCGGGGTGCCTTTCTAGCGCACCCCGCAAATTCCTGGGGGATGGCAGCAGGAACAGCTCTAAAGGCTGACTATTATAGCACATAAAAATAGAAATAGTGTAAAAATTCAGAGAAATTTGCTCGGCGTCCGGGCTCAACATCGGGGCAGCAGCAGCAAGAGCGCTGATGTTGAGCTCGGATTGTGATATGATTTTATAAAAAATTCCTGAAATGGAAGCTGACGGTATTCCTTTAGGCCAGTATATTTGCCGAGTTGGAATGTTCCGAAAATAACCGGATTCCTAGGTTGAGTGCCAGCCCTTGTTGAACCTCCAGCAGTTTTAGACAGTCTCAGAATTGCCGGTGAAACTTTATCAAGTTAGGCACATTCAGCAGGGGGTTGCCACCGGCACACCAGGATTGATGCCGGCGCAACAAGCTGCTGGCACACCTGAACCGCGAAACCTTGACAGGTTGGAACTAACAGCTCCTCACTCCTTGCTAAAGGGGCGACAAGAACACCAGAACCGAATAAATCCCCAAAAAAGCAATGCTCAAAACCCTTCGTTTGACTGTAGCGCTCCCCCTAGCCCTGCTAGCACTTGTTTCAGGCTGCTCTCCTTCTGACTCACTCAACGTCACAGCTGCATCCGCTCAGTCAGAGTCTTCCCAACCGCCAGACAGCAACGCTGAGGCTGCCAAAAAGCTCAAAACCCCGTTGCTTCTGCCTCCCGGCAATCCCGATCCAGAAATAAACGCCCAAGTTCAGAAATTCATAAACCGCATAGCAGCCGATGGGTTTTATAAAGAAAATCAAGGCGTCTGGATTCAAACCGGCAGCACTCTTTTAGCAGATTACCGGGGCACAGTTCCTCTGCCAGCCGCTTCCGTGACAAAGGCGGCAACCACTCTCGCCGCACTGCAAAAGTTCGGCCCCGACCACCAATTTGTCACTCAAATTGGGGCAACCGGCCCCATTCAAAACGGGGTTTTACAGGGTGACTTGGTGATTCAGGGGGGTGAAGATCCTTTCTTTGTCTGGGAGGAAGCCATCGCCATTGGCAACATTTTAAATCAGGCGGGCGTCAAGCGGGTGACAGGCAATTTGGTAATTGCCGGCAAGTTTTACATGAACTTTGAGTCCAATCCGCTGACAGCAGGGAATTTGCTCAAGCAAGGGATCGACAGTGAAATTTGGCCAGAGGAAGCCGAAAACCAGCACCAGAGTTTGCCACCGGGCACGCCGCGACCGGCAGTGGAGATTGAGGGTTCAGTCAAAGTGATGCCCTCACCGCCGAAAAGCGTGCAGCCTCTCGTGCGCCATTTTTCGTACCCCCTTGCGGAATTGCTGAAAAAAATGAATATGTACAGCAACAACATGATGGCGCAAATGCTAGCAGACGCTGCCGGCGGCGCTCCAGTGGTGGCGCGAAAAGTGGCTGACGCAGCGGGGGTGCCCCCGGCAGAAATTCAGCTGATCAATGGCTCCGGTTTGGGCGAAGAAAATCGGATTTCACCCCGCGCCGCCGTCGCCATATTTCAGGCAATAGAGCTCTACCTGCAGCCGTATAATATGACCGTGGCGGATGTGTTTGCAATTGCCGGCAAAGATTTGGGTGTTTTGAAGGAGCGCAAAATTCCCACCCTATCGGTGGTGAAAACCGGCACTTTGAATAGTGTCGCTTCCATAGCGGGAGCGATGCCCACTCAGAAGCAAGGCCCTGTCTGGGTGGCGATTATGAATGGAGGGGAAAACTTGGAGGGATTCCGCGCTCAGCAAGATGTTCTCCTCAACAGTCTGTTGGGCCGGTGGGGAGCTGTTCCATCAGCACCGGCAGAGTTATCACCCAGTCCGGCGAGGAGTGGCAAATCCTCTCGCAGTGAAATTGTCAAATAGAAGTAGGGTGCGTTACGCGAAGCGTAACGCACCCTATCAAACTTATTCCAGCCATCTAAAGCAGTTGTAAATGATTTTCCCTTGCGCTTAGGCACACCCCTCTACAAATTCGACTTCAGGGAGTTTGCCGACTCTGAACTGAGTGACCCGATTGCCGTCAGTCTCGAATACGAGGCGGTAGTTGCTGTCGGAGCGGTCTTGCGGTACAAACGTCAAGTAGTGCCCCCCTTGTACGTATTTGTGAGGGCTGACTTGAATTTTTCCCGGATAGAGTGCTTTGATTCGGGCTTCCGTATCGCCGATCCCTGCGCCGCTCAGCGTGGTGATGCGGCTCTCCCTCCAAATATCGATCCTGGAAATGCGACCGTCTGCGATCATGAACCCGACATCCCTCGGACCGCCTTCCGGCGTCAGGTAGAAGCAATTGCTCCCACCCCCACTGTCGCCGGTGGAAACTAGCGGGCGACCGGCTGCTCTTGACGCTTCGGGAACAGTCATGCCGACTAGCACCGGTCCGATGCCGTCAATGTATAGTTTCGACTGCTCTGTCAGTTGCGCCTGCGCTATCACCGGCAGAACAGTCACAAAAAAAAGTGAAAGTGTTCCGATAAAGAACGTTATAAATTTAACTCGGCTGTTTAGTCTTTTCATACTTAACCATTCAGAGCTATTTCACTGTTAAAAAGAAGTGGGGTGTGTTCCTCCGGAAAGCACCTCAATAACCTATTTACAAAAGTGGGACGCGCCGGTCGCCTTTCTACTCCACAGGGTCACTGACAGCCATAATAATTCTGCCTGATTTCCTGCCACTCCCGCGCCAAAGCAGTTTCATCATGCCGAATTTTTCTACCTCTTAGCCCTGGATGTCTTTGATAAAAAGTGTAATCAACTACAGCCTCGCACCTCCTGATTTGCAACCATTCCTGCGCCAGCCCGGTTTCATCCGCTCTGATTTTTCTGCCGCGCAGCTCTGGATGTCGTTCATTAAAAATTCTGTCCGCCATAGCATCCAATACAGAGCAGCCGCTGCGCTCAATCCTTCTGAGTCCCCCACAGGAATCGTTATCCCCATTCTGGCACTCTGCATCCAGCTGAAAAATTACTGACATGGGAGGGCAGTTTCCTGATTGAGCCAAGACAGACCGCATCGCCAAGGTGGTTAATGGCATAGCACCCAGCATTATAACTGCAATTCTCCAGCGCAGCTTCACGAAATTCACTGTCAGTATTTGGGCGTTTGGGATTCTCCTGTCGCACAGCCTCATCAATTCGGCTTGTTTCAGGGAAGGGTTTCCTGCTCGTGATTATATAGGGTTTAGACCCTAGATCGTGGTAAATGTTACCAAAATTTACATAAAGGCTAATCTGAGGGCGCGGGGAGGGCAGAAAGCCAGTCTGTTGGGGGGACCGGCGTTTCGCAAGTGGGCTGTACAGGGGAGTGGAGAGCGCCGAGCCCTCACCGCACCGGCAAATCAGGGGTTGAGAGCGCGGGGGTCAGCCGGTCGAGCCAAAAGAATGCCGGTGGAACTTTCGACCTTCCCTACATAGGTTTCTAAATCGGGGGAAATTTTCACCGCCCCACTGGGGGAAGCGTGGATCAAACCGGTGCTGCCGTCTGGGGAGCGATAAACCAGGCCGGTGTGGGTTACGTCCAAGCCTTCAATTTCTGTGGCGATCGCAACAATATCACCCGGTTGCAGTTGAGCGTAGGCGCGGCGAATCTGGCTTTGGGGAATGTAATCGACCCTCAGGCCATCAAGTCGGGCTTCTGCGCCAACAATACACTGGTAAGTGGCGTCGTCGCTGGCCATTTGTGGGTAGCTGCTTTTATGCCGGCTCATAAAGTTCAGCGTTTTATTCAGCGGGACGCCCCCTAGAGCGCGAGTAATGTTGGCAACAGTTCCCCGCTTCTCGTTGTCAAAAATCCAGTCAGAAAAATAGTGCAGCCGGCTGCAATATCCGTTGAGTTTGCCATTCCGGTAGCGCAGGTCAGCAATGCGACTGACAAAGCTGTCGTAGGAATAATCCCGCACCGCCACACCCCGCGCCATCGCCAGCACGGTTTCGACAAACAGCACGCAGTCAAATTGAGTCAGGGAGACAACCAGGGTTTCGGTGTTTGACTTGTCTAATAATCCCGGCGTGTACTCTGCGCCCAACAATTGCTCAGCCAGCGCCTGCAAGATTTCGCTCATCGGGCGCTCGTGGAGTTTCTCCGCCTGTGCGTGCTGCATGAGGCTTTGGAAACGCGCCACCTCTTCTGTGCGCCTGACATAGGGCACTTGAGCTAACTCCCCGAGATCGTGCCGGTGAGTTTTGATTGGGGATGGGGAGGATAAATTGTCATCTTTTGCGCTCGTCGCCGGGAGATCCCCCCCCTTGGCTGCAGGAGCTGGGGGAGAGGTTGGGATTTTTCTGCTAGAAGCCGTTTCGCTCGGGAAGCTTTTGTCAGCGAGAGTCTGGCTCAAGGCTGGCGCACAGGCAACCGAGCAAGGCTCCATTACCCTAGCTTCAGAGGCTTTGCGCAAAGTGCCGGCGCAAGCGAGTAAAAATCCCAACACAGCCAGCCCTAAAATTTTTTTCATTTTTTCCACATGGTACTGTCACAGCTGATTATTTCAGATGAGAAGCCGGTGGCGCAGGTACAGGTCAACAGATTTTAGATTTTGGATTTGGGATTTTGGATTGGCTGTCAGTCCAGGATGCATACTCTAAGAAGCGCTCTTTGTCAAGAGCCGGCGTCACCGGCCTGACAGATTTTAGATTTTATAGCGGTTTTCAGTTGGATTACGCCCCAGAAACCCGGTTTCTTTAAGAAACCGGGTTTCTCAGTACCTCACTAATATGAGAACCGCTATAGATTTGGGATTTTAGATTTGAGGTCAATCCAGGACGCATACTCTAAGGAGAGCGATTTGTCAAGAGGCGGCGTCACCGGCCTGGCGGCAAACTCTCACCAGTGGTTAAGGTATCCGATCGCCGCAGATTCAAGAGAAATCGTCCATCCTAGGAATGTTGAGTTCCCGCACGAAGGATGCAATCCCAGGGTAATTTATTCCAAGAAGGGTTCAAAAACCAATTCAGGGGAGTCACGCTCGAAGAATTATTTGCTGAGAGCATGCTCTCAGGCCACCTTACTGACAGTAACTGCTTTCGGCTGAGGGCAGCCCTGTTAGAGGGTTCCCTGAGCGAAGAGCATCGCGCCATCATCACCCGGATACTTTACAGCCTGCGACGGGGGACGCTGAAAATCATGGATTAGAGTGCCGGCGCAGCAGTCGGGTGCGTTAATAGCGCACCCGACTGAAAAATTTTAAATTTAAAACTCTGCGCACCCCATGTTTTAGTGGGAATTTTTAATTTTTAATGGCGATAAACCGGCAGCGTAAAGTGAAAACAGCTGCCTTGAGAGGGCGCGGAGTCCACCCAAATCTGGCCGTGGTGAGCGCGGATGATGCGCTGGCACAGGGAAAGACCGATTCCATAGCCTTCCTTCATTTCATCCCGCTGGAGCCGGAAGTGGTCTTCAAAAATGCGCTTTTGATTCTCCTCTGGAATGCCCGGACCGTTGTCGCAAACGCTGACCTGAACTTTTTGCGTCGTGCGGTGGAGGACAGACACCTGAATCGTGCCCGCCTCAGGAGTGTACTTGATAGCATTGTCCAAAAGGTTCACCAGCACTTGGCGCACCCGCTCTGAATCGGCATAAACGCGGGGAAGATCTGCAGGGATGTCCGTTTTCACACCCTGGGATTTAGCGCTCAACCGGTCTAAGAACTGTTCGAGAACCTCCTGACAGAGCGTTCCTATATTGAGCGCTTGCGGTTGAGTGCGCAGCTGGGCGCTCGCCCCCCGCTCAGCTTGCAGGATGTCGGCGATCATCCGCTCAATCACGCGGGTTTGGGTGCGAGCGTGTTTAATTAACTGAGTCGTCAGCTTGGGAGTGAGGCAGCTCTGTCCCTTGTTCGGATCGTAGTTTGACTCCAGGGTTTCCAGAGCCAGGGAAGCGGCGGTGAGGGGATTGCGCAGCTCGTGCGCCAGCAGAGCAATCAGCCGGTCTTTGAACCGCAGCTGCTCGAGCAGTTCTTCGTTTTCCTGCTTCAGGCGAAAAATTTCGTCCGAGAGCCGCATCACTTCTGCCGAGTAAGCGATAGAACTGATGCAGATGTCAGGGGGTGGGGGTTCTGACGGCTCGGTTTTGGTATTTAACTGAGACAAGTAATCGGCTGCCGAACGCTGCCAGCGCCCCCAGCAATTCTCCAGCTGGGCGACCAAATTACTGCCAGCCAGGGTTTGCCTGGGTTCAGGATGGATCTTGATCAGGGCTGGGGTGGCGATCAGTTTGAAGTGTTCGGCTAAATACGGCTGTTCCCCCACATCGACGATCTCAAGTTCAAAGGGGTACTCTGTTTTGGCGTCTTGCAGGTAACGGCGGATTTGCCGAATTTGTTCGCGTGAACTCGGACGCTTATCTACAAACAGCAACAGCTGTAGAGGCGCTTCAGAATTAGTGACCTTGTAAGGATTTGCTAGCATGCAATCCCTTTCCAGCGAGGGAGGTAGAGAGGGGAGGCGTTTTTTCAAGGCGAGCTGATCAACCATTGCCGGTGACAGGCGGGTAGGGTGGGTAGGCAGGCGGCTAGGCGGCTAGGTGGCTAGTCGGGGGGGATGTGGGGGATAAGCGGGAGGTGCCTTTGTTTTTTCTTTATTATTTTATAACTTACCCAGTCAAACAACATAAATCACCCTCTCGCCCATCTGCCTCAAATATGAGATAGGGCTTCAGGCCAAGGGCGAGGGGGGTATGGCCGGTGAGGGAAGAGGGGAGAAGGGAGGGCGGATATCTTGAATCACTGACTTGGACATGAGAGTCTTAACATTATGTCAAAGTGAGTGGTGTAATGCTTGTTCGCTTCCAGAAAAATCCGTGGGGCGCGGTGGTTGGTGCGGCGCTGGCGTTTTTTGTCCTGGGCCTGATTTTTACCCTGCACCGGTACTATAGCTTCTACGCCTCCTACGACCAGGGCATTTTCAACCAGGTGTTCTGGAACGGCATTCACGGTCGTTTCTTCCAGAGCTCGCTCTCTTCTGTCCTGTCCACCAACGTCGTCCACGACGGCCAAGTTCCAGAGGTCTTCTACCACCGTGCAGGGCAGCACTTCACCCCAGCTTTGTTGCTGTGGCTGCCCCTGTACGCCCTGTTTCCCTCACCGGCAACCCTGACTGTACTGCAGGTAACATTAGTCACCAGCGCCGGTCTAGTGCTCTACGCCCTAGCCAGACAGTATCTAGATCCGCCGCTAGCCGCCAAAATATCCATCAGCTTTTATGCGGCCAATGCGGTGATTGGCCCGACTTTATCCAACTTCCACGACATCTGCCAGATTCCCCTGTTTGCCTTCAGCCTGCTGCTGGCGATGGAAAAGCGCTGGTGGTGGCTGTTCTGGGCGATGGCTATTTTGATTTTAGCGGTGCGGGAAGATGCCGGTGTGATCTTGTTTGGCGTCGGCGTTTACATGACCGCCAGCCAGCGCTATCCCCGCACAGGTCTTGCTGTCTGCACCCTCAGCTTTGGCTACATGCTGGTTCTCACCAACGCCATCATGCCTCTCTTCTCGCAAGATATTTCCCGGCGGTTCATGATCGAGCGGTTTGGCCAGTATGCGGATGGCCCGGAAGCTTCCACCCTGGAAATCATCTGGGGAATTGTCAGCAACCCCTGGCGACTGGTCGCAGAACTGCTGACGCCCTTCTTTGGCACGATTAACTATTTGCTAGGCCAGTGGCTGCCCTTAGCCTTTGTGCCGGCTGTCTCCCCAGCAGCTTGGGCTGTGGCGGGATTTCCCCTCCTCAAACTGTTTCTCGGCAAGGGAGAGTCCGTTCTGTCCATCAACATTCGCTATGCCATGACCGTCGTGCCCGGTCTGTTTTACGGGGCGATTCTCTGGTGGCACCGGCATCCAGAAATATTCAAAAAACCGTCTTTTCGCCGGTTCTGGACGGTTTGCATCAGTCTTTCGCTGCTGTTTACCGTCCTGTCTAGCCCCAACCGCACGTTTTATTTCCTGTTTCCCGACTCCTATCAGCCCTGGGTGTACGTGTCGCTGGCCCGGCAGTGGCAGCATGTGGCTCACATCAAGTCATTTTTGGGTCAAATACCAGCAGATGCCAGCGTCTCTGCCAGCACGTACATTGTGCCGCATTTGTCAAGCCGGCGGGAAATCGTCCGGTTTCCGATTTTACAGCTGCGCAATGACGCTAGAGAGGTGATAGAGGTAGACTGGGCGATCTCAGACCTCTGGCAGCTCCAGCAGTATCAAGTCGCCTTCAAAGCTGACCGCCAGCAATTGCGGGACATGGTGAAGCGAGTCGAGCAGATGGCGGGTGATGGGGAGTATGGCATTGTCGGCTTCCTTGATGGGGTGATTTTGATGCGCAAGGGAGCCCCCTCCGACAAGGCTGCTGTGGCGGCATGGCAGGCTTTTCGCCGGCAGATAGAGCCAATCTTGCAGCAAAGCGTCTAGGAATTTGGGATCGGGGGTTTCCTGGAGCGGGGAAGCGGGGAAACTCTTGTGGAGGGGAGCTCCGAAAATGGGAACGATCCGGGCAAGAGGGTTAAGGCTGAACAAAAACAGCAGTAGGGTGGGTTAATAACCCACCCTACTGGTCAAGGTGCTGCGGAAATCCTAAAAAAAGGATGAAATTTACATCCGCTTCTCGCACCCCCCCGCACCGCGTTCTCCCCCTCATCCCTCACTCCTCACCCGCATCACGCACTGGAAAATCTGAGCGCCGCCGATTTTTTTGTGGCATTCTGGGAAAAATATGGTAATAAAAATTGATGAAGCTATGTAAAGTTATGAAAAATCCTAGTCATGAGTGGGGATTATGAAGATATTGGTACTGAGCTGGGAATTTCCTCCCAAAATCGTGGGGGGCATTTGTCGCCATGTGGCGGAGTTATATCCCGAGATAGTGAAGCTGGGGCATGAAGTCCATTTAATCACCGTGGAGTTTGGCCGCGCACCGCTGTATGAAATGGTGGATGGCATCCACGTCCACCGCGTGCCGGTTGGCCACAGCCACAACTTCTTCGAGTGGGTGGCTCGGATGAATGACAGCATGGGGCGT
Organism: Oscillatoria princeps RMCB-10; assembly: GCA_019359235.1. Lineage (GTDB taxonomy): Bacteria > Cyanobacteriota > Cyanobacteriia > Cyanobacteriales > Oscillatoriaceae > Oscillatoria > Oscillatoria princeps. The sequence goes on from JAHHHT010000032.1 coordinate 56,195, forward strand.
CACGGGGGCAAGCTGATATTAGAAGAAGGCTCCTTTGATCTCATCCACGCCCATGACTGGCTGGTGGGGGACGCGGGAATGGCGCTCAAGCACCACTTCAAGATACCGCTGATTGCCACTATCCACGCCACGGAATATGGCAGGTACAACGGCATCTATAACGACGAACACCGCTACATCCACGGCAAAGAAGGAGACTTGGCCTACAACGCTTGGCGGGTGATTGTCTGCACGGAGTACATGCGGCGCGAGGTGGCACGGGTTTTAGGCACCCCTTGGGACAAAATCGACGTTATTTACAACGGCATCCGCCCCGAGAAAAAACCCCGCTGGGAAGATTTTGACGCTTTGAACTTCCGCCGCCGGTTTGCCGGCGATCGCGAGAAAATTGTCTACTACGTCGGTCGGATGACCCGCGAAAAAGGTGTCGAGGTGCTGCTGAGTGCCGCTCCCAAGGTGCTGTGGGAGATGGGGGGCAATGTCAAATTTGTGATTATTGGCGGAGGCAATACCGACCATCTCAAGCGCATCGCCTGGGATATCGGGATTTGGCACAAGAGCTATTTCACCGGCTTTATGTACGAGGAAGACCTCAACAAATTCCAAGCGGTGGCGGATTGCGCTGTTTTTCCGAGTCTTTACGAACCTTTTGGCATTGTGGCGCTGGAAAGCTTTGCCGCTCGCGTGCCGGTCGTGGTTTCCGACACCGGCGGTTTGCCAGAAGTCGTCACCCACACCAAAACCGGCATCGTCACCTGGGCGAACAATTACAATTCCCTGGCGTGGGGCATTCTGGAAGTCTTGAAAAACCCCGGTTACGCCCAGTGGCTGGTTGACAACGCCTACGAGGATCTCGACCGCCGGTTCAGCTGGGCAAAAATCGCCTTGCAGACGGAAACCGTCTACGAGCAAGTGGTGCGCGAGCGAGCGCAGGTTGACTGGTAACGCTACGATCCCCACACTCTAGGGCCGGCTTTTTACCGCACCACCAGGAAAGGACGAGCCAAATGCCCATCTCACAAGACAATACCACTTACATTGGCCACCAGCGCTCCCGCCGGTGGCTAATTATTGTGGGGGAGTTTGCTACAGCGCTCAATCTATTTATTTCCCAGGAATCATCACATCTGCGATTACAGGCAAATGAGCCGACCCCATATTCTCACCCGTCCTAATTTTCACAACCTTAATCTCTGGACTCACCAAACAGTGGTCTATAGGAAGAGACACAAACGGAACTCTATTTGACCGCCATGTCGGCAAAATGCCAAATCCCGATCGCGCGTTGCGCAGTCCAGTTTTTTGCGCAAAGCGCTTGTAGTGCGGTGACCACACAGTCATATTTAAATCTCCCACTACCAAAACAGGGTTTTTTGATTGTATCGCCCAATCCCCTATCTCTTCCAGGTGTCTGTTCCTCCACTCAAAACGAACTCCATTTCTGGGAGAAAACAGGTGTGTGGCAACCAGGGAAACAATTTGCCCTTTAAGAATTACATCCGCAACTATAGTTCTGACTACTTTCTGGTTTCCCCAAAATTTAACCGAGACATTGGCCAGAGGCCGTTTACTGTAGATAGCTATGCCATCTGTTGGGTAATTCTGTTCCGCAACGTAGGGTAAAATATCCTGTAAAGCTTTTAATTCTTTCGCCCAAGGGTCGCTCGCTTCGGGAAAAATGGCGACATCCGGATTTTCTTTTCTCACCAGCGCCCTCACTTCTGAATACCGCCCGTCGCTTGGCCGGTCTACACTGAACAGGAAGATTCTCACCTGTTCTGAACTTTCACCGGCATTTACATATGGCGGCATGTACCAAGGTACGATTTCAGCTAAATTCAGGAGAATGCAGAATGCGCTAACAGCCAGCCACAATAACTTCCGGCGGGTCATCCCAAAGAAAAAGAAGGCACACAACCCAGCCAGCAGATATTGCACTTTGAAGTGGGAGGTCGCTTCTAAATATCGGTGCCACTCTCCCAGGTAGCCGGTCAGAGAAAGCAGCGTAACTGTAAGTGTTAGCAGAATAAACAAGCGTTCCAGCCAGCCTTGTATGAATTTTGCGGACATAGATTAGTGCGAATAAATTCGGAAAACTGTTCCTGGCTATTTTAGCATTCCTTTCCAAAAAATAGCCGTTCATCTGGCGGCAGCGCCGAAAGGCTTTAGCAGAAATATTGCGCCAATTTTTGCGTGATTGCGGCAGGCAACAGCCCCGGCGATTGTGCTAATATGTTACTCGATGAGGACTGTATCTGTTATCAGCTGCAGGTGATCTGAACCAATATTCCGACCCGTCCTAGTATGCAAAACTTGAATTCCCTCACTGACTAAACAGTGATCCAGCGGAATCAACAGCAAGGGAGATTGAGCGGGCCAGGTGGGCAGGATGCCAAAGCCGGTGCGGCTGTTGTGAAGTTTTGTTTTTTCGACAAAGCTTTTATAATAGGGCGACCAGACGGTCATGTTCAAATCTCCAAGCACAACCTTTGGGGTTTTTAGCTGCTGCAGGTACTGGCTGAGTTCTTCGATCTGGGTGTTGCGCCACTCAAAGTATTCTTGACTGGTGGGAGGAAGCGGATGCGTGGCGATAATTGAAAGAACTTTTCCTTGCCAGGTTACATCGGCAGATAAACTGGGAACTTCATCTCGAAACAGGTGGACAGTCTTCTTCTGGAGAGGCAGAGAGCTATAAAGGGCTATTCCAAAATTGTCTTCCCTAGGGTATACTAAAGAATAGGGGAGGATATCCCGAAGAGTGTCCAGTCTTTTGGCCCAAGTATCATTGACTTCTAAAAAGACAGCGATATTAGGTTTTTCTTCTTGGATGAGGGAGAGAACTTCCTGGTAGCGCCGGTTGGAAGTCAGTACATTGGCCAGGAGAAACCGCACCTCCAGTCCCGCAGGATTGCCGGCACCTCTGGGCTGAGGGATGTACCAGGGGACGATGGCAACAAGATTGAGAGCGATGCAGAAGAGACTGACAAGACACCACAATTTTCTGCGGGTAAAAGAAAAGAAAATTAAGGCCAAGCAGCAGGTGGCTAGATATTGCAATTTGAAATGGCTGGTCAGTTCAAGATACCGGTGATAGCCTCCCAGATAGCCGGTCAGAGAAAACAGTGCAGAAACAGCGGTTCCCAGAATTAGCCAGCGGGAGAGGACGTTTTTGATTTGCTTGCGCCAGTCTGTTATATTGAAAAATTGCTGCATAAACCTGTGAGGCGAGTTTTAGAGAGCTGACACCGGCTGAAACCCGGAGTGCCGGTTGCGGACTCTCAGAGAGAGTCGTCTTAACAGACAAACGGGAAGTGCAAAGGCAGGAGCGCGGATGATGGTACAATTTGGGGGGGCCGGCACCGGCACGGAGCTTTGGCGAGAGCGCACTTGCCTGTCCGGGCTGCCAGCCCGAGCGCCAGAACGCCCGCTTCCCTTGCTCCCGCCAGAAAAGCGCGTCCGTTACATCCGTTACCGAATCCGCTCGCGGCATACGTTATATCCGTTATAGCGGCTGTGGGAGCCATTGCCGCCAGGCGGACGAGCGGTGAGCCAAGCCGTGTTTGCCAGCCTGGGGGAAAGCGCATTCGTGAGGTTTCGCAGTAGTGTGAGAGGAACAGCAAAAACTCCAACCCCAAACCGAGTGATCGCCATTTATCCGGGCAGCTTCGATCCGATTACCTTCGGTCACCTCGACATCATTGAGCGTGGCTGCAAGCTGTTTGAGCGCGTGATCGTGGCGGTTGTGCGCAATCCCAACAAAACGCCGCTGTTCACCGTAGCTGAGCGCGTCAGCCAGATTCGCCTGTCCACGCAACACTTGGACAACATAGAAGTGGACAGTTTTGAAGGTCTGACGGTAAACTATGCCAGAATGCGACAAGCTACAGTGCTGCTCAGGGGGCTGCGCGTCCTTTCAGACTTTGAAATGGAGCTGCAGATGGCGCACACCAATAACACGCTCTACGAGCAAATAGAGACAGTTTTTCTCGCCACCTCTAACGAGTACAGTTTCTTAAGTAGTAGTGTAGTGAAAGAGATCGCCAGGTTTGGTGGCTCTGTCGATCATCTTGTTCCCAAACATGTTGCCCTAGAGATTTCCCGATGTTACGCCAGGACACATCCCGGATCGATCCCGACCTCACAGGAAGCAGCCCTCAGGATGAATCACGACCGAGTGGACCCGGAGGCATAGATATCCAGCGGGAGCTCAACCGGCTCGAGGAGATGATTCTCGACAGCCCCCGCATCCCGCTGACGCGACGCACTCTCATTGATGAAGAAATTGTGCTGGACCAGCTGGATCTGGTGCGCCTGAACCTGCCTGCGGCTTATCTGGAGGCAGAAGAAATTATGCGCCGCAGAGAGGAAATTCTGGGGCAAGCAGAGCGGTACGCGCAGGAAATCCTGGCGGCGGCTGAGCAGGAAGCGGCTCAGATTTTGGATGAAATGGGGCTGATCCGGCAGGCCAAGTTGGAAGCGGAGCAAATCCGGCAGCAGGTTCAGCAAGAGTGCGAGTTAGCGCGCGAGGAGACGATTTCTGAAATTGAGCGGGTGCGCTTGCAAGCCCAACAGGAAATCGAGGAGATGCGGAACCGGGCGATGGCCGAGTGCCAAGAGATTCACGCCGGCGCTGACGACTACGCCGATCGGGTGCTGAGAAATATCGAGATGCAGCTGGGCGAAATGATGCGGGTGATCCAAAATGGCCGGCAGCAGTTGCACCAGTCGCCGGCAGTTTTGCGCCCGCCAGAACCCCCGCCGGCTGGACAGCCACCTGCGCGTCCGGCACCTCAGACGCGCCCAACCGATCGGCCAAAGCATTAAAAAGGGGAGTGGGGTGGCTTAATCGCGCACCCTCCTGCTAGCGCCAAGGCCCCTAATCTGGATACCAAAACATGCCTTTAATGCCTTCAGGGTCAGGCATAAAGCCTAAATTTCGGTAAAAATCCACGACGTGGGGGTCGGCGAACAGGGTAATGTTGCTGATATCTTCACTGCGCAGTTTCTTGATCAGAAACTTCATCATCGCCTTACCCAAGCCTTTGCCTTGACAGTCTGGGTGAACCACCACATCCCAGAGGGTGGCATTAAACGCATGGTCTGATGTGGCGCGGGCGAAGCCAATCAGACGGCGTTTGGCCCCTCGCTGCTCCCACATCGAAACCACGAGAAAACTGTACTGAATGGCTTTTCTGACTTTCCGCAGCGGACGCCGCGACCACCCCACAGCATCGCAGAGTTCTTCGAGTTCGTAAAGGTCAATGTCCCGGTCGGTGGTGAAATAAATGCGCAAGGGATTGCCGTTGCGATCCCGCAGGAGCTGGGGGACGGGCTCGCCTGCATCTGCAGCAACATAATCCTCAGTTTGGACTGTATCGGGGGCAGAAGAGGCGTCAGAACCGCTAAATAAGTTTTTCCAAAAACCCATGCCGGCGACTTTAATGTATTGAGACTTGCCCCGGCGGGAAGCGCGGGGAATTCTTCAGGCGAAAGAACCGGAATATCTGGCAGGGGCTACATGAGAGCAGCTCCCTTTTTCCCGGCACACCGCAGAAGCCATTACTGGCGAGCGTGCTATCTCCAGACCGCTGTTGATTCAGGGAGAGGGAGTTTACCTCACAGCTTCAGACGCGACGGGCGCGTTCTACAGATGGAGGTAACGCGAGAGTCCCCACGTAGCATTGAAAACATTATATCAGGATGTTGAGTGCACCTAAAAGCCCGCAGGCATTTATCTGTTTCAATCCCGAGAGAGGGATTCATGCCACCTAACTGAGCGCCATCGTGCAGATAATAGCACGTTCCCAGACCCGGGCTGTGTAAAGGCCACAGTGGCACTAAACCTGTTGGCCGTCGATTCGGCTGACCCCCGGCTAGTCCCATTCCTCCGGCTCGCCGGACTTGAGTGTTTTTGCTCAGGGGTGCCGGTGGGTGCCGGACAGCCCCCGACGACCTGTATGGGCCCGCCAAAGTCATGAACCTGTGAGAGCCATCCAGCCCTAGAATGGGAAAAGGGGTCGGTGTGGAAGTTTTTCAGGAGAATTGGTGAGAGCTGCAAGCTCAAGCCATGCGGCCTAATTGTAGCGACTTGAAGGAGTGTTGCGCTAAAAGCGATTCGTAGCAAGCTCAAGCAGAACAGCAAGCAGGCCACTCCAAGGGCCAAACACGCGGGGGACAGTCGGTGGGTCCTGTGGCGTGAGGCGCACTTTGCCTGTCTGAAGCCCTCTGCAAACAAACTCAAAAAACTGTTGACTGAGCGCGTCAAACCTCACTACCCTTGGATGGAGGAATTGTCCAGCTGAGGAAGCCAGTATGCTTTTCAACCGTTCGGGGAAACGCTCTCGCCGATTTTTTCACGCAGGCAGCTAGAGGTCAAGGGTTTCAGTGCCGCGCCCCCACTCGGTACGGTTCAGAGGCTACGCTCGCTTTCGTGCCGGTATCCCCTGTCACTCAATGCTGCCAATCTCACCCTCAAAAACCAATGCCCCAAGACGAGGGGATTTTTAAGAGAGCGAGCGTCCGGATTTGAGATTGAGAGAGACTTAAATGCCTCTATCAATCAGGAAAACAATCCATCACCCCCCAAAAGGCGCAGGCGGTGGAAGCCTGGTCTAGCCGCCAGAAGCGGGTACTCCTGAGTGGGATAGCGATTCTGCCGGTGCGCCCCAAAAAAGCAGGAAGCTTTCCATCAAAAAAGGGCAGTAATGTCCGTCGCCGATCTGGGCGAGTGCGGATTGAGCAGAAACTGGGCTGCAGTCCTCCCCAGTGCATTCGAGCTGGCAAGTGAGTTTCCCCCCCCATTATGGCTCCAGGTTTAAAATCATCTACACTTGAACTGCTCAAGCGCTTTAACCGGGCGTTTCCCCAGTTCTACGAGCAATTTGTCAGCAGTGAAATTCAACTGCAAAACCTGAAGCTAGCCTACCAGCTCTACAAAACTCGGCAAGCCGTGATTGAGCTGAAACCGGAAGGCAACAAAAGCGCCCTGCATTTTGCATACCGCAACCAGTCCTTTCTGCTGAGCGATATTTTTGGCGTCCTGGCCGCCTACGGACTGACCATCCACAGCCTCAGCCTGTATGGCCAGATATGCCCGCCGATGCTGGTGTTTATCAAACTGGTGGTGTCTCGCGGGGGCAAGGCGCTGACGGACAAGACTGCAGAAAACGTCTGCAGGGCCATTCGGGAGGCTCTGGCGGGGCACTTTGAAGTCGAAGAGATGCTGGCGGTGGAATTCAACCTCGACGCTGGACTTGAGGACGTTGAAACTGAATTCTACGTCGATCCCGTCTTCCACCTGCCGGCGCTGCTGATTGAAGCCGATAACCAGCCCGGACTGTTCTACAAGGTGATGTACGCCATCTGGCAAGAAGACTTGCTGGTGGTTAACGCTAACTTGCTAGTCTGGCGCGGGCGCACCCGCTTGATCCTCTACCTCTTGGGTCCGAACGAGAGCTTGATTCCCGATTACCTTGGCCACAAAATTGCCGAAAGCGTGCGCCAGAGATTGCTAGGCCGGCGTTTTTAGGGGCTGAAAGCTAGTGGTTTAATTGGCCGGTTGGGGACAATGTGATTGAAATTCCCGACTGCGTTCGGCGATGGTGGAGCAGCCGGATGCCGTCGCGGCTAAAATCCTCACCCTGATTGAGCGTCACTGGTAAAGCTGCATGACGCCGGTGATGGCCAGCCGGGACTGTCCGCCCAGGGTGAGGGGGGAAGTGTGACCCCGATTCAGGTGATCGGCTGCGGCGCAGGCGATCATGGCGGCGTTGTCGGTGCAGAATTTCAGCGGCGGAAACAGCACCCGCAGATTGTGCGCGGCGGCGGCGGCTTGCAGGTGCTTTCGCAGTCCGCTGTTGGCGGCGACCCCACCGCCGACGGCGATGGTGTCCAGACCTAAGTTGAGGGCGCAGGCAATGGCGCGTCGGGTCAGGGAGCGGGCCACGGTTTCCTGAAAGCTGGCGGCGATGTCGCTCACCGGCAGATTGTCCCCATCTTTCTGCAGCTTTTGCACCAGCCTCAGCACTGCTGTTTTTAAGCCGCTAAAACTGGAGTCGTAGGGATGATAGCCGCCTGCCGGCAGGGAAATATTCCCTTCCGGCAGGGGAAAGGCTTGGGGATTGCCGCTTTGCGCCAGCCGGTCAATGGCCGGCCCCCCCGGATAGCCCAGCTGCAGCAGCCGGGCGACTTTATCGAAAGCTTCGCCGGCGGCGTCATCCCGGGTTTGCCCGAGGGTTTCGTAGATACCGCAATCTTTGACATAAATCAAGCTGGTGTGGCCGCCTGAAACGAGCAGGCAGAGAAAGGGCGGCTGCAAGGAGGGCTCGCTGAGGTAGGTGGCGTAAATGTGACCTTCTAGGTGATGGACGCCCAGGAAGGGTTTGTTGCGGACAGTGGCCAGGGTTTTGGCGGCGGTTAGCCCGACTAATAGGGCACCCACCAGACCGGGGGCGCAGGTGGCGGCGACGCCATCAATGTCCGCCCAGCTGAGGTTGGACTCTTGCAGGGCTTGGGCAATGGCGTCATTGACGGTTTCGACGTGCTGGCGCGACGCCACCTCCGGCACAACGCCGCCATACTGCCGGTGTGTTGCAATTTGTGAAGCAATGACGCTGGAGAGAGCTTCACGATTCTTAACTATTGCGGCGGCAGTTTCGTCACAACTTGTTTCAATTGCTAAAACCGTTGCCATTGGCTGGTAATGTTTTGAAATAGGTACTTGTAGTAGCTTAAACTTTCCTGAGAAACCTCAGGGGAGTATCATTGCTTTCATGTCAGCGCCAACCGGCCTGCACAAGTAGCCTCAGCGGTTTGCCCACAAAAATTTACATTTTGTAACAAAAGGAAAAAATTGGATGCGACGATTGTTGGGTCTGATTCTGGCCATTAGTGTTTGGATCTGTGCTGTCCCAGCCGCCTCGGCAGATGTGGCTGGCCTAGTCCCGTGCAGCGAATCGCCCGCTTTCCAGCAACGGGCTGAATCCGCTCGCAATACTACCGCTGACCCCGAGTCAGGGAAAAAGCGATTTGAGCGTTACTCCCAAGCGCTGTGCGGTCCTGAGGGGCTGCCCCACCTGATTGCGGATGGCCGCTTCAGTCACGCTGGAGACTTTATTATTCCTGGCATTCTGTTTCTGTACATTGCTGGCTGGATTGGCTGGGTCGGTCGGGCCTATCTGATCGATGTCCGCAAGGGCGATAACCCGGAAGAGAAAGAAATCATCATCGATGTGCCCAAGGCAGTTCGGTTCATGCTCACCGGCTTTGCTTGGCCACTAGCTGCAGTCAAAGAAGCCCTCAGCGGCGAACTGTATGCCAAAGATGATGAAATCACGGTGTCCCCACGCTAGTCCATTTTCAGTTGCTTACCGTTTTTAGGAGAATCCCCCATGAAAGACTTGCTCCGGTTTCTTTCCTCTGCGCCGGTTCTGGCTGCAGTTTGGCTGAGCTTCACAGCTGGGCTTTTGATTGAAATTAACCGCTTTTACCCCGACCTTCTTTTCCACCCCATGCAGTAAAGGGTTCAGATCCCCTGTCATCTGTACTGGGTCATTTGTCAGGTGTTGGCGGTTTTTGACCAATCACTGATGACCAGTGACGAATTAGGAAACTCGCGGTCGTGAGGCGCAGTCGCGTGCGGGGGTGTCAGTGCCCCCATCGTGACCGCAGGGCAGCACGGATCGCGGGTTTCATAATTAGAGAAGCCGGGGGGCCGGTCAAAACATTAATTTTTCTAAATTTCTGAGAGATTCTGCCCGAGAAACAGGTTTTTAGCTTAAAATATTGCAACGACCTTATATAAATACCAACAAAGCATGCCAGCAACAACCGAAACCAAGAATCGAGAAGTTGTCTCCGCCGCAGGCGACCCGCAAATTGGCAATTTGGCCACGCCGGTCAGCGCTTCTGATTTCACCAAGACTTTGATTAACAATCTGCCGGCTTACCGGAAAGGGCTGTCTCCCTTTCGTCGCGGTTTAGAAGTCGGGATGGCGCACGGGTATTTGCTGTTTGGCCCGTTCGCCTGGACGAGTCAATTCCGCAACACTCCGGTTGCGGATCTGGTTGGGTTGATTGAAGCCGTAGTCTTAGTGGTGATTTTGACCCTTTGCCTGTCGCTGTATGGGAGTGTGGGCGTGCAAAAGCCGGTGGCGACAATTACAACGCCCACCCCACCGGAAGCCTTGGGCACAGATGAAGGCTGGAGCGAATTTTCCGGCGGTTTTCTCGTCGGTGGAATTGGCGGTGCGGCTTTCGCTTATATCGTCTATCTGATTTTCAAGTCGGGAGTGTTTGAAACTTTCGGCAATCTGGTAGGTTAAGTGCCGGTGGGGGCGGATTGAGAATTTGAGCTTTTTTGCCCCGCGAGTTTTTATAAAGCCCGTCTCTGCGATTTATGGGTTGCAGGGGCGGGTTTTATGTTGCAGTTTTCGGGTGCCGGTTTCTAGCACTAGCCAAATTGGCTAGGACACCATTGAGGATCGGCGGAACGCGGTACGGCGCGTAAGCCGCACTCCCACCATACGGACATACCTCGTAGGACAGGCGTTCCCTCCGACCCAATGTCCTTGCACTGACTGTCCATTGCTATATTTAGAGGTATTATATAGCCGTTATAATTGATTTGTAAAACTTATTTTTTAATAAACCGCCAAGACTCCAAGAGCGCCAAGGGAAGCGGCTGGCGCGTCCTGTGGCGTCTTTGCGGAAAAAATACCATCTCAATTAGAACCGCTATATGCTGGCAATTCCCTTTCTCGAACTGCCACATTTGCACTCGCGTGAACAGCTAGTTTCGGCTCTAAATTTGCGATTCTGTTTCAGGCACACTCATCAGAACTTGGCTTAACTGCTTCATGCGCCTTTGTTGACTCTCTTGCTCTAACTGAGCCATGAGAAGTTCGAGCTGCAAACCGGCCAACTCCATCTCCTGACGCGAGCGACGGGAGTTAGCCACTGTCTGCTTAACCGATACATTTTTGCTATCAATTGCTATCAATTGGTAACAAATACATAAGCTGGGAGGCTATCTCTCAGCCAAGGCGTATCAACCAATGCCCGCAAGAAGATCCCGCGAGCACCATTCAGATCCCGATCCATGACCCGACCGTCAAGCTTGGACTTGATGGTTCTAGCCCCACCGATCTTAATAACTTCGCCCGTCCAGGAAACAGTCTTGGAAGTGTACGCTTCGTTGATGTCGGACAAGAGGATCTTGCCTGTCTCCCAAGCTTTCCACTCCAGGTGCTTTTTAAATGCGTAGTGAGATAGCGTCAGCATCTGGCGCACAGTTTTGGATTTGATTTTGCGCCGGGACTTGCTCACCATCTGGGACGATTCAAAACTGGGCAGGAGGATTACGTCGAAATGATCGGTAAGGAATTTGGCCGCCTTGTGGTGAAGCTCTTTAACCAGATGCTGCACCCTGCACTGGATGCGGTCTGCCGCTTTTTTAAGGCGGCGCTTTTGGCTCGACCTGGCTTTACTGATTTTTGAAACAAGACGGTCGAGCTTGAAACAGAGCTTCTGAATTCGCAGGTTAGCATCACTGCCAATCCACCCACAAGACGATTCCGAAAAAAATGTCATGAATGTCCGGACACCTGGATCTAAGGCAACCACCCGTCCTTGGTTTTCGGACTGGCGTGGGTGCACTTCTTGGGAGCAAATCAAATAATACTCCCCGTAGGCCCTTGTCAAACGGCCATCGCTGAAGTTTGGCGGGAGAGGCTCATCAAAGCGCATCTGCCCTAAAAGTGTGTGATAAACACCGCGCTCACTGATTGCCGACTTGGGGACAAAAATAGTCTGCTGCCTGTCTTTGCGGCTGCGGAACCTGCATTGACGGAATTGGCCGTCTTTAGCAAACCCACGCTTAGCCTCTCTGACTGCTATGCAAGCATCCTTGATAGCAATTTTTTTGATTTGATAGGGAACGGGTTTCGCCCATTCGGGCGAAGCTCCCAGAATGACTTGAGCAACAGCCATCCAGTTTGCCTTTGTTCCCGGCTCTTGAAGGTGCTTGACCGTTGAGTTGTAAGTGTGTCGAGACACGCCAAACCACTGTTTTAGAAGCGCCCTCTGGCTAGAGTTTGGGAATAGACGGATCTTCTTTGATTTCCTTGCGGTATCTCCGAAGCCCGTGCATGCGGCAGCTAAAGACGTGGAGGATGGCGAGCAAATCCGCTCTCGATTAGGATTCCGGGCAGTGAGCAGGTTCACTGAGAACCACGACTCTCCCACCGTTGCGCTCCGCCATGAACTCAAACAACTCAAATCCAAATCGGCAGAGCCTGTCACGGCAGGCAACCACAAGTTTGAGCTTATCTCCGCGCATAAATCTGACCAGTAAGGCTTGCAGTCCTTTCCGTTTGAAATTGAGTCCTCCGCCGATATCTTCGATGACTTCAGCTTCGGGATGTCGCTCTCGCATGAAATGGACTTGGCGGGCGAGGTCGTCTCTTTGTTTTGCTGAGCTGACACGGCAGTAGCAAACAGTGGCAGTTGGAGCTGAATTCCCTCCCATCCCCCCGACATCGAAGAGGCGTTGCCCTGAGGGCGTGCGGATGCTTTTGATTTTCCCTTCATCAGCGAACTTCCTTAGTGTCGCGGGATGCAGCCCAAAAAATTCGACTGCTTTTCGTAACGGAACGTAGGCCATTAGAGAACCGGAACAAACATAAGCTAATTATAGCAAATGACTTGCTGCTGTCAACCTTTTCTGGATCGGGCACGGGCGGCATTTCACGCATGTCACACTCGCATCTAAGCATGTTGCGCAATTTGGGCAGGCTAATAAGAGGCAGAGCCTCTCAGGGGCGTTCCCAGGCGGAGCCTGGGAACGAGGGCAGAGAGAGGTTTGGGTGCGTTCCGCTGTTGGGAAAGCACCCTATTGACTGCAAAATTCAACAACTCACCGGCGCAAATACCGCCGCTTCAATCTCCTCTAAAGCCTTTTCCAAATTGTCATTAACAATCTGGATGTCAAACTCACCGGCGGCGGCAATTTCTTCTTTGGCGCGTTGCAGTCTGAGCGCCATCGCTTCTTCCGAATCCTTACCCCGCTGGCGGATGCGGGTTTCTAACGCATCCATTGTTGGCGGGAGGAGAAAGATTTGCAGCGCTTCTGGAAACGACCGGCGAATTTGTCGCGCCCCTTCCAGTTCAATTTCTAGCACCACCCACTCCCCTTCCTGCAGGTGAGTTTCCACCTGACGGCGCAGCGTTCCGTAGTAATTGCCGGCAAACTCCGCCCACTCCAGCAGATCGCCGGCGGCGACCATTTGCTCGAACTGGTGCCGGTCAATAAAATAATAGTGTTTGCCGTTAATCTCGCCGGCACGGGGGGAGCGCGTCGTCACGGATACGGAGAGATACAGTTCAGGATGACGCCGCCGCAGCGCTCGCAACAAGGTTCCCTTCCCCACGCCACTTGGCCCAGTCAGTACAATCAGTTTGCCGGTTTTCATGCGCCCGCTACGTTGAAATTTCTTCCTTTCATCTTCCCAGCGGCAGGGCGTCTGAAGCAACTGGAGCCGGTGTTCGATCTGATACCCAGTTGCTTAATATGCTGAGACAGCGGGAGCATTCCATTTTTGGAATGCCCATCTCTTGTAGGACAGGCGTCTCGCCTGTCCCATATCTATTTTTTGGGCACAGGCGAGACGCCTGTGCTACAGAAAATGAATAGACTTACAAAATCGGGATGCTCCCGAGACAGCTTTCTTGTAGAGACGCGATTTATCGCGTCTGTGCAATCGGCAAAAAGCTTAACCGGCTATTTGCCCGTCTTTATTATTGACAAAACGATGGGCCACTGTTTCCGGCTGGATGGCCGAAAGGATGACGTGGCTAGAATCCGTAATGATCACCGCCCGCGTTCTGCGCCCGTAGGTGGCGTCAATCAGTTGCCCTCGCTCCTTCGCATCGCTGACGATCCGCTTGATGGGAGCCGACTCTGGACTGACAATGGCCACCACTCGGTTTGCAGACACGATGTTACCAAAACCGATATTGATCAGCTGAATTTGACTGTCCATGACAAACTGACCGCCTAGCCTTCTGAGGAGCCAACAACAACTCTATTTCAATGATATCCACAAAAATCTTGACTAACAAGCCTAAAAAGCGAGAAAATCAGAGAATTTAGATTTTTTTCTCTTTTTTTCAGCTTTTTATCAACTTGCCCCACGGATCTGCCAGCATGGAAACAGATGCTATGGACTACAAGCTGTGCGAACGGTTGACTTCACCACCCTAACTGCTGCGTGCTCGGAGCTGCGAGCTTTCTGGCTGCCTGCTCGTCTGGAACAGGTCTACCAGCGCGACCGGCACACCATCGCTCTCGCCCTGCGCACTCTTGACCGGCGCGGCTGGCTGGACATTTCCTGGCACCCCCAAGCCGCCCGCCTCTGCACCGGCAGCCCCCCGCCCCGCACGCCGGATACCTTTACCTTCAGCCAGCAGCTGCGCCACCAGCTGGCCGGCTTGGCTTTGGTGGCCATTGAGGCGATTGCCCCCTGGGAGCGCGTCGCCGACTTGCAGTTCGCCCGACGCCCCGGAGAAGAAGCGAGCTGGCACCTGTATGTGGAAATTATGGGCAAATACAGCAATGTCATCCTGGCAAATCAGGACAACCTGATCGTCACCGCCGGCCATCAAGTCAGCGACCGGCAGTCCAGGGTTCGCCCGATTCAAACCGGCCAGCCCTACGAAGTCCCGCCGGCACTGCAAGAACCCATACCCAGCTCCAGCGAATCCCCCAACCGCTGGCGGGAGCGAGTCAGCCTGATCCCTGGCCAGCTGGGCCGCCAGCTGCTCAAAAGCTATCGCGGTTTGAGCTCTTCTCTGGTGGAGTCGATGGTGCGAGCTGCCGGTCTCGATCCACAACAGCCGGTTGATACTCTGAACGACGGTGATTGGCACCGGCTGTTTCTCAGGTGGCTGGAATGGCTGCACGCTTTGGAGAAAGAGCAGTTTCAACCGATGCCGGCTGAGGATGGGTACACGGTGATCGGTTGGGGTGCAGGTGGGGCTGGGGAACTCGGTGGTGCGGGAGATTCGCCAATTCAAAATCCCAAATCCCAAATCCCAAATGCCAATCCTTCTTCTGTTGGAGAATTGCTCAACCGCTACTACACAGAGCGGCTGAACCAGCACGAATTCAAGCAGTTGCGCCACCAGCTGAGTCAGAAAATCAGCAGCCTTCTGGGAAAATTGCGGGTGAAGGCTGGCACTTTCCAGGAACGGTTGCAGCAGTCGGATCAGGCAGACCGGCACCGGCAGCAGGCGGACTTGCTGATGGCCAACCTCCAGGCGTGGCAGCCGGGGATGAAATCTATCGCCCTCCCGGATTTTGAAACGGGGGAGCCGGTGGCGATCCCTCTGGAACCGGAGAAAAATGCTGTGCAAAATGCCCAAGCTCTGTACCGCCGGCACCAAAAGCTGAAACGGGCCCGCGCGGCTGTTGAGCCGTTACTGGCACAGGTGCGGGAGGAAATTGAGTATTTGGAGCTGGTGGAAATGGGGATTGCCCAGCTGGAGGGGTACAGGGAGCCGGCTGATTTGAAGGCGTTGGAAGAGATTCGGGACGAGCTGATTGGGCAGGGGTATTTGGAAGATCCGGAATACCGCAGTCAGATGGACGCACCGGCAACGGATTTTTACCGGTACAAGACGCCTAGCGGATTTGAATTGCTGGTGGGTAGGAATAACCGGCAAAATGATATACTTAGTTTTCGTATGGCGGGGGACTACGACTTGTGGTTCCACACGCAAGAGATTGCCGGCAGTCATGTGCTGCTGCGCTTGCCGGCGGGAGCTGCGCCTGAGGAGGCGGATTTGCAATTTGCCGCTGACATGACTGCCCACTACAGCCGGGCCCGGGAAGCGGCGCAGGTGCCGGTGGTTTATACGGAACCGAAGCACGTCTACAAGCCAAAAGGGGCAAAACCTGGTATGGTTGTGTATAAGCACGAGCGCATCCTCTGGGGGCGTCCCCAAGAAGGCCGGCGCTACGTGGCCCAAACGGAAACAGGCAGCGATGGGGATTTGTGAAAAAATTTTAGTGTTTTTTGTTACAATGAAATTTAGGAAAGATTTAAGATTTCAAGGCCCGCTGCACGCTTGGGAACGCGCAGTTGGCCAATCCTCCTGTTGAGACGACAACGCAAATATCGAATTTTGAAGGCCAGCTAGTGGATTTAGCTGGTCGTTTTTTATAAGGGGTTTGGGGGTAAGATGCGCTCTGATGTGATATATAGCAATAGACAGTCAGTTTAGGACACGCTTGTCGGAGGGAACGCCTGTCCTGCGAAGTATAGGCGTAGGGCAGGCGTCTCGCCTGCCCTCAAGGTCTCTGGGACAGGCGAGACGCCTGTCCTACGTCCTAACCTAAGTGGCTACTGCTATAATAGAAAAGCTAAATTTTTAGGCTGATTGACCCCTGCTGGCGAAAAGCCAGCGCCAAGATGCTGGCCTGAGTTATTTTCAATTTAATGGTCCCGGGGTGCCGGCAACCTCTGACTGGGGAGAGATTTACCGGCGGCTGGCCAAGAATTGCTCTCTACGCCCGCAATTCCTGAAAAGCGGGGTGGGATGGGTGGTAGGTGAGCTCAGCGGTGCCGGCATGGTTTCAATCCCGTTTCCGGGATTCAGCTGGCCAAAAATCTTCTCCTCCTACCCCCTGCTGAAATCATTGTCGCATTCATTTGGACTACGCTTGCACAATCGGGATGCTCTCATAAATTCTGCCGCTATACAGACAAAGCCCGCCTGCGCGGGCTAAGAGATATTTCCAGCCGGCAGGCCAAGAATTGCTCTCTACGCCCGCAATTCTTGGAACGCGGGGTGAGATGGGTGGTAGGGAAGCTCAGCGGTGCCGGCAAGAATGGTGTGGATGGGAACGACTTCGACCACACTGTTGCTGTAGGCGAGGGCTTCAAATCCTTTTACCAAGTCAGGTGTCCAGGGTTCTTGCCTCACCGGCAGCCGGCTGGTGAGCTGAGCTCGCATCAGTCCGGGCAAAATGCCGGCTTCGAGGGGAGGCGTCCACCATGTGCCGTCTCGCCAGCCCCAGAGGTTGCCGGTGCTGGTTTCCAGCCAGTTGCCGCCGGCATCTGTGAGGATGGCCTCTCGGGCACCGCGCTGCTGGGCGGTTTGCAGGGCGAGCCAGGCGGGGAGGTAGTTGCCGGTTTTGTGGGCGGGGAGGGCGCGGTAAAATTGGGGGGAGTCGGCTAGCCAAGCGCGGATTCCGCTCTGCTGCCGGTGGCCTAAGTCAGGGGGGAGATGGCGTCCGGTGATCAGTTCTCTGCCGTCGGGGAAGATGGCGATTCGCAGGACGGGCCAGGTGGGGATGAGGGCTTCTGCGCCCTGTCGCAGCCGGTGCCAGTCGGGTTGCTGCCACCCGAAGGTTTGCAGGGTGGTTTGGAGGCGCTGGCAGTGGCCATTCCAGTTGGTTTGGGGGCTGTCGAGGGAGGCGTGATAGACTCGCAGGGTGGTGAATGCGGTGGCTCCGTAGAGGAGTGCGGGATCGTCGGCGGGGAGTTGCAGGGTGCCGGTGGGGTTTAGGTGGCCGGTGTACCAGAAGTTAGGCGGTTGCAATTGCGGATTTTGGGGTAAGATGAAGGGCAGTAACTTATTGTGTCATTCTTGCCGGTTGATGGGACAGCTGAGGACGGATTTAAACAGTTCCGAGAAAAGCCGGTTATTTGCGCAGAGGCGATCGTTTTTCCAGAGGAGTTGGGTAAGCTTAATTTAGATTGGATGCGTCCTGCTGTCCAGGAAGTCAGTAATACCAGGGATGGGCAATGGTTCAGGCTGAGAAAGAGTATGAGATGTCCCGCCGCAAGCGGATTGAGCGCCTTCAGAGGATTATGGCGGTGGTATCAATTGTGTCGTTTGGTGGATCTGCGGTGTTTGGTACTGCTCAGCTTTTCAGCAGTGCTCTGAAGCCGAGCAGCGAGTCTTCAACGACAGCAGTGCCGGTGGCGGAATCGCCCCTGGCTGGGCAAGCGCGGGGGTATGAATTGGTGTTGCAGCGGGAGCCGGAGAATCAGACAGCGCTGGAGGGGCTGGTGAATGTTAGGCTGGAGATGAAGGATGCGAAGGGGGCTGTTCAACCGCTGGAGAAGTTGGTAAAATTGTATCCAGGCCGGCAGGATTATAAGGAGTTGTTGGAGCGGGTGAAGCAGCCGGCGAAAGAGAGTGGGGGCGAGCGCCCAGAATCGACCAGTAAAGGGGGTGCGAATAGATGAGTAAAAGGTTAACCGAAGCTAACTTTTCAGAGTGTAAAGCTAAATTCAACTTGAGTTATCACGTTCCTTACGCTCATGCCTGTCAGGAACTTGTTGGATTTGAAGGAAAAGATGTACTGGAAGTTGGGGGGAGCTTACCTGAGGAGTTTGTGTTTGATTATCTCCAAGTAAATTCTTGGTCTGCGGTAGAAACGCCTGATTACGAGGCGGCTCTTAGGGAAGTGGGTGGGCTTTCTCACCAAGGCACAATTCTTTACAAGATTAATGACTTTTCTGAGCTTGGTTTCAAAAATAGAAGGTCAGACAAGTACAATTTTTTTCTTGGGAACATAGAAGATATTACTGATGAATACTATGAGAAATATGATTTAGTATTTTCTATTGCAGCTTTTGAACATATTCATAAGTTTCCCTTGGCGTTAGATAAAATGTTTTTATGTTTGAAGCCTTCAGGGAAACTATTTTCCCTATTCGCACCTATTTGGTCATCCCGAAATGGACATCACATACCGAAAATTACTGACCGTGACGGGAAAATATTTGAGTTTAGTAATTCTCCCATTCCTCCTTGGGGACATTTACTTATGAGGCCGGCGGAACTGTGCGATTATTTGTACAGTGTTACGGATAAAGAAACAGCTGATTTAATCACCTATTATGTATACCAATCGAATCATATAAATAGGTTTTTTACAGAAGATTATGTAGCGTTTATAAATCAAAGTTACTTTGTAGTGAACAGGCTGGAGGGCATGTTCGAGGATGCAATTGACCCAGAGACTCAGGAAACTCTAGAAATACTTTATCCTGGCAGAGCTGAGTTTGCAAATCAGGGAATCTTAGCAATACTGGAAAAGCCCTAAAAAATAAGGTAAGAAGAAATCGCTCTGATGAGAATTATAAAGAGGCAGCTCTGTAAATGAATATGCAGGTGGAGATGACAGAAGTTAAGGGGGCTCTTCAACGGTTGGAAAAGTTGGTAAAATTGAATCCATGCCGCCAGTATTGTAAGTTGTAAGGAGCTGTTGGAGCGGGTGAAGCCGCAGGCGAAGGGGAGCAAACAATAAGGAAACAGAAAGGGTGCTATGGTTTTTCAAGACTCTTCCAATCAGGTCGATAGCTGGGTACAGCAAGCTCATGAATATCTAGTAAGCGGGGCCCACACTAAGGCGGTAAGTATTTACGAAAAAGCTATCGAAGCCGATCCCAGTGTCAAGTCTAACTACTGGTATTTAGGGTTGATGTTGCTGCTGCAAGGGCAAGAAGCTGAAGCTCATACGACTTGGCTGATGGGAATGGTGGAGGGTGAGCCAGAACAAGTGGAGGAATGGACATCTGAACTGATACAGGTTCTGCAAACAGAAGCGGAGCGGCGAGAAGCGCTTGCCGATTATTCAGTGGTTTGGACAATCCGGCAGCACATCAGAGAGATAGCTCCCACAGATATTAATAATCTGTTACAGATTCTGCTGCTTTCTATTAATTTGAATACTTTTACAAGTGAAGATTTAACCGCATTGGGAATTATCGATCTGTTGTGCTCGGAATCATTTGCGGTTAACGCCCAATTATTATTCCAAGTGCTTCAAAAGGTTTTAGCTTATGCTCCCCACGAACAATCCGTCTTAGAATTTGCTAATGTTTGCCAGCGTTACGCACCAGAGGCTCAAGAGCTGGAAAGGAGCGTGATGTTCGCTAGCGCAAAAATCGGAGAACGTCAGAGTCCAGAGCGTGATGCAATAAAGTATTCGTACTTAGATGAAGAAAGGATTATTGACAATTTTTTATCCCAGCTAAATATTGAAAATCGATATTGTGTAGACATAGCTGCCAGCGATGGTATAACCATGTCAAACACCTATTTTCTTTTTAAAAGAGGGTGGGGAGGACTAGCCGTCGAATACGATAGCCACCAATTCGCCAAATTAGCGATCAGGTATGCAGAATTTGAAAGCGTTAACCTGAGCAAGTGCATGGTGACGCCAGAGAACGCAATTTCTTTGCTAAAAGCCCATCAAGCCCCAGAAAATTTTACTTTTCTCAACCTAGATATTGATGGCTATGATTATTTTGTATTAGAAAAAATACTGAGTTCATTTCGTCCCTTACTTTTATGCGTTGAAATCAATGAAAAGATACCCCCTCCTATAAAATTTACCGTAAAATGGAGTCCCAACTATAGTTGGAATAGGGATCATTTTTATGGGCAAAGCTTGTCCCAACTCAATCTTCTCTGTGTTCGGCATGAATACGCCCTCGTAGACTTACACTATAATAATGCTTTTCTTATTCCTAGAGAAATTAGTCCCAGTCCCTCACTGACACCAGAGGAAGCGTATAGGAAAGGGTATCTCGAACGCGACGATCGAAAAGAAAAATTTCCTTGGAATGCCAATATGGAAGAAATTCACAGCCTGTCTCCTGTAGAGGCGCTGAATTATGTCAGTAAGTTCTTTTCTAAGTATGGCGGTCAATTTATTTGCAATTTATGAAAGGCAAGACAAATGACAGATATTTATTCTAGAAATCTTCTTTTTGCAACCTTCAATCACACGCCAGACTTAAGAATTGAATTTTTTACCATTGTCCTCAATGGCGAGCCCTTCATTCGCTACCACATTGACATATTCAAGCAACTTCCCTTCCAATGGCACTGGCATATTGTTGAAGGGGTAGCAGATTTGAAACATGATACCGCCTGGAGTTTACAGCTGGGGGGGCGGATCGCTGATGAAATCCACCGCAACGGACGCAGCACTGACGGGACAACAGAATACCTGGACGAACTGGCGCAGCTCTACCCAGAAAATGTCACAATTTATCGCAAACCGGCGGGGGTTTTCTGGGACGGTAAGCGTGAAATGGTGAGCGCACCACTGGCCAACATTCAAGAGGAGTGTTTGCTCTGGCAAGTGGATGTAGATGAACTGTGGACAGTCGAGCAAATCTGTAAAGCGCTACTGATGTTCGTCAACAATCCTGAAAAAACAGCTGCCTTCTACTGGTGCTGGTATTTTGTCGGAGAGAAGCTGGTTATCACCACTCGGAACTGTTACGCGCAGAATCCCGCACAAGACTGGTTGCGCACTTGGAGGTTCAAACCCGGAATGCGCTGGGCGTCGCACGAGCCCCCAAGATTAGCTGAACCTTTACCCGATGGCCAGTTTCAGGATGTGGCAGCAGTCAACCCCTTTCGACATGAAGAAACAGAAAAACAGGGGTTGGTTTTCCAGCATTTTGCCTATGTGACCCCCGAACAGTTGAAATTTAAAGAGCAATACTACGGTTATGCCAATGCTCTATCCTGGTGGACATCCTTGCAGGAGCAGACTAAATTTCCAGTTTTATTGCGTGAGTATTTTCCCTGGGTGGGGGACGCAACGATGGTTGACACGGCGGAGTCATGCGCTGTACTGCCAATCGCACAGAAAGAACCCAACAGCAATGTTTGGCGGTTTGTACAGCGAGAGGAGTCACAAAGTCAGCCGGCAGCAACTAAGACAGAGCCTCCCACCATTCTGATTGACGGTATATTCTTCCAGTTCTATCAAACCGGCATTGCCCGGGTCTGGCGCTCCTTGCTTGAAGAATGGGCGGGCAAAAGTTTTGCTCAGCATATTGTTGTTCTCGACCGCGCCGGAACTGCTCCAGCCGTTCCGGGCATCAAGTATCTTCTCGTGCCTCCTTATGATTATAACAACACCTCGGCGGATCGGGAAATGCTGCAGCAGGTGTGCGACGATCAGGGGGCTGACTTATTTATTTCAACGTACTACACAACTCCCCTGTCAACGCCCTCGGTATTCATGGCGTATGACATGATTCCCGAAATTGTGGGCGCTGACCTCAGAGAGCCAATGTGGCGAGAGAAGCATTACGGTATCGGTCACGCCTCTGCGTATATTTCAATTTCTGAAAATACCGCGGGGGACTTAATAAAGTTTTTTCCCGAGATATCTCCGGAGTCTGTTACCGTAGCCCACTGTGGGGTGCAAAAGATTTTCTCGCCAGCCAGCCCGGATGAGATCAGCCGGTTTAAAACAAAGTACGGCATCTCAAAACCCTACTTCCTTGGGGTTGGTGTTGGCAGCAGTTACAAAAACTCTATCTTGTTTTTCCAAGGACTCGCTCAGCTCGCCACCAAACAGGGCTTTGAGATCGTTTGCACGGGGAGCGGCGGTTTGCTGCCACCCGAGTTGAGAGCTAACACATCGGGGATTGCTGTTCACATGCTGCAACTCAGCGATGAGGAACTGAGATTGGCTTATGCCGGTGCTGTAGCGTTGGTGTATCCCTCGAAGTACGAAGGATTTGGGCTGCCTGTTCTGGAGGCAATGTCCTGCGGGTGCCCAGTGATTACTTGTGCCAATGCCTCAATTCCGGAAGTGGCGGGGGAAGCTGCCTTATATGTGAGTGATCAAGATGTTAATGGAATGGCCAATGCCCTGTGCGATGTGCAAAAGCCAGAGGTGCGCAACACATTGATTGCAGCGGGGCTTGAACAAGCGAAAAAGTTTTCCTGGTCATCAATGGCTCAAAAGGTGAGTGCTGCTCTGATTGAAGCTACTCTCCTTCCTCTCAAGCTGAGCGAAATTAATTTTATCATTTTTCCAGATTGGTCGCAGCCCGAAGAGTCCCTAGGTGTGGAATTGGAGGGAGTGATCAGGGCGGCTGTGACTCACCCGGATAAAAGTCGGATGACTCTCCTGGTCGATGCCAGCAACATTTCTGAGGAAGATGCCAATCTCGTTTTATCCAGCATTGCCATGAATCTTC
Organism: Oscillatoria princeps RMCB-10; assembly: GCA_019359235.1. Classification (GTDB taxonomy): domain Bacteria; phylum Cyanobacteriota; class Cyanobacteriia; order Cyanobacteriales; family Oscillatoriaceae; genus Oscillatoria; species Oscillatoria princeps. Next base: position 79,225 of record JAHHHT010000032.1, read on the forward strand.
TCATGCAGGAAGATTTAGACGTGACAGATGGGCCAGAAATTTCTCTGGTGGGACAGCTGGGTCAAATGCAGTGGGAAGCTCTTTTACCCCGCCTCCACTCTCGAATTGTCTTGGAAACCGAAAACAAACAGGCGATCGCGGAAGCGAAAGCTGAAACTATTCCCTCATGTGATTTGAACAGCCTCAGCGATAAGCGGGCTGTTCAGTCAGAGACAGGAGCTTGGGAACTGAGGTAAGTGCCGGTGAAATCCTAGTAGCAGGCAGAAAAAACCCAAAAGAGTGTCCGAGGTTAAGAAACCCGGTTTTTTTAAGAAACCGGGTTTCTGAAATATTTTAACCGGCCCTACTTAACTATTGACCCCCTTCCACGTACCTCGCCCACATTTGCTCGTAGGCATTTTCCATCTCGCGGGTGAATTGTTTCGCGTTCCACAGAGGAGAGGTTTGCCGCGATTGTCGCAATCGCCAGGAAATTTGTTGCCGCAGGACAGGATCTTTCCCCAAGCGAATCCCCCACTCCACATATTCTTCATCCGTCCAGGCAATCCCTTCCGTTACCCCGGCATTCACCATCATCGTGTAACTGTTGCGGGCAGCAAATTGCTGTCCGACCCGCGTCACCAGAGGAACGCCCATCCACAGAGTTTCCAGAGTCGTAGTAGCGCCGTTATAGGGGTAGGTATCCAGAACTACATCCGCAATGCCTAAATTGGCGCGGTGAATTGCCTCAGAGGGATCGCTTGGCAGAAATCGCAAGCGCTCCCCATCCACTCCTTCTTCCTCTGCCAGCTGGATAAAGAAGCTTGTAATTGACTCTTGGTCAGCCTTACCTTTAATCAAGAAGTAACTGTTCGGCACTTCTTTCATAATTTTCATCTGCAGTCGCGCTGTATCGTGATGCCGCTTGTAGCCCCCCTGACCGCTGTAATAAACCACGGCATCAGTTGGAATATCCAGCTGCTCGCGCCGCAGCGTCGGCACACCCACCTCAAACCCATTCACCGCTATATAAGTCTGGGGCAACCGCCAGATTTTTTCCGTGTAGTAATCCTGAGCCGACTCTGGCAAAACATAGGGATCTGCAATATAGTAATCAATAGCAGGGAGTCCCGACGCATCCCAACCCAGCCAAGTGACTTGAACAGGAGCTGGTTTTAGTGCCATTACCTCACAGGTAATATCGAGAGTCAAACTGTCCAGATCAATTAAAATATCAATCTCATCTTGATAAATTTGCTCAGCAATTTGCTGATTGTCAGCTCCTAATTTATGAGCTTTGTAAACCTGATTTACATACCATTCTTGTAAGGGGTCGCCTGTCTCCCCATACCCGACAAGATAGGCATGAACTTGAAAGAGATCCCTATCATGCTCTTGAAATATCCATCGAGCCAGCCAGCCTACAGAATGGATTTTCAGGCAATGGGATATATAGCCAATCTTCAAAGGTTTCGTTCTCGAACCAGTCTCCTTGTTTTTCCTGTTGACATGTCTCTGATAGTAGGACTCCACTCCTTCTCTGGCATAACTTATATAATAAGACTGGCAAAGCCGCGCTACCTGATTCTGAATCAGTCTATTTTGCAGCGGCTGATCCCGAAAGTAGGGGAAAAAGTACACTGAAGTCAGCATGCGAGACACCGTAGGTTGGGGAAGTTCTGCCGGCTCTTGTGCTATAAGCTCCAACAGCAGTGATTCTTGCAGCTGCAAAGCAGAACAGGCGTCCTCCCAGTACCCGACTGCTCCTAGAAGCCCTCGAATTACCAAGTGATTTGCAAAAACTTTCTCTGGCAGCGTCTCAACAAGAGAATAGCACCGTTTAGCCATCTCTATGCCTTTAGCATAGTCAGCCGCATTTTGAGAAAAAGTAGCGAGATGTCGCAAGGTTTCTGCATGATTGGCATCCACCCGCAGACACAACTCTACAATTGATGCTGCAATGGAGTGTCTCCGCAGTGAGTGGCCGACTTCGACGGCGGCGTAGAGCATCACATTGTAAAAATCACGATGTTGGTGAACATAAGGCACACAAGCTTCTGCAAATTCCAGAGATGAAGGGTGCAGCGGGGCGCATTTTAGAACATTCTTTAATACCTGAAGTAGCAAATCGGCATCAGCGCTGGCAGGTCCCTCTGCCTGCAGCAGTTCAATCAACTTCCAGGTATGGAGATCGTCTGCTGTAAACCTTTCCAGCTTGATGGCTAGTTGAATCAGATACAACAGGTTGTTAATATCTGCTGGCTGAAGTTCTCGGATATGCCCCCGAATCAGCCAAGCTACCGAATGGTCTTCCAGCGCTTCTCGCCGCTGAGCCTCTGTTTCCAGAATTTTTACCAGTTCCCCTGTCCACTCCTCTACTTGTTCCGGTTCGCCCTCCGCCATTCCCAGCAGCCAGGTTGTGTGAGCCTCTGCCTCTTGCCCCTGCAAGAGCAACAGCAACCCCAAGTGCCAGTAATGGGACTTCACATCAGGTTCAGCCTCAATTGCCTGTTCATAGAGGCTAATTGCCTTGCTATAGTCTCCTTGGATGAGGTATTGATTGGCTTCTTGCCACCAATTAGCATAAATTGTTGAACTGCTCGCAGAAGTCATAAAAATTACTTATAAAAATGCCGGGTGATAGAATATAAATAGAGTGGGTAGCATACACTACCCACTCCAGGCAACAGCAGATTAACTGGGATTGCCTCAGACGGATGCCGGTGGCAGATATGCCCTACTGGCCTAGTACAGTCATATCGGCACAGCCGGTGGAAGCATCTGCGTAAGCCTTAATAGTTGGCTGTTGATTAAGTGCCGCAGCCGGCTGATTTTCCTCACACAGGATGGCTCGGGTAGTACTTTGTGAGTTTTCAGTTACAGTCCACACGAGACCTGTGTAGGGCTTTAGGTTTTTCAACTTAGCTGTGGCCAGATGGGCGATGCCGGTATCCTCACTCTTTCCTACCATTGTGTAGCTATAGTTTGTGGTGTCGGTTTTGATGCCAACGCCCATACCTGTCATATCAGTTGCCCAGGAACCCTTTTCCGTATAGACTGCTTGCTGCGCCCGGTTCATAGCACCAATATTGTTTCTAGCTTCCACCTGCTTCGCTTTGTTCGTTTGGCTGAGGAGAGAGGGCAAAGCGACAGCAGCCAGAATCCCGATGATGATAACCACGACCAACAGTTCAATCAGGGTGAACCCTTTATCCGGCTTTCTCTGATTGAGGTGTTGCAGAAACTTGGCCTTAAATTCGGTCTTCATATAGAACGTCTCCGTGAGGTGTGGGATGCTCGATTTCTTTCTCCTGGATATAACTTACCCACCCTCGCTCAGTTTCATATCACCACCGGCAAAAAATTTTTTTCCGGGTCTTGAAGCGCTCTCATAGTTATTTATCCCAAATAATACAGCTTACCCACTTTCGCTCGGTTTCATATCACCCCAGGCAAAATTTTTTGGTTGAGTTCAAGCAGGTTGCTCCAAAAGCACATACAGAAAGGCTTCCAGGTCGCTCAACAGCCCCTTGACCTCCTCGAAAGCCGTCTGCTCGCTCACCGGCTCCAAGGTGACGGCATCCACCGGCCTAACCTTGAGCCAGCGTTCCACCAGGGCGGAAACCGGCTGCGCCCCCTCCCAGAGGGGCAGCAGACAAGCCGCGATACTGTTCCCTAGCATAACAGGAGCCAGAGCCGGGGCCTGAACATACTTGCTAATTTCATAGGGTCGCTGGTTGGCGACACAGTTGAGCAGGTCTTCGCGCTGCTTAGCGTTTCTCAGCTGGGGGTGCAGGTGCACCCGCGCCCCCAGCCAGTCTGAGTCCGTCCACTCCTCCACCGGCACAAAAGGCTGAGCCTGGTTGGGCTGGCCACACCAGAAGTCGAGCAGGCGGTGGATGGGATGCACCAGCTCGTACATATACAGCCGGTCTTCCACAGAAATTTCGGGCAAGCTCATGGCCAGAAACGCCGGCAAATCATCCGGGTCTTTGAACAGGTCTGTCACCTCCCACTGCCGCCAATTTACCATGCTGACAAACTCCAAGTCAGCTGCTCTCAAGACAGAGAACAGTTGCGGGACTGTATAGCCCTTGTCACCCAGCAATAAAAAATTCGATAAAATCGTCTGGTCATCGGTTTCATAGCTAGGCTTCCAGGTTTGTGCCTTTAGCTTGGTGTCGTCTTTCAAGGCTTTCATCGTTTCCCGCACAATCCCCATCTCCAACTCTCGCGGATTTTCATCCATCAGCCCCATCATTTTGAAAAGTGCCTGAGCGCGAAAGAAGGATTCCCGCTGATAGAAGCTGTGCAGATTGCCCCGGATGATTCCATCTGGCTTGAGGACTGACTTCAGCGCCCGCAATCCAGCTGCTACATCCGGCAGCAGATAGAGAACTTCGTCGCAGTTGATATAGTCAAACTCTATGCCTAAGTTCGGTAACTCCTCTATCCGCATCGCATAGAATTCTGCCTTTTCAAACCCGTGATATTCCAGCCGCTGCCGCGCCAAGTTTGCCGACTGATCTGACAGGTCAATCCCTACAATTTTCGCTCCTGGATTGGCTTCCGCCAGTCCCAAAGCTTTGAAGCCACTGCCACAACCGGCATCTAAAATAACTTTCCCTTCTGTTTCTAGAACTTTTTTGTTCCTCACATAGTAGGGAGTTCCCAAGTTGTGAATAAACAAAAAATTCGGATCATCTTTTGGAGAGGCATCTAGCGGTTGTCTGGGATAAGGAGCGGTGTCAAATTGCTGGCGTATTTTCTCGATCAACTCGAAATCTTGCTTGTCCATCTTGCCTATTTCCTTACGTTAACTCTTGTAGAGGCGCGATACATAGCGTCTGGACTCTGTTGGTGAGACGGGATAAATCCCATCTGGAAGCCATGTACACTTTCCACCCTACTTTTTAGCGAAAGCAATACTTTGGCGGTACACTCCCGCTGCAATTCTCCCACACACCGACACTACTGCCCACCAGACGCACCCCCACCGGCACCGGCAGGCGGCGCAGGAATTGCCGGCGCAGGAATTCCCGGCGCGGGAACTGCCGGCGCGGGAACTGCCGGCGCGGGAGCCGAGGGCAGTTGTCCAGGCACAGCCGGCAGCACCTTCGCCGGATCGAACGTCGTCCCCGACTTGGGAGCCCCCGACGGATTGAGCGGAACTGCTGGACTGACGCTAGGGGGTAAAGTCACACCAGGAACTCCCGGAATCACCGGCATCTGAGGATTAGAATTAGCCGGCTTAACCTCCGCACCGGGCAAAGTGGCCAGGGCAACGCGGTCGCCCCCCACTTCCCGCATGCGGTCGAGCACCTGCACCACATCATTGTATCTGGCATCCTTGGAAGCGTACAGCACCATCAGCCCCGTGGGATTCTGGGCCCGATAGTCCCGCACCGCGCCAGTTAGCTGATCCGCACTGAACACGGGAGTCTGCTCCACGTAGACTTGACCCAAGGCAGTGACGCTGACCAGCAGCATGGTCCGCACCTGGGGCTGGCCGGTGCTGGCCTTCGGCAAATCCACAGTAATCGCCTGCTGGCGCGTCAGTTGCAAAGCCGCCAGGATGAAAAACGTCAGGATACAAAAAATGACATCTATCAAAGGGACGATTTCAATCCGAGCTTCTTCAGCGGGAGAGTCCAGGTGAATCTTCATGGTGCAGGTGCTTGGCCCAATATTGGTGGGTATGTTTTTAGCTTTTTCTTGCTCCCCCTCCCCGCTGGCGGGGAGGGGGTTGGGGGGTGGGGTTCATCCGGCAATTATGCAACGCCGAGAAGTTTTCTGGGGATAGGGGAGCCTGGAGAGCAGGTCTTGTCTTCAAAATGGGGGGGGAGAAACCGGGGTTCTTTCCCTGAAAATACCGATTTTTCATTGCTTTTGGCCAAAGGAACCCGGTTTCTGAGATTTCTTGACCGGCACTGCAGGTGGGGCAGCACTGGAGCAGTATTCACTTAGGTTAGGACAGGCGAGACGCCTGTCCTACGCCTTTTATCCCTAGGGCAATGATGTCCGCGCCCGATATGACTGCTGCTATAACATCTTATCTAACAGACTGCCGGCTAGCTGCTGCCCGAGTCCGGAGCTTCCACCGGCTTTGAGTCATCCCAGGCGCTGGGCTCCTCCGGTGGCGCTGCCGGCTTGAGAGCTTTTTGGGGCTTGACAGAATTCTCTATTGGTGCTGCCGGCTCGCTCGGGGCGTCACTCTTTTCCAGCACATTGCCATTCTTGCTCGCCGTGGGCCAGAACTGCCGGTACAGCAGCTCCAATTCATTACCGGCTTTGCGGAAAATCTTCACCTGGTTGAACAAAAACGCCTGAAACAGCCGGTAGAAGGCCAAACTGGTAATGGCCACAATCAGCCCGGTGGCCGTACTGATCAGCGCCTCGCCGATTCCCAGCGTCACCCCAGCTGCCGAAGAGGTTCCCAAATCTCCGAGACGGATAGCTCCCAGCGAGTTGATCAGCCCCAGAACAGTGCCCAGCAACCCTAACAGTGGGGCTAGAGCAATCACGGCTTCCAGGATTTTGTCCCCCCGCCGCATGGAGGCCAACTCCTCGTCCGCAGCCGCCTCCAGCGCCAGCCGGAACACTTCTGGCTCCGGGTTGGCGAGCCGCAGCGGCGCGTAGAGAAATCGCCCGATCGGCTGTCCGTTGGCTTGTCTGGCCAGCTCGTTGGCCACTCCCCAGTCGTAGCGAGCCGCCTCCAGGACTCGATTGACAATTGCCTTTTCTTTGAGCGCGATGTTTGTCCAGAACCACAGCCGCTCCATAATTGTAGCGACAGACAGGACTGACAGGGCCAGAAGCGGCCACATGGCCGGCCCGCCTTTCTCGAATAGTTCTTTTACTTCCAGATTCACGATTTTTCGTTCCCTGTGTGCGTTCCTCGCCCCAAGTCTTGTTTTACAAGCTGCCCCCAACGAATCCCAGGTATTCTAATTGTAAAGATTTGAAGCCACCGTAACCGGCACGCCCGCCCCGTACCGGCACCGGCACGCGAGTCTCGCCGGCACCGGCACGGCGGAGACACCTGCGCCGGCACTTTGACAGGTGGGACGCCCCGACTGCATGCGACATCTATATAAAGGGCGAACGATGGGACTCGAACCCACGGATGGAGGAACCACAATCCTCTGCCTTAACCACTTGGCTACGCTCGCCATCACATTTTTTACTGTAGCACGACTGCCGGTGCGTGTCTACCCCCGCGCCATTGAAATCAGCAAATTTTTTGGGTTAATCTGGGAGGGATGCCCGCTCCTGGCCCATGAACGGGTGGCCTTTACTTAGAGTTCGGGTTTGGGATGCCTATGAAGCCGTTGAAGATTGCTGCGTTGGTGGGGGGAGTGGCCTTGGGTGGGCTGGGGGTGGCGATGGCCCTCACCAACCCCACTCAGTCTGCCTACGAGGAGTATGCAGTGGACAAGTTGACCGAGTACGTGAAAGAGAATGTCTGCCAGAAAGCCCCCTTCCTCCAGGAGGGATGCGCCTCAACGGTGGATGCGGGCCGGTCGGATATCCAGCGCATTGTCCAAGGCAGCACCCAGCGGCAAGATTTTCTCCTGTTCAGCATTTACACAACCGATGTGTCCGTCAGCCGGCTGTTGCCCGCTGGGTTCAGTGCGATGCTGTCGGGGCTGCCCACGTACCAGTTTGAAACGGTGGGAGTGTTCCAGAGTTTCTATACCTATAAAGCTAAGAAGAAATAGAGCGTGCGCCCATCTACCGCCCTGCCATGACTTACTGCCTTGCCCCAGGATGCCAGCAACCGCTCAATCCAGATGCCGTCCGAGTTTGCCACACCGAAAGAAGACCGGGAGTCTGGTAGCCCCGCATTTTCAAATCGGGGCGGAAAGACGACTCGCCTGATTTATCAGGCGTCACTTATGCCGTCACTTATAATGATGCGGAGCGTTAATGTACGCTTCTATAATGGCTGAACTTACCTTCCCGGTTGTGTCGTAGAAATATGCGTGAGTCCACAAATTAGGGAGTTTAAGCAGGTGCGGAAATTCCTGCCGCAAATATCTTGAAGAGCGCCCCTTAAATGCTTTAACTATTGAGTTGATAGAGGTGCTTGTAGCGTGTTCAACCAATAAGTGAACGTGGTCTGGAGCTATCTCCATGCACTTTATTATTCACTTTTTCTCTGCTGCCACCTCTGTTAATATCTGACTCAGCCTAAACTTTACGTATCCTATTAAAACTGGTTTCCGGCGTTTAGGTATCCAGACTAGATGTACCGTCGCCGAACCGACAGAGTGGTTGTTGTGCCTATATTGCCTGCTTGTCGTCTTCATAATTCTTCACATATACCCCTTGACAGTCCTAAGCGCTTGTTGCTACTGTTGATAGTGTAGCGCGATAGACAAAAGCTGGAGGTTATTAATATTGGCTAGGAGTAAGACAACATCGTTCATCACGGAACTACCGTTGGTTGTAGACAGCAAGCAAGATGCCGAATTGCTGTCCCGGTTTCAAGCGGCGCGGCAACTGTACAACGCCTGCTTGAATGAAGCGATGGTGCGGATGGAACTATTGCGCAACTCTGATGCCTACAAAGCAGCCAAGAAAATACTTAGAGAACAAAAGTCGGAAAGAAATTTAGCTTTTGGTGATGCTCGTAAACAATATCGCTATTCAGACTGCGACATTCAGGCGTATGCTACCATTGTCGCTAACAAATCTAAGTGGATAGGTAAAAAAGTAGATTCCAATACTCAACAGACGTTAGCCACCCGTGCGTTTAAAGCTAGCGAGAAAGTAATATTCGGACTTGCCAAAAAGGTACGCTATAAAGTCCCCACTAGGTTTAAGTCAGTAGAGGGTAAGACTAACAAACAGGGTATCCGCTGGAAGGATAACCAGTTTGTCTGGGGTAAGTTAGAGCTAACGCCAATAATTGACTGGGATAATCCGGTAATCTTGCACGGTCTTACCTCTAAGGTTAAGTATGTCCGTGTATTGTGGCGTGAACTTAATGGTAAGCGTCGTTGGTATGTTCAGTTAATTAATGAAGGAGTACCGTACCAGAAAGAGAAAAACTTTGTCTCTGATGGAGTAGTTGGGCTAGACCTCAACATATCCAATATTGCCTTTGTGGGAGATAACGGTGCGGGATTATTACCATTTGCAGAGGGAGTGCCAACCTATGAGCGTGAGATAAAAGCCTTACAACGTCAGATGGAGAGGTCTAGACGTGCCAATAACCCCGATAACTACAATTCTGACTTTGAAGGAAAACGAGGGCGCAAGACTGTCGTCAAGAAGGGGAAGTGTAAAAAGGGGAAATCCAAATGGAATAATTCCAAGAGATCCCAGTGTGTTTCCCGTAAGAAACGTGAGTTAGAACGTAGAAAAGCTGCTTATGCAAAGTCCCAAAACCGTAAGGTGGTTAACGAGATACTTAGGCATGGCAAGAATATCAAAACCGAGAAGGTATCGATAAAAGGCTGGCAGAAGCGTTATGGTAAAGCCATAGCTGCTAAGTCCCCAGGTTGGGTCCAATCTGAATTGAAACGCAAAGCTGAGAACGCTGGCGGTTCATTCTATAAGTTTTCTACTCAGAAGACAGCGCTATCACAAACTCATATGAATGGTGAGCGGATTAAGAAGAAATTATCCGAGAGAGTTCATCGTGATGTAACAGGAGTTGTGATGCACCGGGATTTATTTAGCGCTTACCTGAGTAGATACGTTGATGAGGATGACAAGCTTTCATTGCAGGATGCTAGTAATAGTTATCCAGGGACGGAGCCGTTCCTTGTGGAGGCATGGAAGCAATATCAAGAAGCCGCGAAACGAGTAGGCGAGTCCGAAAGTAGGAAGTCTCATTCTCCCTCGGAGCGGTTCTCCCGAAAGCATAGAAAGTGCAGCCAGATAGCCAACCGTAAAAAGTTAGGGCGAAAAGCTGCGCCCAATTCTTAGCCTGAATCCCCGTCTCTTTAGAGCGGGGAGTGGCTCAACGGCACCATCATCGGCACGCCGGACTATATGGCACCGGAACAAACCCGGGGCAAGGCGGTGCCGGCAAGTGACCTCTACAGTTTGGGGCTGACTTGCATTCACTTGCTCACCGGCTTGTCTCCTTCTAATTTATACGATCTGCAAAATGACCGCTGGGCGTGGCGCGATTATTTGCCCACCACCGGTTTGGGGGAATTGGCTTCCCAGACGCGGCGGGTTCGCTTAAGTAAGGTTGTGGATAAGTTGCTGCAAAATGCGGTCAGCCGGCGATACCAGTCTGCAGCTGAGGTGCTTAAAGATATGAATCCGCAGGCAAAACCTGCTCCCCCTCAAAGCGCTGCCATCCAGCAATCCCCCCCACCGGCACTCCAGCCCAATTCCCTGTTTGCCAAGCTTTTTCACGGGCGGGAGACACAAGCGAAATCTCAGGACTATCTTGTTTCGGAAGTGGGATTAAATTATAATAAACTTCGGGATTTATTGGCGGCAAAGAAGTGGAAAGAAGCGGATCGGGAAACTCGGGCTGTTTTGTGTCAGGCGGTAGGCAAGTCACCCGCCGCTTGTCTTTATACAAATGATATTGAGGCTTTGCCCTGTGAGGATTTGCGGACAATTGACCGGCTGTGGGTGAAATACAGTTCGGGTCGCTTTGGCTTCAGCGTGCAGTCGCGAATTTATAAAGGTGCGGGGGAGGATTACGGGAAGTTCTGCGAACAGGTTGGCTGGGCAACTTACAATTCTCATTTACCTGAAAGCGATCTGCAATTTAATCTTAGAGCGCCGGCGGGACATTTGCCTTCGCGAATTTGGGCGGGTGGGTTGTACTGGTGGCGGCATGCCGGTGCTATGGCGGCGCGATTGGCTGAATGTGAGATTGGCTAATGTTTTAATTTTAACCGCAGATGAACGCTGATGAACGCTGATATTGCAGCCGGGTAGATTGGCTTTTTTTATCCTGTAAGGTAAAATATGGTATAATTCGTATTGTGGCAGGTTTGATTAGAAGAAATCGCTATTGAAATTGCAATCTACTTATTTTCTGGTGGCTCACGGTAGCCGCGATCCGCGCCCCCAAGTGGCTCTCGATAAGTTAGCTGCGCTCTTGTGCGAGCGGAAGGCAGGTTTGACACCGGCTTCCCCGCCGGTGGTGGGCACCGGCACGCTTGAACTCGCTCCTGTCCCGCTGCGCGAGCAACTCGTGCAGTTTGGGCTGCGCACCGGCTCTCTGGGGTTGAGGCGGGTTGAGCTGATCCCGCTGTTCCTGCTTCCGGGTGTTCACGTCATGGAAGACATACCGGCTGAGGTGGCGCTGGCGCAGTCAGCTCTTGGCTCTCAGGTGACTGTTGACTTGCGGCATCACTTGGGGTATAATCCGCGATTGCGATTTTTGCTGGCGAAGCAAATGCAGCGGGTGGCTGTTGAGGCTTGGATTTTATTATCGCACGGCAGCAGTCGGGCGGGGGCTAATGAGCCGGTGGGGGAATTGGCGGCTCAGCTGGGTGCGGTGCCGGCGTTTTGGTCTGCTGGGCTCGGTTTGGAGGAGCGCGTGCGAGAGTTGGTGGCTGCGGGGTGCCGGCGGGTTGGTATTATACCATATTTTTTGTTTGCGGGGGGGATTACAGATGCGATTGGGGAATCTGTGAAAGGGTTGCGGGTGCGGTTTCCGGAGGTGAGTTTCTATCTGGCTGAACCTTTGGGGGCGACTGTTGAATTGGCGGATTTGGTTTTGGAGTTGGTGAGGGAATGAACCGCCACAGATGCGAAGTTTAAGGGGGAGCATGTCACTTGTAGGGGCGAAGCATGAGCGCGACTATTTATGGGACTCAAGGAAAGGATTACATCCGCTCATGCTTCGCCCAAGCATGAGCGCGACTATTTATGGGACTCAAGGAAAGGATTACATCCGCCGGGATTTTAGTGAAAGGAGGAATATGGATAGCGGGGCTTTAACTGCAACTCAGGCAATTCAATCTATTCTAGCACCTGCAGTGATGATTTCGTCGAATGGCTTGTTCTTTTTGGGGTTGAATGCTAGGCAAGCGTCTCTTTATAGCAGGATTAGAGCGCTGAATGATGAGAAGCGAAAAATTATCCGGGAGATTAATAATGGAGTTGACCACGATCGCTGTGATGATATTCGGTGCTTAAGTATCGACCACCAGTTGAATAAGCTGTTGCGGCGCTCTTGGTATGTTCGCAATTCGATTATCTGCTGCACGGTGGCTGTGGGGTTATTTGTGCTGACTTCTTTTGCGATTGGTTTGCTTTTTGTTATTGACAGTGCTGCGGTTCATGGGGTGCCGCTTTTTTTGTTTGTGGCGGGGATGTTACTGGTGCTGAGTGGGTGTATTTTCCTGGGGGTTGATGAGTTGGTTTCCTATTCGGTGATTCTCCTGGAAGTGAAGGGCAAGGAATAGGATGTGGCTGGTGCCGGTGGGTGGGGCGAGGTTGGTCGGCAATGTGACAGTTGGGAGGGCATAAATTTTGAGAAAAGCAGTTACATTCTCCGGATTTGTGTTAGGATAGGGATGATGGGAAATGTGCGGGCATATAAGGTCGGGCCAAGGTATTTGCGCACCCGCTGGGGGGCCAGAAACCCGGTTTATTTAAGAAACCGGGTTTCTGAAATTTACGCGGTGTGGGGTGAGTTACGACACTTAATGTGGTGTGGGGTGGGTTACGCTATCGCTAACCCACCCTACATATAGAGGCTTTTCTAGATGATAGGTAATTCGCTCATTGTCGGCTAGAAAGATAGTAGGCCATTTTTGAAAAAAAATCGCGACCCGCTTCGCGCGAGAGGGAAGAGGGAAAAGGGAAAAAGGGTAAAGGGCAAAAGGGGAAGAGGGTAAAGGCTTAAGGAGTCCTGGCAAAAGAAATGACTGCGCGAAACCCGATGAGGCCATACCAGACGTCCGGCTCGTACCTGGCGCGGCAAGCCGCATGGCAATACCCGGGGTCGATGTACCAAGAACCCCCACGCAGCAACCGGTAATTTTTGTTTCCGTCAGATTCCCAGACACTCCCATCAGACGGCGCACCGGCATAATTATCGTGCCAAAAATCGGCGCACCACTCCCAGACATTCCCGTGCATGTCGTACAGTCCAAAGGCATTCGGCGGAAAACTCCCCACATTCGTTGTTTCCTGGCGGTACTTGCCTTTTGGCCCTGAGGCGTAGGCATAGTTACCATCATAGTTAGCCAAATCGGGGGTAATTGTTTCGCCAAAGTGGAACGGAGTTGTAGTTCCCGCGCGACAGGCGTATTCCCATTCCGCCTCGCTGGGTAAGCGATAGTCGCGCCCGGTTTTTTTGGACAGTCGGGCGCAAAATTCCATCGCATCCTCCCACAATACATTCTCCACCGGCCTGTTTGCGCCTTTGAATCCAGACGGATCGGGATTTAAGTCGCGGCTGACTTTGGGCAAAAGGGCGACAGCTTTCCACTGCGCCTGAGTTACGGCGTACTTTCCCATAAAAAAGGGTTCCAGCTTCACCCGGTGCTGCGGACTTTGGTTGCCATATCGGTTGTCATATCGCCCTGATGTAGAATCTGGCGAACCCATCAGAAAAGTTCCCCCCGGAATCGATACCATTTCCAGCATCACCCCGCCTCCCAAGTCTTCAGGGAAGTATTCAGCTTGGCAGTGACTGCGGTTGATTTCTCGCCCCCGCGCGTCTACTGTCACTGTGTCAAAGGCGAATACAGTCAGATCCCCCCCTTGCCGGGGCGGGCACGGGGGCACCGCCCCTACAAGGGGGGGAACCGGAAATTTTAGCCCCCCCTTTTCAAAGGGAGGTTGGGGGGGATCGCTTTGCCCGACTTTTTTAAAGGGGGGTTGAGACAAAAGCGCCGCCTCCCACCACTTGCGCACACTAGAAGGGCGTTTTTCTTTCTGCAAAACTAGCGCCGCCGCTACCATAGTCTGCCAAGGTTCTGCCAAACCGACAGGTTTCCAATTATCGCCCATAAGCACGCGACTGAGGGCGGGTTCGGGGCGGGTGCCAGTGAGCATTTCGTGCAGCACCATCCCCAGTTCAAATATATCACTTTCTGCTCCCACCTTCTGGACGCCAATAATTTCCGGTGCGGCGTATGCTTCGGAAAAAGAGCGGGTGCTGCTTTTGGTGCTTCTGCCACTGCTTTCTTGTTTCGCCGCCCCAAAGTCTACCAGCACTGCGCGACTGTCTGGTGACAGCAGGATGTTCTCCGGTTTGATGTCAAGATGGTAGATACCGGCATCGTGAACCGCTTGCAAAGCTGCCACCAATTGCCCCATGATTTCCTCAACTCGTCTGGCAGGCAATTTTTTCCCCGGTTGCGCGTCTAACTCCTGCCGCAGGGTTTTTCCCGCGATAAGTTCCATTACCAGATAAGCCGTACCGCGCTCTTCAAATAAGTCCCGCACCCCCACAATATTGGGGTGACTGAGCTTCGCCAAAATCCGCCCTTCCCGCAGGAATCGCTCTTTCCCTCGCTGGTAAGCTTCTTCTTGGGTGCGGGGCACGCTCAAACTGCCGGTTTTCCCGTTGCGAACTGCACACTCTTGGGGGTAGAATTCTTTGATAGCCAGTAGCTGTTCGAGGAGAGTGTGGTGAGCGCGGTAGGTGATGCCAAATCCGCCGCGCCCCAAAGCGTATTCTATTTCATAAGTTCCCGATTTCAGCTGGGTGCTGTTGGGCAGCACGTCGCGCAGCAAGGAGGGCAGATGCACCCCGCAGTTGGGGCAGAGTTCTGCTTTGAGGGCAATTCCGTCTTTATAGCAGTTCAGGCAGCGCATGGGCAGTATCCGATTAACGCCGATACAGCGATTATACATCAGGTGTGCCGGTGGGGCAATTGGAGGTGCCGGTGGGGTTGGGGATGCCGGTGGTGCCGGGGCGGGTTTATATAGATGCGGGTTGTGTGGCGCAGATTTCGGTTGAACCCCCCCTACAAGACATATTCATATGTAGGGGCGGGTTCACAGATAACCTCTGCTTCCCATAAATATGTCAGATAAACCCGCCCCTACAACAGGTTTATATATATAAAATCCAGGCAATTGGGGATGCCGGTGGGCTTGGGGCGGGTTTATGTAGATGCGGGTTGTGTGGCGCAGATTTCGGGTGAACCCGCCCCTACAAAAAACCGGCATCTGTGGGGGGCGGGTTTATATGGATGCCGGTGGGGTGGAAAATATGCGGGCTTAGGTGCCGGAGAAACCTCAGATTGACGAACAATACGCTTTTTTTGAAAAAAAAAAAAAATCGCGCTTTGCGAAAGCGCGACAAGGAAAAGGGAAAAGAAAACAGGGCAAAGGGTAAAAGGGGAAAGGGGTAAAGAGTTAAGGAGTCCTCGCCAAAGAAAAGGCTACGCGAAAACCGAAGAAGCCGTGCGTGAAGTTCGGCATACCCTTGTGGCGGGAAGCCGCACGGCAAAACCCGGGGCGAGTGGTGTCCCAAGAACCACCACGCCGTATCGGGAGAGCTTTATTTCCGCCAGATTCCCAGACACTCCCATCAGACGGCGCACCGACATAATTAGCATGCCACGGATCGGCGCACCACTCCCAGACATTGCCGTGCATGTCGTATAAACCAAAGGCGTTTGGTGGAAAACTCCCCACATTCGTTGTTTCCTGGCGATCCTTGCTTTTTAGCCCAGAAGCGGAGGCATACCTGCCGTCATAATTAACCAAATCAGTCGTAATTATCTCGCCGAAGTGGAAGGGAGTTGTAGTTCCCGCGCGACAGGCATATTCCCACTCCGCCTCGCTGGGTAAGCGATAGTTGCGCCCAGTTTTTTTGGACAGTCGGGCGCAAAATTCCACCGCTTCTTCCCAAACTACTGTCTCCACCGGCCTGTTTGCGCCTTTAAATCGAAACGGATCTGGATTTAAGTCGCGATTTACCTCAGGCAAAGCTGCGACAGCTTTCCACTGCGCCTGAGTTACGGGGTACTTTCCCATAAAAAAGGGCTGCACCGTCACCCAGTGTTGTGGATTTTCGTTGTCATGTGGACTTTGGTTGTCACATGGCTCCGTTTCATAATCTGGCGAACCCATCAGAAAAGTTCCCCCCGGAATCGATACCATTTCCAGCATCAACCCATCTCCCAAGTCTTCGGGGAAGTATTCAGCTTGCCCGCGACTGCGGTTGGTTTCTCGTCCACCGACATCAACTGTCACCACCTCGAATTCAAACACAGTTAGATCCCCCCCTTGCCGGGGCGGGCACGGTGCCACCGGCACTACAAAGGGGGGAACCGGAATTTTTAGCCCCCCCTTTTCAAAGGGAGGTTGGGGGGGATCGCTTTCCCCTTCTTTTTTAAGGGGGGGTTGAGATAAAAACGCCGCATCCCACCAATTGCGCACACTAGAAGGGCGTTTTTCTTTCTGCAAAACTAGCGCCGCCGCTACCAAACTCTGCCAAGGTTCTGCCAAATCGGCAGCTTTCCAATTATCGCCCATAAGCACGCGACTGAAGGCGGGTTCGGGGCGGGTGCCGGTGAGCATTTCGTGCAGCACCATCCCCAGCTCAAAGATATCACTTTCCGCACCCACAGGCTTTCCGCAAATAAGTTCCGGTGGGGCGTAAGCTTCGGAAAAAGAGCGGGTGCTGCTTTTGGTGCTCCTGCCACTGCTTTCTTGTTTCGCCGCCCCAAAGTCTACCAGCACTGCGCGACTGTCTGGTGACAGCAGGATGTTCTCCGGTTTGATGTCAAGATGGTAGACACCGGCATCGTGAACCGCTTGCAAAGCTGCCACCAATTGCCCCATGATTTCCTCAACTCGTCTGGCGGGCAATTTTTTATCCCCTTGCGCGTCTAATTCCTGTCGCAGGGTTTTCCCCGCGATAAGTTCCATTACTATATAAGCCGTACCGTGTTCTTCAAATAAGTCCCGCACTCCCACAATATTGCGGTGACTGAGGTTGGCTAAAATCCGCCCTTCCCGCAGGAATCGCTCTTTGCCGCGCTGGTAAGCTTCTTCTTGGGTGCGGGGCACGCTCAAACTGCCGTTGCTTGCGTTGCGAATTGCCAACTCTTGGGGGTAGAATTCTTTTATGGCAAGTAGCTGTTCGAGGAAAGTGTGGTGAGCGCGGTAAGTGATACCAAATCCGCCTCGCCCCAAAGCGTAATCTATTTCATAAGTTCCCGATTTCAGCTGGGTGCTGTTGGGCAGCACGTCGCGCAACAGGGAGGGCAGATGCACCCCGCAGTTGGGGCAAACTTCTGCCTTGAGGGCAATTCCGTCTTTATAGCAGTTCAGGCAGCGCATGGGCAGTATCCGATTAACGCCGATACAGCGATTATACATTATTTGTGCCGGTGGGGGAAGTGGAGCTTATGGGGATGCCGGTGGGGGAGGCGGGTTTATGTGGATGCGGGGGGATCATCCCATTTATGTAGGGGCGAAGCATTCGGGCGAAGAATCTATTAGGCCCAACCAATAATTTATAATCCGAATGCTTCGCCCTGAGAAGGGGACGTGCAAAAACGGGATGCTCCCGGTGCGGGTTGTGTGGCGCAGATTTCGGTTGAACCCTGTTGGCTAATCCGTGAGGGGTTAGACCTTCTCGATTGGAAGTAAAGAACGGTGTTGCATTGGCGAAGCGAAATTTCGGGCGCAGTCATAAAGATCCCCGCGCCAATGCTTCGCCCCTACACAAGTCCGATGTAGGGGCGAAGCATGAGCGTGACTGTTTGTGCAATCGGTGAAAGGATTACATCCGCTCATGCTTCGCCATTCCCCTAGCACTACCAGCAGACAAACCCAAAAACCTACCCTTAAAAGGGGGAATCATAATGGGGTAAGCCCCCATATCAATTCGCCAACAGTCTCTTGAAATCGCGGCTATACAAACGTAGAGCTTAAGTTGACACCAGTGGTTCCCGTGCCCGCCCTCTTCCGGGGTTCTGTACCCCCAGCGGTTGCGCAGATCATTTAGCCCTGCTATATACGCTCCAAATTACCTCTGCGAACTCTGCGCCTCTGCGGTTCAGAAAATTTCCTTTGCCATTCTGACCTTATATGCCCGCAACTTTCCCACTGTACAAACCCTAACACAAGTCTCGCTGTTTGTGCAAGTAGTGCCGGAAAATTTCTGTCACATTCAACTGTCATATAATTTGAGGCAGAGCCTCATTACCTGCGTTCCCAGGCGGAGCCCAGGAACGAGAGTCAAAACGGGGATTGGCTTAGTGGGTTGCGATAGAGATTGTCTTGCCCAGAGCCATCAAAGTCCGCTTGAAATGTTCCGCACGGCTGCGGAAATCATCGCCCTTGCCCAAGTCAAAAGCCATGCCCCGCCTGCCTTGCAGGAGTTGAAGATAAACTTGACTTTTGGCGTCTCGGGTGCGCCCCACCCAGTAGAATTGCCCCACACCGGCACTGTCAATTGCCCGCACGACTTCTTCCATGCTTTTGGTTTCCTTGTCGGGGATGTGGGGTGAGGCGTCTGTTACCAAGACGATAACTTTGTTGCTGCCGGCAGCGAAGGGCTGGCGCAATGCTAGCATAATAGCATCGAGGCTGCTTTCGGGTTCGTCGCCGCCGCCGGTGGCGGTGAGTTTGGCAACTTCGCGGCGAAAAGCGGCGGGGTTACTGGTGAAAGGTTCGCCGTCAAAGGTGAGGGCGCGGTGCTCTTCTTTAATCAACCTGTCGCGGAATTCAATCAAACCAACGCGGGAGCGCACCCCATCAGAGGCGATGCTGTCAGCAAAAGCGGTAATGGCGTCGCGGATGGCGTTAATTTCGCCTTGCATGCTGCCGGTGCAGTCGAGCACAAACATGATATCTGCCCTGCGCTTGTTTTCCAAGGTTTGGGCTTGGGTTTTGAGCGCATCAGCGAAACTATCTGCTTCCAGGGGTGGGCGAATTTCTACAGTTTTTGCCAGGGGTGCCGGTAGGGCATTACCGCAGTCGGTGCAAAACTTAGCGCTGTCGATATTGGCTGCCCCACAGTGGCTGCATTTTTTCATCGTTTTTCCTCCTTACGGAAACGTAGGTGCGGGGGATTGAGAGATATTTATAGCACAGCTTTGAATATTAATCAAACCGCCACCATTCTATTCTAACTTATCAGTCTGGTAAAAACCAACCTCAAAATTATCGTAGCTAATGAGAGCCAGGAATACAAGAGTTGTAGGGGCGGGTTCAGCCAAAATATTTGAGACACAACGAAGAGTCGTAATAAACCCGCCCCCACACCGCGCAAAATCCCCCCACACCCCGCCCCCACACCGCGCAAAATCCCCCCCACACCCCGCCCCCACACCGCGCCCCTCATCACCCCGCCTACTTTACCCGCACCCGCCGCTAATTAGAAGGTGAATTCCCCCCTCTCCGCTGACGGATAAGGGGCTAGGGGGTGAGGTTCAACCTTCGCGCAAAAAGGCAAATCGCAAAAACACATCACCGGCTTTAATCCTGTCGCCGTGATAGATTTCCACCGGCTTTTCATCCAGAAGTTTGCCCCGCAGCAGAGTGCCGTTTTTGCTGCCGGCATCCCGCAGGAAGTAGCGGTTGCCAGAACGAGTGAATTCTAGATGCCGGCGGCTGATACTTTCATCCGCACCGGCAATATCCGCCCGCCCGAAAACCATCAGCCCACCGTCTTCAATATTTACAAAAGTCCGCGCCTCCTTATTCGTGCCGGATTCCACAATCAATAGGGGGTAGCGCAGCTGCCAAGTATCGGGGATTGCCGGCGAGTGAGTAATGTAGCCCAAATCAGAGATAATCTCGTCAACAGAAGCGTACCTTTCCTCAGGGTTAATTTTAACCATGCGCCGCAGCACGCCATGCGCATGCGGGTAAAAGTCGCAGGAAAAATCGCTCAAATCAATCGCTTCAGTGGGGCGCGGTGTTTGGTTGAAATAGGCGGCGCAGTCTTCGAGCCGACACCAGCCTTGGCGCGTCCAAAAGTGTTCTCCCATCGCCAATTCATAGAGGATGTGCCCGAGAGAATAAATGTCCGCCCGCCCATCAGCGACGTTTGCGCCATCCACCAGCAATTCCGGAGCCATGTAAGGGATAGTGCCGATAATTTCGCCGCTGACAGTTAAGTTTTTGCCCTTAAATTTGGAAACCCCAAAGTCAATAATCTTGACATTTCCATCGCTGCCAACTAAAATATTAGAAGGCTTGAGGTCGCGGTGGACAATATTGCAGCGGTGGGCGTCAGAGACACCCAAGAGGGTTTGCTGGAAGATAGTCTGTTTCTGGGTGCCGGTGAGGGTGCCGGTTTCTAGGAGTTTGTCGAGGGATTGAGCGGGATAATACTCAAAAAGAATCAGGAAAGTGCTGGCGTCCCATTCGCGCAGCCCGATAACGGGTACAATGTATTCAGAGGGAATAGAAACCTCAGCTTCCAAGCGCACCCGTTTGCCCAGAATGCTGTCCGGTTTGAGTCCCTGGATCGCTTTGAGGACGTAAAGCTTTTTGGTAGCGCAGTCGGCGGCTTTCCAGACAGAACCGAAACTGCCGGTGCCGAGAAGTTCCAGGATTTCAACTTCGGAAACTGCGCCAATTTTTACGGAAATGCGCCCGCTAACCATCAGCTGTAAAGTGGGCCAAGTCATAGATTACATCCGTTTGTAGTAGGGCTTTAGCCCCAAGGTTCGTAGTAGGGCTTTAGCCCCACAGTTCGTAGTAGGGCTTTAGCCCCACAGAACCCCAATGTGTTTAAGAAACCGGCTTTCTAAATATTTCCTATAGCTACTGCACTGTCGTATAAGACGACAGCACAATCGTGTCAGCCGGTGTTTTCCGTTCCGGATGACGCCACAAAATAAGCGTCTGGTTGTCAGTTTCACCGGCATCCTGCGACGCCGCAACCAGCCGGTTTGCCATCTCTTCCAAATCAGAGCCGGCAAGGATGTCGGCAATTTGCTCATGTTCGAGAGAGCTGCTGACGCCATCACTGCACAGCAGCAGCAAATCCCCCGGTGAGATCGCAACCTGACGCGCCGGCAAATCGGGGGGGAGGTGGGAGGAGCCGAGGTAAAGAGTTAGTTGGTTGCGCCCAAAGTGAGAGCGAGCCATTTCAGACGAAATCATACCTTGGCGCAGCAGCGCACCCGCCAGCGTGTGTTCTTCCGTAACTTGAGTGAGGTTCCCATCTTTTGCCCGATAGTGAAACAGGGGGCTGTCGCCCAAATTAGCCACCACAGCGGTGTTTTCCAGAATCGCTGCAACCACAACCGTCGAGCCGGCTTTCCCCCAGCGATTCACGTCCACCATTTTCTTGACATAATCGTTAGCTTGTGCTATAGAATTTTGCAGAGCCGCAGATAGGGTGTGAGCGTCAGGGGGTGCCGGTGGCTGCAACTGATTGAGGGAGGGCGCGACACTCAGCTGCTCAAACAGCGCCAGACTAATCTTGCGCACCGCCTCGCGGCTGACATCTTCCCCGTGAGCGTGTCCGCCCATACCATCGGCAACAGCTAATACAGGAAGGAGCGCTCGCCCCCAACCCAAAGAGATGGCAAAGATTTGGAAACTGTCCTCGTTATTCTGCCGCTGGTTTATTTCGCTGCGGACAGCGTAGGGAAGTGGCATTTGCTGAAGATCACCACTAGAGACTGGCTGACGAGACATAACCGGCTCTCCTTTGCTTTTATGTTGGCTCACGCGATATTTTTAAGTGTAAGTATTGAAGCATAAAAGCTTTTCTAAACAGAAGAATTGCTTAATTTTTTATCTGATATCCAGTAGTAGGGGCGGGTTCGCCCGAAATCTTGGGGACACAACTCAGGATTATATAGCACTAGCCAAATTGATTGGCAGATTAGACATTGAGGGCCGCCGTTAGCGAAGCCGCGCGTAAGGGCGACGCCAGCCCTAAGCATAAATATCGCAGGACAGGCAAGATGCCTGTCCCTGTCCCTACGAGCGAGCGTTCTGGCCCTAGCCATTGCCCATTGCCAAATCCCCAAATCCCCAAATCCCCAAATCCCGGCTCTTCTTTAAACCGGCTCTTCTCTAAACAAACTAACAGCAAAAACAGCGAAGCGCCTCCCTGTTCGCACAGAAAAGCGCTTCACTGTTAAATATTACCCTGGCACCGAGCTATTTTCCCAGGCAGTGACCCGCCAAGTATCTTCGCCGCAGCAGCGTTTCACCTCCGAGTTCGGGATGGGATCGGTGTGGTTCCACCGCGCCAAAAGCACCAGGA
>JAHHHT010000020.1 GCA_019359235.1 Oscillatoria princeps RMCB-10
TACTGCGTTTGGATCTTATAACAGCGCCTACGCTTACAAATTAATGGGGCTGTTGGAGCGTTCGCAAATCAATTTTATTGCCAATCCTCTGATTAATATTACGCTGCAGGGGCGGACGGACACTTATCCGAAACGCCGGGGGGTAACGCGGGTGAAGGAGTTGTGGGAGCGGGGGCTGAATGTGTCGTTGGGGCACGATTGCGTGCGAGATCCCTGGTACAGTTTGGGCACCGGCAATATGCTGGATGTGGCTTATATGGCGGTGCACGTCTGCCAGATGACCGGCGTGGCGGAAATTGATGCCTGTTATGATATGGTGACGAGTCACGGCGCTCGCACGCTGCAGCTGGAGAATTACGGAATTGAGGTGGGGAAACCGGCGTCTTTGATTGTTTTGGATGCGGAGAGCCGGTATGATGCTATTCGCCGCCGCCCGACGGTTCTCTATGCGATTTCGCGGGGGAAGCTGTTAGTTGAGACAGAAGTGCCGGTGACGAAGTGGCGCGGCGGAGAATTGGGGGACTAGCGCTAATCTCTAATTTGGCTCAGGTTTCTGGTGGTGGCTGTGGTTCTGCATGTCCACCTACTTAACAGAGGAGTTAGGTTGGTGAGATTAATCAACCAGATTTGATATAAAGCCCACACCCACCGCTTCCCTGTGGCAAAATTGAAGGCAACAGTAAGCGCTCGCGGGCTGCAAGCAAGCGAGTTCTACAACAGGGCAGGCATCATGATTGGAGAAATAATCGGAGGGCGTTACCACATTATCCGCAGCTTGGGGAGCGGGGGCTTTGGCAAGACGTTCCTGGCTGAAGACCGGCATCTACCTGGCCAACCCCAGTGCGCCGTCAAGCAACTCAAGCCCCTGACGAGCGATCCACAGACTTTGCAGGTGGCGAGACGCCTGTTCCAGACGGAAGCCGAAGTCTTGCACAAGTTAGGAAGCCACGCTCAAATTCCTCACATTTTAGCTCACTTTGAAGAAAAGGGTGAATTCTATCTAGTTCAAGAATACATTGAAGGGAATGAACTGAGCCTAGAACTGCCAGCCGGCAAACCGTTGGGCAAAGAGCGAGTCATTGCGCTTTTGCGGGAGATTCTGGATATTTTGGAATTTCTCCACCAGCAGAATGTCATCCACCGCGATATTAAACCGGCAAATTTAATTAGACGCCTGAAAGATAAAAAGCTAGTTTTGATTGATTTTGGGGCGGTGAAACAAATCAGCACTCAGGTGATTAACGCGCAGGGGCATACGACTTTCACCGTTGCCATTGGCTCTCCGGGCTACATGCCGAACGAACAGATAGCAGGGAAGCCTCGCTTCAGCAGCGATATTTATGCAGTGGGAATGATTGGGATTCAAGCGCTTACCGGCTCGCAGCCCAGGCAACTACCAGAAGATCCGAGAACAGGTGAAATCATCTGGCGCGACCGTGCGCAAGCGCCTCCGGCTTTAGCAGACGTTTTAGACAAAATGGTGCGCTATGACTTCCGGCAACGCTATCAGTCAGCGCCCGAGGTATTGCGAGCTATCGCAGCTATCAATAGCTCGCCAAAAACCCTCTTACAATTCTCGCAAATCCCTCAGTTTAGAAGTGTCAGTAGAGAGGCTGACGATCTGAGTTCTGAGCGCGGAGTGGACTACTGTCGGTTGCGGAACTTGCTAGCTGCAGGCGACTGGAGGAATGCGGACTTAGAGACGAATGAGATCCTGCTGCAAATGTGCGGTCGAAAAGCCAAAGGCTGGCTGCGAAAGGAAGACATTGAGAAATTGCCGTGCCAAGATTTAATCACTCTCGATCGCTTGTGGGTAAAATACAGCCAGGGGCGCTTCGGCTTCTCTGTGCAGAAACGTATCTGGCGGAGTGTTGGGGGTGCGCAGGACGCAAATTATCAAACCTTTTGCCGGTTTGGCTCGGCAATTGGATGGTTTGTGCTAGGCGCTTGGAAAAATTATTCTGAACTGACTTTCACTCTAGATTCTCCTGCAGGACACCTCCCCGGTTGCTTTTGCCGAGATGCGGTCGCCTTTGGGGGAGTCGGGGTGGTGTGGTTCGTGGGATTTCTCTTCTCTCGCTGCGAGACTTGCAAACTATAGGGGCGCAGTAAAGCAGAAAGCACTCACAAGAGTCACCGGCAGTGATATAATAGGCACCGACCGGAAGCCATACGGCGAATCGCAAGCAAACCAACTTCCACGACACTGGACAAATTTCATGCTGCACACAATACTGGGTGGGCGCTACCACATCACCAGCCATTTGGGAGGCGGGGGATTTGGTCAAACTTATCTCGCTGAAGACCGGCAGCTACCGGGTTCTCACCGCTGCGTTGTTAAGAAACTTTTGCCGGTGGCGAGCGATCCGGCAACTTTGCAGATAGCTAGACGTTTATTCGATACCGAAGCGCAAGTCTTGCACAAATTAGGAAGTCACGACCGGATTCCCCAACTTCTGGCTTACTTTGAGGAAAATCAAGAATTCTATCTGGTGCAGGAATTTGTTGAAGGTCGAGAGCTGAGCCAGGAACTAACCCAGGGGAACCCGCTGGGTGAGGGTGAGGTTATCTCCCTTTTGCGAGACATTCTGGAAGTCTTGGCATTCGTCCACCGGCAGAATGTCATCCACCGGGATATCAATCCCCGAAATCTCATCCGGCGCGACAGAGATAGCCGGTTGGTTTTAATTGATTTTGGGGCGGTAAAACAAATGACCACCCAGATTATCAACCCTCAAGGACAGACGCGCTTGAGTGTTATCATTGGCACGCCCGGTTATATGCCCAGCGAGCAAGCTCACGGAAATCCCAAACTGAGCAGCGATATTTACGCGGTGGGGATAATTGGCATTCAAGCGCTCACCGGCTTGCTTCCCAACCAACTTCCAACAGACCCCGCTACAGAGGAAATTATCTGGCATGACCGGGCATCTGTCAGCCCTGAGCTAGCAAAAGTTTTGGACAAAATGGTGCGGTACGATTTCCGCGAGCGCTATCCGTCAGCGGCGGAAGCGCTGCGAGCGATCGAAGCTTTGAAAGCCCCCACTGTCGCCACAGTGCCGGTGGCCAAATCTGCGCCGGCTCAGCCGAAAAAATCTGGCTCGCTCCTGTTCAGGGTTTTCCTCTCCACCGGCTTAATTGGAATCGGGGTTGCGGCGTCGTTTTTTCTGGTCAGCGCCCTCAATTCCTCTAGCGCGACTGATTTATATAACCGGGGCAATATCCTGTATAATTTAAAGCGGTATGAAGAAGCCCTCGCCGCTTACCAAAAAGCGAGTCAAATCAGACCGGACTACGCTGAAGCTTGGAAAGAGCGGGGCAAGACCCTGTATATTTTGAAGCGGCACTCCGAAGCGCTAGACGCTTACGAGAAGGCGATTCAAATCCAGCCGGACTATGTGGGAGCCTGGACGGGGCGGGGAGCCGTGCTGGACGCCAGCAAGCGGTACGAAGAGGCGGTTGCTTCCTTTGATGAGGCGTTAAAAATCCAGCCGGACTCCGCAGAAGCTTGGAAGGAGCGAGGCGATGCGCTGCTCAATTTGCCGCGATATGAAGAGGCGATATCTTCTTATGACAGGGCGGTGAAAATAAAGCAGGATTACTATGAAGCTTGGTACAGTCGCGGCTGGGCGCTGCACAATTTGCAACAGTACGAACAGGCAGTCGCTTCTTATGATAGAGCGGTTGAGTTCAAGTCGGATTACGATAGCGCTTGGTACAGTAGAGGCAATTCGCTTCTCAAGTTGGGCCGGCACAAAAAGGCGGTTGAGTCGTATGACAGGGCGATTCGCTTAAAGCCATCTCACTATCAAGCCTGGTACAGTCGGGGGAATGCGCTGGGGAATTTGCGCCAGCACAAAGAGGCGGTTGAGTCGTATGAGAAAGCGGTTCGCTTCAAGCCGGACTCTTACGAAGCCTGGAACAGTATGGGCTGGGCGCTTCACCAGTTGCGCCGGTATGAGGAAGCGATTAACTCCTATGACCGCGCTATCAATTTGCGGAATAATGACTCCCAAATTTGGTATAATAAAGGCAACGCGGAATATAATTTGAAGCGATACGAGCGAGCCGTCGCCTCTTATGACAGTGCGGTGTACCTCCAGCCAGAACTCTGGGAGGCTTGGTACAGCCGTGGGAACGCACTGGTGGAGTTGAATCGCTATGAAGATGCGGTTGCTTCTTATGATAAGGCGGTTCAGTTAAAGCCGGATTTCCGAGACGCGATTCAGGCTCAAAAGAAGGCGCGGCGTCTGCTGGAAGTGGAAAAGTTGAAGCGAGAGGGCACAAAAGAAAGCAAAAAAGAAGTGTGACGCACCGGCAGACTTTTTGCGGCTGATTCCGCTCACCGGCGACAGGTGCCGGTGGGGGGATGGGGTCGCTCATTTCTTGCCGGTGCCGGCAATTCCAGCCTTACTTACAGTATACTATGTCTGTAGCGCATTAGAGTGAGCGACTATGGCAGTAAGCAAAAGCTATGACTACTTCTCTCCGGAAGAGTATTTAGAAGGAGAGAGGGTAAGCCCCATCAAACACGAGTACAGGCAAGGCGAAATCTACGCAATGGCGGGGGCGAGCGACGCCCATGTGACCATTGCTGTCAACTTAGTAAGCCTCCTGAGAAACCATGTTCGGGGTACTGGCTGTCGCACCTACACAAGCGACATGAAAGTTCGGATTGAGCGAGCTAATAGCTTTTACTATCCCGATGTGATGGTTACTTGTGATGAGCGGGACAGAACTCCTGAAGATTTCAAGCGCTACCCGCGCTTAATTGTGGAGGTGCTTTCCCCCTCGACGGCTGCTTTTGACAGAGGCGACAAATTTGCCGATTACCGAACGATAGAGACTCTACAGGAATATGTGCTAGTCAGTCAAGACCGGCTGAGTGTGGAGTGTTTCCGCCGCAATTCTGAAGGGCGCTGGGAACTGTACCCCTACAGCGAAGGGGAAGAAGTCCACTTGGCTTCTGTTGACTTTCGCTGTCCGATTGCTGCAGTTTATGAAGATGTTTTGGGGCTTGGTTAATGTCAGGGAAATTGGGACAGGCGAGACGCCTGTCCTACGAGCTACGATCCCTCTCAAGAACATTGGACATCTGTCTAAGTCTCGCATGCTCCAGAGCGCAAGGAAGTCTTAAGCAAGTGGTCTATTTTTGGAGGGGGCGGGATGCCGGCGCAATCCTCTGCCTGGGTTTAGACACTATCATCAGCGGATCTCCCACCGTCGTAATTTTCCAGGGCTGTGATTCCAGCTGGCGAGCGGAAATCAGAAATGGGGAGGAACGCAGCAGGCGCTTGACCATCAATTTCGGCGGGATGAAGGCAGACAAATAGGGCTCGTTGACACTGCCAACATAAACATAAGCGCCATTTTCCAACCATCGCCCGCCAACGGTGTTTGGGTCTTCCGGTTCCGTCG
Source organism: Oscillatoria princeps RMCB-10 (assembly GCA_019359235.1). Taxonomy (GTDB): domain Bacteria; phylum Cyanobacteriota; class Cyanobacteriia; order Cyanobacteriales; family Oscillatoriaceae; genus Oscillatoria; species Oscillatoria princeps. Next base: position 5,419 of record JAHHHT010000020.1, read on the forward strand.
CAGACCAACTGTGTATGAAGTGAATTGCTGCGGGAAATTTGAGTTTGGGAATATCCGCCACCACAGCTTGACCCTCCCCCACGTTGAAGAAGCTTTTATCGCCGCTAGAGTTGACAAATATTAAATCGTACTCCCATTTACTGCCGGCCAAACTGCGCCACTTTTGCAGGTTGGCTTCAGGTAACTCTAGCACTGTAACATCCAAGCCCATCTCCCTGAGCTGAGCGGCTGCTTCGTTCATCTCATATTCCTTCCAGGAGCCTTGCTTAATGTAGCAGCTGTAAAGCATGGCGGTTTTGGGGTCAAGAAATATCGCACACATTGCCTGATACACCGCACGCGCTTGCGAGCCGTAAATCCAGCCCACTGCTGCCCAGCGCTTGCCATCGCCGTGTCGAGCTAAGCCGTCAGTTACCGCTAACTGTTCGCTGGCTTTTTTAGGGGATTGATATTTCACCGGCAGCCGGCGCACAATGGTAACAGTATCGATAGAATCGCCGAGATTGCCGTAGGAATAGCCGGTTTCTTTCACCGCCCGTTCAACACTCTCTTTCAGGCGCTCCCACCTTTCGGTATTCAGGGTGTCGTTGGGCAATCCAAAATTGCCTCCCAAAAACTCTAAGGGCTGCCCCCGATCTGCAGCTAAAGCCACTGCTGCCGGCCATACGGGATCTTTTTCCCATGCAATGACGACTCCAGGCGGTTCCCAACCGAGCAGGTGCCACGTTTTTTTCAGCGATTTGACATCGGTTGCGCCCCACGCCGCTGCAGCAGCACGACGCATGGACTGGCGCAGAGTGTCGCCGTCTGGCAAGGGTTCTTTCACTGCCGGCATGCGAATCACTTCCGCCGGCTTGAAACGCTCAATAAACATCGGCGTGTACGTCTCATCTTCTATTAAAACCGGCCAGCGACTTTCCAGACTCCACTGCCCAATCGCAGCTAGAAATGTCGCGCCGTCAGGAACGACAACAACCCGATCTACTGTTGGAATTTTATCGCGAATCGTGGCAGTGCGCAAACCTGCTTGCACCGGCCAGGGTTCTTCTAGCGCTGATGCCGGCAGCGAAAATGGCCCTTGTGGCTTTTGCTGCAGTGTGAAAAGCCAGACACCCAACCCGCCTAACAGCAGGGCGATAAGCACCAATCCCAAAATCCAGCGTTTGCCCATGATAAAACCCTCAAACCAATATCCTTAACGCAAAAATATGCCTGTTCGCAGTGGGCGCTAAAGTGCCCGAAAAGCTGCGGCTGCCGAGCTGACTGCAACCTTTCGCAAAGCTTAGCACAAAACCCAATCTTATCATCCCCAGCCCGCCTGTGTACGCACTCCGATTCATTCCGAGCGCCATCTCGCAATAAACACCCAATAAATCTGCCGGAACTAGGGTGCGTTGCGCGTCAGAGGCACCATAAATAGGACTTCGCCCAGGATTTAGGAGGGCTATAACACTCCCCAAGCATGGATGCCGGTGATGGCGGTCACTTCATTCTCTTCACCGGCATCTCCGCTGTTTGCGCCAGTTCCCCGGCAGGGGGATGCCGGCGTTTTGTTAAGAAAAGTATAAATTTGCAGCGAAGTTGAAAATTATGTGCCAAACTGGGAAATAATAATACTTACTCAAGCGGGTCGCTCACATCAACTGCGACTGTGAGTCAAATAAAATGAGCGAAATTCCAGATTTTTCCAGCCACGGCTATCAGATTATCCAAGAAATGGGACGCAACCAAGAAGCAGGGCGCATCACCTACCTGGCTACCAGCAACCCTCTTAACCAAGGGGAGGATAAAGAACAAGTGCGGGTGGTTATCAAAGAGTTCCGCTTTGCAATTGCCGGTGAGGACTGGTCGGGCTTTAAAGCGTATCAGCGCGAGATTGAAGTGCTGCTGCAGCTTTCTTACCCCCGCATTCCCCGCTACTTGGATTCCTTTGAAACTCCCCACGGCTTTTGTCTTGTGCAAGAATATAAAGAGGCGCTGTCTTTAGCAGAAAAATCCAGTTTTTCTAACGATAAACTTAAGCAAATAGCTGTCTCTGTATTAGAAATTTTGGCCGAGCTGCAAAAGAGTACGCCACCAGTCATCCACTGGGATATCAAACCGGAGAATATCTTGGTGGATGAGCAATTGAACGCTTATCTGGTAGATTTTGGTTTCCCCCGAATTCGCGGCGGACAACTGGCGATCAGCAGCGTCACCACCGGCACTCCGGGTTTTATGCCGCCGGAGGAGCAATTTGGACACCGGATTACGGAAGCTTCTGATTTATACAGTTTGGGGGCGACGCTGATTTGCCTGCTCACCGGCACGAGAAGCGCGGATGTCGGGAAGTTAATTGATGACGACTACCGATTTAGTTTCAAACATCTGGTTCCTAAACTCAATCCCCGTTTCGCGGGGTGGCTGGAAAAGATGGTCGCCTCTAATGTCAAAGATCGATATGCTAATGCTAGTGTGGCTTTGGCAGCACTGAAGCGGGTTGATGTTGCTGGGGAGGGAACTCTGGCAGAGAGTAAATTCCGCACTGGAAAACGGAGAAAAAGGCTCCCTCTTCTCAGCGCTGTTGCCGTCTCGGCTGCAATTTGTTTGGCTTTTTTCTGCTATGGCCAATACAGTACAATCGCGAGGTTGCTGCTATTTAAAGAATGTCGATCTTGCGATCTCCAGCTTGCCAATCTGGTCGGTGCAAATCTGGGGAATGCCAACCTGGGGGATGCCAACCTGTTGGGTGCCAACCTGGAGGGTGCCAAGCTGGGGAATGCCAAGCTCAAAGGTGTCAACCTGTGGCGTGCTAGCCTCAAGGGTGCCAACCTGGAGGGTGCTGACTTGGAGGGTGCCAACCTGTGGGGTGCCAACCTCAAGAGTGCCCAAATTAACAAAGACACTAAATTGGATGACAAATGGGGTCTAGTCTGGCGGATTGTTAATCAAGGAGCGAAGGGGGCTGATTTAAAAGGTGCCAATCTGGAGGGTGCCAACCTGTTGGGTGCCAACCTGGAGGGTGCTAACCTGGAGCGTGCCAACCTGTGGCGTGCCAACCTGGAGCGTGTCAACCTCAGGGGTGCTAACCTGGGGGATGCCAATCTCAGGGGTGCCAATCTGGGGGGTGCCAATCTGGGGGGTGCCAACCTGGTTGGTGCCAAGCTGGAGCGTGCCGACTTGGGGGATACCAAAATCGACAAGGACACCAAATTGGATGACAAATGGGGTCTAGTCTGGCGGATTGTTAATGAAGGAGCGAAGGGGGCTGATTTAAAGGGTGCCGACCTGGGGGATGCTAACCTGGAGGATGCCGACCTGTCCAATGCTAACCTGGCCGGTGCCAAGTTGGGGGATGCCGACCTAGTGGGTGTCAACTTGGGGAGTGCCAAGCTGGGGGGTGCCGGTCTGTCGAATGCCAATCTGGAGGGTGCTTACCTGCACGGTGCCGACTTGGGGGGTGCCAACCTTGAGAATGCCAACCTCAAGGGTGCTAACCTGGAGGGTGCCAACCTCAAGGGTGCCAACCTGCACGGTGCCAAACTGGAGGGTGCCAAACTGGAGGGTGCCAAACTGGAGGGTGCCAATCTGAAGGGTGCTTCCTTGCAGGGTGCCCTACTGCATGGTGCCGACCTCAAGGGTGCCAACCTGGAGTATGCCAGCTTGGGTGCCGACCTGTGGCGTGCCGACTTAGAAGGTGCCAAACTGGAGGGTGCCAAACTGGAGGGTGCCAATCTGAAGGGTGCAATCATGCCCGATGGCACAAAGCACCAGTAGGCGCGGTTTGGCGCTGTGGCGATGCCGGTTTTGGATTGAAGCGCCTTCAGCTGCCGGCAATCTCTCTCGCCTTCGACACCATTTTCGCCGAAGGGCAAATGGGATTTTTTTATGTCAATTGCGGCCACTTTAAAAATCGGAAGCGAGGGCTGTATTTATGAGATATAGCGATTCTCAGATTGATGTACTATGGCCCATAAACCCATTTTCGTAGGGGCGGTGCGGCACGACCGCCCCTACCGAGTTTCTCCGCAGCACACTAATTTGAGAAACGCTATATAAAGGTTTCAGCCAAGAGCGCTGTTTTTCGTTCTGTTGCGGCTTCAAGACGGATTTAAGAGTTTTGCTTGTCGGGAGACGACGCAAGCGAACGCATTACGGCTTGCTGACAGATGTACCAAAAATATAGTGCAATATTTATCTCGCTGAACAACTTGGGGATACCTTCTAGAAGACTAGGAACTGATCCCCCTAAGTGGCTCTGGTCTACTGCCAACGCTAGAAAAAATAAGGTGATGCTAGTTAATAGCAAACTGTAAGGTGTCGCCTGTAATTCTCGTTTGAAAAATAAGGCGTAGCCGAGAACCGCAATGGGGTAAAGCGAGACAAACATTAGCTTAGAAACACCTGTTCGTTCCAAGAAAACGTGAATACGAAAGATTTCATCTAAGAGATAACCGCCAGTTATTATGCCTGACCACAGAATAAATAAATTCTGTTTATAACCTGGTTGAATCGTTCTGAGTAAGCCCCAGGTAAACCCACAAACCACCACAGGAACAGAACACAATATTTGAAAGATATATGTTAATAATCTTTCCTCAATAGAGGTACTTGCCACAGGGGGCATAAATAATTCTTCTAAGGGTTCACCCAACGACTTTAGGCAGACAATTAAAACAGCCACTGACAGGAGAGATAAAGCATTGACCCAAAAAAAAGAGCGGAAATTTGTCATATAGCCTCTGCTAGTCTTTGTTAAATATCAATAGGGGGCCGGTCAGATTAATTGATTGCTGGCAAAACTTCACCCACACCAACCATCCAACACCTCCTCACAACTTGATTTTCGCACACTCCGGCTCAAGCGCAGCCGGGGGTCAGAAACGTTAACAAGCAATCGCCCCTACCGTCTTTATAAATATTGCACAATAATTAGCAACTGTCAAGTCACACTCCCTCTTCCGGGGGGAATTGGCATTCCGCTTTGGCCGCCTTAAGCCCGAATGGCCAGTTGGTAGTTTGAACCGGGCATCGATAAGTACCCGAATGAGTATAACAAATAATTATGGATGGCTATAACACTCCCAAGGATGAGTGCCGGTGATGGCAGTGTACTGTCCCCCCGGCATCCCCTCTGCCGGCGTTTTGTTAAGAAAAGTATAAATTTGCGGCGGAGTAGAAAATTATGTGCTAAGCAGGGAAGTAATTGTATCATGTTTGGAAGCGCCGGTGTGGAGACGCGATAAATCGACGCTTGGGAGACGCGATAAATCGCGTCTCTACAAGAGCGGTTGGCATTGAGAGACGCTTGGGAGACGCGATAAATCGCGTCTCTACAAGAACGGTTGGCATGTCAAGACGCGATAAATCGCGTCTCTACAAGAACGGTTGGCATGTCAAGACGCGATAAATCGCGTCTCTACTTGAGAGGGAGTTAAAAAAAATGAGCGAAATTCCAGACTTCTCCAACTACGGCTATCAGATTATCCGAGAACTGGGACGCAATCGAGAAGCGGGGCGCATCACCTACCTGGCTACCAGCACCCCTCCCAAACAAGGGGAGGATAAAGAACAAGTGCGGGTAGTTATCAAAGAGTTCCGCTTATGCTTTGCCGGTGCGGACTGGTCGGGCTTTAAAGCGTATCAGCGCGAGATTGAAGTGCTGCAGCAGCTTTCTCACCCCCGCATCCCCCGCTACTTGGATTCCTTTGAAACTTCCCACGGCTTTTGCCTGGTGCAGGAATATAAAGATGCGACGTCTTTAGCAGAAAAGTACAGTTTTAAACCAGAAGAAATCAAGAAAATTGCCCTGTCAGTCTTAGAAATATTGGCGGAGCTGCAACAGCGGACGCCACCGGTCATCCACCGGGATATCAAACCGGAGAATATCTTGGTGGACGAGCAGTTGAACGCTTATCTGGTAGATTTTGGTTTCGCCCGGATTCGGGGTGGGGAATTGGCGCTCAGCAGCGTCGCCGCCGGCACTCCGGGATTTATGCCGCCGGAGGAGCAATTTGGCCGCACTCTTACGGAAGCTTCTGATTTATACAGTTTGGGGGCGACGCTGATTTGCCTGCTCACCGGCACTCGCAGCGCCGATGTCGGGAAGTTAATTGATGACGACTACCGATTTAGTTTCAAACATCTGGTTCCCCAACTCAATGTTGGTTTTGCGGAGTGGCTGGAAAAGATGGTCGCTTCTAGTGTTAAGGAGCGATATGCTAATGCCGGTGTGGCTTTGGCAGCACTGAAGCCGGTGGGTGCTGCCGGTGGGGTGACTTTGGCAGAGAGTAAAGTCCGGGATGTAAAATTGAGAAAAAGGCTCGTTTTTCTCAGAACCTTACCCGTATCGGCTGCAATTTATTTGGGTTTATTTCTTCTCTGGCCATACAGTACGGTCGCGAAGTTGCTGCTATTTAAAGAATGTCGAATGTGCCATCTTTGGGGTGCCAACCTGGAAGGTGCCAACCTGGAAGGTGCCGACCTGTTCGATGCCAGCTTGGTGGGTGTCAACCTGTGGCATGCCAACCTGAAGAATGCCAACCTGGATAATGTCAGCCTGAGGGGTAGCTACCTGCTGAAGGCCAACCTGGAGGGTGCCAACCTGGCGCGTGCCAGCTTGGTGGGTGCCATCCTGGACGGTGCCTGCCTCAAGGGTGCCAATCTGATGGGTGCTTCCTTGTGGGGTGCCAACCTGCAGGGTGCCGACCTCAAGGGTGCCAACCTCAAGGGTGCCAACCTCAAGGGTGCCAACCTGCACGGTGCCAAGCTGGAGGGTGCCAAACTGGAGGGCGCAATCATGCCCGATGGCAGAAAGCACCAGTAGGCGCGGTTTGGCGCTGTGGCGATGCGGGTTTGAAGCACTATGCCTTTGCCCTGGGGGCGGGGCGGCCACGGGGGGCCGCCCCTACAAGACTATTTTCCAGTCAGCAGCGGACGAAGAGTCCGGTAGCACCGTTGTTGTACGCGAGGTAGGGGCGGGTTTATTCATATTCTGGTCTGTGCCAGAAATATCTTGGCAAAACCCGCCCCTACAAGGGTAAACCCCTTCAAACTCCCCCTCCCCGAAAAGCACCGCAGGGGGTTGGGGTGCCGGTTCGATCCGACGCGATCGTGCGATGCCAAGGCATTTCTATCTACAATGGGCAGCGCTAAGATTGTAAAGAACTGTTACGCTTTGCCCTGATGTTTCACCCCGCTGACCTCTCAGACGCCTTACCGGCCTCATCCCAAAATGGCCACAACCCGCCCCGATCGGGCAATACCATCCGCATTCGCGGCGCTCGACAGCACAACCTGAAGAACATCGACCTGGAATTGCCTCGCGATCGCCTGATCGTGTTCACCGGCGTCTCCGGTTCCGGCAAATCCTCCCTCGCCTTCGACACCATCTTCGCCGAAGGACAGCGCCGCTATGTCGAATCCCTGAGCGCCTACGCCCGCCAGTTCCTCGGACAGCTGGACAAACCCGATGTGGACGCCATCGAGGGACTCAGCCCCGCTATCTCCATCGACCAAAAATCCACCTCCCACAACCCGCGCTCCACCGTCGGAACCGTTACGGAGATTTACGACTACCTGCGCCTGCTGTTCGGGCGTGCCGGCGAGCCCCACTGCCCCATCTGCGATCGCTGCATTGCCCCCCAAACCATCGACGAGATGTGCGATCGGATCATGGAACTCCCCGATCGCACGCGCTTCCAAATCCTCTCCCCCGTCGTGCGCGGCAAAAAGGGCACCCACCAGAAGCTGCTGTCCAGTTTAGCCTCGGAAGGATTTGTGCGCGTCAGGGTGGATGGGGAAATTCGACCGCTCGATGAAAATATCGAACTTGATAAAAACCACACCCACACCATCGAGATCGTCATAGACCGGCTCGTCAAAAAGCCCGACCTGCAGGAGCGTCTGGTCGATTCCCTCACCACTTGCCTGCGCCATTCCGGCGGAATTGCCGTCATCCAGATATTAAATGACACATCCGCCGAGACAGCTGTTGTGCGGCCTTTGAGTAAGTATAGCACAACTGCGCCGAAAGATGCAACTGTTTCTTATGAGAAAATGCCACAAGAATTGGTGTTTTCGGAAAATTTTGCCTGTCCGGAACATGGGGCGGTAATGGAAGAACTTTCCCCGCGACTGTTCTCTTTTAACTCGCCTTATGGGGCTTGTCCGAGCTGTCACGGGTTGGGTTTCTTGCGGACGTTCTCCCCAGATTTGGTGGTTCCAGATCCAGACGCGCCGGTGAGTAGCGCAATCGCGCCTTGGGCGGATAAAGACAACCCCTATTATTTCTCGCTGCTGTGCGCTGTCGGTAAAGCTTGCGGCTTTGATATCGACACGCCTTGGAAGAAACTGACTGAACAGCAGCAGCATTTTGTGCTGTACGGTGGGGAGGGGCCTATTGTGATGAAAGGCGAGAAAGTGCCGAGGGAAGGGGGCTATCACCGGCACTACCCGGGCGTGCTGAGTTTCCTGCAGCGCCAGTATGAGGAGACAGGTTCGGAGTTGCAAAAGCAGAAGTTGGAGCAGTATCTTGTGTCTCAGCCTTGTGAAGCCTGTCAGGGGAAGCGTCTGAAACCGGAAGCGCTTTCCGTGCGAATGGGGCAATACGGGATTGCGGATTTAACCGGCGCATCGATTAAGGAGTGCGTGGAGCGGATTAATCAGCTGAAGTTGAGCGAGCGACAAGCGAAGATTGCTGATTTGGTGCTCAGGGAAATTCGGGCGCGGCTGCAATTTCTGCTGGATGTGGGACTGGATTACTTGACTTTGGACAGACCGGCAATGACGCTTTCGGGGGGCGAAGCGCAGCGGATTCGCCTCGCGACGCAAATCGGTTCCGGTTTAACCGGCGTGCTCTATGTTTTGGATGAGCCGAGTATTGGGCTGCACCAGCGAGATAACGGGCGACTTTTGCGCACGCTAACGAAATTGCGGGATTTGGGAAATACTTTGATTGTGGTGGAGCACGATGAGGAAACAATTCGGGCGGCTGACCATCTTGTGGATATTGGCCCGGGTGCCGGTGTTCGCGGCGGAAACATTGTGGCGCAAGGGGATTTGAAAACCTTGCTGGCGGCGGAGGATTCGCTCACCGGCGCGTATCTGTCGGGGCGGAAGGTGATAGAGACGCCGGTGCACAGGCGGGAAGGAAACGGAAACTCTCTGCGCATCAAAAACGCCCGCCGCAACAATCTGAAAAACATCGACGTTGAGATTCCCTTGGGCAAACTCGTCTGCATCACAGGCGTATCGGGTTCGGGGAAATCCACTTTAATTAACGAGTTGCTTTATCCCGCCCTCCAGCACCACCTGACGCGCAAAGTTGCCTTTCCCAAGGAGATGGATGCGATGGAGGGGCTTGATGCGATTGACAAAGCAATTGTGATTGACCAGTCTCCGATTGGGAGAACTCCGCGTTCTAACCCAGCGACTTACACGGGCGTGTTTGATGTGATTCGGGATTTGTTTGCGGAAACCATTGAAGCCAAGGCGAGGGGTTACAAACCGGGGCAATTTTCCTTCAATGTAAAAGGCGGGAGGTGCGAAGCTTGCGGCGGACAGGGAGTGAATGTGATTGAGATGAACTTTCTGCCGGATGTGTATGTGCAGTGCGATATTTGCAAGGGGGCGCGGTACAACCGGGAAACCTTGCAGGTGAAGTACAAGGGCAAATCGATTGCGGAAGTTTTGGATATGACGGTGGAAGAAGCCGTGGAGGTGTTTAAGAATATCCCCAGGGCGGCGAGCCGGTTGCAAACTTTGGCGGATGTCGGGTTGGGTTACATCCGCCTCGGACAAACCGCGCCCACTCTGTCTGGGGGTGAGGCGCAGCGGGTGAAGCTGGGCTCTGAACTGTCTCGCCGCGCTACGGGGAAGACGCTTTATTTAATAGATGAGCCTACGACGGGCTTGTCTTTTTATGATGTGCACCAGCTGCTGAATGTGCTGCAGCGGTTGGTGGATAAGGGGAATTCGATTATCGTGATTGAGCACAATTTAGATGTGATTCGCTGCGCCGACTGGGTGATTGATTTGGGACCGGAAGGTGGTGATAAGGGGGGAGAGGTGATTGCTGCGGGAACGCCGGAGGAGGTGGCGAATTCTCCGCGATCTTATACCGGACACTATTTGAAGATGGTGCTGGCGCAGCATCCGCCAAAGTAAATATCCTCGTCCTCGGGAAAGAAACCGGGTTTCTTTAAGAAACCCGGTTTCTGGGACTACAAGCGAGGGGCAGATGTTTTTTTAATAGTCTCGGCGATTCTTTTGGCGACTTCTTGACTACTCCAGTAACTGTCGTGGGCGTCGCCGCCATGCAGCAGGGCTAACATTGTCTGGTTAACAGACTGGGTTATCCAGTCGGACAAGTCCGCGCTGTGAGTAATCGCGTCTTTAAAGTCGAGGTATTTTTCCTCGTCTTCCACTAGCTCGAACATGAGGTTTGCCAGTGGCAAAGCTACAGGATCGCCTGGATGGATAAAGTTTATCCAAGGTAGCTGCTGGGGAACTCTCTTGTGAAGTGCCTCCAGCATCTGGTTGAGCAGGGGTTTAAAGTCGTGGCTGCTTCCATTGACGCTAATCAGGCTAAACAGGGCGAGCGGCGATCCCATTGTGTGAATGCTGGCAAGACGGATGCCATCCTCCGGGTTGGGCGGTAAGCCGAATAAGAACCGGCGAATTTCCATGACATCTTGATGACCGGGGATTTTCTTATCTTCGGGCGTGTTTTCGTTACCCCAACGGTCAGCAAAAAGTACGTCAAAAAGAATGACTGTACCCCAACTGTGAGTGACTAGGTGCAGCCGGTCTGTCTCCGGGTTATAACCCTTCAATTCCTTAACAGCGTCCTCCTTCAGCTTCTGGACAACCTTGGAACCGATGTGCCGGCTGAGGTAGAGAGCCGCGTCGCCAGCAAACTGCAACAGCTGATTGGCGCGGAAGTCTTTGAACCAAAGCTTATTCCAAATCTCGTTCGAGGCTTTTAGCCTTGCTAGGAGTTTTTCCTCTTCAGTTTTGTTCACATCTCCCCAGTAGAGGGTTACCTGTTTGAGCGTCAGGGATGACTCTGCGTTTTTCTGGATCAGCTTAAAAAGCTTGTTGGCGTAGGCCGGCTGTTCGCGCTTCTCGCGGGTGTTGACACCGTGTATAAATAGGATATAATCAGTAGCCATGAGCTATGTTAGTGGTTTAGAGTTTATGGAATGTGTACCGACTGAGCTTAAAGCTTTCCGGGTTTTTCCTGAGATGTTTACAAAACTTAATTTCTCGGGTGGGGTGCGTTGCCTCCCAGGGGGAAGGCACCCTACTACTGCCGGGGGCAGAGGCGATCGGCATTTGGATGTGATATAATGTAGCGTGCCGTTTTGCGGAGCGCACCCCACTTCTTGCAGAGACGGGATTTATCGGGTCTGAATTTTGGCTGGGCCGAGAGCACCCCACTTCAGGTGCCGGTGGGAGAGGCGAGCGGCATATAAATGTGATATAAATGTGATATAATGCCGGTGGGTGACGCGAAGCGCGTCACCCACCCTACTTGTTGTAGAGACAAGGGTTTATCGCGTCTGAATTTTGCCGCACTCAGCGGCGAGCATCTCAGAAAGGTTGAGGAGGTATATATGTCTGTACTAGAGGGGTCTTGGAAACACGAATACATCACCGCAAATGGGGTGAAACTGCACTATGTCACCCAGGGGAAGGGCCCGCTGATGCTCATGCTGCACGGGTTCCCTGAGTTCTGGTATTCGTGGCGTCACCAAATTTCGGAATTTGCCAAAGATTATAAAGTCGTCGCTCTGGATTTGCGGGGCTACAACGACAGCGACAAACCCAAAGAGCAATCCGCTTATGTGATGGAGGAATTCGTCAAAGATGTGGGAGGCGTCATCAAGGGGTTGGGCTATGAAAGCTGCGTCTTGGTGGCGCACGACTGGGGGGGCGCGATTGCCTGGTTTTTCGCTTACGCGCATCCGGAAATGGTGGAGAAGCTGATTGTGATGAATATTCCCCACCCAGCGAAATTTTCTGAGGCGCTGCGCAGCAATCCGCAACAGCTGCAGCGGAGCTGGTACATCTTTTTCTTCCAGATGCCGGTGCTGCCCGAGCTGTGGCTGCAGTGGAATGACTATCAGCTCATCGACGAATTTTTTCGGGGCATGGCTGTCGATAAAAGCGCCTTCACCCGGGAAGACATCGAAGCCTATAAAGACGCCACCGCAAAACGGGGCGCTCTCACCGCCGCGCTCAACTACTACCGCAACGTTTTTCAGGCAGTTTTCAAGCAGCAGCAGTGGGGGGTGCTGCGAGTACCGGCGCTGATGATATGGGGGGAGAATGACACGGCTCTCGGCACGGAATTAACCTACGGCACAGAAGCGTATGTGGAAGATTTTCAAATTCGGTACATCCCGAATTGCAGCCACTGGGTGCAGCAGGAGAAACCGGAGTTGGTGAATCAGTACATGCGAGAGTTTTTGAGCGGGGATTCGTCAGGGAGTTGACACGAAGGCTGAGGGAGTGTGATAATGGGGGAGAGAGTCGAAAGCTGCCGGCATGCGGCGGGTAGCGGAGACTCCGCCCTCTTGCAGGGGGATGTACTTGAAGCCGGTGTTGCTACAGCACCCCCAGCAGGGAACGGCTACGAAAATTATAGAGTGAGGCAGATAAATTTTGAGAAGGACAGCCCAATGAACGAGCTGGAATTGGAAATTCTCCTAAAAGACCTGGAATCGGATCGTGCAGAGCGTAAGGCTTCGATATCCGATAGCAATAAGCTCCGTGAGGCTATCTGTGCCTTTGCCAATGACTTGCCGAATCACCAAAAGCCAGGAGTCCTATTTATTGGCGCTAATAATGACGGAAGCTGTGCCAACCTTCCGATTACTGATCGGCTTTTGCTCACACTCTCTGACATGCGCTCGGATGGGAACATCTTGCCTTTCCCAACAATGACTGTCCAGAAACGAACGGTGGGCGGCTGCGAACTAGCGGTGGTCATAGTAGAACCATCGGACGCTCCGCCGGTGCGCTTCAATGGGCGTGTTTGGGTGCGCGTCGGTCCGCGCCGAGCAACGGCTACAGCTGAAGAAGAACGCCGGCTGGCTGAGAAAAGGCGCTCGAAGGACTTACCTTTCGATCTTCGACCCATAACATCCGCTACTCTGGATGACTTGGATTTAGACCTTTTTCGCAGAGTTTATCTCCCTTCGTCTTTAGCCATCGAAATCCTTGAAGAGAATCAGCGTTCTGTTGAGCAACAACTCACATCCGTGCGGTTTGCAACAGTGGAGCCGCAGCCAAAGCCAACTCTCCTCGGCGTTTTAGTGGTGGGGAGTGACCCCAGACAATTCGTTCCGGGCGCTTATATTCAATTTATTCGCCTTGAGGGAACCGAGTTAACTGACCCCATTAAATATCAGAAAGAAATCGGCGGTGCGCTTCCCGATTTGCTGCGAATGCTAGACGAAATTTTTCAAGTGCATATTTCAGTTGCGTCGGACATCACGGCTGGGCCGGTTGAGCTGCGACAGCCTGATTACCCGATAGTCGCCCTGCAACAGCTAGCCAGAAATGCTGTCCTGCACCGGACTTACGAGGGGACAAATGCGCCGGTGCGGATTACCTGGTTTAATGACCGCATCGAAATTCAAAATCCTGGTGGCCCTTTCGGCCAGGTCAACCGACAGAACTTCGGACAGCCTGGTATAACAGACTATCGAAATCCTCACCTAGCGGAAGCGATGAAGAACTTGGGTTATGTTCAGCGATTCGGGGTAGGAATTCAGCTCGCACGCAAAGAACTTCAGAAGAACGGCAACCCACCTCCGGAGTTCGCTGTCGAAGACGCCCACGTTCTAGTCACGCTCAGGAGAAGACCATGAGTACCACGATTATTGCTTTCTTTAATAACAAGGGAGGAGTTGGCAAAACTTCCCTGGTGTATCACTTGGCATGGATGTACAGGGATCTGGGCTTTCGGGTGGTTGCAGCCGATCTAGACCCGCAAGCAAACCTCACAGCTGCTTTTTTGGATGACGAGCGCTTGGAAGAACTTTGGCCAGATGGCAATCATCCAAACACCGTCTTTGGATGCGTGCAGCCTCTGATTAGAGCCATCGGTGATATTGCCGATCCCCACTTGGAAGATGTCGAAACACAGCTGTTATTATGGTGCGGAAAACTGGCACTTTTAGTTGGGGATTTATCGCTTTCAGCGTTTGAAGACCAGCTCTCAGAAGTGTGGCCTAAGTGCATGGATGGCGATGAGCGTGCCTTCCGTGTCATATCTGCTTTTTGGAGAATCATGCAGAAGACAGCCGCCGCACACAAAGCTGATGTGATTTTAATGGACTTAGGGCCAAATTTAGGGGCGATTAATCGCGCCGCACTCATTGCAGCGGATTGCGTTGTTGTGCCGCTTTCTCCAGATTTGTTCTCTTTGCAAGGCTTGCGCAACCTGGGCCCCACCTTGCGACGCTGGCGAGAAAACTGGAAAGATAGATTGAAGAAGAACCCAGCACCAGATTTGCAGTTGCCAGAGGGTCGCATGCAGCCCGTTGGTTATGTTGTTTTGCAGCACTCGGTCAGGCTAGATCGTCCCGTGAAGGCATACAACCGCTGGATTGCCCGCATCCCGCAAGTTTATCGAGACGCTGTGTTAAATCAGCCTGAGGATGGCGGCATTTCTGTGGCAGACGACCCTCACTGTCTGGCTTTACTCAAGAACTATCAGAGTTTGATGCCTATGGCTCAGGAAGCTCGCAAGCCTATGTTCCACTTAAAGCCGGCTGATGGGGCTATTGGCGCTCACACTTCTGCGGTCAGAAATGTTTACCGAGATTTTAAGGCTTTGGCTGAAAAAATCGCTGAGCGGACGGAAGTTCATATTTCCTCTCTTTTCTAAAGGGCAAGGGAGTTCGTGACTTGGGCTTTATCATAAAAATAAAGGCACAATAAGCTGTTAGGCTTTTAACCGGCTTGTTGGATAAAGGAGGCAGAGCCTCCAGAACCTCGTTCCCAGGCTCCGCCTGGGAACGAGAGGAAGGACAATATCTCAAGCCGGCCTTACACCGGCACTCACCAAATAATTTCCACCAATCAATCAGAACCGCCATCTAGGGAAAATAGAGGCTGCTGGGACGAAACCCTGTCAAGCTATCTACAGTTCGAGGAACGGGTAATCGGTATATCCCGCCTCACCGGCACCGTAGAAGGTTTTGGGATCTGCCGGCGCATTCAATGCCGCATTCAGTGCAAAGCGCTGTGGCAAGTCAGGATTCGCAATAAACAGCCGGCCAAACGAAACTAAGTCCGCATCACCGCTTGCCAGAACAGCATTGGCTTTTTCTTTATCATAGCCCCCATTGGTGATAATCGTACCTTGGTAAAGCGGGCGGAACACCGGCAGCACGGGATCGATCGCCTCGCCGGTGGCCACATCCGCCTCATTGGGCTCCATCAGGTGAGTGTAGGCCAGATCGAAGCGATTCAGGGCTTGGATAACATAGCTGAAAGTCTCTTTGCGGTTAGAGTCCTTCATGCCGTAGAAGGTATTGCTGGGAGAAAGTTTAATCCCCACGCGATTGCCACCCCAGACGCCTGTGACCGCTTCTACCACTTCTAGCGCGAACCGGGCGCGGTTTTCAATCGATCCACCATATTTATCGGTGCGCTGATTGGAGCCATCTAGCAAAAATTGCTCAATAAGATACCCAAAAGCGCCGTGCAGCTCAACGCCGTCAAATCCTGCCGCCAGGGCATTTTCAGCCCCCTTGCGGAACTGCTGGACAATCTCTGGAATTTCATGGGTTTCCAGGGCGCGGGGAGTTGGCAGCTCTACTTTCCCAATCGGGGTGTGGAGTTGCCCCACACCGGCGATAGCGCTGGGCGCAACCGGCATTTCCCCATTCAGCAGAGCGGGGTGAGCGACGCGCCCGCTGTGCCAAAGTTGCAAGAAAATCCGGCCTCCCTTCTCGCGAACCGCCTCAGTAACTCGCCGCCAACCTTCTGCCTGTTCCTGCGAGTAGATTCCAGGGCAATTCATATACCCATTGCTCAGGGGAGAAACCATAGTAGCCTCAGTAACAATTAACCCGGCTGAGGCTCGCTGGGCGTAGTAGGTTGCCATCAGCGGTTGCGGCACGCCGCCGGTCGCCCGCAGCCGCGTCATGGGAGCCATCACGAGCCGGTTGGGCAGCGTGTGCTGTCCCAGTTGCGCCGGGGTAAATAGGTTGGTTTGAGCAGTATTTTCAGCCGCTACAGATGACATTGAGTTTTCTCCTTAATCTAAACTTACCTCGTTTCTCTCGTTCCCAGGGCAGGCACGGGGGCCTGCCCCTACAGCTTTCCCTCGTTCCCAACGAGGGAACGAGAAATTTTCCCTTGTTTTCTGGTGATGTTTCAAGGAGTTTTTGCAGGACTTGCAACCCAAGCCATCACCTGTTGCTTCATTCCCAAGAGTGCGAGTGCCAGCAGCAGCAACAGTCCCCCTGCAGCGCTGTAGGTCACCGGCAGTCCTACTTGCTGGCTCAGGGGCTGGCTGAAGACGGGGGAGAGAAACTGACCCAAAAACATAAAGGTTGTCAGCCCGCCCAAAGCGCGTCCCCGAATTGCCACCGGCACTTCACCAGATAGCCAGACCGTGAGGTTGGGCATCAGCAATCCGAGTCCCAGACCGGCAATTGCCAAACCGGCTACAATCCAACCGTAGCTACCTGCAAAGCCAATAATGCAGTAACCAATTCCGTACAGTCCCAAGCTGAGGTTGAGGATGCGGATAAACGCCAGCCGCTGCTTAATTTTTCCGTAAGCGATGGAAGCAAAGCCACTGAAAAAGTTTAAGAAAGCGATGGCTAACCCACTTTCTGCAGCACCGGCATTGGTCAGGGATTTGAGGTAAAACGGCAATTGCACCGGCACTAAGTAGAAAATAATCTGGGCCAGCATTGCTGTGCCATAAACCAGCACCATCAGCCCCACAGGTGCGGGTGCGGAACTGGTTTTTTGCTCCGCCAAGACTGAGGGGTCAGGGTTATGCCGGCTTCCCTCGAATATAAACAGCACAATCATTGGCAGCAGCAACCACGAAAACAGGTAAATCAAAAACGGCAGCCGCCAATTCAAGTCTGCGAGATAGCCCCCAGTGGTGAGGAACAGCACGCCCCCCAGCCCCATAAATGCCGCTTGCAGGCCCATAAAGGAAGCGCGGGCGGGGCCGGTGTAGTAATCTGCAATTAAAGTGGTGGCGCTCACCATGACGCCCGCTACGGCCAGTCCCAGCAGCGCCCGACCGCAGAGAATGGCCGGCAGGGAGTCCAGAACCAACCCGGAACCCCCGGCAATGCCGTAGAGGGCAGCGGATACAGCCAGCAAGGGTTTGCGCCCGAGCCGGTCTGCAATCAGTCCGGCGATCGGGGAACCGATGACGATGAACAAGGCGGGAACCGTCAGCACCAACCTCACCCAGAGCGCCACATTGCCTGCGCCTGCAAAGTGCTCCTGCATGGCGGGGAGGGAGGGTGCGATGGTGGCCCCCGACATGACGGTTAAGGTACTCGCCAGCAGCAGGGTGGCTTTGGTTGAGAGCGAGTTGGGATTGGGCTGTTTCATTGTTGACCGCAATGACTGGCTGGACTGTACCCTACTTTACACGGGACGTGCGGCGGCTGTCTTCTCTGTTTTTGCGAAAAATATCACAATCTTGCCAAGGGCGCATTTTGGTAAGATAGACGGGTGGGTTAATAGTTTTTTTATAATTTTCCCTTCTGGCGCAAAAGAACCCTGTTGCCCCCCGCTCCACGGGAGGGCGCGCCCCATATCCTGAGGTTCACCCAATCGCCTGCCGAGAGGACAGCTGACGATGACGAAAACGCCACCGCGCGTAATTAACTGCCGGCAGTCAAATGCCTCTTCTGACAGTCTTCCCCCGACCGCACTGCTGTCCAGTGGGTAAAAATGGCAAGGAATTCATCTGGAATACCACCGGCAACCACCAGGAGAAATCCCTGAACACTCTCATTCAGAGCATCTGATTGTCGTGTCGCTCACTCCCAATCTAGTGGAACGGGGGTTTGGGGAACGGATGCAGCAAGACCCCGTTAAAAAGGGCAGTTTCGGTATTATTCCTAATAGCGTACCGCACAGCTGCAACTGGCAGCAAGAGGGGGAAATTATAATTCTCGCCCTCGCTCCCAAGGTAATCACTCATCTCGCCCATGAATCCGTCAGCGCTGACCGGGTTGAACTGGTGCCTCGCCCGGCGGTCGATGAAGATCCCTTCATCGCACAGATTGCGTGCTTGTTAAAAACCGATCTGGAACAGGGCTGTCCGCTCGGTCGCTCCTACGGCGAATCTCTGCGCACGGCGCTGGCGATGCACTTGCTGAGGCACTACGCGACTTTTAAGCACAAGAAAAGGCATTATCGGGACGGAATGCCCCAGTACAAATTGCAACAGGCACTTGAGTATATCCACGCCCATCTAGACCGAGAACTGGGACTGTCAGAGATGGCAGAAGTCGCCGGCATCAGCCAGTATTACTTCTGCCGGCTGTTCAGCCAGTCAATGGGCGTCGCGCCCTATCAGTACGTTATTCAGCAGCGGGTGGAGCGAGCCAAGGGGTTGCTGAAAGAGAGGAGACTCACCCTTGCTGATGTTGCCTTGGCGTGCGGGGAAAGCCAACCAAAGTCACTTTACCAAACACTTCCGCCAGCTCACCGGCACTACCCCCAAGGCTTATCGGGAAAAGTAAAGGATAGAAGTTTCCGCTCTTGCCGGCGGTACCGCCGGCAAGAACTGAGTTCGTGCTATCCTGTAAAATGAACAAAACCGCTGGGTGCCGAAAATCGGCAGCCTTGGGCGGGGAATACAGGAGCATCCCAATGTATGCAAAGATTGTCCCCCTCACCCCCCTAACCCCCCTCTCCCATAAAGGGCGAGGGGGGAAAAATAAACAATTCTCCCCTCTCCCCTTGTGGGAGAGGGGTTGGGGGTGAGGGGGAATACAAAAATGGGATACTCCCGGGAATACCTCTGCCCTAGAATAGGAGGGCGAGATGTGGGGGGGATCTGTTATTGTCAGGATAGTGTTGGTGGTGAGTGTCTTGCTGCTTGTCAGCTGCACCGGCAGCCACACCGCACCGGCACCGCCAGAGCCGGTTCCCGGAGCCTTTAAGGTGGCAATCATCTTGACCGGTAAGGTGGATGATGGCGGCTGGAGCCAGTCCGGTTACGAAGGCTTGAAGCTGATTCAAAAACAGCTAGGTTCTCAGGTGGCTTTCACGGAGAGCGCGGATTTGTTGCCGGAGAAAGCGGTAGAGCCGCTGTTTCGCAAATACGCCGCAGACCGCTTTGATTTTGTCATCGGTCACAGCGGGCAATATGAGGCCGTCGCTGAGGCAGTGGCCAAAGAATTTACGCGCACCAAATTTGCGATTGTTGGCGCTTCTCCAGGCAACAACAAGAACATGGGCGCTGTCGGGTTCCGCAGTGGCGAGCTGGGCTATCTCATGGGTGTGGTAGCGGCTTTGAAAAGCCAAACTCACAAAGTGGCGATGATTGCCGGCATGCCTTTACCCGACGTTGAGACAGCAGCCAAGTTATTTGAGCGGGGGGCGAAAGCAACCGATCCTGATATTCAGGTCTTCATCGAATGGGTAAATAGCTGGACTGACACGGAAAAAGTAAAGAAGATTGCTCGGCAAAAAATAGCCGCAAAAGCCGACGTTTTATTGGCGCTTACCAATCAGGGAGATGCCGCTATATTTGAAATTGCGGCTGCCGCTGGTGTTCGCGCCCTCGGTTGGGTGCAGGATCAATATAATCGGGCTCCCAATACCATCCTCACCAGCGGGCTTCAGAATGTGCCGGTGATGTTGCTGGAAGCCGCTATCTTGGTGCGCCAAGGTCGCTGGGAGGGGAAGCAATATCGGTTTGGGCTGGAAGAGGGTGCCCAAGATATCGCTCCTTTCCGGGGGGCGCTGAACAGACGTGAAGAAGAATTCGTCAGCGCCGTCAAGCGAGATATCCTTCTTGGCAAAATAGATGTGTCCCCGTAGGGCAACAGCTCACCAGCCGGTCAGCGCCGGGCGGCGTCGGTGCGCCGGGGGCCAGAGTCCATTTATAAAGAAAAAGTGAAGTCACAAGAAACCGGGTTTCTTGTGGTGGGGAAGCGGGATAATTCTGCTTGACTACAGAAAAAACCTGGTTTCTAGCTTCGATTCAGACTGAACAATTATTTTCTGAAAAACCCCTCAGGCTAAGGAGTGGGACTAATGACTGATGACAGGGAGCAAAGGAAAAAACTTGTGAGGATAAAGCGCTCTTTGAACTGTTATTCTTGGCTGTGGGGGGTGAGGGTTAAGCTGACGGCATTCTCTCTGCCCCCGATTGCCAACCAGCTGCGATATGGTTTAGTCTTGCTAGTCGTATTTATCTCGCTGCTCACCGGCTCCCTCCTGGCCAAGGTGAGTTTCGACACTGAGCTGCAACAGTCGGTCCAGCTCCAGCAGCAGCGCAGCCTTTCAGCAGCGCGAGAAATCGACGCTTACCTGGATGATTTGCAGCGAAAACTAAGCTACCTAGCCCGGGTGCGAGGCTTGACAGACTTGCCACCGGCAGCCCAACAAAACTTGCTGGAAGCGCTGACTCGCCACAACAGCGCCTATGAAACAGTCGCCTTGCTGGATCGCACGGGTGAGGTCGTGTCGTCAGTTTCGCCTTATGAAAAGTTCGCCCTGAAAAATCTAGGGAATACTCCGCTGTTTTTACGCGCGTTCAAACAGAAGGAAGATTATGTTGGCACAGTGGAAATAGACAGAAGCGTAGGCGTGCCGGTGGTGACGCTGGCGGTGCCGGTGCGAGACGATCGAGATCGGGTGGATGGGGTATTGCTGGCGCGGATTAATCTCAAATTCCTCTGGTTTATTGTATCCCAAACTCAAGTGGGCGCGACGGGTTACGCTTACGCGATCGATAACCGCTTTCGCTTAATTGCCCAAAAAGGAAGCGCCCCGGAAACGGCGAAGCTGGAAGACCTGTCTGACCGGCCATTTATCGCGGCGCTCACCAAGCAAATACCCGTTACTAGCCAGTCTCTGAACACTTATAAGGGGTTAAAAGGGGTGGAAGTGCTGGGGGCGATTGCGCCGGTGCGCAGCGTTCACTGGAAAGTTATCGTCGAACTGCCCACTGCTGAAGCTTACGCTCCTTTGCGCCAGATGCTCCGCGTTATGGCGCTGACTCTGGCTGTAGCGACAGCGTTTGCCGGTGCGCTGGGCTTGTTCTTTTCTCAAGAGATTATCTCACCCTTGCAGCGCTTAACCGCAGCCGCTACCCAAATTAGCAGCGGCAACCTGGATATTCAGGTGAGCATTCGCCGCCGCAACGAAATGGGGGTGCTAGCCAACACCTTCAATCATATGACAGACCGGCTGCGCCAGCTGATTGAGGAAGTGCAAAAAGAGCGCAATTTCGTCTCAGCTGTGTTAGAAACCGCCGGCGCTTTGATTGTGGTGATCGACCGGCAGGGGCGGATTGTCACCTTTAACCACGCCTGCGAGCGAACCACGGGTTATTCCTTCAGTGAAGTCAGAAACCAGTATCTCTGGGATCTGTTCTTGGTTCCGGAAGAGATTGAGGCGGTTAGAGCGGTTTTCGAGAATCTGCGAGTCGGCGCTTTGGCGAGTGAGTACGAAAACTGCTGGCTCACCAAAGATGGCCGGCGGCGGCTGATTTCCTGGTCAAATACGGTTCTCCTCAATAATGAGGGTGAGCCTGATTATGCGATCAGCATCGGCATCGACGTTACTGAGCAAAAGCAGGCAGAAGAATTGCGGCAAGCCAAAGAAACCGCTGAAGCCGCCTTGCGCCGGCTGCAACAAACCCAAGCGCAGCTGATTCAGAGTGAGAAAATGGCGTCTTTGGGGCAGCTGGTAGCGGGGGTGGCTCACGAAATCAACAACCCCGTCAGCTTTATCTATGGCAATCTTATCCCCGCTAGAGAATATGCCTCAGATTTAATGCATCTCCTCGAACTCTACCAGACGCACTGTCTCACCCCTCACCCAGAAATCGCGCAAGCCGCCAGTACAGTAGATTTGGCATTCCTCAAAGACGACTTCCCCAGACTGCTGGATTCGATGCGGGCGGGGGCTGAGCGCATCCGCAATATTGTCGTGTCTTTGCGCAATTTCTCGCGCCTGGATGAGTCTGACATGAAAAAGGTCGATATCCATGAAGGGATTGAGAGTACGCTGCTCATCCTGCAAAATCGCCTGAAAGCTAACCCGCACCGGCAGGAAATTCAAGTGATTAAAGAGTATGGTAATCTGCCTTTGGTGGAGTGCTATGCCGGTCAGCTCAATCAGGTGTTTGTGAACCTTCTCACCAATGCGATTGACGCCATCGATGAGATTCCGGGAAAAGCGGTAACAATATGGATAAAGACGGAAGTGCTGTCGGGCGATAGCGAGGGGCGCGTGGCGATTCGGATAAGGGACAGCGGTACTGGAATTGCGCCGGCTGTTGAGCCGCGTTTGTTTGACCCTTTCTTTACGACTAAGCCTGTCGGTAAAGGAACGGGTTTGGGGCTGTCTGTTAGCTATCAAATTGTTGTGGAAAAACACGGCGGTCGGCTGAGCTGCGTTTCTCCGCCTGGAGAGGGTGCGGAATTTGCCCTCGAAATTCCGGTGAGGCAGCAGCAGCAAAAGCCGGTTTGATTTTTGTGAGCCGCCAAGAATCGCGGGCGGGTGCGACCGGCGGCTGTGCGCAGCGTGGCGCTATCGGGCCGGACGCCCGCCCCCACAAACTGTACCACAAGCGCGTCACAAGAGTTTCATCTAATTCAAATTCTCGATTTTCTCCACGTCTGTCCTGAATAATTTCCACCGCCCATTAGATTTCCTTAATGTATGTATGACGGCTGCCCTATTATCCCTGAACTCTGGGCCAGCAATCTTTCGGGTGGTCTGAGTGACCCTCACTTTGGCTTCATTTCCTGCAATATTAATCACCTGCAGGCTATTCAGCTCATATTTCAAGTCATAGCTATCAAACAGGTTTTGCGTCAGAGCTTTTGTCACTTCAAAAACCGGAGATCCTGGGTCAATCGTGGCAAGATACCCTTCTAAATCTTCTCTTTGCAAGGCTCTCAGATTTTCATAAACGGCTGCTTTGATGGCCTCTATTTGATTGTTCGCCTGAAAGACCCGCCCTTCTGGCCTCTTTCCTTCTGCTTTTGCCAGAGGTTCATTCCAGCTCGTTAAAGCCTTTTCTGCTTGCTGGCAAGCACTGACGCTTGAACTAATCATTAACAAGCTCAGCCCGGCAGCCAGCCGTGAAGTTTTTAATAATTTATCCTTGAGAACAGACATAACAGATGCGACCCCGAAATGCACTTCTAGCGGTTCTCACTTGGATGGAGTGCGCCTCAGAAACCCGGTTTCTTAAAGAAACCGGGTTTCTCAGTACCTCATTAATATTAAAACCGCTTTATTAATAGTAGCACAACAATTCCCCCCTGTCAAGCAAAAAATTCATTTCCTGTTTGGCAGCAAATTTTCTCCCGGGAATCAACCAAGATGAGTCAAATTACCTGCCGGCTTTCAATCGCTCACCGGCACCCCTTCACTCCTGCGATACGTCCCCGCCGCCCGTGACTTCATCCCATCCCACCGTCCCCCCGCCAAGTGCCGGTGAACCGGAGCCAAGAAGTTCGCTTTTAACTGCAAGAAAAAAGGTTTTGCATTTGATTTGCATTTAAAACTTAACGCAAGCTTTACCAAAGCTTTATTTCCGTTTGGGGAAAGTGCAAAATTACCTTTGCCGTCAGTGCGGGTCGTCTCGGAAAGAGTTGGGCATTGCCGCGCTCCCACACTGGCAACACCGGCAGCCGGTGAGTTAAGTTTTGTTGCGGTGGCCACGCGCAAGCGCCGGCTGGGAGAAAATCTTAAGCAAGTCTTAAGCATAACCCGCCGTCTTTGTAAGAATTGTCACACTTTTTGCGCTCCATTTTTTGCCATTATTGTAAGCTGCGCAAAAACAATCTCTCGCGTCAAGCAAATGGAAGGTTTCTCCCACATACTAGAGATTTCCCAGACCCCAACCCCGAGCGCCTCACTGCAATCGTTTTCCCGAACAGCCGGCCTTGCGGTAGCCCTGATTGGTTGTGCTGTCCTTTTGGGGTGGATATTCGACATCGCAGCCCTCAAAAGCCTCTTGCCCGGACTGGTCAGCATGAAAGCCAACACAGCCATTTGCTTCATTCTCAGTGGAGCGTCCCTGCGGCTGTGGCACTTGGGAAACGAGCGAGCCGACCACCCTCTTGTAGAGCGCCGAATCCCGTCTGGCTCGGCGGAAAGCCGGAGAAACGCTCTTGCTTCTCCCTTTTTCCTTGTTTCTTCTTCCTTAGCAATCTCCGTCATTCTTATCAGTCTGCTCACCCTTATTCAGTACGGCTTTCAGGCAGACTTTGGCATTGATGAACTCCTGTTCAAAGACAGCGCCGGCGCAGTTGACACCTCCGCCCCAGGACGAATGGCACCCAATACCGCCCTGGCTTTTTTCTTGCTGGGATCTGCCCTACTGCTGCTGAGTGCGCCCCGCCCCAACTATCTTCCCGCCCAGTCCTTTAGTTTGGGAGCGTTCTTGATTGGCTTCCTGGGTTTCTTAGGCTATGTCTATGGCAATACCTACTTTTACAAAGCCGGCTTTTCCCACACAGCAATGGCGGCGCACACAGCCTTTGCCTTCATTTTGCTGTGCCTCGGCATTCTCTTTGCCCGTCCAGACCGGGGGTTGATGGCGGTTATCGCCAGCGATAATGCCGGCGGAATCATGGCCAGACGGCTGTCCCCAGCCGTGACAGCTATCCCCCCAGTTGTTGGCTATTTAATTTTAGCGTGCTACCGCTCAAATGTCTGCACTGCCGAAATGGCGATCTCCCTGTTTTGCATCTTGACCGTCGTCATTTTTGCCGCCCTGATTTGGTGGAATGCCAAATCCCTTGGGATCGTCGATGGCCAGCGATGGCGAGCAGAAGCAGCCCTCAAAAAGGTGAATGAACAGCTAGAAAATAGAGTCGAAGAGCGCACCGCACAGCTTCTTAAAGTTAACGATGAATTGCAAAAAGAGAGCGGCGAGCGCCAGAAAAGCTATAACCTCTTGCGGGCAGTGATTGAAAGCACACCCGATGCCATTTTTGTCAAGGATATTCAAGGGCGCTACCTAATGGTTAACGCGGCCAGTGCCAGGATGCTTGGAAAGCCGGTGGAAGAGATTGTCGGGCGGGATGATAGCGCTTTTTCGCCGCCAGAATTAGCCCGTAAAGTCAGGAAAAACGACCGCAAAATTCTGACAGATGGCGCGGAAAAAATACTTGAAGAAGATGTCTCGGTAGTGGGAGATAAGCGGACGTATCTGTCCACGAAAAGCGTTTGGCGGGACGCGCGAGGAAATATTATGGGTCTGGTTGGAATTGCGCGGGACATCACCCCCCGCGTACAGGCAGAAAAAGCGCTGCGGCAATCCGAGGTGCGATATCGAGAGCAGGCCACTCAGCTACAAAAAACTCTGCGCGAACTGCAGCAAACTCAATCTCAACTGATTCAAACTGAAAAAATATCCAGTCTGGGGCAGCTGGTTGCCGGTCTCGCCCACGAAATTAATAACCCCATCAATTTCATCTACGGCAATATCAGTCACGCCAGTCTGTACGCTCAAGACTTGCTCAACCTCATCAACCTCTACGTCAAGCACTATCCCAGCCCCGCGCCGGAAATTCAACAGGAGATAGAAGCCACTGACCTCGATTTCCTCGCCGAAGACTTGCCCAAACTGCTTTCTTCTATGAAGCTGGGCGCTGACCGCATCCGCGAGCTTGTCGTGTCCCTGCGCAACTTCTCCCGCTTGGATGAAGCCCAGATGAAGCCGGTGGACATTCACGAAGGAATTGACAGCACCCTGCTGATTTTGCAGCACCGGCTCAAAGCCAAGGCAGAACGTCCCGGCATTGAGGTCATCAAAGAATACGGCAATTTGCCACAGGTGGAATGTTACCCGGGACAGCTCAACCAGGTGTTTATGAATATTTTGGCTAACGCCATCGACGCCCTGGAAGAATACAGCCGGCTGCTATTGCTTTCGGAAAACCGGCAACATCGCAGCACCATCCGCATTCGCACCGAAAAGCTCAACAAGGACTGGATTGCCATCCGAATTGCCGACAGCGGTTCTGGCATTCCAGACCAAGTGCAGCAGAGACTTTTCGACCCCTTTTTTACCACCAAGCCGGTCGGCAAAGGCACGGGCTTGGGGCTGTCTATTAGCTATCAAATTGTCGTGGAAAAACACAAGGGGCGGCTGAAGTGCATTTCCGCTCTCGGTGAGGGGACAGAGTTTGTCATAGAAATTCCCCTCCGGCAATCCTGTCAGTAAAAGTGGGGTGCGTTATTAACGCACCCCACCCACTCAGCTCTCCCCTCCCTTTCGGATAAACTGCTTCAAAATCTCCCCTGGACTGCGATCCCAAGTGTCGATATGCTCGTATATCAAGCCATCAGGGTTGAATTTGTAGGTTGAGTAGCCATTGAAGAACACGCGAGCTTTCCAGGGAACCCGCAAAACCCCGCGAACAGTCCAATTGGCTAAAATCGTGTCCTCGGCTGTCTGATTCACGTCGTGAAGGTCGAAATACAATTCCGTAAAGAATAGCTGGCCGTGAAATCGCAGCGTCCAAAAGATAATCCGGTAATTAAATTTCCATTTAAATGTGTTAACCGGGTCTTTAAAGTAGATATCGTTCGTGTAGATGTCGTAGGAGATATCTTTCTCAAAAAGCGCCGGCAAGTCATTTTTGAGCGTCTCCACTACCCGTTTTACCTGCAATTGATATTCGCTCACACTAAGCCCCTCACCCTTTAACACCACTATTATATCAGGTGTCAGGTGTCAGGTGTAAAATTCACAGGTAAAATAACTCATGTTGCTAGTTATAAGTATAAGCAATCGAGATCCCCCCAAACCCCCCTTAAAAAGGGGGGCTTTGAGATGTCCCCCCTTCCCCTTCCAGGCAGAGCCTGGGAACGCCGCGAAAGGAGGCAGAGCCTCCTAAGGTGCGAACTTGGGTAAAATAGTATTAGCCCCTCCCCGAAAAAAAATTGCGAAACACCCCAATCAAACGCCGCCAAGGTGCGGGAGCGGGATATTTCAAGGAGCGAGGCGGTAACATCTCGGAGGGGGGCGGCGTGAGACCGGCAACAGAAGGAAAAGACGCCGCATCTCTGTAAGGACCGGCTCGCAACACCTTCGCCAGAGCGCCGCCGTCCTCTCGCAAACCTTCGTAGAAAAACAGCACTTCCCCTTGAATTCCGCGAGAGCGATTGTACTCGATCGCCCGCAACAAATACTCGGCACTAATGCGGTACGAACCCAGCTTAATCAAAATGCCGGGAGCTACTTTTAGCAGCCGGTCGGGCGCAAACTGCTCGCTCACCAGCCGGTCTACGATCGTTTTGTAGCTGTTGAAGTCGCGGCGATACACCTGCGGGTGGATGAGATCCACCAGCCCCCGCTCAACCCAACCTTTCGAGTCTTGCAGGTATTCATCCAGACTCCACTTGTAGATACTCGGAGCCAGCGACACGATTAAATTTGGCTTGACGCTCTTGACTTCTCGGTAAAGGTGCGCTAAAAAATCCGTGAGAATATCCGCACGCCACTGCACCCATTGCGGGTCTTTGGGGTTCTGCGGCGGATTGCAATTAAAGGCTTTGCCGTAGCGCTCGGCGGTTCCGGCGTCGTAACCCCCTTCGCAGGGAAAAGCCGGCATTCGGTCATCTCCTTGAATGCCGTCGATGTCGTAGTTGCTGACAACTTCCAGCACCAAACTCAAAAGAAATGTCTGCACCTGTGGGTCGAGGGCGTTCATCCACTCAAAGCCGTTCTTTTTCAGCAGCTTGCCGGTGCGGTCGCGAGCCGCCCACTCCGGTTTTTTGGCTAGCATGTGACCGCCATCCAGATTGTAGGAACTGGCGAATCCATATTCAAACCAGGGTATCACCGCTAGCCGGTGCCGGCGAGCCTCTTCAATCAATTCTGCCAAAGGGTCCCGACCGGCATAAAGCGGGTCAATCTCCACCCCAAACGTCTCGCGCATCACTTGACTGGGATAGAGAGTGCGAGCCTTGTTCCAAACCACGGGAAACACCACATTAAATCCCGTCTCGGCGAGAAAGTCCATCGCCTCAGCAATCCTTTGCCTTGACGTGAGAACCTTACTGTCAGTGTTGGTGAGCCAGACACCGCGCGTTTCCATATCAACTTTTGTAGAGACGCGATTTATCGCGTCGAGTCACTGCAAGTCGGGGGGCTGCAAAATTTTCCCCTCTCCCCGATAAAATTACGGCCCCATAAATTTAGCGCCAGCACTATTATAGCGCCCCCCGCGCTGCCGGTGCCATCAGTTGCGCGACGGGAGAATTTTCGATTTCCTTACGCTTTAACAGCTCTTTTATTTTGGCCCTGACAAGAAGGTGAAGCCCTCATCCAAACGCCAACCCTCCATTGTAAGCCATACTGGATCGGGAAGCAAGTCCTGCGAACTGCCTCATTCTAGCCATCCCCCACGGCAGACAGAGCCCCGATACAACCGCAATTTTATGCCTGCTGACTGTCTCTTGGTAAACTTTAACAGCACTGGGTGGAGAACCGCAACTCTGCCTTCCGGCAGATTTAAAAAACACAGCACTTGTGCTACAACAATTTCGGCAGCGCTTGCGCGCTCTCCAGCCTAACTCAGGATATTACCACTTTTGGAAATCAGGTCTTCTGGTGCGTTCCGCAGAGCGGAACACACCCTAATTTTACTTCTTTCGGCAGAGCCTTCGCGCTCTCTAGCCTAACCCCTATATGGGGAAATTTACCGAACCTACCTACGGAATTTTGCGGGTCTCAAAAAATGCGGAGTTTAGCGGAACTTTTTTGAGCGAGGATATGTTATATACATAAAAGAAAAAGTTCTCACACCTCCTTTCAGAGCAGAGGCCCTGCTGCTGTCAAACCGGCCAAAGGCTGGAGGCGCGTTTGCTGCCGCCCAGCTCCCGCCGGCCAACATCACACCACAATAACTCCACCCATCTGGATCTCGAAAAAGATGACCACCCTTGCAGGCTACCAACTCATCGAAATCCTTCATGAAGGTGCCAATACCGTTATTTATCGCGGGGTTAAAGATCGGGGCAGGACTTCTGCGATCGTCAAAACCCTCAAAGCAGAGTATCCGGCACTGGAAGCCATCGCCCGCTTGAGACATGAATATAAAATCCTGCAAAACCTGGAAGTTCCGGGAATTGTAAAAGCCTACGCTTTGTCAAACTATAAGAACGGAGTTGCCCTGATAGTAGAAGATTTTTGGGGGGAGTCGCTCAAAACCTATCTGGCCTCTCACAAGTTACAATTAAGGCAGTTTATGGACATGGCCATTCAGCTGGCGAACACGCTGCACGAGCTGCACCAAAACCAGATTATCCATAAAGATATCAAACCCCACAATATCCTCATCGACCCAGAAACCGGCGAGGTAAGAATTATTGACTTTAGCATTGCCACGCGCCTGTCCCGAGAGAGCCAGACCCTCAGCCACCCGAAGTTGCTGGAAGGCACCCTCGCCTATATGTCACCGGAGCAAACCGGCAGGATGAACCGGTCGATTGACTACCGCACCGACTTTTACTCCCTGGGTGCCACCTTTTATGAAATGCTGGCAGGCACGGTGCCTTTTAATACCGCAGACGCTCTGGAATTAGTGTACTGCCATATCGCCAAAGAGCCGGTGCCGGTTCATGAGGCTGCGCCGGCAGTTCCCAAACCGATTTCTGACATTGTGATGAAGCTGCTGGCCAAAACCGCTGAAGACAGATACCAAAACGCTTTGGGACTGAAAGCCGACCTAGAAATCTGCCGGCAGCAGCTACAAACAAAGGGTAAAATTGAAACCTTAACGGTTGGCCAGCTCGATAAATATGGCCAATTTCTCATTCCCCAAAAGCTCTATGGCCGGCAGAAAGAAGTGGCGGCACTGCTAGAAGCCTTTGACCGCGTGAGTTCTGGCAGCAGCGAAATGATACTCGTCAGCGGTTACTCAGGCATTGGCAAAACGAGTGTCGTCAGTGAAGTACACAAACCGATTGTGCGCCAGCGTGGCTATTTTATCTCCGGGAAGTTTGACCAGTTCAAGCGGAATATTCCTTACGCTTCACTGATTCAAGCCTTTCAGGAATTGATGCGGCAGCTGCTCACCGAAACTGCCGAAAGTTTAGCCGGTTGGAAAGAAAAACTCTTACAAGCCCTCGGCGCAAATGGCCAAGTGATTGTAGATGTCATTCCCGAAGTAGAGCTCATTGTCGGGAAACAGCCCCCTGTTCCGCAACTGGGGCCATCCGAATCCCAAAACCGCTTCAATCGGGTGTTTAAAGAATTCATTCACGTCTTTACCAAACCCGAACACCCGCTGGTCGTTTTTCTGGATGACTTGCAGTGGGCGGATTCCGCTTCTCTGAAGCTGATTCAGCTGCTGATGACTGACCCAGACAGCCAATATCTGCTGATGATTGGGGCGTATCGGGATAACGAAGTCAGTCCCGCGCATCCGCTGGTGCTAACCTTAGAAGACATTCAAAACACTGGGGCGACGGTCAATAATATCACCCTCCAGCCTTTGCAGCTTAGCCACGTCAGCCAATTAGTCGCCGATACCCTTCACGATGAAACAGCAAGGAGCTTGCCGATCGCCGAGCTAGTGTTCAATAAAACTCAGGGCAATCCCTTTTTCTTGACGCAGCTCTTGCAAACCCTGCACAGCGAGAAGCTGCTCACCTTTGACTACAGTGCCGGGCTCTGGCAGTGGGACATCAAGCACATTCAAGCGATTGGCATCACCGATTATAATGTCGTCGAGCTGATTGCCAGAAATATTCAAAAATTGCCGGCAGAGAGCCAGAAGGTCTTAAAATTAGCCGCCTGTATTGGGGACAAGTTTAATTTAGACGTTCTCGCCACGGTTAATGAAAAATCCGAGTCTGAGACGGCAGGCGATTTGTGGGACGCACTGCAAGCCGGCCTGGTACTGCCCCTGAACAAGTCCTACAAAATTCCCCTGGTATTTGACGGAGAGGCACAGGCTGCTTTAAAATTCCATGAGGTAAAAGTAGCCTACAAATTCCTGCACGACCGGGTGCAGCAAGCCGCGTACTCCCTCATCCCAGATTCCCAGAAACAGCAGACCCACCTGAAAATCGGCGAGCTCCTCCTGCAGGCCACCCCTCCCGATCGAATTGAAGAAAATATCTTCGACCTGGTAAACCAGCTGAACGTTGGTGCTGACCTGATTGCCGGTGAGGGGCAAAAATATGAACTGGCCAATCTCAATCTGATAGCCGGCAAGAAAGCCAAGGCGGCAACCGCTTATGAACCCGCCGTCAGGTATTTAAATTTTGGCCTGGGACTCCTCCCAGAAGACAGCTGGGAAACTCACTATGAAACTGCGCTGGCCCTCTATGTGGGAGCAGCGGCAGCGGAATACCTAAACACCAATTTTGAGCGGGCCAAAACGCTCTCAGAAATTATCCTGCAACGCGCCAAAACTGTCCCCGACAAAATCCAAGTTTACGAAACACAAATTCTATTTTATATCGCGCAAAGCCAGATGCAAGAAGCGATAGATACGGCCCGGCTCTCTCTGAATATGCTGGGCGTACCTGTAGCTGACTCACCCCCCAGCAATCTGGATATTGAGGAGTTAGGCAATCTGCCAGCCATGACGGCTCCCGATAAGCTGGCCGCGATGCGGATCTTATCGGTTTCCGCTCCACCGGCTTTCTTCCTCGGCTCTTCTTTTCTGGCGGAAATTCCATATACAATGATAAATCTTTGTCTTCAAGACGGGAATTGCGCCCAGGCTGCTGTCGGTTACGGGCTTTACGGTTTGTTGCTGTGTCACTCGCCGGCACACATCGAGATGGGCTGCCAATTTGCCCACCTAGCCCTGAAAGTTCTGGAGCAATTTCATGCCACGGAAATCAAAACTAAAGTTTATGTTTTAGTTTACGCTCACGGGAGGATCTGGAAAGATCACGCTCGCACAACCCTAGCTCCTTTGCTGGAAGGAATTCAAAATGGGCTCGAAACCGGCGATTTGGACTGGGTGGGCCACAGCACCTCATGGTACTGCGACCACTTATTGATGGCCGGCGAACCCCTGGATACGCTCGCTCAAAAGCAGGCGCAGCATCTTGAATGCCTGCTGAAAATCAAACAAGATTGCCAGAGCTCTTACGTAAAGCTGTGGATGATAATGGTTTTAAACCTCATGGCCGCTCCTGCGGAGAAATACCAGATTAATGGAGAAGTCTTGGATGAAGACGCCCTCCTGCAAAAGGCCACCAAAGACAATAACTATTTGTTGCTTTATGCCGCCCATCTAAGCAAAACAATTCGGTTTTATTTGTTTGGTGATTGCGCTCAGGCTGCTCAGTGCGCTGCCTTAACCTCCCAGTACGTCGGTGGCGTCACCTCTCTGAGCCTCAACGCCACGCACAACTTCTACTATTCTCTCGCCCTCCTCGGTCAGTGTGCCGGCGTTTCCCCGTGCGAACAGGAACAAATCCTCAAGCAAGTGGAAACCAATCAGGATATAATGAAGCAATGGGCTGCGCACGGCCCCGCAAACTTCAAACATAAGTATGAGCTAGTCGAAGCTGAAAAAGCCCGGGTTTTGGGGGAAACTTTAGAAGCGATGGATCTGTACGACCGAGCGATTGAAGGAGCCAAGGAACAGGGATACATCCAAGAAGAAGCCCTCGCCAATGAGCGAGCCGCCGAATTTTATTTATCGCGCGGCAAAGAAAAAATTGCTGCCGCCTTCCTCACCGATGCCTACTATGGCTATATTCGCTGGGGCGCGAAGGCCAAGGTGGCAGACTTGGAATCAAAATACCCTCAGTTCTTTTCCCGGATATTGCAGCGAGAACCCGCCGGCCTCGACGTGACTCGGACGACGAGTTCCACAGCGGGAATGGGTTCGGCAGTGCTGGATTTGGCCACGGTGATGAAAGCTTCGCAAGCGCTTTCTAGCGAAATTGTTCTGGAAAGCTTGCTCTCTAAGTTTATGAAAATTGTCATGGAGAATACCGGGGCTAAAAAGAGCTGCCTCATCTTGTCCAAAAGCGGCTGTCTGAGCGTAGAAGCCACTGGCGACATGGATAAAGATGGGGGCGTCGCACTGCGCTCTGCGCCCCTCGAAACCAGTCAAGACCTGCCGGTGTCTCTGATAAACTATGTGGTTCGGACTCAGGAAAGTGTGGTTTTAAATGATGCCGCCAGTCAGGGCATCTTTGCGGCGGATACTTACATCACCCAAACTCAACAGAAGTCCGTCTTGTGCGCGCCGGTCATCCATCAAGGCAAACTCACCGGCATCCTTTACTTGGAAAATAATCTGACGGCGGGCGTGTTTACTCCCGACCGGCTGGAAGTTTTAAAAATCCTTTGCTCCCAAGCGGCGATCTCTATTGAAAACGCCCTCCTCTACGCCCATTTGTCAGAGGCGAGCGCCAACCTGAAACGAGCCAACGAAAAATTAGAGGATTACAGCCGGACTCTGGAACATAAAGTGGAACAGAGAACGCAGGAATTAAAGGAAAAAAATCTGCGGCTGAAAGAGCAAGCAAAACAGCTGGCGCAGACCTTGCACGACTTGAAGGAAACCCAGACTCAGCTGATTCAGACTGAAAAAATGTCCTCTCTGGGACAGCTGGTGGCCGGTGTCGCCCACGAAATCAACAACCCAGTCAACTTCATCTATGGCAATCTCACCCACACGCATGAATATACCTCTGACCTGCTCGAACTGCTGCAACTCTATGCCCAGTACAATCCCAGTCCGGCACCAGAAATTCAAGATAAAATAGAGGAGATCGAGCTAGAATTTATCATTGAAGACCTGCCGAACATGCTGTCGTCGATGAAGGTGGGAGCTGACCGCATCCGCCAGATTGTGCTGAGCTTGCGGAACTTCTCGCGCCTGGATGAAGCTGAAATGAAGCAGGTGAACATCCATGAAGGCATCGATAACACCCTGCTGATTTTGCAAAACCGGCTGAAAGCCAAGCCAGACCATTCCGCCATTGAGATCGTCAAAGAGTATGGCAATCTGCCTGAAGTGGAGTGCTATGCCAGCTCTCTCAACCAGGTATTTATGAATATCCTGGCGAACGCGATTGACGTTCTGGAGGACTGCAATAAAGAGCGCTCACCAGAGGAGATTCAAAAAAATCCCAGCACGATTTGGATTCGCACCGAGGTGGGGCATGGGGCGTGGGGAATGGCGCATGGAGAAAAAGAACAGTCACCAATGCCCAGCGCCCCATGCCCAGTGCCCAGTTCCCCATTTGTTCGGATCGCAATTGCCGACAGTGGCCCGGGCATAACAGAGGAAGTGCGCCGGCGGCTATTCGACCCCTTCTTCACCACCAAGCCGGTGGGCAAGGGCACCGGTCTGGGACTGTCTATTAGCTACCAGATTGTGGTGGACAAACACGGCGGGCAGCTGAACTGCATTTCCGAGCCAGGTCGGGGGGCGGAGTTCATCATCGAAATTCCCATTCAGCAGCAATATCAGAAGCCCGCCTTGCTCAAGCCAGCCTGAGCCCAGAAAGGACTGGGGCCAGAAACCGGGTTTCTAAAAGAAACCCGGTTTCTACGCGTCTCACAACTCAAATTTGCCTCAGTCCTGTTCTAAGCCTTATCCGATTGAGCGGATATTTCAGGAGGTTCTGGCCCGCCTGCCACCACCGGAATAGCCTGACCCGTGCGCTCTCGCCACCACGCCAGCAGCGTACTGGCAATAAAAATGCTGGAATAAGCGCCGGCAGTAAAGCCAATAATCAGAGCCAGGGCAAAATATTTCAGCGTTTCCCCCCCAAACAGAAAGATAGAAAACAGCGTCAGCAGTACGGTGAGGGTCGTGTTGATCGAGCGGGTGAGTGTTTGATTAACGGCATCATCCACAATCTGGTTAATGTGCAGGTTTGGATTCAGGCTGATCACCTCCCGCACCCGGTCGTAAATCACCACCGTATCGTTAACCGAGAAACCGATAATTGTGAGCAGGGCAACAATAAACAAGCTGTCCACTTCCACGCCCAGCACCAAGCCGAGAATAGAAAAAACGCCAACCGTAATCAAAACGTCGTGGAACAGGGCCACGAAGGCAAAAAAGGCGTAATCCAGCTGGAACCGAAAGGTCAGGTAAACCGTGATGCCGGCGAAAGAGACAATCACCGCCAGCAGCCCAGAGGCAAAAATCTGGCGTCCCAGAGTCGGGCCAACCGTGTCAATTTTGGTTTTCTTCGGGTCAAAGACACCAATTTTTTCACTCAGCGCCGTTTGCAGCTGGGTGCGCCCCTCCACATCTAATGTTTTTGTGCGAATCGAAACGGCATACCGGTCTGCCACTTGGATGCTGCTGTTGGCCTGACCCTGGGCGTCCATCACTTGCCGGACGGCGGCGAGATCGATGGGGCGAGCGCAATTGTTGGGTTTCGTGCAGTCCAGCTCAAACTCCAGCCGCGTCCCGCCGATGAAATCCAGACTGGGACGCAGGGGGGCGCGGATGTCGGGCCGCGCCCAAGAAATGGCCATCGCAATCAGCCCGCTGAGGATGATGGCTGCAGAAAACGTCCACCAAAGCGAGCGCTGTTTGATCACACTAAATTTCATCTGACTGCCTCCGCCTGAGATTTAGTTGCCACCGGCAGGTTGGGACAAAACAGTTGCGGCTTGCG
The DNA here is from genome assembly GCA_019359235.1 of Oscillatoria princeps RMCB-10. Lineage (GTDB taxonomy): Bacteria > Cyanobacteriota > Cyanobacteriia > Cyanobacteriales > Oscillatoriaceae > Oscillatoria > Oscillatoria princeps. The sequence goes on from JAHHHT010000020.1 coordinate 41,233, forward strand.
CAACTCTGGAAAGCCGAGGGCGAATAACAGCAGGGTGCGACTGCAGGTCAGGGCGGTAAACATACTCACCGCCACCCCCAGCCCGAGAGTCAGGGCAAAGCCCTTCACCAGACCGGTTCCCAGCCAGAACAGCGCCGCACAGGCAATCACCGTCGTCACGTTGCCGTCTAGAATGCTGGAGAAGGCGCGGTAAAAACCGGCCTCAACCGAGCGGTACAGCGTCTTGCCGGCCCGCAATTCTTCTCGCGTCCGCTCAAAAATCAGCACGTTGGCGTCAACCGCCATACCGATACTCAGGATAAAACCGGCAATTCCTGGCAAAGTCAGCGTCACGCCCAACAGGGCAAAACAGGCGATCGTCAGCAGGGAATAGATCGTCAGCGCCACATCCGCGATCAGTCCCGGCAGCCGGTAGTAGACTCCCATAAAGATCAGCACCAGCACCAGCCCGCCAATCCCCGCGTAGATGCTGCGCTGGATGCTGTCTCGTCCCAGCGTCGCCCCCACAGTCCGGTTTTCAATAATTTCCACCGGCACCGGCAGCGCCCCACCCCGCAGCTGCACCGCCAGTTCGTTGCCTGAATCTGCGGTAAAGTTGCCGGTAATCACCGCCCTGCCGCCGGTGATGCCGGTTTTCGCAAATTCGGGGCCGACAACCGGAGCGCTCAGCAGTTTATTATCCAGGAAAATGCCAATTCGGCGTCCTGTGCCGGCGAGGTTTTTGGTCAGCTCAGCAAATTTTTCGCCCCCGTCGGCATCAAAGTTGAGGCCCACCTCCCAGCTGTTGCCGGCTGCTGTCGGTTGAGCGTAGGCATCTTTGAGGTTTTTGCCGGTTAATCCCACGCTTTCATAGAGTTTGGCGGAGAGCGCCGCTATCTGCTCACTTTTCTGTTTGAGAGCAGCTTCGTTTTGTGCCAGTGTTGCTGCATCTCCCTTCCCTTCCAACTCCACCTGCTTGAACAGTAATTGCTGGAGTTCTTGCTGTCTGACATCCAATTCAGCTTGTAGTTCCCCATTGTTTGTTTCTTTGCGGAACTCCAGCTGCGCCGTGCCGCCGAGCACTCGCTCTGCCTGTTGGGGGTCGCTCACCCCCGGCAGCTGCACGAGAATTTGATCTGAACCGGCTGTCTGGACTAAGGCTTCCGACACGCCCAGCCCGTTCACCCGATTTTCTACCACCTTTTGAACCGCTTCCAAAACGCGAGCGTCAATTGTCTTCACCTGTTCGGAAGGTTTCACCTGAATTGTCAGCTGCGCCCCTCCCTGCAGGTCCAGTCCCAGCCGGATCGGAACCGTAGCCAGCACCGCAATTGCGGCGATTACCAGGACTGCTATTAATGCCATTAATGAAGTCTGTCTTTGCATGCTTACAACCGCTTTTAGATTTTAGATTTTAGATTTTAGATTTTAGATTTTAGATTTCTTCAACCCACTCCACCCAAAATCTATTAAGTTTAGATTTCAGATTTCATTTTTTAGCTTTTACACTTCTCTTCTTAATCCAAAATCCAAAATCCAAAATCCAAAATCTCTCAACCTTAGACTTTAGCTTTTAGCTTTTAGATTTTCCACTTCTCTTTTCAATCCAAAATCCAAAATCCAAAATCCAAAATTTCTTAAACTCGCAGCCCCACCATTTTCCGCACGGCTTCCACAATTTGCTCTGGCTGCACGATCGTCAGGCGTTCCAGGGTGCCGTTGTAAGGCGTTGGAATATCCTGGGAAGACAGCCGCAGCACCGGCGCATCCAGCTCGTCAAACAGCCGGTCGTTAATCGAGGCAATGACTTCCGCCCCAATGCCGCCGGTTTTCATGCACTCCTCCACCACAATCGCCCGGTGGGTTTTGCGGATGGAAGCACCGATGGTCTCAAAGTCAAGGGGTTTGAGGGAAATCAGGTCAATCACTTCCGGGTCTAAGCCATCCTTTTCCAGCGTTTTCACCGCTTGCGTGACGTGGTGGCGCATGCGGGAATAGGTGAGGATGGTGACATCTTTGCCTTTGCGCACCACTTCCGCCTTGTCCAGGGGCAGCAGGTATTCTTCCTCAGGCAGGTCTTCCTTAAGGTTGTACAGGAGGACGTGCTCGAAGAACAGCACCGGATTTTCGTCGCGGATGGCGGATTTTAGCAGACCTTTGGCGTTGTAGGCGGTCGAGCAGGCGACGATTTTCAAACCCGGAACCGCCTGGAAGTAAGCTTCTAGGCGCTGGGAGTGCTCTGCCCCCAGCTGTCGCCCCACACCGCCGGGACCGCGAATCACCATTGGGATTTTGAAGTTGCCGCCGGAAGTATAGCGCAACATGCCGGCATTGTTGGAAATTTGGTTGAAGGCGAGCAGCAGAAAGCCCATATTCATGCCTTCGATAATGGGCCGCAGGCCACTCATCGCCGCTCCCACTGCCATGCCGGTGAAGCTATTTTCGGCGATCGGCGTGTCCAGAACCCGCAGATCGCCATATTTTTTGTATAAGTCTTTTGTGACTTTATAGGAGCCCCCGTAGTGGCCAACGTCTTCGCCGAGGACGAATACGGTTGGGTCGCGCTCCATTTCTTCATCTATGGCTGCCCGCAGGGCGTTAAAGAAAAGCGTTTCGGCCATTTTATCAGCAGTTAAATTGGTCAAACTGGTATTATAGCCTTTTTTTCTTCTTCTTCCCTCGTTCCCAGCCTTCCCTCGTTCCCAGCTCGTGCTGGGAACGCTCTGCTGCCGGCTGCGCCGGCAGTGACAGTCGCGCACGCTTAATGGACGTGCGCTGCTCTGTTGAGCCTCACCAATCCTTGCCTGTGCTCCCCCTTTAAGCCGGCAGCCCGTTCGCCCGCCAAATCTTGATGGTGCCGTCCCCACTGCCACTGACCAGGGTGCGGCCATCGGGACTGAAGGCGACAGTCATCACTGCGTGTGAGTGCTGGGAGTCCCCCGTCAGGGTGTGCAGTCGCTCCCCTGTGCCGGTGTCCCAAATGGCGGTGGTGCCGTCTCCGCTGCCACTGGCTGCGGTCTGGCCATTTGGGCTGAAGGCGACGGCATAAACCGCATCGGCATGACCTTTCAGGGTGTGGCATTCAGTGCCTGCCGGCAGGTGCCACAGCTTGACAGTCCCATCCCCACTGCCGGTGGCCAGCATCTGGCCGCCCGGGCTGATGGCGGCGGAGTAAACGGCGTCGGCATGGCCATTGAGGGTGTGTGACTGCAGGAACCCGCCGGCACTCAGCTGCCAAAGTTTGACGCTGCTGTCCCGGTGAGCGCTGGCCAGGGTTTTGCCGTCGGGGCTGACCGCAACAGCGTTCACCGGCGCAGATGGCTCGCAGACGGTGCCCAGCAGGAAGCCGGTGCGCACCTGCCAGAGGTTGAGGGTGCCCCCACTGCCACCGCCGGCACCGGAGGGCCCAAAGCGGGACGGTGTGGCAAACACTGTATCGGAAAAGGAGTCATCGCTGCCCGAAATCAGGGTTTGGCCATCGGGGGTGAAGGCGATGGCGGTGACTCGCCCGCCCCCCCGGAGGGTGCGCACCGGCGATCCTTGCGGTCGCCCATCCGCGCCTGCCGACAGCTGCCACAGATCGACGGTGCCGTCAGGAGCGCCAATCGCCAGAATCTGGCCATCGGGACTGATGGCAGCGGCGTTGACGCCTAAGGGATAGCCAAACAGGCTGTGCAGCCGTTCGCCTGTTTCCAGGTGCCACAGCTTGACGGCACTGTCGCAGCTGCCGCTGACCAGAATCTGGCCGTCGGGGCTGAATGCCAGACCGGCCACTGGGCCTGAACGTTCGGAAAGGGTGCGAATCAGTTGGGCGTTTTGCCAAGACATGGGGATAGGGATCGCCGGTGCGTCTGCTTAAATGGTGGGGGAAGTCAGGTAGGCTGCCCCCCAATCGCCGCACCCGGTCGATAATTTGATTGTAATCAGGATTCAGACGGATTTGATAGGAAATCCCACAGCTATCGCGCCGAAACAGCGCGGCTTTTCCTGGGGAGTGAGTCAGGCGTGGCGCTTTTGGTGCCACTGCCATGCGTGAGCCACAATTTCACTTAAGTTGGCATACTCAGGACGCCAGCCCAAGATGTTTCTGGCTCTGTCGCTGCTGCCTACGAGAACCGGCGGATCGCCCGGGCGGCGCTCGCACTCCACCGTTTTTATCTCTCGTCCGGTTACCGACCGGGCTGTTTCTATCACTTCTCTGACAGAAAAGCCACTGCCATTTCCCAAGTTAAACACTTCACTCTTGCCGCCGCTCAGCAAATACTCTATCCCCAAAACATGGGCGGATGCCAGATCGTTGACGTGAATGTAGTCTCGAATACAAGTGCCGTCCGCAGTCGGGTAATCCGTGCCAAAAATCGAGATGGATTCCCGTTTGCCCAGCGCTGCTAGCAAGAGCAGCGGAATCAGGTGAGTTTCTGGCGCGTGATCCTCCCCCAGCAACCCGCTCGGATCGGCACCGGCAGCATTAAAGTATCGGAAACAAACTGATTTTAAGTTGTGCGCGACATCAAAATCCGATAGAATTCGCTCCACCATCCACTTGCTCCTGGCGTAGGGACTGATGGGATTTTCGGGATGCTCTTCGGGGATGGGAAGGATGCTGGGAATCCCGTAGAGGGCGCAAGTGGAAGAAAACACCAGTTTGTCCACTCCCGCCGCCTGCATCGCTTCGAGAAGCGTTAGCGTGCCGGTGACGTTATTGCGGTAGTATTTGCCCGGATGGGTGACGGACTCACCGACAGCGATATAAGCAGCAAAGTGCATTACAGCTGCAATCGGGTGCGTGGCAAACAGCCGGTCGAGCAGGGCGCGATCGTTCGTATCCCCCTCAATCAGCTCCACCTGCAGCACCTTATCCACAATATCCCGGTGCCCGTACACCAGGTTGTCCAGAACTACCACCGGATAGCCGGCGCGTTGCAGAGCCAGCACTGCATGGGAGCCAATATATCCGGCTCCACCCGTTACTAAAATAGTTGGCTTAACTTCTGACACTTTTAATCCGTTGCAATTGATTTGATCTAATATAATCGGGGGCGGCACTTGCTGCTAGCCCCGAGTCCGGTTTACTGGAGAACATCCCAGTTTTGCTAAAGCTCTCGCCCTCACCCCCCCCACCCCCCTCTCCCCTTGTGGGAGAGGGGGCGGGGGTGAGGGCTAGCAGCCGTGGGACACTCCGGTTTACTTCTTACCGGCTTTGACGAGGTTTCCCAGTTTCTTGCGAACCTTTTTGTTGTAAACACTCACAAATCGCTGGGCGTCCTGCACTTGCAGCGAAACTTCCGCCACCAGTCCGGTTACGCCTTCCACCTCGCGCATGAACTTTCGCCGGCAGAAATTCATCGGTTCCGAGTATACCCTGGAAGTGGACAGCGTTGGCTTCGGCCCGCACCAGTGAATCACAGTGGCGTCGTCGTCGAGCACCACCGGCCCTGTTTCCCCCACGGGAAAGCGCTTTCGCAGCTCCTCCTGGTCGAAATCCGGCACGAGCAGCTGCATGTATTCTTTTCCCACGCGAATTCTCCCCTGTTCAGCCGCCCGGAAAATCATAAAATTCAAGAACCCCATCTCTCCATACTTAAATACCCCGGGATACTTTTCTGTAAAATCTAAAATTTCTATATATTCAGATAGAGGGAAAATATCTCGCGTTCCGAAGAACATTCCCGTGCAGTAATAGTCATCTCGATACTTCTGCCAAGGAAAGTGTGGGAAATGCTTTTCTATCTCCCGAATCTCAAAGAAAAACTTGGAAACTGAATCGTCAGAATACCTGTATCGAGGCCGGTCTACAATCAGGTCAAAATCCTTAAAATTCGCATACTTGAGGAGGTCACCCCAAATTATTGTATCGGCATCCAGCATCAAGAAGTGCTTCCACGGGCTTTGCCAAAATCCAATCATCTTGGTTTTGCCCCAGCCAAAGCTTCTGCGCTTGAGAACCTCGTGAGTGACGCTGTTGTGATTGATGACGCTAACGCCATAGGCTTTTTCCGCATCAGCCACAGAAAATGTGCCGTCCACCAGCAGGCATATCGGAACATCACCCAGGAAATGCCTGATGCTGGCACAGCAACCCTTGGCAAACAAGTAATCCGAGGCACAGCAGGCCACAATGATGCCAAAATCTTCCATAATCGCCGATCCTAATTCCTGACGGGGTGAGAGAGGGGCTGACCGACCCGAGGGGTGCGGACTCTAGCTATTTGAGTTTAAACCTAAACCCAGCATAGCTAACATGCGCGGATTTCTGCGGTCAGCCCCCCCAAAGTCCTGTTGGGCGAGGAGTTTAGTGGCTCTCTGCCCACCCCGGCGCTCTCCCCTTTTAGCCTATAGGTCTTTTATAAGCTAGCAGCAAGCCGCTCGGCACGCGCGAATTGTTAAAAAAATATGACAAAAGCAGCTAGAGTAAAAATTTTATGATATGTTCAGCTCGAACCTTGCAGGGTGTTTCTTAGCCTCCAAGCGTGGAGTTCAGGTGAAACCTCTTCTCACCAGAGGCTCCCATGAGTCACCATAGACTGAGATGCGGTAACGCTTTGTGGCGAGAAGCCACACTTTGGGCACATGGAACGCAATAGCATAGCTGTACTGATAACTTGCCATAACCGCCGGCAGAATACCTTGGCCTGTCTAGCGGCGCTGTTCAGCCAGGTTCTCCCACCAGAAGTGGATCTGGGCGTCTATCTGGTGGATGACGGCAGCGCGGACGGCACAGCAGAGGCTGTGCGGCAGGCTTACCCGCAGGTGAAGATTCTCCAGGGAGATGGCAACCTGTTCTGGAACGGGGGGATGCGCATGGCTTTTGACGCCGCCGTCAAGGACGACCCCGACTATTACCTGTGGCTCAACGATGACACCTTGCTCGACCCAGAAGCCGTGAGCGCCCTGCTGGCCACATACCGCAGGCTGGCTGAGCTTGGCGGCGATCGAGCGATTGTCACGGGATCTACCCGCGATCCAGAGACCGGCAAACACACCTATGGAGGTGTGGTGCGCCGTAACTGGTGGCATCCTTTCCAATATCGCTTGCTCGAACCGGCTCAAGAGCCTCAGCGCTGTGATACCATGTGTGGCAACTGTGTTCTGATCCCGCGAGGGGTAGCCCAACTGGTGGGAAATCTCGATCCAGCTTTCATCCACTATGCAGCCGACTGGGACTACGGTTTGCGAGCTAAACAAAAAGGATGCGCGGTCTGGATAGCTCCAGGCAATCAGGCAACCTGTTCGTCAAACCCCAAGCCGGCTTCCAAAACGGAGGCGCAGTTGCGCGAGCAATTAAATAAGGTCAGCCAACCCAAGGGGCTGGCACTCCAAGATGTCACCCTTCAACCTATGGAAGAGTGGAAGGTGTTGGCCCACCGGCACGGCGGGCCGCTGTGGCCGGTATTCTGGTTGCTGCCGTATCGGAGAATGCTTTGGATCTCTTTGATGGGCCGGTTGAAGGGAAATGGGGCGTGAGAGCCTTTTTTGTTTTAGATAAGCTAAATTGAAGGTTGCAAGGGATACGGCGCTATTACTTGCACCCGCAGTAGAGGTAACTCAAGGGAAACCGTATGGAGGATCTCCGCATCGCTTGGCTTGTTCCTTCAGTAGAATTGGGGGCATACTGGCAGCCCGTCTTGAGAGAATTCACTAAGGTGTATAAGAATACAATCTTTTACACCGGCCAGGTGTGGCCAGGATTCGACCCAGCCGCTCCCGGTGCCTCTGCGATCCAGTTAGTAGGAGAGACGAAGTTTGTCGAGACCACTAAGATAAAGACGGGCTACGATCGGGGCTTCATCGTAGTGTCGCCGAGTATCGTCGGGGATTTGCTGAAGTTTAAGCCAGACCTGATTTTTGCCCAGGCTTTCTCGCTGTGGACTGTACTGGCGGTGCTGCTCCAACCAATAGGCCGGTGGCGTACTGTTATAATTTACGACGGCAGCTCGCCCAATACAGACTTTCGCGATTCCGGTTTTCGTTCCTTCGCCCGCCGGATACTGTCTCGGTTTGCTGAGGCTTTTGTTTCCAACAGCCAGGCCGGTGCGAAATATCTGATGGAAGTTCTCAACGCTAAGCCGGACAGAATTTTTACCAGAACCTATCTGGTTCCAGATGCCGAAGCTTTGCTGCAACGTCTTGACAAGTCTGAACTGCCAGAGCTAAAATTACAGCATCCGATTTTTCTCTATGTGGGGCGCATCACCCAGAGAAAAGGACTGAAGACCCTCCTGGAAGCCTGCTCTATTCTTAAAAATCAGGGATACTGCAACTACACGCTGCTGATCGTTGGGGACGGTGACCAGCGCCCAGAATTGGAAGCTTTTATTAAAGAGCGCAATATTGAAGATCGGGTAACGTGGGCGGGATGGGTTGATTACGGACGGCTGGGGGCGTACTTCAGTCAGGCCGATGTTTTTGTCTTTCCTACTTATGAGGATGTCTGGGGGATGGTGGTGCCGGAAGCTATGGTTTTCGGCAAACCAGTCCTGTGTTCAAAAGGGGCGGCGGCAGCTGAACTGATCCAAGAAGGGGAGAACGGTTACATTTTCGACCCCCACAATCCAAAAGAACTGGCTCACGTCATGGGTATCCTTTTGGACAATCCAGAATTAATCGCTTCAATGGGCGAGCGATCGCACCAGCTGATTGCTAAAACAACGCCGCAGACAGCAGCACAAGCTTTTGCTGAAGTGGCCTCGCTCGTGCTGCGGGAAAGTGTGGGGTAGCGGGTTAAAAAGGCACGCATACCCCTCAAAATGGGAGTTGAATTGTTTTTGTTGCTTGGCAGTAGCGTGTGCGGGCTTGCCAAGCAAATATCAAATATCCACTGGCCAACTCTTGACATTCACTCAGCTAGATGCTATCCTGTAGGGAAGTTATTGTAGAAAAGGGCATTTTATGAGGAAAAGTTACGAACAAATTAATGCAGAGCAACAGTACAGTGAAACAGATCCATTTACTCCAGACAGATACAGGCAGTTTTTCCATCACTTCCCCGCCCATGTAGAAAATGTTCTCGACGTGGGATGTAACACGGGTAGGGGCGGAAGGGTTCTGAAAGAGTGCAATCCCCATCTAGAAATTATAGGTTTAGATTGTCTCCAGCCGCGCTTAGACAAGATACCTAAAAACATCTACAGCCGGACAATATGCTCCTATACAACGAATATAGAGGCGGCAGATTCTTCCTTTGACACGGTGGTGGCCGGCGAATTCATTGAGCATATTTATCCAGATGATGTTCTCCAGACTTTAAAAGAATTCTATCGGGTAATCAAGCCGAAGGGAAGGCTGCTGCTAACAACACCAAACCCTAACTACCTGAAACTGAAACTTACAGGTGGGACTGTGCTGGGTGGGGCCCACGTATCCCAGCACTATCCCGAGGATTTTAAAAAGGATTTAGAAGCAATGGGTTTTGTGAATGTTAAAATTATAGGAAGTGGCAAAGTTACCCGCTTCCTGGGCGAGAAATTCCCCTTTAAAAACTTGTATGGGAGCTATTTAGCTACTGCGGATAAAAGTTGAGGCTATCCGCCACTAAAGGTGCTTCTAACTGGCTCTGCGAGGTAAAGTTTTGCTCTCCCAACTTTGTCTCGCGGCTTCCAGTTACGTGGATATGGTAACCGCCTTATGAACCAGCCCGGTTACAGTTTAAATCTGTAAGGAAATGCCAAAGGGGGATTTGAGAGTTTAGCTCTGGAAAAAATACCTGGAAAGCTCTTTCCCTATCCCCCCTCTATTTTCTCCTAAGGTCTAAATATGAAAACCAGAACTGTAAAACCGTTGCGCCGGAATGAATACAGGGCTATATTTCACAAAGCTGATTACTTTGTTATCCAGCATCTGGCCAACTTCATCGAAAGCGAATTAATGAATTTCGTCAAACCAGGAAAGACTGTTGGGGATCTGGGCTGTGGCGAACAGCCAATGCGAAAGCTAATCGAGGAGTTGGGGGGAATATATACAGGAGTTGACTTTTCTCAAAATTCCCAAAATACAGTTCAAGTTTTAGCCAGCATCACCGAGGTTCCATTGCCTGACAATTCCTTTGACGTTATTCTATGCACAGAAGTATTAGACCATGTTCCTGATACCTATAGGGCTTTCCAAGAAATGGCCCGATTAATCAAGACCGGCGGCCATATAATTATTACTTCTCCATTTTCTTACCCTTTGCATGAAGAGCCGTATGACTTTGTACGATTAACGCCTTATCAGGTTCAGGAGGCAGCAAAAAAAGCAATATTGAAATTTTAAGCCTGGAAAAATCGGGGAACGAAGTAGAAGTAATGGCAACGGTATGGGATAATATGTGGAGCTGGATGAGAATAGCAAATAGAACATCTCACGACCCTATGGCCCGCAAAGCATTGCCTGTATTTATTCGTTTATTGGGAAATTCAGTTGGCTTGGCCGGCAGTGCTTTGCTGGGCCAATTACTCTCAAAGAAGTATTATCTCAGCCTCATGTGTGTTTTAACGAAAACTGACTCTACTGACTCCCAGAAACTCCGATGAAGTATACTATTAGATAAAAAGATCCTCAGTCAATGAAAATCCTTCTATCTGCTTTCGCCTGCGAACCGGGCAGCGGCTCCGAGGAGGGCGTAGGCTGGAATACGGTTTTGCAGACCGCCAAGTACGGCGAGGTTTGGGTGCTGACTCGAACCTTTTACCGCTCTGCCATTGAGGCAGAACTCAGCCGCAACCCGGTGCCCAACCTGCACTTTGTCTACATCGAGCCCCTCAACTGGAGCGAGGATTTTAGAGGCCGGCAAGGGGGGCTGCAACTTCACTACTACCTCTGGCAGATCCTGGCATATTTCAAGGCGCGGTCACTGCACCGGCAGATTGGCTTTGACATCGTGCGCCACGTGACTTATGTGAAGCACTGGTCTCCGAGCTTCCTGGCGCTGCTGCCGGTGCCCTTCATCTGGGGGCCGGTCGGCGGCGCGGAATCCGCACCAAAGTCTTTCTGGGAAGAATACAGCCGGCGGGGCAAAGTTTACGAAACTCTGCGAAACCTAGCTCAAGGGCTGGGCGAGCGCGATCCGTTCACCGGCTTGACGGCGAAGCGCAGCACCCTCGCACTAGCAACCACCGAGGAGACGGCTCAGCGGCTGCGCTGGCTGGGGGCGAAGCGGGTTCAGGTGTTCTCCCAAGTGGGTTTGTCCAAGGAAGAGATCGCCAACTTGGGGCAATATCCAGTCCCTGCGGAAAGTCCTGTGAGGTTTATCAGTGTGGGCCGGCTCCTCCACTGGAAAGGGGTTCACCTCAGTTTGCGAGCCTTTGCCCTGGCCAAGATTGAGCTTTCCGAGTTGTGGGTCGTGGGAAATGGCCCGGAACGGCAGCGATTGCAAGCTTTAGCCGGCGAACTGGGAATTGCAGACAAGGTGCGTTTCTGGGGCGCTTTATCGCGCAGCGAAACGCTGCAAAAGATGGGGGAGTGCCACGTCCTGCTCCACCCCAGCCTGCACGAATCTGGGGGGTTTGTGTGTTCGGAGATGATGGCGGTGGGCCGTCCAGTCATCAGCTTGGATCTCGGCGGACCGGCCACCCAGATTACAGAACAAACCGGCATCAAGGTGCCGGCACCCGATCCCGACCGGGCTGTGCTGGGCTTAGCGGAGGCCATGATTCGCCTCGCCGGCGACCCCGAATTGCGCCAGCGCATGGGTGAGGCCGGCCAAAAGCGGGTGAGGGAGGTTTTTGACTGGGATGTCAAAGGTCAGTTGTTTGCCCAGCTGTGCCAAGACATTCTAGCTGGGAAATCGGTAAGCGGGTAGGCGCAAAAAAACCGCTCCTCCAAAAACCCGGTTTCTTTAAGAAACCGGGTTTTTCAACGCTCACAGAAGCCATGTGCGCACTGGCTCTGTTTCCCGCTAGGAGGACTTTCGCCCTCACTTTCAACTTTATCCGTACCGCTGCTCTTCCTCTGGGGGAGTAGCTTCTAAAGGGTCAAATTTCCGCCATTTAAATGCCTGTAAAATAAACAGGAAAATATACAGGGGATTTAACAGAATGTATCGCCTCCAGAGACGCCTCGGTTCTTGCACGAGCCGGAAAGACCATTCCAGACCAATCTGGGACATACACTCCGGCGCTTTTGGCAATTTGCCGGCGTGAAAATCAAAAGCGGCACCCACAGCCATCGCCGGCATAGAGAGAGCGTCGCCATTTTCATACACCCACACCTCTTGCCTGGGGCACCCCAATCCCACGAAGGTAATAGCGGCACCACTCTCGCGAATCTGTGCTATAATTTCCTGATTTTCTTCTGCAGAGACTTGCCGGAATCGAGAAGGCTGATCCCCTGCAATCACCAGTTTGGGAAACCGGGCGCGAAGATTGTTGGATAAAGGTTCCAGCACATCCTTCTTACTGCCGTACAAGTAGATGGGCAATCCCTCTCGGGCGGCGCGTTCGCAGACTCGCAACATGGTCTTTGGCCCGCACACTTGATCGGGAAGCCGCGTTTTGTAAAGCAAATTCAAAGCCCAGCGCACAGGCTGACCGTCCGGCAACACCAGGTCAAAATCATTAAGGCGATAGCGGTGGGTTTTATCGAGCACTCCAGTCATTACCCCATGAACGGCTAGGGCGGAAATTTTCATTCTCCTGCCTTCATGGGCGGCTGCAATAATTTTATCGACAGCCGCCTCGTAATCGAGAGCGTTTACCCAGACGCCCAGGAGATTTTTTTTTCCCTTATCAATCATTGGACTGCCTCTTCGCTCCAACGTTCCTGGTTAAATTCGTAAATCTCCTGCAAGATTTGCCGCACGTTATATTTCAGCTTCCAGTTGGGATAGTGGCTGCTGAATTTGCCGTTATCGCTGACCCACCAGATATGGTCGCCTATGCGATTCTGCTCCACATAGTTCCAATTCAGTTTCCCACCGGCAATCTCCTCGCACATTTGGATCGCTTCCAGCATTGAGCAGTTGCTGTACCGCCCGCCTCCGCTGTTGTACACTTCCCCGCTGCGAGGAGCCTGAAAGAACTCATAAAAGGCGTTAATCAGATCGGCGCTGTGGATATTGTCGCGGACTTGCTTGCCTTTGTAGCCAAAGACTTTATAAGGTTTGCCCGTCACGGCACACTTCATCAAGTAAGCCAGGAAGCCGTGCAATTCCGCACCAGAGTGAGTTGGGCCCGTCAGGCAACCGCCGCGAAAGCACCCACTCTTAAGCCCAAAATAGCGCCCGTATTCCTGTACCAGAACGTCCGCCGCCACCTTGGATGCCCCAAATAAGCTGTGCAGCGTCTGGTCAATCGACATATCTTCTCGGATGCCCGGTTCATAGGTGTGACCGGGCTCGATTTCCCAGCGATATTCCAATTCCACCAACGGCAGGCGATTGGGCGTATCCCCGTACACCTTGTTGGTTGAGGTAAAGATAAACACGGCTTCTGGCGCATATTGGCGGGTCGCTTCCAGCATGTTGAGCGTCCCATTGGCATTTACGGTAAAATCCGTTTTCGGCTCCCGCGCCGCCCAGTCGTGGGAAGGCTGGGCTGCTGTGTGAATCACCAACTCAATATCCGAACCGTACTGCTTAAAAACCTGGGTTATGGCTTCATAATCCCGAATATCGGCGGTGACGTGGTGATACTTGGCTCCTAACGACTTCTCCAGCCGCTGCCGGTTCCAGCTGGTGGAAGCCTCCGCGCCGAAGAAATAGCTGCGCATGTCATTGTCGATTCCCACCACGTCAAAGCCCTGATTGGCAAAGAACGCAGATGCCTCAGAACCGATAAGTCCGGCTGAGCCGGTGATGATAGCAATGCTCACAGTTGACTTCCCGAAACAATAAAGGTTTTATGTTTAAAGCGCTCTTTCCATGCCGTCGTGGCGTCTGCCAGCTTCGCCCCAGACCCGCTCCATGCTGTAGATACCCCCTGGCCGCACTTTGCCATTGGTTTTTGCCAGAGTGCTGCTTGTTTTTTACCATGATAGTGCAGCTTTTGTTTGAGCTGGGAACTCGGGTATGGGCTGCTCACTTCCGATGGGCGACAAACACTTTTTCTGGTTCTGATGCTAGCATCACAACCGGCTCACTGTGCAAGAGGCAAGAGTCCCATCCCTGTTTCGCTGCCGGTCGGAGGCTGGCTGATGGGGAACACAGGAGAAACGGCACCAGTAGAGCCGGTGCTGTTAAATTTTGGGGCGGCGAAGTTCAGTAGATTTACGGATGACAGCTGAGTTTTGAATCGATATGCGATAGAACCCAATCAGGCGTTGTCAACGCACAATTGGGTGCGTTTTCCACAGTTTAGTACGGGTGAGAGCAGTTCCGAAGACTCTTGAGAAGAGATTAAGGAAACTAAAAATCGAGCCGGGCGCGTACAAGCGAGCCAGGGCGAAGCCATTACGCAGCCCGACAGGCGGCGGCAATGGGACACCGGCAGCGTCGCGCCACAGCCTGGCCCGCCGGTGAGCCCGAAGCTGTTAAACTAGCATTCGCTACCCTTATTTTTCCCAAATCGAGTCTTTTGATAACCATGCAGGGGACAGAACGGCCCATCGGTGTGGATTTGTTTGCCGGTGCCGGCGGCATGAGCCTCGGCTTTGAACAAGCAGGGTTTGATGTCCGAGCTGCCGTGGAGCTTGACCCCATTCACTGCGCCACCCACGAGTTTAACTTCCCATTTTGGCCTGTCCTGTGCAAAAATGTTGCCGAGACGACAGCAGAGGATATCAGAAACCTGTCTGATATTGGCGAGCGGGACATCGACGCGGTGTTTGGTGGCCCTCCCTGCCAAGGCTTCTCCACGATCGGCAAACGGGCCCTAGATGACCCCCGCAACGCCCTGGTTTTTCACTTTTTGCGGCTCGTCTTAGAGCTGCAACCGAAATATTTTGTGATGGAAAACGTGCGGGGACTCACGCTCGGCAAGCACCGGAAATTCCTCCTGGAAATTATACATGAATTTAAGTCTTGCGGCTACCAGGTAGAAGAAAATTACAAAGTTCTCAATGCCGCTCACTATGGCGTGCCGCAGCATCGGGAAAGGTTGTTTCTCCTGGGATGCCGGCAGGGTTTGCCCCTGCCAAAATACCCCCAACCAATTGCGAAACCCCCTTCATCAAAGGGCAAAAATTACAGCCAGCTGTCCTTTTTTCCAGCGGGACCGACGGTGTGGGACGCTATCGGAGACTTGCCAGAAGTCGAAGATTGCCCAGAATTGCTGACAAGAGACTGGGTGATAGCAGAGTTTTCAAAACCGAGTCATTACGCCGGTCAACTGCGCGGTTTTTATCCGGTAGAAGACGATTACTCCTACCAGCGAGACTTCGATTCCAAGCTGATCACTTCGAGTCGGGCGACAGAACACACCCCAGAATCTGTAAAAAGATTTGCCGCCACTTTACCGGGGGAAAAAGAGCCGGTCAGTCGCTTCCACAAGCTCGACGCTCAAGGCATTTGCAACACGCTCAGAGCTGGAACCGCCAGCAATCGTGGCGCTTTCACGTCTCCAAGACCGATTCATCCTTATAAACCCCGGTGCATCACCGTGCGCGAGGCGGCGCGGCTGCACTCATACCCCGACTGGTTTCGCTTCCATGTGACGAAATGGCACGGCTTTCGGCAAGTGGGAAATTCGGTGCCACCCCTGTTAGCGAAGGCAGTGGCGTCAGAGATTGTCCGCGCTCTCGGCGTGATGCCGGTGTTGCCAAAAGACAAGAGGAAGCTAGGAGATGAACAGTTACTGCAGATGAATATGTCCCGAGCAGCTGAGCGTTACGGTGTCCCCCCACAGGTGATAGAGCCGAGAATCAGACGGCAGAGAGAAAAAAGTAAGTAGGGTGCGCTATTAACGCACCCCACTCAAGCTGCGTCAGCGAGCTAATACAGCTGTTTTAGCCCTGTCATTCAACAGCAGTTTGCCCTCTGCATCCACACTAAAGTCTTTCCCCGGCACAAATCCCTTGCTAATCAACCGCTTGTACGCCGCTGCTGAAATGATTTTTTGGACTTCCTGCATGACATCGGCAGGAATGATTTTTTGCACGCTCCAGAAAAACGAGTCCGTGTCTGACCAGAAGAGCACACGCTCTATACTGACGATCGTCACGCCAGCTAGCTCTTCCAGGGTGAGCTGGGTTCTCAGATGGGCTATGAGGGCAGAGCCTATCTGGCTGTTACGGGTTCTCATCGCCAGAGTTAACTTCCTGCTTTCGCGTTCGAGCTCTAACTGGTTCATACTTGGCTGTTAAGTTTTTATTCCTAACTGGTGTTTGGGTCGCCCCGGCTGGGAATGCCGTTCTGCTAAGTATACCGAAAGGTGGCTGCAAATATATCTTGGGGTGGTTGCCAGATATTCGCTTTTACTGGGCACCGCTCAGGAACCTACCTCCAGGGGTAGAGGGGGCAACAGGAGCGGGAGCGCTCTTGCAGAGATGGGATTGCCCTTGTCTGGAGCGGGGGTGGGGGAGGGCCTTGCGCCCGCCCGCTGGGGGGGAGCGGAAGAGAGCAATTTATCTAATTAATTAAACGTATTTAATATAATAAAATGGGGATCTTATTTCAAAAATAAAAGCCCCCTGGGGGGCTTTTTGGTTTTGCCGCTCGTTTAGAGGGATTAGGGCGTGAGTCTAACCCTTGCTTTTAATGAAGAAGACGTCTGCAATATTTCGGTAACCTGGACTGTGCAAATTTTTCTGTTTCTGATTCAGCAGTCTTCTTTAAAAATGACGGAACTGCCGACTGACATCTGTAGCAAAAGCGAGCCGTTGGCGCTCGCCAGTTAGTATGATGTAACTGGATTAAACATCGCACCGGCACCTTGCTGAGTTCAAAGGGCGGGAGTTTATCCAACATGTTACTAGCACATTCTCGTCAATAACGTTCCGGGGGTATATCTGCTGTAGATAAATCGCACAATTTCCTAGGCCAAACAAGGCTCAACCGTCGCCACAATTGACTTGGCAAGGGCGGTGAGGTCATAACCGCCTTCTAAGCCAAAAACAATTTTGCGAGTCACCTGCAGGCAGTAATTCGCAAACAGCCCAAAATCCTCCGGTTGCAGCTCAATACTGGCTAGCGGGTCAGCTGCACAGGCATCGTAGCCGGCGCTGACAATCAGTAAATCCGGCTGAAAGCCCTTTAAAAAAGGGACAGCCTTTCGCTCAAAAGCCAGCTGGTACTCAGCGCCAATGGTGCCCGGAACCATCGGAAGATTCAGCACATTATTGTGCGCCCCGCGGTCATCCGCATACCCTGTTCCCGGATAGCAAGGGGACTGGTGCAGGGAACAGTAGGCAATTTGGGGGTGGTTCTCCACGATATCTTGGGTGCCATTGCCGTGATGCACGTCCCAGTCAAGGATGGCCACTCGCTGGACTCCAGGCTGTTCCAGGGCGTAGTGAGCGGCGATAGCAGCGTTAGAAAACAGGCAAAAACCCATGCCGCGCTCGCTGAGGGCGTGGTGTCCAGGTGGGCGAGCCAGGACGAAGGCCGGCTCTCCCGTGGCCAAGACGCGCTCGACACCATCCAGCCACGCACTCACCGCCAGCAGCGCCACATCATAACTGCGGGGCGACACCGGCGTATCGGCGTCAATGTGGCCACCGCCGCTCTCAGCGAGAAGCCAGACTGACTCAATGTAGTACGGGGAGTGAACTTTTTCCATAACCGGCACAACCGGTCGCGTTGCCACTGGGGTCGGCAGCTGCCACTGGAGCCGGTCAGCCCAAGGAGCCGCGTTGAGAGCGCTGACAATCGCCCTCAGCCGGTCGGGACGCTCCGGGTGGAACCGGCCAGTATCGTGCAGCAAGAAATCTTCAGAGTAGATTACGGGCAGCATAGTCACAGGGAATGCTCGCTATTCCCTGATTCTACCTTCTCGGGCAAAAAGTATCGCACAAGGCATGCCTTAGAGCCAGTTTATCGCAGAAATCGGTTTTTTTTAACAAACTGGGTTTCTTAACCCCAAGAGTATCCCCAAATCTCCTTTTCCCGGCAGCCAAAACCCAAACCGCGATTGCCGGCTATAGACCCTTGAAAATGTGATAGAATATTGAGGAGAATAGCTAATTAATGGGACAACAAGCAGTATTTCAGGAGTTTTTTTGTCTTTTAGCTGCCAAACCCTCAGATTTTTGGAGTTTTTCACAGTATGAGCACGTCCCAGGAGCGGATTATCCCCACGGATTTGCGGAACGAAATGTCCCGGTCGTATTTGGAATACGCCATGAGCGTGATAGTGGGGCGGGCGCTCCCCGATGCTAGGGATGGACTCAAGCCCGTGCACCGGCGCATCCTGTACGCGATGCACGAACTGGGCCTGACCCCAGAGCGCCCCTTCCGCAAGTGCGCCCGCGTCGTCGGGGAAGTGCTGGGTAAATATCACCCTCACGGCGACACCGCTGTGTACGACGCCTTGGTGCGGATGGCCCAGGATTTTTCCATGCGCAGCCCCCTGATTGACGGTCACGGCAATTTCGGCTCGATTGACGACGACCCGCCAGCAGCAATGCGGTACACGGAATGCCGGTTGAAACCCCTGACCTCCGAAGCCATGCTGCGGGACATCGACTCAGAAACCGTCGATTTCGGCGATAACTTCGACGGCTCCCAGCAAGAGCCCCTGGTCATGCCGGCACGCATACCCCAGCTGCTGCTCAACGGCTCATCCGGGATTGCCGTGGGCATGGCCACCAACATCCCGCCCCACAACTTAGGAGAACTGGTTGACGGTTCGATCGCCCTGATCCGCAATCCAGACATCACCGACGCCCAGCTCATGCAGTACATCCCCGGACCCGACTTCCCCACCGGCGGACAGATCCTGGGAGTCACCGGCATCCGCGAAGCGTACACCAGCGGTCGCGGTTCGATCACCATGCGGGGGGTGGCCACGATTGAAACCGTTGAACATCGAGGACGCCCCGACCGAGAAGCGATTATCATCACAGAGTTGCCCTACCAAACCAACAAGGCGGCGCTGGTTGAGAAAATTGCCGAACTGGTCAACGACAAGCGCATCGAAGGCATTGCCGACATCCGGGACGAGAGCGACCGCGACGGGATGAGGATTGTCATCGAACTCAAGCGCGACGCCTACCCCCGCGTCGTCCTCAATAACCTCTACAAACAAACCCCCCTGCAAGCCAACTTCGGGGCGAATATGCTGGCTTTGGTGAATGGGGAACCCCAGCTGCTCACCCTCAAGCAGTTCCTCAGCGTCTTCCTGGAATTCCGCATAGAAGCGATTACCAGGCGGACTCAGTACGAACTGCGCAAAGCCGAGGAGCGCGACCACTTGCTGCAAGGGTTGCTGATAGCCCTAGCCAATTTGGATGGAATTATTCGACTGATTCGCAGCGCCCCTGACACCGCCAGCGCCCGTCAGGAATTGATGGTAAATTTCGGGCTTTCCGAAGCGCAAGCCGACGCTATTTTGCAAATGCAGCTGCGGCGGCTGACCGCCCTAGAAGCGGAGAAAATTCGGCAGGAACACGATGATTTACAAACCCAGATAGCCGACTTGCAGGATATTCTAGCCAAGCGAGATCGCATTCTGGAAATCATCGAAACCGAAGCGATAGAACTGAAGAACAAGTTCTCCACGCCGCGCCGCACAGTAATCGAACACGCCGAAGGGGAAATCGACGACACCGACCTGATTGCCAATGAAAAAGCCTTAATTCTGCTCACCGAACAGGGCTACATAAAGCGGATGCCGGTCAGCACCTTTGAGGCTCAAAATCGGGGCACTCGCGGCAAAGCAGCTAACAAAATGAAAGAAGATGACGGCATCGAGCATTTCTTAACCTGCTGCGACCACGACAGCGTTTTGTTTTTCACCGAACGCGGCGTCGTCTACTGCCTGAGCGCCTACCAAATCCCCACCGGCTCTCGCACGGCGCGGGGCGTCCCCATCGTGCAAATGCTGCCCATTCCAAAGGATGAGAAAATTACCTCGATCGTGTCGGTGAGCGAGTTCACTGAAGATGAATATCTGGTGATGCTCACCAAGAAGGGCTTCATCAAAAAAACCGCACTCTCTGCCTTCAGCAACATCCGCGCCAATGGCTTGATTGCCATTTCTCTCGAAGAAGGAGACCAGCTGCGCTGGGTGCGGCGGGCCCGCGCAGAAGACAGCGCCATCATCGGAACGCGCCTGGGGATGGCGATTCACTTCCGAACCGACCACGAGCAACTGCGCCCCCTGAATCGCAACACGCGCGGCGTCAAATCCATGAAACTGGAAGAAGGCGACGAACTGATCAGCATGGATATTTTGCCGGCGAACGTCGTCGCCACCCTCGACCAGCTCGGCTCTGAGGAAGCCGACTCAGAGGAAGAAGAGTTGGAACTTCAGAACGAAGATTCCGAAACCAACTCTCAAAATACAGGACTCAGCGCCGGTCAGGGTCCTTGGGTGCTGGTGATCACCACCGGCGGCTATGGCAAGCGCGTGCCGGTGTCCAAGTTCCGGCTGCAAAATCGCGCCGGCAAGGGAGTTATCGCCACCAAATTCAAGTCCCGCAAGCGCCCAGACCAGCTCGCTGCTCTGCGGATTGTCAGTGGGGATGACGAACTCATGATTGTCACCAGTCGGGGGATTATCATCCGTCAAGCTGTCAAAGCTATTTCCCCACAATCGCGGAACGCCACCGGCGTGCGGGTGCAGCGCTTGGATGAAGATGACGCTATCGCCGCTGTGGCTCTAGTTCCCCCGTCGAATGGTGAGGAGGAAGAGGTAGAATAATTAGGAACTATTAACCGCAGATTAACCTAAATTAACGCAGAGATTTTTATGGAATCTGCGTTAATCTGCGTGCGTCTGCGGTTGCCAATTAAAGACCCAATCAAAAATTCATCACATGCGCTCGCTTTTCAAGACTTTGCCGCTCAGCTGGGCGGGTTTTTTTTCCCTGGGAATTGCCCTCATGAGTGGCATTTTCATGGGGCTTGCCGCCGCGCCAGTGGCGGCTTGGCCACTGGCGTGGGTGGCACTCGCTCCCCTGTGGGTGCTGGTGGTTGAAACAAGCAAGAAGCCAGAAGAAAAAAAGAATGCACTCCTTCCCAGGCTGAGCCCGGGCGCTAGGTTTGGCCGGCTCCGCCAACTGCTCGCAAATTCTAAATTTTTAAGGGGTTTGGCGTGGGGGATTGGCTACCACGGCACAGCTTTATTTTGGATTACCGGCATTCACCCCATGACCTGGATGGGGGTGCCTTGGCTTGCCAGTCTGGCTATCGCAATTTTCTGCTGGGTTTTTATCACCCTCTGGGGCGCAGTATTAGTTGCAATCTGGGCAACTTGTCTATTTTGGATTTTGGATTTTGGATTTTGGATTTCCCCTCGTTCCCAGGCGGAGCCTGGGAACGAGAATAACAAGAATAACAAAATATCAGGCTTAATTCGTGTTATAATCGGAACAGCCCTGTGGTGCGGGTTAGAAACCCTCTGGAGTGCCGGCCCCCTTTGGTGGACATCCCTTTCCTACACCCAAAGCCCCCACAACCTCGCCATTTTGCACCTCGGCCAACTCTCAGGCCCCTTAGCAGTGACAGCAGCGATTGTTGCCGTGAATGGGTTGATTGCGGAGGCTTGGATGAACCGCGCAGACCACGGTATCGCAGAGGATAAGAAATTATTCTCAGCGTCCTTGGCGTTTGTGCGGTTTAATAATAAATATTTGCGCTTAGCGGTGGGATTGTTGGTGAGTTTGCACCTGGCAGGTTTTGCCCTGTACAGCCGCCCCCTGACTCAGCAACCGGCAGATGCCTTGAAAGTGGGCGTAATTCAGGGTAATATTCCCAACGAAATCAAACTTTACTCAGAAGGCGGGCGTCGCGCAATAGAAGGCTACACCACCGGCTACCGAAATTTAGCAGAAAAGGGAGTAGACGCCATTCTCACTCCGGAAACCGCTTTGCCCTTTGTGTGGACAAAAGAGAATCTGCAGTACAGTTCTTTGTATCAGGCGATTCTGGATAAGGGTGTGCTTATTTGGGTGGGAGGATTTGGGCAGAAAGGGTTTAGCTTTACCAACAGTTTGTTTACTGTCACCGGCACCGGTGAGATTTTCAGCCGCTACGACAAGGCGAAGCTAGTACCACTGGGTGAGTACATTCCTTTTGAGCAATTTTTGGGAGGCTTAATTAACCGGCTGTCGCCTTTGGATGCGCACTTGGCTGCCGGTTCAGCTAAGCAGCTTTTGGATACGCCTTTTGGTCGGGCTATTGTCGGTATTTGCTATGAGTCGGCTTTTGCCGAACACTTCCGGCGTCAGGCGGCGGAAGGGGGGCAATTTATCCTCACGGCGTCTAACAATGCCCACTACCGCCCGTCAATGCCGGCGCAGCACCACGCCCAAGATGTGATGCGGGCGATTGAAACCGACCGGTGGGCGGTGCGGGCGACCAACACCGGCTATTCTGGAATTGTTGACCCCCACGGCAGAACTTTGTGGATGTCTAGGATAAATACCTACGAGATTCATGCGGCGACGATTGAGCGCCGAAAAACTCAGACGCTGTATGTGCGCTGGGGGGATTGGCTGACGCCGGTGCTGTTGGCTGTGGCGGGCGCAGTTGGGTTGCTCAACTCGCGCAGCGGTGAGCGCTAGATCCGGAGTTTGGGTCAGGGGTTCAAGGATGTAGGTATAGCGGTTTTCAGTTGGATGAAGTACCAGAAACCCGGTTTCTTAAAGAAACCGGGTTTCTCAGTACCTCACTCATACGAAAAACGCTATAGTATTTTTTCTCGGGTTGAAAAAGCTTGCCTGCCATTTTTTTAAATCCAAAATCCTTGCATCCAAAATCCAAAATTGTTATGACCTATGATGTTCCCGGTCGTGCTGACAAACTGAGCGCCGAGCTCGTGGAAAAATGGAATGAGACCATCCGGGCTGCCTACGAGCGCTTGCAGCCAGAGTGGGGAAGCCGCTTTTTCAGTCTCTCACCGCAAAGCTTTACAAATCCCGTAACGGTGGCCATTAAGTGGTTTGCCGATCCGGCAGAGCCGGCTTTCTGCCTGGGGGGGGAAGTTGGGCGGGAACTCTCCGACTGGGGTGTCAGGGGCCGGCACGTCCTCCACAACGAATATTGCGAATACCGCACCATCGAGAAACCAGATGCTAGCGGCAGAATGCGGCCAAAGCGAATTCAGGTAACAGCGGAACTGCGGGAATACTGGGTCTGTATTGCCAAGCACGACCCCGTTACCGTCTGCGCAATGGCAGAGAGCGCTCTCGGCTTTCAGCCGGCTTGGGAGGATCTTTATGGAGTCAGTGACCCAAACGAGTTAACCGAAGAACAGAGGGAAATTGCCTTTTCCACACTGGTTGCCGGTAATGGCGGCGATAGCAAGCTTAAGGATGCTGGAGTTCCCGACCAGCCGACAGGAAGGCTGAACACCGATAGCGCCCTGTTCATGACCCATCCGATCAACGGGCTCGACGACTTGCTCTATATCGTCATGTTTGGCGCTAAGCCTTTCGCTCGCCCCACCTCTAGCGGCTTTGAGCCGGTGACGAAAGAGCAAATCTTCCGCGAATACGGCTTCGAGCATTTGGCGTGCCGGCACGCCGATCCAGCCGCCGCTATGGGCGCTTACGGAGCTGTTTTCAACGGCCAACCTGTCGCCTTTGCCAACCCCCTGGGGATGTATATCCAGTCTTTCACCAAAGATGTTTTCCTTTACCAGGACAGTCCTGTTCCAGATTCCTGGGTTCGCTTCAGCCGGGGCGAGCCAGGCATGTATCAGCGCCTGGAATTTGGGCCGGCTGATGACGAGCCAGCATTTCTGGATGATATTATTGTAGCTGTCGGCAGCAGCGAGCAACCCCTGACTGGCGGGTTTCAACTCCTGCAACAGCTGGAAGTCGGGCCGGTGGTGCTTATTGGAGCCCCAACCCCAGTAAAAGAAGAAGAGTACCAGATTGTAACTGCAAGTGATGCTGCGATTAACTGCAGTGAAGCCCGCGTGTGCGACACGATAAAAACGCTCAAACAAGAGTATGATTCCTCCCAGCAAACAGTTCGCATAGCGCCGCGAACAATGGGGAAACGACAATCTTGACAAATTGATTCTCCTCAGGTTTTGCCCTCGTTTTGTAGGGGCGGTTGGCTAGGGAACATCCCGATTTTGTTTCTGTCCCGCCCCCAGGGGAAGTAAGCAAACCAGATTAATTAAATGTTTAACTATTATGCTTCAAGAAGGCATCTATCACGCCCCGGGCGTGCGTCCCGGAAAGTTTTTTACCATCTTGTTTCTCCGAGCGGGAAGGGGTTGCAGCGCTTCTCAAGTCGGAGAAGCATTTAAAACCCTGTGGGAAATGTATCAGGCTCTCAAACGGGGCGAGGTGAGAGATTTACCCGAACATCCTGTCCCGAATGGGGATTTAACCGTTTTGGTCGGATATGGGCCGAATGTATTTAAACTCCCTGATGTCCGGCGACCTCTGCCGCCCGATCTGGGAACTCAAAATCAGTTTCGCTCACCTCGCCCAACCGGGGGAGGACGGCTGCTCGCCGCATCGGGTCTTTCCTATGCAGATGACGCGCGCACCAATCCGGCTACTGAGGAAATTGCGGTGCAATTTATTGCTGAAACCGAACTGGCGGTGAATCGCGCTGTTGTGGAAACCTGGAAAGTCCTGCAAGACATGACTGACCCGGAAACCGGCTCGTCACCGTTACTTTTGACGAGTTTTTACAGTGGATTTCAGCGGGATGACGAGCGCAGCTGGATTGATTTTCATGACGGGATTTCTAACCTGAAAAGCTCGGAACGAGAAAAAGCAATCGCAATCAAGCCCAGCAATGTGCCAGAGGCTCAGTGGACTGAGGGGGGGACTTATCTTGCCTTCCTGAGGCTGGGAGTTGATTTGACAATTTGGCGGAGGCTCAACCGGCAGGAACAGGAGCGTATGGTGGGGAGGGATAAATTGTCTGGCTGTCCTCTCGCATCGCTCGACAGTGAGGGGGAGCCGGTGGCGGTGAGCGGCTGTCCCTTTGCCGGCACGCGGGAAATTCGCGAGCCGGCTAACGAGGCTTTCCGCGAGGCTCCTGCTGTTTCGCTGGACTCCCCTTTGAATAAAAGCCATATCCACAGGGCGAATCAGAACAAGAAAGAGGACGCTGGCTCTCGGAACTCACTGCGCATTTTCCGCCAAGGTTACGAGTTTCTCGAACCTGTCGATAGCGCTCCTGGCTTCAGGACTGGGCTGAACTTTGTGAGTTTCCAAGACACGCCTGAACGCCTGTTCCGAATGCTGACATCAGAGGGTTGGCTTGGCAGCACAAATTTCGGCGGTGACAGCAAAAATCAGCTCCCAGGCATGGATCGTTTGCTTAGCGTCCGTGCGGCTGCGGTGTTTTTGGTCCCACCGGCTGTTGAGGGGGAAGTGTTTCCGGGAGCGAGTATTCTCATGTAGCTATAGCGAGCAGGCAGAAGAAACCCGGTTTCTTAAAGAAACCGGGTTTCTCAGTACCTCACTAATATGAGAAAGGCTATATCTCGCAGGACAGGCCGAAAAGCCTGTCCCAGAAACCCGGGTTCTGAGATTTCAAGACCGGCTCTCTAGACGAACTTGAAGTCTAACGATAAATCGGCATCGGTTCGGTCAACCAAAACAGCGATTACATCATTGCCTCTCATCACTAAGCCATCTTGAACACTGGCACTGCCGGCACCCGACTCGAATCGGCTGCTCAGCCAGTATTCACTGCTACTTCCGCGCACTTGGATTTTATCTCCTTGCTGCCAGGAAAAGTCTTGAATAATTGCCCAGGAAGAGCCCAGATAGAAGACTCCGCTGGAATCGCCAAGCACGAAAGTATCTGCCCCTGCGCCACCGGTTAAAACATCAACCTCCCCACTCATGCTAACACTCGTCGCGCCAGCAAGCGTATCATTTCCATCACCGCCATTCAGGCTGTCGTTTTCTGTGCCGGCATTCAGGCTGTCGTTGCCGGTTCCGCCCCACAGCTGGTCGTTCCCTGTACCGCCTATCAGGGTATCGCTATCATTTTCGCCATACAGCTGGTCGTTGCCGGTGCCTCCCAACAGGCGGTCGTTACCATCGAAACCGTACAGCAGGTCGCTGTCAGCGTTGCCATCGAGGATATCGTTACCCACTCCGCCATAAAGCTGGTCGTTACCAGAATTTCCTAACAGGCTGTCGTTCCCAGCGTCGCCCCACATCCTGTCGCTGCCGGCGTTGCCTAAAATCGTGTCGTTACCTGTTCCGCCCCACAGAGAGTCGTTACCAGACAAACCATCTATAAGGTCATTCCCGTTATCCCCACGAATAGTGTCATTCCCGCCATTGCCAAACAAGGTATCATTCCCGTCAAGGCCAGACATACTGACGGATGTGGAACTTTGCCAATAGTGGGCGTTTGCAGCGTTTGTTCCTGTCCAGACAGCCATTGTGAGTTACTCCCGATCGACTTGGATTTGCACACCTTACATACCTGTATGTCGATATCGTTTCAGGAAGGTTCCCGAATTTTTTCGGCAGTAGACAGTTATTAAACTGGCCCCGTTACTGAGTCTCACAAGAAAGTTAATGCTAACCTACCATTAGCTTTATCAATTCCCAGCATAGATATTTATTAATACTTCTCTAAATAGGCCAGGGGCTTCGAGAAAAAGCCAGAAGGCACCTGAACGACTTATAATAATTTAGAGGGCGGGCTCTCAGCACAAGGCTTTCGGCATCCAGTGGCGCGGAGGGAACACGCCACAGCAGAGCCACAGTTGGGAGAGCAACGCACCCTACAACCCACGGATGAGCGTCAAGAAACCAGGTTTCTTAAAGAAACCTGGTTTCTGGCCACGGGGATGTTATGTTTAATTATGCCGGCCTATTTAGGAATTGGTAATTATACAGTTTGACCGGCGGGTTGAAAGCGCTGTGTTTGCTAAACATTCCCGAGTGTGATAATCGAACCCTGTTTAGCTGACCGGCTCGCTAAGATTGGGACAGGAGGGTTCTGAGTGGAGTTGAAGCTATGCAAACGCTGAGTTTCTCTGGCACTAAACAGGCTGAGCTGTTCCAGCAGCTGCAGGCACAGTTGCGCGACTGCTGGCACACGATTGAGCAGTTCGACCGTGGGGATTACGATATTTTGGTCGTCCCCTCTCTCAGCCTCGACCAGCGAGAATTGCAGAAGATTCAGGGCGCAGATCACTACGAAGAGCGACACCTTTTTTCTTTAATCCGTCTGCGGAACCCCCGGACGCGGCTGATTTACGTCACGTCGCAACCGCTGCACCCCAGCGTGATTGATTACTACCTCCACCTGTTGCCGGGAATTCCGTTTTCCCACGCTCGCGAGCGCTTGCTGCTTTTCTCGACTTACGATTCTTCTCCCAAGTCATTAATCTACAAGATTCTAGAGCGCCCCCGGCTGATCGAGCGGATACGGCAGGCATTGCGACCGGGAAAATCTTACATGGTATGTTTCAACTCCACTCTTTTAGAGAAGGAGTTTTCCTTACTGCTGGGCATCCCCTTGCTGGCGCTCGACCCCGATTTGCTCTGCTGGGGGACTAAAAGCGGCAGCCGGCAAATTTTTGCTGAGTGCGGTATCCCCCATCCCGCCGGCAGCCCGCTGGTTTGGAATGCTGACGATCTCGCTGAAGCCGCCGCCGAACTGTGGGATGCGCAACCGGCTTTGCAGCGGATGGTTGTTAAGCTCAATGAAGGGTTTTCCGGGGAGGGTAACGCGGTGCTAGAATTGCGCTCCCTGCAGGATTTTGCGCCGGCACAGCGGGCGGCGGCGATTCTCGCCAGCTTCCCCTTTTTGCGCTTCCAAGCTGCCGGCGAAACCTGGGAAAATTTCAGCACCCGCATCCGGGAGTTGGGGGCAATTGTCGAGGCGTTTGTGGGAGGGGAAGTGAAGCGCTCTCCCAGCGTCCAAGCTCGCATCAACCCCACCGGCGAGGTGGAAATCCTCTCCACCCACGACCAGATTTTAGGCGGGCCAGATAGCCAGATTTTTCTCGGCTGCCGGTTTCCAGCGGATCAGGCTTACCGGCTGAGCTTGCAGGAGCTGGGAGCGACAGTTGGCATGAAATTGGCGGAAAAAGGGGCGCTGGAGCGGTTTGGGGTGGATTTTATCGCGGTGCTGCAAGAGGATGGCCGGTGGGATTTGCAGGCGATTGAAATTAACCTGCGCAAAGGCGGCACAACTCATCCGTTTATGACTCTCAAACTGCTCACTAATGGCCGGTACGAGCGCTCTACCGGCCTGTTTTACAGCCTGCAGGGGCGTCCGAAGTATTACATCGCCACCGACAATCTGCAAAAAGACTGCTACCGGGGGTTGCTGCCGAACGATTTGATGGATATCATTGCTTACAACCAGCTGCACTTTGACAGCAGCACGGAAACCGGCACAGTTTTCCATCTCATGGGCTGTCTTTCGCAGTTCGGCAAGTTGGGGCTGACGAGTATTGGCAATTCTCCGCAGCAGGCTGAGGAGATTTACAGCAGAGCCGTTAACGTTCTGGATCGGGAAACCCAACCCACTGCCGGTGATGCCGGCTGGCAAGCCCAGCCCAGTCTCCCCATTTCGTGGTAC
Organism: Oscillatoria princeps RMCB-10; assembly: GCA_019359235.1. GTDB lineage: Bacteria > Cyanobacteriota > Cyanobacteriia > Cyanobacteriales > Oscillatoriaceae > Oscillatoria > Oscillatoria princeps. The sequence continues at coordinate 69,758 of JAHHHT010000020.1, forward strand.
AGACAGGATTGATGTCCTGTTTGTAGAGACGCGACTGGACGTTCTACAGCACGCCCTTACTTGGGTGAGGGCTAAAGCTCTCACTACAAACTTAGAGTGTTTTTCATATTAGTGAGCTACTGAAAAACCCGGTTTCTTAAAGAAACCGGGTTTCTGGGGCGTACTGGAAACCGCTCTATTTAATCGGTCAGCAAGCTGGGAGAAGTCAGAACAAATACGTCTCGCGTTCCCTCAGCGTCAGCTACCGGTTTAATGGGAGTGGTGAAGTGGAAAAATTCCCTGTCATTCACCAAGAGCAGTTCGCCCGGATTCAGGATTTTATTAAAAATGGGCTTTTCCTTCTTGGCTGTGTGCAGATGGGTTTCCCCGCCTTGGATATTTTGCCGGTCAACCGAGAATATCCCGATAAACTCGCACCCGTCTCGGTGGATACCTTCCGGCGCAGGGTTGCCAAAATTGTTCGGCGAGCAGGTTGTCCTGATTTGGTGAACTCCTATTTCAACTCCCGGAGCGAGTTTGCAGTAATCGCTAAATTCAAAGACAAGTTTTTTAAACTCATCAAGGGCGATAAGCGCCTCATCTAGTTCGGCAAACTCTCTCTTGACATCTCCCAGTAAGGGATTGTAGTCTTTGCTTTGGTAAAGGTAGCCATGAGGGAGCTTGATTAGCTCGTTTCCAGAGATTTGGAAACGAGATAATCTTCGCCAGCGATATTTCCCTTTCACATAAGGGTCAGCCGGCAGATCGGCAAAAAATCGCTTGAACCCCTCTAGCTTTATGGAACTGACTTTTTCTAAAGCAAAGCTAATCGCGTAATCTAAAATTGGCGATTCCAATACGGTTTGCATACTTTTTTCCTCGTTTTCCCGCGATCCCTGTCCTTAATCCTTACTTAAGGAGGTCTCTACTCTCAGTATAGAACACCTTTTTTAAAAGAGTTGCTATATTGACTACAAAAAGTGCCAAGTTATGATATAGCGCGGTAGGACTTGCCAGCCAGTGCCGAGCGGAGGCAAACGGTAGTGTCGGATCGAACAGCCGTTTGCCCCTGCGGCATAACTCTCCGCCGGATCAATCCGGCTGAGCAGTCACTCCTTGAGTTTCTTTGAACAGCCGGTAGGGCCAGAGCTAACTCCGCACCGCTTTGACGAGCGCCTCGCACGCCCGCAGGAAGATGGCGACATCCACGCCCAGTCCAATGTACTGAACACCGGCATCAATCCACTGTTTGGCGATTTCGGGACTGTCGGCAAAGGTGCCGGCGGCAATGCCTGCGCTGCGGATGCGCCGCACGGCGCTTTGCATCAGCTCCATGACGCGCGAATCGCGCACCTGTCCGGGAATGCCCAAGGACTGGGACAGGTCGTAAGGCCCGAGAAAGATAACGTCAATATGGGGCACGCTGAGAATCTCTTCGAGGTTCTCAACGCCGCGCCGCCCTTCGACGTGAATGACCACCAGGGATTCTTCGTTGAGCTGGTCTGTGATTTGGGTGCCGGCGGCTGTGTAAAGTCCAGCGCGGGTGTTGAAGGAAAGACCGCGCGAACCGAGGGGGCTGTATTTGGCACCCCGCACCGCCGCTTCGGCGTCTGCTCTGGTTTCAATTTGCGGGACTTGGACGCCGGCACTGCCGATGTCAAGGGCTCGCTGGATTTGCGGCGCGTCATTCTTGCGCACCCGCACCACCGGCGCGAGTCCAACGCAGTCGGCGGCGCGGCAGAGGTCTTCGGCGGCGAGGGTGTCCAACTGACCGTGTTCCATATCGATCACGGCGAAGTCAAAGCCGGCAAGTCCGCAGATTTCAATGAAGGCGGGGTAGGCGCAGTTGACAAACGGGCCCAGGACGGCTTCGCCCCGCTTGAGTTTTCGTTTGAGTTGGTTTTCGCGCATGGGTGGGTTTCGCTCTGCTGTGTTACAGCCGCAAACTAGAATAATTGGGCGCTGCCGGATTCCAGCAGTCTGTGCTATACTACATTTGTAGCTTTTGAGAGGATTGGCCCATGTTGTTGAAAACGGCGAACGGCTACATGTTCTCTGAAGTTGCTTCTGCGTTCCAGAAATCTATTCGGCGCGGACTGGAGGAAGAGGCGCTTTACTGGGGAACAGAACTGGATAAGAGCGGTTATGGAGAGTATGCCTGGAAACGGATGCGGATTATTGTTTCGGAGGATATTGGGCTGGCTGAGCCGGTGATGCCGGCTGTTCTCTGGTCACTGTATCAGATGTGGCTGGCGCAGCGCAAGAAGAAAGACGAAAAACACAATCCGGAACGGCTGTTTTTAGTGCACGGGATTCTGCTGTTGGTGCGGGCGAAGAAGTCGCGGATTGTAGATCACGCAACCATCACTTACTATGCGGGCGCGTTGCCCCATCAGGAGATTCCCGATTACGCTATCGACAAGCACACGATGCGCGGGCGTCGCATGGGGCGCGGGTTTGACCACTTTTTTGCGGAGGGGATTCAGCTGGCAAATGAGGCAGATTTGGAAGACCGGTATTTGGAACGGGCGAAGCAAATTTTAGTGGGTGCCGGCACGGCTGCGGGCGAGCTGTTTGACACGTCCGATTACGAGGACGATGCGGGCGTGTAGCGCTCTCGTTGAGAAGAATAAAAAAAATCCCCCCCCAGCACTTGTCTGGGAGGGGGCTACATCAGGGTGCATCTTACCCTTTGTATTCCCCCGCCGGTGGGGGGCTTCCGGAAAGCTTAGAAGAATAAAAAAAATCCCCCCCCAGCATTTGTCTGGGAGGGGGTTGCATCAGGGTGCATCTTACCCTTTGTATTCCCCCGCCGGTTGGGGGCTTCCGGGAAGCTTAGAAGAATAAAAAAAATCCCCCCCAGCACTTGTCTGGGAGGGGTTGCATCAGGGTGCATCTTACCCTTTGTATTCCTCCGCCGGTTGGGGGCTTCCGGGAAGGTTAGAATTTTTTTTCAGGGAGCCGGTGGGGGGATATTGGGGATGAACCGCCAAGACGCCAAGGACGCCAAGGTAGAGGGAGAGGAGGGTGTTCAGGGGTTGGGCGGTTTGGCAAAAGCTGGCTGTTGAGGAAAAGGCAAGCCTGAGCCGGTGCTGCGGGCCGTCCGGTTTATAATGTACTGGAGCGCGTTGCCACTGCGCCGGCTGGAGGAGGTGGGCAAACAAGGTGGCTGAGGGTGCCGGTGAAAGGGTGAGCGCCATTTCACTGATTCTTAGCTTTCGCACTCCTCCTGAAATTTTCTCATCGCTGACTTCAGAGCTTGGTTTGGCTCTGGAGGATTTTCCATTAACGACAAAAAGAGATCCCGATCCCGGTCACTCAGAATTAAGCTCTGATGAGACTTAATATCTTCCCGGGCGGCTTCTAAACAGTGGTAAACCATATACGAACTCAAGCTCAGACTGGCTAATGAGGCAGCCTTTTCCAATAACTCCTTTTGTTCAGGACTAATTCTCAGCTCTATTCTACTGAGTTTGGGTTTTTTCTTTGATGTTTTTTGGTTGGCATTTGTCTGCATAAACTCCCTGTGTGCTGCTAAGCTGTTAAGCTTTTAATCTGCTTGTTGTAGGGACGGGCGGAGCCTCCAAAGGTGCGTTCCCAGGCCCTCCGGGGCGGGAAAGAGTGCCCGCTCCCGGAGCGGTGGCACAGGGAGTATAGCGCAAATTAAATGCGCAATAGCTTATATAGCAATAGACAGTAAGTTTAGGACAAGGCATCTGACTGGCTAGTAGGGATAGGGAAGGACGCTGTCGCGTCCCGCAACGCTTACGGAGGGAACGCAATTCCTACGTCCTAACCCAAATGGCTACTGCTATATTTGCGGACTTGGCCACCGGCAGCCCGTCCGGGAATGCCCGACAGCATCCCCGGTGGGCACTCTCCCCATTTCAGAGCTCTGGGACAGGCATCTTGCCTGTCCTACAAGAGATGGGTTTGGATAAATGGGATGCTCCCGAACGCCATCAGTTGTGGTGGAGTTGGTACTGCACGCGCTCTGACCAGATCAGTGGCATCCAGTCCCCTAACTGGGTGAAGCAACCCAACTCGACCATGTAATCTCGATTCTCTGCTGGCAAGCTGAGGAGCAAATAGGTCTGTTGGCCCTCACAGTCGAAATGCTGCAGGCTGCGGAGCCGGTAGCGCTCTGAGTCGGAGATGCCGGTGACGTCATACAGCCGCAACATCAGCTTTTCTCCCCCTTGGCGCTGGAAAGCCCCCATTTCCGCCGGCGCGATTTGCCAGTAAACGCAGGCGTTTCTGCCGTCATAAGCCACCAGGAACAGGCGACTTCCCGACAGAGCCGGTGCCGGTGAGGCGGCGGTGCTTGAAGTTTGCACGAGCCAAGTCGCTTGACTGCCGTTCTTGCCGTTTGCCGTTAGAGCGTGGTCGGTGGGGGCGCTGGCAACAACCCGCACTGCTTCCGAGCCCATCAGCGCAACCCAGTTCCCTGACTCGGTAAAGTACCCCAACTCAACGGCATAATCCCGATTCTCTGCGGGTAAGGTCAGGAGCAAGTAGGGCTGAGTGGCGTCACAGTCGAACTGCTGCAGGCTGCTGAGCCGGTGGCGCTCTGAGTCGGGGATGCCGGTGACGTCATACAGCCGCAATGTCTGAAAGGGAGCGTTTTGAAAAGCTTTATAGCTTTGAAAAGCCCGGCGAGTATCGCTATCAGAGGGGCTGTCGAGCAGCTGAAGTGGTCTTCGCTCGCCTCCAATCTCAGACCAATTCGTAATTTATCCTCGGAAAATCAGCGCAAATTTGTCAAAGGTCAGCTCTCCTTCAAAGGGATTGTCAGGCGCAGCTATGAGCGCAATCTTGTGCCGGCTTAAGGGAACTTGCACCTGATATCTAGCTTTTTCTTCCGGCGTCAAAGGACGACCGATCGCAGCTATATCAATTTTTTCATCCAGCAGTGCTTTTAGCGCCGCATCGCTCCCCCGCGCGTTTAGTTCCACATTTGTGCCGGTAAAATTTTCCTCAAAATGCTTTTTCAGGGCTTGGTTTATGTTTTCCATGCTGCTCGACCCGTCGATTCGCACGGTTGTGCCACGCGGTACAGCTATGGGCGACGGGAAAGAACCCGCTCGGGCAGATTGAGCCAGTACGGGAGGGGGAGTCGCGGATGCTACTAGAAGCTCGGGTGGAACGGATGCTAGAAGAAGGAATATGCTGGCAGAAAAGATAGAACTCTGTTTTTTGCGCCAAGTCGCCATAATCAATAACCCCCGAGCGGAATTAATTTTTTGCTGGGTTTATAGCAACTGTACCACAGTAATTCCCTCAAGTTGCTAGGGAGGCGGGCTAAAACACTCCAGCCGGCACCGGCAAACCTTTCACCCTCTCGCACTCAGCTCCAACATCATCTTACTGGCGGCCAAAGCTACCGGCCCGCATGCGGCTCCCTATAAATACTCAGGCTTGCTGGCTTTCCCACCCTGAAATCCGCAAAAAGAATTAGCAAAAAGTCAGCCGGCGAGAAAGCCGCACCCCAGTGTCCCAGCCCATCACCTTTGGCCGTAAAATCAGTCCGAGGGATAGCCAAAGTCACAGAGCACGGGACTCGCTTGTGTCAGCAGCATGCTGCGGCACACCGGCTGCCAGCCCCAACGAGCGCGTCCGCCGGCTGTCACCTGCAAGCCGGCTGACTTTCCGGCGGCGCTCGAAACCTCGCTCACTCCCGCCCACATCTGTGGAAATCACCGCCGGTTATCCGCAGGCAGACATAATTGAGCCTAACAGGGCGGCGGCTAGAAACCCGGTTTCTTGATGTTGTTTCTGGATGTTATTTCTTGATGTTCCTTCTTTGAAATAGGTTATAATTTTCTCCAGACGAGCAAACATCCGAAGTTGGAGTGCGGTTATGAATCCCCATCTTTTACAAAAGCCGGCCAGTCACCCCGCTCTGGAAGCCGATGAATCAGAACTATTTTGGATTTTTTATCCATGTATTTTGCATTAAAAACGCAGCCTAAACCCCTTTTAGGCTAGAGGGTAAAATACTCTCTATCTCAACTTGGTATCAGAACAATAGTTTCTCCCCCAACTTGACTTGTACCTTCTAGCCAGCTACGTCAGCAATCCTGAACCCCCAGATGCGATTCAGGAATTTAGGGCACTCGTCCGTCAGGAGCTTTTGCAATCAAACAGTAACAAGCCGGAGCCCAAGTTTGAAGTGGGGGCGAACGAACTTTTGTCCTTACTTCATATCATGTCCCGGCACATCAGTCAACCCCATGAACAAACCACCCAAAATACCACTGAAGCGAGTCCTAATCGCTGCGGCAATTGCTGTTGTGGCATTGCCGGCACTTTCGTATAGCGGACGGTATCTCAGCCGCCCACCCCACACCCCGCTGCAGAAACAGCTGTTTCAAGGCATCACCTACAAGCGCGAGTTCCGCTCAGCGCCGCGCCCTTTTATGATACACGTCGTCACTATCGACCTAACCGCACCGGGAATTGGGGTTCTGGTTACGCCGGGAAAGCCAAACGGGAAATATGAGACTGTCGCGATAACCACCTCGGAATTTATCAGCCAGTTCAAATTGCAACTCGCCATCAATGGCAGCTATTTTTACCCCTTCCATTCCAATGGGGCATTCGATTTTTATCCCCACAGGGGCGATCCGGTCAATGTAATCGGACAAGCCATTTCCAATGGAATTACCTACTCCCCCAGCCAGCCCGGGGTTGGTGTGCTGTGCTTTTCAGCTAATAACCGCGCCCAAATCCGCAAAGAGAGTTGTGAAAAAGGTACAGCCCAGGCGCTTGCGGGTATGGATATTTTTGTGGGGGGCGGCAAACCGGTACTTCCGAGAAATACCAATAGCCACAATGAATTGTATCCCCGCACAGCGGTTGCCACTGATGAGCGCGGCGAGAAAATTTGGCTGGTTGTTATTGACGGGCGTCAGCCTGACTACAGCGAGGGCGTCACCCTGTCTGAACTGACGGATATTGTCATGGAGTTGGGCGCTCACACGGCGCTCAACCTCGACGGCGGCGGCTCGACAGCGCTGGTTGCTGCCGGTTTTTGGGGGCCGCACTCTTTGAACGCACCGATTCACACTCGTATCCCCATGCGGCAGCGACCGGTTGCCAACCACTTGGGCTTTTACGCGCGACCGGCTTTCATAGGGCAAGTTCTTTTTGGACAGGGGGATTTTGGATTTCAGACTCAATCTAAAATCTAAAATCTAAAATCTAAAATACCCTAGGCAACTTCCAGAATCATCCCCTCGCGAGCCAGAACCGAATTCGGATGAGTTTCCAGCACTTGCTCTGCCATCTGGTCGAGAAAATCATCCGAGTGAGTTGGCTCGTGGTGAAATATTACCAGTCGCTTGACACCGGCTTCCTTTGCCACTTTCACCCCTTCCTGCCAAGTGGAGTGCCCCCAGCCCACTTTGGGGGATTTGGGGTTGTGATATTCCTCGTCGGTGTACATGGCGTCGTAAATCAGCAAATCGGCGTTTTGGGCCAGGTGCAGGACGCTTTCATCCATGCGGTCCGGGAAATGTTCCGTATCCGTGCAGTAAAACACCGAGTGTCCATTACAGGAAACCCGATATCCCATAGCAGTATTCGGGTGGTTGAGGCAGCCGGTTTCCAGGGTGATGTCGTCCAGCGTCACCGTATCGCCCGGTACGATGTCATAAAACTTCAGGTCGGCTTGCAAACCCGCCAGAGGAACGGGGGAGTTCGGGTGCAGCACCCGCTCGATGAAGTGGTGCTTCATGGACTCCGCATCGGGCGGCACTGTCCCGTGAATGTGGAAGCAATTGCCCGGAATGAAGGCGGGGGTAAAAAACGGAAACCCTTGAATGTGATCCCAGTGGTAGTGGGTAAAAAAGATGTAGGCTTCCACCGGCATCTGCGACAGCAGGCTCTGACCCAGGCGCTGCAAGCCGGTGCCGCCATCAAAAATCAGGCGTTTGCCGCCCAAGCGCATTTCTACGCAGGAGGTGTTGCCGCCGTAGCGAACCGTCTCTTTTCCGGGGGAGGGAACACTCCCTCTGACACCCCAGAATTGAACCACAAACTCGGACGAAGGACTGTTTGCCATGTTGAACTTGATAGCGAATGCGCGGGAAGACTGCACGGAATGGCCGCCGCGCCGGGTGGGGATAATCACCCAGGGTCTGGGAAGATATCACCCTGGCAACGACCCGTCGGGGTACTCTTTGACTCTATCCCAACCCCACTCCAACTTCCAAGATGTTCGAGTGGGGATATTTGCACGGTAACATTTACAATTTAGCGCTTTGAGCCCCTTCAGTAAACGGGTTCAAGGCAGCAAAATATTATATCATATTTTGTTTCCTTTTAGCAGGGTTTGCTTGAGGCAACACCGGCGCTCTGAAATATCTGCAAGCCACTCGGAACGCCGAGTCCGAGGGCAGTCGGAGCGGGCGAAAGATGGCTCCCGCCAGCGGGTATCTGCCTGCCCCCTGGCGCTGCCAGCATGGGCCACAACAGGGCCTGAGGCCCCGCCGGCGCAGTGGGGACTTCCTGGGCGCGGCACCGGCAGCAGCCATTGCCTGACCCTGGGGCTGGCCAACCGACCGGGGCGTTAGAGCAGCTGGCACTGACCGTGATGGCGCAGCAGGTGGTCGCACAGGACTAAGGCAACCATTGCTTCTACCATAGGCACGGCTCTGGGCAAAACGCAAGGGTCATGCCGGCCTTTAGCCGCCAGTACCGTCTCTTCTCCCGCATTCGTCACCGTGCGCTGTTCTTTGCGAATTGTAGCAGTTGGCTTAAAAGCCACTCGCAAAATAATGTTTTCCCCGTTGGAAATTCCGCCTTGAATGCCGCCAGAGCGATTAGTCTGGGTGCGGACAGAGCCGGTAGAGTCGATATAGAATTCGTCATTGTGCTGGCTGCCGGTGAGCAGGGTGCCGGCAAAGCCGGAGCCAATTTCAAAGCCTTTACTGGCGGGTAAAGACATCACGGCTTTCGCCAAATCTGCTTCCAGTTTATCGAAGACCGGCTCTCCCAGACCTTTGGGCGCATTCCTAACCGCGCACTCCACAACCCCGCCGATGGAGTCGCCCTGCCGGCGCACTTCTTCAATCAGCTCAATCATCCGCTCAGCGCATTCCGAGTCGGGACAGCGGACAATGTTACTTTCCACTTGTTCCAGCGTTACCGTGTTGGGATCGACCGCACCTTCTAAATCTTTAATGCGCTTCACATAGCCGACAATTTCCACACCTGCCACTTTTTTAAGGATTTTTTTAGCAATTGCGCCGGCAGCCACTCGCCCAATGGTTTCCCGCGCCGAGGAACGCCCTCCCCCCTGCCAGTTGCGGATGCCATATTTAGCGTCATAAGTGGCGTCCGCGTGGGAGGGGCGGTATTTGCTCGCCATCTCGTCGTAGTCTTGGGGGCGGGTGTCTTGATTGCGCACCAAGAGGGCAATCGGCGTCCCTAGAGTTTTGCCCTCAAACACCCCGGAGAGGATTTCGCAGGTGTCTGCTTCCTTGCGAGGGGTGGTGATTTTACTCTGTCCGGGACGCCGCCGGTCGAGCTCTACTTGAATCTCTTCGGCAGAAATTTCCAGTCGCGGCGGACAGCCGTCTATGACGACGCCGACGCCGCCGCCGTGCGACTCGCCGAAGGTGGTGACGCGGAACAGGTTACCGAAGGTATTGCCCATGATGTTTGCGGCTAAGCAAATAGTGTATATTTCAATATTCCCACTCCTTGTCCAGAATTCCACCCCTGCCGGTGCCGAGTGTCAAACCAAGGTTTCGCTGTGAGCGAACCTGTAACCCGCCGCCTTGAGCTTTTGATTGGACACGCGCAGGCTGTAGGCGCGGCTGTTGTGTTCCGCCGGCTCCCACTCTATTTTGGCAAAACCGTAACCAACGCACACCCGGTCCGCCAGTTCCCGTGCCAGCACCGGCTCGTCGTTAACCAGATTGTAAATTCCTTGCCCGCGGTTCGCTCTTGCGAACTCCACAGCTGATACAATGTCGGACAGGTGAATCCAATTGGTGAAGTATTCGCCCGTTCCCGGCAGGGTTTTGCCGGCTAAACGGCCAAAACGCTCTTTTAACTCGCGTCCCGGACCGTAAATCCCTCCGAGGCGGAGGATGCAGATGTGGAGGTTTTCACTGGCTGCTCCCAACAAGACTTGCTCGGTGTCGCGCAGTATTTCGGCTTGCCTGTTAGCAGGAGAAAGCGGCGATTCTTCATTCACCCACTCTCCGTTTGTGTTGCCGTAAACAGCGCAGCTGCTCGTATAGATGAGCTGTTTGACGGTTGGAGATTGCTTCAAAGCGGCGACGAGATTTTCTGCTGTGCCGAGGTAGGTTTGTTCGTACCCCTCGGCGTCAACTTGTTTGTCGCCTGCCGGTGCGACGCTCAGGAGGACAGCCTCCTGATTTTGGATCGCAGATAGGAGCGATGCTTCGCTGTCAGGTTTCGTCACCGCTACGCGCTGAGCGACTTCTTCCACTTCTGCCACGCGCCGGTCGCTCGTGGTGGTTGCGGTGACGAAACAGCCCAAGTCCCGCCAGTGGCGAGCGACAGCAGTTCCCACATAGCCACAGCCAACGATTGCAACGTTCATAGCGTGTCATTCTCCGAGTGATATTGTGAGCCGGTTGCGTGGAATGTGAATCCAAACACCACCACCAACAGGTGTACAACATCTACTGCCGGCTGTCAGGGGAAAGGCGGAATTGTTCAAAACTGAGCGTTGCAAAAGCTTTTACAGGCGGGCTCGTGCGGCTGCCGGTGGGGCTGAAGTCAGGGGCACTGAACCGATTGCTTGCCCTGAGACTCGATCGGTGGTATAGTTTTAGAATCTATAAAATGCCGTACTGAGGAGTGAGGGGCGATGGCAGACATGGAGCGGAACACAATGGACGTTGCCCAGCGGGCATTCGGGCATTTCACTCACGCCCTGAAAACCGGCGAGTCGGAAGCGTTTTTAGATATGCTCACCGACGATTTCACTTTCTGGTTCCCCGTGGGAAAATACCACGGCTTGAACGCCGGTAAAGAGCGGTTTCGCGAATTCTTGCAGTATGTTTATGAAGCCTTCCCCGGCGGGATTTCGGTGACGCAGGTAGAGCGCGTCACCAGCAACGAGACGACTGCTGTCTTCGAGTTCCTGGACGAAGGGAGGCTGTTGGGAGAACCATACAAAAATCGGATAGCGGTTTCTTTTGACATTCGGGGAGACAAGATTTGTGGCTATCGCGAGTATTTTGGCAGCGATGGCAAATCGTATTGAAAGAATTTTTTATGAGACAATGTCGCCCCTACTGGTCAAGCCGGTGGAACTGTTCAAAAGCCAGTAGGGAGGACATTGTCGGCTCTAGGGGTCAAGCAGGTGGAATTCTTCAAACGTCAGCATTGAAAAAGCTCCCGAATCGTCATACCTGATGGTGAGCTGTTGCAGGTAAGAGGGCGTCACCAGCCAATTCGCGGCAAGAGTAAAGGGAGTTCCAAGACTCACTTCGCTAGGACAGCTCAAAGAAATTCCGTCAGGGAAAAAGACAGTCTGGTTTCCTTCCACCGGCCATTCCAGCTGAGCCGGCACAGGCGGCGAAACGTTTAAGTCAGGAGTCATCGTCACCGAAGTTCCTTGCCAATTGCCGGTGAGATTGCGTTCCGGCAACAAATTTAGTTCCGCTGACCAGTATTCACTGGGGAAGCCCGTTGCGTCTTCGCGAATAGTCAGCGTTCTCTTCAAACTATCGCCACCGTCATAAGCTGCAATAACACTGTGTCGTAACTCCTCGTGCCTAAAAAACAACTCTACCGCAAAAAGCGAACCTGGTTTTAACTCTTGGGAAGCAAAGGCAGCAGCGCCCTGTTCAAAGAAAACCGACCTGATCGCCGGCTTATTCAACTTCCACGTTTTTTCCTCTGTTCTGCCGTCAGCGTATGTGTAGCGATTGGTATGAGTGATTTCGGTTTGCTCTAGATTGCTCCGGAAGCTTCTCAGACTTTGAAAAGACTCAATCACCTCTCCTTGCGGGGAATATCGCGTCCAAATCCCGTGCCAGTCCCTCAAATGGTTGTCACAGAAATTCTTCCAGTTTTGCTCTTTTAGATCCATAGTATTGCCGTTCCTATCTCTCATTATGTATCCAGGCACAAGACGAGCCTTAATATCCTGCTGGCGGGGAAAAAGTGATAAAATCTCTAGGAACCAACCGCCGCTTATGCAAGGCTGAATTCTTCAAACGTTACGCTATTCAAAGCTCCATTGCTGTCATAATTGACGGTGATTTGTTGCAGATGGCAGTCACTCGCTAGCCAATTTGCGGCGATAGTAAAATTAGTTCCTACATTCACTTTGCCAGGACAGCTCAAAGAAATTCCGTCAGGAAAAAAGAAAGTTTGATTTCCTGACACCGGCCATTCCAGTTGCGCCGGCACAGGCGGCGAAACCTTTAAATCCGGAGTCATCGTCACCGAAGTTCCTTGCCAATTGCCGGTGAGATTGCGTTCCGGCAACAAATTGAGTTCCGCTGACCAATATTTACTAGGCAAGCCCCTTGCGTCTTCGCGAACACTAGCCGTCCGCCTCAAACTGCCGATGCCGTCATAAACTATGCCTACGCTGTGCCGCAACTCCTCGTGCCTAAAAAACAGCTCCACTCCAAAAGCCGACCCTGTTTCTATCTTTTTCTCCACCCAAGTTGCAGCCCCTTGGGCAAAAAAAAGCCCTCTCATCGACTCGCTCTGTGGGTGGAAAAGTCCATTTAGCAAGTTATTCGACTGCTTATTAAACTCCCAACTTTTCTCCTCCGTTTTGCCGTCAGCGTAAATGTACCGATTGGTTTGCTCCACTTCCGTCTGTTCTGGATTAGTTTGGAAGTGTCGGAGACTTTGAAACGACTCAATCACCTCTCCTTGCGGGGAATATCGCGTCCAAATCCCGTGCCAGTCCCTCACATGATTATTGCATAAATTCTTCCAATTTTGCTCCCGCACATTCATAGGGCTTCTCAACCTCCTGCCGATTTAGCATCCTATGATAGCACATTTACGAGAATACCACCTGAAACCCCCTGGCTAACTTTTGGCCCTCCCTCTTCTCAGAAGTTATAGGGTAGCGCCTTCGCCCCCTCTGCCCCTAAGCGCGGTCGTGCGCTTCAAATTTCCTTGGCGCTCCTTCACGGCGGCGGTTCAAATTTCTTAAAAACAAAAAAGCGCCCCCCGGAACGGAGAGCGCTTTTTTTACCTAGCAACTAGCAATTAGCCCTTGATAGCGGGAGCTTCAACGGAAGCCAAGTCGAGCGGGAAGTTGTGAGCGTTGCGCTCGTGCATAACTTCCATACCCAAGTTGGCGCGGTTGATCACATCAGCCCAGGTGTTGATAACGCGACCTTGGCTGTCAATCACGGACTGGTTGAAGTTGAAACCGTTCAGGTTGAAAGCCATCGTGGAGATCCCCAGAGCGGTAAACCAGATGCCGATCACCGGCCAAGCACCCAAGAAGAAGTGCAGAGAACGGCTGTTGTTGAAAGAAGCGTATTGGAAGATCAAACGACCGAAGTAGCCGTGGGCTGCAACGATGTTGTAGGTTTCTTCTTCTTGACCGAACTTGTAACCGTAGTTTTGAGACTCGGTTTCAGTGGTTTCGCGCACCAAAGAGCTGGTGACGAGAGAACCGTGCATGGCAGAGAAGAGAGAACCGCCGAACACACCGGCAACACCCAGCATGTGGAACGGGTGCATCAGGATGTTGTGCTCAGCTTGGAACACCAACATGAAGTTGAAGGTTCCGCTGATACCCAGAGGCATACCGTCCGAGAAAGAACCTTGGCCGATCGGGTAGATCAGGAAGACTGCGGTGGCTGCAGCAACCGGAGCGCTGTAAGCAACGCAGATCCAAGGACGCATACCCAAGCGGTAGCTGAGTTCCCACTCACGACCCATGTAGCAGAAGACGCCGATCAGGAAGTGGAAAATCACCAACTGGTACGGGCCACCATTGTACAGCCACTCATCCAGAGAAGCCGCTTCCCAAATCGGGTAGAAGTGCAGACCGATAGCGTTCGACGAGGGGACAACCGCACCACTGATGATGTTGTTGCCATAGAGCAGAGAACCTGCGACCGGCTCGCGGATGCCATCGATGTCCACTGGGGGAGCTGCAACGAAGGCGATGATGTAGCAGATGGTGGCGGTGAGCAGGGTGGGGATCATCAGAACACCGAACCAGCCGACATAAATGCGGTTTTCGGTGCTGGTGACCCAGCTGCAGAACCGTTCCCAGACGTTGGCGCTTTCGCGACGCTGTAAGGTGGTGGTCATTGATTTATGAGTCCGTTATTTATTTTTCAAGGTTGTCGGTAGCGTTTTCTCTACCGTGATTACAGTATCACACACCTTATTAAGGTTTGTAAAGGGGGTTTAAGAAAAAATTTACTTATGAGAGTGATAAGATTTTCTTATCTGTTGTCGGATGGGGCTGCCTCGACTTGTAGAGACGTGTCAAGCCGGTGGAATTCTTCAAACGCCAGCGTCGAAAAAGCTCCGGAATCGTCATCCCTGATGTGACCTGTTGCAGGTAAGAGGGCGTCACCAGCCAATTCGCGGCAATAGTAAAGTTGCTTCCCACATTCACTTTGCTAGGACAGCTCAACGAAATTCCGTCAGGCAAAAAGAAGCGTTGGTTTCCTTCCACCGGCCATTCCAGTTGAGCCGGCACGGGGGGCGAAACCTTTAAGTTACGAGTCAGCGTCACTGAGGTTCCTTGCCAATTGCCGGTGAGATTGCGTTCCGGAAACAAATTGAGTTTCGCTGACCTGTTTTATAGCGGTTCTCAGTTGGATGAACTCTGGCCCAGAAACCCGGTTTCTTTAAGAAACCGGGTTTCTCAGTACCTCAATGATAAACGCTAGATATCAATCCCACCTCTCGCCACCTTGGCGACCTTGGCGTCTTGCCGGTTCAACTTTCTTAAAAAACAACCAGCGCCCCCGTAACGGAGAGCGCTTTTTTAGCTATAAACTAAACTTAGCTCTTGACAGTATATTGTATCCTATCTGAAGCAATTTTAGTTGAAGCCGTCCCGACTAACTTAGAACAATCCGATCGTGTCAACTGTGATTGCGCCAGTCAAGTCAGCCCCAGTCACGCTAGCACCAGTGAAGTTTGCCTTGCTCAAGTCAGCGTTGGTAAAAAGAGCATTCTCAAAGTTGCCATTCATGGCCAGCCCATCGACAAATTTAATCCCCGTTAGGTCAGCTCCGATGGTGTCCGCGTCCGCACCGTCACCGAAGTAGGCTTCCTGCAAATTGGCCTTGTTTAAAACCGCTCCGTTGAGGAGAGCATCATCCAGTTCCGCTCCGACCAAGATAGCTTCAGTTAAATCTGCACCAGTTAAATCGACACCTGTGAGATCTGCTCCGGTGAGGTCAGCGCCTTTGAGGTTCGCTCCTCTCAAATTAGCGCCAGTCAAATCAGCGGCACTTAAATTAGCTCCTTCCAAAAACGCATTATCGAGTTCAACGCCTCCCGTGAAGTCAGCTCCGGTGAGGTTTGCTAGAGAGAGGTTGGCTCCACTCAAATCGGCACCGATAAATATAGCATCAGTTAGGTCTGCCATAAAAGCGGAGAGTCCTTCGGCGAACACTCCCGTAAAATTAGAACCGGCTAGGTTAGTGTCGTTAAAAATAGCACCATCGAGCTGGGTAGCGGTTTCAACGCCATTAGCGTCAACAAAGGCCCGAAAATCAGAGCCAGCCAAATTAATATCCTCTGTATTGAGGTAACTCAAATCAGCCCCCCGAAATGTGAGCTGAAAACTCGTGGGTGGTGGAGTTACGGATGAATTAGCATCAGTTATATAGAGCCCTTCCAAGTTGGCCAGGTTAAAATTAACATTGAACAGGGAGATATCTGTAAAGTTAGTATTGCGAAAGTCTGCCCCCTGAGCATTGACATTTTCCAGGATGACGGCTTCAAGCATAGCCCCATTCAAGTTTGCATCTTTCAGTGTGGCTCCCGTCAGATCAGCCGCTTTTAGGTTGGCTAGGGATAGATTAGCGCGAGTCAAATTAGCCCCAGTCAAGTTTGGGCGCTCGGACTGTTCGCCACTAATATTGGCTTCCGAAAGATTAGCATCCGTCAGGTTCGCGTTGGAAAAGTTAATGCCATTTGTATTTATTTTATACAAATTAGCCGCTCTGAGGTTAGCGCCGCTGAAATTGACATTGACAAAATTTGCCAAAGATAAATCTGCTGGGCCCCAGCCGTTAGCTGCCGCAAAGATAGCATTGGACGCATCAACATTTGTCCAGTTAGATTCACGAAAATCAGTCCCTCTTAGTCTTGTCCCTACAAATTGGACATCATTCAGACTAGCTTTGAAAAAGTCGGAGCCATTGAGGTTTTGACCGTTAAAGTTATTTCCAGTCAAGGTTTGCTGATTAAAGTTTAAGGCTGGCATGGTGCTATATGAGAGTAGGTACTTTCTAGATTACACATATAATTAAGATTTGTCAATTAACCGAACTTTTTTTTTATTTATGACAGATATTAGTTTTTCTTATACGTTGTCGGATGGATCTGCCCCGCCTTGTAGAGACGCGACGGGCGCGTTTGTACATACCGGTGGAGCTCCCTTGCTCGACCGATGGAGCAAGGGAGCTCGACTGATGGAGCAAGGGAGCTCGACCGATGGAGCAAGGGAGCTCGACCGATGCACCTCGGAGCTCGACCGATGGGGCATGGCGCATGGGGCATGGCGCATGGGGCATGGGGAAGATTGTCAGCAATGCCCAACCCAATGCCCAATGCCCAATGCCCAATGCCCAATCCCTAATACCCCAATCCAAAATCCTTGCATCCAAAATCCTTGCATCCAAATGTCCCGAACCGTCACCTACAGTCCCGCGCACACGCTGGTTCCTACATACGAGTGCTTTAACCGCTGCACCTACTGCAACTTCCGCACCGATCCGGGGAAAAGTCCCTGGATGGAATTGGCCCATGCAGAAAAGCTGCTGCAGGCGCTCCAAGGCACCGGCACTATCGAAATCCTCATCCTCAGCGGGGAGGTGCACCCCCAAAGTCCCCGGCGTACTGCCTGGTTCCAGCGCATTTACGACCTGTGCGAACTGGCGCTGTCTCTGGGATTTCTCCCCCACACCAATGCCGGCCCGCTGAGTTTTGAGGAAATGGCCAGACTGAAAGAGGTGAATGTGTCGATGGGGCTGATGCTGGAGCAGCTGACGCCGAAGCTGCTGGAAACGGTTCACCGGCACGCCCCAAGCAAAGTCCCACAACACCGGCTGCAACAGCTGGAATGGGCGGGCCAACTCCAGATTCCCTTCACCACCGGCCTATTATTAGGAATTGGGGAGACTCCCGACGACTGGCGGGACACCTTGGAAGCGATTGCCTCGATTCACTGCCGGTGGGGTCACATTCAAGAAGTTATCCTGCAACCCCACAGTCCCGGTAACCAGCAGACTTGCAAGGGTTCCGCTTTTAGCGCCGAAAAGCTGCCAGAAGTCGTTGCGCTCGCCCGCCAGATTCTGCCACCGGCAATTACCCTGCAAATCCCACCCAATTTAGTCCAGCAACCGCACCTATTACTGGCTTGCTTGGAGGCAGGTGGCCGAGATTTGGGCGGCATTGGGCTGCGCGATCAGGTGAATCCGGATTACCCCCACCCCCATTACCGGGCGCTGGCAGAAATCCTCCAGCCGGCATCTTGGCATCTGGTGCGGCGCTTGCCGGTTTACCCGCAGTATGACACCTGGCTGCCGGTGCGCTTGCGAACTGCACTGACCCACTGGCGCAATCGCATCGCCGGTGCCCCATACTGAGAAACCCGGTTTCTTTAAGAAACCGGGTTTCTGGGGCGTCCTATAACCCCACCGGCACTCCCCCCACCGGCATGAGCGCCGGCGGTAGCTCAGACGTGGCCCAACCGGCACCGCAAAAATTTTCTAAATTTTCCAGATAATTTCACGCCGGCTTCTTGCGCAGCGGTGAAAAGTTGCTATAATGAACAATGTTGCGAGCAATAAACTCTGGCGGCATAGCCAAGTGGTAAGGCAGGGGTCTGCAAAACCCCGATTCCCCAGTTCAAATCTGGGTGCCGCCTTTGCTGGAGATTAATAGGGATGCCGGCTCTAGGGGCGGGCTTCCCCCAGAGGTCTGCCGGTGGTAGGCGCGGGGCTCACCCGATATAGCAATAGACAGCTCAGTAATGGACGCCGGGATACGAAATATAGACGTAGGGCAGGCGTCTCGCCTGCCCTCAAGGTCTCTGGGACAATGCCCCGTGCCCCATGCCCCATGCCCTTTCTACGCTAATTCAGCCTGTCGGGGAAGAAACCAGAGATTGAGGAACAGCCGGCTGCCGGGGAAATTGGATTTCGGGACGCTTTCTGTGGCGCACTCCTGGCTGTGAGCCGCCACCAGCATTGAGTCACTGGAACGCACCACCATCTCGCCGGATGCCAGTGCTTGTCGCAGCTGACGCCCGGACTTCCAGGCGTGAAACTTAACAGCGTTCCAGCGGGGGTTGGCGGGATAGCCGGCAAACCCGGCTCGCAGTGCGGGCAGGTTGGCGCTGGGGATTGCGGTGGGAAAGAAGACTCCCTCTGCTATATCAACTACAGGATTATCGTGATGCTTGAGTGTTGTGGTCACTGGCTTCACCCCCCTTGCCGTTTCCGGCCTATAGATTTATTGTTGAGCTTTCATATTACATCTATAATACAAGAGCCCCGGTTTTACAGCTAGTCTCTGAGCGTCAGCCGGTATGGAATTCAGGGCGGATTGCCGCCAAGCGGAGGTTGGGGACACCCGGCCTTCCATACTACAGCCGGAAAAAGCAGGTCGCTTTGGCCTGTCTGTTGCTTCGCACCGGCCCGGTGATTTACATTTCTTAAAATCATACCGGGGTGTTTAATATTTTGCAACAATCCGGGCTGCGGCAATTTTCGGTGCGGGAGACAGGAGCTGTGCATATTAAGCCCAAAAAAGGATATACAACCGGCTGTTACCGCTGTCAACATTTTTTTTCGAGGGCTATCTGGGCGTGGCGGGCGGCGTGCCGGGCGGCTTGGGGAAGTGCCCGCCGCAGCGACTGGGCCACTTGCCGGCGGGCTGAACGGGAGCGGGCTCGCGCTCGGATGGGGGCGAGGGTGCCGATTTGACAGCTGGCTAGCAACCCGGATATAGATTGAAACAAGCCGGTTACAATAAAAGAAGACTCATCTGTACAGTTCCACACCGCACTTCCTGAATCGAAAAGTGCGGGGTTATATATGACCAACAACTCTACTCTTGTTGCCGGCTCAATTTTAGAGAATCGCTATCGGATTGTGCGTGAATTGGGGCATGGCGGGTTTGGGCGCACTTACCTGGCTGAAGATATAAATCGGTTCAGCGAGTCTTGCGTGCTCAAGGAATTTGCCCCCCAGGTTCAAGGGGTGAATGAGTTGCGAAAAGCTCAAGAGCTGTTTGAGCGGGAAGCCGGCATGCTCTACAAGCTCCAGCACCCCCAAGTGCCCCGCTTTCGAGAGCTGATCCGGGTCAGAAATGCCAGTCGGGAATCGCTGTTCTTGGTGCAGGACTATGTGGAGGGGCCAACCTACTACCAGCTTCTCAAGTCCCGCAAGCGGTTGAGCGAAACGGAAGTGATTCAACTGCTGTTGCAGCTTTTGCCGGTGCTGGAGTACGTCCACTCGCAGGGGGTTGTCCACCGAGATATTTCGCCAGATAATTTGATTTTGCGGACTGCGGATGGGCTGCCGGTTTTAATTGATTTTGGAGCGGTAAAGCAGATAGCGGCTAACGCCCTGTCACAATACACGCAGCAGCCCGCCGGCACGTCGGTGGGGAAGGAGGGCTACGCCCCAGATGAGCAGATGCGTCAGGGGAAGGCTTTTCCTTGCAGCGACTTGTACTCTTTGGCGGTGACAGTTTTGGTGTTGCTCAGCGGAAAACAGCCGAAGGATCTGTACGACAGTCTTAATGCGACTTGGCACTGGCGGAAGGAGGTGAGTGTCAGTCCGCACTTGGGTGCGGTGCTCGATAGAATGCTATCGTACCGCCCCCGCGATCGCTACCAGTCGGCTAGGGAGGTGATGGGGGCAATGCCTGCGGGTTATTACAGCCCTGCGGCTTCTCCTTTTGTGCCGGTGAATCCGACGCCGGTGCCGGTTTATTACACCCCACCGGCTCCTCAACCTTCTGTGCCGGTCAATCCCCAGCCGGCTCAAGTGCCGGCAAATCCCAGCATTTCGGTGATCGCCACGCAAGCGGTGGCTCGCGCACCGGCACAGACTGCTCCAAGTCCCAGCGGGATCAGCAACAGCCAGCTAATTTGGCGTCAGTGGGGGGCGTTTGCCAAGGGGATTAGGGTAGTTCTGGTTCCAGGAATTATTATTTGGATTATTTGGTTTTTGCTGCAATCAGTTGTTTCTCTGGTGAAGTTGCCGGCAATGCCGAAGTTGCCGGAATTCCCGAGTTGGCCGGCATTGCCGAAATTGCCGAATGCGCCGGTGCCGGCGGGCACATCCGTGAGCAAGACGGAGCTGGCTCGCCAGGAAAAAATTGGCGAGCGCCGCAAGAAGTTGAAAATTGACAGGGCGGTGTTTTATCCGAAGGTGGATGAGCTGTTTTACCGCCGGCACCCGGAATTAAAGGGGCGTCCTTTGAGTGAGAAGCCTGAAGATGCTCGCTTGCGGGAGGAGTGGATGCGGGTTGCTGAGGATTTGCTGGACAGGTTGGAGCGGGGGCAGACGAAGCTTTGATCTCTGTACCTTTGTAGCGTAAGCGACGCATAACGCACCGGAATTATGGCTAGCCATTAAATTTGCCCTCGCTACCCTTTGGAGGCTCTGACTTGAAAATAGTCTTGTAGGGGCGATGCCCCCGTGCTCGCCCCGCCCTGGGGACAATTTTCATCGGTGGCGGTGTGCGCAGTTCATCGTGACTGCCTCCAAAGGGTAGCAACTTGAGTTACAATAGCTGCATCCGTCAGCGAGACGGAAATGGCATGGGTGGGCGGAGCGTATTGGCCAAGCCAAACATCATCCCATTCCTTCCAGCTGTTATAATGTCGGGTTAGGGAAATACATGTCTCAGGAAAGCGTTGCGAATCTTCCGCCTCTCACAGCGTGGCGGGTAGAAAACCTAAGATTAACGGCTCTTCTCAGTCCAGCTGCCCAGATCCCTCAACGAAATGTGTGGGCGAAGTTGGTGGGGATTTCTCCAGATAGGAAGTTTCAGTATCCGACACCGGGAGGATATCAGGAGAGAGGCGGGTTTCAAGACGGAAAATTATTTTTAAATGTCCAGCCGACTCGGCTCGACTGGGTATTCACCCTTGTTGGCGAGCGAGAGCTAACTGTTCCTCTGTTTTCAAAGAAATCCTTTCCCGACTCACTCTCTTATTTTCTTAAATTGATGCTTCCTTGGCTTGAGACGAGTCCGCCAATCCTGCGACTGGCTTTTGGCACCAGTTTGGTACAGCCTCTGGAAAATAAACAGGCTGTTTGCCAGCAAATCGCCGCCTATCTTCCTTGGGCGCAACAATTGGATATTGAGAACGGCTCGGATTTTTTGTATAAAATTAATCGCCCGAAAGAGTCAGCGTCAGGAATCAGCGGGATGAAGATAAACCGGCTATCTCAGTGGTCTGCTATTACTTGGAAAGAGTTCTTACGCATACAGGATGAGGAGCTGTTGGGGCGGGGGAAAACCCGTCCGTCTCTGTCGTATTGGGCTTGCCGGTTGGAGTTAGATATAAATACCGCCCTGGATTTTGAAGATGAGATTCCTGGGAAGCAACTCGCTAAGCTCTTTGAAGAATTAGTTGAAATGGGGAAGGAAATTGCAACAGAGGGGGATATTCGATGAGCCTATTTAGAAGAACGGATACCGCTGTTCCTAGCAGAATCACATCGAGGTGGGAGGATGCCGGTGCAGCCGGAACAGCCATTGATTTTTTGAGTGGCCAAAGGAGTGCAGACCTCTACGCAGAAATGAGTAAATTTTTGGAGGCAGCACAGACAGAGAACTTTGAAGCAGGCACGGAGAGCGAGTTCTCGAAGAACCTTGCTTATAGTTTGGAAAAATATGGCTTTGAGGTGGTGGATTTACTGATTTTCTTCATCACCGCTGAGAACATTAAGGCCGAAATGGCCGCTGAAATTTTACGCTGGTTGGGTCGTGCGGACTTTCCAGAAATCTATCGCGAGCGGTTGTGGTTGCTTGAGAGAAGTCTCAAGTGCTCTTCAGCGACTGTGCGGGATGCTGGGGTTTTGGGTTTGGCTTCTTTGGACGATCCGCACGCTATACCTTACTTAAAGAGGGCTTTAAAAAAGGAAAAGAATCTTGAGCTTCGCCAGCACATGGAGCGGGTGCTAGCACAATTAGAGAGGTTGGGTTAGGCCAAACTACTGCTATTCCAGCTTTTGCCGGTTTTGGAGTGCGTCCACTCGCAGGGTGTTGTCCACCCAGATATTTCGCCGGATAATTTGATTTTGTGGACTTCGGACGGGCTGCCGGTTTTAATTGCTTTGGGAGCGGTAAAGCAGGTAGCGGCTAACCGTACTTATTAATCCCAAAGCAAAAACGCTATTGCCTCCCCTTGGGGGACGGAATTGTTAACTCGCCTAATAGTCTTCCTCCTCTCCCATGCCGGCTTTGGACTTACCGCTGTAGTATTTTTCTCGAATTATTTTAGGTTCCGGAGAGTCAAACAAATCTTTGACACTTCCTTCGATTGCCATTTTTCGCGCCTCCCGAAACAGATAATCGTCATCATTTTCGGGACCTTCGCAGATGGCATCTGGTGCGTACAGTCCTAATATCAGGATATAATTTGCTTTCAACCTGGTTGTCGGTGGGGGGACAGTGTTCAAAGCCATTTTTACAGCTTCTATGTGGCGAGCCTTGATCAAAGGAGAATCTACTGGCGGACTTAGATACAGCCAAGTTTCAGTTGCCATTAACCGTTCTACTACCGACTCACTTGTGGTTGCAAATTCTATCAGTGTCTCCCAGTCATGCGCGTCCAGGCTGGGTAAAAAACGCATGGCGCGAATAGTGACAGCCCGAATGTATTCATTAATTTGATCTGTGTTGTTCTGCATAGTGTGCTAGTAGCCTCATAATCTCATCCCGATAACCCTGGCGTGCCAAGCTTTCCACAGAATACAAGATGCTGGTGCGAAGAATCCAGGGATAATCACACAATATTTCTAAAAGCTCTTGACGAATTTCTGCCAGACCTAACATACATAACCTGTTAACGGCGAAACGGATGCGCCGTTCCGAACGCTCGCGATTGAGATTGCTTTCATCAAGCTGCTTGAAGTCTTTGCGACTCTCACGAAACAAATTAATCAGTTCAGACCGTATCTTATCTCTGTCTTTAATCCAATCAGGATTCGACCGCTCAAAAGAGAGACGCCAAGTATCGAGCAAAGTATCATCAGTGTCCGGAAAAGTCTCATCAGTTGGCAGCTCTGGCAACCTTAACTGTAACTCCTGTTCCTGTTGGATTTTTTTCCTGGATTTGAATAGATATTTATATATCCTTCTACTCAGATGGGTCTCCGTGACATAAATGCTTAAACGTTGCAGGCACTGGCGATAACAGTCTAAAAAATACCACCAGCGCTCGTCATCAGAAGAATTATAACACTTTCTAAATTCCTTCCTGTACTCAGAGTTCATTACCTCCAAGGGAGTGATTAGCTTTTTAAAGCTATCGCTTAATTGGGTCAAAACTTTATCTTGTTCTGTTTTTACCAAAAAATCAGATACTTCATATCGGTGGGTTTTGTCAGGATTTAAACTGAGCCCAAGTTTGCGCAACTCTTCCTCTAGAGCGCCCCGAACAGCGTTGATATTTTCTGGATTGGGAATGACAAGAATAATGTCATCGGCGTAGCGATGATATTTGACATCCCATTCATTATTTTCAGAGCCAAATCGTGCATCGATGTCTGTTAAATAAAGGTTAGCATAGAATCCAGATCCAATGCTTCCTTGGGCTAATCCGCGATTGTCTGCATGCCCATCTAATCCTTTTGAGAGTAAGACTTGTAACAGCCACCGAATCCGCTCACTTTGAGTGCGCAATTCCTGAGTAGCTAACTCAATCAGTTTATCTTGTATAATTTCTGTGTAGTAAGACTTAATATCAATTTGTAGCACCACCCCATTCTCTTGCTGTAGCTGTAACACACTTTCACGAGCTTTTGCCAAAAAACCATCATAATAGGTGTTAAACCAGGGCTCGTATAAATATTCGGTGTCCTGGTTTCCATCTGTGCGGGCGAGGCGATAAGCATAACTACTTTGCAAACAATCTGCTTTATGACCTAATTTCTGAATAATCGCAGTTGAGAGAATTTCCTCTTCCATGCGGGATAGCAAACGGGGGCGCGCTTTAGATAAATTTTTAGGAAATTTGTAAGAGATCCGCTCATCACTACGGGCAACATCCTCTATATACGCCATCAACTGTTTTTGTATATTGTTTAGGTTGTTCTCCAGATTTTTTTCAAATAATCGGATTTCCACTTCATCAAAGATTGCATCCTTTAGAAAGTTATGATGTGCCCGCGCCCAAGCTAATTCTAGATTTTCTATGCTGATCACCTCATTCCAATCTTGGTCTTCTTCTAACTTGGCACTGGTGATAGTGCTGACATTAAGATGAAAATCGGAGAAATACTCCTTTTTGAACTTATACCAATAGCAATCAGTAGGATTGCCATAGTTAACCTGATGAGTCCCTAAATCAACGCGCTCTACCTTATGACGGCTGCTACCAAAAGTCTGCTCTAGTGCACTGGCCATGTCTTGCAACCGCCGCAAGTCATCATAAATAGGGTACTTATCGTTGCTACTACCAATTGTAATCGCGTGTAGGCGTTCGATTGGAACTTCTTCACATAACTGTTTATATGCCAGCGCATATTCTTGAGTAAATGTTTCCCAATCATTTAAAAGGATTTCTGAGGCGACACCTAATGTTTTGATATCTTGGTGTTTGTCCCGCTGAGTCTTATATTCCTTTTCAAGGAAATCTATCACATTTGACTGCATCATGAAAACGTGAGACAAAAATGGCTGTTGCCATTGTTCGCGCTTTTGCCGTAAGCTTAGTATTAGTTTTAGTACAGCCTCTCGAATGCCTTCGGGCACAACCTTATATTCTAAGTTAATCTTCGACGACGATCTTACTTTGGATTTTATTTGCATCATAAACTGGTTGTATATTGGCAAGGCGTATGGATTAACGTCTATGCCCACACAATAAATGTTTACTGGATTTCTTTCTTCTCGCAGGCACATAACTGTTTCCACAAAAGCAGCGGATGCAGCTCCAGCCCCACATCCAATGTCAATAAGACAGAGGTGCGAGTTGTGATTTATCCAGCTAAGTAACTTTTCACCAGGAACAATTTTTTTCAAAGTCTTGGCAACTTTGAAATAGTGCGCTGGAAAGTAAATATTATATTGAACAGCAGCTCCTTTGAGAGTTTTTTCAGAAAGATATTGCCCGCTCTCCTGGTAAGAAACATTTTTATATCCGTGTGCCTTTTGTTGCCTGGCTAGCCACTCATGCACAGCAGTATAAGCCTGTTGAATGTAAGGATGAAAGTGATAGCGATCAGAGTTGCTTGTCATTAAGCTCTCCAATGTCTCCAATTATATTTACCTGACGGGACTGAACAGACTGGACGCTGGGTGGGATGCTACATCTGGGCATTTAATGGCCAGAAATAAGTTAAAGACTCAGCTCATCCGACATGACATTATTATATACCAAGCATTCCGAAACAAATATAGACGATTTAAGTTGCTTTTTTATTCAACAAGCCGTATAATAGCATTGTGTCAACGGTATAACTCCTGTGAAGATTATTAGCGCCAGTCGCCGGACGGATATTCCAGCTTTCTACTCCCAGTGGTTTCTCAACCGCATCAGGGCTGGGTTTTGCCACTGGATCAACCCATACAGCAGGCAAGTCTACCGCGTCTCGCTTCAGCCAGAGGACTGCTTGGCCATTGTTTTCTGGACTCGCAACCCCAAACCACTGCTGCCGCACCTCGATTTCCTGCGCAATCAGGGTTACTATTTTTATTTTCATTTCACCATTCTAGGGTATCCCAAGGCAATAGAGAGTAACAATTCTTCACTTGAGGTGTCAGTCGAAAACTTCCAACGGCTGTCAGAGAGTCTTTCTCCGGAACGGGTGCAGTGGCGGTACGACCCAATCGTACTGAGTGACATGACGCCTCCCTCGTACCACCTAGAGCGGTTCGACTCCCTCAGTCGCCAGCTTGCCGGCTATACCAGGCGTTGCTACTTCTCCTTTGTCGATTTCTACGGCAAGACAGAGCGCAACCTCGGGCAAGTGTCCCAAAAGCATGGAGTAAAGTTTCAGCGCCCCTCTATTGAGGAGCAGCGCAGATTGGTTCAGCAGCTGCGTGACATAGTAGCGCCAAGGGGAATCACACTGTACTCTTGCTGCGAGGACGCCCTGAGCGGTGAGGGTGTTGAAAAGGCCCACTGCCTTGACATGGACTTGATCGGGGTACTGCGAGCCGGCACCGAGATCCATCTCAAAGCTGCCCCGACTCGACGAGACTGCGGTTGCGTTGAGTCAGTTGACATCGGTGCCTACGAAACCTGTATTTTTGGGTGTGCCTACTGCTATGCCACGAATAGCCGTGACGCCGCTTTGATGCGTATGCGTGACCACAACTCCGACGATACCGTACTCTGGCGACCGGCAACTTTACGCGGAGTCGATCTGACGGCACAGGAGTGGAAACCGAAGCCGAAAAAGCCTGTTGATCCCTCGCCAGCTGTGATTCAGGGAACACTGTTTGAGTGAAAACTACGCCCCATATAGGACAGGCTGAGCGCAACCTTCCCCCATCTTGCCCACTCTACCTTGCCCGCCCCACCGGCTCTCACCCATCCCCCACCCCAAAACAGGCGAGACGCCCCTGGAAAGCCGGTCGGAGGGAACGCCTGCCCTACGCCATCTAGAGACGTAGCACAGGCGAGACGCCTGTGCACTCCCCTGTGCCCACACCGGCATCCCAACCCACGCACCGGCATCTCACCTGTGCACAGGACATTGAGGGCAGGCGAGACGCCTGCCCTACGCCTTAATGAAGACGTAGCACAGGCGTCTCGCCTGTGCACTCCCCTGTGCACTCCCCTGCGCCCACGTCAAACCTACCCAGGCAGCCCAATCAAACCACCGGCACCCTCAACCACCTCCCCAATCCTGTAACAGGCGATCGCACGAGATGCAAACCACTCCATCGCCGCCTCAGCCTCAACAGCCGGCACCAGCACCACAAACCCAATCCCCATATTGAACGTATTAAACATCTCCCCAACACTCACCCCACCGGCATCCGCCAGCCACTCAAACACCGGCGGCACGGGCCAACTCCCCGGCTCAATCCGCACCGACTGCCCCTCACCCAGACAGCGGGGCAAATTCTCTGGCAGCCCCCCACCCGTAATGTGCGCCATCCCGCGAATCCCCACACCGGCACGCCGCGCCTCCTGAATCTCCTTAACATAAATCCGCGTCGGCGTCAACAGCACTTCCCCCAAACTTCCCCCCAGCTTCTCCAGAGAGTCGCCCCAATCAAAACCCCCATCCGCAACAATCTTCCGCACCAAACTGAAGCCATTGCTGTGCACCCCGGAACTAGCCAGCCCGATCGCAACATCCCCCACGCGCACCTGCGTTCCATCCAGCAACTGGCTCCTCTCCACAACCCCCACGCAAAAGCCGGCTAAATCGTACTCCCCCGGCTGGTAAAAACCCGGCATCTCCGCCGTCTCACCCCCCAGCAGCGCACACCCAGCCTGCTTGCAGCCGGAGGCAATTCCCGCAACCACCTCAGCCAGCTGCTCCTGATCCAGCTTCCCCGTCGCCAAATAGTCCAAAAAGAACAGCGGCTCCGCCCCAGATGTCAGCACATCATTCACACACATCGCCACCAAATCCACCCCCACCGTGTCGTGCCGGTTGAGCTGGTGAGCCAACTTCAACTTCGTGCCCACCCCATCCGTACCCGACACCAGCACCGGCTCCCGGTAGCCCGCCGGCATTGCAAAGAAACCGCTGAAACCCCCCAGCCCGCCCAAAACCTCACGCCGGTGGGTGCTGTGCACCATATTGCGAATCCGCCCCACAAAAGCCCGCCCCGCCTCAACATCCACACCCGCTTCCCGATAATCCATCTGTCAAACCCTCACATTCATCCGGTGATTGCAGCATGTATTTTACTGAAAAGCCACCAGTTACCAGCACCCGCACCAGGCTTTTTCTGGCTCTCCCGGCTTAGATTCATAAGCAAAACTTATTTCTCCCACCCAAAGACGAACGGCACCCACGCCCCCACCGCACAATTCAATGCCCAATGCCCAATGCCCCATGCCCAATGCCCCATGCCCAATGCCCAATGCCCCATGCCCAATGCCCCATGCCCAATGCCCAATGCCCCATGCCCCATGCCCAATGCCCAATGCCCAATGCCCAATGCCCCACGCTCCGTTGCTTTTCAACAATGAACAATCAACAATCAACAATCAACAATCAACAATAGACGTAAGTTTTATTACCATATAACACAACTTATGTCAAGTAAATGTAAAAAAATCATAAAATTTTGACAGAGGCGAAAAGCTGGAAACATCCTGACAGCAAAGCATTTTGGGCTTTCTTAAAATCTCCAATCGCTGCAAAGGTGTGGAAAAATTCAGCGCCATCGCGATCCCCACTGCAAACGCTTCGTGCTACTCTATTGCAATCGCAAAAACAAACGTGAACACGGAACGAGCGCGAGATATCCCGGTGCATCTAACCGCTTGGTGCAACCCACCAAAACAGCTCAAAGCTCGCTTTCCTATTGCTTTTCAAACTGAACCTATGCATGAAAGAGTTTGGAGTAGCCTGACGACTGCTGTGTTAATGACAGCCTGCGGGCCAGCGACATACAGTCAAGCGGCGCAAAACCAGGCAGTTGACCAAAGCGCCAAGGCCAATGTCCCCCAGGCCAAGACGCTCACTGCAAAAACATCCCAGGGAGCCCTCTCTACCCGGCCTTCCACCCCCTCAGGGGCTGTCCCGCCGAGTCCAGTTAAGGTAGGCCAGTACCAGTCGCAAGCCAAAACTGAGGAAGAAGCGGCAGCGATCGCCAAAATTTACCCGCATCAATGGGCGGGGCGACCGGCAGCCACACTCTATCTCCGCAACATACCCGTTCTAATGTTTGTCAGTTCCAGTGCCGCTGCCACCGACGAGGCCAATGGAACCAAGATCGGGGGAACCGAAAAGCCTGCCACAGCACCAGCTGTCTCGCCCGCTTCTAGGGCCAATCAGCCCCAAGAGAGCGATCCCGTTTGGCGGGCCAGTCAGGTGGCGGCCAAAATTAACCAGCTGAATCGGGACAGCGCAGATGCCAGTACCATCACCGTCACCCCGGATGCCCGGGGCGAACGCTACACAATCGAGGTGAATGGCCAAGAATTAGTCGCCCTCGACAGTCAAACCATTCTGCCAGACACAACCCGCAACCTTGCAGACGACGCACTGCAAGCCACCAACCGGCTGCGGCGACTCCTCGGCAACGCCCCACCCCTAGCAGCCATTCCAGGAATGCCACAGCCCGCCACCCCCACCAACAGCCAATCAAACGACATTTCCCTCGGGCCAGTTCTGTACCGCGTTACCGGCTTGGCATCCTGGTACGGGCCAGGATTTCACGGCAATCTCAGCGCCAATGGCGAAATATTCGACCAGAACGCCCTCACCGCCGCCCATACCGAATTGCCGTTCGGAACCCGCGTGCGAGTCACCAACCTGGATAACGGTCGTTCCGTGGTGGTTCGGATTAACGATCGCGGGCCATACATTGGGGACAGGATTATTGACCTGTCCGCCGCCGCCGCCGAGGTGATTGGCATGCTCGACACTGGAGTAGCCCGGGTGAGCCTGGAAATTCTCGGCTCTCAGAACGCAGTCACTGCCAAGTAGGAGCGTGCTCATTGGGTTTTGGAGATTTGTTGGAGCCGGGATTTGGGGATTTGGGGATTTACAGTCGGCAATTGCTCAGCAACCCCACTCCCCATTCCCCATCCTTGATCGCGCTCGTGTTTACTTTCAGGGAATATACTGACAGGAGGGAAATTCAAGCAAACACTCGGGGGATACGGTGCGCCTGTTCACTACGGTTGCTGGATTGCGCTGCTATTTAGACCGGCACCGGCCCAACCAAAACCTGGGCCAGACGGTGGGCTTTGTGCCCACAATGGGAGCGCTGCACACCGGCCATTTAAGTTTAATCCAAAGGGCTCGGCAAGAGAACGCTATCCTCATCGTCAGCATCTTTGTCAATCCGCTGCAATTTGGCCCTGCGGAAGATTTCCAAAACTACCCCCGCACCCTCGAACAAGACCGGCACCTCTGTCAGTCAGCTGGGGTAGATGTAATTTTCGCCCCGGCACCGGAGGAAATTTACGGACAGCCAAGAGCCGCAAGCGGCACACCCCAACACCCGCAATCCCAAAACCAAAATTCCACCACCACTGTCCAACCGCCTGAGGCGATGACATCGGTGCTGTGCGGGCGCTTTCGACCGGGACACTTTCAGGGCGTCGCCACCATCGTCACCAAGCTTTTCAACCTCGTACAGCCCGACCGCGCCTATTTTGGCCAAAAGGACGCCCAGCAGGTGGCCATTATCCAGCAGCTGGTGGCTGATTTAAATCTGCCGGTGGAAATTGTCCCCTGCCCAATCGTGCGCTTGGCGTCAGGACTGGCGTGCAGTTCTCGCAATAAATATTTAACTCCAGAGGAAAAAGAGCGGGCGGCAGTGCTGTATCGTAGTTTACAGAGAGCCGAAAAAGTCTTTCAGGCAGGGAAGCGCACCGGCACTGCTATCATTGCAGCTGTGAAAGCGGAGTTGGCTGCCGTGCCAGCCGTCTGGCTCGAATATGTTGAATTGGTACACCCCACCACTCTAATGTCTTTAGATACTATTGATGATGTCGGGCTGCTAGCGGTCGCCGCCCGTATCGGTTCCACTCGCTTAATTGACAATATTTTGCTGCGCGACCGCAAGCCGGTAGTCGCTATAGATGGCCCTGCAGGTGCCGGCAAGTCCACCGTAGCCAGCCTTGTCGCCCGAAAACTGGGGCTGCTGTATCTCGACACCGGCGCAATGTACCGGGCTGTCACCTGGCTCGTCCTGCAATCTGGCATCCCCATCGAGGATGAAGCCGCCGTGGCTGAGTCGGTCGCCCGCTGCCAGATTGAATTTAAAACGCAAGATTCTGAATTTAGCATACAGGTTAATGGCTCTGATGTCACCGGGGCGATTCGCTCTCCCTCGGTGACCGCTCAAGTGTCAGCCGTGTCGGCACAGCCGGCTGTGCGCCAGTTACTCGTCAAACAGCAGCAGCTGTACGGTCAAAAAGGCGGGCTGGTGGCGGAAGGGCGCGACATTGGCACCCACGTTTTTCCCGATGCGGATGTGAAGATTTTTCTGACCGCCTCCGTGGGCGAACGAGCGCGACGCCGCCAGCAAGACATGGAACAGCAAGGTCTGGGCGCTGTCAGTTTGGAGGGGCTTCAGACGCAAATCGCCGAGCGGGATCGCAAGGACAGCACCCGCGCTGTGGCACCCCTGCAAAAAGCACCTGACGCCATTGAAATCCAAACCGATGGTCTGAGCGTTGAGGAAGTTGTGGATCGGATTGTTAAGTGCTATCAACAGAAGTTCTCTGCTGCTGTATAGTTAGCGTGCATCTACCCTAATTTGCCAGGAGAGATGACGTGGCAGAAATCCAATCGCTGGTTTGGCAGCACAAAGGATTCGTAACTCTGGGTGCGGCACTGAGCAGTTTCGTCCTGGGCGTCACCGTGCCGGTGCACTCACCCCCCCCTCAGGGGGTGAAGTTGCAGGTTCCCCGCCTCACCGGCGGTGCGGAAGAGATCGCGGAAGTCCCTGCTGTAAAACCGGGTGTCGAGCAGCGGGTTAAGGGCTTCACCCTCGCCGTCGCAACCATAGAGAAAGAAAAAGCGAACTCTGTCACTTTTTCAGTGCCGGCTCGCTTTCAGGGGCAAATCTTTTATGACCTTACCTCGACCGCCAAGGAAAAAGTCGTGGCCCTGACCTTTGATGACGGCCCTTGGCCAGATACGCTGCCGGTGCTGGACATCCTGAAACGGAACAATATCAAGGCCACCTTTTTCTGGGTCGGGCGGCACCTGCAAAAGTATCCGGACATTGCCCGCAAAGTTGTTGCTGAAGGTCACGCTATTGGCAACCACACCTGGAACCACCGGTACGAGCCGGTCGATGAGCCCACTGCAGCCAAGGAAATTGGCAGCACGGCGGCACTTATCTACAAGATTACCGGCGTCTCAACCTCTCTGTTCCGCCCGCCAGGAGGCTACCTGGATAGCGGGTTTGCTGCCTGGGCCCAAAAACAAAAAATGGCGGTGGCGATGTGGTCTACTGACACTCAAGAGTCCTCCTATCCCAGCTCGGAGCAAATCGTCCGCACTGTACTCGATGACATCCAGTCTGGCGGTGTTGTGCTGATGCACGATGGCGGCGGCGAACACTCTGCCACGGTGCGGGCTTTACCCCAAATCATCGCTGAGCTCAAGAAGCGCGGATATAAATTTGTGACTCTCCCAGAACTGCTGCAGATGAAAGACAAGCAACTGCAGGTGGCTGCAGCGGCAAAATCTGCTAACCGTGCCGGTGGGCAAACGAAACCGCCGGTCAATCCCGAGCAGTAGCCGTGGCGGACGGAGTTCAGAAACCCGGTTTCGTAGGGGCGGTGCCCCCGTGCCCGCCCTCTTCCGGGTTTCTTTCAGGTAAGCAGTTACACCGGCACCCGTCTCACCCCTGTATTCCTGACTTTGGGGCAATTGCCGGCAGCCCCGCGCACCAGACAGCGGGCTTTTCCAGCTGATAATCCGCACAGAGGCGTAAAAAATAAAACGCAGCCCGACACTATCGGTACTGCGGAGAAAAACAATGATTATCTCTGCACACAGACTAACAAAACCCCTAGCTCTCACCTGTGATTTAGGTCACAAGTCTTTGTGATGTTGATTGACTTCAACCATGATTTAGATCGCAACAAGACAAACCTGACTCCCCGCCGGCTCCTGCTGTAGGCTTTTATCCTTCCCGCAAGGTGCTGCTGCGCTAACGCGAATGCCGGCACCTCCCGCCAAGACCGGCATTCTGGGGTGGGGCGAAGTGCGTGAGAGCCGGGATTAGGGGATTTGGGGATTGAGAATTCCCTTTTCCTGCGATCTTCTCATCCTGACTGCTAATCCGACCCACTTGAACAAGATGGTGCGGCGTTCCGTACCCCGCTGAGGGGTTTTCACACCCTCTATACCCCCTTGACGCTCTTGGCAAGCAACTGTTACATTTATTTACATAAAGAAACAAAAGTTTAGGAGAAAGAAGCAATGGCTGTCGTTATTATGCTGTTGGTCGTGGGTTGGGTCGCTGCTGCGGTGCTGGGCACGCAAGCTTATTTCCGGGGCGAGCAGTCGAAGCCCATCCACATGCGGAACTGGAATTCTGACTCTTTTGAGAAGCTGGCTGAGTCTGTTACGGGAACTAAGATTGATTACAGCTTGCGGGAGCCGGCATACTTCATGGATGCCTATGCTTGCAACAACCTGCCCAAATAGTAGTGCCGGCAGTGCTGCAATCAGGTTATATAGCGGTTCTAAATGATTTGTGAACCCTCTGG
The DNA here is from genome assembly GCA_019359235.1 of Oscillatoria princeps RMCB-10. Classification (GTDB taxonomy): domain Bacteria; phylum Cyanobacteriota; class Cyanobacteriia; order Cyanobacteriales; family Oscillatoriaceae; genus Oscillatoria; species Oscillatoria princeps. The sequence continues at coordinate 103,524 of JAHHHT010000020.1, forward strand.
GGGCCAGAAACCCGGTTCTCTAAGAAACCGGGTTTCTACGCTCTCACAACTCAAATATAACCGCGCTTAGCACTTTTTCACGCCCCCACGAGAGGGGTTTTTTGTTGGCTGCGGAGAGCAGCTGCTTTGCTTTAGCTGTAGTTCGATGTTCCAGAAACCGGGTTTCTTATTTTATTGCCGGCAGTCAAGTAAATTGCTATAAGACTAGCGAGTACAAAAAACAAATTTATCCGCGCGGTTCAAAATCCGTGGCGTGCACTAAGCGAGCGCCTGGGATATGATAAATATCACTTAACAATTTCTTCCTGTTTGCTACGGGCGAACTGTTCACTGCTATTGGGAAGGTGCGCATATTTACCCTGAATAGAGCTGACAAATTCAGCTCGGATCTGCCCCTGATGTCTTATTTTATCTTGACGATCTTTTTCTGCCAAGGAAGCCAATAACTCAGCGGCTAGGAGCAGACGGTCAGGTGAGAGCTGGTCAAGATACTGGTTGATTTGCTGGCGGATCTCAGAAGTGTTCACAGTTCCTCCTAATCCAGCGGCATGGCTGGAATTGCTGCCTCACTTTGTGCTATTGCGTTTATATTTGAGTTGTGAGACGCGCAGAAACCCGGTTTTTTTGAGAAACCGGGTTTCTGGTCACCAGAGGTTTCACAACTAATTTAGAACCCCTATATCAATTCAAGCTTTTTCAATGATATCACAAGCAGCTAGGAGTGTGGCAGCCGGCAGCTTTCAGAACGCGCCGGTCTGGGACTGCAGTCTGGCCGCCGGCAACCTGTGGTAGATGTAAAGTGGATGGGGCAGGCGTGTGGGACAGGGTGCGGGCATGTCACCGGCGTCGCAGATATTGCCAGTGATGTTCGGCTGGCTGTCCCAGAATGCCGGCGCACAGGGGCATTGCTGCTGAGCGTGCTGGTAAATGTTAAGGATTAATGCAAAATTGCGGTAGCTAAAGCCAAATCAGTTTATAATCGCTTCCTGTGGTCTGCTCTCCGCATGCGGAGAGGGACGCGCTATGCCGTCACCAAGGGCGATAAACCGGCTCCTTTGGCTCCCGCGCGGAACGGGCTTCAGCTGACACTGAAGAAGATGGAAAGCGAAAGATAAATTGCCCGCACCAGTATTTTGGAGAGGAAAAGGTATGGACATAAAAGAAGTGAAACAAGTGGCATCACAGCTGCTATCTGGACTGCTAGCGAACCCGCATATCTACCCGAATTACAGTGATGATGGTGCTAGAGGGGAAAGGGAGCAGATTCTCATAAATTTATCGATTGAGATGGCGTCCGAGTTAATTGAGAAGATTGATAAAAGAGCTCGCTGAACCGGCTGCCCTTGTCCGTCCCCCGGCTGCCGGTGTCTCCAGAATTAGAGATGGAGACATCCGAGCAGCCAGACTGGCATGAAGCCGTCATGCCAATTTGGGATTTTGGAGTTGGGATTTAGGATTGAAAAAGGCGAGAGTAAAGCCTTTTCAGCCCCCGGGTAAAATCCTATCTATCCTAACTAGGTATCACACAGTATCAGCTATGATCTATAGCATGAATGAAGGGGTGAAAGTCGCCCAACGAGCTGCGGCTGATATCGAAGCTTGGTTGAGAAGCCGGCCTGACACAGTGGGGGTGCGGAATGTAGAGAATGACCCCAGTTTCCAGAAGATGGATGTAGATTTAATTGTAACAGATAGCACCGGCACCTACTGGGTGGGAATCAAAGGCGACTGCTGGCACACAACCGGCAACTTCTTTTTCGAGACGCACAGCAATCGGGAAAGGGTAACGTTGGGATGTTTTATGTACGGCGGATTGGATTTTCTACTATTTTGTTGTTACTCGAACTCTTTAGCTGCTGCCCATGCCGGTGACGCGAGATTGGTTTGTGGAGAATATTCACCGTTTCCGGGAACGCTCCACAAGAACGCCGGTTGCAGGAGGTGCCTGTTACACGACAGTCGGGCGATTGGTGCCGGTGAGGGATGTGTTGCGAGAAGTTCAGGGAGTCAGAGTGGAACAGCTGTGATGTGGGGGAATTTTGCATTTCCTCGTTCCCACGCTCCGCCTGGAAAGGGAGCATCCCGTTTTGCATTCGCCTACAGGCCCACAGCTTATCTCACCACCGGCAACAAGAGGGCAGATGCTAAGGCAAGTGAATTGGGGAGTGGGGGGGTTGGGGGCTCACAAGTGTAGGTTTTTTGCACACGGTGGCTGTGGGGGGCATTGGTGTTAACTTGAGGTTAATAATGAACCGCATTGACGCAGAGAGCGCCAAGAAAGAAGAGGGAGTTGCCCACGGAAAAAGGCCATTTCAGCCAAGGTGTGTAAAATACCTGCACCTGTGAGGGGGTTGGGGGTGGCGGGAAACGCTCCTCAGGCCGCCGGTGTCAGCAGTAAGGAGTTTGCCGCTGACTCGCTCCAGCCGGCGCACCGGCAGTCCCCCCCTTTTCTCATATAACCAACTAACCAAGTAGAAAACAAGCTATTTTTGCGTCCAAAATAACGCCAGGATGTTATTAAGGCAAGTATTGCATCACATTGCGGACTGTAACAATTATATTAATCCTTATGTAGACTCATCGAATATATTCTCTGGCCTTTCTTCCCGGCACTCCCCCTTTCCCACTCTTGCGGGCGGGGGTGGGGGCGGGTTTATTGATATTGTGCGCTTTCCCGATAGAGGGTTGGTGTTCCCGCCCCTGCAGAGGGTTGGCTGTTGCGGGTGGGGCGGGTTTGGGTGGGCGAGGGTTTGTCCATCTCCTGCGCTGACCAGACAGATTGCCTGCCGGATGCCGGTGCGCCGTCCCCCTTTTCTCATATAAGCAACTAACCAAGTAGAAAATAAGCGATTTTGCGTCACCCATAACGCCAGGATGTGATTAAGGCAAGTATTGCATCACATTGCGGACTGTAACAATTATATTAATCCTTATGTAGACTCATCGAATATATCGGTTGCTTTTCTTCCCGGCACTCCCTCTTTCCCACTCTTGCGGGCGGGGGTGGGGGCGGGTTTATCTGTATTGTGCGCTTTTCCGAGAGAGGGTTGGCAAACCCGCCCCTACAAAGGGTTGGGGTATTGCGAGGGGGCGGTTATCGGTGGGGGCGGGTTTATTGATATTGTGCGCTTTTCTGAAATATGGGCAGGTGTTCCCGCCCCTGCAAAGAGGGAAGCAGGATTTTGGGCATCATCGAAACCCTTACCTATTTCTCCCCCTACCCGCACAGGAGGTTGGGGGGTGGGGTTCATCCCTGGAACAGACAACACCGGCTTTTTGCCCATTGCCACCGGCACATCTATAAAATAGAGATGCGCGTTGGACAAAATAGAGAGGAGTCTCCCACCGGCACCCTTAACCCATGATCTACTGCCTCAACCCTACCTGCTCCAAACCCGAAAATCCAGATGGGACAAAGTTTTGCAGCAGTTGCGGGACAAAACTCGAACCCCTGCTCAGAGGAAGGTATAGCATAATTCGCCCTATCGGTCAAGGGGGTTTTGGCAAAACTTACTTGGCGCAAGACACAGACCGGCGATCCGCCTACTGTGTCGTCAAACAGTTCTCCCCCTCCCCCGCAATTCAAAACCACCCGTCGGCGCTGGAAAAAGCGCGGGATCTCTTCAACCTTGAAGCTGAGAAACTGCTGCATTTAGAAGATCACCCGCAGATTCCCACCCTGTTCGCTTACTTCGAGTCAGATAATAGGCTGTACTTGGTGCAGCAGTTCATCAAAGGTCAAACCTTGCTGGACGAATTGGAGGGGGAGGGAACCTTCAGCGAGACGAAGATTCGGGAACTTCTGGGCGATTTGCTGCCGGTTCTTCAATTCGTGCACGCGAGAAAAGTCATTCACCGGGATATTAAACCAGAAAACATCATCCGCCGGGAAAGCGATGGCAAATTGGTGCTGATAGACTTCGGGGTGGCCAAACAGTGGGCCGGCACTTTGTTGAGCCAGGGGGGAACAATGACCGGCACCCCCGGATACGCGCCGGTGGAACAAATGCGCGGCGTCGCTTACCCCGCCAGCGATTTGTACAGTTTGGCTGTAACTTGCATTCGCCTGATCACGGGATGCTTTCCGCAATACGACGGTTCCGATGAACTTTACGATGCTTTTGAAGTCAGATGGGTGTGGCGAGAAAAACTGCCGGTGGGCGTAACTGTCAGTTCCGAATTGGGACAAATTTTGGATAAATTGCTCTCAGATTATCTCAAAGAGCGATATCAGTCAGCGGCGGAAGTGATGGCGGCGCTGAATTCTGCAGATCCCCCCCAACCCCCCCTTAAAAAGGGGGGGCTACCGGTTTCCGTTCCCCCCCAGCAAAAAGTGGGACAATCCAATCCCCCCCAACCCACCCTTCAAAAAGGGGGGCTACAATTTCCAGTCCCCCCCCTTTTTAAGGGGGGGCTAGGGGGGGATCTGACTGTGTTTCAATTCGACGCAATCACAGTAGATGCGCGGGGGCGAGAAACCAACCGCAGTCGCCGGCAAGCTGAATTCTTCCCCCAAGACTTGGGAGGCGGGGTGATGCTGGAAATGGTTTCCATTCCGGGGGGAACTTTTGGCATGGGTTCGCCAAATTCGGAATCAGGGCGATATGACACTGAAAGTCCGCAACACTGGGTGACGGTGCAGCCCTTTTTTATGGGAAAGTACGCCGTAACTCAGGCGCAGTGGAAAGCTGTGGCAGTTTTGCCTAAGGTAAATCGGGACTTAAATCCAGATCCGTCTCGATTCAAAGGCGCAAACAGGCCGGTGGAGAATGTATCTTGGGATGATGCGATGGAATTTTGCGCCCGACTGTCGAAAAAGACTGGGCGCGACTACCGCTTACCCAGCGAAGCTGAGTGGGAATATGCCTGTCGCGCCGGCACCACAACGCCTTTCCACTTCGGCGAGACAATTACAACTGATTTAGCTAACTACGACGGGAACCACACCTACGCCTCCGCACCGAAAGGTGTTTATCGCCGGGAGACAACCGATGTGGGGAGTTTTCCTCCCAACACCTTTGGATTGTACGACATGCACGGTAATGTCTGGGAGTGGTGCGCCGATCCTTGGCACGCTAATTATGCCGGTGCGCCCTCTGATGGGAGTGTTTGGAGTTCTGGCGGAAACGAAAATCGCCGTTACCGGTTGCAGCGTGGGGGTTCTTGGTACGTCTATCCCAGGAATTGCCGTGCGGCTTTCCGCGACTGGGTCGGGCCGGACTTCAGGATTGGCAACATCGGTTTCCGCGCAGTCGTTTCTTTTGCCTGAACTCAGTAACCCTTTACCCTCTTCCCCTTTTTCCATTTGCCCTTCTTTCCTTTTCTTTTTCCCTCCTCTCAAGAAACCGGGTTTCTGCGACCAACTTTGCTTCTCACCCGAACCCTTAATTCAGAAACCCGGTTTCTCAGCCCCCGCCAGAAACCCAGAAACCCAGAAACCGGGTTTCTGCGACATTACCCGTTGGGTAGGCGGGCTTCTTCTGTATAGTCGCGATTTCCAAAATGCTGTTGGCGAATTGATGTGGGGGCTTCCACCCTACGTCTTCTTTTGTGGGTAGGTTGTTCGGTTGTGGCTATCGCTTTGAGAAGGGCGAAGCATGAGCGAATGTAATTTTTTCCCTGAGTCCGACAAATAGTCGCGCTCATGCTTCGCCCCCACACAAGATCCGATGTAGGGGCGAAGCATTGGCGTGACAAGCTTTGAGACTCCACCCGATATCTTCATTCGCCAATGCTTCGCCCTCTTCGCTTCACGAGCGAAAAGGTCTAACCCCTCAGGGATTCGCCAACAGCATCTTTCCAATCGCCAGGAAACTAGCAAAAGTGACAGGGAGCGTGTCACTTTTGAATCGAGGATCTTGTGGAGACGCGACATCGGCGTTCGTACAATTAGTCCGCGAAGGCGGACGCAAGTTTGTATAGCCGCGATTTCCAATCGCCAGGAAACTAGCAAAATAAGACAGGCAAGATGCCTGTCCTACGCCCCAACAGCCACCTTCTCACCGGCACCCCCAGCAGAAGCCTCAGGCGAATCCGCTTCCGAAGGCGGAACCACTTGCCAAAACTTCGGCAAATATTCCCCCCAATTCGCCAAAATCGCCTTAGCCTTCACACTACCCGTCCGATCCGCATGCAGCGAAATCAACTCCTTCAATTGTTCCTCCCCAGCCGGCGTGCAAACCCGCTGAATCTTCACAATTTCCCCATTCACCTTTTGCGGAAAACTGCCATCCTCATCCAGGAAGTATCCCAACCCGCCGGTCATCCCAGCGCCCACATTGCGACCCACTTTACCCAGCACAACAACCACACCGCCCGTCATGTACTCAGCGCAGTGATCCCCCGCACCCTCAATAACCGCCTTAGCCATCGAATTGCGAACCGCAAACCGCTCACCGGCTATCCCACAGGCAAACAGGAAACCCCCCGTCGCCCCATACAGACAGGTATTGCCAATAATCACATTTTGTGCTGCCTCATAAGTAGCCCCCGCCGGCGGCTTAATAACAATCTCCCCACCGTGCATCCCCTTGCCCACATAATCATTCGAGTCGCCCTCAAGAACGAGCCTCATACCATGCAAATTAAACGCACCGAAACTCTGACCGGCAGACCCCGAAAACTCCAGAGCAATATGCCCCTCAAAGCCGCTATTGCCGTATTTATCAGCAATAGCGCCCGCCAGCCGCGCACCGGCAGTCCGGTCAACATTCACAATGTGCAACTTCTTACTTGCATATCCATGATTTTCAATCGCCGCCTGAATTTCCGGATCGGCAAGCAACTCATCATCCAGAACCGGCCCATTGCTGTGCACCCGCTCATGCTCCAGCCAGCTGCGATTTTCCCGCGTATCCGGGAGCCGCACCAGACAGTCCAAATTCACAGATTGCGCCTTCTTCAGCCGCACATCAGAGCGCACCTTCAGCAAATCCGCCCGCCCGACAATCTCATTCAGAGAGCGATACCCCAGACGCGCCAGCAGCGAGCGCACCTCCTCCGCCAAAAACGAGAAGAAATTCACCACATGTTCCGGAATCCCCGTAAACCGCTGCCGCAACTTCTCCTGCTGAGTCGCCACCCCAACTGGGCACTGGTTGGTATGGCAAATGCGAGCCATAATGCAGCCTTCAGCAATCATAGCGATCGAGCCAAAGCCAAACTCCTCAGCACCCATCAAAGCGCCCATCACCACATCCCAGCCCGTCTTCAAACCGCCGTCAACCCGCAGCACCACCCGGTTCCGCAGCCCGTTATTCATCAACACCCGGTGCACTTCCGTCAAACCCAGTTCCCACGGCGAACCGGCATGCTTAATCGAACTCAGAGGAGACGCGCCGGTGCCGCCATCGTGACCCGAAATTTGGATAATATCCGCATTCGCCTTCGCCACACCGGCAGCAATCGTGCCAATCCCAACCTCCGCCACCAACTTCACCGAAACCGGTGCCTTCGGATTAATCTGGTGCAAATCAAAAATCAGCTGCGCCAAATCCTCAATCGAATAAATATCGTGGTGAGGCGGCGGCGAAATCAGCGTCACCCCCGGTTTCGACCGGCGCAAAAAAGCAATATACGGACTCACCTTCTTACCAGGCAATTGTCCCCCTTCCCCAGGTTTCGCCCCCTGAGCGATCTTAATTTCCACCTGCTTGGCGCGCATCAAATACTCCGGCGTCACCCCAAAGCGACCCGAAGCCACCTGCTTAATCGCCGAAGAAGCCGTATCCCCATTGCGCAAACCCTTCAAATCAGGCAGCAACTTAGAGCGACCTTCCTCATCCACATCATCCAATATCTGGAAGCGCACCGGATCTTCGCCCCCCTCACCCGAGTTAGACTTACCCCCGATGCGGTTCATAGCAATGGCCAGCACCTCGTGAGCTTCTGGCGACAGCGCCCCCAGAGACATCCCGCCGGTGCAGAACCGCTTCATAATGTCTTCCACCGGCTCCACTTCCTCAATAGGCACCGACGCCCGATCCCCACTGAACTCCAGCAAATCCCGCAGCGCCGTTACCGGACGCCCTTGCAGGTACTGCCGGTACACCTCATAGTGGTCGTATGCTTTCTTCCCAACCGCCTTGTGCAGCGCCTTGGCCATTTCCGGGCTGTTCATGTGGTATTCCCCACCGGGGCGGTACTGGACAAAGCCAAAATTTTCCAACTTCTTCCCTGTCAGTTCCGGGAAAGCCCGACTGTGGAAAGACAGCACCTCCTGGGCCAGTTCCGCAACGCTCAGCCCGCCAATCCGGGACGCCGTGCCCTCAAAGCCCAACTGCTGCAAATCCGAGCCAATCCCAATCGCCTCAAATATCTGCGCCCCGTGATAGCTGGACAGCAGAGAAATCCCCATCTTGGACAGGATCTTCAGCAGCCCCTCTTCCACCGCCTTGCGGTAGTTAGCTTGCGCCGCGTTCAGGGTAACAGCCGGCAGCTTGCCAAGATCCATCAATTTTTGAGTCCTGGGATCTGACCACCACTGGCGCACGCTTTCCAAAGCCAGGTAGGGGCAAACCGCACTAGCACCGTTGCCAATCAGGCAGGCAAAATGGTGAGTGCTCCAGCACTGGGCTGTGTCCACAATCAGCGACGCCTTCATCCGCAGCCCTTCCCGGATCAGGTGGTGGTGCAGTGCGCCCACCGCCAGCAGGGGAGGGATGTAGCTGCAGTCAGGGCCAATTGCCTGGGGGGTGCGGTCGCTCAAAATCAGGATTTTCTTGCCGGCACGCACGGCTTCAGCCGCCTCGGCGCACAGGCGTTCCGTGGCCTTTTTCAGTCCCTCTGGGCCGGTGGCAATCTCAAACAGGGTTGACAGGGTAGCTGTCTCAAAGCCAGACTGCCGTATCTGTTCCAGTTCCGCCTCATTGACAACCGGCGTCTCCAGTTTCAGCAACCGGGCAAATTCGGGCTTCGCTTCCAGAAAATTCCCCCGCTCTCCCAGCTCCAGGGTCAGAGACATGACCAGCTTTTCCCGCAGCGGGTCAATCGCCGGGTTGGTCACCTGGGCGAACCGCTGTTTGAAGTAGTCGTAGAGCGAGTGGGGTTTGTCCGACAGCACGGCGAGGGGGATGTCGTCGCCCATGCAGAAAGTCGGCTCCTTGCCGGTGCTGGCCATTTCGGCGATCACCATATCCAGGTCTTCGCTGGTGTAGCCGAAGGCGGTTTGGCAGCGCAGCGCCGTTTCGGCGTCCATTGTCGCCGAAGCCTCGAAGGGTTGGGCGTCCAGTTTGCGCCGGTTGGCTCGCAACCACTCGCCGTAGGGATGGGCACCGGCAACCCGCTGCTTGATCTCCCAGTTTTTCAGAACTTCGTGGGTTTCCAGGTCAACAGCGATCGTCTGTCCGGGTCCGAGCCGGCCTTTTTCCGCGATGTCTTCTTCCGGAATGTCTACCACACCGGCTTCGGAAGCCACCACCACCAGCCCGCTGCGGGTAATAACGTAGCGTGCCGGTCGCAAGCCATTGCGGTCGAGGCTGGCTGCCACTTTTTTGCCATCGCTGAACAGCACCAGGGCTGGGCCATCCCAAGCTTCCTGAATGCCGCTGTAATATTCGTAGAAATCAACTATTTCCGGGTGGCTTGACAAATCTGGCTGATTCTGGTATGCTTCCGGCACCAAAATCATCATTGCTTCCAGGGGGGTTCGGCCAGAGCGCACCAGCAACTCCATCACATTGTCCAGGGTGGCGGAATCGCTGTTGTTGGGGTTGACAATTGGCTTGAGTTCGTGTAAGCGCTCGCCCCAGCCCGCACCGGCCAAATCAGCTTCCCTGGCCATCATCCAGTTGATGTTGCCCAGAAGGGTGTTAATTTCCCCGTTGTGCCCCAGCAGGCGCAGTGGCTGGGCCAGTGGCCACTTGGGCATCGTGTTCGTGCTGAAGCGCCGGTGGTAGATGGCAAAGTTACTCTTATATGCTGGATTTTTTAAATCGGTGTAGAACTCGCCGAGCACCGCTGAGCGCACCATACCTTTATATACAATCCGCCGGTGAGACAGGGAGCAAATGTAAAAATCCTCAGCCCATGTCCCCTCAGCCACCGCTGCCTTTTCAATCCGCTTGCGCACTAGGTATAATTCCCGCTCCAGGGCGTCTCCTTGGAAATGCGGGCACTGCAGCAGCACCTGCTCAATCTGGGGCTGATTTTCCCGCGCTTGCGCCCCCAGAATTTCAGGTAGCACCGGCACCACGCGCCAGCCGAGGACAGTCAGCCCTTCGGAAATGGCCACTTTTTCGACAATTTGTCGCGCTTGGGCTGCAGCTGCCGGTTCTTGGGGCAGAAACACCATCCCCACAGCTATTTCAGCCGTCCCACCGGCACTGACGCCGCGCTCAGCCAGCCACTCCCCAAACAGCTCCCAGGGGACAGCCGTCATCAGCCCCGCGCCATCCCCGGAATCTTGGTCAGCGCTGCAGCCACCCCGGTGTTCCATACAGGTTAGAGCGGACAGGGAAGCTGCAATAATCTCGTGGCTCGCCCCGCCGGCGGGATTGGCAATAAAGCCCACACCACAGGCATCCCGCTCTTCTACCAGCCAGCTCTGACCCTGATAATTTGCATTTTCGCCCTGATTTAACTGATTCAGTGTGCCTAAGTGATTCACGCTCGCGCTACTCATAGGATGGTTCATTCCGCTCGTTATTGCTATACTTTAGGTTTGGATTTATTGATTGGGTTTTCTGAAGTTTTCCGACCGAATTTCGCGCCGCAAGGGATGGTAAATCCTTTCCAGGCGCGAAGCTCGGCAATAATTCTTATCAGTAGGGAAGCTTCAAGGGTTCCCTCGCTGGAGCTTTCCTAGCTCCTGGATCTGATAGCCTTCGACATCGCGCCAATCGTGCGCGGGTTGGTAGCTCGCGCCTGGAAATCTCGGCTAATGTCGTTTTAGGGGCGGGTTTGCAGACATCCTTTATTACCAGCAAACATCACACTGTTACCCCGCCCCTAGCAAATGTTGCCGGCACCGCGGCTCCAATTTGGCCGCAAGGGAATGCGCTTCTGGTGAGCGTGAGTTTTGCTTCTGGTCGGATAGCAGGAAAATATTAGAGAAATTACTCCGCACGAGCAATCCCCAGCTTTACGCACTGTGCCATTCCGACCGGCGTGGCCAATCCGCTTTACTGATAACCCCTCTCGGGACGCGACAGCGCCCTTTCCTCGGTGGGTATTAAATTGTAGCACAGATAAAAAAAAATTAACGTCACTGCAAGCGCTGCCTCCGACTCCGTGTGCGGCGGCAAGCGCGTTTGCAGTTGGGCTTTAGCCCCACCCGCCCCTACAAAGGGTTAGGGTATTGCGGGGTTGCGGGTGTGGCCGGCCCTGTGTGAATTTACTCTGAACTACTGAACCGATACATTTTTGCTAACAACCTTTAACAGTTGCCAACAAATACATAAGCTGAGAGATTCTCTCAACCAAGGCGTATCAACCAATGCCCACTGGAAAATCCCGCGAGCACAACAGCCAAGTTCATGATATTGCCCACCTTCTTTTAAGAAGAAGTCACTTGAACTAGCTTGAAGGCCACTCATCCTTTAGAGTTTCAGGCTTTTTGGCCGTTTCCGGGACAGCCACCCGCCTTTAGTTCTCAGGTTTTGGTGACTGTCTTGAGCTTTTCAGAGCAGCCACCCGCCTTTGGTTCTCAGGTCTTGGTGACTGTCTTGAGCTTTTCAGAGCAGCCACCCGCCTTTGGTTCTCAGTTTCGGGTGGGTCTCTTGAGTAAAGTATAGCATAGATTGGAAGATGTTAGCAAATCACCTGCTGTTGCCAGCCTCATGGCTTTTTTGTTGAGAAATCTTGCCCTCGCACCCCTGATTTCCACTCTTGTGAGCTTAGCACCGGCTCAGTCGGGCCCAGAGAACCGGTCGCTGCCTCCCGGGCCAACTGCGGCCCCCTCAGCCGTCACTCCCGCCAGCCTCACTCAAATGGCGTCGCCAACCGTCGCGCAGGGAAGTCAGGTTTCTTTAAATGGCCGGATTTGGCCGGCAGCTTGGAGCCAGTGGGCCGGTGCGTCCCCTGGCAGCCTTCGCACCGGCATCAGTGACGCCGGCGTCAGGCAAGTGTTAGGGGTGGAACTGCTGAGCACAGGGGATGCCACAAAACAGCCGGTGCAGTGGTTCGGGATCTCACCGGCACCGGTCATCCTGCCGGCGCGGCTGACAGGCCCATATCGCTATCTGGATATTACCGATTTGGCAGCGCAAGCCGGCTGGCAGGTGCTCGTCAGTGGAGACACCCTGCGAATCACCACCCCTGTCGCGAGGGTAAAGGACATTCAACAGGTTGAGATTCCCCAATCTCTGACCTCCTATATGGAAAGAATGAGAGCCCCAGGACAGGCAGCGCCGGTGGCTGCGCCCAGCTTTCGCATTGTCGTCGATCTGGACCGGCCTGCAACCTGGCAAGCGAATTTTTCTCGGACTGTGACTCCGCCGCCGCCACCAGCACCTGTCAAACCCCCAGAAGTCCCTAACCCCAATCCGGCACCGCCGGCACCGGCAGCTCCCCCTGATGACGAGTCCAAGCCGCCGGTTTCCGGCACCGGCAGCACAACAGGGCCACAAAATGCCGGTGGGCAGAAACCCGATCGCGAGTCCAAGCCGCCGGCTGCCGGCACCGGCATCTTTCCTGCACCGCAAAATGCCGCCAGCGAGAAACCGGATGACGAGTCCAAGCCGGTGCAGCCCAAACAGGTCAAGTTCGATGAATGGCTGATCGCACTGGATGGCCTGACGGAGCCGGCCCTGGCGCAGCGCTTTAACCCACCGGCAGCAGGGGGCGTCAGGAATGGGGACAGTCCGGTCGGGGGTGGGGAAAAAGAACAGTTAGCGCCCAGCGATCTGTGCCCAGTGCCCAGCGCCCAGTGCCCCACGCCCAGTTTCGTGAGAGTTGAACCGGCAGGCAACCAGACCACTATCCGAGTGGCGGTGCCTGCCGGCTGGCGTCCGCGAGTTTCCACACTCAGCAATCCGAGTCGCTTGGAGATTGACATTCGACCGGATTCTATGGTAGCGAAAGATATCCTCTGGGCGCAGGGGTTGCGGTGGCGGCAGCGGTATCTGAATTTGGGGGCTGACCGCTTTCCGGTGGTGTGGCTGGAAGTCGATCTCCGCCAGCCTGGAATTAGTGTTAAACCGCTGCGGCGGGAAGTGACTAATCAAACGGGGATTGCGCCGCTGATGGAGACAGCAAGCCAGTTGCGGGCGTCAGCTGCGATTAACGGCGGCTTTTTTAATCGCAATAACCAGCTGCCTCTGGGTGCGATTCGCCTGGATGGCCGGTGGCTGTCCAGTCCGATTCTCAACCGGGGCGCAATCGCCTGGGATGATGCCGGTAATGTCAAAATCGGGCGTCTCAGTTTGCAGGAAACGGTCAGCACGGCAACTGGACAGCGCTTGCCGGTGCTTTTGCTCAACAGCGCTTATGTGGCGGAGGGCATTGCCCGCTACACCGGTGAGTGGGGGGCGAGTTACACTCCCCTGAGCGATAGTGAAACGATTGTGGCTGTGGAGAATGGCCAAGTGACGGCTCAGCTGGCGGGAGGGGAACCGGGCAAAACTGCTTTTCCTATTCCGCCGAATGGCTACATTTTAGTTTTCCGCAAGGTGCCGGCAGACGCCCTCCCCACCGGCACCAGTCTGAGCGTGGAAAGCGCCACTGTGCCGGCTGAGTTTGCCAGCTACCCGCACATACTGGGGGCGGGGCCGGTTTTGCTGGGGTCAGCCCCGGGGGGGGCGGCCACGGGGGGGGCGGCCACGGGGGGCCGCCCCTACGCTTCTAATTTGAGGGGACAAATTGTTCTGGATGCCAAAGCGGAAGGGTTCAGCGAGGCGTTTAACCAGCAAACGGCGTCTCGCAGCGCCATTGGTGTGACTCCGGCGGGAACACTATTAATAGTGGCGGTTCACAACCGGGCTGGGGGTGCCGGTGCCACTTTGGCGGAATTAGCGCAACTGATGCAGCAACTGGGGGCAGTTGACGCCCTCAATCTTGACGGCGGCAGTTCCACCGGCCTTTACCTCGGTGGCCAGATACTCGACCGCCCGCCCCGCACGGCGGCTCCCGTCCACAACGGTTTGGGGGTTTTTCTGGATATTGGGCAGTGAGTGGGAGTCGGGAAAAGGAGAGTCAGATATCTGCTCTCTGAGAGCGAGTGGGCCTTTAACCCAGACATCAAAGGCCCAGCAGCCGAGTCGAAGTATAGAGCGACTTGACTTTGTGCTGCTGGATAAAATCTGTTTTAATGATAAAATTTTAATTTTTTACCGTTCCCTCCCGCATCGCTGGCGCTGCCGGCGTGTTTCCTTCGGGGCTCGCCCTTGACGAGTTAAAGCTTGCTTAAAGCAGAGGGCGGGACAGGTAAAGATTCTGTGTCAATTGGCGAAAGTGACCAGTTTACTGATGACAGTACCTGGGGAGAACTTGCTATGTTGGAGTTCGGTGCCCGCAAAGGGCAGATTCAAGAGCTGGATGACACTCCCTGCTTTTTAGTTATCTTAAGGCACGCTCAACATATCTTCAGAAAAATCCGTCCCAGACGTTGCAGCATTTCCAAGAAGTTATAGCTGCGGGATGTTACAGCTTTTCCAGAAATCATGGCCCAAAACGTGAGCGCCGAGCGCCCAAACCAATCTGTCAATCGGGCACCCGAATTCCACAAGCAATCCTTAAGGAGAGAAAATCATGGCCCAAGTTAAAGAAATATCTCAAGTGCAAGCAATGCTGGGATCTGCCGGCAGCAATGCAGTGGCCGCGACGGAATTGCGTCCTTGGGGATCGTTTACCGTTCTGGAAGAGGGGCGCGGATACAAAATCAAGCGCATTGAAGTCAAACCCGGGCACCGCCTCAGCTTGCAAATGCACCACCACCGCAGCGAGCACTGGATCGTCGTATCGGGGACAGCGAGGGTGACGTGCGGCGACATGGAGGAGCTGCTCTCCAGCAATCAGTCTACCTACGTGCCACCCTGTACGTCCCACCGGCTGGAAAATCCCGGCGTGATTCCCTTGGTGTTGATTGAGGTGCAGAATGGGGAATACCTGGGAGAAGACGACATTGTGAGGTTCCAAGACGACTACGCCCGCGTCAAATCCTAGAGAGGCGCTCTCGGCAATCCCACAAACCGGCTTTCTTTTGGGGGACGGCAGCTGGATCGCCGTGGAATCCTCTCTCGTGGGGTGCGCCGATAGCGCACCCCAACTGTAGGGGAGCGCCGGGTGGCAGCCACAGCCCTTGAGAAATGCCCAGCGTCCAGCTGCAGTTCTCTATATTCGTACTTGCTCCCTGAAGGCCACCCGCCCCGGGCGGAAGGGGGTTTACTTCCAGCGCCGTAGCGAAGAGGGTAGCTTCCGTGTGAGGATAAAAAGGAAGCTCGTTTCGTTTCCGAGCAGGCACAAGTCCATGATTCATCTGAGCCCAGCAGCCGTCCGCGAAATCAAGCGCCTGAAGTCCAAGCATGAAAATCCCAACGCCTTGTTTCGGCTAGGGGTGGGGGCAGGCGGCTGCGCCGGCTTTTACTATATAATGGAATTTGCCGCCGTCAAACCTGACGACCGAGTCTGTGAGAGCAGCGGGATTCAGGTGGCTGTCGATGGCGAGAGCGTCAAAACCCTCACCGGCGTGACTTTAGATTACTCAGAGGATCTGATGGGGGGCGGTTTCCGCTTCCACAACCCCAACGCCACCGCGAGCTGTGGGTGCGGTCACTCCTTCTCCACCGGCTCAGCCGCGTTGCCAGCTGAAGCCCAAAGCGCGGGACGACGCGCGGGTTTGGAGGGTTTTGAAGAAAAGATTTGACAAGAGAGCGTCAAAATAGATATAATCTCCTTTTGTTGAAAGTTTGAACAGCAAAAAGCTGCACACGCCTTAAGCCATGCCCACAATTCAGCAACTCATTCGTAGCGAACGCCAAAAAATCCAGAAGAAAACTAAATCGCCGGCTTTGAAGAGTTGCCCTCAGCGTCGTGGCGTTTGTACAAGAGTTTACACCACAACCCCGAAAAAGCCAAACTCAGCGCTGCGGAAGGTGGCGCGGGTTCGCCTCACTTCCGGATTTGAAGTGACAGCGTACATTCCAGGGATAGGCCACAACCTGCAAGAGCACTCAGTGGTGATGATTCGGGGCGGACGGGTGAAGGACTTACCCGGTGTTAGATACCACATTATCCGTGGGACGCTAGATACCGCTGGGGTAAAAGACCGCCGTCAAGGTCGCTCTAAGTATGGGGCCAAGCGTCCTAAAGCAGCGGCGAAGTAGGTTGAGCGGTTGCGCACAAGAAGCGAGGGATCGCCTTAGCAGAACAGCAAGCACACGGCAGATGCCCGCTCACAGAAAAGTAGATAGCCTCTCTTTGTATAGCGCTCCTCCCGCCTGCGGGCAGCCGGAGCGATAAAGCAGCAGGAATCAACAAGTCAGCCCATCCCGTGTGGCCAGCGAGAACACAACGGTTAATAGGGTAGTTGCAGGCCCCCGGGCTCTGCCCCTACCGGCGACTGTCCGCGCTGAGCTGGCAGCTAAATTGAATGGAAACGAAAAAACCAGATCATTATATCATTGAACACTGATTATGTCGCGACGCAGTAGCGCTCAAAAACGTACCGTTCCTCCAGATTCCGTATATAACAGCCGCTTGGTGAGTATGATGGTGCGGCGGGTTATGGAGAGTGGCAAAAAATCCCTCGCCTATCGGATTGTCTACGACGCCTTCAAAACGATTCAGGAGCGCACCGGCGGCGAGCCCCTGGAAACGTTTGAAAAAGCCGTCCGCAATGCCACACCGCTTGTGGAGGTAAAAGCGCGGCGGGTTGGGGGTGCCACTTACCAGGTGCCGATGGAAGTCCGTTCGGAACGGGGGACGGCACTGGCGCTGCGCTGGCTGATCCAGTACGCCCGGGCGAGAGGGGGCCGGACAATGGCCTCCAAGTTGGCCAATGAGCTGATGGATGCCGCCAACGAGACGGGAAGTGCGATTCGCAAACGGGAAGAAACTCACCGGATGGCGGAAGCCAACAAGGCGTTCGCTCACTACCGGTACTAACGCTGGCTGAGTCCGAGTTCCCGCCCGGGTGTTCCCAAGTGAACAAAACGTAACGAAAAATATTAAAATATATTAAGGGGGAACTCGGTATCCACGAGGCCGTCACCTGGGGCGGCAAAGCAAGCGCGTGGACGAGCGCTCAAAAAGTCCCAGACGCTTTCAGCGATGGGACAAGATTCTCATGTTGGGTCAGCAAAGATGACAATTTTCTGGCCCGCACAAAGCATTTTGAGGGGAGCACAAGTGCTGCTGTCAGCAATGCAGGCATAGAATCGCCCAGAGAGCGGCAACCCATAAATATCAGCGGCAGAAATAAAGGAGGTAGCTGTGGCACGTAACAACCCGCTCGACAAAGTACGCAATATAGGAATTGCAGCCCATATTGACGCAGGCAAGACGACAACAACAGAGCGCATTCTGTTCTATTCCGGTGTGGTTCACAAAATCGGAGAAGTTCACGATGGGACCACGGTAACAGACTGGATGGAGCAGGAGCGGGAGCGGGGCATTACCATTACTGCCGCTGCTATCAGCACCAGCTGGAAAGACCATCAGATCAACATTATCGATACCCCGGGGCACGTAGACTTCACCATCGAAGTGGAGCGCTCGATGCGGGTATTGGATGGGGTAATCGCGGTGTTCTGCTCGGTGGGGGGCGTGCAGCCCCAGTCCGAAACAGTGTGGAGACAGGCAGACAGGTATAAGGTGCCTCGAATAGCCTTTGTCAACAAGATGGACAGGACAGGGGCAAACTTCTATAAGGTCTACAGCCAGATCCGCGACCGGATGCGGGCGAACGCCGTACCCATCCAAATCCCCATCGGCAGCGAAGACAGTTTCCGGGGAATTGTAGACTTGGTGCGCATGCGGGCCAATATCTACACCAACGACATCGGAACCGATATTGAGGACACCGAAATTCCCGAAAACGTTCGGTCGCTGGCGGAGGAGTACCGGCTGAAGCTGGTTGAGTCCGTGGCAGAAACGGATGACGCCCTCACCGAGAAGTACCTGGAAGGGGAAGAACTCACCGAAGAGGAGATCAAGACAGCGCTGCGCAAAGGCACCATTGCCGGGACGATTGTGCCGATGCTGTGCGGCTCCGCCTTTAAGAATAAAGGCGTGCAGCTGATGCTGGACGCTGTGGTCGATTACCTGCCCTCACCGCTGGACATTCCGCCGATTCAGGGGATGCTGCCTTCCGGCGAAACAGCGGAGCGCCGAGCCGATGACAGCCAGCCCCTGGCCGCTCTGGCGTTTAAGATTATGGCAGATCCCTACGGACGGCTGACCTTTGTGCGCGTCTACTCAGGGGTGCTCAAGAAAGGCAGCTACGTGATCAACTCCACCAAGGGCAAAAAAGAGCGGGTGTCTCGCCTGATCGTTCTGAAGGCGGACGACCGGATTGAGGTGGACGAACTGCGGGCCGGCGATCTGGGCGCAGCCCTGGGTCTGAAGGAAACCTTTACAGGAGACACAATCTGCGAGGACAGCTCGCAAATTATCCTGGAGTCCCTGTTTATTCCTGAACCAGTGATCTCCGTGGCGGTCGAGCCCAAGACCAAGCAGGACATGGAGAAGCTTTCCAAGGCGCTGCAAGCTCTCTCAGAAGAAGACCCCACCTTCCGGGTGAGTGTCGATCCAGAAACCAACCAGACGGTGATTGCCGGCATGGGGGAACTGCACCTGGAGATTCTGGTAGACCGGATGTTGCGCGAGTACAAGGTGGAAGCCAACGTGGGCCAACCGCAAGTAGCTTACCGAGAAACGATTCGCAAACATGTCAGAGCGGAAGGCAAGTTTATCCGCCAGAGCGGCGGTAAGGGCCAGTACGGTCACGTGGTGATCGAGGCGGAACCCGGGGAACCGGGAACCGGCTTTGAATTTGTCTCCAAGATTGTCGGGGGTGTGGTGCCGAAAGAGTACATCTCCCCAGCAGAGCAAGGCATGAAAGAAGCCTGCGAGTCCGGCATCCTGGCTGGCTACCCGGTGATTGACATCAAGGCTACTATGGTAGACGGTTCCTTCCACGAAGTGGACTCGTCCGAAATGGCCTTTAAGATTGCTGGGTCAATGGCGATGAAAGAGGCAGTGATGAAAGCCACACCGGTTCTTTTAGAGCCTATGATGAAGGTTGAGGTGGAAGTTCCCGAAGACTTTATCGGGAACGTGATTGGCGACCTCATCTCCCGCCGGGGGCAGATTGAAAACCAGAGCACTGAACAGGGACTCGCTAAGGTGACATCCAAAGTCCCACTGGCGACCATGTTTGGCTACGCCACCGATATTCGGTCAAAGACCCAAGGGCGGGGTATCTTCACGATGGAGTTCAGCCACTACGAAGAGGTGCCTCGCAGCGTGGCTGAGCCGATCATCGCTAAGAGCAAAGGGAACGCATAATTAGTTGGCAGTCAGCAGTCAGCCGTCAGTAGCAAGACACAACTGACGACTGACAGCTGGCAGCTGAGAGCTGACAAAGGAAAAAGGAAGATATCATTCATGGCACGCGCAAAGTTTGAACGGAATAAACCCCACGTCAACATTGGCACGATCGGTCACGTTGACCACGGCAAAACCACCCTGACTGCAGCCATCACTATGACTCTGGCGGCGCTGGGTCAGGCAAAAGCTAAGAAGTACGATGAAATTGACGCCGCGCCCGAGGAAAAAGCGCGGGGGATTACGATCAACACCGCTCACGTCGAGTACCAAACCGAACAGCGGCACTACGCTCACGTGGACTGCCCCGGGCACGCTGACTACGTGAAGAACATGATCACGGGCGCAGCTCAGATGGACGGCGCTATCCTGGTGGTTTCCGCAGCTGATGGCCCCATGCCCCAGACCCGCGAACACATCCTGCTGGCCAAGCAGGTGGGCGTTCCCAACATCGTCGTCTTCTTGAACAAGAAAGACATGCTCGACGACCCAGAGTTGCTGGAACTGGTGGAGCTGGAAGTCCGGGAGCTGCTGAGCTCTTACGAATTCGACGGTGACAACATTCCCATTGTGGCCGGCTCCGCTCTCAAGGCTCTGGAAAAGATGACTTCTATCCCCGGTACTAAGAAGGGCGACGATGAGTGGGTGGATTGCATCTACAAACTCATGGATGAGGTAGACTCTTACATTCCCACGCCAGAGCGGGAAGTTGACAAGCCGTTCCTGATGGCGGTTGAGGACGTGTTCACGATCACCGGTCGCGGTACGGTGGCGACCGGACGGATTGAGCGCGGCAAGGTTAAGGTCGGCGAAACCGTTGAGCTCGTTGGCATCAAACCCACGCGCAGCACCACGGTGACGGGTGTGGAAATGTTCCAGAAGACTCTGGACGAAGGTCTCGCTGGGGATAACGTCGGCCTTCTCCTCCGGGGGATTCAGAAAGCTGACGTTGAGCGGGGCATGGTGCTGGCCAAACCGGGCTCGATCACCCCTCACACCAAGTTTGAGTCTGAGGTGTACATCCTGACTAAGGAAGAGGGGGGCCGTCACACGCCGTTTTTCACCGGCTACCGACCTCAGTTCTACGTCCGCACTACGGATGTCACCGGCACGATCAGCGCCTTTACCTCTGATGAAGGCGAGACCGCCGAAATGGTGATGCCGGGCGACCGCATAAAAATGACGGTTGAGCTGATCAACCCGATCGCCATCGAGATGGGGATGCGCTTCGCCATCCGCGAAGGCGGTCGCACCGTCGGTGCCGGCGTCGTCTCCAAGATCCTCAAGTAGAATAGCTGGCGCTTTGCTTCAGGATCGGAAAAGCAACCACCAGTCAAGGTGCTTTTCCGATCCGGATTGTGTCTCTCTTTAAAAGTTGCGCACCCTCTCAAAGAAACCGGGTTCCAGCCAGAGAAACTCGGTTTCTCCAGTGCGCAGTCAGTCGCTCGCTCCTTAGTGGAGCGTAAAATTCTCAATTAGCAATTAGCAGTTTTTTATCTAGAACTGAACCTAGACAACTGAAAAAATGGCCACACTACAGCAGCAAAAAATTCGCATTCGCCTGAAAGCTTATGACCGCCGCATCCTTGACGCCTCCTGCGAAAAAATCGTAGACACGGCCAATCGGACAAACGCCACAGCCATCGGTCCGATCCCCCTGCCCACCCGCCGCCGCATCTACTGCTTGCTTCGCTCTCCTCACGTCGATAAGGATTCGCGGGAGCATTTTGAAACTCGCACCCACCGCCGCATTATCGACATTTACCAGCCTTCTTCCAAAACCATTGACGCCTTGATGAAGCTTGACCTGCCTGCCGGTGTGGATATTGAAGTCAAGCTGTAACACCGTTCAGCTTTTGTGCCGGCCCCGCCTGCCGGCCAAAGCAGTTTACATGTAATTTGCATGAAGAGCGGGGCGCTTACAAGCCATTGGTATTTTTAAAGTAGCGATGAGGCAGCCGCCCCCCCCAGCTGCTATTTTGTAAATTAAATGTATTAAAAGCAGCCGTGTGGCTGCCATGTTAGCCCTTTAGAGCGAACTCTAAAGGGCTTTGTCGTAGGATTTCGAGCAGGAAAATCCGCTAAAGTAGAAGCAGAAGCGAAATTACTTAGTTGACTGAGGGACAATGGCATCCGCATCCTCGATCGCTGTTCGAGAACTCCCCCTATTTCCCTTGCCGGAAGTGGTTCTCTTTCCAGGCAGACCCCTCCCCCTGCACATCTTTGAATATCGCTACCGGATCATGATGAACACGATTCTGGAAACAGACCGCAGGTTTGGGGTTCTCATGGTCGATCCCGTGCAAGGTCAAATTGCGACAGTTGGATGCTGCGCCGAAATCCTGCAGTTCCAGCGCCTCCCTGACGACCGCATGAAAATATGGACACTTGGCCAGCAAAGGTTTCGCGTGCTGGAGTACGTGCGCGAAAAACCCTATCGCGTTGGCTTGGTTGAATGGCTTGAAGACCAGCCACCGGCAACCGACCTCAGACCCCTAGCTGCAGAAGTCGAAGAACTCCTCCGGGATGTGGTTCGTCTCTCGGCTAAGCTGATGGATCAGAAAATTGAACTGCCGGAAGACATCCCCAACCTTCCCAGAGAGCTGTCCTACTGGGTGGCCAGCAACCTTTACGGCGTCCCCAAAGAACAGCAAGACCTTCTCGAAATGCAAGATACTACCGCTAGGCTGGAACGAGAAGCAGAAATTCTCACCTCCACCCGCAATCACCTGGCCGCTCGCACCGTCCTCAAGGATACTTTTAAGTAGGATTTGGCGTCCACCGGCAGCACATTGGTTAACAAATGTAACAAATGACACATCCGTTAGGTCTGCAGTGTGGCGCGTCCACACTCGCTGCCCCTACCGGCTGGCGTCTGGCGAAACCGGCTCCCTTTCATCCCACCCGTACCAGTGGCGAACTGCTAGCCAGACGGCGCAGAGCAATCCCGCTAAACTGAGGGTGAGGCCACTGTAGGGCACGATTAATCCCAAAACCGGCAGAACCCCACCAGCAATGGTGGCGATCTCTGCGGCTAGGGACTGCCGCCGGTTTGACCCCAACCCCCACACCAGCACCAGCAGCACTGGGGAAATCCCCGCCCAAGCTAGCTGGACATCAATCAGCCGGCTGAGATAGGTCAGCGCCAGCAGGCAGGCAAAAAACATGCCGCCGGCAAGGGCCACATCCCGCAGCCTCAGCGGCAGCGACAAGTACAGCACCAGCACCCACCACAAGAACAGCGCCGGTGCCAGCAACAGCAAGCGGGGAAGAATGCCGGTGTTGCGAACTGGGCCGGTGGATGTGAACACGCCAAAGGGGTTGCGCACAGAAACGTTGTCATCAAACACCCAGGTAAATCTGGTGCCTTGTCCCTCTGGCTTGCTCTCCGCAGGGACAATGCCGCTGGCAAAATCAGCCTTCGGGAAGTTCGCCAGCACGCTCAAGCGGAAATTTGACAGCAGCTGGCCACCGGCACTGTAAACCCACCGAGGCCCGCCTTGCGCCTGATAAGTGACGCGAAAGCGGGTTTCTTGCTCTGGGTTCAGCCTCAAGGGAAAGCCGTAGTCCCCCGGATTCACCGGCACCAGCCGCACGCCGTCTCGCTCCACCTTGAAGTTTTGCAGCAGCGAGTAGCCGTTGGGCGGGCTGACTTCAAAGAAAAAATCCTCAGGCTCTTTTAAGGAGTTCGCGACTTTGTACTCAGCTTGAAAGTCTGCCCGGTAAACCGCTCGATCTCTCTTCTGGGGGTCGGGAAATTCGTCGATTTTTACCTCAATTTGCGAGCCGGCCAGTGTTAAAAAGCGGTTGACCTCTCGGGTTTTCTGGACAGAGACAACCTTGCCTCGAAGTATGGCGTCGTAAGTGTAGGGCTCTTGGATGACGTAGCGGACTTGGGGTGCCGGCTGCTCCAGCCGGTCGCCTGCAACGCGCTCAGCAACTTTGGCAACCCGCGCTTGCTCCCAGTGATGGTAGCGGTTGGCTAAGGTCGAGCACAGAAAGAATCCCCCCAGCATCAGGCTGAGGACTAGAATAGCGTGCGGCAGCGCCCGCAGCAGCAGGTCGTAGCGTGTGAGCCACTCTCCCAGCACCGGTGCGCGATCTGGCCCGACTGAACGCCGGTACGCCCAGCCGATCAGGGCGAGGGCGATCCCCAACAGCACCGCTAGCACAGCCAATTTTTGGGACACCTTGAGGATTTGGGTGCCAAATTCTATTAGCTCATTGGGATGGGTCAGGTCAGGCAGGTTGGGAATGCCTTGAGCCAATTCGTACATAACGGGTTTTCTCCCTTAGTTTAGGACGCGCCCGGTCTCGTCTCGCTCTTTCAATTCCAGACTCATCAAGCCCTTGAGAAGTTCATGCGCCCGCTGATATCTCCCACCCTTTTCAATTATCAGCCGGCTGCAGCCCACCGGCTCTTGCTTCCCAGCCTGAGCCTGAGCACCAGAAAAATGAAAAAACTGCTTGACAGAGGCTGATTCTTTTGCTATCTTAGTAGCATGGGAAAATGTGCGGGCATATATATAAGGGTCAATCTAAACTCCACCCCGCCAGAAGAAAGCCGAACGCCCCCGCTACTCTCACCCACGCAGTCCTTTCTCTGGCAGCAGAGCCTCAGCCCAAACCCTGTCTTCTTCCTGGAGCGCCGGCACCGGCTCGTGAGTGTAGTCTATTGCCATATCAAATCCAGCCTGTTCGTACACCTGAGCGAACAAACTTTGCAAATCCACGACTGGCTCGGTATCCCCTGACTGCAAAGGTAGCAGGAACGAAGGAATCTCCTGGCGGACACTAAAAGCATAAAGCTGAGCTAGGGGACGGCGATTGCTCCGGCAGATTAAGATGCGATAGTCTGTTTCTGGAATTTCGCCGCTCATTCGCATGGGTTCACCCCCCCGGAGCAAGTCAATTTCTACTAGATGCGCCGGACTACTTAGCACTTTCATTCGCTTTTTTTCATACTTTTCTCGTCCCATGCCTGCCCGCTTATTCTTGGGGGAAAGAAGTTCAATCACTGTCACCACATACCCCGTTGCCACCTCTCTGATTTCTAAATACCCTTCGCTCACCTCCTCTGGCATTGGTATTGTTACAGTTACAGCTTCAGCCTGAGCGGGTAATGTTAAAATTGAGGAAGGTCGTCTTGGAGTTGAGCTGGCAGACGTCACAGACACATCAGGAATACCCACCAAGACTGAATCTTCTGGCACGCTCGTATAGATTCGTTTTTCTATCGCCACGCGATATTTAGGACGCAGCGCGGGGGCTAGAGCTATGGCAATCGCTACAATGAAGCGACTGTGTGCCTCGGGCCAGAATTCAGGATTCTCTAAATAAGGGTCCATCCCTGGAAATGGAGAAGGCATTTGGGCACCTCCCTATCTGGTTACTTTATTTCCAATCATAGGCGCTACTCGCCGGCGGCGCTACCGCACCCTCTTTCTCTGGGTGCGGTGCGGGTTTCCTGCCTTTCCGGCAATCGCCGCCACCGGCATTCCCGTTACTGCCCGTGCCGGTGGCGGCGCACCGTTTGTAAGTTCAGCGTAGCCCAAAGGTTTGTAGTTGGGCTTTAGCCCAAAAGTTTATAGTTGGGCTTTAGCCCAAAAGTTTGTAGTTGGGCTTTAGCCCAAAAGTTTGTAGTTGGGCTTTAGCCCAAAGGTTTGTAGTTGGGCTTTAGCCCAAAGGTTTGTAGGGGCGGGTTTATCCAAGAAGTCTGCTGCGAAGTTCAGATGCTGGTAAACCCGCCCCTACTTTAGCCCAAAGGTTTGTAGTTGGGCTTTAGCCCAACACGCGCAACCCCATCCGCTGCCGGTGCTTTAACACATTCTTGCCATTTGAGTGTCACACTCTTGTCACATCAGGCTAGTATGGTTTATTATAGTGACAGTTATATGTTCACTCCTCACACCACAAACAAACCCCGCTCCTATTTTGCGAGCGGGATTTTTATTTAGAGGGAATTGGTTGATGAGTTTGGCGGCATCCCAATTCAGTCGCTGCTGGGTTAAAACCGCACCGGCACCTCGCTGGCGGATGCCAGCCGTTTGTAGTTGGGCTTTAGCCCCACCGGCGCACCCTGTACCAGCGAACCGCCCCCTGTACGGTGCCCAAGGAAGAGGGGAGAGGGGGAGAAAAGTCACGTAACGCTGGCTTGTGGCTGGTGTTCTCTTTTACTCGCCTCCTCAGTGCTATTACTGAGGAGGGATCTTTGTCTCCTGAATTCAGGCTTTTGCGTCGCCTAGCGCGGATAGGGAAAACTCCTGGGTTTGCTGTTGGCAGATTTGGGCTCATGCTCTCACCCCTGGGATAGGGGGCGGATTTATCAATTCTCTCGCAAAGCTATAGATATAGCAACAGACAGTCAGTTTAGGACACGCTTGTCGGAGGGAACGCCTGTCCTAGGAGATATAGACGTAGGGCAGGCGTATCGCCTGCCCTAAAGGTCTAATGTCCGTTCCCTAAGTGGCTACTGCTATATTCCTCGGAGGCGTGCCGGTGCCGGCAAATATATCGCCACAGATTGTACCAATGCCTTTTGTGGCGTCTCGACACCGGCCACATTTCGTCCGTCTGGGCGGGCTTTTTCAAGCCGCACCAGCGGTGCGGCGCTTGTCCGGAAAAAAGCGAGCTTAACCGGCAAGTCGGGGCGCAACGCGCTTTCCGCCGGCGGGGCGGCAATGCCTGCGTTTGCGCCCCTGTTCTGGAAGTTCTATTGCGTCACCTTGGTGCTTTCTTGAGAGTGGAAGGGGCAGTCATGGGCTAATTTACCCAAGAATGAACTGGTGTCAAAATAGTGTTCCAACGATTCAATCTTCAAGTCATCCGTGACGCGAGCAATACTGACTCCGACGACTTCTACCTTTTCTCCTGGCGTGTTCTTTGTACTGTCCGCTAAAGGTTCCCAAGTGACGCCACTTGAAGGTAACGTTTGGCGGTCCCGAAAGAACTTCGAGCAGTTCCCAGAGAAATCCGCTGGGAAATGCCTGGTGGAAGATGTGGGCTGATGATTCAAAGGTTTCCGCTTTTGAGCTATAATGTTGCGACTCGCCGAGAAATAGGTTGTAGGTTCCAACGTTTACTATATCCTCGGCAGTGTGCGCCGGCCCGCCGTTCGTACTCATGCGAAACTTGTCGGCAATAACTGACACCCACTGCTGGGGGTTTGTCTTGTAGGATGCCTCCATCTCGAAAGTTCTTCCCAAGTTTTGTACATTTTTTTACATCTCACCGCCGCAAAAGTGGTGGGGGGTACTATCTTTTTCCATCCTGCCGTGGTAGACTCTTCTTATAATGGGACTCTGTGCCGAAATTTTAGGTCGGCCCCCACTCCACTATGAACTTGTGATAATAGCAGACTACCACGAGCCGGCACACCCTGTCAACTATGAACGCCGGTGCCGGTGAAACGGCAACCAAACTTGACATTGAGATTCACCGGCACCTTCGCCCCACTGCTCAAACCGCTTGCAGATTTTTCTGATTTTTCCCCTGATGCCGGCGCTTTGGGAGTGGGGGGGTACTATCTTTTTCCCCTCTGGCGTGGTAGACTTGTTCTTATAATGGGAATCAGTGCCTAAATTTTAGGGCGGCTGCCACTCCATTATTAGACTGTTTTACCCTAATCCTACCATCAGCCGGTGTACCCCGTCAACTCTCTTCCCCGGTGCCGGTGAAAGCGCAACCCAATGTCTTAACCTAAGTGCCAATTCCTATATCAGAGGTTAGGGGCGGGTTTATCGGT
>JAHHHT010000019.1 GCA_019359235.1 Oscillatoria princeps RMCB-10
TCAGAGAGCACCGAGCTCAGCTGAGATTGTGTCTCCTCAAGCTGAGACTGGAGTTGCTGGCGCTCTTGACCTGCTCCCTCCAATTCAGATTGCAGCCGGTCGCGCTCAGAGAGCACCGAGCTCAGCTCAGATTGTGTCTCCTCAAGCTGAGACTGGAGTTGCGCCACAGTCTGACCGGCTCCCTCCAATTCAGATTGCAGCCGGTCGCGCTCAGAGAGCACCGAGCTCAGCTGAGATTGTGTCTCAGACAGTTGCTGGGATTGATCTGCTAGCTGTGACTCAACATTCTCTCGCGCCGAACTCACTTGCTCGAGTTGGGATTGCAGTTCTGCCTTTTGCTGCTCAGTCTGCTCTAGTTGTGACTGCAGTTGCGAGTTGTGATGGTGAGCTTGACCTAATAGAGTTTGAGACTCAGACAGCTGGGACTGCAGCTGTGAGTTTTCTTCACGAGATTGCTGTAATTCAGTTTGAATCTCTGCCAGTTGGGACTGGAGTTGTGAGCGCTCCTCCTCAACTTTCTTTAATTGTTCCTGCCGTTCCGATCCAGAATCTTCCTGCTTAGATGAAGCAGCGGAATCGTCTGACTTTTTGCTTTTACTTGCCATGTCTCACTGAGGAAATATTTGAAATAATTGGGTTTATAACTGCCAGCGCGATGCTTGAGTTTGCCTTGAGACTGCTAGCGCCTAATGGCAAGCATATTTGGCAGTTGCTGATTTTTGGGTTCTAAAATTTGGAGCGCCGTTTCCAGGGTCAATTCTTCTAGTGTTTGATTTTCAACCAGAGGCTAGAGATTCAGCGTCTCTCCATTTTTTGGGTGGCGCTGAGCGTGCCGGCGACAGGTGGAATGTCGTTTCTTAATTCCCCCCTACCAGTCTCAATCGCTTGCGAATTAGACCCTTTCAGCCAAGTTACCAGATATTGCAAAGGCATACCCCCCTGAAAGTTTGGCAACTTCTTTCGGTTTTCAGGGATAAATACTCACCGGCTGTAACGGCTTTCCGCCCCTATACTCTCAACTTTTGAGGGAGTTGAGGATTGGTTTCTTCACCACCATTGGCTATCTTGTAAGTGATCCTCCCTGTTATAGTTTCTAGCTTGCTTCTCTGACGAAAGTGCGCTTTGGGCGCACCGGCACTGAAATCGGATTCTGCTGGTAACTGGCGGAGCGCGGGAGCCTTCCCCGGCTCTCACGCGCCTGTAACAGTTCTCGGACTGTCGCTTGCAAAAATTGATTTAGTATGCTATTATACCAGACTTTTGCAAGCGAGAGCAAAAAGGCGCGTAAGTTTGACGGTAACAGTTGCCAGCCCCTCAGCTCTTGCTATCTCTTACCCCTTCAGCGCCAGAGCCGCTTGCAAGCGAACTCGGTCAAGAGATCGCTGGTGCAGCAGCAACCAAGATTGTACCAGATCGGGGCCGTGCACTTCGCCTGTCAGTGCTGCCCGCAGCGAGCGCATCACGGCTCCTTTTTTGAGATTTTTCTCTTTCGTCACCTTTTTGATGACTTCCCCAGCACCTGCTTGTGTGAGAGCCGGTTCGCTGTCGAGGTTGGCCAGAATTGCCTCTAAAACGCCATAGGCTTCCGGTTGCGCCAGCTGTGCGGCAGCTTCCGCGCTATACCCCACCTCTTTGACAAAAAACACCCGGCTCATGTCGGCGGCGTCTTTCAAGCGACTCAAGCTTGGGCCAATCAGAGCCGCCAGCTGTTCCAGCCAAAGGCGATCGGCGGCGGGATCGAACTCACACCCCGCCTCGCGCCAGTAGGGAATCAGCTTTTCGGTTAGCTGATTCACCGGCATAGAGTGCAGGTACTGGCTGTTAATCCAGTTGAGCTTGTCCCAGTCAAACTTAGCACCGGCTTTATTAACGCGATCAAAGCCGAATTTCGCCGCCGCCTCTTCCAGCGCAAACAGCTCTTGACTGTCTGGCGGCGACCAGCCCAGCAGCGTCATATAATTGGCCATCGCCTCAGCCGTGTAGCCCAACTGCTGGAAGTCATAAATGGAGGTAACGCCATCCCGTTTCGACAGCTTTTGACCGGCTTGGTTCAAAATCAGGGGCGTGTGGCCGAACTCGGGCCTTTTTGCCCCGAAAGCTTCGTAAAGCAAAATCTGTTTCGGCGTGTTGCCGATGTGGTCTTCCCCTCGGATGACATGGGTGATTGTCATATCAATGTCATCCACCACCACCACAAAATTGTAGAGAGGCTGGCCAATTTCACTGCCGGTGGCGGCGCGAGCGATCACCATATCGCCACCCAAGTCGCTGCCTTTCCAGCTCACCCGGTCCCGCACCATGTCATTCCAGGAAATCTCCCGCTCGTCGTCAATAATAAAGCGAATCACCGACGTGCGCCCAACGGCTGCAAAGGCGGCTCGCTGTTCCGGCGTCAGGTTGCGGTGACGGTTGTCGTAGCGGGGAGCCTGTTTTTTAGCTTTTTGCTCCTCGCGCATTTGCGCCAGTTCTGACTCCGTGCAGTAGCAGCGATAAGCCTGCCCTTTATCCAGGAGTTCTTGAATCTTCTGCCGGTAGAGATCCAGGCGCTGGGACTGAAAAATTGGCCCTTCATCCCAGTTCATACCCAGCCAGCGCAGTCCGTCGAGTATATTCTGGGTGTACTCTGGGCGGGAGCGCTCTAAATCCGTGTCTTCGATGCGCAAAATGAACTTCCCGCCGTGATGGCGGGCAAATAGCCAGTTAAACACGCCTGTTCTGGCTGTCCCGATGTGTAAATTGCCGGTGGGACTGGGGGCTAGACGGACTCTGACACTCCCGACAGTTTCAATCCCGTTTCCGGGATTCAGCTGACCAAACATCTTCTCCTCCTACCCCCTAGTGAAATCATTGTCGCATTGATATGGGCTTCTTTGTACAACTGGGATGCTCCCTACTCTCTAAACGGCCAATTTTTTATTATACCTAAAATTATGGCAAAATTTAGAGAGTATCCCTCCCTTTATTCCCCAGAGCCGGCGCAACCAGCTCTTGCAGAACGCCGCATCGCGTCTGGCTCTCTTGTAGAAACGCAATTTATCCCGTCTGGTAGCGGCTTCTATGAATTTACCCGCCCTCAAGTCGCGC
The DNA here is from genome assembly GCA_019359235.1 of Oscillatoria princeps RMCB-10. Lineage (GTDB taxonomy): Bacteria > Cyanobacteriota > Cyanobacteriia > Cyanobacteriales > Oscillatoriaceae > Oscillatoria > Oscillatoria princeps. The sequence continues at coordinate 3,085 of JAHHHT010000019.1, forward strand.
CGGTTGTCCGTTTGATTTGTCATCTAGCACTAGCCAAATTGGTTAGGACATCATTAAGGCCCGGCGTAAGCGTTGCGGCGCGTAAGCCGCACTCCCACCTACGGATATACGTCCCGGGCTGGGAAAATACCCCCCTGCGCCAGATGCGGTCGGCGGAATTCGGGGTGCCGGTGAGTGTGGACAGCGACGCCAATGTTGCGGCGCTGGGGGAGCACCGCTTTGGTGCCGGCAACCCGACGGTAGGGCTAAAGCCCAACTACAAACGCGGGACGCCCCTGGCGCGGAGCCGGTAGCATGGCGGGAGAGATTGGCCACACAGTCGCTGACCCAGCCGGCCCGATGGTGCGGCAAGCGCGGCAGTGGGTCGCGCTTGGCATCTGGGCCCTATATGGTTAGGACGTAGGACAGGCGTTCCCTCCGATCCCTATCTTAGGTTAGGACGTAGGACAGGCGTCTCGCCTGTCCCTATCCCTACTAGCAAGTGAGATACCTTGTCCTAAACTAACTGTCTATTGCTATAATAGAAAGTTTAGGGCATTATCAGCCAATGAATTGACTCGGCTCGCCGGAATTTTAAGGAAAATTTCATTTATTTTTCCAGCTGCATTGGGTAGCATAGTAAAAGATGAGTGCACCTGCCCGCTATGAGCGACTACCCAGACTTTTCCAGCCACGGCTATCAAGTTTTAGAGGCAAACGGTCGGAACCCCGTACTCGGTCACAATAACATCGGGGGGAGAGTCACCTACCTCGCTGTTAACACAAAAACCCAGCAGCCGGTGGTGATTAAGCAGTTTCAGTTCGCCCAGTTGGGGGCGAACTGGGGGGAGTACAACGCGATTGAGCGAGAAATCAAAGTGCTGCGCCGGCTCAAACACCCCAGCATCCCCCGCTATCTGGATTTCTTCCAGACAGCCGGCGGTTTCTGCATGGTGCAGGAATACAAAGACGCCGAATCAGCCGCCACCTCCCGCAGCTTTTCACCGCAAGAAATCAAGCAAATCGCCATCTCGGTGTTGGAGATTTTGGTCTACTTGCAATCAATGAAGCAGCCTGTCATCCACCGGGATATCAAACCAGAAAACATTTTGATAGATGGGCAGATGAAGGTGTACTTGGTGGACTTTGGTTTCGCTCGGATGGGGGGTGGGGAAGTTGCAGCCAGCAGTGTCGTCAAAGGCAGCCTCGGATTTATGCCGCCGGAGCAATTATTCAACCGGCAGCTAACAGAAGCCTCGGATCTGTATGGGTTAGGCGCGACGCTGATTTGCTTGCTCACCGGCACGAAATCCGCAGATATCGGCAACTTAATAGATGAGAGATACGGCATACATTTCCAGCATCTCGTACCGCCACAAGATCGGGGGTGGCTCAACTGGCTGGAAAAAATGGTCGAGCCCAGACCGCAAGACCGCTACGCTAATGCTGCAGAAGCTTTAGCAGCCCTCAAACCCCTCGATGTCAGCCGGTTGCCGAAAGTTAGGGTAAGCTGGGATAAAGTTGAATTACAAGCGGTTGAACTGGGCGAGAAACTAAGGCAAACCATCACCGTCAGCAACCCAATTCCAGAGACAGTGCTTGCGGGCCGGTGGGAAGTAGCGCCCCATGAGAGCGATCCGCCCCACACCCCTTATGACCACGCTTGGATATTCTTTGAGCCGGTGAAGTTTGAGGGCAATATGGCGGTGTGCGAAATCACGGTGGATACCAGCCAGTTGCTGGAGGATCTAACCTACACTCGCCAAGTTTTCTTGCGGACAAACTCTCAGCCGGACACTTATCCTATCGCGATTGAGGTTAAAACTGCACCCCTCCCCAAATTTACAATAAGTCTGTTTCTAAAGCTGCTGTTATTTAGGCTGTTTTTTATAATATTGTTTTTCATATTTGGGTATTTGTTTATCGGGTATATTAATGCCTTGAATATTAAGGGTTTTGTCTCGGAGCTTGATCACCTACCCTCTTTTGTAATTTTTATGCCCAGCCTGGTGGCTGGATTTATCGCAGCACACAAGACGATGATAGGGATGGCGACTGGGGCTGAGTTTAATGGGGTAGGAGTTTTAGTTGGAGCTAGTAATGGAACTCTACTTGGGTCTGTTGCTGGTTTCATTGCTGCTGGTGGCATGGTGTCAAACTCTACGAATGGGCAAATAGCCAGTCTGGCAGGCTCTCTGGTAGGAGCTGTCATGGGAGCTCTTACTGGAGCTTTTCTTGGGGGTGTTATGATGGGTTGTCTGACTTGGATTTTTTTTCAGTTGTTTAGTGGGTGGCTGGCGATGTCTCTTTTGCCTTGTATTTTAAAGCCAGTGCCATTTGATGGCTCTGGTGGCGAGGGTATAGTTAATGCACTTGTTGGTATAGTTTTAATTGGAATAAGTCTGCTTTTTTTGTGGTTTGTCAATCCTTGCATATCGGCAGCAGTCTGTATAATCGTTTACTTTCTGGTTTTATTCCAGATAGAGGAGTGTAATAAATATGCTGTGGATGTCGCATTTCTATGGACTGGTTTTAGTATTACTTTAGGAGCGGAGTATCAACTGTTCTCAAATGTGGTGTCTCAACAAGCATGGGTGGAGCCGTTGGAAATGGCTGTCGCAGCAGCAATGGCAATTGCCGGTTTATCCGCTACCGCTATCCCACTGATCAGCCTGATGGTCAAACGCTCCATAATGATTGACAAATACCTCAAGTCTGAACCCTATTTGATTAAACCATAATTGATATCATGTCCGCTTGCATCGGTTTTGTATATAAGCCTTGTAGGGGCGGGTGAGCGCCAAAATATTTCTGGCACAGGGCAGAATATGAATAAACCCGCCCCTACCCCTTCAGTACAACAACGGTGCCAATCTCGCTTTTGTACATAAGTCCTGGCGATTGAAAGCTGCTGTTGGCGTGCTGTTGGCGAATCCGTGAGGGGTTAGACCTTTTCTCTGGGAAGTAAAAAGGGCGAAGCATTGGCGAATGAAGATATCGGGTGGTGTCCCAAAGCTTGTCCCGCCAATGCTTCGCCCCTACACAAGATCCGATGTAGGGGCGAAGCATGAGCGCGACCATTTATGGGACTCAAGGAAAAGATTACATCCGCTCATGCTTCGCCCAACCCCTCTCGCTACCTGCAGACGGGCGGGTGGGGTAAGACCCCACATCAATTCGCCAAAAGTCTCTTGAAATACCGGATATACAGACGAAACCCGCCTGCGCGGGTTTCAAATGAACTTCTAATAAGGGAAAAAATATGATGAGCGATTTCCCAAATTTTACCAACTACGGCTATCAAATCAAAAGAGAACTCGGTCAGAATCGTGCCGGCGGGAGAGTCACCTACCTCGCCACGGAAATTAACACTCAGCGCTCCGTTGTCGTCAAACAATTTCAATTTGCCCGCACGGGTGCTAGCTGGTCAGAGTATGACGCTTTTGAGCGGGAAATTCAAGTCTTGCGAAGACTTGACCATCCCAGCATCCCTCACTATTTGGATTCCTTCCAAACGCCAGCCGGTTTCTGCATGGTGCAGGAATATAAGGATGCTCCTTCCCTGGCAAGTTCGCGCCGGTGGAAGCCGCAAGAAATAAAGCAAATTGCCATTTCGGTTCTGGAAATCCTCAAATACCTGCAAAATCAGATGACTCCAGTGATTCACAGGGATTTGAAACCGGAAAATATCTTGGTGGATGAGCGTCTGAATGTTTTTTTTGGTGGATTTTGGCTTCGCTCGCACCGGCGGGGGAGAAGTCGCCGCCAGCAGCGTTGTCAAAGGCACCCTCGGATTTATGCCGCCAGAACAGATGTTCAACCGGCACCTCAGCGCCGCATCGGATCTCTACAGTCTTGGCGCTACGCTGATTTGCTTGCTGACGAACACAGCCTCCACCGAAATTGGCACCCTGGTAGATGATGCGGGGCGGATTAATTTCAAGCAGCGGGTGCCGAAACTAACTCCGGGATTTATTGAGTGGCTGCAAAAAATGGTGGAACCGAATGTCAAACAGCGCTATGCTAACGCAGCTGAAGCTCTAGACGCTCTAATTCCCCTTCAGGTGCTTCGCCCGGATGGAACTTCTAAAGTGCCGGTGGTTGCTGCCGGTTTGCTAGCGGTGGGTGTGGCTTTCTGCGTGCCGGTTGTAATGAAATTTAGCGCACCTGAAGTTGAACTGCAGGAAGTAGAAGAACAGAATGCTGGAGAAGTGATTGTTACCGCAGACCCAAAATCAGTGAAGAATACAGACAGCATATCACTGAATCAAAAACGGGTGTATTTTTCCGTCAAAATTAACACTAATACCCCAAAAAGTCAAGCCATCGGTACTTGCCAGCTATTCAATAGTGCTGGAATCCTTGTAGCAATGGGTCAATCCCCGCTTCAAGTATCGGAAAGCGGATTGTTGTCAGCTTACTGTTGGTATGACTTCAAAAAAATTGACAGTCCCGGAGATTGGACGTTTAAATTTAATGTAGACGGCCAAAAAGCCGTGCAAAAAAACTTGCTAGTGCTATACATCCAGCCACAGCCTACCCCTCCGGAAGGAAGAGAAGAAGGATAAATAAAGAGTTTCTGCTTTCCCCCTTCCTCCCTGTAAGCCCGGCATTCGTGCAGTTTCATAAACGGGTTTCGATGGCGATCGCTTATCTCCCTATCTTAAAGGGTGCGCACCGGGCGGACATTGTATTTCCCCATCCTTAATAGTTGGCAGAGTAGAAGGCAAAGGAATCCATCTGTCAATTTCGCAAATTTCAGAATGTGGTAAAGTCTCAGTACCTTTTATTCTTTTCTGGGTGGTGTACACCACTCCGATGTAACTCTTGTCCTGGGTATTTTTAGCTTTGGCAAGCATAAAAACGCTCTGGGGAGCAGATGCTGGCTTCACCGGCTCCTTCAATTCTTGCACCGGCACCATTGGCGACAATATTTGGTAGCTGTAATTCTCTGGCTCTTTTGGGTTTCCGGAATTCTCTCGATCTTTCATGATTCCCGGATTCGGGAGTAAAATGGAATCGCTAAAATAACCTTTCTCCGTATAGTACGCTTCCTGGGCGCGGTTCAGCGCCCCAATATAGTTTCTCGCTTCCACTGAGTTGTCAATACTCTTTTGAAATATCAGAAACATATTCTCCCTGAAATCGTAGAAAGGCAATAACAAGTTCACCAGAACGCCACTGTAAATTAAAATCCGCAACAGCAGCCCTTTCAGGGAAAACCCCTGGCTTTCATTTTTATTTAACGAAGATTGCTGCAACTTAGCGTTGGTTTGCACTTGCATGGGATATTCCTCCTGTAATCACCGGCTCTGTGGGGTGCTGACAGCTTAGCGCTCTGGCTTTGGAGAGCCGGCTTCCTATTATAGCTTACCCATTAGGCGACTGCAATATATCACTGGGCAAAAGGGATTTCTTGAAAACCCATCCCAGCAACCAAGTTTATTTTATAAGACCTTCGTCCCAAAGTATGGTGCTGTGGCAGTACAGTTGCTGTTTCCCACAACCACAACGGATATAGCCTTTCTCATATCAGTGCGGTAGATTTTTCGCTTCCGCACTCATCCGGGACTCCCTCCCGGCTCTCAAAGGGATGTGTCGCGGCTATACATAGAGCGGTTCTCATTTGGATGAGTCGGCCCCAAAAACCCGGTTTCGTAGGGGCGGGGCACTCACGGAGACCGCCCCTTCCGGGTTTATCACTGCCGTCTCTCAATAGCTCACTAATATGAGGAACGCACTCAAGTGAACGAACTCATAAAACTGCTTCCAGAAAAACCTGAGCCAATTAAATTGGCTCAGATTTTCCAAAGTATATCCCGTAAGGTTGTATCCACCGGCCTTCCACCTTGTAGCAACCTCACCTAAATAGGCGAAGGGATTTTAAGGTAAGGGCTGGGTATTAAGGTTTGATTGAAAGAAGTTTGAAAAATTTGTCTGCCGTAGGCGTCCCCTTTGGACAGGCTTTAAGATTGGGCCAAGAAGAAATTAACCTGCCAACTGCAGCGCGAACCAACAGGCTTGCTCCTTGTCAATCATGTCAGATCCGGACGGCAGGTTCCACCGGCGTTTCCTTCTCCCAGGCGATCATCTGCTGGAGACCTTCCCAAGGCGGCGCAAAGGGTGGCACAGCCAGAGCACAAGCCTTCCAGCTAGCTTGCACCTGCACGTTGAGCTGCAGGCAGTGGCCACCTCGGCGTCCTTCGAGACTGTAAAACCGGCAGTTGCGACAGGTAGAAGCTAGACACTTGCTGGTACTCATGGATGTTCTCAGTGAAACTCGGTGCCTCTACTATGCAACTTTTCTGCGAAGCAAATGGTAGTGTAAGTATCAAAATGAATGTGATCGGATTAAAATAATCTGTTGATCTAAATCTCTCAAAACCTGTGACGCTGGGCCTGTCTGCTGGCGATCGGCGTCACTGGGGAAGGTGAGGGGTGCGTTAATAACGCACCCTGCTGCTGCGTGCTATGGGGCGGAACCGGCTGGCGCACCGGCACCGGCACCCGATGTGCTGCCGGGCGCTGCTGTAGTGCCGGCACCCGAGGTGGTGCCGGCGGGAGCGGGCGAGCCGGTGTCAGACTCGCCACCCGTTGCGCTGCCGGTTTCGCTCCTTGTCCCCGGAGCTGTAGCGCCCCGATCGCTGCCGGTTGGCGACCGGTCAGGTGAAGTCTCAGGAGTGCGAGCCGGCGGCGTCAGATCCCGCGGTTTCGGGGAATTGGGAGCTGCGCTACTGCTATCCGGTGCGGGCGAGGGAGCAGGTGCGGTCTGTGGCGCGGGGCTCGGCTGAGTCGGAGCGTCTTGGCGCTCGGAATTGGGAACCGTGATATTGATATCCGGTGCGGGGGCTGGAGCGGGCTGGTTCTGGGGATTGGGAACCGTGATATTGATATCCGGTGGAGTGGTTGGCTGCTGGGGAATGGGAATGATCCGGTCGGCGGGGGGCTGTTGGGGAACCGGAACCTGCCTTTCAATGATGGTTGTTTCTTTGGAGGGGGAAGGCGCGGCTGCCGGTGTCGGAGATTCGTTGCGCTGGTTGAGGTAATATAAGGTGCCGCCGGCCAGCGCCGCAACAGAGGCGAGAATAATACCTAGCAGCAAGGCGCGAGACGCAGTCTGGTTATCGCGAACATCTTGATACTCGGCTTGCCGGTAGCTCTCGGAAACTCGACCGTGCGCGTCACCTTCGTCATAAGCCGCTCGCTGAGAATCGCCGGCTGTGCTGTTAACCGTTTCGCTGCTTCGCGTCGTGCTGGTGTAAGCGTTCGTTTCAGGGTCAGAGTGAACCTCGCGACTGACTTCACGGCTGTAGTTATTTGGCTCGTTCGTTTTCATAATTTGTCTTGCCAGAACTCGTCAAAAAATCTTCCTGTCTGAGAGCTTCTCCTCTTTTCCAGAGCGAGCGAACAGGTAGGCTGTCAGCTTTTTGTTTGCTGTCCTAAGTTCGCACTTCCTGGGAATCCCTTGCGGGAAACTCCGGGATATCACTCCGGACTCTGTGCGCTAGCCCAGCTGCGCTTGCCCGACGGACAGCGGAAGTGGTGCTGGCTAACAATTAAGCTAATCACAATCTAATTGACTTGGGGTTTGTGCCGCCTCTTCCCCAGGAATGATTTCAAGCTTGCTTGGCCTGTAGGGGGTGATTAGCTCTCACGATGAAGTTGCGCTCATCAAGACAGGAGGCGCGAGAGAGTCAGCAAGGACGGCGCGAGACAGGAGCCAGAAGGCTCTCTTAACTTCTGACTTCTGACTTCTGACTTCCGGCAGATTTATCCTCCGGGTTGCGCCCTAGCATCTACCCCGCCGCCCAGTTTTGTCTGCCTAAAAGCTTTCCAGCAGCCACTCCAGGATTTCCCAGCCTCAAACTTTGAATTTTCCAGTCGGATGGCTGGTTATTGTGTCTCCAGATGTTACGCCTGGGATTCAATGGGCTATGGCAGCGCCGTCAACAGCGCAGTAAAGCCATTAATTCCTGTCTTAATTTCTTCCTTTTCTTCTCTTGGCGCTCGGGCGCGTCTTGGCGGTTACAAAAAAAAAACCAAACCTAATCTCAGCCGCTCTATAAGCTATTTTCTCCCAAAAGCGAGACATAAAACTTTCCAGCTTTCGCAGTTAAGTATGACGCCCTAAAAGGAAATTGCTAGGAATTCACGCTCGTGCGCTTTGGGAGTGCGTGCCGGTGCCGGAAGCGCGTTCATCTCGGGCAAAAATTCCCGCTCCTCACCCAGGGCGTGGAAGCTTGGCGCAGTGCCGGTGGCGCAAAAGTGGCACGCTTCCGGGCCAGCAGGCATTTGCCACCTGCCAAGCTGAGGGGGGATTGGGCATCATCGCATGGGGCATTGGCCAAAACAATCAATCCACGCATCCAAAATCCACGCATCCAAAATCCAAAATCCTTGCATCCAAAATCCAAAATCCTCATGGGACATTGGGGATTGGGCATTGGGGATTGGCAATCGCCTCGATCTGGAGCCTAATTTCGGCTTAACGACAGGAGATGATATTAAAAAGCCCACAGCCAGAGGGCAAGGATGACGAGACAAAGGAACGCTGGCGGGCTTCTCGCCCCATTGCTTTCCGCACGGCGGGGTGAGATAATCAAGCACGCTCAGCATTGATGGCTAAGCAGAAGGCAATCTAAAATCCAATAAAAATCTAAAATTTTCTGTTGCCGGTGGAGAACACTGCCAAGGCAATCTGCGGCGGGGAAGCCCAGGACAGTTGAAAAGTAGGGGCTGTGTGATCGCCATCACCCAGCCAGCATCGGATTGTCACAACCTCTCAGAGGTTTCAATCACTTCCAGCCCTAGAAAGGCACGCCAGTATTTATTTAGGAGTACAGCAAAGGACAGAAGCCCTGTCACTGAACTGTAAGTGTGGGGAGATTAAGATGTTGGAAAGACTACTGCTAGCCGCCGCGATCACATTTTCACTAAACCTGTTTCTGGGAGTGAGTGTGCCTGGTGCAACCCAGCACGATTCCGAATTGAACCGGCAGCCCGGGGCACCTCAAATTGCAATGGAACTGCCAAGCCACCAGACGGTGGAAATGTCGCAACCGAGCAAGCGCAGCCAGCCATAGCCGCAACGCTTGCGGCTCCCCAGGAGTGGCCTGCTGTCACCGGCACCGGCAGAGCTGGCCGGCACGGCCCTGCGGCTGACCCGGCGATAAAAGATTTAAGAGCGATGGAGAGGGGAGCATACCGGTTGTGGGAAGAAGCCCATATCAATGCGACAATGATTTCAGCAGGTTGCAGGAGGAGAAGATTTTTGGCCAGCTGAATCCCGGAAACGGGATTGAAACCACGCCACAAGCCCGGAACCCATGATTCCCAACCTCTACACCGTAACTGAACTGCAAAAAGCGCTAGCGGCGTCCCCCGAACGCTGGCGACCGCTGGTGTTCACCAACGGCTGCTTCGACTTGCTCCATGCCGGTCATGTCCGGTACTTGCAGGTTGCCAGATCCTTGGGGCGAGCGCTAGTGGTGGGGTTAAATAGCGACCGGTCGGTGCAGAGCATCAAACCGCACCGGCAGGGATTGCCCCCCCGCCCGATTGTGCCAGAGACGCAGCGGGCGGAAGTGCTGTGCGCCCTCAAACCAGTAGACGGGGTGGTGATCTTTTCTGAAACCACCGCCACCGGACTCATCGAAGCGCTCAAGCCCGACATTTACGTCAAAGGCGGCGACTATAAAATAGAAACCCTGCCGGAAGCGCCGGCGGTGCTGGCGTATGGTGGCCACCTGGAGCTAGTCAGCATCGAAATTCCCACTTCCACCACCGGGATCGTAGACCGCATCTTGCGTGCCACAGCGCTGTAAGACAATGGATCGGTGGCAGCAACCTTAAACAGAAGTGGTTTCATGACTGACTCGAAGACTAATTCAGCCCCGATCGCCGCACCGTCCGATATCAGCGGTCTTGGCTCGCAGTTGAGGTCGGCACCTGAGAAAACGCAGATGCAGCTGATTCAACAGCTGGCAGATCCCAGCAATGCCGGTTTGGACATCCTGATGGAATTTTTAATGGAGCAACCGCCGGCACCGGCTTCTGTGGTGGCGGGGAAAGCCTACCAAACCCTGTACCAGTCCAATTCCCCAAAAGCAGCAGAATTCCTCCAAACCCACTTTCCCACGGGAGTGGTGCCCCTGCGCTCAGAGCGGGGCGCGGACTACACCGAGCTGCAACAGCGGCTGGCGCGTCAGGACTTTCAAGCCGCAGACCGGCTGACCCTGCAAAAGCTCTGCGAACTGGCAGGTGCCGGTGCGGTGCTCAGAAAGTGGCTGTATTTCACCGAGATTGACAGCTTCCCGATTCCCGACCTGCTTTCCATCAATTCCCTGTGGCTGGTTCACTCGGAAGGCAAGTTTGGCTTTTCCGTGCAGCGGGAAATTTGGCTCGCTCAGGGCCAGAACTGGGACAAAATGTGGCCCAAAATTGGCTGGAAAACTGGCAACAGCTGGACGCGATACCCCAATGAGTTTACCTGGGACCTGACGGCACCGCGCGGTCATTTGCCCCTGTCCAACCAGCTGCGGGGAGTGCGGGCGATGGAAAAGTTGCTCTCTCACCCGGCTTGGAGTTCAACCTGACCGGCCTGCCTTAGCTCCCGGACGTCAAAACCCGAGTTTGGATTAAGGACAATTCACCCAGCCATCCTCGTGCGGCTGTGTTCGCGCTCCACTTCAATTGGGAAAAATGTATGTAAGTCAACGCCACCCTAAAGTAGAGCGAGCGCGTGACGGCGTTTCTGCTGCAGGACAAAAGAGCGCTAGTCAATGTGGGGACCGAACATGTTCGGTCCCCACACCATCCTCCCCGTCCCTTTTCGATAGGTGGTTTGAAGTGGAATTGCCCACAACTGTGGGCAAAATTGTTTCTCTCGTCTGAAGTCCACCGTTGAAATGCGCCAGTCCTGTACGGTCGGCTAACAGCCCCAGGCAAGGGGGAACAGCGCCTCCGTAGCGGCAGGACACACCCTGTGAGCCTGAAACAATGTTTGTAATGGTTGTAGGCCGCCACCCAAAACTGCTATGATAGCACCCGAAAACAAAAGAATTGGTTGTCTTGACGATTTGGCAGAGGCAGCACGAGAAGAGCAGCGCCTGCTGGCACTGGCTGAATCGGGCCTGCTAGAAGCACAAACGGTGCCGGTCTTCGAGGAAGCAACTGAAGCTGCAGCTGACTTTCTCGAGACACCTATCTGCATCGCCGGACTGTTGGACAAAGACCGGCACTGGCTGAAGGCCGCTGTGGGGATGTCCGAGCTGGGCCACATGACTCAGCTGCCCGATCCGTGTCAGATGAAGCGCAGTGAGTCCTTCTGCGCCCGAGTGGTGGAGAGCGGCCAGGTTTTGGCTGTCCGCGACACAGCGGCCCATCCAGCTTTCTCCCATCTTTCTTTAGTGCGGGAGTACGGCGTCCGCGCTTATTTGGGAGTGCCGCTGCTGACCGAGTCGGGCCATTGCCTGGGGGCGCTCGCCGTCATGGATCTCGCACCTCGCACCTTTACCCGCAAACAAATTCAGTTTTTAGAACTGACCGCCCGCTGGATGATGAGTGAGTTTGAACTACAGCGGCTAAAATCTAGCTTGCCGCTCAGCCATCTCGCCACTCAGCTGCGCGAACACAGCCACAAATCCACCGCACCCGTCACCCCATCGCTTCTTCTCAATCCAGTTAAAGCTGAAATGCTGACTCACCTGACGCAGGATCTGCGCACTCCCCTGACTTCAGTGATGGGAATGACTAGCGTACTCAGCCGTGGAATTTATGGCCCTTTGACCAACAAACAGAAAGAGTACCTCGGCATTATCAACGACAGTGGCCGGTACTTGCTGTCCCAGGTAGAGGCAATTTTGGCCCTGGAAACACTCTCCGACAGCAGCCCCGCTGTGGGGCAAACAGCCGCAGACATTGAAATGCTCTGCCAGCAGGTTATCAATGCCCTAGAACAAGATGCCAGCCGGCGAGAGCAAGAAATTCGCCTGTCAGTAGAGCCCGGCAATCGGATTTGGGTGCTCGATAAAATTAAAGTCCAGCAGATGCTCTATCACCTGGTTTTTAGCGTTATTCAAGCCGCAACCCCCGGCAGTATCGTTCGCATCCATGCCTGTCGCAAGTTAAGTGGGCTCAACATTGCCGTTTGGGTTTCCCACCCCTGGTTGGGAGAAGGTATCCCCCTTGCCGATCTCTCATCGTGCCCCCTATCGCTGCTCTCCCGGCCAAACCCTGACGCCGCACCCCCCGACAGCAGCGACTTGCTAGCGCCAGGAGAACTTTCCGTAAGCGTTGCGGGAGGCGACAGCGTCCTTCTGCCCCACAAGCCAGATAACGGACACGCGCCGGCTGAGTCGGGTTTGGGTGTCCTGGTTGAGCCAGAAACATTCGAGAAGGCATTACCCACTCTTCGCTCTCGCGAATCTCTGGGGCTATTGCTCAGCTGTCTGCTGGCGGAAATCCAGGGCGGAGACATCAGCATTCAAGGCTCCTCCGAGTCGGGGTATCGATATACTGTCAGCTTGCCACAGCTTTAAGCTGGGAGCTGGGGGCAATCAAGCCAGCCCGGATGAGGGGATATTGAACTCGATTATCCCCTCATCCCCTAATCCCGGCTCATGAAAAGCAAAATTTTATGCCGGTGGAAAAATTGACAGGACGCCTTTCTTCCTGTTAAACAGCTTGCCCAGTCGTTTTCAAGGATAATGGCGTATGGCTTGTGCTATGGCCACAACGATTGTTTTTCCGACCTAGCAGGCAGTCCATGAATTCTGTTTGGCAACAGTTAACCCTTGAAAATTTTTCCCTGTACCGGTGGCAAGATGCCAGCTTCTTCTATCGTTTGCTGGGGGACCCCCTGCGAGCTTGGCGAAAGGGCAGCTTGGCGCTGCAGTGGGGCGATGCCATTGCGGGGCTGATCGTTAGTCTGGTGTTCGCTCTGGCTCCTTTTGTGTCTAACGATCTGGTGGGCGTCTTGCTGATTGCCTGCGCTTGCTTTTGGCTGCTGCTGACGCTCTCTGACGAGCCGAGCACCGGCGTGACTCCGATTCAGTTGCTGGTGTTGCTCTACTGGAGTATCGCTACGGTGGCTACGGCGCTGTCGCCGGTGAAGAAAGCGGCGCTCACCGGCTGGAGCAAGCTGACGCTCTATTTGCTGCTGTTTGCGCTGATGGCCAGGGTGCTGCGCTCGCCCCGCATCCGCTCTTGGTTAATTACTGTCTATTTGCACATTGCTCTGACTGTCAGTGTCTACGGGATGCGCCAGTGGTTTTTTGGGGCGGAAGCGCTGGCAACCTGGACAGATCCGGAATCTCCCCTGGCGAAAACGACGCGGGTTTACAGCTATTTGGGCAACCCCAATCTTCTGGCTGGCTATCTGGTGCCGGCGATTGCTTTCAGTATTGCGGCTATTTTTGCTTGGCGCAACTGGGGGGCGAAAGCTCTGGCGGTGACGATGGCGGTGGTGAACTCGGCTTGTTTGATTCTGACTTTTAGCCGGGGCGGCTGGATTGCCTTTGTGGTTTCTGTTGGTGCGCTGACGCTATTGCTGGCTTACTGGTGGAGTGTGCGTCTGCCCTCTAAGTGGCGCACTTGGGCGCTGCCGGCTGTGTTGGGAACTGCTGCGGCGCTGCTGGTTGTGGCGGTTGTGTTTGTCGAGCCGGTGCGCGACCGCGTTTTCAGTATGTTTGCCGGTCGGGAGGACAGCAGCAATAATTTCCGCATCAATGTTTGGGCGGCTGTGCGAGAGATGATTGCTGACCGCCCGATTCTGGGTATTGGCCCGGGCAACGTGGCGTTTAACAAGGTCTACCCTATTTACATGCGCCCCCGCTTTAGTGCCCTGAGCGCCTATTCTATCTGGCTGGAAGTGGCGGTGGAAACGGGCTTTATTGGTGTTTCCTGTTTCATTTGGCTGCTGCTGGTGACGTTTAATCAGGCTCGGGTGCAGCTAGTCAGGCTGCGCCAAACCGGCAGTTCAGAGGCGTATTGGCTGATGGCGGCGTTCGCCACTATGCTGGGCATGCTGGCTCACGGCTGTGTGGACACGGTTTGGTATCGCCCGGAAGTCAGCACTCTCTGGTGGCTGATGGTGGCTGTGATTGCCAGTTATTGTGCGGTTCCCCACCGGCATCTGGGGGATGTTATTGCGCCCGCAGAGCCTGCCGGTTGAAATTGGGAATTGAGCATGGGGCATCATCGCATGGGGCATCATCGCATTGGGCATGGGGCATCATCGCATTGGGCAAAACAATTAATCCCCAATCCCCAGTCCAAAATCCTTGCATCCAAAATCCGGGCATCCAAAGTCCCCATAAAGCAGATCCTGCCGGTTGAAACCGGCAGCTATACAGACAAAGCCCGCCTGCGCGGGCTTTTGTTTTTCCAGAGGTTCTCAAGTTGCCAAATGTGGGGGCCAGATGCAGGGGTGGCCGGCGCATAAGTCTGGGACTAAGGTAATTTAGTATTTTAGCAATACAGGATAGTTTTGTGTTAGGTGGGTTTGTAGTTGGGCTTTAGCCCAACCGGCGGGCCTCCTAGGAGCGCATAATTTTCATTGGTGGCGGTGTGCGCCGTTCCGAAGCGACTGCCTCCTTTTTACAGCAAGCACCATTATTAGCCTAACACCTTATTGCCACGCTCAGCCATAGCCGTCTTGATGGAACTCGCTGCAGGGAATCTCTGCCACGCCAACTGGAGATGCGCTACCTGTGCATACGCTGTGCCTGCGTTGAAGATGCCATTCTCTGCAATACGAGCGTGCCAGATGGAAGTATAAGGAATGATGGCTGCCGGTTAGAGGAACAGACATTCTTGAAATCTGGCCTGCAGCCACGGCTAGCCGAAAAAATCGCTCCGCCACAGAACACCGTGCCGGCAAGTCATATAATATTGTTTCATGCCGGCGTTATTAGTCGCGTATTTTTGGATAGAATTGGGGAAGGAAAAGCGCTTTGATATCCTCAAGGGATTAAGGAGTAAAGTTATGGACGCTGAAGAACTGATCAGACGGTATGCCGGTGGCGAGAGAAATTTTGCTGGGATTGATTTGAGATTGGCTAGTTTGAGTGGGGCTAACTTGAGTGAGGCTGACCTGAGCGGGGCTGACCTGAGCGGGGCACACTTGAGTGGGGCTATCCTTGATAGTGCAAATTTGAGCAACGCCAATTTCAGTCGGGCCGATCTCTGTGGAGCGGGACTGGGAAACGAAATTGTATTGAATGGGACTGATTTTAGTGAAGCAAAATTGCGAGGTGCTGACTTCAGTGGTGCGAGATTGAGTGGAGTCAACTTCAGACATGCTGAACTGTGCGGTGCATTCTTCCAGCATACTATTTGGGAAAACGGAAATTTTGAACACGCACTTATGATAGGTGTTCAAATTTTACAATCTAGGCTAGAAAGGACTTATTTAGCTAGTAGCAATCTCAGAGGCTCTAGTTTTTATGGGGTCGAGATGACTGATCTTGACCTCAGTGATTCCGAAATGATGGGTGTCTGGCTGTTCGAGACTATCATGGTCAATGTGAATCTGAGTAATACCTGCCTGAAAGGTGCTGAGACGGAAGATGTCTTCTTTGGACGATGCAAGAATGTTACTTTTGATAACACTAGGATGCCGGACGGAAGCCTTTTTAAGGGTTGCATTTCGAGATTTTAAATAATAAAATTAGGATTTGGATTCAGTTAGCTATACGCTATTAATTTTTTTCGATCGCTGCCGCAGCAGTCTGAATAGAGTTTTGCATCAAGAGCGCTAATAGGATTCTGGAAATTCAGAAGATTGCCCTCGTCAATAACTTCAAAAGTCCAGTCTGGCGAAAATTGCAATAAAACAGCGATTGCCTGTGGCACTGATTCGTTTACCGCGCTATTATTGATAAAGTAGAAAAATTCTGGAGGAGAGCTATGAACGCTGAAGAATTGCTCAGAAGGTACGCTGCCGGAGAGCGGGATTTTACCGGAGTGAGGCTGCCGAAAGTCCGTTTGCTTGATGAAAATCTTCGAGGGATTATTTTCAGAGGAGCTGACCTCAGTAACGCTCTTCTGGATTGGAGCAGTCTAGATTATGCCGATTTGAGTTATGCCAACTTGAGAGGGGTGCATCTTGGTGAAGCAACTTTGGTAGAGGCTAATTTAGAGGGAGCTGACTTGAGTAATGCTGTGTTTGGTCAAACCTATTTCGGAAATGCCAACCTCAGTCATGCCAGTTTAAGGGGTGCTATTTTGACGGAAACTACTTTCTCCAACGCTAACCTCAGTTATACCGATTTTACAGGGGCTCGCGACTTTAATATTCGGAGGTGCAAGGGAGCTACTTTTTGTGAAACCATTTTGCCTGATGGAAGTATTAGAAGCGATGGTGCTTGAGGTAAGAGTAAGTGCCCGTGCAGAATTAATTACGCTGGACGGGCATAGTAAATAAGGCTTAACGCCTATAATCTGTAATTTATTTAGCCGTTTTTTAGTTATGGACATCCAAGAATTGCTCAGAAGGTACAGAGCTGGAGAAAGAAACTTCGCCGGACTCGATCTGACGAACTCCCGCAGTAGTCGAGCTGACAGACTCGGATGAAACAAGGGAGTATAAGAAGACTGTATTTAATTATTCTGCCACAAATGTTAGAGAGAGAGTCAGGAGTGGAAATATGGATGCCGAAGAATTACTGAGACGATATGCTAATGGGGAGAGAGATTTTACAGGAATAAATCTGGCCCATATTGATTTAACTGGCACTCACTTAAGGAGCGCTAATTTTACCGGAGCTAACATAAGAAATACAACCTTGCTTAATGCCGATTTAAGTCGTGCCAATTTCCAAAATTCCGAGTGGGAAGAAAGCAATTTGCGGGGTGTGAATTTGAGCCAAGCTAACTTAGAAGGTGTTGTGATGAGAGATATTATTTTAGAGAGCGCTGATTTAAGTGATATTAACTTAAGCCATGCTGAACTAAATGAAGTTTATCTCATGGGCGCTAATCTAACAGGTGCCAACTTGAGTAATGCTTCTTTGTATATTGTGAGTCTTGCATCTGCTAAATTGGAGCAAGCTAGATTCAGCAATACTACTTTTGATGAAGTTAGCTTTGCTCCTCCAAATCGGCGCTATATTGAATTCCGTAAATTGCTTAAACAATACGCTGATGGGGAAAGAAATTTTGCTGGAATTAAAGTTCATGGGGGATCGGTTCGTGGCTCCGATCTTAGTGGCATCAATTTAAGCCAGGCTGAACTTTCGGCTCTAAATATAAGTCAGGTCAATTTGAGTAATGCTCACTTGCAAGGAGCGATAATGCTTGGTACTGACCTGAGCAGTTCTAATCTCAGGGGTGCCAATCTCAGGGGGGCCAATCTGAGTGGTGCCAATCTGAGAAAAACTAATTTGAAAGATGCCGACCTAAGAGATGCTATTTTGAGTGGTGCCGATCTTGATGGTGCTGACTGCTTGGGATTTAATATAGAGAATGCTCTGTTAGTGGCCACCAGTTTCAGAGGGGCTAAAAATTGCCGTATTGGCCTAGGAGCTTTCTTTTGCAAAACTATTCTTCCTGAGGGGGATTTCGTAGAAGGACCCGATTGGTTGGAGTGAAGAAGTAACGAATCTATAATCAGCTTAAAAGTCTCCCAAAAAACGGACAGATTATCTTTATTTTATGTGGGTTTGGGGAACTTTAAAATAATCCCAAGTTTTGGGGTGTAAAATAGTTGATATCCCCCAACCGGAGCGGGCTTGTTACTGCCCCAACAATTGGGGGAAGCAATAAACTATTTGTTTCACCGTTTAATTTAAATTAAGGTATAACGCCTGTCCGAGCAGTTGGACCATCGTCTACCCGGCTTTCAAGGCGATCTTGAATTTCTACAGGAATATTTGAAAATAGGTCAAGCCCAGTTTGCCTTTCAATTTCATCAATGCTAACACGCCAATTGCCCCAGTTGCGCCAAGCTGCCAGTTGCTCGGGAGTTAGCTCTTCAGGTCTGGCAACATTAGGTGTAATAACACCTATAAGCCGTGTATTGTCTGTGATATCAGCAACACTCTGGCCAGGTTCGAGAACTGCGATCGCTTTCCAAGTTGATTGCGGGTAATTAATGCCGTTTTGGATGAGAGGATGATCCGGAGCAATTGGCGGATTATTTGGCCAAGCTTGAGAACCAATCCCACCTGAGATGATATAGAGTTCCCTATTTTCTGTCAGCACAAGTTGATCTCTGGCATATCCTTCGAGATTGTACCACGCTGACTGGAAGTTGTCAGAATTATTCGCAGCATGTTGTGGGAGCATATCTGTAGTATAGAAAGTAGCCTGCTGATCTTTAAACTCCCTGTCTCTATGCGAGCGCGTAGTCATATGGCCCCTGTGAATTTGTCCATTTGTGTTTATATACCAATCCCCATCGGTTCCTTGCAATGGCGGCAGAAGTTGAGGATCTCGATCCCATGCTTCTTGCTCCGCTCGGTCTTCCTCGCCTATCCACGAGTTATTCAGTTGGTAACTAACCCAATTCGGGCCTCTTTCCCGGTTGTTGTAAGACAAAGCATACTGGGGCCTTTCTATTAAATAATTGTTTGGTTGGTTAATCGGATCGAATCTGGCTTCTTGTTGATTAGCCCCATCTAGCGGCTCGGTTAAAGTCGGGTTTCCAAGTTTGAGATGAACGCTCTTGAAGAAAACATCATCTAGATAGATTGTAGAATCGCCTTCTAGCTGGAACCGAAGGGTAGCCATCTGGCCCCGCAGATTATCTGGTACGTCAAATTGGAAGGTTTCAAAGCCTCGAGTTGCAAAGCCTATTTGACTGGGGTCGTGAGCGGCGGGATGTGGATCGTCATAATTTCCAGCGACTAGATCAACAGAATCTCTTCGCAAAACAGTATCGTTGACTCTGGATATAATAGTGGTTAAAGTTTGCCAAAATGCATTAGGTTAGCTCCCTCTCATAGAAACCTGAAGTCTACCGCCATTGGGATTAGGAACGTGAAGATTAAACCGCAGCGCACCCCAATCAGGCACAACAAAACGATTGTGTACGATCTCCCTCAGACCATCAGTGCCTCCCATTATCAGAGCGTAGTTAGCTCGGGTTCTGTCGTTAAAATCGATGTCTACTTGTTCGAGGTAAGTCAATTCTCTCGCAGGTACAGGCTCGCGGCTGACACTAGGTCTTATTCTACGACGGCTAGGTTCATTCAGCGAAGGAATATCCCGCCAGTCTACTAAATTGTTCGTGGACAATATCGTTGATGGTGAGCCATTATGGAAAGACCAGCCAGGAATTGCCTCAGACCAGAAAGTTCTGTTCTGACCCTGGGGATTGAAAACTGCGTCAAAATTCCCATTGAAAAGAGTGGGAACAGGATAGTCGCTCCGCATGCGAGAATCGTAAGTGTTATCAAAGTCAACCGGAATGCGCGGCACAAATGTCTTCGGACGCAGGTCTTTTCCACCCCCCAACGCCGAGTAAAACCAGCCCGTACCTATGCCCTCCCAAGGTGCATTTTCAGCACCGTGTTGAAAGCCTGCTTGGTTCCGGCGTGTACCAAGGGCTGACGCGGGGAGGTTGACTTACCGTATCGCCGAATGAGAATTCTTTATCGAACAGCTCTTCGTAATATCCATCACCGCGCCGGCGGTAAATGTTCTGCGAGTCTGCTTCTTCAGGAAATGGGAACACAGTCGGGAAAAGGTCGGTTGTTCCCGCGTACCAAGTCTGAACTCGTCCGTGAGTAGCTCCCTTACCGCCAATGCCCATACCCGGATCGGTTTCTCTAGTAAACCCAGCACGACTGTTTATATATTCGAGCGAGTTATCTTGATTAGTTCCTAGAAAAACTGACAGGTCTGGTTCGCCCAACAAAGGAGCAGTAGGGTTGGGATTTTCCGAGCGCCAACCTTGCCGAGGTAACTGAAGTCCTGGGGCTGTTTTACCCGCTTCTGTGGGCGGTAAATTAGGAATATCGCGACCAGCAGGCGTTACCGTACCACCCATTAAATTAGGAACTGTCTGATAATAATTGTCCGCAAAGGTAACATTTCCCCAAACTTGAACTTTCGGTTCGCGGAAATCGCCGAAATTCTGAGTTATTACGTTCAATCCGGGCTGGTCAAAGTCATGGGGATCTAGCGTCGTCATCTGAAGATCGCGAATCCCAGAGTTTTCCTTACCACCCGCCTCTGGGAAATAAGTCCCTAAACGCTGAATAATTTCACTGTTGACGACAGTGCCTCGGCTGAAACCGATAAAGTGCAGCGGTGAATTAAATAGCGCTCCTTGGTTGGCAACGCTGCCCTCTGACTTCAACAGTCCATCTAATTGCACTAGGGAAGCAAAGAAAGCATCGGCTGCAGCTTCTGTAAAGCCTGAATCAGGAACCGCCGATTCTCTATCCTGCGACCAATCATTCAGAAGCACTAGAGGTTTATTTTCTCGAAAATACGGAGTTATGTAGGCCCTCAAATTCTTTAAATATTCTGGGTCGGTTTCCGGATTTAACCCACTCGGTAAATCCCCCGGAACCTGACCATATTTATTTACGGTAACCCAATACCCTGTGGGCCGATGATATCTCAGAATCAGCCCGTCATTATTCCCGCCGGCATTGGCAATATTATCGGCCATTTCGTAAAATTCTTGGGGAATTCCAGGCTGACTAAAAAATGGAGGTTTAAAGCCGTGCGTCAATACAGTCACGCTGCGGAAGGTATCTTCACCGTTAAGCGCTGGCGGTAACGGGGTATTGAATTCACCAAAATCGATGTTTTGTTTTCCTTCCTTATTCCAAGCCTCGACAGCCCAATAGTAAGTCTGACCAGCAGTCAGGGTACGGTTGTTAGGCAGCGTGAAGCTGGTATTAGTACCCTCAGTCCATGTTTTGCCGCCATCCCAAGTCCACTTGCCGATTCCATCTTCATCTCTTTGCCAAGTAGCGGTAAGAATCCGGTTGGGATTAAAGTCATCTTCTTTGCCGTAGAAGGAAATATTCCAGAGTTCTGTCAGTAAGTTTAACTGTTCCTGCCGATCTAACCCTTGTTTGGAAAGGAATTCATTCCCATCAGGGCCAGATAAATCAACTAATTCATCCCACGGCAGCAACCCATTGCCCTCATCGAATACGCTAACGAAAAGATTAACTTCTTCAACGTCCTCAGGCAAAAGATATTCAAAATCCCATTTAAATGTAGGGGTGAGAGGATTAGATGAATTCTCACTGAGCCCAATAGGGCCGTTTAGCGACAGCCAGTCCGCCGGCGCTGCACTCAGCCCCCAAGACCCACCGGCAAGAGCAACCGGCCCCCGCGTGCTATTTGGCAGCACGCCATAGGTAAACTGGTAACTCGCCCAATTCCCCTGAACAATCCCATAGTCAGCAGCAACACTAATCTCCGGATTGATATCATCCACCGGCACCTTTGACAAATCACCCCAAGTAGCATTCTTCGCCGAACCAGCATCGAAGAAAGGAGACCCCTCCCCTCTATCCAGTCCGTCAATAAGGAAATTCCCAGGATTTTCCAGAGTTTCGATAATCTCCTCTACATCAAAAACATATGTACTGCCGGTGCCATTCGTGTTGGGATAGGAAGCGTAGAGATACTTACTGTCATTTGAAAGCACCAGATCTGTAGTCAGCGCTAGGGGAATCGGTCGAGTTGCAGCCACCAACTGCGGATTAGTCAGCGGGTCTTTAATAATCCCAATATTCCCCCCAGCCCGCTTATCAGTTTGCAGGACACTGCCCTGACGGTTGCGACCGGCAACAAACGCATACCGCCCATCTGGCATCACAGTTACCGCCACCCCCTCATTGACATCGAAATAATCACCGACATTCCCCAAAGATAAATCTATGTATCGGGCACTGGCTGCAAAATTGAGAGGGTCATCATT
This sequence comes from Oscillatoria princeps RMCB-10, assembly GCA_019359235.1. GTDB lineage: Bacteria > Cyanobacteriota > Cyanobacteriia > Cyanobacteriales > Oscillatoriaceae > Oscillatoria > Oscillatoria princeps. The sequence continues at coordinate 24,956 of JAHHHT010000019.1, forward strand.
CGTTACCTCAAGCACGCCGAAACCCTTTGCGTCGCTATTCTGTTGCCCATTGGTAAACGTTAGCTTCAACGGATCTGCAGTAGCTGCCACCCCGTCCGCCCCGTTGTTTGTCAGAACCGCCCCAATCTGCTCGTGCCACTTGCGCTCGTTCTGATTTGGAGCAGTGGGCCGGTCTTGCCCGTCAATATTAATGACATAAATATAACCATTCGCCGCTGTGACAAAAAGCTTGCGCCCGTCACTGCTAATAGCCATCTTCCGCAGCCCAGACGATGCCGGATTTACCGCAATGGTTTGAACTACCTGATGATAAGTCTCCGAGAACGGATTGATATCCAGTATGTAGATATTTCCCCTCGCACTGTCGGAAATGTAAGCGTATTCATTGCGCGAGTTAATAGCAATTGACCACGGTTTTGCACCGACAGGCAGATCGATCGGGTTAATGTCCGGGATATCCGGTTGAGTGTCCACCTGCTGCAACACCAGCGGATCTACTAACGCCACGCGCCCCGTCAAGGACCCCCTAGTCTCCAAAACCACATAAACGCGAGTTCCGTCGCTCGTCACGGCGCTCGCTCGCGGCCAATCTGTTCGGTCAGGAGTGCCGACCGGAATGCTGGCGAGGAGCAATTTACTGCTGTTGCTGGCTTCCACTACTGATTCTGGGTCAGTGCCGTCGAGAACCGCAAGCCGGTCTGCCCCTCTTTGAGCAGCAAAAATGTACTCAGCCCCCTGATTTATCCGGATATTATTGCTGTCGTACTCGACTTCTTCATACACCGGCTCTGTGCCATTTTGACCGACCAAATGGTTCTGCCGGCGCGTCAGGACAATCCGCGACGCACCGAGAGGCACAGTATTGGGCACCTTAACCGCCACCTCAAAGCGATTGTCCCCCAACTCTCGGCTCAGATTGGGCAAAACCGTCCCCTCATACGCCTTATCGCCAACATAAAATTTAGCAACCAAATCCTCAAACCGGCTGCCAAGAAGGTCACTCCCACTATTCACCAGCACATTACTGCCCGTTAGAAAAAGAACCGGCTGATTGTTCTCGAATGGCTGATTATTCTCATCCGAAAACTTCAGCTCAGCTTCAAGCAGCACCGGCGGTGCCGTCGGTTCAGACTCAGCCGGTGCCGGCATATTCAATGCCGCCGAAAAACTAGCAATCCCATCCTGATTGCGCTGCACGCCCACCTCTGTAATCACCGGCAGTCCCACCGTCGGCACCGCCATCACCTTCACCGACGAGATATCATAAGAAACCGTCAATGCTACATTGGCACTGCCAAATTGGTCAGGCGTCAGCAACTGACCGATTTTTCCCAGCGAGTCCATCACGCCATAAAATGCAATCGGCAAATTATAATTTACCGTCAGCTGACCCTTGACAAGCGTGACACTTTCGCTTTCTCCCGAATATGCGACTATATATTCTCCCGGTCTGATGATACCAGGCCAAGGTGGCGAAGACGTGCGAATCATGCCGTCAGCACCCACTACCCCAGACTCTTCTTGCAGCCAAATAGGATTCCAGGTGCCGGTTTCATCCGGGAGCGCACCAAAACGCATAAAATAAACCTCAGTTCCCGCCGCCAAAGAAAGCCGGTGCGGGAATTGCCAGCTGCGCCGGCACCTTCATCGGGTCATCCCCAGCATCTAAATTGAACGCACCGGCAATCTCGAATCCTTCGGGAACAGGAAGCGATAAATCTTCCCGAGTCAGCGGAGTCAAACTGATAGTTGTATCCTCTTCTAGAGCGCCAGGAGCCACCATGACCATTGAGCCATCAGAAGCTCGCACCACACCCCCATCCGCTCCCAAAGTTGCCGGTCCGAGTTGGGGATTTTGCACCCGTATTGGAATAACTTCCACCGCTGAACCGTTGCTAACCGTTACAGTGGCGTCCCCCGACTTCAATGCAGTAACTAAACCGTCCTCACTCACACTCAGCACCGAGGGGTCACTCACCTCATATCGCGTCCCCGACTCATCAGTATTTAAGTCAGGCGAATTGGGCAATTCGTTTACTTTTACCGATAATTGCCGCGTCCCCCCAACCGGCAGAGAGACCGCATCTGGGTAAGGATCTAGCCCATAGAGTTGGGCGAGATCCACACTAAATTGTACTTCACTGTCCAAACTGCCTGAATCATTGGTCGCCGCCGGCACAAGGGTGAAGCGAACCCCCTCAAACCCCGACACATTGCCATTTTCATCTATCGCCCGCAAATAAAGGGTGTGACTTCCCTCTGACAGCGCCCCGCCAAATATTTCCTCTAAAGCGTTGCGGTCTAATGAGAACGTTCCATCCTCTGCCAGCCGACTGGCAATCTCAGTAAAGCTCTCCACCGGCATCCCTTCAAAACCGGCACGCAAGCTGAAAATCCCGCTGACATCGATCGCAGTACCGGCAATCGCCGGGTCAGAGGTAATCCCATCTGCAGTGTCCTCACCCGTATCGTTCTCTAGATATGCCGCAATTTCTGACGGTTCGGTGTCCGCTGAATTGATTTCATCTAAAATTTGTCCCCCCAAAACTGTCCCGCGCCAGTCCAGGGATGGTGCAATTACATTATTTACCGATGGGGCTGTGCCAGTCGCGCCGGCAATCTGGAACATCACATCGTTGTAATCCCTATCCGCACCGGCATTCACCTGCATGTCTTCAAAAGCGAAAGCATACCCCTTGCCGGTGACATCAGCTATCTGCCCAGAATTGAAAGCGTCCCTGGGGTCAGCTGTCGCTAATGAAAACAGGGGGCGGCGCGTGCCGGTCAGTGCCGGATTGTTAAAGACATCCTGTATCTTATTCCGGGGGGCTAATATAATCCCAAACTCATCCCCGGGATTCATAGATACTGTCTTGATGCCCTGGTATGTCCCCTTGTTCCAATTTTGCGGCTCAGCCCCCAAAATGCCGGTCAACTTAGCGCCTTCCGTGAAGTCAGAGATTCCCACATGCCCCTCTGAAGAATTACTCAGCGCCCGCCGCGCGGCTTCTTTGACAAAAGCACTGTGATCGGTCAGGAAAGCCGACATCCCCTTCAGGTTAAAGATGCCTACCTCTCCCTCATAGAAGCCGCCATCAAACAGATAACTTATATCGACTTTCCCCGTTGGGCCTACTTTAAACACTCCCGACTCAAAGGGGCTGTTATTGCTGGGGGCTAGGGGCTGACCTGTGAGCGGGTCAGTGTTGGTTTTGGGACTCACCTCCAGAATATAGTCTGTGTCGCCGCTCACCCGAGAGATTTCAATCGAGTAGTCCCCCGCAATTAACGCATCGGCATTAATCGCTTCTGGACTTGTTCCACTATTAGATGATGTGCGCAGTACAGAGCCGGTGCTGTCCAGCAATTTCATATCCACATCGCCGCTCAATTCGCCCAGAGACAGACTGAAACTGCCCGGTGCGTCTAGAGTGAGCCGGTAAATGTCTGTTGGGTCGGCGCTCAAGACATTGCCGACATATGTGGAGCTGCTGTCTAACGAGCCAATGTTGAAGTCGGACATCACTCACCTCACCTGTAAACTGCACACCATCAACCCTCGTGGGCTGCACGAATCTCTCCGTCACACCTGTCGGGAGCGGCTGACTTGTTTTTTACTGTAGCGAGGTTTTTTTTGGCTGTCAAACTTCTGCGCTCTCCCCCTCTGACGCTGGGATTCTAATGATTTATATCTTTGATTAGTATTTCTAATCTTTGCGGTTGAGCGCCTGAAGCCCCGGTATTTGTTCTGATTAAACTGCCGTAAATTAGAAATATGCCCCGCACCGGCACCCCCCTCCGCACCCCCTGAGGGAGCGTTTTTAGCATGCCTGAGGGCGGAATCATTAAAAATTTAAATGATTCTTAAGCGGAATTATTAGAAATTTCTATAGACGCCCGCCATGCCAGCCGGCAGGCTGCCACATAACACCCAAAAGGTGCCGGTGTCAATGAGTATTCTTACTTTACCTGATGCCGGCGGCTGTTCTGGCTGCCCTTCTTGCGGTTGGCCCCGCCTGTGGCCCGGGCCAGTACGAGATGGCCCTCAAGACAGCACACCGCCACAAGTCTCTCTGGTGCGGGGTGCGCCGCAGCGCACCTGACACCTGTCTAATACCGCTTCATGGCCCGCTCCATCTCGCGCTTGTCTTCCCGCCGGCGCTCATCTTCGCGCTTGTCGTGCAGCTTCTTGCCTTTGCCAAGGGCGACTTCAATTTTTACCCAGCCGCGCTTCAGGTACATTTTCAAGGGGACGAGGGTTAATCCCTGCTGCTCGACTTTGCCAATGAGCTTGCGAATTTCTTGCTTGTGCAGCAGCAGTCTGCGGGTGCGGCGGGGGTCGTGGTTGAAGTATTCGCTGGCTGTGCCGTAGGGCGAAATGTGGGCGTTAATCAGCCACGCTTCTCCATTGCGAATCAGGACGTAGCCATCTCGCAGGTTGACTTTGCCTTCCCGAATTGATTTGACTTCTGTGCCTTTGAGCTCTATTCCGGCTTCGTAAGTGTCTAGTATTTCGTAGAGGAAACGGGCTTGCCGGTTATCGCTAACAATTTTTATTCCTTCGCTTTTTTCTGCCATAATTAGTTTGGTGTTTGTAACTTTAGTTTAACTATTGGTAGCTGGCTCTTCAGCGCAAGGGCAGTCTCCGTGGGTGGCCTGCCCCTACAATCGGTAATTTCTAATTTCTGCGCTGGCGGGTCAGCTTATCGACGCCCAGATCTGACTCGCCTGGAATTGCCCAGCGACCATTGGCTTCGTTGTCTCGAATCCGATAATCGGTGACTCCGAACTCATCCTGGGGTCCCCAGCCGACAGCGAGCCAGTCGCCAGAACGCAGCCCAACCCCGCGATAGGTGGTGCGGTCTACTGTCCAGGTGATTTCATAGATGTCATCCGACCGGCGAATCCTTAGAGATCCATTGTATTCCCCGCCGGAATCTCTGCCGGTGATTTCGTAGTTGCCCTCGACTTTGCCTGCTTTGCCGCCGGTGGCTGTCTCCTCGCCCACTTGGCCCCTGCCTCCGCCGTAAGTCCACTTTCCGTCCAGGGTGCCGTCTGAGTTGATGCGGTACACGGCGACTCCGTATGTCTTTCCTTGGGGTGCCCAGCCGACAAATAGGTGGTCATCCTCAAGGAAGGCCAGCCCTGAGAATTCGCCGGCAGAGGTGTTCCAGGAGACGCTGTAGAGATTGGCTTCGCTGCCAATGGCTTCAATCTCTGTGGTGCCGGTGTATTTGTCTCCGTTGGGAGCTTTGCCTTCGCTAATTTTCCACCGGCCTTCTATGTTGTTTCGGGAGGAGCGCTGCGCCAAATCAGCCGGTGCGGGGCTTATGCCTGCTGCCGGGGCAGGCAGCTTGGCCTTCTGCGGGAGGCTCGCGCCGGTTGGGCCAGTGAGGGTGAGGCTGATGCCGGCGATCAGTAAACTGGCTAAAATCCGATTTCGCATCATGGTGCCTGTTTGGTTTGGGAGTTGAAGAATATTGCGCCGCCGGTGCTCGTCTAGAAACCCGGTTTCTTAAAGAAACCGGGTTTCTGGGGTCTCACCGGCTCGTGTGCTATTTGGACGAGTTTGGCGCTGTGTGAGTTGCTTGGCGCAAAGGACAAAAAGCGGGGAGGTCTGGAAGCAGGGCAGTCTCCGCCGGTGGCCACACGCCCGCCGCCGGCCCCGAAACTCTGACCTTGATGTAAATTTTTGTAAAAACCTTGACAACTGCCAGAAAAACAGTAACAATGAATACAGAAAAGAAATCGTTCATCTCTCTGGTGGTGACGGGCCGTCAGCTGGCCCGATACACAGGAGAGACGGAAGTAGGGAGTCATTCCATCCCGAAGGAACGCGCCTCAACTCACCACACTCTGATTAGGAGGCGAAAACCATGCAACTGACAAATAGCGGAACCAGCTACGAAGACACCCTGCCGGTGCGGTCTGCGGAAGAGAAAGCTCGCTCTTTGATGCACAACCGGCAGTTGGCCACTCAAAATCGTCAGCGTTCGCTGTTGAGCCGGGCTGCTGCCGAGATTGGACTGCCTCTCTAGGGTTTGCAACTCGGGGAACCCGATGCGAAGCGATCTGCGAGTTTTGGCAAGAATGTCCGATCGTGGCCTTATAGTTTACCGCTGAGCAACCAGCGGGATGTCCTAAGAAAACTCATCTATGCCGGCACCCCCTGAGGGGGTGTTTTTTTTTGCAGGACTCCGACCGCATTGAGAAGCGAAGACACAATGATATTTTATCCGTTTAATTACTCTAAATTCAGAACTTGGCGAGGGGGATTAAGAATGCGAGCGTGCCCAGTGCGAGCGTGCCCAGTGCGAGCGTGCCCAGTGCGAGCGTGCCCAGTGCGAGCGTGCCGGAGGCAAAGGTAGCGATATGATGATAGAAAAATTGCCTGTTGTGATAGCGTCAGCCCCAGAGTCGAGCCTCTATGTCTAACTCCGCCCAGATCGCAGACCAACGCCAGCAAAAGCCGCATCCCTCAAATGCCAGCCGCTCTGCCAGCCGCCCTTCCAGCAAAGACAGCCGCAGAGACAGACGGCGGGAGAGGCAACTGAGGGACAGGGAGGGGCCTCTAGAACAGTTGATTGGCTTTACCAGTTCAATTTTTTCTAAATTCCGGACAGGAGCCTCCGACTGTCAGGTCGGCAACAAGTTGTACAGAAAAGGCAAGTACGAGCAGGCGGTTGCCGCTTACGAAAAAGCGATTCAACTCAAACCTGAGCTGCATGCGGCTTGGTTGCAGATGGGCAAGGCGCTGGAAAAGTTGCACCGGCACTCCGAGGCGATCGCAGCCTTTGACAGAGCCCTGCAACTGAAGCCGGACGACGGCTGGAGCTGGACATTGCGAGGGAAGTGCCTCTACCACTTGCAGGAGTATGAAGCGGCGCTGGCCTCTCTGGATCAAGGCATTCAAATCGATCCGAAACGGGATGAAGCCTGGTATTACCAGGGCCGGTCGTTTGAGGCGCTGCAACAGTACCCCGCTGCGGCTGAGGCTTATGGCAAAGCCTGCCAGCTGATGCCTTCCTCGCACGCGGTTTGGCATCACCGAGGGCGCATGCTCCAGCACCTGCAACAGTTTTCACCGGCAGCTGACGCTTACGAGCGAGCGCTTCGCCTCAAAGGGGATAACTTTGAGATTTGGCTCAACTACGGCATGACGCTGGCGGTTTTGAAGCGCTACGACGCGGCGGTGGCGGCTTGTGAGCGAGCGCTGCAACTCAACGCGAGCAGCTTGGAGGCTTGGATTCAGCGAGGGCTGGCTCTGGAGCAGCTGGAGCGGTACACGGACGCTGTTAGCTCCTACGACCGAGCGATTATACTGCAGCCTGATGCCTACGCCGCCTGGTATCACAAAGGGATGGCGCTGAAGCACCAGTGGTATGAAGCGGCTATCGCTTGCTTGGACAAGGCGATTGAACTGCAGCCTGATATCCCGCAAGGGTGGCATGGGCGGGGTTTGGCGCTGGCTGAATCGCGACAGTACGCAGCGGCGCTGGCTTCTTTTGACCAAGCTACTAAATTGAATCCGAAATGGCCAGATGCCTGGTTGGGTCGCGCTAAGGCGCTGTGCGGATTGCGCCGGTACAAGGATGCCATCATTGCCTACAGCAATGCCATTCAGCTGCAACCCGACTTCTCTGAGGCTTGGTTTGGGCGGGGCGAGGCGCTAGAGCAGCTGCAGCGCTACGCAGAAGCGGTTGCCGCTTATGACAAAATCATTCAGCTGCACCCGGATGACTTGGGTGTGGCCTATCGGGCTTGGCTGAAACGCGGTCAGGTACTCGAGCAGATGCAGCGGTATGAAGAGGCCACCGCCGCCTATGACACATTAATTGTAATTCGCCCGAAGGACGTGGAAGCTCGGCTGAAACGCGGCTACGCCCTGGAGCAAATGCAGCGGTACGCAGACGCCCTGGCCACCTATGACGACGCTCTGGGCATCGGGCCAGAAAACGGCGCTTTTTGGCTGAGGCGCGGCAAGGTGTTGAGTGAAATGCAGCGCTACACCGAGGCTTTGGCTAACTTTGACCGGGCGATTCAACTTATGCCCGGTCAGTACGAAGCTTGGTTGAGACGCGGCGAACTGCTGGAATTGTTACAGCGCTATAAAGAGGCGGCCAGTTCTTATTCGATCGTCATGGAACTTAAGCCCGACTGCCAGGAAGCGATTCAGAACTGCCAGCGGGTGATCAGCCGGCTGGGAGAGGCACAATGAGGTTCGGTGTTTCAATCCCGTTCCCGGGATTCAGCTGGCCAAAAATATGCCTCTCCTGCCGCCTGCTGAAATGATTATCGCATTTATTTCGGCAGATTTGGACAACCCTTGATGCTCCCCGGTTGCGCTGCCCGCAAGTCGTCGGGTGCGCCAGAAGTGCCGGCGAGTCCAAAACTTATTAATTTTTGGGCCCGCCGCACGCTTTCTCGCCGGCGCACCCTGCAACTGGGGTAAGGGAGATCATCTGAGGGGGAGAGGGGGAAAGAAATTAATGCCGGTCAATTAAGAAATGATGATATAATTAAAAGTTTTTTGCATTCAGATTGATTGCAGGGGGAGGGAGCCAAGCAAAGCTCACCGCCCAAATTATTTGTTAAGCTTTCATAATGTCCGGTTGGATAATATATATAAAAGGCGGTGAGGTGCCAGTCGGGGGCGAGCTGCCGTTTGTTGGCTTGCGATGGAATGGTGCTGTCGGGCAGCCTCCGGTTTTGATGGTAAAGTAATAAAACGGATGCGAGTGCGGCTCTGGCGGGAGGGCGGTGAAGAGCGTGCGCGACAATCCAAGAAATGTCAGAATAGGAAGTGGGAACCTGACGGATGCTGACAGGGCAGGTGCCGGTATGACGAAGGCCAGCAGGGTAAAAAGTAGGTGGGCGCGAGAAGAAACAAAAAGCGTAGAAGCCCGTTTTCATGGGAGTGAGCGGGTTGATTGGAACTGCTGACAATCAGGGTAGTGGATCTGCTAGGCAACTGCGACAACAGCACTCCTGTCCAAACCCAGAAAATTTTGGCAGACGATCGGATAATGAGCCACTTTCCAGACTTTTCTAGCCACGGCTATCAAGTCATTCAGGAACTGGGACGCAACCGTGAAGGCGGTCGTATTACCTACCAGGCGATTGACTTCGCTGGCGACCGGCAGGTTGTAATTAAACAGTTCTGCTTCACAGAAGCCGGTGCCAGCTGGGCGGGCTTTAAAGCGTATCAGCGCGAGATTCAAATTCTCAGAGAGCTAAATCACGCGGGTATCCCCAGCTACCTGAACTCGTTTGAAACCGCATCAGGGTTTTGCCTGGTGCAGGAATATAAATCGGCTTTTTCTCTCGCCGACCGGCACAGTTTTGCTGCGGATGAAATCAAGCACATTGCTGTGTCAGTATTAGAAATTTTGGCCCACCTGCAAAATCGCATTCCGCCGGTGATTCACCGGGATATTAAACCAGAGAATATCTTGCTGGAAGAAGGCGACCCTTGCGGGCGACCCCAAGTTTACCTGGTGGATTTTGGTTTGGCCCGCATTAGTAGCGGGGGAGTTGCCACCAGCAGTGTCGCCGCCGGCACTTTGGGGTTCATGCCGCCAGAACAGCTGTTCAACCGCCCGCTGACCGAGGCGTCAGACCTCTACAGTTTAGGGGGGACGCTGATTTGCATCCTCACCGGCACTGCATCGGCAGATATCGGAAACTTAATTAACGACACCTGTGGCTTTAATTTCAAACACCTGCTCCCCAAACTGAACCGGCGTTTTGTTAAGTGGCTGGAAAAAATGGTAGCTCCCAGCGCTAAAGATCGCTATCCCGACGCAGCGACAGCACTGGAAGCGCTCCAACCGATTGAGGTGATTCGCTCTCGATACCCTTCTTTTGGCGGGGTGCAACTGGTTAAGCCGGCAGCTATCGCCGGCGCAGTGTCCGTCGTCTGCGCGATTTTTGGGATTTTGCCCTCTGTGCGAATCGATGTGCGACCCCCTTCCACGCTGAGTTCGCCGGCATCTACCCCGCCACCGGTTCCGAAAGCTGACGCGGCTGAATGGCTGAAACGAGGGGATTTGCTTCGGGAGACGCAGCGCTACTCTGACGCCTTGGCGGCTTATAACCAGGCGCTCAAAGTCAGCGACAGCTATGCGGAAGCTTGGTATGGCCGGTGCTATGCGCTGACTAATTTGCAGCGCCCCCTAGAAGCGCTTTCCGCTTGTGACAAGGCGTTAAACCTGAAGCAAAATTATGCGGAGGCGTGGCACCGGCGCGGCTACGCGCTTGACGACTTGGAGCGCTATTCTGATGCGCTCCAAGCTTACGACAAAGCGCTGCAAATCAAGCCCAAATACGATACGGCATGGCATAACCGGGGGTTCACGCTGCAAAAATTAGGCCGCTATCAGGAAGCGCTCGCCTCTTATAACAAGTCGCTGCAATTCGACCCAAACGATGCCGTGACTTGGCAGGAACGAGGACGGCTTTTAGATGCTTTGCACCGTTATGAGCAAGCGCTCGCCTCCTTTGACAAAGCGATCTCCCTCAAGCCGAAATCGGAAACTGCTTGGCGGAACCGGGGCTTAACGCTGCGGAAATTAGGTCGCTATCAGGAAGCGCTCCTTTCTTACAACAAGTCGCTAGAACTCGACCCAAACGACCCAATGACATGGCAGAGCCGGGGCGAGGTTTTAGAGCAATTGAAGCGCCTGGAAGAAGCGGCTGTTTCTTATAACAAAGCGCTGCAATTCAAGGCTGACTATGAATTGGCGCTTCAGACCCAAAAGCAGAACATGAGTGGGAGCCAATCTTTAAAGGAAAAGCTAAATCCTTAAAAATGTTTCCCCTGAGCGGAGTGTAAATTTCAGAACCCCGGTTTCTTAAAGAAACCGGGGTTCTCGGACCCCGTGAATCAGTAGGGTGCGTTCCGCGACCAACTGCATCATGTATGGAGTAAGAGGTGAAGCGGAACGCACCCTACCCCCTGATGGAGCAACAGTAGGGTGCTTCCAGAGGGAGCATCCCATATCTGGAGTAATCGAAGCGGGGGAACGCACCCTACCTCTGGCGGGTACGGAGCGGCTCTTGCCATAATTTTGTCAATTTTTCAGTGATACAGATCACGCAAAATCAAAGGATTTATCACCGAGCGAGGCGGAGTAGAATCACAGAGACAATCTGGGGTAGAGTGGATGATGAATGTGGCGAAGAAGTTTTGGGTTACAGGGTTCCCGTCAAGGTCAGGTATGCAAATGGGTAATAACACGCTTGAAAATCCCTTAAACAGTCAGAAAAGTGCGGTTTCAGCACTCCCAGATGTCAAGGAATGGATATCTGACCATAACTTCACGGTCAGTCTTTTTTTAGCCGTCAAGACCATGAAACAGGTACTGGCTGAAGGGGGATCGGGAGAGGACCACTGCGGCTTCTCCACTCCTGAGGGGAAATTGGTGCTGACGCCTAAAGCCAAGGATGTCTTGAGATCCCACTGTCTGGACGAACACTGGGAGTATTTTCAGAATTACCTGCTGGCGTAGGAGGGGGCTAAGAAAACGTGGGGTGCGCCGGTGCGCCCTACCGCCTCTGGGGAGGGCAGACCTTTTGGTTTCTGGGATAAGGCGATGTTATGTTTAATGATGTCGGCCTGCTTGTAAGATTGCGCTTTTATGTCCCAGAAGCCCTACGATTTACTCCTCCGGGAGTGCCGGCTGCTCACCGGCTCGCTGGTTGATATTGCCATTAAAGATGGCTTGATTGCGGCGATTGCGCCCCAGCTCGGCGATCGGGCTGATATGGAAATCGGTGTTGGGGGCAAGTTGGCCAGCCCCCCATTTGTGGAGTCGCACATTCATCTGGATTCCGCTTTGAGTGCCGGTGAGCCCCGACAGAATGCCAGCGGCACGCTGTTTGAAGGGATTGAAATTTGGGGGGAGCGCAAGCAAAGTTTAAGCTTGACAGATGTCAAAAAACGCGCTAAAGAAACCCTGAAGCTGCAAGCGTCTCAAGGGGTTTTGTTTGTTCGCACTCATGCGGATGTGAGCGAACCGAGCCTGACGGCGCTGCAAGGTTTGCTGGAAGTGCGGGAGGAAGTCAAAGACTGGATTGCAGTGCAAGTGGTGGCGTTCCCTCAAGATGGGATTTATGGCAAACCCGAAAATGAGGCGCTGCTGGAAAAAGCTCTGGAGATGGGGGCGGATGCGGTGGGCGGCATTCCCCATTATGAATTCACGCGGGAAGATGGGGTGCGGTCGGTTCACCGCATCTTTGAATTAGCGGAAAAATATGACAGGCTGATTGATATCCACTGCGATGAAATTGACGACGATCAGTCGCGCTTTTTGGAAGTTGTGGCGGCTTGTGCGATTCGCACCG